>NZ_JBWKNL010000002.1:0-945278 GCF_059415545.1 Allobosea sp. GW821-FHT10B12
TCCGACCAGACGCTCGGCTTCACCACGCTCGGCCTGCGCGCCGAGGCGCAAATCGGGACGATGCCGCTGTTCGCCCGCGCCATGCTCGGTTGGCGCCATGGTTTCGGCGAGCTGACCCCGCAGGCCCGCACGGCCTTCGCTCTCGGCACCAGCCCGGCCGTGGTGTTCGCCGCCCCGATCGACCGCAACGCCCTCACCGCCGAGGCCGGGCTCGACTGGCGCATCTCGCAGGCCACCGCGCTCGGCTTGACCTACTCCGCCGCCATCGGCGAGCGCTCACGCGATCACGCCCTCAAGGGCAGGGTCGAGATGCGGTTCTGAAAACGGAGCAGGCCAAGGTTGTGCGATCAGGCTGGAACGTATGTCAGCCTGATCACGTCCGCGCCGATCCGGTCGCTGGCGACGAAACGGAGCGGTGGCCGGGGACCGGCGAAGAACGGCGTGCCGCGGCCGAGCACGACAGGGTGGAGGTAGAGGCGATACTCGTCGACAAGGCCAAGCTCGGTCAGGCTTTGCGCCAGCTCTGGTCCGGAAACCGAAATCTCGCCGGTCAGCTCGTCTTTCAGCCGGCGGATCGTCGTCTCCAGCTCATCCGCGACAAGCGTGGCGTTGGGGCCGACGGACTTCAGCGAGCGCGACACGACCCATTTTTGCAGGCTCCGCCAGGCCGCCGCGAAATCGCGCCGATCAGGCGTCCACTCGGGATGGTCTTCGTCCCAATAGCGCATGATCTCGTACATGCGGCGACCGTAGACACTGCCCGTCAGGCCGTGCACGTGCTCGATCCAGTGATGGAAGAGCGTGGCATCAGGCGCAAAAGCCTCGTGATCGACATAGCCGTCGAGGGACAGGTTCATTCCGAAGACGAGTTTCGCCACGCCAGCAATCTCCATCCCAGAGTTCTCAGCATAGCCTGAACCGCGGCGGGTCAGGATCGGTCAGGAGCCGCGTGGAGGTGAGCCTCCTTCGCGGACCAGCGTCGTGGTCTTGATGTTGGCCAAAAGGTGCTGAAAGTCCGCGGACGTCGAAGCCAGGGATGATCGCGATGGCCAGCTTTATCCTGATACCCGGCGGTTGGCAGGGCGGCTGGGTCTACCAGAAGGTGGCCGATCTGCTCGCTGCGCAAGGGCACACCGCATTGCCGATCACGCTGTCCGGGCTCGCTGACGAGCCTGCCCCGACGGCCAATCTCGAAACCCATATCAGCGAGGTTGTCGCTGTCGCGAGGGCGCAGCGCGACGAGGTGGTCCTTGTCGGGCAGTCCTATGGCGGAATGGTCGTGAGCGGTGCGGCCGATGCCGTGCCGTCGCAGATCCGGGCCCTGGTCTATGTCGACGCCTATGTGCCTGATGACGGCGACTCTCTCTGGTCGCTGACGACGCCGCGCTTCCGGGATGTCTTCATCGAGGGAGCGAAGGCCGGCGGGCTGACCTGCGCGCCGCCTGCCCATCTCGACCCGCGCTGCCGGCCGCATCCGATCGGGACGTTTCTGCAAGCGATCACTCTCAGCGGACGCTGGCGCGAGGTGCCGCGCAAGACCTTCATCGGCGCGTTCGGATGGGAGGGAAGCCCGTTCCGCGACCTCCATGAACGCTTGAGCCGCGATCCTGAGTGGTCGACCTTTGCCTTCGATTGCGGACACAACGTCGCGCGGCTTAATCCGGAGGCGCTGGTCGAGGTCCTGCTGGCGCAGGTTTGACGCTCGACGACTGCAATCAATCTGCATCAGCGAGAGACGGGGCCCGCCATGGTACGGTTGCCCGCCAGATCAGCGGGCGCGAAGCGGTAGATGGTTCTGCGCCGATCGCTAACATGGCGGTCGGATCCCAACCTGGTTCCGCGAGAGTTGGAGTAGCCATGCCCGAGCGCCAGATCATACCCGCGGCCAGCGCTGTCGGCGTGCGCTTGCGTCAAGGCGAGATATTGCGCGTGATCGACCCTCAGGGAGGCCAGTCGGGAGACGTTTTCGCACTCTCCGCCGACGGGACCGAACGTCTCTCGAACGGCCGAACCTTCGACTATCAAGGCAAGGTTCTGCTTTCGACCGGCGATGTCTTGTGGTCCGACCGCAGCCGAAGGATGCTCACGATCGTTGCCGACGATGTCGGCCGGCATGATTTTCTCTACGCCGCCTGCACGGCTGAGATGTATCAGCTCCAGTATGGTCTGGATGAGCATCCAAACTGCGCCGACAATCTGGGCAATGCCCTGCGCAGCCTGGGGCTCGATCCCGGCCCGCCGCCTACGGCGTTCAACATCTTCATGTGCGCCGACATTGCCGCTGATGGCAGGTTGAGCTTCAGGCCGCCGCCCTCGCGCGCCGGCGCGGCCATCACGTTCAGAGCGGAGATGGACCTGGCAGTGGCGATATCCTCCTGTCCCGCATCGCTCTGCAATGGCGGGCAGCCGCCACGACCACTAGCCTTTGAGATTGTCGCGGCCGCCTAGTTCCCCCTTCGTCGCTAGCGCCCGATCACGCCGCGCCGGCGCAGCAGGAACAGGGTCAGCATCGAGGCGGCGAGGCAGGCGAGGGCGACCAGCGCCGCGCCGACCTCCGACTCGACCCAGGGCAGGCCCTTCACATTGATGCCGAACAGTCCGGTGATGAAGGTCGCCGGCAGGAACAGCGCCGTCAGGATCGAGAGCGTGTAAAGCTGTCGGTTGGTCTGGTTGGCCGAGCGCACGGCGATCTCGTCCTGGAGCAGGCGGGCCCGGTCCTGCACCGACTGGATGTCCTGGCGCAGCGTGTCGACCCGCAACAGCAGCCGCAGCGCGCTGGCCCGCACTGCTTCCGGTGCCGAGCGCCCCGAGGGCGTTTCGGCGAAGCGCCGGAACAGCAGGTGCAGGCCGGCGAGCTGACGGTGCAATTGCACGGCGGTGCGGCGGACGGCGCCGACGCGCTGCGGGCCGTCCTCCAGCCTGTCGAGCAGGATCTGATCCTCGATGCTGTCGGTCTCGTCGGAGAGCCGCACCACCGCGTCGGTGACGTCGTCGATCAGATATTCGATGAGGTGCTCGAACAACTCGGCCGGGGAGCCGATCGGCTCGCCGGCATTGAGGGCCTCGACGGCCTTGCGGACCGATTGCAGCGCCTCGCGCCGGCCGGTCAGCAGGAAACGCTCGCCGACCGCCCAGGCGAGGGTGCCGACGTTGTCGGTGCGGTCGACGATGTCGCGGGTGAGGTCATGGGCGATGCCCCAGACCAGGCTGGCGGAATGGTCGAGCCGCTGATGCGTCTCGCGCGAGAGCAGGAGCTCGCGCGCCGCCGGCGGCAATTCCTTGCGCTCGTCGATCCAGGCCTGCGCCCTGGTGTGGACGAGGTCGAGATGCAGCCAGACGAAGCCCTGCTCCGGCGCCAGCGTCGGTACTTCGTCGCGCGGCATGAGCGTAGGCGTGCCATCCGCTGCGAAGCGATAGGCCCAGACGATGCCGGTCTGCGAATGGAGGTCAGGCCTTTGGGATGTGCGGGCGTCGGTGCGCAAGGTCATGCCAGAAGCCTCGCTTCTGCCCGGCTGGACCGAGCTCGCGCCGCCGATGATGCCGGGCGGATTATCGCCTCGCGCGATATTGCGCAACCGCTTCTGCGGCTGTCGATCTCATACCGCATCGGCGGCGCGAAAGGCCGCGCCGCCGAGCAGGCGTCGTGCTCAGAAGATCTGGCGGAAGAGGATGAACAGGGTGCCCGAGAGCGCGATGGCGCAGGGCAGGGTCAGCACCCAGGCCATCAGCATGTTGCGCACGGTCGACATCTGCAGGCCCGACCTGTTCGCCGCCATGGTGCCGGCGACGCCGGAGGACAGGACGTGGGTGGTCGAGACCGGCAGGCCGAGTACGTCGGCGGCCCCGATGGTGGCGGCTGCTACCAGCTCGGCCGAGGCGCCCTGAGCATAGGTCAGATGCTGCTTGCCGATCTTCTCGCCGACGGTGACGACGATGCGCTTCCAGCCGACCATGGTGCCGAGGCCGAGCGCGATGGCGACCGCGACCTTGACCCAGAAGGGGATGAACTTGGTCGTGTTGTCGAGCGATTCCTTGTACTTCTTCAGCACCTTGCGGTCGGCGTCGTCGAAGACCTTCTCTTCCTTGGCCTCGTTCTTGAAGATGCGGTTGAGCGCTTCCGAGGCGAGGTACATGTCGTTGCGGATGTTGCTCACCGCCTCGGCCGGCATCTTGGCGATGCCGCCTTCGAGTGCCTCGATCTCCTTGACGATGTCCTTGTTCAGCAGTGCCAGCGCCGGGAAGGTGGCGTCGTCGAGCTTCCTCGCGTTGATGTAGTTGGTGACGTTGCTGCGCGGGTTGCCGATGATGTTGTAGCCGAAGCCCTTCTTCTCGAAGACCTCGCCGGCCGCGACCGCCTGGGTCCGGACAATGGCGATCTCGCTGGTCGGAATGGCGCGGTTGAGCGCATAGGCGGTCGGGGCGCAGCCGATCAGGATCAGCATGATCAGGCCCATGCCCTTCTGGCCGTCATTCGAGCCATGGGCAAAGGAGACGCCGGTGCAGGTGGCGATCAGCAGGCCGCGGATCCAGGTCGGCGGCGGCTGGTTGCCCTTCGGCTCGGCATAGAGCTCCGGGTTCTTCACCAGGACCTTGAGCGTCAGGAACAGCAAAGCGGCGGCGCAGAAGCCGAACAGCGGTGAGAGCAGCAGCGACCAGCCGATCTCGATCGCCTTCGACCAGTCGACGCCGGCGGTCTTGCTGTCGGTGAAGAACAGCTGGTTGGCGAGGCCGACGCCGATGATCGAGCCGATCAGCGTATGCGAGGACGAAGCCGGCAGGCCGAGCGCCCAGGTGCCGAGATTCCAGATGATCGCGGCGATCAGCAGGGCGAAGACCATGGCGAAGCCGGCGCTCGAGCCGACGTTCAGGATGAGCTCGACCGGCAGCAGCGAGATGATGCCGAAGGCGACGGCGCCCGAGGCGAGCAGCACGCCGAGGAAGTTGAAGAAGCCCGACCAGACCACCGCGACCTGCGCCGGCATGGCATGGGTGTAGATCACGGTCGCGACCGCGTTGGCGGTGTCGTGGAAGCCGTTGACGAATTCGAAGCCGAGGGCGATCAGCAGCGCGACGCCGAGCAGGATGAAGGGCAGCCAGGTCGTTGCCGGCATCCCCGCGCCGCTGATGTCCTGGTAGAGCGACCAGACGGTGTAGGCGAGGCCGGCGGTCATGATCGCGACAAAGATCAGGCCAGCGATCACCCCGCTCGGCGCGTCGAGCTTCGGTTTTCCGGCCCCGGGCTCGAGGCTCTTGTCCTGATCCAGCGTGATGGTGCTCATCGCGGCGTCCCCACAACTCGGTTGAGATGCGGAGGAAGCTGAGCGGTGTTGCCGACAGTCTGATGACGCCGAGCGTATTCTTTTGGTCTCTGTATGTCTTCGTTTCTCTTAGATAAGCTTAGTTGTACGACTTTTGTCTAATGACTTGGCTTGCCACAAGTCTATGCCCTTGCGTCGCAAGCTGGCCTTGTCAGTCGTCATCGCGTTTTGCCAGCGAACCTGTCGTCGTGGCGTCGCGGGAAGCTGCGCGCGGAATCTTGCCAGGCGGCAGGAATTTCAACGGCGTTCCGCCAGCCGCTTTCGGTGTGCGCAGGCCGGCAGGGCTGGCGGGCGGCTTGGGCGTGGTCGCAACCTTGGGCTCGTCGCCTCGCCATTTGCGTGCGCCGATGTCGAACCGGCCGTCGCGCCAGGCGGCGAACTCGTGCTCGCTGCCGAAGAAGGCGTTGCGGTCGACGTCGCCGCCGATGCCGGGCACGCGGCCGGTGGTGGTGAACTGCCAGAACTCCCATTGCTTGCGCTCATAGCGGTGGTGCAGCGGAGCGGCCGTCGAGCGCAGCCAGTAGGGATGGTCGTTGAACTCGCCTTCCAGCACATCCTCGTGGAAGGTGATGTCGGTATAGATGATCGGCTTCTTGCCGGTGTGCTCCTGCAGGCCCTTCAGCATCTCGCGGATCTTGGCGAGCGCCTTTTCGCGCGGGATCTTCTTGCCGCACTTGCTGGATTCGCCATTCCATTCGACGTCGAGCACTGGCGGCAGGGCGTCCGGGTCACGCGGGACATTGCGCTTGAACCAGCGGACCTGGTCCTTGGCCGGCCGGCACCAATAGACGAAATGGTAGGCGCCGCGCGGCACGCCGGCCCTCTTCGCCTCGGCCCAGTTCTTGCGGAACATCGGGTCGAGATGGTCGCCGCCCTCGGTCGCCTTGATGAAGGCGAAGCGGGTGCCGGCGTCCTTGACCTTCTGCCAGTCGATATCGTCCTGCCAGCGCGAGACGTCGATGCCCTGGATGACGCGGCGGCGCGCGTCGCGCACGCCGGCATGGGGATCGGTGTCGCCCTTCTTGGGATAGAGCGCGAGCGCCGGCTCGGCGCAAAGCGCGCCAAGCACCGACAGCACGGCAAGGCGTAAGCGAAGCTTGTGGGCCGGCCGCGCTTCTGGACTGGTCTCAGCGCGCCGCGCCATGCTTGTCTCCTGTTCGCGAGAAAAGGATAGGCGGCCGCCGGGTTAAGAGGTGGTTAGCATTCGAGCGACCGGCTTCAGACTTGGTTAACCGGCGGGAGGCTGGCGATGGACGGTCAGGAGGGCGAAGACAGGAGCCAGGGCAGCCGGGTCCTGGCCTATGGCGTCCATGTGCTGACGGCGCTCGGGGCCGCGCTCGGATTCCTCGCCTTGCGGGCGGTGTTCGCCGGTGACCTGACGGAGGCCTTCGCCTGGCTGGGCGTCGCCCTGGTGGTCGATGCGATCGACGGGCCGCTGGCGCGGCACTTCGCCGTGACGGAGCGGGCGACGCGATATGATGGCGCGCAGCTCGACCTCGTCGTCGACTTCGTCACCTATGTCTTCGTGCCGGCGGCGATGCTGCTGCGTCCGGAGGTGATGGGCGAGCCCTATGGCGTGATCGCAGGTCTCGTCCTGACGCTGGCGAGCGCGCTCTATTTCGCCGACACCGCCATGAAGACCGATGACTGGTGGTTCCGCGGCTTCCCGGCGGTCTGGAACATCGTCGTGTTCTACATCGTCGCCTTCGCGCCGCCTTCCTGGCTGGCGCTGGCGATCATCCTTGTCGCCACCGTGCTGATGTTCCTGCCGGTCGTGTTCGTGCACCCGGTGCGCGTGCGGCGCTGGCGCGGGCTGACGATGGCGATGCTGGTGCTGTGGGCGTTCGCCGCAGCGGCGACGCTCTGGCAAGGGATGGTGCCGGGCGTTGCGACCAAGGTGGTGCTGACGGTGGCGGCGGTCTACTTTGCCGGGCTCGGTCTGTCGCGGGCGTCGATGAAGCGGTCCTGATGAAACAGATTGCCGAAGCCCCTGTCGGACACACCATGCTGACGCTGCCTCGAGGAGAGGAGCGGGGCATAGAGATCAGCCCGCGCTGGCCGTCATCAGAGGTGAATGTCGATGAGCGCGCTTTCAGGCAGTTGCTGGACGTTCAAGCCAAGCTTCCAGCGCAGGTCCGGCTGATCCTCACGCGAGGGTATGAGGCGCCCCACGCAAAGCTCGGTCATCTCAGAAAGCTATTCCGTGGACTGGGAGTAGGTCTTTTTCGCGCCATGTATTCCAAGCGCCGGGCCGAGATTCCCGAGATCTTTGGCGCGAACGGTCACGACGTCGATGGAACGCATGTCGATGTTTCGATCAGAATCAACGGCAGAAGGCTGAGATTCCTCCGCCTCGGCGTTTTCACTCCGAGGGCCTGGCAAGAAAATGCCGTCAGACAATATCAGCCCTTCGTAGCCATCGTGAAGAACGCGCTGAGGGAATGCGGCTTTCATATCCATCGGAATGAGACGGAAAGCCTCCAGATTCACTGCGATCTGATCGCTTCGTCACATCCTCAGGCGAGCCGGGCGAGCTAGCACAGCTGCCTGTAAGGCCGCCGGGATGTGGTCGTGCTTGCGGGGTTTCTATGCGGCCCCGAAACGGAGTTAGTCCGCTGCCGGCTCGTCCTCGACGACCTCACCGAGCGGTGCCGGCTGGAAGGCAGCTGCGGCCACCGTCCTGCTGGCGCCCGGCATGGTCGCTACCGGCGTATGCTCCGGCCCGGGAGCCGGCTGTGGCGGCACCTTGCGCTCGCGGGTCCAGGTCCTCGTGCCGATGTCGAAGCGGCCCTCGCGCCAGCCGGTGAACTCGCCCTCATTGCCATAGAAGGCGTTGCGGTCAACATCGCCCTTGATGCCGGGGATGCGGCCGGTGGTGGTGAACTGCCAGAAGGCCCAGGGACGGTTGTTGTAGCGGACCTCGGGCTTGGCCGCGGTCGAGCGGATCCAGTAGGGATAGTCGTTGAACTCGCCTTCCAGAATGTCCTTGTGGAAGGTGATGTCGGTGTAGATCACCGGCTTCTTGCCGGTGAGCTGCTCGAGTTCGGTCAGCATCAGCCGGATCTTCTCCAGCGCCAGCGAGCGCTCGACCTTCTTCGGGCAGGTCTTGGAGTGGCCGTTCCATTCGAGGTCGAGCACCGGCGGCAGCGCCTCGGGATCGTTCGGGATGTGCTGCTTGAACCAGACCGCCTGCTCATGCGCTGGGCGGCACCAGTAGACGAAATGATAGGCGCCGCGCGGGATGCCGGCGCGCCGGGCGCCTTCCCAGTTCTTCAGGAAGGCCGGATCGATATGGTCGCCGCCCTCGGTCGCCTTGATGTAGACGAAGCGGGTGCCGGCGGCCTTGACCGAGGCCCAGTCGATCTCGCCCTGCCAGCGCGAGATGTCGATGCCCTGGATCGGATAGCGCCTGGCAGCCTCGACGCCCGGATGCGGGCGGGCATCGCCCTTGGACGGGTAGTTGTCCAAAGCGACGCAGCCGCCCAAGGCCGTCAGGGCGGCGAGCAGCGCGAAAGGGGCCAGGGAAAGGGTTTTCATGCGGCGGGCGGTCATTTCCCGGACAATTGCGGAGAAAGCTTGACGCCCGGTTTACGTTACCGGTTTTTTCGTGGCTGTCGCTTTGAGATTGAGAGCGTTTTCGTTCGAGCTGCGTCTAGGCGAGGCGTAGCAGCAATGTCGCGATGCCGAGGAAGGAGAAGAAGCCGACCACGTCGGTGATGGTGGTTACGAAGGTGCCGGACGAGATCGCCGGGTCGATGCCGGCCTTCTCGAGCGTCAGCGGCACAGCGACGCCGGCAAGCGCAGCGATGATCAGGGTCGCGACCATGGCGAGGCCGATTACCGCGCCGAGCATCGGATTGGCGAACCAGAAGCCGGCGACGAGCGCGGTGATCAGCGCGAAGGCGACGCCGTTGAGCACGCCGACGATCATCTCGCGCCGGAAGAAGCGGCCCATGTTCCAGCCGCCGAGTTCGCCGGTGCCGAGCGCGCGCACCGCGACCGTCATCGTCTGCGTTGCGGCATTGCCGCCCTGGCTGGCGACGATCGGCGCCAGCACGGCGAGCGCGACGAGCTTGCCGAGCTGCTCCTCGAACATCGCCATGACGGAGGCGCTGAGGAAGGCGGCGATCAGGCTGATGAAGCGCCAGCGGAAGCGGCCGAGTGCGACCTGGCGCACCGAATCCGAAATCTCTTCTTCGGCATCGACGCCGGCGAGCTGCTTGACGTCGTCATCGCCGGCTTCCTCGATCACGTCGACGATGTCGTCGATCGTCATGACGCCGACCAGCCTGCCGGCGGAATCGACGACCGGCGCGGCGACGAGGTTGTAGCGCTGGAACATGCGCGCCACGTCCTCGACGTCATCGGTTGCCTGCACGACGCGGCGGTCGTCCTCAACGAGATCGACGACACTGACCGGGCGCTTGGTGCGCAGCAGCCGGTCGAGCCTGACCGTGCCGACGAAATGATGGCTCGGGTCGGCGACGAAGATCTCGAAGAAGCGCTCGGGCAGGTCCTCGGTGTCGCGCAGGAAGTCGATGGTGTGGCCGACCGTCCAGAACGGAGGGACCGCGATCACCTCGGGCTGCATGCGCCGCCCGGCCGAGCCCTCGGGATAGTCGAGGCCCTGCTGCAGCACAGTCCGCTCGGCCGGCGTCAGCTTGTCGAGGATCTCGCGCTTGTCGGCCTCGTCGAGGTCCTCGAGGATGTAGACCGCGTCGTCGGTGTCGAGATCGCGCACGCCCTCGGCGACCGTCTCCGGCGAGAGCTCCTCGAGAATCTCCTCGCGGACGGCGTCGTCGACCTCGGTCAGCGCGGTGAAGTCGAAATCGCCGCCGAGCAGCGAGATCAGCTTCGGCCGCTCCTCGGCATCGAGCGCCTCGATCAGGTCGCCGAGATCGGCTTCGTGGAGTTCCGCGACGAGTTCGCGCAGCGTGGTGACGTCGGAGAGCAGGACGGCCTGCGAGACCTGCTCGACAAAGCCGGCGTCGATCGCGCCGTCCTCGTCGCGGACCTTGCGCTCCAGCGTCTCGCCGGCAGCGGGCTCGGCTTCCACCATGGGTCGCTCCGCGATTCGAGGGCAGGGGCTTCGGGGGCAGGGGATTCGCGACCGGAGACGCTGCGCTCTTGTGTCAGCGCCCCGGCTTCATGGCAACGCGCCACAAGCCAATTCGATGCAATCGCAACGAAAAACGGCGATCCTCGCGGATCGCCGTTTCACGGACCTTCGTCCTAAACTGGTGCGGTCAAGAGGACTCGAACCTCCACGGGTCTCCCCGCTACCACCTCAAGGTAGTGCGTCTACCAATTCCGCCATGACCGCAGCGGCTCCAAGGGCGCCGCGCTGTGGCGGTGAACTCTTGGAGCGGCGCGGGTCTAGCAAATCAGGTTCCCGGCTACAAGAGCCGCGATCAGGAAAATCGTCAGGGCTGTGGGAAGGGGCCGCTCAGGCGGCGTCGGCGACGGTTTCGAGCGAGTAGACGGTCGGCCGCATCAGCATCTCGGTGATCTCGACCGAGATTCGGGTGCCGGCGACGACGACATGGCCCTTGGCGAAGGGGTGGTTGTTGGCGAGAATCTGGACCTCGTCGTTCTCGGTCGCATTGAGCTCGATGATCGCGCCGCGGCCCATGCGCAGCAGCTTGTAGATCGGCATCTGCGCCGAGCCGAGCACCACCGTGAGCTCTACCGCGACGTTGTCGAGATCGGCCTTCAAAACCTGCCTCCGCAGACTTACCTGAAAACAATTCCACGAACTTGCCAGCGGCGCGCAAACCGGCGCATGAGCAGCGGCGAAGCGAAACGGGCGCGGCACCGGTTTCCAAGAGTTGAACGGACAGGGTTAAGGCAAGGTGAAGACGCGCGAGGCGCTTTCGGTCTCGTTCCTGCCGGAGGCGGGTTCGGAGCCGGTCGAATGGGTGATCGCCGACGAACCGGTCGGCTACGAGGCCGCCGTCGCCGAGATGGAGGCCCGCGCCGCGCTGATCGCCGACGGCAAGGCGCGCGAGCGCGTCTGGCTGGTCGAGCACCCAGCGCTCTATACCGCCGGCACCTCGGCCAAAGATGAGGATCTGCTGACGCCGGAGCGCTTTCCGGTGCATCGCACTGGGCGGGGCGGGCAGTTCACCTATCACGGTCCCGGCCAACGCGTCGCCTATGTCATGCTCGACCTGAAGCGGCGCGAGCCGGATCTGCGCCGCTTCGTCTCGGCGCTGGAAGCCTGGCTGATCGGCACGCTCGGAGCCTTCAACATCCGCGGCGAGCGGCGCGAGGAGCGCGTCGGCGTCTGGGTGCGCCGGCCGGAGAAGGGAGCGAATGCCGAAGACAAGATCGCTGCGCTCGGCATCCGCGTCCGGCGCTGGGTCTCGTTTCATGGCATCTCGCTCAATGTCGAGCCGGAGCTGGCGCATTTCGACGGAATCGTGCCCTGCGGCGTCTCCGACCAGGGCGTGACCTCGCTGGTCGATCTCGGCCTGCCAGTGACGATGCCCGAGATCGACAGCGCGCTGAAGGCGCAGTTCGAGCAGATTTTCGGCCCGACGGTCGCCGTTTCCTGACGTTTACCTTGCGTTGACCATCCGCCCGGATGCTTGCCCCGTGACATCAACCATGGGGACGATGATGACGAGGCTCATCTTCGCGGGCTGCCTGGCAGCTCTGCTTTCAGCCTGCTCGACCACCGAGGAGCGCATCGCTGGCGCTGCTGCCGGCGCGGGCACCGGCGCGATCATCGGTGGGCCGATCGGCGCCGTCGCGGGTGGTGCGGTCGGCGCCTTCGCGGCTCCGACCGTGACCGGCTCGGTCAAGCGCATGCGCGAGTAGCGCTCGCCAAATTCACGCACGGCGCATCTGCGCGCCGTCGCCTGTTTGCCTTTTGCGCCCGGCGCGCCATAACCCGAGCAGACAAGTGTCGTGAGGGAGCGCGCCGTGGCGGTCATCGAGAGCAAGGTCGATCTCAACTCGGCCGAGGCGCGCACCAATGTCGCGGCCTGGAGCACGCTGCGCGATCAGCTGCTGGAGCGCCGCGCCACCGCCGCGCTCGGCGGCAATGCCCGCTCGCGCGAGCGCCACACGGCGCGCGGCAAGCTCCTGCCGCGTGAGCGCGTGCTGCGCCTGCTCGATCCCGGCTCGGCCTTCCTCGAGGTCGGCTCGCTCGCCGCCTTCGACATGTACGACAAGGACGTGCACGGCGCCGGCATGATCGCCGGAATCGGCCGAGTGGCCGGACGCGAGGTGATGGTCGTCTGCAACGACGCAACCATCAAGGGCGGCACCTATTACCCGATGACGGTGAAGAAGCATCTGCGCGCCCAGGAGATCGCGCGCGAGAACAAGCTGCCCTGCATCTACCTGGTCGATTCGGGCGGCGCCAACCTGCCGCACCAGACCGAGGTCTTCCCCGATCGCGAGCATTTCGGCCGGATCTTCTACAACCAGGCGACCTTGTCCGGCCTCGGCATCCCACAGGTCGCGGTGGTGATGGGCTCCTGCACCGCCGGCGGCGCCTATGTGCCGGCGATGTCGGACGAGACCGTGATCGTCAGGAACCAGGGCACGATCTTCCTCGGTGGCCCGCCTTTGGTGAAGGCTGCCACCGGCGAGGTGGTCTCGGCCGAGGATCTCGGCGGCGCCGATGTCCATGCCCGGCTCTCGGGCGTTGCTGACCATTACGCTGGCGACGACACCCATGCGCTCGCGATCGCGCGGCGCATCGCCAGCAATTTCAACAGCGTCAAGCGGCCGGACATCGACATCGCCGAGGTGGTCGAGCCACTCTACGGCGCCGACGAGCTCGACGCCGTCGTGCCGACCGACCTCAAGAAGCAGTACGACATCCGCGAGGTCATCGCCCGGCTGGTCGACGGCTCGCAGCTCGACGAATTCAAGCCGCTCTATGGCTCGACCCTGGTCACCGGCTTTGCCCGCATCCACGGCATCCCGGTCGGCATCATCGGCAATAACGGCATCCTGTTCTCGGAGAGCGCGCTCAAGGGCGCACATTTCATCGAGCTCTGCTGCCAGCGCCGCATCCCGCTGCTCTTCCTGCAGAACATCACCGGCTTCATGGTCGGGCGCGAGGCCGAGACGCGCGGCATCGCCAAGGACGGTGCCAAGCTGGTGACGGCGGTCGCCTCGGCGCGAGTGCCGAAGATCACCGTGCTGGTCGGCGGCTCGTTCGGCGCCGGCAATTACGGCATGTGCGGGCGTGCCTACAGCCCACGCTTCCTGTTCGCCTGGCCGAATTCGAAGGTCTCGGTGATGGGGGCCGAGCAGGCCGCGAGCGTGCTCGCGACCGTGCGCGGCGACAATCTCGAAGCGGAGGGCAAGCCCTGGACGGCGCAGGATGCCGAGGCCTTCAAGGCGCCGATCCGCGACAAGATCGAATCCGAGGGCTCGCCCTATTACGCCACTGCCCGGCTCTGGGACGACGGCATCATCCTGCCCTCCGAGACGCGCCGCGTGCTGGCGCTCGCCTTCTCCGCTTGCCTCAACGCCGAGGTGCCGGAGACGCGCTTCGGCGTGTTCAGGATGTAAGGGCGCGGCGGGTGTCCGCCGCGCGCTTCTCCATCAGTTCTTGGTCAGCCCGAGTTCCTTCAGCACGCCGTTGCCGCGCTCGGTGAAGGCTTTCACATAGGCGGCGAACTCCTCCGGCTTGTCCCAGACCGGGGTGATGCCGCGCTCGGCCATGCCCTTGCGGACGTCCTCGCGCGCCATGGTGCGCTGGGCGGCGTCGAACAGGATCTTGCGCCGGTCGGCCGGAATGCCTTTGGGCGCGGCGAGGGCGAACCAGTTCTGATAGGTCCAGTCGAGCCCGGCCTCCTTGGCGCTCGGCACGTCCGGGAAGTTCGGATGGCGCTCCTCGGTCATCAGCAGGATGGTGCGCACGCGGCCCGCTTCCAGCATCGCCTTGGCCTCGATCGGCGAGCCGGTGAAGACCTGGAGGCCGCCGGCGACGAGATCCTGCAAGGCTGGGGCGCCGCCATTGCTCGGCACCCAGCGCACGGCGTCGGGGGCGATGCCCGCGGCCTTCAGGATGCCGCCCGAGGCGATGTGCCAGGAGCCGCCGACGCCGGTGCCTGACGCCATGATCGAGCCTTTCGGGCTGTCCTTCACGGCTTTCAGATAGTCGGCTGCGGTTTTCCATGGGCTGTCGGCCTTGACGGTGATGCCGGCCGGGATCAGCGAGACCCGCGAGAACAGGTCCATCGACTCCGGCGTGAGATCGCCGAGGCCGAGCGACTTGAAGAAGGAGATCTCCGGGCTGGCGCCGCCGATGGTGTAGCCGTCCGGCGCCGCATTCGCGATCGCGCTATGGCCGGTGATGCCACCGCCGCCGGTGCGATTGACGACGTTAACCGGCTGCTTCAGCTCCGCCTCCAGCCCGTTGGCGAAGATGCGCATCACCGAGTCCATGCCGCCGCCGGCCGCCCAGGGCACGATCAATTGCACCGGCCGGTCCGGGAAGGCGATGGCCGGCGCCGCGCCGATGGCGAGCGCGCCCAAGGCCAAAGCGAGCTTGCGGAAACCCTTCATCGTACTCCTCCCTCACT
The DNA here is from genome assembly GCF_059415545.1 of Allobosea sp. GW821-FHT10B12. Classification (NCBI taxonomy): domain Bacteria; kingdom Pseudomonadati; phylum Pseudomonadota; class Alphaproteobacteria; order Hyphomicrobiales; family Alloboseaceae; genus Allobosea; species Allobosea sp. GW821-FHT10B12. Next base: position 14,870 of record NZ_JBWKNL010000002.1, read on the forward strand.
TGTCATTGCTTCTTGCATGCAAGGAGTAGAGCGCCCCCGCCGTCCCGACAAGAGTGTATGCGGAATTTTGTATGCAGGATATCGCCGCATTTCCCTGCATGGCAGCGATGGCCTTGTCGCAATGGCGGTCGTGCTCTGCCAGCGATAGGAATTTCGCCAGCAAGAGCAGCGGTTTGTGCTGCCGACGGCGCGGGGAGAGCAGCTATGGTCGCGGTCAGGCGTCTGGTTCCAGCCGAGTGGGCACAGGCCTTCGCGATCGTCACGCAATTGCGGGGCACTCTCGATGAGGCGGAATTCCTGCGGCGCGTGCAGCGGCAATCCTTCTCCGGCTACGAGCTGGTCGGCGCCTTTCGCGACGGGGCGCTGGTCGGCGTGCTCGGCATGCGCCCGGTCCACACGCTGGCGCGCGGGCCGCATCTGCATGTTGACGATCTCGTGGTCGACGAACGGGTCCGCAGCGGCGGCATCGGCAAGGCATTGCTCGCCTTCGCCGAGGAGGATGCACGGGCGCGCGGCCTTACTGCAGTCTTCCTCGACGCCCGCCGCGAGGCGATCCCGTTCTACGAGCGCGAGCGCTACGCCTTCCACGCCGCCCCGTCGATGAAGAAGCTGCTGGGCGAACAGACCTAGGCTGGCGGTCAGAGGCGCGGCAACTCGGCCCGAATGTGAGCGCCCAGCGCCGCGGCGGCGGCGGAAGGGCGCTGGTCGGCGAACTCGACGGCGATGCCGATCGCGGGAAGCGGCGGCAGGCCGGTTTCGACGACATGAAGATCTGGCGGAACGGCCGTGCGGGTCAGCACGCTGATCGCATGGCCCGAGCGGGCGATGGCGATCAGACCGGCGAGGCTGTTGCTGGCGAAGGCGATGCGATAGCGCCGGCCGACCGCCTCCATCGCCTCGCAGGCCGCGCGATAATCGAGGGTCAACGGGGCGGAGAGGGCCAGCGGCAGGCTGGGGTGATCAAGGATCGGCGGCTCGGGCTCGTTGGCGACCCAGACGAAGCGCTCCTCGCGGATCACCTCCCGGCTTGTGGCATCGGGCAGCGAAACCAGCGCCATTTCGATCTGGCGGCGATGCAACAACGGCCGCAACTCCGAGGTCGGGGCGCAGACCATGCGCAATTCGACATCGGGGTGCAGCGCACAGAAGCCGCGCAGCAGGTCGGGCAGGAAGGCGATCGAGTAGTCTTCCGGGCAGCCCAGGCTCAATGCGCCGCGTAAGCCCGCGCCACGCATCTCGGCGAGAAGCTCGTCATGGCTGGCAAGGAGCGTCTCCGCATGGGTCAGAAGCTTTTGGCCCGCCGCGGTCGGCCTTACGCCCGAACCGCTGCGGTGCAGGAGCGGCTGGCCGATCATGTCCTCGAGACGCTGCATCTGCATGCTCAACGCCGATTGCGTGCGCCCGACCTGGACCGCAGCGAGGCTGATCGAGCCCGTCCGTGCCACGACGGCGAAGTTTCTGAGCAGAGCGAGGTCGAGCGTGGTCATGCCATCAATCTTATCTATATCCGATTGAAGAAGTATCAATTTGCCTGCTGTGGCAAGGGGCTATAGCGCTCTGGAACGGCGATTGCTTGCATGCCCCCGAAAGGAATTCCGATGTCGCTCAATGCCGATGCCGCCTTCTGGGCCAGCGCCAACACGCATCTGACGCGCTATGGGCCGAGCTTCGAGCAGATCATCGTCGAGCGGGCCGAAGGCTCCTTCGTCTACGACGCGGATGGCCGCGGCATCCTCGACTTCACCTCTGGCCAGATGAGCGCCGTGCTCGGCCACACCCATCCCGACATCGTCGCGACCGTCGACCGGCAGATGCGGGCGGTGGCGCATCTGTTCAGCGGCATGCTCTCGCGCCCGGTGGTGACGCTGGCGGAGCGGCTGGCGGCGCTCGCGCCCGGGCTGCCGCGCGTGCAGCTGCTGACGACGGGGGCGGAGTCGAACGAGGCTGCGATCCGCATGGCCAAGCTGGTCACCGGCGGCCACGAGGTCGTCGCCTTCGCCCAGAGCTGGCACGGCATGACGGGGGCGGCGGCGTCCGCAACCTACAGCGCCGGGCGTCGCGGCTACGGGCCGGCCGCAGCCGGCTCCTTCGTGATCCCCGCACCGAACTCCTATCGCCCGCGCTTCAAGCATGCCGACGGCAGCAATGACTGGCAGGCCGAGCTCGACGATGCCTTCGAGCTGATCGACCGGCAGTCGACGGGTGGCCTCGCCGCCTTCATCGCCGAGCCGATCCTGTCGAGCGGCGGCATCCTCGAATTGCCGCCAGGCTACCTCGCCGCGCTGAAGCGCAAATGCGAGGAGCGCGGCATGCTGCTGATCCTCGACGAGGCGCAGACCGGCGTCGGCCGCACCGGCCATATGTTCGCCTTCCAGCGCGACGGCGTGACCCCGGACATCCTGACGCTCTCAAAGACCCTCGGCTCCGGCCTGCCGCTCGCAGCGGTGATGACGACGGAGGCGATCGAGCAGCAGGCGCATGAGCGCGGCTTCCTGTTCTACACCACCCATGTCTCCGATCCGCTGACGGCGGCAGTCGGTGTCACCGTGCTTGACGTCGTCGAGCGCGATGGCCTGGTCGCCCAGGCGCGCGAGCGTGGCGAGCGGCTGAAGCAGGGGTTGCTCTCGTTGCAGCAGCGCTACGAATGCGTCGGCGATGTTCGCGGGCGCGGGCTGTTGCTGGGGCTTGAGATCGTCACTGACCGCAAGACCAAGGCGGCGGGCTTCGAACTTGGGGCGCAGATCATGGACGAGGCGATGCGCCGCGGCCTCAGCATGAACATCGTCAAGCTGCCCGGCATGGGCGGCGTCTTCCGGATCGCCCCGCCGCTGACCGTGTCCGAGGCCGAGGTCGACCAGGGCCTCGCGATCATGTCGGACGCCATCGAGGCAGCGAGCCGCCTGCAGTAGGGTCGCGATCGGAGGCGACGGCGATGCTCACAGCGGGATCGCCGTCGTCTCCTTGGCGGTCTTGTTCACGACCATGGTGTAGTAGCGCGTCACATTGCTGTCTTCGCCGAACAGCAGCTCGCACAGCGCCGTCACCTCATCCATGTCGGCGACGCGCAGCATCAGCATCACATCGGTCTGGCCGGTGACGCCATAGGCCTGGACGACCGCCGGCTGGCGCGCCGCCAGCTCGAGGAAGCGCCGCCGGCTCGGCTCGTCATGCCGGGCGAGCTCGACGGCGATGATCACCTTCAGATTCTTGCCCGCCTTGACGGGATCGAGGATCGCGACGGTGCGCAGGATCAGCCCGGCCGCCTCCAGCCGTCTTATCCGCCGCAGGCAGCTCGACGGCGCGAGGCCGACCTCGTCGGCCAGTTGCGCATTGGTGCGCGAGGCGTCGGCCTGGAGCAGGTTGAGCAGCTTTCTGTCGATGCGATCCATCGCGATCATCCCCTCCAATCGCCGTGCAATAAAATTGCACGAAGTCGACGATTTTGACCACCGCCGCGCATGCATCGACGCTAGCGTCCGGGCGTCAATCGAGGACTGCCGCCGATGCCGCTTCAAACCCAGTTTTACCGGAAGACGCTGGAGACGCTGACCGTCTACCGTGAGCTGGTGGTGATCATGGTGCCGATTGCCGTGGCGACGCAGGCCCTGACCGAATTCGGCGTCATCAAGGCGATCTCGCCCTGGCTGGCGCCGGCGATGCAGCTCTTCGGCCTGCCGCCGGAGCTGGCGCTGGCCTGGCTGACCGGATTGCTGGTCGGGATGTGGGGCGGCGTGATCGTGCTGTTCACGCTGGTGCCGACGATGGCGCTCAGCAGCGCCGACATGACGGTGTTCTGCAGCCTGCTGCTGATGGCGCATGCCATACCGGTCGAGCAGCGCATCGTCGCCCGGGCCGGGCCGAGTTTCTGGGCAACCACGATCCTGCGCATCGCCGGGGCGATGGTCTTCGCGATCCTCCTGCACCAGCTTTTCGCCGCCACCGGCTGGCTGTCGCAGCCGATGGCCCCGGTCTGGACGCCCGCGGCGGGCGAGGGCGGCTGGATCAGCTTCTTTTTCGGGCTGGCCAAGACGCTGGTCGTGATGCTCGCGATCCTGCTCGCTCTGACCTGGGTGATGGAGCTGCTCCGGATCGTGGGCGTGCTCGACGCACTCTACAAGGCGCTCGCCCCGCTGTTCCGGCTGGTCGGCCTGCGCCAGGAGGCGCTGCCCTTCACCACGGTCGGCCTGCTGCTCGGCATCTCCTACGGCAGCGGGCTGATGCTGGCGGAGGTGCGCCGGCAGCCGATCGAGCCGCGTCAGATCTTCCTCGCTAGCGTCTTCATGGGCTTCGCCCATAGCCTGATCGAGGACACGCTGGTCGTGGTCGCCCTGGGGGCGGATCTGACCACAGTCCTGCTCGGGCGGCTGGCGTTCGCGATCGTGGCGACGGCAGCGGTTGCCTTTGTCCTGGAGCGGTTTGCAACGCCGTCCGCCGTGCCGGGCGACTCCGTGAGCCGGCCCTGAAAGAGATGCCATGAGGGCGAGGCGCCGCGGGCGATATCAGGCAGGATTCCGGCTGCCGCCATCGCAGGCACGGAGCACTGTGCAGTAGATTCGCCACACAGATACAATTTGGCGGGTTGTGAACAGCGGTTCATTGCGTTGGTCGCGCAGTGACGTAAGGTTCCGGGCGCGAACCGGGGCGGGGCGGGTGCCAATCAGACTGACTATGCGGGCGGGCCTGAGGGGGCTGGCGGCGGAGACTGCCATGCGCCGGCGGGCGAGTGCGGCCTGCATGGCGGGGAATCCCGTGCCGGTTGGCCGTGGCGACAGCGTGTCCGCCTGGCGCCTCTATATCGGGTTCTTCTCGATGCGGCTCGCCGCCGTCTCGCTCCTGGCCTTGCTCTCTGCCGTCCCGTTCTCGCCAGCGGCTGCCAATGGCGGCAGCGGTGGCAATAGTATCGGCAACTTCGGTATTGGCGGCGCAGGCGGCAGCGATAATCCGACGGGCGCCGGCGGCGCCGGCGGCGACGGTACAGGCAGCTTCAGTGGCGGCGGCGGTGGTGGCGCCGGCGCCGTCACCGGAGGGGCCGGGGGCTTCAGATCTTTCGGAAGTGCCGGCTCCGGCGAGGGCGGTGCCGGCGGCGTCCACGGCTCGGTCGACAGCGGCCTGCCCGCTGGCAGCAGCACGGGCAGCGCCGGCGGCGCCGGCAGCTATAGCGGCGGCAGCGGCGGCGGTGGCGGCGGCGCCGGCGGCTATGGCGCGGTGGTCACCGGTGCGGGCACGACGGGGACCGTCTCCGGCACGATCACCGGTGGAAATGGCGGCGCGGGGGGCGGCAGCGGCATCGACTATGGCGGCTCCGGCGGCTCCGGCGGCATCGGCCTCTTCTTCAATGACGGCGGCCTGGCGACGACGCTGACGATCGACGGCACAGGGCAGGTCCAGGGCGGCAATGGCGGCGCCGCTGGGATCGGCAGCGCCGGCAACGGCAACCACGGCGCCGGCGGCGCCGGCATCGTCGGCTCTAACCTCGCCATCACCAACAACGGCACGATCGCGGGCGGCCTCTCCGGCGACGGCACGACCCGGGCTGCCGCGATCCGCTTCACCGGCGGCGCCAATTCGCTGACCTTCGGCAACGCGACCTCGGGCCTGACCGGCGACATCGTCGTCGAGACCGGCACGCTGACCTTCGACCAGCCGACCTACGTCAACGTCGACAATGTGATCAGCGGCGCCGGCGCCGTCGTCAAGACCGGTGTCGGCACGCTCGTGCTCTCCGGCACCAACACCTATAGCGGCGGGACCACGATCACCGTCGGCACGCTCTCGGTCTCGGCCGACGCCAATCTCGGCGACGCTGCGGGCGGGGTGACGCTCAACGGCGGCACGCTGCTCGTCAGCAGCTCCTTCACCACGAACCGGACGGTGACGCTGGGCACCGATGGCGGCGCGATCGATGTCGCTGGCGGGCGCTCGCTGCTGATCTCCAGCACCGGCACAATCACCGGCACGGGCGGCCTGTTCAAGACCGGGGCCGGCACGCTCGCGATCCAGGGCACCAGCAACTATTCCGGCGCGACCCTGATCTTGCAAGGGCGGCTGGTCGCCAGCTCCTCGACCGCCTTCTCGGCGAACTCGGACTATACGATCGGCACCGGCGCAGTGCTCGAGGTCAGCGACGTTCCCGGCATCTTCGCCACGGTCGGCTCGCTGACGGGCGCCGGCGCCGTCGAGATCGGCAATGGCGCGACGCTGGTGACCGGCTCGACCAATCGGACCACGACCTTCTCCGGCACGATCACCGGCAACGGCTCGCTCGAATTCACCGGCTCGGGCACGCAGATCCTGACCGGCAGCGTCACTCTCGGCGGCGACCTCTCGGTCTGCTCCTGCGGCACCGGCCAGCTCGTTCTGAGCGGCGGCAGTTCCACCATCGGCGGCGACATCATCGTCAATGGCGGCACGCTCGCGGTCGAGCAGGGCGCCACGCTGTCGAACGGAGCCGGGGTCCTGCAGGTCAGCGGCACCGTGCGTGTCGATGGGACGGGCTCGACTTTGACCACCGGCATCGTGCTGGTGCAGGGCTTCGGTGGCACGACCGCGCTGGTCGTCTCGGGTGGCGGCGCGCTGACCAGCAGCGGCGGCGCCGCGCTGATGGGCTTCGGCGGCAGCGCGAGCGCGCTGGTGACGGGCGCCGGCTCGCTCTGGAGCGTCGGCGGCGGCGGGCTCTCGATCGGCGGCGGCTTCTCGACCGACCCGATCTCAGCGACGGTCGCCGAGGGCGGAGAACTCAGGCTCACCTCGGGCGACCTCGAGATCGATGCGCTCGGCACGCTCAACATCGGCAATGGCGGCCGCGCCGGCCTGCTCACCATCAGCGCCGGCGCCATCCTGAACGAGGGTGCGATCGTCGCCGATTTCACCGATACGGCGACGCTGGCCTACGATATTTCCGGCTCGGGCTCGCTGACGCAGCGCGGCAGCGGCGTCCTGACGCTCACGGGCAGCAATACCTATACCGGCGGGACCACGATCGCGGGCGGAACGCTCAGCGTCTCGTCGGAGGCCAATCTCGGCGATGTCGCCGGCGCCCTGACCCTGAATGGCGGCGTGCTGCGGGTCACCGGGACGGCCTTCAACCAGACGGCGCGCAATATCGTCTTCGGCGCCAATGGCGGCGGCTTCGACATCGCCGATGCCGGCAATACCTTCACCGTGACGCAGTCCTTCTCGGGCAGCGGGTGGTTCAGCAAGGCCGGCGCCGGCACGCTCGTCCTGACCGGCACGCACAGCTATTCCGGCGCGACCACGGTCTCGGGCGGTGTGCTCCGGGCAGCGCGGGCCGGCGCGTTCTCAGGCAACTCGGCCTTCACGGTTGCGGCCGGCGCGCGGCTCGACCTCGCCGGCTTCAGCCAGAGCATCGGCTCGCTCGCCGGCGCCGGCGCGGTCACGCTCGGGGCGGGCACGCTGACCGCCGGCTCGGACAATACGTCGACGACCTTCTCGGGCACGATCACCGGCAATGGCGGGCTGACCAAGGCCGGCACGGGGACGCTGACCTTGACCGGGACGAGCAGCTATTCCGGCGGCAGCCGTGTCCAGAGCGGCAAGCTTGTCGTCAACGGTTCGGTGGCCAACTCGATCGTCACGATCGATGGCGGCACGCTCGGCGGCTCGGGCACGGTCGGCGGCATCGTCGCCAATGGCGGCGGCACGGTCGCGCCGGGCAACTCGATCGGGACGCTCACCGTCACCGGCAATGTCTCGTTCGCCGCGGCCTCGACCTATCAGGTCGAGGTCAACGCGGCCGGCCAGGGCGACAAGATCGTCGCCTCGGGCTCGGCGACGCTGTCGGGTGGCACGGTCCAGGTGCTGGCCGAGAACGGCAACTATGCGGCCGCGACGAACTACACCATCCTCACCGCCTCGGGCGGGGTGACGGGTCGGTTCAGCACGGTGACCTCGAACCTCGCCTTCCTGACGCCCTCGCTCGGCTATGACGCGACCAACGTCACGCTGACCATGACGCGCAACGACACCGGCTTCGGGCCGGATGGCGGCGGTGGCACGAGTGGCAACTACATCGCCCAGACCCGCAATCAGGGCTTCATCGCCAATGCCGCCGAGGCGCTGGGCGTCGGCAATCCGGTCTATGACGCGCTGATCTCGGCCACGGCGGCCGAGGCCCGCGCCGGCTTCGACCTGCTCTCGGGCGAGGCGCATGCCCAGGCGGTCAGCGTCATGATCGACGAGAGCCGGCTGGTGCGCGACACCATTCTCGGCCATCTGCGCGGTCCGCTGCTCACGCCGGCTCCCGGTCAGGTCGCAGGCGCCTTCAGCGCCGGTCTTCCGGGCAGGAAGGGCGCGATCACGATGCCCGCGCCGATCCCGCAGCCGCGCTATGCCTTCTGGGGCGAGGCGTTCGGCAGCACCGGCAACACGGATGCCGACGGCAATGCCGCCAGCATGAGCCGCCGCAGCGGCGGCGCCCTGCTCGGGGCGGACCTGATGCTCTACGATGCGCCGGGCTCGTCGCTGAAAGTCGGCGTCGCCGGTGGCTACAGCCAGTCGCGCTTCGATCTCGATGCGCGCCTGTCCTCCGGCAAGCTCGAAAGCGGCCATGCCGCGCTCTATGCCGGCGCCCGCTTCGGCAGCCTGCGCTTCGACGCTGGTGCCGCCTATTCCTGGTCGGAGAGCGACATCCGCCGCCAGGTCGCGATCCGCGGCTTCGGCGACTTCTTGCGCCTGCAGCGACCGGGGCAGGTGCTGCAGGGTTTCGCCGAGCTCGGCTATGGCTTTGCCTTCACTGGCTTTGCGCTCGAACCCTTCGCCCAGCTGGCCTTGATCCGGGTCTCGACCGACGCCGGCACCGAACAGGGCGGCGCCGCGGCACTGCGGGTCCTCTCCTCCGAGCAGACGCTCGGCTTCACCACGCTCGGCCTCAGGGCCGAGGCGCAAATCGGGACGATGCCGCTGTTCGCCCGGGCCATGCTCGGCTGGCGCCATGGTTTTGGCGAGCTCACCCCGCAGGCCCGCACCGCCTTCGCCCTCGGCACCAGCCCGGCGGTGGTCTTCGCCGCCCCGATCGACCGCAACGCCCTCACCGCCGAGGCCGGCCTCGACTGGCGCATCTCGCAGGCCACCGCGCTCGGCCTGACCTACTCCGCCGCGATCGGCGAGCGCGCCAGAGACCACGCCCTCAAGGGCAGGATCGACATGCGGTTCTGAGGGGGACGCGAGGTCCGGCCTCGCGATCGGCTCACCCCAGGCTGAACGCCTCATGCACCGCGCTCTGCACGCCGCCGCCCATGACTGGGCCGCCGCCGGCCACATGGATGGCGTCGCCGACCAGAGCGGCGCCGAGGCCGTGGCGCGGCGTCAGCATCGGGGCGAACTGCTCCCAGCCGTCGCTGGCGGGGTCGTAAGCCTCCATCTGGCCGAAGACGCGGTTGGTGCCTTCGCCGCCCATGATGAAGACCTTGCCGCGATAGAGCACGGCGCCATGGCCGGAGCGGGCGGTCGGCAGCGGGTTGCGCGGCGCCCATTTGTCGCTCGCCGGGTCATAGGCGTGGTGCAGGTTCGAGTTGGTGTGGAACGAGTCGACGCGGCCGCCGATGACGTGGATCAGGTTGCCGATGGCCAGCGTTCCGGTGTGGTCGCGCGCCGTCGGCAGCGGCGTGCGCTCGCTCCAGGCATCGGCCTTGGGATCGTAGACGCGATGCCAGTTGACCGAGGTCTTGCTCTCGGTGGTGTCGCCGATCGCGCCACCGATCGAATGCAGCACGCCGTTCAGGCCGACGATCGCGGCCGAGCCGATCGGGCGGGGCAGGGGGGCGATCTCGGCCCATTTATCGGCCTTCGGATCGTAGACGAAGCAGCGCGGATGCGGCTTGCGGTTCTGTTCCAGGAAGCCGCCAATGGCGTAGAGCTTGCCGTCGAGAAAGGCGACGCCGACATGGTTGGCGCCTTGCGGCAGCGGAGCGCCGTCGCTCCATGTGTCGGCCTTGGGCTCATAGACATGGTGATAGGGCCGGTCGGTGCGCTGCTCGCCATAGCCGCCGACGATGTGCATGCGGTCGTCATGCGCCGCCGCCCAGGCCATTTCCGAGCGCGGCAACGGCAGCAGGGCCTTCGCGCCCCAGCGGCCGGGATTGGCGGCCTTGGGCGCCGGTGAATCGAAGACGTTCTGCGAGGCGGCGAGCTCGGGCTTGCCGATGCGGCCGGGCTGGTTCAGCCGCTCGTAATGGCCGCCATGCTGTTCGTGGCCGGGCTGCTGGGCGAGCGCCGGAGCTGCAAGGCTCGCTGCTCCGGCGGCGATCAAGCTGCGGCGGTTCAGGCTGGTCATGACACGTCCTCCCTCGCTAGAACTGTAGGGCAGACGTTGCGTTAGGAAAATGATGGCGTCAGGCAAGGGAAGCTGCGGGACGGACTTGCGGGAAAAGCGGTTCCGTATACTGCATGCGCTGCTAAGGTGCGGCACCTGAAACGGTTTAAATCACGGTAAGGCGAGGAAGCGCATGTCTGGGCATAACAAGGTCGCGATCATCACCGGTGCCGGCTCGGGCGTCGGCCGGTCCGTCGCCATCGCCTTTCTGAAGGACGGCTACCGCACCGTGCTGGCCGGGCGCCGGGTCGATGCGCTGGAAGAGACCATCAAGCTCTCGGGCGTACCGGCCGCGCAGGCGCTGGCGGTCTCGACCGACGTGACCGACAAGAAATCCGTCGAGGCGCTGTTCGCCGCCACCAAGGCGAAGTTCGGCCGCGTCGACGTGCTGTTCAACAATGCCGGCGTCAATGCGCCGGGCGGCGTGCTGCTCGAGGACCTCTCGCTGGAGGACTGGCAGAGAGTGGTCGACACCAACCTGACCGGGCCGTTCCTGTGCACGCAGGAGGCCTTCAAGGCGATGAAGTCGCAGGAGCCGCGCGGCGGGCGGATCATCAACAACGGCTCGATCTCGGCGCAGGTGCCGCGGCCGAATTCGGCCGCCTACACCGCGACCAAGCACGCCATTTCCGGCCTGACCAAGACCGCCTCGCTCGACGGGCGCAAATACGACATCGCCGTCGGCCAGGTCGATATCGGCAATGCGCTGACCGAGATGGCCAAGAAGATGACCACCGGCGTGCCGCAGCCCGACGGCTCGATCAAGGTCGAGCCGGTGATGGATGTCGATCATGTCGCCACCACCGTCCTGCACATGGCCGGCCTGCCGCTCGAGGCCAATATCCTGTTCGTCACGGTGATGGCGACCAAGGCCCCGCTCGTCGGGCGCGGCTAAGGGGTAAACTCTCGCAGTGCCGGCGCCGTGAGCGGCGATCCGCTGTCGTCCTGGTCGGGCCAGTCCCGGCCAGCGACGGCTTGCGACGAGCATAATTTGCGCGACACTGTCCGGGCCGGCTCGGGAGTGCCTCGCTTGTCAGCCTTCGATGCCTCGGAAAGGTCGGAAGACGTGGATGGTCGGCACAAGGCCGACCATGACGGGGAGGGCGCTCGGACCGGGAGCGAGCCCGGCCATGCCGCGCCGATCGATGCCAAGGTCGGGCGCGCCTATCGCCTGACGATCTGGGGCATCGCGCTCGGCATCCTGATCTTCGCCGGCAATGTCGTGCTCTGGGCGCTGGCGATCGGCAACAACCAATTGTTCAAGGACGGCGTCGACTGGGTCTACGACGTCGCGCTCTACGGCATCGCCGCGCTGGTCTTCGGCCGCGACGAGCGTGCAGAAAAGGTTGCGGCGCTCGGCATCGGCGCGGTGATGGCGGTCGCGGGCCTGCACACGCTCTACGACCTCTGGGACAAGATCCTGCGGCCGCGGCCGATCGAGCTCTTCACGCTCGGCTTCTCGGCGGCGAGCGCGATCCTGATCGCCTATCTGATCATCGGCGTGCTCTGGCGCTTCCGGCGCGAACCCAACCCGGTGATCAAGGCGACCTGGCTGTCCTCGCGCAACGATGCGATCTCGACCACCGGTTTTGCGCTGCTCGGCCTCGCCGCGCGGCTATCGCCGGTGCGCTGGCCGGAATATCTGTTCGATGTCTTCGTCGCCTTCCTCTGCTTCCAGGCGACCTGGGCGATCTGGCGCGCGACCAGACAGTCGCAGGATCGAACCAAAGTCGAAGCAAAGGGAGAATATTCTCCCTAGACCAAGGTCGTACGACCCAGTTCTTTCGCCTTGATGGCAAACAAAAAAATCCTGTCCGGCTTCTCCGGCAAGCCGCGTGGCGAAATCATGGCAGCTCCTGCAATTCATGCCGAAGGGTGCCGATATCCCGGCCCTTCGGCGCCAAGGAGCGCCAGAATGTCCGTCCTCTCTTTCATCCGCCGCGGTGCGGCCGTGCTGGCTGCGAGCCTTGTGCTCAGCGGCGCGGCGTTGGCCCAGACCGGCCCGCTGGTCTCGACCGATTGGCTGGAGAAGAACCTCAACGATCCCAAGGTCCGGATCGTCGAGGTCAGCGTCGAGCCCGGCATCTATGAGCGCGGCCATATCCCCGGCGCGCAGAACATCGCCTGGCACACCGATCTGGTCGAGACCGTCTCGCGCGACATCGCCGGGCCGGAGAAATTCCAGGCGCTCGCCCGCAAGCTCGGCGTCGACAAGGACGTGACCGTCGTCCTTTACGGCGACAACAACAACTGGTTCGCCGCCTGGGGCGCCTGGGTGTTCGACATCTACGGGCTGCGCGACAACGTGAAGCTGCTCGATGGCGGCCGCAAGAAGTGGGAGCTGGAGAAGCGCCCGGTCGCGACCAATCCGGTGCCGGTGAAGGCCTCCAACTTTACGGTGGGCGAGCCGAACAAGGCGCTGCGCGCCCGGCTGACCGACGTCGTCGCCACCGTCGAGAAGACGTCCGAGGCGCGCGTGCTCGACATCCGCTCGCCGGACGAATTCTCCGGCAAGATCATCGCGCCAGCCGGCTTCCAGGAACTGGCGCTGCGGGCCGGCCATATCCCCGGCTCGGTCAACGTGCCGTGGGCGCGCGCAGTCAACCAGGCCGACGGCACGCTGAAATCGCCTGAGGAGCTGAAGAAGCTCTATGCCGAGGTCGGGATCGACGGCTCCAAGCCGGTGATCACCTCCTGCCGCATCGGCGAGCGCTCGAGCCACACCTGGTTCATCCTCTCGCGCGTGCTCGGCTACCAGGCCGCCAATTATGACGGCTCCTGGACCGAATACGGCAATGTCGTCGGCCTGCCGATCAGCAATCCGGCCGGCACCGTCTGGGGCGGCAAGTAAGCCCCCTGATGAGCATCTCGGACGATAGCGGCGCGCTGGACTATGAGCTGGCGCGCCAGCAGGCGGGGGCGGAGCCGGTCAGGCTGCCGCCCCTGCGCTACATCGCTGCGGCTGTGGTCGCTGCCGCGATTGCAGCCTCGATCTACCTCGTCGGGCGCCATGGCGATCCGGCACCGCAGCTCCAGCTCTCGCTGATCTTGGGCGCGGCCTTCGGCTTCGTGCTGCAGCGGGCGCGCTTCTGCTTCTTCTGCATCTGGAAGGATTGGCTCGACCGGCGCGATCCGCGCGGGCTGCTCGGCATCCTCACTGCGCTGGCGGTCGGGCTCGCCGGCTACACCGTGATCTATGGCGCCTGGCTGCCCGATCCCACGGGCGCGCGCCTGCCGCCGACGGCGCATATCGGCCCGGTCGGCCCGGCGCTGCTGCTGGCGGGGCTCGCCTTCGGCGCCGGCATGGCGATCTCCGGCTCCTGCATCAGCGCCCATCTCTACCGGCTGGGCGAGGGCTCGCCGACTTCGCCCTTCGCGCTGATCGGCGCCGGAATCGGCTTCATCCTGGGCTTCCTGAGCTGGAACGAACTCTATCTCCTGACGATCTCGGACTCGCCCGTGCTGTGGCTGCCGCGCCAGCTCGGCTATGGCGGCGCGCTGCTGGCAGGGCTCGCCGGGCTCGGCGCGGCTGCCTGGTGGCTGCTGCGGGCTAGCCGGCCGAGCGAGCAGGGGGCAGCAACTCGTGTGCGGCTCGATCCGGTTGCCGCGGTTTTCCTGCGGCGCTGGCCGGCTTGGCTCGGCGGGCTCTTCGTCGGGCTGATCGGCGTCGCCGCCTACCTGCGCCTGTCGCCGCTCGGCGTCACCGCAGAGCTCGGCTCGCGCTTGCGCCAACTTGCGACCCAGCTCGACTGGCTGCCGGCGCGGCTGGATGGGCTCGACAGCTTCCGCGGTTGCGCCACGCTGATCCGCGATGCACTGCTGACGCCGAACGGCCTCTTCGTCGCTGGGCTGGTCGCGGCGGCCTTCGCTGCGGCGCTGGCGGCGGGAGAGTTCAAGCCAAGGCGGCCGACAGGCGGGCATATGCTGCGCGGGCTGGTCGGTGGTGTGCTGCTCGGCTGGGGCACCGTGTTCGGGCTCGGCTGCACGGTTGGCACCTTGCTCTCGGGTATCTCGGCCGGGGCAGTCTCGGGCTGGGTCTTCGCGTTCGGGTTGATCTTGGGGACGACGGTGACGCTGAAGCTCGGGCGGCGGTTCAGGCTGCTGGAGTGAGTGCGGAGCCACGCCGTCTTTCCGGGTCAGGCCGCAGGCCCGAGCCCGGAACCCAGAGCCGATGCGCATGGTCGTTAAGGCTCGGAGGTGGGACTGCCCAACTGTGGAGCGGCATCGGTTCTGGGTTCCGGGCTCTTCGCTGCGCGAAGCCCCGGAATGACGAGGAGGTGCAAGCGCCCATCCGCACCCTGCGCAACAAGGCGCAGACAAGGGCTTCGGCTGGGCTATAACGGGGCATCGGTTCGAGGATGTCCCATGTCGATTGCCGCCAAACTGCCCTCCATCCTGATCGCCAATCGCGGCGAGATCGCTTGCCGGGTGATCCGCACCGCCAGGCGGCTCGGCCTGCGCACCATCGCTGTCTATTCGGACGCCGATTCGGAGGCGCTGTTCGTCGAGATGGCGGACGAGGCCTACCGGATCGGCCCGGCGCCGGCGCGCGAGAGCTATCTCGATGCGCAGAAGATCCTCGCCGTGGCGAAGGAAGCCCGCGCCGCCTGCATCCATCCGGGCTACGGCTTCCTGTCCGAGAATGTCGAATTCGCCGAAGCCTGCGCCGCCGCCGGCATCGTCTTCGTCGGCCCACCGGCTTCCGCCATCAGCGCCATGGGCCTGAAGGACGCCGCCAAGGCGCTGGTCGAGAAGGCCAATGTCCCGGTCGTACCGGGCTATCACGGCGCCGAGCAGGGCGTCGATTTCCTGGCGAAGGAGGCCGAGCGCATCGGCTATCCCGTGCTGATCAAGGCGGTCGCCGGCGGCGGCGGCAAGGGCATGAAGAAGGTCGACCGGCCCGAGGATTTCGCCGACGCGCTCTCCAGCGCCCAGCGTGAGGGCAAGAACGCCTTCGGCGATGCGCGCGTGCTGGTCGAGAAATACGTGCTCTCGCCGCGCCATGTCGAAATCCAGGTGTTCGGCGACAGCCATGGCAACGTGGTCCATCTCTATGAGCGCGACTGCTCGCTGCAGCGCCGCCACCAGAAGGTGATCGAGGAGGCGCCGGCGCCGGGCATGACGGCGGAGGTGCGCGCCGCTATGGGCAAGGCGGCGACGGAAGCCGCCAAGGCAGTCGGCTATGTCGGCGCCGGCACGGTCGAGTTCATCGCCGATGGGCGCGACGGTCTCAGGGCCGATCGCTTCTACTTCATGGAGATGAACACCCGTCTCCAGGTCGAGCACCCCGTCACCGAGGCGATCACCGGGCTCGATCTGGTCGAGCTCCAGCTCAAGGTCGCGGCCGGCGAGCCGCTCGGCTTCACCCAGGAGGATGTCCGCGCCGAGGGCCATGCCGTCGAGGCGCGCCTTTATGCCGAGGATCCGGAGAAGGGCTTCCTGCCCTCGACCGGCAAGCTCTGGGCGCTGCAATTCCCGCAAAGCGAGGACATCCGCATCGACACCGGTGTCGAGGCCGGCGATTCCGTGACGCCGTTCTACGACCCGATGATCGCCAAGGTGATTGCCCATGGCCGCACCCGCGACGAGGCGCTCGACCATCTTGCCTTCGCGCTCGGCGAGACCATCGTCGCCGGGCCGCGCACCAATCTCGCCTTCCTGAAGAAGCTGGCCGAAGCCGAGGGCTTCCGGAAGGGGCCGTTCGACACCGGCTTCATCGAGCGCAATATCGAAGCGCTCGGGGCTGAGCCGCAGCCGCTCGATGCGGCGGCGGTCGCGGCGGCCGCCCTGCAGCTCGAGGAGGAGCGCCAGGTGGCGCTGCTCGACCTCGCCGTCGAGCGGACCGGCGATGAGGCCAAGTCACCATGGCTCGACGCCGACGCCTTCTCGATCATGCCGCGCCCGGCGCTCGGCCTGCCGCTGCTGGTCGATGGCGAACGGGTCGAGGCGAAGATCGAGTGGAATGGCGACGATGCCCGCGTCTCGCTGCCGGGCCATCCGCTGCCAGAGGGCGAGCACGAGGTGACCTTGGCCCGCGCCGAGGGCGGGACTTATCTGGCGCTGCACCGCGGCCGGCAGACTTCCGTCGCGCTGTTCGATCCCTTCAGCGTCGATCTTAACGCGGCGGCGGGCGCGGGCGGGGTGATCAAGGCGCCGATGCACGGCAAGCTGATTGCGCTCTTCGTCACCGCGGGCGAGGCGGTCGTGAAGGGCCAGCGGCTCGCTATCGTCGAGGCGATGAAGATGGAGCATGTGCTGACCGCCCCGCGCGACGGCACCGTCACCGAGCTCGGTGCCGAGCCGGGCGCGCAGGTGGCGGAAGGTGCGAAGGTGGTGGTGCTCGGGGAGTAGCGTCAGCGCTCGCCCGACCTCAACGTCGTCTCGGCGTAACAGGCCATGGCCTGCGCCAGATAGAGGCCGAGGCCCGGCCGCACCGCCTCGAAGGTGGCACGGAAATCGGGATGCTCGACATAGAGGCGTCCGAGCCCGGCATAGGCCTCGGCTGTCGGCGTCCAGCTTCGGCAGACCCAGGCATGGTGCCGGGCGGTCAGTGCCTGTGCTTCAGGCGCGGCGGGCGGTACCCGGCGTTCGGCGAGGCCGGCGAAGGCTGCATGTAGCGTATCCATCTCGTCGACCATGGCCTTGCGACCGCTGGCGTCGAGCGCGGCCATACGGCTCTTGGCGTCGATGAAGGCGGTCTCGGCCTCCGGACCGAAACGCGCTCTCAGTTCGGTCTCCCATTCCGCCTGCTTCTCCGCCGAGAACCCGTCGAAGAATTTGTCGTCCGCCATGTTCGTCTCCTGTCTCAATGTCTCGACCGTGCGGTCGATGGTGCGGATGAGACGGCGGTAGCGAGCGATGTCGGCGCCGAGCCTATCGCGATGGGCGAGCAGCGCCGCTTCCAGCGCGAAGCCGGGATCGTCGAGGACACGCCCGATCGTCGCGAGCGGGAAACCGAGCTCGCGATAGAACAGGATCTGCTGCAGGCGCAGCAATTCGGCCTGGCCGTAATAGCGATAGCCGTTCGCGCCGACCTCGGCCGGCGCCAGCAGGCCGATGGCGTCGTAATGGTGCAGCATGCGCACGCTGACCCCCGACGCCTTCGCCATCTGCTTGACCGTGCGCCGCATGTGGCCCGTCTCCCTACCGTCTCGCGTCGACTTATCGGGGCTCACGCGGTGTGAGGGTCAAGGCTTTGGCCTCGGCGCGAAGCGGTAGTGGATCAGGTCCATGACCACGGCTTCCTCAGCCGTGCGGTTGCGATAGCCGTGCCGGCGGTCGGCAGGGAAGCGCAGCGATTGCCCTTGCCGGAGATGTTGCCACTCCTCCTCGATCAGCAATTCGACCTCGCCGTGCTGGACGGTGATGTGCTCGACGACGCCGGTCTCGTGCGGCTCCGAGATGCTTTCGAATCCGGGCGCAAAGGTGAGTTCGTAGAGCTCGAAGCCGAACCGCGCCTCGTACCGAAAAATGAGAGCCCGCTGCATGCCCTCCTGTGATGGGCGCACGCGCAGTTTGGCGGCGTCGCGCATGAGCAGGACATCACCGCTCCCCCCATCGGCCTCCAGCAATGCGGTCATCGGCACGCCCAGGCCCGTGGCGATCTTCCAGAGTGTCGCGATGGTCGGCGCGGATTCGCCGCGCTCGATCTGGCCGAGCATCGCCTTGCTGACGCCGGTGCGGGCCGCCGTCTGATCGAGACTCCAGCCGCGCTCACTCCTGATTGATTTCAGCAGCTTCGGCGTGTCGACGGGGCCGATGGACTTCATGGCGGATGTTCTCAGTTTTGTGCGTTATTGCGCACGGTTAGTTTGTACGTTAAAGCGCACGCGCCGTCGTATCACCCTATTGGAGGCTTGTCCCATGCAGCCAAACACCAGGCTCGATCTCGACCGCATCCGACAAGGGAGGCGAGAGATCTCCCCGGTCTTCCGGGACACGCCGCAGTTCAGATCTCCGACGCTCGGCGAACTGCTGGGCTGCGAACTCGTCATCAAGCTCGAGACGGCGAACCCGATCGGCTGCTTCAAGGGGCGTGGCACCGAGGTCGCGATGGCGCGGCTCGCCGGAAGCGCCGGTCCCAAGGCCGCGGTCTGCGCCAGCGCCGGCAATCTCGGGCAGGCGCTCGCCTATAGCGGCCAGGCGCACGGCATCGACGTCAGCGTGATCGCGGGGAAGGGCGCCAATCCCGGCAAGATCGAGCGCATTCGCCGCCTGGGCGGAGTGGTCGAGCTGGTCGAGGGCGATATCGAGAATGCCCGCGAGCGCGCCCGCGAGATCGCGGCACGTGGCGAAGCCTTCCTGATCGAGGACAGCGAGAATCTCGATACCTGCGAGGGTGCCGGCACGATCGGCCTCGAACTCGCCGAGGGTTTCGATCGCATCGACACCGTGCTGCTCGCGCTGGGCGGTGGCGCGCTGGCGACCGGCGTCGGCCATGTCTTCAAGGCCCTGTCGCCCGCGACCGAGATCGTTTGCATCCAGCCCAAGGGCGCGCCGGCCCTAGCCCTGTCCTGGCGCACCCGCTCGGTCGTGACCACCGAGAGCACCGACACCATCGCTGACGGCGTCGCCGGGCGGTTTCCGATACCCGAGGTGCTCGACGACCTGCTCGCCGTCGCCGATCATGTCCCGCTGGTCGAGGAAGCCAGTATCGTCGAGGGCATGCGATTGCTCTACCGGCATGCCGCCCTCGTCACCGAGCCTTCTGCTGCGCTCGGCATCGCCGCGATGCTGGAAGATCCCGAGCGCTATCGCGGCAAGCGCGTCACTACGGTGATTTGCGGGGCGAACGTCCTGCCCGATATGTTCAGCGCCTGGATGCAGAATTAGAGGCCTCCCAGCGCGACGATCGCCCTCTCCGCCACGGCGAGGTTGATCTGCGCCAGCGGGTCCTCGTCTTCGTCGAACCAGGCGGTCGAGAGCCCGCACCAGGCCAGGATCCATTTCAGCAGGCGCTCGCGCTCCAGCCCCGACTTCGCCAGTACGATCTCCAGCCGGCGCTCGAAGCGGCCGGGCACGGTCGCGACCGGCGGTTGCGGATCGGCGAGATCGGGGTCGCAGAACAGGATCGTGTATTCGAAGGCGCGGTCACCGATCACGCATTTCGGATCGATGGCGAGCCAGCCTCTCGCCTCGAAGTCGAGCACGTTGTCGTGGTGCAGGTCGGCATGCAGCGGCAGTATCTCGCGCTGCGCCGGCAGGAGCCCGTTCGCAGCCGCAGCCGAGTGGGCGAGGATGCCGCCGTGCTTGGCGGCAGCTGGGAACAGGTCCTTGAACCAGGTCTCCAGCGGGATCAGGCCGGAGGGCGCCGGGCCGCGCGGCTTCTGCAGGGCGGCGATGGCGTCGCAGAGGATGACGGTCGCCTCGTCGTCGCCCGCCGCGCCGCTACGGGCCATGGCGGCCAGCGAGCGGGAACCGGTGGCGCGCTCGATCAGCATGGCGCTGCCATCGTCATTGCGGGCGAGCAGGCGAGCGGCGCCGTCGCCGGCCCAGTAGTCGAGCGGGAGATGGCCGAGCCGCTCATGTTCTCCGTCCGGGAGCTTCAGCATCGCGGGCTCGCCATGCTGCAGCACGGGCAGCAGGTGGCTGCCAGGCGTCCTGATCGGCTCGCCGGCAGGTTCGAGGGTCCAGCGGGTCAGCCAGGGCGAAAAGGCATTGGTCGGCATCGTCGGTCGTCGTCAGTCTCGGTTGATGGGCGAAGCGATCCGGGAGGGTTCGCCCTGCCATCCCGGATGCCTTGTCGCTGAGGTGTCGTGCAATTGCGTCGCGAGTTAGTCGGCGGCGCGGCCACGGCCCATCAGCGGGTACTGCTCGACCTCGTAGATCTGGCCGGAGACATGGCCGCTCTCCTCCGAGAGCCAGAAGGCGGTGTGGGCGGCGATCTCGGCCGGCTGCATGATCTGGCCGAAGGGCGCGAATTCGAGCGGTACCTCCTTCTCCCAGCCCGGCTTCTTGCCCTCGCGCTGCTGTGTCGCGTCCTCATTGGCGGTGAAGGTCCAGCCGACATTGAGCTGGTTGACCCGGATATGCTCGCGCCCGAGTGTGTTGGCGAGGTTGCGTGTCATCGTCATCAGCGCGCCCTTCGACATCGAATAGACGGTGAGGTTGGAGTTGCCGCACCAGGCATTGATCGAGCCGACGGTCAGGATCGCGCCGCCGGATTTCTGCAGGCGGAAGGCGCGGATCGCGGCCTCGGCGCAGAGCAGAGGCGCGCGGGTGTTGATCGCGAAGATATGGTCGAAGAAGGCGCCGGTGGTTTCGCCGAGCACGCCGCGCGGATAGATGCCGGCATTGTTGACGAGCCCGTCGATGCGGCCGAAGGCTTTCCGCGTCGCATCGACCAGCGCCTGGGCCGTCGCAGGCTCGGCGAGGTCGCCGATCGCGCCTGAAGTCGCGGGGCCGAGCTTGCGGCAGGCAGTGTCGACCTCGTTCTGCTCGCGGCCATGGATCAGCACCTTGGCACCCTCGGCGATCAGTCGCTCGGCCATGGCGTAGCCGATACCGGTCGAGGAGCCGGTGACGAGAATGGCCTTGCCTTGCAGTCCGCGCATATCGTGTCTCCGTTCGGGTCGGTGGTCTTAGTAACCCGCGCAGGCGGCGCCGTCATGGCCGCGCCCTCGCGGGTCACCCCGGCGCGGCGCGGTTGTGGAGAAAGGCCGCAGGCTCTGGCGAGGCGCCCCGGCGAGGATTAGGTTGCCCGCCATGCCGCTCCATATCCTCAAGCTCTGCGTCGGCGCCGAATCGATCAGCGATCTCGAAGAGTGGATCGCCGAGCGGCAGGCGCAGCGCCGCGCCCGCGGCGAGCCCGCGGAACAGCTGCACACCACCCGCATGGTGCCGAAGCGGATCGAGGAGATCGTCAACGGCGGCTCGCTCTACTGGGTGATCAAGGGCCAGGTCTCGGCGCGCCAGCGCCTGATCGACATCCGCCCCTTCACCGATGGCGAGGGCATCGGCCGCTGCCATCTGGTGATGGAGCCGGTGGTGGTGCCGGTCGAGCCGCGCCCGTTCCGGCCGTTCCAGGGCTGGCGCTATCTGCAGGACAAGGACGCGCCGCGCGATATCGATGGCCGCAGCGGCGATCTCGGCGTCATGCCGGAGCAGATGCGGCGCGAGCTGGCGGAGCTGGGGCTGCTGTAGGAGAAAGCGACTATCCGTTTGCTGTTCAGACTGCCGCGAGTACCTGCTGCAGGTCCGCGATCTGCTCGGCCGTGAGCGCCCGCTTGGGCAGGATCTGATAGTTGTAGTCCGACAGGAAGAACAGGAAGAGGTGCTTGTCCTCGCGGATCTTCATGTAGTCGCGCCAGGCAAAGCGATTGTGCACGCCCGGCTGCTCGGCCTCATAGGCTTCCTCGTCCCAACCGGCCGAGACCGGTAGGCGTACGAGCTTTTCCTGCTGGAACCGGCGGCGGATGACGAGCGGGCTGAGCGCGAGCGGAAGGCCGAGACTGGTGCCGAGGATGGTCGCGGTGATGACGAGCGCGAGCGGCCAGAGGTGGCCGCGCAGCGCGGGCCAGGGCGTCCCCGCGGCAAGGAAGAAGCCGATGACCACCGCCATCGCAATGCCCCAGAGCACCACCATGCGGACAATGGTTTTCTTCTCGCGAAACGCGCTGAAAGCGTGCAGGCGAACGGCGCGGCGCAGGTCGAGTTCGTCGAGTGTGAAGGTCGCTTTGCGATTCATGTCAGGCTCGGAGCGCCGAATTGCATCCGTGGCGTGCAGCGCTGGGAGCGCACCATGACCCGGCCAGTTGTTTCCGACATCGGCACGAACTCCTGCGCGTAGTACGACCAGTTGTACAATGTCGGTTGCTGCGCCGACCCAATGACCAGGACAGCGTGAAAAGCGAACTGAAAATCGCTTGACCCCCCGCCATTTTCGACCGGGGCCTGCATGCGCAGGCCCGCCAGCTGACGCCAGCTGCTCATCTCGCCATAGACTCCGAGCGGCTGCGTTGGAACCTGGATGCAGAAAGGTCGCCCGTTCGCGATCGAGGTCGCGCTTCGCGAGACGATCAGGACGTTGAATGCCGACCATGACAGCAGGATCAGGGTTGGCCCCGCGAGTGCGAGCAGGACAACGGTTTCCACGCCAAAGCGCTTCGGTGTCCGATCGTTCTGTCGAGAAAAGAAAATGATCGCGGGCAGGTTCACCGTGACGGCGATCACGATCCCAATGAAGCCGGCGCTGCTTTCCAAGGCCAAGGCGCCGATCGAAACCAGCAGCACCAGGAGGAGGTGGGCGAGGAGAGCAAACCCGACAACCTTCGACACCCGCGGCAGGGTCGCGCGGCTGGCGACAAGCGCGCATGCGGCTCCCAGTGGAAGCAACAGCAGGACAACCGCTACGGCAATCGCGCCGGCGTTCCAGCTCTGATAGGAAACCGGATGGATGCCCCATACGGCTAGCCCGCTGATCAGCACCAGCCAACCGCACCACAGCAGGACTGCGGAAAGAGCCAGAGCATGGCGCAGCGTCAGCACGCCAGTTCACACCCCGATATTGTCGATCAGCCGCGTCCCGCCGATCCGCGCTGCGATCAGCAGCCTAATCGGGCCGTCGGCATGCGAGGTCACCGGTGCCAGCGTGTCGGCATGGCGGGCTTCGAGATAGTCGAGCTCGAAGCCTGAGGTGATGATCTCGGTCTGGGCATCGGCGACGGCCTGGAAGAGCGGATCGTCGTTGCGGATGCGGGCGGCGAGCGCCTGCATCACCCTGTGCAGCGTCGGCGCCAGGGCGCGCTCCTGCGCCGAGAGGTAGCGGTTGCGCGAGGACATGGCGAGGCCGTCCGGCTCGCGGAAGGTCGCGAGCGGCACGATCTTGATGCCGAGATCGAGATCGCGCGCCATCCGCGTCACCACCTTGAGCTGCTGGTAGTCCTTCTCGCCGAAGATGGCGAAATCGGCCTTGCTCTGCGTGAACAGCTTGCAGCAAACCGTTGCGACACCTTCGAAATGCGTCGGGCGGAAGCGATCCTCCAAGCCGACGGCAGCCGGGCCGAGGAGTAGCACGCGGCTGGCGAAGCCGGGCGGATACATCTCCTCGACGGCAGGGAAATAGATCGCGTCGGCGTTGACGGCTTCGAGCTGGGCGCGATCGCTGTCGAAGGTGCGCGGGTACTTCTTGAAATCCTCGTGCGGGGCGAACTGCGTCGGGTTGACGAAGATCGAGACGATGACGCGGCGGGCATGCTTCTGCGCCTCGGTTACCAGCGCGATATGGCCCTCGTGCAGAGCCCCCATGGTCGGCACCAGCGCGACCTTCTCGCCGGCGGCATGCCAGGCCGCGACAGCCTCGCGCATCGCCTTGACCGTCTCGAAAACCGCGACCTGCGACATAGCGCTTCTCCCTGAGGCTGCTGGACGGGTAGCAAATACGGGCGGCCCGGCCAATATCTTCGGGATGAGCGAATCCCGGCGAAGAGCATGACGCGCGAAGACGGCAAGTCGGTGGGCAAGGCGGGCGAGACGCGCCCGGCCGAGAATGCTGCGCGCTCGAAGCCCGGCGAGATCGACCGCTTCCTCACCGCAGCCAAGCAGCTGGCGCCGCTCGCGACCGGGCAGGCCGGGCGGCTCGTCTTCGCGCTCGATGCGACGATGAGCCGACAGCCGACTTGGGATCTCGCCTGCTCGCTGCAGGGCCAGATGTTCGAGGTCGCAGCCCGGACCGGCGGGCTCGCGGTCCAGCTCGTCTATTTCCGCGGCTTCGACGAATGCCGAGCTTCCGGCTGGCTCGGCGAGCCGCAGCGCCTGACGGGGCTGATGAACAGGATCGACTGCCGCGGCGGCCAGACGCAGATCGGCCGCGTGCTCAAGCATATCCGCGATGAGGAACGGCAGGTGCCGATCCGCGCCTTCGTCTATGTCGGCGATGCGATGGAGGAAGATGTCGACAGGCTCTGCGCGCTCGCCGGCGAGCTCGGCCTGCGCGGCATCAAGGGCTTCGTCTTTCAGGAAGGTTCGGATCCGGACGCCACAGCCGCCTTCGCCGAGATCGCACGCCTGACCGGCGGGGCACATGCCCGCTTCGACGTCGGTGCGCCGAACTCCCTGCTCGACCTGCTCCGCGGTGCGGCGGCTTATGCCAGTGGCGGGCGCGAGGCGTTGCTGAAACTCGCCGGCCAGAACGCGGCGGCACAGAGGCTGCTGACGGCAATGGAGGGCCGTAAATCGTGACGCTGCTCTACGGCATCGCCACGCTGATCCTGCTCTGGTGGCTGGTGAAGCTCTTCGCCGGTGCCGACCCGAAGAAATTGGTCAGGCTCGGCAAGATCGTCGGCGGCGTCGCCTCGCTGGGCGTTGCGGCGCTGCTGATGCTGCGCGGCCGGCCCGATATGGCGATCTTCCTCGGCGGTCTCGGCGCCTGGCTGCTCGGCTGGAGCGCCTATGGTCCGGGCGGCCTCAGGATGCCGGAATGGGCGAGGGACTGGGGCGGCACCGGCTCGGCCGGGCGTTCCAAGGTCGCCTCGGCCTTGCTCGAAATGGAGCTCGACCATGACAGCGGCGGCATCAAGGGCAAGGTTGTCGCAGGCAGCTTCGCCGGGCGCGATCTCGACGATCTCAAGCCCGCCGAACTCAGCGCGCTGCTGCGCGAATGCCTCGCCGGCGACCCCGATGGGGCGCGCCTGCTAGAGGCATATCTCGACCGCCGGGCGCCCGGATGGCGTGAAGACGCTGATCGTCACCGCGACGCGGGGCAGCGCGGCCCGGCGCGCTCGGGCGCGATGACGGACGAGGAGGCCTACGAGATCCTGGGGCTTCAGCCGGGGGCGGGCCAGGAGGCGATCCGCGAGGCCCATCGGGGCCTGATGAAGCGCATCCATCCGGATGCCGGCGGCACCAGCGGGCTTGCCGCTCGCGTCAACCAGGCCAAGGATACCTTGCTGAAAAAGCATGGCTGATCTCCTTTCCCGATCGCTCAGCTGCGGGTGGCGAAGCAGGCGAAGCCGCCGCGCTTGAGCTGGGCGCAGGCCTTCTCGGCGTCCTTCGACTCCTCGAAGCCGGCGAAGCGGGCGCGGAACAGAGTGGCGCCACCCTTCTCGACCTTCTCGGTGAAGCCGGAGGCGTCGGCGAGCGAGCCGGAAGCCTTGGCGCGGGCCCGGGCCAGAATGTCCTTTGCCTTGGCCTCGTCGTCGGTGGCGCCGAGCTGGATCACCCATTTCGAGGCGATCGCAGTCTTCTCGGCCGGCTTGGCCTCGGGAGCCTTGGCTTCAGGCGCTTTGGCAACCTGAGCCACCTTGACCGGCAGCGGCGCCGGCTCGGGCAGGCGGGCCTCGAGCTTCTTCGGCATCGGCTGGACCTCGTCCCTGGCAGCCGGCTCGGCGACCTTGGCGATCGAGGAGGTGACATCGACATTCGCCGGCGGACGCAGGACCTTGCCCTCGGCTGGCGGAGCGCCGATCGACCAGCGCATGGCCGACGGCGTCGTCGTCGCGGCGACCGGGCGCATGTTAGAAAGGGCGAGTGCCTGGGCGCTGCCGCTGAGGGCGCGCGGCGGCGGCATCTGGGCGGTGGTCGTCGTCGCGGCATAGGCGCGGGCGGCGGCCGGAACCTCCGGCTCGGCGCGCGGACGCGGCACCGGGATCGGCGCGGGAGCCGGGGCCGGTTCAGGCGCCTGGGCGACCACGGCCGGGCGAGCCGGCGGCTCGGGAACCGGGGCGGGAGCGGGCGCGCGATAGCGCTCCTGCTGCGGCTCGGAGGCCTCGGCGATCATCGGCGCGCTGCGGCCGCCAGTGCTGGCGCGGGGCAGGCTGGCGAGGACGAGATCGGACATGATCTTGTCGCGCGAGGCGCCGGAGCGGCCGCCGAGCACAATCGAGACGATCTGGCGGCCTTCGGTCTTGGCCGAGGTCATCAGGTTGAAGCCGGAGGCGCGGGTATAGCCGGTCTTGATGCCGTCGACGCCTTCGATGCGGCCGAGCAGGCGATTATGCCCGCGGATGGTGCGCGAGCCGTACTGGAAGGAGCGCATCTGGAAGAGCGGGAAATAGCGCGGAAAGCGTTCCTGGATCGCTCGGGCCAGGATGGTCAGGTCGCGCGCCGTGGTGATGTTCGGCGGCGAGTTCGGCAGGCCGTGCGGGTTGTAGAAGCGGGTCGAGTCCATGCCGAGCGAGCGCGCCTTGCGCGTCATCTGCTCGGCGAAAGCCTCTTCCGAACCGGCGATGGCCTCGGCGACCACGACCGAGGAATCGTTGGCCGAGAGGGTGATCATGCTCTTGATCGCGTCCTCGACCTCGATGGTCGAGCCGGCGCGCAGGCCGAGCTTGGTCGGCGGCTGCGAGGCGGCGTAGGACGAGACCCTGAGCTCCGAATTCATGTTGAAGCGGCCGCGCTCCATCTGCTCGAAGAGCATGTAGAGCGTCATCACCTTGGTGAGCGAGGCCGGGATGCGCGGCGCATCCTCGTTGACGGCGTGCAGGGTGCGGCCGGTCTTGGCGTCGACGACCATCGCCGCATAGGGCGGGGCGTAACCGCCCGAGACATGGCGCCGCTTCTTGCGGGCCGCTTCCGCGGGGGACACCGTCGCGGCCAGCACGACGGCAACAGCACTCACCACCCCGACGACTGCGAGCCAGCGCCCGCGTCGGGACCCAACGCAACCAGAAGCCATGCAACTCGCCTCAACTTAACCCACCCGTCCGTCGCAGGCTTTGCAGCGTGGCGCGAAGGACACAGACGAGGAGGTTAGGCGGATGCGGTTACGGAGCGGTTAAGCGCCAAAAAGCCTTCTGCGAAGCTGTCAGGTTGCAAACCGTTGTCGGTACACGCCGGGGTGCCCTGCGTTTGGTGCATTGCAATGCGATGTTGACTTTTATGTTGCGGTGCACAATATGAGGAAGCGCCCCGGTGATGGACCTCTTCATCTGACCTTGGGGGCACAGAACCCGGGCCATTCCGGCTCGTCAGCAGAGGCGGCGCCTGCGAGCGTCGGAGGAACCATGATCCAGCAGTTCGAGACCATCCAGAAGGCTTCCAAAGAGAACGTCGACGCCGCCCTGAAGGCTTTCGGCGCCACTTCGAAGGGCGTGCAGGCTCTCGCCGTCGAGACCACCGACTACGCCAAGAAGTCGTTCGAGGCCGGCACGGCCGCGATCGAGAAGCTTGCCGGCGTCAAGACGCTCGACAAGGCGATCGAGATCCAGTCGGACTACGTCAAGACCGCTTTCGAGGGCTATGTCGCCCAGGTCACCAAGATCGGCGAGCTCTATGCCGCGATCGCCAAGGACGCCTACAAGCCGTTCGAAGGCATCGTCGCCAAGGCCGTCCCGACCCCGGCCAAGTGATTTCGGCAAGCGGCTGACCTCGCTCAGCCGCAGCTGATTCCCAGACGATTTCAAGAAGCCCGGCCTCGGCCGGGCTTCTTTGCGTTTGCACGCTGTGCTTCCGCGATGCGCGTCGCGGCAATGCTGTTGCAACTGGCGGGCGGCTGCCTGCGCCCGTCGCCATTCATCGGATGGCGGTTAGGTGAGCCAGGAGCCGCAATGAGCAGTTCGACGATTGCCGTGGATGCATCGACCGCCATCGAGGCGCCGCCGGCCAGCGAATTTCGCGAGCCGCCACGGGAGGCCTGGTATTGCGTCAGGAGCGCCGGCAGCCTGGCGACGGGCGCGATGGCGAGCGTCACCGTCCTCAGCGAGCAGATCGTCATCGGCCGCACGAAGCTCGGCGAGCTCTTCGCCCTGCGCGACCGCTGCCCTCATCGCGGCGCACCGCTGTCGCAGGGCCAGTTCGATGGTGTCGCGATCACCTGTCCCTTCCATGGCTGGCGATTCGGAGCAGATGGCCGTTGCCGGGCGATGCCGACGCTGGTCGATGGCGACGTCACCGATCCCGGTCAGGTCAAGGTCGGCGATTTCCCGATCCGCGAGAGCGACGGCATCATCTGGCTCTATCTGGGCGCGCGACCGGACCATGCACCGCCGGTGCCTGCGCTGGCGCTTACAGGCAAGACGCGCTGCCGGGTTGCCGTCTCGGTTCTGGTCGAGGCCTCCTACGATCTCAGCGTACTCAGCCTGATCGATCCCGGCCATGTCGGCTATGTCCATAATTCCTGGTGGTGGCGGCCGACTGCGACGGCGCAGGAGAAGATCAAGGATTTCGAGCCGCTGCCCTTCGGTTTCCGGATGAAGGCGCACAAGGCGGCGGCGAACTCGCGCGGCTACCGGCTGCTCGGGCGACCACAGACCGAGGTCGACTTCCTGCTGCCGGGCCAGCGCATCGAGCGGATCCGCATGGGCGAGCGCTCGATTGTCAACGCGACCTTCGCCACGCCGATCGATGCGCGCCGGACGCTGCTCACCAATGTGCTGCTGTCGGACCTGCCGCAGCTGATGCCGCTTTCGCCGCTGATCAGAATGGCGGCGCGAGCCTTCCTGCGCCAGGACCAGCGCATTCTCGAACTCGCGCAGCAGGGGCTCGAGCGCAAGCCGACCATGCTGCTGCTGGGGCAGGCCGACCGGCTGGCGCAATGGTATTTCCGCCTGAAGCGCGACTATGCCACGGCTCGGCGCGAGGGAGCCGCTTTCACCAATGTGCTTACCCCCGAACGGCTGCATTGGCGGACCTGAGGACAACCGCAGCTCGGCAAAGCTCTGGGAAGCCCGGCTATTCCAGCCGGGCTTTTACTTTGTCCGCTTCAAAAAGGTCTCTTGGCTGTGGCCTGCCGCCGGAACGGGCTGGCGAAGCTGGGGAGACGTCTGTAAATTCGAGAGCGAAGCACTATCTTGATGTCAGCCTTCGGGACGGACACCTTGAGCCAAGCAACCACGACGCCGATCGATCAGGACCTGCCAGCCGGCACTGCGCCGAGCGGGAACGCGTCCGGTTTTGCGCCGCGTCTGGCGTCGAAGCCGCGGGCGCCGTCCGGCCCGACCGACAGCGATCGATCCGGTACCGGGACTGCCGTCCTGACCCGGACCCGGACGCGCAAGCCCAATCTCTATCGCGTGCTGATCCTCAATGACGACTACACGCCGATGGAGTTCGTGGTGCACGTTCTGGAGCGGTTCTTCAACAAGGACCGGGCCGAGGCGACGCGCATCATGATGCACGTCCACCAGAACGGCGTCGGCGAATGCGGCGTCTTCACCTACGAGGTCGCGGAGACCAAGGTCACCCTGGTGATGGACCTCGCCCGCAAGCACATGCATCCGCTGCAATGCGTGATGGAGAAAAAGTAGCTTTGAACATCATCCTCTCGAAACTGGATTGGGAGCGCTGACCTTGCCGAGCTTCTCGCGCAGCCTCGAACAGGCGCTTCACCGGGCCCTCGCGCTCGCCAATGAACGCCACCATGAATATGCGACCCTGGAGCACCTGCTGCTGGCGCTGGTCGACGACCAGGACGCCGCCGCGGTGATGCGCGCCTGCAGTGTCGATCTCGACACGCTGCGTCGCAACCTCGTCGACTATATCGACGCCGAACTGACCAACCTGGTCACCGACGGACGTGACGATTCCAAGCCGACCGCCGGCTTCCAGCGCGTGATCCAGCGCGCGGTGATCCATGTCCAGTCGTCCGGCCGTGAGGAGGTGACCGGGGCGAACGTGCTCGTGGCGATGTTCGCCGAGCGCGAGAGCCACGCCGCCTACTTCCTGCAGGAGCAGGACATGACCCGCTACGACGCGGTCAACTACATCAGCCACGGCATCGCCAAGCGCCCCGGCGCGAGCGAGAGCCGGCCCGTGCGCGGCGCCGAGGAGGAGCCGGAGCAGCGCGAACAGCGCAGCGAGCAGGCCCAGGACGGCGAAAAGGACAAGAAGAAAAAGGAAAGCGCGCTCGACGCTTACTGCGTCAACCTCAACCGCAAGGCGAGGGACGGGCGCATCGACCCGCTGATCGGCCGCGAGGCGGAGGTGCAGCGCACCATCCAGATTCTCTGCCGCCGGCAGAAGAACAACCCGCTGCTGGTCGGCGACCCCGGCGTCGGCAAGACCGCGATCGCCGAGGGCCTGGCGCTCAAGATCGTGCGCGGCGAGGTGCCGGAGGTGTTGGAGGACGCGACCGTCTTCTCGCTCGACATGGGCACGCTGCTCGCCGGCACGCGCTATCGCGGCGATTTCGAGGAACGCCTCAAGCAGGTGATGAAGGAGATCGAGCAGCACCCGAAGGCGATCATGTTCATCGACGAGATCCACACGGTGATCGGCGCCGGTGCGACCTCGGGCGGCGCGATGGACGCCTCGAACCTGCTGAAGCCGGCGCTGGCCTCGGGCACGCTGCGCTGCATCGGCTCGACCACCTACAAGGAATACCGCCAGTATTTCGAGAAGGACCGGGCGCTGGTCCGGCGTTTCCAGAAGATCGACGTCAACGAGCCGTCGGTCCCGGACACGATCGAGATCCTGAAGGGGCTGAAGCCCTATTTCGAGGAGTTCCACAAGCTGCGCTACACCAACGACGCCATCAAGGCGGCGGTGGAGCTGTCGGCGCGCTACATCCATGACCGCAAGCTGCCGGACAAGGCGATCGACGTGATCGACGAGACCGGTGCCTCGCAGATGCTGGTGACCGAGGCCAAGCGCAAGAAGACGATCGGCGTCAAGGAGATCGAGGCGGCGGTCGCGACCATGGCGCGCATCCCGGCCAAGACCGTCTCCAAGGACGATGCCGAGGTACTGCGCAATCTCGAGACCACGCTGAAGCGCACC
Source organism: Allobosea sp. GW821-FHT10B12 (assembly GCF_059415545.1). Lineage (NCBI taxonomy): Bacteria > Pseudomonadati > Pseudomonadota > Alphaproteobacteria > Hyphomicrobiales > Alloboseaceae > Allobosea > Allobosea sp. GW821-FHT10B12. The sequence continues at coordinate 45,852 of NZ_JBWKNL010000002.1, forward strand.
GTCTATGGCCAGGAGAAGGCGATCGAGGCGTTGTCCTCCTCGATCAAGCTCGCCCGCGCCGGCCTGCGCGACGGCGAGAAGCCGATCGGCTGCTACCTCTTCGCCGGCCCGACCGGCGTCGGCAAGACCGAGGTCGCCCGCCAGCTTGCCTCCTCGCTCGGCGTCGAGCTCGTGCGCTTCGACATGTCGGAATACATGGAACGTCACACCGTCTCGCGGCTGATCGGTGCGCCTCCGGGCTATGTCGGCTTCGATCAGGGCGGGCTTTTGACCGACCAGATCGACCAGCATCCGCATTGCGTGCTGCTGCTCGACGAGATCGAGAAGGCCCATCCCGACCTGTTCAACATCCTCCTGCAGGTGATGGACCACGGCAAGCTGACCGACAACAACGGCAAGCAGGTCGATTTCAGGAACGTCATCCTGATCATGACCACGAATGCCGGCGCTGCCGACATGGCCAAGAACGCCTATGGCTTCACCCGCCAGAAGCGCGAGGGCGACGACACCGAGGCGATCAACAAGCTGTTCGCGCCGGAGTTCCGCAACCGGCTCGACGCGACGATCTCGTTCGGCCACCTGCCGAAGACGGTCGTGGCCCGCGTCGTCGACAAGTTCGTGCTGCAGCTCGAGGCGCAGCTCGCCGACCGCAACGTCACCATCGAGCTCTCGGACGAGGCGCGCGAATGGCTGGTCGAGAACGGCTATGACGAGGCGATGGGCGCAAGGCCGATGGCCCGCCTGATCCAGCAGACGATCAAGACGCCGCTGGCCGACGAGGTGCTGTTCGGCCGGCTGAAGAATGGCGGCGCGGTCAAGGTCGTGGTGATCCAGTCCGAAACCGGCATCAAGGTGCTCGGTCTCGAATTTCCCGACGGGCCGGTCAAGCCGAAGCCGGAGAAGGACGTCGCCACTGCTGCGGAGAAGCGCAAGCGCAAGCCGCGCGCCAAGACGCCGGGCAAGGCCAAGGTGGCCACGTCCGGCAGCTCCAAGCGCGGCCCGAAGCCGGATGCCCCGGTCGAGGCGCCCAAGGCGCGCAGCGTCCGTACCGTCCCGAAGGTTCCGCTGACCAAGGCCTGATCCGGTGTTTTTCAAGCGCAAGTCAGAAAGCGTCTGGGCGCAGGAGGGAGAGGTCGCTGCGCAGGCGGCCGCTCCAGCGCCGAAGGAGAAGCTCGGCTGGTTCGAGAAGCGGGCGCGCCGGCGGCGTCGGCGCATCGTCTTCGAGGAAGTGCTGGGCTGGATCCTGGTTCCGGCCTTTCTCTATCTCCTGTATCTCGGCTATCGCGCCGTCGGCGGCGTGCCGAAGGAAGCGATCGACTTCTTCCAGGAGCTGATCGGGCTCGCGATGAAGAGCCTCTGATCCGCCTTGCGCCGAACGCAGGGCGGGCGCGCAGCCTGATGGCTGTCATGCGGCAACCGTAATGCGCTTAAACGAAAGGGCCCGCAGCCGCTGCGGGCCTTTTTTCCTATCGCTCGGTTCGATGGTTCGATCTTCACGCCACCCGCACTTCAGCCGCGGCAGAGCTGTCCCGCCCGGGATTGCGCTGGCAGCCACCGGATGTCGCAGAGCGATGGCGCCGTGACCGAAACAACGGGCAATCAATGGCTGCGGCCATGGGCGCGCGGCTTTCGCGACGCCGTGATGCTGCCGGCCTGGGTGGTCGGATTGTCCCTGATGGGGGTCGGCACGCTGGCGCGCGATGTCGGCTATCCGGTCGAGGCCGCGGTCCTCTCGACGATCCTGGTCTGGGCCGGTCCCTCGCAGGTGCTGTTCTTCGCCTCGATCGCCGCTGGCGCGGCCTGGAGCGCGATCGCGCTCGCCATTGGCTTCGCCTCGCTGCGGTTCCTGCCGATGACCGTGGCGCTGCTGCCGCTGCTGCGCCGGCCGGGGCAAAGCGTGGCCCAGCAGATGCTGATCGCCCATTTCGTCGCCGTTACCGCCTGGGTCGAGGCGCTCCGGCGGCTGCCGCATATCCCACCCGAGCAGCGGGTCGGCTATTTCTTCGGCTTTGCCAATGCGCTGATCGTCGTCAGCTCGCTCTGCACCTATGCGGGCTTCTACCTCGCGGGCATCGTGCCGGCCCCGGTCGCCGCCGGGCTGCTCTGTCTGACGCCGATCTTCTTCCTGTCTTCGATGATCGCGGGGATCCGCGGCCTTGGCGACATGGTCGCGATCGGGCTTGGCCTTGCCCTCGCGCCGGCGGCAGGCTGGGCGATCGGTGGCGGCTTCGACCTGATCGCGAGCGGTGTCGTCGGCGGCAGTATCGCCTTCCTCGTGCAGCGCCGGCGCAAGACGCCGAAGGCGGGCGAATGACGCAGCCGATCGTCTTTCTCGACGGGCCATGGTGGCCCTATCTTGCGCTCGTGCTGTTTGCTGTGCTGCCGACCGAGATCTGGCGCTGGCTCGCGGTCGCCTTCGCGCGGCGTCTCGACGAGCGGTCACCCTGGCTCGAATGGGTGAGACTGGTTGCGACCTCATTGCTGGCCGGCGTTGTCGCCAAGCTGGTGCTGGCGGCCCCAGGAGCGCTCGCCGGCGTGCCGCTGGCGATCCGGCTGGCGGCGCTGGCCGTCGCCGTCACGGTGGTGCTCTTCTATCGGAGCAAGGTGATGCTGGCGGTGATCCTGGGTGAGGTGGTGCTGATCGGCGGCGCCTGGTGGCTGGTCTGACAACCTGGGCGCGAAAGCCGGCCAGATCACAACAAGCAGCCCGGAGGGGCCCCGCGCGTCGTGAGCCGAATCGCAAGGCGGTCCTGGTTTTTTCAAGGAGAGACGGGCTGCCGAGCGGGCGGGTTCGACCTGATCCGCTCCAGCCCCGTTGAGCGAAGCCAATCTGCGAGGGAGCCGTGCCGGGGCATCTCCGGGATGAGCAGCGTCCTTCGTCCATTTCGAGGTGCCTATGAACAAGGTCTATTGCTGGTATCCGAAGCTGCCGAATGTCGGCCACGCGTCCCTCGACATCTCGTTCGGGGCGGGGGGCGGCAAGGCCGAATATGTCAGCTGGTGGCCGCGCGGCCAGGGCGACAAGGGCAATCCCGGCGCCAAGCCGCTGAAACCGGCCGAATGGTTCGGCGCGGCAACGCCGAACTTTGCTCACGATGTGCACGCAGAAGGGCGACAGCCGGACAAGGCGGTCGTCATCGACTGCCTCGACGAGAACCGCATGCGTGCGCAATACCGGGAGATGAAGAAGGACCTGACCTACAACATGACCATCCAGAACTGCGCCTCCGCCGTGGCGAACGTGCTTCTGGCCGGCGGGGCCTGCCTCAGCTTCGACTGCCTGAACTACGCGAAGAAGGCGGTGTGGACACCGGCGGAAACGCTGACCTTCGCGCTGCTGATCAACAGCGAGGCGCGCACGATCAAGGCGGGGATCGCCAAAGGGTTCAAGCCGGTGATGCAGTGGACGATGCCACCCTTCGGCAGCAGCCGCGGCTGGTGAACGAGGAAAGTTCGGCAGCGGTTTTCCTGACAGCGTGCAGGTCCAATCCGGTCACATGAAAAACCCGGCGCGAGCTCTTCGCGCCGGGTTCTTTTTTGTCAGCCGCCGTTCGCTCAGGCGAGGCGGGGGCGTAAGCCCGGCTGGACCGCAGCGCCTGCGCCCTGCTGCGAGCGATACCACTGCGTCACCGCCTCGACGCGGCGGGTGTGGCGCGGATAGTGCGAGACGATCTTCAGGAAGAAGCCGGCGATGCCGGGGACCATCTGCTCCTGGCTCTGGAAGGCGTCGGGGTTCATCTGGGCGTTCAGCCTGGCGCTGCCACAGGCCAGCATCTGCAGGCCGGTGCGGGCGGCCTGGAGATCGCGGGCGACGAAGGCGCCGATGCGGTCGCAGGTCAGCTCGCGGCCGCGGGAATAGGCGGCGCCGAGGAACGGGACGATGTGGCCGGGGAAGCGCAGATAGCTCCAGGGCTCGTCGAGATGGCCGGCGACATGGTGGCCGAGCTCATGGCCGATGACGAAGCGGATCTGCTCGTCATTGTCGGCGTCGAGCAGGGCCGAGGTCAGCCAGATATAGCGCTGGCGGCCGACAAGGCGCAGCGCCATCGCATTCAGCACGCCGCTTGAGTTGTAGACGAAGGTCTGCGGGATCTCGCGCAAGCCGAGCGCGCGGGCGCCGTCCTCGACCATGCGATGAATGTGCGGGAACTGGTCGGGGCCGACCATGACGAAATGGCCGACCATGTAAGCGCGGGTGAGGGCACGCGCCCAGTACGAAACCAGCCAGAAGGTGAAAAAGTAGATCAAAGCGAGCATCGCGGCGTAAAGCTGGCCACGGAGCAGGCTGAGCACGATGAAACCGATCACCAGCGCCCAGATCAGGGTGCCGACGGCGAGCATGATGCTGCCGTAGAGCTTTTCCTTCGAGTGCTTCACTTGGGAAATATCAAAATTCATGGCGCAAGGCTCCTATGCGGATACAAATCAGCTAGCGAGGCTGCCTTTGCCCACATTTGAGCCATAATCGCATCAGTGGTGCGACGAGGAATGGGCTGGCGGCGGTTACTCCGTAGCCAGCGAGATATGGCGGAGCTTGTCGGGATTGCGCACGACATAGATCGCGTGGACGAGTCCGTCGCGGATGTCGAGGGCGGTGGCCTGCAGGGTCTCGCCGCGTTCGAGGCTGAGATAGCCGGGCATGCCGTTGATCAGCACCGGCTTGTAAACAGTGGTCGATTTCTGCTGGCTGATGACCTTGCGGGCGATGCCGGCGAAGAAGCGCAGGACACGGTCGATACCGTGGAGCACGTTCGCGACCGCGAGCACCTTGCCGCCGCCGTCGCTGTGGAAGGCGACATCCTGCGCCAGCAGGGCCTGCAGGTCACTGGTGTCGGCGTTGTGGGAGGCCTTGAAGAAGGCCTCGACGAAGCGCTTCGCCTCGGCCGGGTCGACCTTGTTGCGCGGCGGCATGTCGATGCGGACATGCTCGCGGGCGCGCTTGGCGAGCTGGCGGCAGGCGCTCTCGCTACGATCGATGGTGCGGGCGATCTCGGCGAAGTCCAGCTCGAAGACGTCGTGCAGCAGGAAGGCGGCGCGCTCGAGCGGCGTGAGCCGTTCGAGCGCCAGCATCAGCGCGATCGGGGCGTCGAGCTGGGTGTCGACATCGGATTCCCCGGCGCCGATCTCCTCGACCAGAGGCTCCGGCAGCCAGGCGCCGACATAGAATTCGCGCTTGCTGCGGGCGGATTTCATCTGGTCGAGACAGAGACGCGTGACGGTGCGGGCGAGATAGGCGCGCGGCGCCTCGACCTCGCCCTGCGGGACGTCGCGCCAGCGCAGCCAGGCCTCCTGGACGATGTCTTCGGCATCGCTGACCGAGCCGAGCATGCGATAGGCGAGGCGGGTCAGGAAACGGCGATGCGTCTCGAAGATGTCGTCCGGGGCGGTCATGGTGGTTGCCTCAGGCGGCCGTCGCGTCGGCCTTGGCCGGCCGGTCGTGGGGATGGGCCGAGCGGAAGCCGATGGCGATGCGGTTCCAGGTGTTGATCGCGCCGATCAGCAGAGTGAGCTTCACGGTTTCCTCCGGGCTGAAATGGCGCAGCACCTCCTCATAGGCCTCGTCCGGCGCATGGGTCTGCGAGATCAAGGTCAGCGCATCGGTCCAGGCGAGGGCGGCGCGCTCGCGCGGGGTATAGAGCGCCGACTCGTGCCAGGCGTCGAGCAGGAACAGGCGGGCCGGGCTCTCGCCCTCCTTGATCGCATCGGCAGAGTGCATGTGCAGGCAATAGGCGCAGCCATTGATCTGCGAGGCCCGCATCTTCACCAGATGGATCAGGCTGTGCTCGAGTCCGCTTTCCTTGATCGAGGCTTCGAGCGCGATCATCGGCTTCATGGTGTCGGGGGCGGTGACGTAGGGATTGAGGCGCTTGCTCATGATGGGGCTTTCGTGCTGGGCGGTCAGGCCCGGCACGCTGGCGCCGGGCAGCTGGCAACGAGGTTGAACTCAGGCCGCGGCCTTCTCGCGGCGACGATCATTCGGATGCAGCGTGCGGAAGCCGCAATTGATCCGGTTCCAGAGATTGATCATGCCGATCGCGACCGAGAGGTCGACGCAATCCTTCTCGTCGAAATGCTCGCGCAGTTCGGCGAAGGCCTCGTCGCTCGGGCTACGGTCGACGAGCCGTGTCAGCTCTTCGGTCCAGCGCAGGACGGCGCGCTCGCGCGGGGTGAAGAGCTCGGACTCCTCCCAGGCGCTGAGCAGGGCAATGCGGATCTCGCTCTCGCCGGCCTTGCGCGCGTCGGCGATGTGCATGTGCAGGCAATAGGCGCAGCGGTTGATCTGCGACGCCCGGATCTTCACCAGCTCGAGCAGGCTGTGCTCCAGCTTCGACTGGTTCACGTAGTCCTGCAGGCCGAGCATGGCCTTGTAGGCGTCGGGGGCGGTCTGGAAGCCATTGAGGCGCTGGGTCATCGTCATCTCCATCAGGTGGTGATGAAGACAGGACGAGGCGGCCAGCGCCGGCGTGACATGCTCCTCAAATATTTTTCAGCGCGTCGCGAATTTTTTCTGCCGAGGCCGAAAGCTCGTCCTGGCTCGCCTTGTAGGTGGCGGGCGGGCGCAGCGCGACGCCCTCATGGCGCGGGATGACATGGACGTGCAGGTGGAAGACGACCTGACCGCCGGCGCTTTCGTTGAACTGTTGCACGGTGATGCCGTCGGCGGCGAAGGCCTTCATCCCCGCGCGGGCGATGCGCTGGGCGATTCCCGCGACATAGCCGAGATCGTCCGCATCGATGTCGAGGATGTTGCGGGCCGGGTTCTTCGGGATGACCAGCGTATGGCCGGTCGCACGCGGCATGATGTCGAGGAAGGCCAGCGCCCGATCGTCCTCGTAGACGCGATGGGCTGGCAGTTCGCCGCGCAGGATCTTGGCGAAGATGTTGCTGGGATCATAGGCGGTCATCGCGCAGGTTCCGGTCGTTGGTGGCCAGGGGAGTCAGCTGTCGCCAGCCTTGCGGAAGGGGCTCTCCTGCGCAAGCGCAGCCACTGCAGAGCCGATCTCGCGCCGCTCGCCGGGCAGATAGGCGGCGACGGCGCGGGCAAGGCCGGGATCGGCGAGGAGATGGGCCGAGCGGGTGATCACCGGGCGGTAGCCGCGGGCGAGCTTGTGCTCGCCCTGGGCGCCGGCCTCGACGCGGATGAGCCCATGCGCGATCGCATAGTCGATGGCCTGGTGATAGCAGAGCTCGAAATGCAGGAAGGGGTGGTCCTCGATACAGCCCCAGTTGCGGCCGTAGAGTGTATTGCCGCCGCGGAAGTTGATCGCGCCGGCAATGTTGCGGCCGGCGCGGCGGGCGAGCACCAGCACGACGCGTTCGCCCATGCGCTGCCCGATCTCGGAGAAGAAGCGGCGGTTGAGATAGGGCCGGCCCCATTTGCGCGAGCCGGTGTCCTCGTAGAACGAGTGGAAATCGTCCCAGACGCTCTCGGTGAGGTCCGAGCCGGAGAGCACCGCGACCTCGATGCCGGCTGAGAGCGCTTCGCGGCGCTCGCGTTTCAGCGCCTTGCGCTTGCGCGAGGCGAGCGTGGCGAGGAAGTCGTCATAGCTGCCGAAGCCTTCGTTGCGCCAATGGAACTGGATGTCGTGGCGTTCGAGGAACCCTGCCTCGAGCAGCGCCGCCATGTCCCTGTCCTGCGCGAAGGTGACGTGCACGGACGAGCCGCGGACCTGCTCGCGCAGCGCCTCCAGCCCGGCGATCAGGGCCTCGCGCGCCTCGGCTGCATGCGGTCCGTCTGCAACGAGTAGGCGCGGGCCGGTCGCGGGCGTGAACGGAGCTGCGACCTGGATCTTCGGATAGTAGCGGCCGCCGGCGCGCATATAGGCCTCGGCCCAGCTATGATCGAAGACGTATTCGCCCTGGCTGTGGCCCTTCACGAAGGACGGCGTGGCGGCGATCAGGCGATCATCCGCATCCTCGACCAGGAGATAGGCCGGCGACCAGCCGGTGCGGCCGCCGACGCAGCCGCTCTCTTCCAGAGCGCGCAGAAAAGCGTGCGAAACGAAGGGGTTGTCCGGGTCTGCTTGAGAGATTGAATCCGCTTGCTCGGGTATCGATTCAAGCGGCCGGCCGGCGCCTGGATTGGCGCAGGCGTCCCAGGCCGCGGCCGGGACGCTTTTCAGCGAGGTGGCAACGCGGACCCTGAGAGTGTCGCGTATGCCGGTTTCGCTCAAGGCAGGAAGCCCTCGAAGACCATCTGGTCGGCATGTGCGGCGGCGCGGGCGCGGTCCTCCGGCGTGCGCACCGTCCAGCTCATCAGCGGCAGCCCCAGCGCCTTGCGGCAGAGGAAGGGCGCGGCGCTCGGCAGGTCGGCGACCTTCCAGGAGATGAAATCTGGCCGGCTCTCCTCGAAATGCAGGAGGTTGGCGAGCGCGTGCTTCTGGCCGGCGGAGAGATGGTCGTAGTCGGCGTAGGCATACTCGTTCATCGCGACGATGCCGCGGGCGAAATCCGGGGCGATCTCGCGCAAGGCCGCGACGATCACCGGATCGAAGGATTTCAGCACGATCGGCTGGCCCTTGTGGCCGGCGAGGATCTGCGCGGTCCGCTTCGCCAGCCGCAGATCGCCGTCGAAGCGGCTCTTGACCTCGATCACCAGCGGCGTCTTGCCGCCGATGGCGTCGAGGAAGCCGGTCAGCGTCGGGATGCGGTCGCTGGCGCCCTTCAGTCCGATCTGGGCCAGTTCGACTGCCTTGCGGCCATCGACGCGGCCGCTCTCGGCGGTGAGCCGGTCGAGGACGAAGTCATGGAAGACGATGGCGTCTTCATCCGCACTGAGCTGGACGTCGCATTCGATCGCGAAGTTGCCGGCGATCGCGCCCGCGGCAGCCGAGAGCGAGTTCTCGATCACGCCGCCGGCGGCATCGTGCAAGCCACGATGCGCGATCGGGCGGGCGGTAAGCCAGGCTTCAGCGGCCATCAGGCGATCTCGAACATGGCTTCGACCTCGACGGCGGCGTCGGCCGGCAGGTTGGCGACGCCGACGGTCGAACGGGCATGGCGGCCGGCATCGCCGAGCACCTCGACCATGAAGTCGGAGGCGCCGTTCATGATCGCCGGCAGAGCGGCGAAATGCGGAGTGGCGTTGATGAAGCCGCCGAGGCGCACGCAGCGCTTGATCCGGCCGAGATCGCCGCCGAGCGCGGCCTTGGCCTGGGCGAGGAGGTTGATGGCGCAGAGCTTGGCAGCCTCGAGCCCGGCCTCGTTGAAGATCTCGGCGCCGAGCTTGCCCTTGTGCGCGTCGGCGAGCTTGCCGTCGAGGCCGAAGCAGAGCTGGCCGGAAATGATCAAGAGATTGCCGGTGATGACATAGGGCACGTAGTTCGCGACCGGCGCGGCCGGGGCGGGCAGGGTGATGCCGAGGGCGGCGAGCTTGGTGTCGATGGCGTTCATGATGAGAGGCTCCCGGCCTGCGCTGGACAGGAGCCTTTCATCGCCGATGGCAGGCAAGCTCGCAAGCGCGGTGCGACTTGGCCGATGCGCCTGCCGGGCAGGACAGGTCAGGCGGCGTCGGAACGTTTCGCCAGATAACGCTCGGCCGGTGTGTTGCGCGAGAGATTGGGGCCGAGCGCCAGCCGCGCCGCCGTATAGCGCTCGAAATCGGCCGCGTCCGGCAGCGAGGGAATGGTGATGAACTCGCCCTGGTCGAAGCCGGCGAGCGCCGCATCGACCATGTCGTCGACCTCCATGATCATTTCGGGCGGGAAGCCGTCGACGTTGACGCCGGCCCGGGCCCAGATCTCGGTGCGGGTGGCGCCCGGCAATACGGCCTGGACGCGGACGCCGGCCGCCTCGAGCTCCTTCTGCAAGGAGATGCTGAGGTTCAGCACATAGGCCTTGGTGCCGCTATAGCTGCCGTTGAACAGCTCCGGCGCCAGGGCCAGCACCGAGGCGATGTTGACGATCGCCCCGGTATTGCGGGTCACGAAGTTGCGAGCTGCCGCTGCGGCCAGACGCGTCGGGGCGATGACGTTGAGCTCGAGCATGGTCTGGAAGCGCTCGATATCGCCTTCGACCAGGGTGCCGGAGACGGACATGCCGGCATTGTTGACCAGCAGGGTCAGGCTCTGGTCGTCGCGCAGACGCTGCTCGACCTGAGCGAGTTCCGCCTTCGCCGTCAGGTCGGCCTTGAACCATTCGACCTTGCGGCCGGTCTCTGCACGAAGGCGCTCCGCCAGCGCGGCAAGGCGGGCCTCGTCACGGGCGACGAGGACGAGATCATAGCCACGGCGGGCCAGTCGGTCGGCGTAGACGGCGCCGATCCCGGTGGATGCGCCGGTGATGAGGGCGGTGCCGAGCTGCTGCGTAGCCATGTCCAACTCCTGTTCGATTTCGCTGTCGATTTTTTCATGATGATCATCATGATTGAATTTACATGATCAACATCATATAAAGAGTCAAGAGGTTGAACTGCCGATTTTCGAAGGAGCGGATCGATGCGGGTGAGCCGCGAACAGATGGCGGAGAACCGCGAGCGCATTCTCGACACGGCAGCGACCCTGTTTCGCGAGCGCGGCTTCGACGGGGTCGGCGTCGCCGATGTGATGAAGGCGGTCGGCCTGACCCATGGCGGCTTCTATGGGCACTTCTCGTCGAAGGACGACCTCGCCGCCCAGGCGCTCGGACGCGCCTTCGGCAACGCCAATCAGTGGCTGGAGGAGGCCAAGGCGGCGGAGCCGGAGGCGCCGCTGCAGGCGATTGCCAGCCGTTATCTCTCGCCGCTGCACCGCGACGACCCCGGTCATGGCTGCCCGGTGGCGGCGCTGGGTTGCGACATTGCGCGCCAAGGCGAAGCCTCACGTCAGGCTGCGACGCAGGGGGCGCGCGCGGCGATCGCGAGTTTGTCATCCGCCATGCCGGGGAGGAGCGACGAGGAGCGGCGGGCGAATGCCCTCGCGAGCTACGCGACGCTCATCGGTGCGCTGGTCTTGTCCCGCATGGTCGAGGACGAGGAGCTCTCGGAAGAGGTGCTCACTGCGGCCAGGGCTGCACTTCGGTCGACGAGCGGGTGACCGCCACAAGGCGCGGCGTCGCCCCGCCTTGTTTGCGCCATTGCCGCAATGCACCTAGATTTGAAGGGCTGCAGTTCGCCCCGGCTAAGAGCGCGAATCGAGGATCGGCATGAAGACGTATCGCGGCGGGATCGCAGGCCTGGCGGTGATGGCGGCGACGGGGGCCTGGGCGCAGACCCCGGCTTCGGCGGAGCGCGTCGTGCTCGTGCCGCACCGGGCGGTCTATGATCTCGTGCTCGACGACGGCAAGCCCTCGCGTGACATCACCACGGCGCGCGGCCGCATCGCCTTCGACTTCTCTGGTGATGCCTGCGACGGCTATGCGCTCTCCTTCCGCCAGGTCACCGAGCTGACCAGCGAAGCCGGCCCGCGCGTGATCGATGCGCGCACCACCAGCTTCGAGGAGGGCGATGCCAAGAGCTATCGCTTCAAGACCGAGAGCTCGGCTGCCGGTGCGCCGGCCGATGTCGTCGACGGCACGGCGAAGAAGGGCGAGGCCGGCTACGAGGTGAGCTTGCGCGCGCCCAAGGCCGAGACGCATCGCGAGGCCAGCGCTGCGATGTTCCCGAACGAGCAGATGAAGGCGGTGATCCAGGCGGCGCGCGAGGGCAAGAACACCTTCAATGTCCGCCTCTATGACGGCGCCAATAGCGGCAAGGACGTCTACGACACGCTGTCGGTGATCGGCCGCAAGATCACGACGCCGGCCGCCGAAGCGCCGCTGCGCAAGCCGGAATTCGAGAAGCTCGCGCGCTGGCCGGTGACGATCTCCTATTTCAAGGTCGGTTCGGGCGAGAGCACGCCGGCTTACACCGTTTCCTTCGAGCTCTATGAGAACGGCGTCACCGGCGCGATCCGGCTCGATTACGGCTCGTTCGCGCTGCGCGGCACGCTCACGCGTCTGGATCTGCTTCCGGCGAGCGACTGCTCGAAGTAGTCGTACTCGACGTCGTCTTGCGCCGCGTATCGCGCAAAGACAGGCCCTTCTCGATCGCGGCATCGCCGAACTTGGCGCGGACCTTGTCGAGGGCGGATTCCATCGCCTTCAGCTTTGGCGTCTGCTGGTCGGCGAGATCACCGCGATCGGCCTCGGCCGGATCGAAGAAGTCGCTCATGCCGATGCCGATCAGGCGGTAGCGAGGCCCGGTGCATTCGCGCGTGAGCAGGTCGCGCCCGGCGGAAAAGAGGCGGGCAGCGAGCTGGCTCGGCTCGGGCAGGCGGGCGGCGCGGGTGATGATGTGGAAATCGTGGGTCTTGAGCTTGAGGGTGACGGTGCGCCCGGCCAGTTCCTGCGCCTTCAGTCGCCGCGAGGTCCTCTCGCAGAGCCGCCACAGGATCGGCTCCAGCTCCTCGAAGCGGGCGAGGTCGACGTCGAGCGTCGTCTCGGATGAGACGGTCTTGGCCTCGTGCTCGACCGTGACCTTGCGCGGGTCGATGCCGAGGGCGAGATTCCTGAGGCGCGGCCCGTCCTTGCCGACCAGGCGATAGAGCGTCGCGATCTCGGCCTTGGCGAGGTCACCGATGGTGCGAAAGCCCGATTGGGCGAGCTTGGCCGCGCCGGCCTGGCCGATGCCCGGGATCATGCCGACGGGCTTCTGGGCGAGGAAGGCGACGGCCTCGGCCTGGCCGATGATCGAAAAGCCGCGCGGCTTGTCGAGGTCGGAGGCGACCTTGGCGAGGAACTTGGCGTAGGACAGCCCGACCGAGATGGTGATGCCGATCTCGTCCTCGATCCGGCGCTGGAAGCGGGCGAGGGTCAGCGCCGGGCTGGCATGGTGGAGCCGCTCGGTGCCGCCGAGGTCGAGGAAGGCCTCGTCGATCGAGAGCGGCTCGACCAATGGCGTCAATTCCTGCATCAGCTTGCGGACCTGGCGGCCGACGGCGACGTATTTCGCCATGTCCGGCTTGATCACGACTGCCTCGGGGCAGGCCTTCAGCGCCTTGAACATCGGCATGGCCGAGCGCACGCCCGACATGCGGGCGATGTAGCAGCAGGTCGAGACCACGCCGCGCTTGCCGCCGCCGACGATCACCGGCTTGTCGAGCAGCGAGGGATCGTCGCGCTTTTCGATCGCGGCGTAGAAGGCGTCGCAGTCGATATGGGCCAGGTGCAGGCTGTCGCGCTCGGCATGGCGCAAGAGTCTCGGCGAGCCGCAGGCCGGGCAGCGCCGCACCGGAGCGCGGGCTTCGTCATGATCCTGCAGGCAGTCGCGGCAGAGCGCCCGGGCAGAGACGGCAATGCCGACCTCTCCGCTCACGGCTCGTAGGCTTCGGGTGGGCCGGCGAGGATTTCGCGCGCATGCCCGACAATCTCGGGATTCAGGCTCAAGTTTCCGGCAAACTCGAGCAGCAGCGAATCGCTGGCGCAGAGATGGTCGAGCACGCCGAGCAGGAAGCCGGGCTCCTGTGCTGCGCTGCGCAGGGTAGTGGGGCCGAGACCGGTCGCGGCCAGGAACGGCTCCAGGCGCTCCGGTTCGGAGGCCAGGAAGGCGAGCGCCTTGAGCGCGAGCGTCTCGGCTTCCTCGCTGGTGATCGGGTGCGGCATGGCGTTCTTAAGACCGGCGATTCTGGTTTCAGGTTTGCGTTTCGTCAACTGCTCCCATGTTAAGCCTAGCACTGAACACGGCCGACGGCCTGGAGAATCCGATCCTGCGGATGACCGGGGCTGTACGGACTGGGGGATAGATGAAGAAGACGGTTCTGATCGTCGAGGATAACGAGCTCAACATGAAGCTCTTCAACGACCTGTTGGAGGCCCATGGCTACGCGACGCTCAAGACGGCCGACGGCATCGAGGCGATCGAGCTGGCGCGCACGCACCGTCCCGACCTGATCCTGATGGACATCCAGCTGCCGGAGGTCTCCGGGCTGGAGGTGACGAAATGGATCAAGGAGGACGATGCGCTGAAGTCGATCCCCGTGATCGCAGTCACCGCCTTTGCGATGAAGGGCGACGAGGAGCGGATCCGGGAGGGCGGCTGCGAGGCCTATATCTCGAAGCCGATCTCGGTCGGCAAGTTCCTCGAGACTGTTCGCGCCTATGTCGGCACGGCCTGAAGGGAAGCGCTGAACCATGTCAGCCCGGGTCCTGGTCGTCGACGATACGCCCGCAAATGTGAAGCTGCTCGAAGCCAAGCTGGGCGCCGAGTATTTTGATGTCGTCACCGCAACGAACGGGGTCGAGGCGCTGGCGATCTGCGAGCGTGGCGAAGCGGATATCGTCCTGCTCGACGTGATGATGCCCGGTATGAACGGCTTCGAGGTCTGCCGCCGGCTGAAGAACAGCGCGACCACGGCCCATATCCCGGTGGTCATGGTGACGGCGCTCGACCAGCCCAGCGACCGGCTGAAGGGGCTCGATGCCGGCGCCGACGACTTCCTGACCAAGCCGATCGACGATACCGCGCTGTTCGCCCGCGTGCGCAGCCTGGTGCGATTGAAATCAGTGACCGACGAATTGCGTCAGCGCGCACTTGCCTCGCGCCAGCTCGGCATCGCCGATCCGCTGGCTGCGGCGGCTGCTGAGACCGGGCTCAACGGTCGTGTCCTCCTGATCGAGGATCGGCCCCTGATCGCCCAGCGCCTCGTCCAGGCGCTTTCGGCCTTCCATTCGATCGAGACCGAGACCGATGCGCAGGTCGCGCTCACGCGCGCCGCCGAGGGCGATTTCGAGATCGTGCTGGTCAGTCTCGATCTCCAGAATTACGACGGCCTGAGGCTGTGCAGCCAGCTGCGCTCGCTCGAGCGGACCCGCAACCTGTCGGTGCTCCTGCTCGGCGAGGCTGAGGACCGGGCCCGGGTTCTGCGCGGGCTCGAGATCGGCGCGCACGACTTCCTGGTCCGGCCGATCGACCGCAACGAGTTGCTGGCGCGAGCGCGGACCCTGGTCCGCCGCAAGCGTTTCGCCGAGCGGCTGCGCGACAGCGTGCAGTCCTCGATGGAAATGGCGGTGATGGACCAGCTCACCGGGCTGCACAATCGCCGCTATCTCGACAGCCGGCTTGCGGTGCTGTTCGACGAGTCGGCGCTGCGGGCGAGGGCGCTCTCGCTGCTGGTGCTCGATGTCGACCGCTTCAAGGTGGTCAACGACAGCTGGGGCCACGATGCCGGCGATGAGGTGCTGCGCGAGTTCGCCGACCGGATCCGTGCCTGCACGCGCGGCATCGACCTGGTGGCGCGCATGGGCGGCGAGGAGATCGTCGTCGTGCTGCCCGACACCGCGCTCGATGCGGCGCGAGCAGTGGCCGAGCGCATCCGGGAACGGGTAGAGGGCGAGCCCTTTCAGATCCAGCGCGGACAGAGATCGATCACCGTGACGGTGTCGATCGGCGTCGCCAGCCGGCGGGCGGGCGATGCCGGGCCGGTGGAGATGATGAAGCGGGCTGACGAGGCGGTCTACCGGGCCAAGGCAGCCGGCCGAAATCGCGTCATCGTCGCCAGCGCCGCCTAAAGGGCTCCGGGGTGGGCTGGTAAGGTTTCCAAGTAGGGTTAAGTTTCGATGAAGATTGGTGAATCAATCAGATTCGATTGATTCGGAAGGGCTTCCACGTAGGGTGATTTCCAAGAGAACGGCTGCCAAGCAGCCGTCCGGAACGCCCCTCGGCAGCCCAGGTTCCGCCGCATCTCCTGGGTCACCGCTGGGCTCGGCCGGTCGATGGCGGGATCCTGGCCTCCTCAGCCCCGTCGTCGGCCGGCCACCTCGTTTTAGGCGCCCCTCCGCCGGTGGCTGCGTTCACGTCAACGCAGGTGGCGCTCGATCAATTCCGGCACCCAGTAGCCGAGCAGGCCGAAACTGGCGAGCAGCAGCAGGAGCAGCAGGGCGGCTCGCAGGCGATGCGTCCAGCGGCGCGACTCGTCGACCTCGACGATCAGGCGCAGAAAGCCGCGCATCAGCCCGCCGGGGCGCGGATGCGGTTCGGGCGGATTTTGGTTGCTCAACAGGGGCTCCGGCAGACGGGGCGGCAGATCGATGCCGCACGAGCAGGGTAGAAGATCGAAGCATCCGGCGCCAGCGACGGCACGCGGAACCGGAAGGCAGCAGCTGCGTTCAAGTCGTCAGGCGCAAATATCACCAATTACTGGTCAAGGATTGAGCGCCGGCGGCGATGTAAGGTCGCATTAACCATCGTCGTCTCATGCTAGACTGACGACGATTCGTATGCCCTGCTATTCGGCTGCGAAGCTGCTGGCCTGACATCCTCGCCAAGGAGCGACCCATGCGTCTCATCGCATCGGCGCTCTGCCTCGCGCTGTTGTCGTGGGGCGGAGGGCCTGTTCACGCGCATAGCTGGTACCCCTACGATTGTTGCAGCGACCGCGATTGCTGGCCTATGGGCCTGGATGCCGACGCGAAAGAGCCTGATCCGCGCATCGTTCCCGGCGGCTATCTCACCCATGACGGGCATTTCGTGGCGGAACAGAACACGCGGGTCTCGAAGGACGGGCGCTTCCACATCTGCCGCAGCGGCGGGATGCTGACCGGCACCGTGATCGCGCCGTCGCAGCGGCCGTTCTGCCTGTTCGTGCCGAAGCCGGCGTTCTGAGCGGACCGAAGCCGAGCCGATGGCGCTGCCTCCACCAGCGGAGGCAGCGCCACAAGTCTCAATTGCCGGAAGAACCAGCGGTGCCGCCCGAGGAGCCGTCGCCGCCGGCGCCTACACCGGCGCCAACGCCGACTCCTCCGACATTGGCGCCGAGGCCCGCGCCCAAACCGCCGCCGCCAAGGCCCGCACCGACGCCGGCGCCGACGCTCGCCCCACCAACATTGGCGCCAGCGCCCAGGCCGGCTCCGATGCCACCGCTATTGGCGGCCGCACCGACGCCCGCGCCTGCACTGACGCCGCCGGCATTCGCCGCCGTGCCAACGCCGGCTCCGACGCCACCATTGTTGACGCCCGCGCCGGCACCGGCGCCGATATCAGCGCCACCGACGCTGGCGCCTGCGCCGGCTGCTGCTCCGACGCCGCCATTGCTGGTGCCTGCACCCAGGCCAGCGCCGACATTGGCGCCGGCGACATCGCCCGCGGCTCCAACGCCGGCTCCGACGCCGCCATCGTTTGCGCCTGCGGCGACGCCGGCTCCGAGGTTGGCGCCGGCAACATTGGCTCCGACTCCAACGCCGGCGCCGATTCCGTCGCCATTGGCTGCCGAGCCGCTACCGCCGCTCTTGGAGTTGCCACCGATGTCGGCGCTCAGCCCGGCGGTTGCGGCGATGCCGCCGCGGGTGGCGCTGGCGTCAACTCCAGCGCCCGCGCCGATCCCGCCTGCGCCGGCTCCGGCGCCAGGAGAGCTTCCGCTGCCGGCCGCGCCGCTGCCAACGCTGCCGCCGGTCGAGCCGCCTCCGGTACTACCGCCCGATCCGCCACCAACGCCGATGCCGGCGGCTCCCGACCCGCCGCTGACGCTGTTGCCCGAACCCGCGCTGATGGCGCTGTATTGCAGCTGCGAGCGGATGCGCGCAGATATTCTCAAGCAATCGGATTGTTCTTTGCCGCGCAGCCCGGCGCATACTTCGTCGGCAAGCGCAGCGATGGGTGTCGTATTGCAGACTGCCAGCAAGATGCAGCCTGCAAGAGGACCGGTAATCTTGGCCTGCATGGTCAATCTCCCTGCAAACCCAGCCGGATTAGGTACGCCGGGAAGACAGAGTGGGTTTCAGCCCCGGTTTTGTTGCAGCTACGAAATGGCTACCGGGAAGCCTCGCAATTGAGCGGATCATCGCTCCCCATGCCGTGTCGGGCGACCTGAAGCACAAACGAAAAGGCCGCCCCGAGGGCGGCCTTTCGTCAACGAAGATCGAAGCTTAGGCCAGAGGCCTCACTTGATCTTGGTTTCCTTGAACTCGACGTGCTTGCGCGCGACCGGGTCGTACTTCTTCTTCGACATCTTCTCGGTCATGGTGCGCGAGTTCTTCTTGGTCACGTAGAAGTACCCGGTGTCCGCGGTCGAGATGAGCTTGATCTTGATGGTCACGGCCTTGGCCATGGCGGAGCCCTCGAACAGATGGGGCCGCCGTCGGCCCGCGCAAAAAACAAAACGGCCGGGCGAGCCCGGCAATCCGATGGGCGGGAAATGCCGTATCGGCGTCGGCAAGTCAAGGATTATCGGGCGGAGTTAGGGATTTTCCGCCGCCCGATGTTGTCAGAGCAGCTCGCGCACGAAGCTGCCGCGCTTCTCCCAGTAGAACGGAACCGGCAGATACTGGGCGAATCCGGCCTTCAGTCGCTCCTCGACCTCAGCGATGATCACCTTGGTGATGGTCGGCAGGTCGAGCTCGCGCGCCTCGTCGAAGGTGACGGAGACGAGGTCGACGAGTTCCGAATCGGGGCCGATCACGCCTTCGACCTTGCCGGCGACCGCACGGGCATCGACGGCGAAGAAGCGGGTATCGAAGCGCTTGGGCCGGCGCGGCGGGGTGATGGCGCGGGCGACGAAGGTGACGGCGCCGAGATCGGGAAAGACGCCCCTGGCAGCAAACTCGGTCCACACCCCCTCGGGCGGGCTCTCGGGCGCGCCATAGTCGGCACTGCCGAAGAGCAGGCCGGTCTCCTCGAAGGTCTCGCGGATCGCGGCCAGCGCCAGGGCGCGTCCGCGTTGGGCGCTCGGGCGCACGCAACGGGCGAGCAGGCGCTGCTCGCACGGGCCGGCGAGGGCGCCGGTCGCGGCCATGCGGCGATCGCCGGCCTCGATGCGTCCGCCCGGGAAGACGTATTTGCCCGGCATGAACTTGTGGCCGGCATGGCGCTTGCCCATCAGCACCCTGGGCTTCTTCCCGGAATGGTCGAGAATCAGCATGGTCGCGGCGTCGCGCGGGCGCAGGTTGACGGTGGTGCGCGCCCGCTCGGCCTGGGTCAGGGTGATGGTGTGGTCGCTCATCGACCGCCTACGGCCTTCATCGCGGGTTGGCGCTCCGGCTTGGGCATGGCGCCGCCGAAGCCGTGCATGCGCAGCGCCCATTGCAGGCCGATGACCGCGCCCTTGGCCGGCTGCATCAGCGCCAGGCTGAGCAGCACGGTCAATGGCAGCCAGACCCAGAGGTGCAGCGCGATCGACCAGTTGGCGTACTTCTCGGCCAGCAGGATGCCGCCGACGACGACATGGCCGACGATGGTGATGACGATATAGGGCGGCAGATCGTCGGCACGCTGGTGGTGCAAGGTCTCGCCGCAGGCCTCGCAGGAATCGACGGGCTTCAGGAAGGCGCGGAAGAGCCGGCCTTCGCCGCAATGCGGGCAGCGACCGAAGAGGCCGCGACGCATAGCCTGACGCCAGTCGCGAGCCTGGACCGGCTTGGGTTGGTGACAATGTATGGACATGGAGTTCTTCGTGGTTCAGGGCATCAGCGTCTGCGGCCTGATCGTGTAGGCGGGGGCCGGCCCTTCTTTCGCCCCATAGGTAAATCAGGGCGTGACCTTTTGCCAGAGCGGTCGGATGTCGCGGGCCTGCCCTCTGTGAGCAACTCGAATCGCAGCGCTCCTGCGACCGGCGCCGCCTCGACCAGTTTGACGTGGACGCGGTCGCCGAGACGCCAGCTTTCGCCGGTGCGATCGCCGACCAACGCGTGGGCGCGCTCGTCATGGCGATAGTAGTCGGCGCCGAGGGTGGAGGCCGGGATGAAGCCGTCGGCGCCGGTACCGTCGAGCTTGACGAAGAGGCCGGCGCGGTTGAGGCCGGCAATGCGCCCGTCGAAGCTCGCGCCGATCTGGTCGGCGAGGAAATGCGCGATCAACCGGTCGGTAGTCTCGCGCTCGGCCGCCATGGCGCGCCGCTCGGCCGCCGAGATCCGCGTCGCGACCTCGCGCAGCTCGCTGAGCGTCACCGACTTCGGCAGGCCGTCATCGCCGAGCTTCAGCGCCGAGACGAGGGCTCGGTGCACGAGCAGGTCGGCATAGCGGCGGATCGGCGAGGTGAAATGGGCGTAGCGGCGCAGGTTCAGGCCGAAATGTCCGTAATTCTCGGCGACGTATTCGGCCTGCGCCTGAGTACGCAGCACGACCTCGTTCATCAAGAGCTCGTTCTCCGAGCCCTTGATCATGGCGAGGATGCGGTTGAACAGCACCGGCCGCAGCGCCGCGTCCTTGGGCAGCTTGATGCCAATCGAGGCCAGAACCTCGCCGAGCGCCCGCATCTTTTCGAGCGAGGGCTCGTCATGGCAGCGATAGATCAGCGGGCTCTTCGCCTTCTCCAGCGTCTCGGCCGCCGCGACGTTGGCGAGGATCATGAACTCCTCGATCAGCCGGTGTGCGGCGAGCCGTTCGGGCACGATCACGCGGGTGACCTTGCCATTGGGATCGAGGACGAGCTTGCGCTCGGGCAGATCGAGATCGAGCGGCTGACGGGCGTCGCGGGCACGGGCTGCGGAGCCGTAGGCGGCCCAGAGCGGCATCAGGATGCTGTCGCGGATCGGGGCGGCGACGTCGTCCGGCTTGCCGTCGATCGCCGCTTGCGCCTGCTGGTAGGAGAGCTTGGCCGCCGAACGCATCATGATGCGGTGGAAGGAGTGGCTCTTCTTGCTGCCGTCGGCCTTGAGGATCAGGCGGACAGCCAGCGCAGGCCGATCCTCGCCGCCGCGCAGGGAGCAAAGATCGTTCGAGATGCGCTCGGGCAGCATCGGCACGACGCGATCGGGGAAATAGACCGAGTTGCCGCGCTCCAGCGCCTCGCGATCGAGTGCCGAGCCGGGGCGAACATAAGAGGCGACGTCGGCGATGGCGACGGTGACGATGTGGCCACCGGGATTGTCGGGATCGTCATCCGGCGCGGCGTGGACCGCGTCGTCATGATCCTTGGCGTCGGCCGGATCGATGGTGATCAGCGGCAAGGCACGCCAATCCTCCCGCCCTGCGAGGGTAGCTGACTTCGCGGCTTCCGCTTCGGCGATCGTCGCCGGCTGGAACTCGTTCGGGATGCCGTGGGCATGGATCGCGATCAGCGAGACGGCGCGCTCGGACTTCAGCGAGCCGAGCCGTTCGCGCACCCTGGCCTGCGGCGGGCCGAAACGGCTTTCGCGGGCGAAGGAGACCGAAACGAGATCGCCGTCCTCGGCATTGCCGGTTTGTCCCTTCGGAACAATCGCCTCGCGGCCCTGCGCCTTCTTGTCGACCGGGACGAGCCGGCCGGAGCCGTCGGGGAGGGCGCGGAAGATGCCGAGCACCTGCGCCTTGGCCTTGCCCATCACCTTGAGGGTGCGGCCGGACCATTGATAGCCTTCGACGCCGCGCAGTTTCGTCAGCTTGAGCAGGACATGATCGCCGATGCCGGGGGCGGCAGTGGTCGGCGTCTTCGGCTTGCGACGGAATTCGCGCTGGCGCTCGAGCAGGATCTTCGGCGCCTCGCCCTGGTCGTCCTCGTTCCATTCGAGCGGGGCGGCGATGAGATCGCCCTCGCGATCACGCGTCTTGATCTCGCAAAGCAGGACGGCGGGCAGAGCGGCATGCGGCTTGACCGGGCCCGAGCCGCCGTTCTCCTCCAGCTCGAGCTCGCGCAGCAGGCGCTTCAGCCAGATCTTGCCGCCGCCGTCGAGCTGGAAGGCCTTGGCGATGTCGCGCCGGCCGGGCTCGCGGCCGGCGGCGCGCTCCTCCTCGATGAAGGCGAGGATGGCGTCGCGGGAGAGGTCGGCGTCGGGACGGGACAAAGGCTGGGGCCTCGTCAACGGCGGCTGGGCGCAAAGGACATGGGAAGGTTCTGGCATGGCGCGGCGGGCGGCGCCAGAACGGCCTGTGCAGAACTGCTGCCCGAAACGGAGAAGGGCTGCCCTTGCGGGCAGCCCTTCCATTGCCGAACCGCAGCCCCGGTAACAGGGCTAAGCGTCACGGAAACTCAAGCGCAACCGAACCCCTCATGGGACGAGACCAGGTCACGCAGTCCCCGCGACAGCGGTTGATGACAATGAGACACTGGATCACCTCCTTTCAGTTGTTACCGACAAGGAGGAGGCTAAGGTGATTCCAAGCATTGCGTAAACGGCAAAGATTCAGCTGATCACAGGCCGTGCCGCTGCAATAAAATCAGGCACTAGCTCGGTGTTGAATGCGATTGCCTAATTTGTGGGCGGTCGATCTGCCCATTGCCTGGTCACTTGCTGCTGCGGCGCATGATCCTTGCGTGAGATCGGCCCCTCCCGGCAGGAAATCGTTCTCGAAACCGCCCTGAACGCGCCTTGTTGCGGTGCCCCGATGGCCTGGAAGCCAGGTTGGCACGTCGTTTGCGAACTTCTCCGCCAGCTGGAACGGCAGCTGGCGCCTGCAAGGGCGCGGTCAACAGGGACCTCAGGGGATATCGCAGTGAAACTCACTCGTCGCACGGTCATCGGCGCCGCCTTCGCAGGCGCCACGGTTCTCTCCTCGCTGCTGCCGGCGGCGGCGCAAGAGACGATCAAGGTCGGCATCCTGCACTCGCTCTCCGGCACGATGGCGATCTCGGAGACGACGCTGAAGGACGTCATGCTCATGCTCATCGAGGAGCAGAACAAGAAGGGCGGCGTGCTCGGCAAGAAGCTCGAGGCGGTGGTCGTCGACCCGGCCTCGAACTGGCCGCTCTTCGCCGAGAAGGCGCGTGAGCTGATCGTCAAGGACAAGGTCGCGGCCGTGTTCGGCTGCTGGACCTCGGTCTCGCGCAAGTCGGTGCTCCCGGTGTTCAAGGAGCTCAACTCGATCCTGTTCTATCCCGTCCAGTACGAGGGCGAGGAAAGCGAGCGCAACGTCTTCTATACCGGCGCCGCCCCGAACCAGCAGGCGATCCCGGCCGTCGACTACCTCGCCAAGGAGGAGAAGGTCGAGCGCTGGGTGCTGGCCGGCACCGACTACGTCTATCCGCGCACCACCAACAAGATCCTGGAGGCCTATCTTCTCGCCAAGGGCGTGAAGAAGGAGGACATCCTGATCAACTACACGCCGTTCGGCCATTCCGACTGGCAGACCATCGTCTCCGACATCAAGAAGTTCGGCACGGCCGGCAAGAAGACCGCCGTGGTCTCGACCATCAACGGCGACGCCAACGTGCCGTTCTACAAGGAGCTCGGCAACCAGGGCATCAAGGCGACCGACATCCCGGTCGTGGCCTTCTCGGTCGGCGAGGAAGAGCTCGCCGGCATCGACACCAAGCCGCTGGTCGGGCATCTCGCCGCCTGGAACTACTTCCAGTCGGTCAAGACGCCGGAGAACGAGGCCTTCATCAAGCAATGGAAGGCCTACAAGAAGAACGACAAGGCCGTCACCAACGATCCGATGGAAGCCCATGTCGTCGGCTTCAACATGTGGGTGAAGGCGGTTGAGAAGGCCAAGTCCACCGATCCGGACAAGGTGATCGACGCGCTGCCCGGCATCGAGGCGCCGAACCTGACCGGCGGCGTCTCGAAGATGCTGCCGAACCACCACATCACCAAGCCGGTGCTGATCGGCGAGATCAAGGGCGACGGCCAGTTCGACGTGGTCTCTAAGACCGGCCTCGTCGCCGGCGACGCCTGGTCGAAGGAGCTCGACGGCTCCAAGGATCTGGTCGGCGACTGGGTCGAGAAGAAGTGCGGCAACTTCAACGTCAAGACCGGCAAGTGCG
This sequence comes from Allobosea sp. GW821-FHT10B12, assembly GCF_059415545.1. NCBI lineage: Bacteria > Pseudomonadati > Pseudomonadota > Alphaproteobacteria > Hyphomicrobiales > Alloboseaceae > Allobosea > Allobosea sp. GW821-FHT10B12. The sequence continues at coordinate 69,416 of NZ_JBWKNL010000002.1, forward strand.
GCGGCGCCTGAGTTAAGAGGGGGAAGGGCGGCACGGTCGATCAACGCCCGGCCGCCCTTCGAATTGCCTGGGCATGCCGCCGGATCGGCCGGCGGCATGCTGGACAAGCCGACCAGCCAATCGAAGCGAGACATGCGGATTCTTTCCAGCCTCCTGCGCGTGCTTGCGCTCGCGATGACGCTCGCCTTCGCGCCGGCCATCGCGCTCGCGCAAAGCGCCGACGACGCCTTCGCCCGCCTCAACGCCGACAGCTTCTCGGACACCGCACGCGCGATCGACATCCTCGTCCAGAGCGCCCATCCGAATGCGGCGGTGATCATCGAGGCACTGGCTGATGGCCGGCTGCTTGCCGGCGGCGGTGCGGTCGCGGTGAAGACCAAGGAGGGCGGCTTCCTCGACGCGCGGACCGGGCAGGCGCTCACCGCACAGCCGGCCGGCGTCAACCCGGTCAGGCTCAACAACAATGTCAGGCGGGTGATCCAGGGCGCGCTCGGCGGCCTTGGCCTGATCAATCCCGATCCGGGCAAGCGTGTCGCGGCCGCCGAGGCGGTGTTTCGGGCGCGCGACATCTCGGTGCTGCCGGTCCTCGAAGCCGCCATCGCCAAGGAAACCAATGACCGGGCGCGTCGGGCCCTGCGCGAGGCGCAGGCGGCGATCCTGATCGTCAAGACCGATGCGCCGCCCTTCGACCGGATCGCTGCCGTCGACGTTCTGCGCGAGCGCGGCGACCAGGAGGCGCTGGCGACGCTGCGCGCTTTGCCGGGCGACGCCTCGCCGGGCCTCAAGGAAGCGCAGGCACGCGCCATTTCCGACATCGAGGGAAAGCTCGCTCTGTGGCGGGCCGCGCAGAACCTCTGGTACGGGCTTTCGCTCGGCTCGGTGCTGCTGCTCGCCGCGATCGGCCTCGCGATCACCTTCGGCGTGATGGGCGTGATCAACATGGCCCATGGCGAGATGGTCATGCTCGGCGCCTACACCACCTTCATCGTGCAGGAGGTGATCCGGGCGCGCTTCCCGGGGCTGTTCGACTGGTCGCTGGCGATCGCGATCCCGGCCGCTTTCATCGTCGCCGGCGCCGTCGGCATCGCGATCGAGCGCGGCGTCATCCGCTTCCTCTATGGCCGGCCGCTGGAGACGCTGCTCGCGACCTGGGGCATCAGCCTGATCCTGCAGCAGGCGGTGCGCACCGCCTTCGGGCCGACCAACCGCGAGGTCGGTGCGCCCTCCTTCATGTCCGGCGCCTTCGAGCTCGGCGGGCTCGCCATCACCTGGAACCGGCTCTGGATCATCGTCTTCGCGGCCCTGGTCTTCCTGGCGCTGCTGGCGATCCTCAAGCTGACGCCGATGGGCCTGCAGATGCGCGCCGTCACGCAGAACCGGCGCATGGCCTCGGCGATGGGCATCCGCACCGGCCGGATCGACGCGCTGACCTTCGGGCTCGGCTCCGGCGTTGCGGGCCTTGCCGGCGTCGCGCTCTCGCAGATCGACAATGTCAGCCCCAATCTCGGCCAGAGCTACATCATCGACTCATTCATGGTCGTGGTCTTCGGCGGGGTCGGCAATCTCTGGGGCACGCTGATCAGCGCCATGAGCCTCGGCGTCGCCAACAAGCTTCTGGAGCCCTATGCCGGCGCCGTGCTCGGCAAGATCGCGCTGCTCGTCTTCATCATCCTGTTCATCCAGAAGCGCCCGCGCGGCCTGTTCGCGCTGAAGGGCAGGGCGGTGGAAGCATGATCACGCGCTTCCTGCTCTCGAACATGGACAAGCGGGGCTACGCCTTCCTCGTCCTCGTCGCGGCGATCGGCCTCATGGTGCCGCTGGCGAACCTTTTGATCCCGGCCGGCTCGCCCTTGCATGTCTCGACCGCGACCATGTCGCTCTGGGGCAAATATCTCTGCTACGCGCTGCTGGCGATCTCGCTCGACCTGGTCTGGGGCTATTGCGGCATCCTCTCGCTCGGCCATGGCGCCTTCTTCGCCCTCGGCGGCTATGCGATGGGCATGTATCTGATGCGCCAGATCGGCTCGCGCGGCGTCTACGGCAATCCGGTCCTGCCCGACTTCATGGTCTTCCTGAACTGGGGGGAATTGCCCTGGTACTGGTACGGCTTCTCGTCCTTCCCCTTCGCCATGCTCATGGTGCTGCTGGTCCCCGGCCTGCTCGCCTTCGTCTTCGGCTGGTTCGCCTTCCGCAGCCGCGTCACCGGCGTCTATCTCTCGATCATCACCCAGGCGCTGACCTATGCGCTGCTGCTCGCCTTTTTCCGCAACGATATGGGTTTTGGCGGTAATAACGGCCTGACCGATTTCAAGGACATCCTCGGCTTCAATGTCCAGGCGCAGGGCACGCGGGCGGCGCTGTTCGCGATGACCTGCGTCATGCTGATCTCTGGCTTCCTGATCGCCCGCGGCATCGTCACCTCCAAGCTCGGCAAGGTGGTGATCGCGATCCGGGATGCTGAATCGCGCACGCGCTTCCTCGGCTACCGGGTCGATCGCTTCAAGCTCTTCGTCTTCACCGTATCGGCCTGCATGGCCGGCGTCGCCGGGGCGCTTTACGTGCCGCAGGTCGGCATCATCAATCCCAGCGAATTCGCTCCGGCCAATTCGATCGAGACCGTGATCTGGGTCGCAGTCGGGGGGCGCGGCTCGCTTGTGGGCGCTGCGCTCGGGGCCGTCGTCGTCAACTGGGCCAAGACGATGTTCACCTCGGGCTTCATGGCGCCGTACTGGCTGTTCGCGCTGGGCGCGCTCTTCGTCTTCGTCACCCTGTTCATGCCGAAAGGTATCCTCGGCACTGTGCAGGGCTGGTGGGAGACGCGCCGCAAGCCTGAAGCGTTGCCGGCGGCCGAGCCGGCTCCGGCGGAGTGAGATCGATGAACGCTCCCACACCCGGCGCGCTGACCTCTTCCTTGCTCTATCTCGACGGCGTCAGCGTTTCCTTCGACGGCTTCAAGGCGATACGCGGTCTGTCGCTGACCATCGAGCCCGGTGAGATGCGCGCGATCATCGGCCCGAACGGCGCCGGCAAGACGACGATGATGGACATCATCACCGGCAAGACCCGGCCCGACGAAGGCACCGTGATGTTCGGCGGCTCGGTCGACCTGACCCGGCTCGACGAGGCGGCGATCGCCAATCTCGGCATCGGCCGCAAGTTCCAGAAGCCGACGGTGTTCGACTTCCATACGATCGAGGACAACATCCTCTTGGCGCTGAAATCGAAGCGCACGGTGCTGAAGACGCTGTTCTGGCAGACGGAAGGGCCTCAGCAGAAGCGGATCGACGACATCCTCGGCATCATCAAGCTCGCCGACAAGCGCGAGCGGCTGGCCGGTTCGCTCTCGCACGGCCAGAAGCAGTGGCTCGAGATCGGCATGCTCCTGGCGCAGGACCCAAAACTCCTGCTCGTCGACGAGCCGGCCGCCGGCATGACCGATGGCGAGACGGCGCAGACGGCGGTGCTGCTCAAGGAGATCGCCAGGGATCATTCCGTGATCGTGGTCGAGCACGACATGGGCTTCATCCGCGAGCTCGGCGTGAAGGTGACGGTCCTGCACGAGGGCTCGGTATTGGCCGAGGGACCCCTCGATCAGGTTAGCGCCAATGAGCGCGTGGTCGAAGTCTATCTGGGGCGCTAATCATGCTGACCGTGGATGCCATCGATCTCCATTACGGCGCCGCCCAGGCGCTGCGCCGCGTCTCGGTCAGCGCCGAGATCGGCAAGGTCACCTGCGTGATGGGCCGCAACGGCGTCGGCAAGACCTCGCTGATGCGCGCCATCGTCGGCCACCAGCCGATCTCGGGCGGGCATATCCGGCTCGACGGCGAGGACATCTCGGCACTGCGCAGCGAGGACCGCGCCCGCGCTGGCATCGCCTATGTGCCGCAGGGCCGCGAGGTCTTCCCGCTGCTGACGGTGAAGGAAAACCTCGAGACCGGTTTTGCGCCCTTGCCCCGCAAGGAGCGCTTCATCCCGAATGAACTGTTCGACCTCTTCCCCGTGCTGCAGTCCATGCTGGGCCGGCGCGGCGGAGACCTCTCGGGTGGCCAGCAGCAGCAGCTCGCGATCGCGCGGGCGCTGGTCACCCGACCCAGGCTGCTTGTGCTGGACGAGCCGACCGAGGGCATCCAGCCCTCGATCATCAAGGATATCGGCCGCGCCATCGACTACCTCCGCCAGAAAGGCGGCATGGCGATCGTGTTGGTCGAGCAATATTTCGACTTCGCCCGCGACCTCGCCGACACGATGTTCGTGATGGACCGCGGCGAAGTCGTGCTCGCCGGGCCGATGGCGGAGCTCGATGGGGCGCAGGTCCAGAGGTTGATTCAGGTCTAGCCGCCAATGGATTGAGGCAAGCCGATTTTGGTGCGTGCCTCATCCGTCATGGTCGGGCTTGTCCCGACCATCCACGTCTTTCGGGCATGCGGCGTTCAAGACGTGGATGCTCGCCACCAGGGCGAGCATGACGGAGATCAGACCCGCTGACTAGGAGTCAGCGGGACCGGTGTAGCCTCGGCTCAAGCAGCAAGGTCGCGCGCGGCGAAGACCTCCTTCGCCGCGAACAGCCCGTTGAGCGCCGCCGGGAAGCCGGCATAGACCGCCATCTGGATCATGACCTCGGTGATCTCCTGGCGCGACAGGCCGACGTTCAGCCCGGCCTCGATATGGACCTTGAGCTGCGGCTGGGCGTTGCCCATTGCGGTCAGCGCCGCGATCGTCGCGATCTCGCGGGAGCGCAGGTCGAGCCCCGGGCGCGAATAGATGTCCCCGAACGAGAATTCGAACACGTAATTCGCAAAATCTGGTGCGATGCCGGCGAGCGCCGCGATCACCTTGTGGCCGGCTTCGCCGTCGATCTCAGCGAGAGCCCGCCTGCCGCGCTCCAGCCTGCTGGTTTCGGCGTTTGCGTTGATGTGCGTCATGGTCTTCGATCCTCTTTTCGATGTCGGCATAGCCGGCGATCTTGGTGTCGAGGACGAGAAGGCAGGCTTCGAGTTCGGCGACGCGAGCGCGAACCTGCTCGCGGTGCCGTTCCAGCAAGGTACGACGATCGGCTTCCGTGCCGGCCCCCTCTTCGCGCAACGCCGCATAACGCAGCATCTCGCGGAGCGGCATACCGGTGGTCTTGAGCCGGCCGAGGAAATCGATCCAGGTCAGGATCGAGGCGTCGTAGTCGCGCTGGCGTGACCGGTCCCTGTCGGCATAGGGCAGCAGCCCGATCCGCTCGTAATAGCGGATCGTATGGGCCGACAATCCCGATCGCCTGGCAAGTTCACCGATCTTCATGGCCGCCTTCTCATCACGACGCCCGGGAAGCTACGAGTTCGAGCGCACTCTAAGTCAATGCCGTCGCCGAGACTTTTTTGAGAGGCCGCGCGCCCGTCTCAAAACTCCAGCGGCGCGTTGTCGATGACCTCCTTCATCACGAAGAAGGTACGGGTCTGGCGCACGCCCGGCAGGGCGAGCAGCGTCTTGGCGTGCAGCTTGTTGAAGTCGGCGAGGTCGCGGACGCGGATCTTGAGGAAATAGTCGAAATCGCCGGCGACGATATGGCAGTCGAGCACGACCGGGAGCTGCTTCACCGCCTCCTCGAAGGCGCCGAAGCTCTCGGGCGTCGAGCGATCGAGGACCACGCCGACGATGGCGAGCGTGCCCTTCTCGACCTTGTGCGGATCGACCTGCGCGCGCACGCCGGTGACATAGCCCTCGGCGAACAGGCGCTGGATGCGGCGATGACAGGTGGCGGCGCTGGTGTTCACGCGCTTGGCGATCTCGGCATTGCCCATGCGCCCATCGGTCTGCAGCAGCCGCAGGATTCTGAGGTCGGTTTTGTCGAGTTCGGCCTCCATGAATGATTCTTCCGTTTTTACCGCTGATGATGTCGCTCAAAGCTAACAGATCGCGGATAGCGTGGAAGTGTAAGAAAAATCTGACGCGAAGTTCGGGAGCACCTTTCACAGGCGTTTTGCTAGCGTTTGCGGGTCATTTCAGAAGGGAAACCCGCATGCTCGCCAAGTTCGAACGCTATCCCCTGACCTTCGGTCCGTCGCCGATCGAGAAGCTCTCGCGCCTCTCCGCCCATCTCGGCGGCGGGGTCGCGCTCTATGCCAAGCGCGAGGACTGCAATTCCGGCCTCGCCTTCGGTGGCAACAAGCTGCGCAAGCTCGAATACATCGTCCCGGATGCGATCGCGTCCGGCGCCGACACGCTGGTCTCGATCGGTGGGGTGCAGTCGAACCATACCCGCATGGTCGCCGCGACCGCCGCCAAGATCGGCATGAAGTGCCGCCTCGTGCAGGAGAGCTGGGTGCCGCATGAGGACGCGGTCTACGACCGGGTCGGCAACATCCTGATGTCCCGGGTGATGGGCGCCCATGTCGAGCTGGTCGACGAGGGCTTCGACATCGGCATCCGCGCCAGCTGGGAAAAGGCGCTGGAGGATGTGAAGGCCAAGGGCGGCAAGCCCTATGCGATCCCGGCCGGCGCCTCCGTGCACAAATTCGGCGGGCTCGGCTATGTCGGCTTTGCCGAGGAGGTGAGGGCGCAGGAGGAGGAGCTCGGCTTCAAGTTCGACTACATCGTCGTCTGCACCGTCACCGGCTCGACCCATGCCGGCATGGTCGTCGGCTTCGCCAAGGACGGCCGCCAGCGCAACGTCATCGGCATCGACGCCTCGTTCACGCCGGCCCAGACCAGGGCGCAGGTGCTCGATATCGCGCAGAAGACCTCCGAGCTGGTCGGCGGCAAGGAGATCACCGCGGACGACATCGTGCTGAACGAGGACTACGCCTATCCGGTCTATGGCGTGCCTTCCAAGGAAACGATCGAGGCGATCCGCCTGTCGGCCCGGCTCGAGGGGATGATGACCGACCCCGTCTATGAGGGGAAATCGATGCAGGGCATGATCGACCTGGTGAAGAAGGGCTTCTTCCCGGCCGGTTCGAAGGTGCTCTACGCGCATCTCGGCGGCGTGCCGGCGATCAACGGCTACAGCTACACCTTCCGCAACGGTTGAGCGCCATGGAGGCGCTCGTCCTTTGTGAGATCGCGGCGGGGCGCGAGGATCTCCGCGAGATATTGCTCGCGCGCATCGGCCGGCTCGGCCTGCACGGGCGGGCGAAGCTGAACTTCGTCGCCCGTGATCGAGACCTCGGCGATGGCGTGATCCTGGCGGTTGCTTTCCCGAGGCTAGCCGAGGCGGAGCGCTTCGTCGTCGAGGCGATCGGCGACGGGCTGGGTCCCACTGCCCTCAGGCTGCTCACGCTCGAAGCCGTCTGGCAGGCCGAGCCGCTGCCGCTGATGTTCCCCTGATAGATGTCGGCGCCGGCCGTTACGGCCTGGCGCCGGCTGCGTCAGGCAGATCGCCAATGACCGTACCTGCTGTCTTCGGCTTGGTGAGCGGGGCAGGCGTCGGCTGATTGCCGTAATGGATCAGATCCTGTCCGGCATGGATGTCGCTCGCGACCTGGAGGTCAAGGCGCTCGGCGTCGCGGCGGCGGACGTCCTCGACGATCTCTGCGGCTTCCTCCTCCGGCACGCCCAGGGCGCGCAGCACCTCGCCGCCGAAGACCATGGCGGATTCGAAGGTCTCGCGGATCTGGTAATCGACGCCGGCGCGGATCAGATCCATCGAATGGCCGCGGTCGAAGGCGCGCACGAACAGCTTGGCATGCGGGAACTCAGCCTGCGCCACCCGCACGATCGCATTGGCCGTCTCGCGCTTCTCGACGCAGACCAGGATCGCCTCGGCCTGATGCGCGCCCGAGGCGTGCAGGATGTCGGAGCGCGTGCCGTCGCCGTAATAGACCTTGAAGCCGAAGGTCGCGGCGGCCTGGATCATCTCGACGTCGGTCTCGATCAGCGAGATGCTGCAGCCGCGGGCGAGCAGGGCCTGGCTCGCGACCTGGCCGAAGCGTCCGAAGCCGACGACGAGGATGCGGCCTTTCAGGCCCTCGGCATGCTCGATGCCATCCAGCGATTCCTGTTCGGGCGGCATGAAGCGATCGATGGCGAGCACGACCAATGATGTGATGGCCATCGAGAGGATCACAATCGCGCTGGCGATGGCGTTGATGCGCGCATCGAAAATGCCCGCAGCCGCTGCGGCGCTGTAGAGCACGAAGGCGAACTCGCCGCCCTGCGAGAATAGCGCGACGCGGGTGATCGCGTTGCGCGTGCGCGTCCCGAACAGCTTGGCGACGATGAGGATGCCGGCTGCCTTGACTAGCATGAAGGCGACGACGCCGAGCGCGACGGCTCGCCATTCCTGGCCGATCAGCTTGAGATCGAGCGACATGCCGACAGCCAGGAAGAACATGCCGAGCAGCAGGCCACGGAACGGCTCGATATCGGCCTCGAGCTGATGGCGGAAAGTCGATTCCGATAGCAGCACGCCAGCAAGGAAGGCGCCCATCGCCATGGAGAGGCCACCGAGCTGCATCGCCAGCGCCGAGCCGAGCACGACGAGCAGGGCAGCGCCGGTCATGACCTCGCGGGCCTGCGCATTGGCGAGCAGCCGGAACATCGGGTTGAGCAGCCATTTGCCGGCGGCGACAAGGCCGACGAGCGAGCCGGCGCCGATCAGCAGGGGCATGAGGCCGCCGCTGTCTGCCGCCTTGCTCGGCGCCAGTACGGCGACGATCGCGAGCAGCGGCACGATGGCGAGGTCTTCGAGCAGCAGGATCGAGACCGCCTGCTGGCCGTGCGGCGTCGAGGCCTCGCCGCGCTCGTTCAGCATCTGCATCACGACCGCGGTGGAGGACAGGACGAAGCCCATGCCGGCGATGAAGGCGGCGGCGGGGGCGAGCCCGGCCAGAATGCCGACCCCGGTCAAGAGCGCGCCGCAGAGCCCGACCTGGGCGACGCCGAGGCCGAAGATCTCGCCGCGCAAGTTCCAAAGGCGGGAAGGCTGCATCTCCAGCCCGATGATGAAGAGGAACATGACGACGCCGAACTCGGCGACGTGGAGCACGCTTTCGGGATTGGAGAACAAGCCGATGCCGGAGGGGCCGATGACGAGGCCGCCGGCGAAATAGCCGAGCACCGAGCCGAGCTTGAGCTTGCGGAAGATCGGCACCGCGATGACGCCGGCGCCCAGAAGCCCGACGGCCTGAACCAGATCCTGAGAGAAGCCTTCCGCCGCCATAACGCTGCCTTTTCCCGCCTCTGCTGTGGATATCCGTGCCTTCGAAACAGAAGGCGCCCAGGCGGTTTAGGCAAGCTTTCGCCCGGCCGCCAGAGCGCCCGGACAGCATGATGCAGCTAGTGTGCCGGCCGGCCAACGCTTGCCGGCCGACCGTCATCGGGGCATTTAGCATCGCAAAAGCCGGCTCTCTGCCGGCAGCAGGAGCGTTCGCGATGCAGCTTGGAGTGGTCGGCCTCGGCCGCATGGGAGCCAATATCGTCCGGCGGCTGCACCGCACCGGGCACAATTGCGTGGTCTATGACCGCGATCCGAAGCCGGGCGAGGCGCTGGCTAGGGACGGCGCCGTCAATGTCGGAGATCTCAAGGAGATGGTGGCGAAGCTCCAGGCGCCGCGCGCGATCTGGATCATGCTGCCGGCCGGCGAGATCACCGAGAAGACGCTCGCCGATCTCGCGGTGATGATGAGCCCCGGCGATACGCTGATCGATGGCGGCAACGCCTTCTGGAAGGACGATGTCCGGCGCGGGCGCGAGCTCGAAGCCAAGGGCCTGCACTATCTCGACATCGGCACTTCCGGCGGCGTGCACGGGCTCGATCGCGGCTATTGCCTGATGATCGGCGGCGACAAGGCAACCTTCGACCGGCTGGAGCCGATCTTTAAGGCGCTGGCGCCGGGCAAGGGCGAGATCGAGCCGACCAAACACCGCGAGGGGCGCAACCCGACGGCCGAGCAGGGCTATCTGCATTGCGGACCGGCCGGCGCCGGCCATTTCGTCAAGATGATCCATAACGGCATCGAATACGGGATGATGCAGGCCTTCGCCGAGGGCTTCGACCTCTTGCGCAACGCCTCGGCCAAGGACGGCCTGCCTGAGGAATACGGCTTCGATTTCGACGTCGCCGAGATCGCCGAGGTCTGGCGGCGCGGCTCGGTCGTGACCTCATGGCTGCTCGATCTCACCGCCGAGGCGCTGGCGGCCGACGAGGAGCTCGGCGCCTATTCCGGCCATGTCTCGGATTCGGGCGAGGGGCGCTGGACGGTGCAGGCGGCGATCGAGACCGCGACGCCGGCCGAGGTGCTGACCTCCTCGCTCTACACCCGCTTCCGCTCGCGCAAGGACCATACCTTCGCCGAAAAAATCCTCTCCGCCATGCGCGCCGGCTTCGGCGGCCATGTCGAGCCGAAGAAGCAAGGCTGAGCGAGTATGACCTTTGCCAAGGACGCCGGGGCACCGGCGGTGATCGTCGTGATGGGCGTCGCGAGCTCGGGCAAGACCTCGCTCGGCGAGCGGCTGGCCGAGCGCCTCGGCTGGCCGTTCCGCGATGCCGACTCGTTCCATCCGCCCGCGAACGTCGCGAAGATGTCTTCAGGCATTCCGCTGACCGACGAGGACCGCAAGCCCTGGCTGGCGGCGATCGCGGCCTGGATCGACGAACTCCGCAGCACGGGCAAGAACGGCATCGTCACCTGCTCGGCGCTGAAGAAGGCGTATCGCGAGGTGATCGTCGGGGATCGGCCCGATGTCGCGCTGGTCTATCTCAAGGGCTCGCGCGAACTGATCGGCGAGCGCATGGCGGCGCGCCAGCACCATTTCATGCCGCCCGCGCTGCTCGACAGCCAGTTCGCGACGCTGGAGGAGCCGGGCGCGGACGAGAAGCCGCTCGTCGTCCAGGTCGAGGCGAGCAAGGAGGCGATCGTCGAGCAGGTCGTGCGGGAGCTGCGGCTGGTTTGAAACGCACTAGCGTCATACTCGCCCTTGTGGCGAGCATCCACGTCTTGAACAGCGCTCTCGGTCAGCGAAGACGTGGATGGTCGGGACAAGCCCGACCATGACGGACAAAACCTCACCCGCCCGGCGGCGCGCTGTCCCGCGAGGTCAGCGCCGCGATGTCCTGGGCGCGGTGGCGCGGCCTGAGTGAAGCTGCGAACAGCGCGAGCCTGTGCCGGAGATAGGCCAGGATCAACGGCAGCAGCGGCGCCTGCGAGCGATCGGCTGTGTGCACGGAAACCTCCGCCCACGTCGAACGGGCATATCCCGTCCGGCATGCAGCCTGCGCCCGTCCGGCGCCGGCTGCAAGCCCGCTCCCAGTTTCAACCGATTGAAAAAAGGCCGCAATCGGCGCATTGCTTGGGGGAGGCGGGGGAGCCGCCGTTCCAAGGTATCATCATGCTCGACAAAGCCGTTCCGCCGCGCACGCTCAAGCTCAATGCCGCCGACAATGTCGCGGTCGCCGTCGACCCGATCGATGTCGGTGTCAGTGCTGCCGGGGTCACCGCGCTGAAGCGCATCCCGCGCGGCCACAAGATCGCGCTGACCCGGATCGCCAAGGACGAGCCGATCCGCAAGTTCGGCCAGATCATCGGTTTCGCGACAGACGACATCCCGCCGGGCGAATGGGTGCACGAGCACAATACCGGCTTCCACGCCTTCGAGCGCGACTATGCCTACGCCGCCGAAGCCAAGCAGGAGCTGATCCTGCCGGTCGAGCAGCAGGCGACCTTCCAGGGCTTCCGCCGCAAGGACGGCCGCGCCGGCACGCGCAACTATGTCGGCATCCTGACCTCGGTGAACTGCTCGGCCTCGGCCGCGCGCTTCATGGCCGAGGAGGTCAAGCGCTCGGGCATCCTCGCCGACTATCCCAATGTCGATGGCGTGATCGCGCTGACGCACGGCACCGGCTGCGGCATCGACTACAACGGCGAGAGCTTCGAGGTGCTGAAGCGCACCACTTGGGGCTATGCCTGCAACCCGAACATGGCGGCGGTGCTGGTCGTCGGACTCGGCTGCGAGGGCTTCCAGATCAAGCGGATGAAGGAAGCCTATGGCGTCGAGGAGAGCGACATCTTCCGCACCATGACGATCCAGGAGACTGGCGGCACGAAGAAGTCGGTCGCAGCCGGCGTCGAGGCGCTGAAGACGATGCTGCCGATCGCCAACCGGGTCTCGCGCGAGACCGTGCCGGCTTCCGAACTGATGCTGGCGCTGCAATGCGGCGGCTCCGACGGCTATTCCGGCATCACCGCCAATCCGGCGCTGGGCGCCGCCGTCGACATCCTGGTCGAGCATGGCGGCACCGCGATCCTCTCCGAGACGCCGGAAATCTACGGCGCCGAGCACCTGCTGACCCGCCGCGCCGCCACGCGCGAGGTCGGCGAGAAGCTCGTCGGCATCATCAAGTGGTGGGAGGATTATACCGAGCGTGCCCGGATGAGCATGAACAACAACCCGTCGCCGGGTAACAAGGCGGGCGGGCTCACCACCATCCTGGAGAAGTCGCTCGGCGCAGCCGCCAAGGGCGGCACCAAGACGCTCTCGGCCGTCTATCACTATGCCGAGCCGGTGCGCGACAAGGGCTTCGTCTACATGGACACGCCTGGCTACGACCCGGTCGCTGCGACCGGGCAGGTCGCGGGCGGCGCCAACATCCTCGCCTTCACCACTGGCCGCGGATCGGCCTATGGCTGCAAGCCGACGCCCTCGGTGAAGCTCGCCACCAACACGCCGATCTACGAGAAGATGATCGACGACATGGACATCAATTGCGGCGACGTGCTCGACGGGGTGAGTCTGGAAGAGAAGGGCCGCGAGATCTTCGAGACGCTGCTGAAGATCGCCTCCGGCGAGCGCTCCAAGTCCGAGCAGCTCGGCTATGGCGACGCCGAGTTCGTGCCCTGGCAGATCGGCGCGACGATGTGAGGTGAGGGCGCGGGCGAGGTGCTATTACAGCCTCGCTCTAGCCTGACGTTCCGGGCCGGCCGGTAGGCCAGGTCGACAGCGCCTGCTCGGCGATGGCCCGTAGCACGTCGCGACTGAAGCCGGCCTTGGCCTGCACCGCCATGCCGTGAATCACCGTTAGCACGAACGCCGCGAGCACATCGGGCTTGGCCATCTCCGGCAGGTCGCCCTCGGCCTTCGCCCGCTCGAAGCGCTCGCGAAGCAGCGCCTCGCCGGCGGCGCGCGCCTCGATCAGTAGCTGCCGCACCGGCTCCGCCTCGTCCGATCCCGCCACGATGCCGTTGATACCGAGGCATCCGGTATGGTCGGGATAGCGCGTGTTGACGTCGATGGCGCCGAACATGATGCCGGCGGCGACTTCCCGTGCCGTCGGCAGCAGAAGCGCTTTCGGAAAGTGGTCGAGATAGCGTTCGTAATAGCGGTTCAAGGCCAGGCCGAAGAGCGCTTCCTTGTTGCCGAAGGCCGAATAGAGGGCGGGCCGCTCGACGCCGGTCGCCTGCGTCAGGTCGGCATAGGACGCGCCCTCATAGCCCTTGCGCCAGAAGACGCAGAGCGCCGCGTCGAGCGCCTTCTCGACGTCGAACTCGCGATGGCGTCCCATCAGGGTGGTCCAGCTCTTTTCATAACGAGCATTATTAAACCGCTTGACAGGCTTTGTCCATATTTCATACCAATCGTTATAGTAACGATCGTTACGATAACGAAACTGCCGCTCGCCAATGGCTGATGCGGCGCATCCATCTGGAGAAATTCCCATGTCGAAGACATTGCAGGGCAAGGTCGCCCTCGTGACCGGCGGCTCGCGCGGGCTCGGCGCCGCCGTTGCCGAGGCGCTGGCGGAGCAGGGCGCGGACGTCGCGATCAGCTATGTCGCCTCGGCGCAGAAGGCTGAGGCCGTGGTCGAAAAGCTCAAGGCCAAGGGCGTGAGAGCCCTTGCGATCCAGAGCGACCAGGCCGACATGGCCGCGGCCAAGCCGTTGGTCGACGAGGTCGTCGCGCAGTTCGGCAAGCTCGACATCCTCGTCAACAACGCGGCCATCGCCGTGCAGGGCAAGACGGTCGACGATCCTAAACTCGATACCGTCAATCTCGATCGCCAGTGGCAGATCAACGTGATGGGCCCCGTGGCCCTGACGCGCGCGGCCGCCCCCTTGCTGTCGGATGGCGGTCGGATCGTCTTCATCGGTTCGCGTCTCGGCACGCATGCCTTGATGGCTGGGGTGGCCGATTATGCGGGAACCAAGGCCGCGCTCATCGGATATGCGAAAGGGATGGCCCGCGATCTCGGCGGACGCGGCATCACTGCCAACGTTGTCCAGCCCGGTGCGATGCCGACCGACATGATGGTCGACGCGCTGGGCAGCACAGATGCGCCCGCTGCCTTCCTCGACATGCATCCGATCCGCCGTCTCGCCACGCTCGAGGAAGTGGCCGGTACGGTCGGCTTCCTGGCAGGTCCGAATGCGGGCTATATCACCGGTGAGGTGATCAGCGTGTCGGGTGGCGTGGGCATCTGAAGCGGCTGCGCTCGCGCGCGGCTCAGATACCGACCAATCTGAGCCGCGTGCCCCACGGGTCGGTGCTCTCGAAGCCGCGTGCCACCGTTGTCGGCGCATAGCCGGCTTTCGCCATGCGCTCGCGCTGCGCCGCCAGCAGCGTGGGATCGGCGACCTCCAGCGAGAACCAGTCGAGGCCGGTCTGGGCCCGGTCGCGCGGCCCGGCGCCGGCGCTGTTCCAGGTGTTGAGCGCGACATGGTGATGATAGCGGCCTGACGAGAGGAAGCTCGCCGTGTCGCGGCGCGAGGTTGAATCGAGGCCGATCGCGTCGCGATAGAAGCTCTCAGACTGTGCGATGTCGCCGACGCGCAGATGCATATGGCCGATGCGCAGTCCGGCAGGCGCCTCGCGATAGTCGCTGCGGCTGGTGTCCGTCATGGCGAGGATGCCGTCGACGTCGAGCCGGTGCGTGCCCATGACGACGCGCTCGCCCTCCCAGCGCCAGAGGCGCGGGTCGCGGTCGGCATAGACCTCGATGCCGTTGCCCTCGGGATCGTCGAGATAGACCGCCTCACTGACGCTGTGGTCGGCGAAGCCGGTGAGCGGCGTCTGGTTGCGGGCGACATGGACGAGCCAGCGGGCGAGATCGTGCCGTGAGGGCATTAGGAAAGCGGTGTGGAACAGGCCGGCGGCATTGCGCGGCTCGTAGGCAGCCTGCGGCCGCGGCTCCAGCCAGACCAGCGGCACGCCGCCGGCGCCGAGGATGATGCCGTCGGCGCTGGCCGAGATGACGCTAAGGCCGAGCACGGACTGGTAGTAGCGGCTCATCCGGTCGAGATCGCGCACGCGCAGGCCGATCGCGCCGCAGTGGATCGGCGCGCTGCCGGCAAGGCCCGGCCCGACGACCGGCGTCGGTCCTTCCGCCCGTGCGGCTGCGGCAGCCGCCATGGCGAGCGAGGTGGTGCCGGCGAGCCGCAGCAGGGTCCGCCTCGTCAATGCGATCGTCATCGTCACCTGGTCCGGTCGCGGCGTGTTGCCGCTGCGGCGGTGCAGAGCATTCTTCGCGGCGGCATGCATGTCACAAGCGCGCGAGGGTCTGCCCAAGGCGGTGCATTAGGAGAAGCGGTCCCAGGCCGCCTGGCGGGAAATTCCGAGCGCTTCGCCGATCGCGGCCCAGGAGATCTTGCGCTTGCGCAGGACATCGACCGTCCTGCCCAGCCCGATGGCGGTGTGCTCGTAGAGGGCCGCCTCGGTCTTGAGCCAATGCAGGAGTCGCTCGGTCGGCAGCGCCTCGAGATTCTGGATGCTCCGCACTTGCGAATCCGGCCGCGGCGCGTCGACCGGCAGCGCCATGAACGCGTTGCACTTGGCGACGCACTCATTGCAGATGAAGACCGCCGGGCCGGCGACGAGCTTCTCGACGTCATGCTGGTTCTTGCCGCAGAACGAGCAGTGCAGGAGCGGCTTCAACGCCTTGCTCAGGCGCTTTTTCCAGTTGCCGGAGCCAGCCTCGCCGGGAGCCTGATCCGATGTCGTCATGGCCGCCTCCTGTCAAGGTGAGCTTGACATGAAACTCCGGCATCAGGGATTTTTTGTCAAGGTCAACTTGACGTTGGCCGACTGGTCGGCACCTCTCTCCTGATGCTCAGAGCTCGGAGGTGAAGCCCCATTGCGGGACATGGGCGGCGAGCTTGTCGAGCAGCTGCCCGAGCTGGCTCCGCTCTTCGCCCGAGAGGCAGTCGAGCATCGCCTGCTCCCTGGCCTTGAGCGCCGGGATGTAGCGCTCGTAGAGGGCGCGGCCTTCCACCGTCAGGAAGAGCAGCTGGCGCCGGCTGTCGGCCCTGTCGGGCTCGCGCCGGATCAGCTTCTTCTTCTCGAGCAGGATCACGGCGCGGCTGACGCTCGCCTTGAGATGGCCGGAGAACTCGCAGAACTCACTGGCGCTGGCGCCGTCGCGCACGGTCAGGAAGATCAGGATGACGATCTCCGGCCGGGTCAGCCCGAACTCCATCTCGATCGCCCGGAAGGACGGCTCGCGATAGAAGTTCAGGATATAGCCGATCTTGTAGGCGGTCGGGATCGCGGTGCCGTCGAGGATGGCGCGCCGCTGACCGGCGTCGAGCTCGCTGGCCTCGTCTTGCGGAATTAGTCTCACATTAGACTTTTTTGTTGCGCGCGCCATGAGCCGGTCCTAGCATCCCGGATAAGGAATGGCACGGTTTTGCCGTGCCGGGAGGAGGCGATGGAACAGGCTGGTGCCACAAGGCGTCAGGCACTTTCGCGCGCGCCGGAGCGGCAATGCTTCTATTCGGGCACGGACGCCCATCCGATCTATGTCGACCGGCTCGGGGCGACGCAGCCCGGGCGTCTGCCGATCGTCCTCGTCCATGGCGGCGGCCATACCGGCGCCTGCTATCTGACGACGCCCGATGGCCGGCCGGGCTGGGCGGCCGCCTTCGCCACCTCCGGCCGCGAGGTCTTCGTGCCGGACTGGCCGGGCCATGGCCGCTCGCCGATGCGGCCGGATTTCGCGACCCTGTCGAGCGTCGAGATTGCGACCTCGTTGCAGCGTCTGCTCGAGGAGATCGGGCCGGCGGTGCTGCTGGTGCATTCGGCGAGCGGGCCCATGGCCTGGTGGATCGCCGAGCGGAGCCCGCAGGCGGTTGCCGCCATCGTCGGCATCGCGCCCGGTGGGCCGGCCAATCTCCTGCCGGTACTGCCCGACGATGCCGAGGCGGTCGCCAAGCTCAAGGACGATGAGAGCCTCGGCTGCCCGGTCCGGGTCGAAGAGGACAAGCCGCTCTTCATCCCGCCGGAGTTCATGCGGGCCTATTGGGCCAATTCCGAGCGCTTTCCGCAGCAGGCCTTCGAGGCCTATCGCCGCTCGATCGTGCCTGAGAGTGCGCGCCTGATGAACGAGCGCTTCAACATCGGCGGCAAGGGTCTGCGCATCGCCGATCCGGCGAACCTTGCCGACCTACCGATCCTGATCGTCACCGGCGACAGCGATCCGCGCCATCCGCGCGCGGTCGACGAAGCGACGGCACGCTATCTCGGCGCCGAGTTCGTCTGGCTGCCGGAGCGCGGCATCAGCGGCAACGGCCATATGCCGATGTGCGAGGACAACAGCGACGAGATCGCGGCCCTGATCGTCGCCTGGCTGGAGACAAAGGGTCTTTGAAGCTCGAACCGGCGGTAAGGCCGGACGACAGCTCGGGAGGAAATCTGATGCGGTCGCTTCTAGCGGGCGGCGCCCTGATGGCGCTCGCCACCATGCAGGCGCTGGCCCAGGTCAGCGACGATGTCGTCAAGATCGGCGTGCTGACCGATATGGGCGGCGTCACCGCCGATATCGGCGGCAAGGGCTCTGTCATCGCGGCCGAGCTGGCGGTGAAGGAGTTCGGTGCGAGCGTGCTCGGCAAGCCGATCCAGATCGTTGCCGCCGATCACCAGCACAAGGCCGATGTCGGCACCTCCGTCGCCCGGCAATGGTTCGACATCGACAAGGTCGATGCCGTCGTCGATGTGCCGAACTCCGCGGTGGCGCTGGCGCTGCAATCGCTCGCCCGCGAGAAGAAGCGGATCGTGATGTATTCCGGTGCCGGCACCACGGCGCTGACCAATGAGCAGTGCTCGCCCTATGGCTTCCACTGGACCTACGACACCTATGGTGTCGCCCGCGGCACTGCCTCGGCCGTGGTCAAGGCCGGCGGCACCTCCTGGTTCATGCTGGCTTCCGACTATGCCTTCGGCCACCAGCTGCAGAAGGATGCGACCGATGTGGTCGAGGCCAATGGCGGCAAGGTCGTCGGCGCGGTGCGCCACCCCCTGAACAATGCCGATTTCTCCTCCTTCCTGCTGCGGGCGCAGTCCTCGGGCGCCAAGGTGATCGGCATCGCCAATGCCGGCAACGACACCGTCAACGCGATCAAGCAGGCCGGTGAGTTCGGGCTCGCCGAGCAGGGGCAGAACCTCGCGGCGCTGATCTTCTTCCTGCAGGACGTGCACAGCCTCGGCCTCAAGGCGACGCAGGGCACCTACCTCACCACCGCCTCCTATTGGGACCTCGACGAGCCCTCGCGCGCCTGGTCGAAGCAATTCCTGGAGAAGGCCGGGATGATGCCGTCCATGCTGCATGCTGGTGTCTACGGCTCGGTTCTGCACTATCTCAAGGCGATCAAGCAGGCCGGCACCGACGATCCCGACAAGGTCGCCGCCGCGATGCGGGCGATGCCGATCAACGACGCCTTCACCAAGGACGCCAAGATCCGGGCCGATGGCAGGGTGCTGCGCGAGATGTATCTCGCCCGCGTCAAGAAGCCGGCGGATTCGAAGGGGCCGTGGGACTATTTCGAGATCGTGCGCAAGATCGCGCCGGAGGAGACCGTCTGGCCGCTGTCGGAGAGCAAGTGCCCGGCGGCGAAGGGCTGACGCTTCAGAGCGCAAAACCCTTGAGCCGCTCGCCGAGCGCGGCGATGCGCTCGGCCGCGACATTGGCGATGGCGATGCGCAAATGCTGCTCCTGGCCGGGACCGAAATAGGGGCCGGGCAAAGCGAGCACGCCCCGCTCCTGCACCAGCTGGCGGACGACCTCTGCGGCCGGCACGCCCTCGAAGGGATGGGCGACATAGGCGAAATAGGCGCCCGCAGCGAGCACGCTCCAGCCGTTCAGCGGCGCGATCGCCTGGCGGAAGAGCGCGGCGCGGGAATTCATCTCGGCGCGGTTGGCCTCACGCCAGGCGCGGATGCCGTCGATGCCCCAGGCGACGGCGCTCTGGCCGGCACGGACGGGGCTGATCTGGACGCAGTCGAGCACCTTGCCGATCTGGGCCAGCGCGGCTTCGCCAGCCGTGATCGCACCCAGCCGCCAGCCGGGCACGGCATAGGCCTTGGAGAAGCTGTAGAGGCCGATCAGCGAATCCTGCCAGTCGCTTGCGGAAAAGAGCTCATGCGGGCGGTCGAGCCCTTCGGGCAGGAAGTCGCGATAGGTCTCGTCGAGCACCAGCCAGATCTTGCGCCTGCGACAAAGCGCGGCGAAGGCGGCGATGGTGGCGGGCGGATAGACCGCTCCTGTTGGGTTGTTCGGCGTCACCAGGACGATGGCGCGGGTGCGCTCGTCGATCAGCGCCTCGGCGACGGTGGCATCCGGGACGAAGCCGGCTTGCGGATCGCAGGGCAGAGGACGCGGCTCGACGCCGAGCATGCTGAGCGTCATCTCGTGGTTGAAGTACCACGGCGTCGGCAGCAGCACGTTGTCGCCGGCCCGCGCCAGCGCCATCATCACGGTGACGAAAGCTTGGTTGCAGCCGGCGGTGATCGCGATCTCCTGCGGCCGGATCATGCCGCCGTAGAAGGCGCTGCTCTCGGCAGCATAGGCCTCGCGCAGGATATCGTCGCCGGCGATCGGGCCGTAGCGCGTGCTCTCGGGCTCCGCTGCTGCCGCGGCGAGACGTTCGAGCAGGGTGCCGGGGGGTGGCGAGCCCGGCACGGCCTGCGACAGGTCGATCAGCGGGCCGTGACCGCCGGCATAGCCGCGGGCCCAGGCCTTGGCCTCGGGGATCGGCGGTGTCGCGGTGTCGATGAGATCGGGATTGAGCGGGGCGGGAGAGGGCGCAGTCATGGCCGAGCTTTGCGGCGCGTTTCTTCCGGCGTCAACGGCTTCGCCGGCAGGGCTGGAGCGCAGCGCCGGCACGCCCCATATTCGAACCGGAACAAGGCGAGGCTGATCGAATGGACGACGAGACACAGGACGCGATCGAGGAACTGCACGCCATGCTCGACCGCGCCCGGGTGATCGTGCCCTTCACCGGAGCTGGCATTTCGACCGAATCGGGCGTGCCGGATTTCCGCTCGCCCGGGTCACCTTGGATGACCAACAAGCCGATCCCGTTCGAGGCCTTCCTCGCCAGCCGCGAGGCACGGATCGAGGCCTGGCGGCGCAAATTCGCGATGGACGACCATTATCGCGACGCCAAGCCCAATCGCGGCCACCGCGCGCTGGCGACATTGGTGGCCGAAGGGCGCTCGCCCGGCGTGATCACCCAGAACATCGACGGCCTGCACCAGGCTTCGGGCATCGCCGAGGGCGGTGTGATCGAACTGCACGGCAATGGCACTTATGCGACCTGCCTGACCTGCGGCTGGCGGTACGAGCTTTCGGCGATCCGGGAGGCGTTCGAGGCGAGCGGCGAACCGGCGGCTTGCATGATGTGCGCCGGCGTCGTGAAGACGGCGACGATCTCCTTCGGGCAGCAGATGCCGCAGCAGCCGATGCTGCGGGCGCATGAGCTCACGATGTCGGCGGATCTCTATCTCGTCGCCGGCTCCTCGCTCGTCGTCTTCCCGGCCGCGACCTTTCCGGTCATCGCCAAGCGCAACGGAGCCAAGCTCGTCATCCTCAACCGCGAGCCGACCGATCTCGACCCGATCGCCGATCTCGTCGTGCGCAGCGAGATCGGCCCGGCATTGGCGCGATTGGCGAACTGATCAGTCGCGCGAGGCGAGGGCGAGGCGCACGGCCAGCCCACCGAAGACGACGCCGAGGATGCGCTGCGGCCAGAGCGCCAGATGGGGACGGCTGGCGATGGCGCGGCCGAGCCGGCTGGCGGTCATGATGACGATGCTGTTGGCGACGAGGCCGAGCCCGGTCAGGATCGTCACCAGCACCATCACCTGCAGGAAGAGCGAGCCGGCTTCGGGCCGCAGGAATTGCGGCAGCAGCGCCAGCATGAACAGCGCGATCTTGGGATTGAGCAGGTTGGTGAGCAGGCCTTGCAGGAAGATCTGGCGCAGCGGCATGCGCGGGACGTCGGTGCTGGGCGCGAACAGCGCAGCGGGCGCGCGCAGCGTCTTCCAGGCGAGGTAAGCGAGATAGGCGGCGCCGGCCCAGCGCAGGATGTCGTAGGCTGCCGGCACCAGGATGAAGAGCTGCGACAGGCCATAGGCGGCCGCAAACCCCTGCAGATAGCAGCCGGCCGAGATGCCGGCATAGGTCATGAAGCCGGCGGCGCGGCCCTGGCTCATGCTGCGCGAGGCGATCAGCAGCATGTCGGGACCGGGGGTCGCCGTCAGCACGGCGCAAGCGGCGGTGAACAAAGCGAGCGTGGTGAGATCGAGCATGACTGGGTCCTTCAGGCCAGCGGTTTGGCGAAGCGGGCGAAGGCGTCCTTCGTCGGCGTGGTGCCGGCGCCGGGCTGTTCCGGTCTACGGAAACAACCATCGGCGACATTGGCCGGTTCCGCGAAGGCGTCCTTGATCCAGGGGATGTATTCGAGCACCGGTGTCGCCGGATGCCAGTAGGACAGGTGGACGTGCACCTGGCTCATCTCGCCGGCATGGGGCGCGACCGGCAGGCGATGGGCTAGCGCCAGCTCCGCCACCTGGATGTATTCGGTGATGCCGCCGAGGCGGGTGACATCGGGCTGGGCATAGTGGATCGCGCCGGCCTGCACGAAGGCGCGGAAGGCGTCGACGGTATAGAGCTGCTCGCCGAGCGCGACCGGAATCGCGGTCGAGCGGGCGAGCTCGGCATGCGAGCCGATGTCGTCGTACCAGAGCGGCTCCTCGAACCAGAAGATGTCGAGCCCCTCGGCGCGGGCGCAGAAGCGCTTGCAGGTCGGCAGATCCCATTTGCCATTGCCGTCGATCGCCATCGTGACATGGTCGCCGATGGCGCGGCGCACCGCCTCGAGCCGGCCGATATCGGTCATCGGGTCGGCATGGCCGACCTTGATCTTGATGCGGTGGAAGCCGTCGCGCTCGACCGCCATGCGCGCGCCCTCGACCAACTCGTCCTTCGGGATCGAGAGCCAGCCGATATCGGTGTTGTAGGCTTCGAGCTTGGCCTTGCTGGCGCCGCCGAGCAGATGCCAGAGCGGCACGCCGGCCTTCTTGGCCTTGAGGTCCCAGAGCGCGACGTCGACGGCGGCGAGCGCCAGCTGGGTGATGCCGGCGCGGCCGACCCATTGCAAAGCGGGATGGCGGGCGAGCTTCAGCCAGAGCCGCGAATGTTCGGACGCGTCCTCGCCGGCGAGCAGTGGTGCGTAGCAATCGCGGATGCACGACGTAATCAGCCGGTCGGAGGCGAGATCGGCATGGGTGCCGGTGAAGCCATAGCCGACGAGCCCGTCCTCGGTGACGATCGTGGTGCCGACCACGCCCCAATGGCTGATCCGGTGGGTCGAATCGGCGATCGAGCCGCCGGTGACCGGGATATGGAGGATGAAGGGCTCGATACGGGCGATGCGCATGGCTGCTCTCCGACTCTGCAGCCGATCATCAGCCTGATGCGCGGGAGCGACAAGGCGCAGTTTTCATCGGCCTTAACGCGTTTTGTGCATGCTGATGATGTGGATGAGCCGGATGCGGCTGTTTCCCGACTCCGCCGGGGTGCTATCGTCACGTCACGAATCACGTTTCGCGGCGGAGATGAGCGGGACATGTCCGACGAATACGGCGACGGAGGCAGGCCAGCGGTCGGCCCGCTGCAATCGCTCAACCGGGTCGTGCGACTGGACGGGCCTGAGGTTGCAGCCGAGCAGGTGGTCGAGATCACCGGCCACGTCAAATGGTTCGATGTGAGCAAGGGCTATGGCTTCGTCGTGCCCCAGGATGGCGGCAGCGATGTCCTGGTCCATGTCACCATCCTGAAGCGCGACGGCTTCCACGCCATTGCCGAAGGCGCGCGCATCGTGCTCGAGGCGATTGCCAAGGCCCGCGGCCGCCAGGCCATCCGCGTGCTTTCGATCGACACTTCGGCGGCGCGTCATCCGGCCGAGATGCCGATGCCACGCACCAATGCGACGGTGACGCCGACGAGCGGGCTCGAGCGGATGGTGGTGAAGTGGTTCAACCGCCTGCGCGGCTTCGGTTTCGTCTCAGCCGGCGAGGGCGCTCCGGACATCTTCGTCCACATGGAGACGCTGCGCCGCTACGGCATCGTCGAGCTCATCCCGGGACAGACCGTTCTGGTGCGCTATGGCCCGGGGCCCAAGGGGTTGATGGCTGCCGAAGTCCGCTTCGAGCAGGGTGGACCTCCCAGCTCGCACTGAGAAGAACATTCTCCGGAAAGGCGCCTTCTGGCGCCTTTTTTCGTTGTGCCCCTGATATTTGCGTGAGGCGGCTGAGGTAATTCACGATATAGATCGTGAATTGCGGATTTTGCCGTTGAATTGTGCGTAATGCCTATTATAGAGGCGGCCCGAGATTGATGTGGGCGTGTCCCGTTCGGCCGGCCGGTCGGCGAGCTGCCCGGAGAGCCGGCCGTGAAGCTGTTCCATCCGATCCTCGCCGGCGCGACACTGACCGAGCGTGCAGCCGCCTGTGCCGGCGTCTTCGCCGCGATCGCGCTCACTGCGGCGGCCGGATACGTGTTTCCGACGCACTCGCCATTGGTCGTGGCGCCGATCGGCGCTTCAGCGGTGCTGATCTTCGCCGTGCCGGCGAGCCCGCTGGCGCAGCCCTGGCCGGTGGTCGGTGGCAATGTGATCTCGGCCTTCGTCGGACTTGCCGTCGGCTGGGTCGTGCCGGACCTGACGATCGCCGCGGCGCTCGCGGTCGCGCTCGCCATTGCGATCATGTCGCTGACGCGCTCGCTGCACCCGCCGGGCGGAGCCGTCGCGCTCACGGCGGTGCTCGGCGGCCCGGCGGTGATGAAATGGGGGCTGATGTTCCCGTTCGTGCCGATCGGGCTGTGCTCGCTCTCGCTTGTCGCGCTCGGCGTCGCATTCCATGCCCTGACGCGACGCAGCTATCCGCATCGGCCGCCGCCGGCCGGCCAGGTCATTCCGCAGGCCGCGGTGCCGGCGATGTTCAGCGCGCCCGATATCGACGAGGCGCTGGCGCAGATGGGCGATTCCTTCGACATCGCCCGCGAGGATCTCGACCGGCTGCTGCAATATGCCGAGGCGAGCGCGATGCGCCGGCAGGCACGGAGCTCGTGATCTTCGCCGTTTCTGAAGGGAAACGGCGAATTTGAGCGATTCGCTTTTATCTGACCTAAAGGGACCTGCGGCTAGGGTGTCCTCGTTATGAGGATATGCCGATTGCCGTGCTGCTGATCACTGACCGCCCTGAGCAGAGCGTGAAGCTCGAGCGGCTGCTGTCGCTGTGGGGGCCTTGCAATGTCGTCGACCTGCATCGTCCGGCACGGGGCGGGCCGGTGCCGACACGGCTGCTCGTCAGTGACGTCGATCTGTCCCAACGCGCTTCGGTCGAGGCCGTCCGCGATCGGCTGAGCGAGCGCAGGCGCAAGGGCATGCCCTATCTCTGCCTGCTGCGCGATCAGTCTCCGCGCCTGAAGATCCAGGCCAACGCGATCGGCGCGAGCGCGATCCTGCCGGCGGATCTTCCGGCCAAAATCCTCCTCGACGAGATCGGCCGCATCCTCAATCCGGAGGGGCAGGCTCCGATACAGCAGCATTTCGTCGCCGCATCCGCTGCGATGGCCGACATGCTCTCGGCCGCCACCGAAGGGCAGCCTCTGCCGGTGGCGGCGATCGAAGGCAGTGTCGAGGCGATCAATCGTGCCGCCGACGATCGCGATCTCGGCGCCTGGCTCGACATGGTCTGGAACCATGACGACGCCACCTATCAGCACTGCCTGCTGGTCGCCGGTCTCGCCGCCGCCTTCGCCCGCGCGCTCGGTTTTCCCGAGGAAGCACGCCAGCTGGTGACCAGCGCCGCGGTGCTGCACGACATCGGCAAGGCGCGCGTGCCCCTCGCGATCCTGCACAAGCGCGGCAAGCTGACGGCGGAGGAGTTCGCGATCGTGCGCGAGCATCCGCAGATCGGCTATGAGATGCTGCTGCGGCAAGGCGCCTTCGCCCGCGAAGTCGTCGAGGCGACGCGCAGCCATCACGAATATCTCGACGGATCGGGCTATCCGCGCGGGCTGAAGGCGGACGACATCTCGGACATCGTGCGGATGATCACGATCTGCGACATCTATGCTGCGCTGATCGAGCGACGCTCCTACAAGGCGCCGATGGAGCCCGAAGAGGCCTATGCCGTGCTGGTCGGCATGGGCGCCAAGCTCGACGCCGACCTGTTGCGGGCCTTCAGGCCGGTGGTGCTGTCCGGTTGACGCTGCTTCAGAGCGCGAAGGACGTTCCGCAGCCACAGGAGCTGGTGGCGTTCGGATTGATGATCTTGAACGACTGGCCGACGAGATCGTCGACGAAATCGATGGTCGAACCGTCGAGCAATTCGAGCGAGGTTTCGTCGATCAGCACCGTCGCGCCGTCGCGCTCCAGCACGAGATCCCCGGGCGCCTTCTCGCGGTCGATATCGAAGACGTACTGGAAGCCCGAGCAGCCGCCGCCGGCGACGCTGACGCGCAGCATCGCGCCGGGAGCTTCGTTCGCCATCACCGCGACGATCCGGCTCGCCGCCTTGTCGGTCAGCGAGATCGCGTGCGGATTGGCCTCGATCGCCATGGTCATGCGCAGAACATCCTTGCTCCTGCCTCCTTTGCAAAGGTAATGCCCACATGGCGGGCCTTCAAGCCGCGCTTGCCCACGGGGCTGCCATGCCGCACGCACACGATACCGCCCCTGCAGTGGACCGCGACCCCGGCGATCGCTGGCGCGCACCTTATGCCTGCCGGACCGCGACGAGCCGTGGCCGGCTGGTCGAGGAGCCGGGGTCGGCGACACGCAACCCCTTCCAGCGCGATCGCGACCGCATCATCCATTCGACGGCCTTCCGCCGGCTGAAGCACAAGACCCAGGTCTTCGTCTCGCATGAGGGCGACCATTTCCGCACCCGCCTGACCCATACGATCGAGGTGGCGCAGATCGCCCGCGCGCTAGCCCGGGCACTGGGGCTCGACGAGGACCTGGCCGAGGCGCTGGCGCTGGCACATGACCTCGGCCACACGCCCTTCGGCCATACCGGCGAGGATGCGCTCGACGAGTGCATGGCCGGCTTCGGCGGCTTCGACCATAACGCCCAGACGCTGCGGATCGTGACCCGGCTCGAGCGGCGCTATGCCGGCTTCGACGGGCTCAACCTGATCTGGGAGACGCTGGAGGGGCTGGTCAAGCACAATGGCCCACTGCTGACCGCAGCTGGCAAGCCGACCGAGCGCTACGCCAAGACCGGCATTCCGGTGGCGATTCTCGAATACCAGGAGAAGCAGGATCTCTGGCTGGACAGCCACGCCTCGGCCGAGGCGCAGGTCGCCGCGCTCGCCGACGACATCGCCTACAACGCCCATGACATCGATGACGGCCTGCGTGCCGGGTTGTTCGATCTTCAGGAATTGCGGGTGGTGCCGTTCCTGGCCGGGTTGCTCGACGAGATCGACACTTTGCATCCGGGGCTGGAGCGCCCGCGCGCGACCAACGAGTTGGTGCGCCGGGTGATCACGCGCTTCGTCGAGGATGTGATCCGCGAATCCGAGGCCCGAATCGCGGCACTGGCGCCGGTGGATGCCGACGCGATCAGGCGTGCCGGCGCGCCGGTCGTCGCCTTCTCGCCGACGATCGTCGCAGCCGACAAGGCGATCAAGGGTTTCCTCTATCCGAACATGTATCGCCATCCGCGCATCGGCGTGATCCGCAAGGAGGCGGCCGACGTCGTCCGTGACCTGTTCGCCAAATTCAGCGCGACGCCTGAGGCGATGCCGGCCGAATGGGCCGCCGGCTGCGAGGCGATGGACGAAAGCAGACGGGCGCGGCGAATCGCCGACTACATTGCCGGCATGACCGACTGGTACGCACTCGACGAGCACCGACGCCTGTTTGACGCCACCCCGTCGCTGCGATAGGCGCTGGCCCGCTTTCCCTATGCATCTTTGGTCGTCATGAACATTTTCGAGACTTTCTCCACACGCCTCGCCGCCATCCTGACCGGATTGGCAGAGGCCGGCCGCATCCCGGCCGGGCTGTCGCTGGCGCGCGTCGTGGTCGAGCCGACCAAGGATCCGGCCCATGGCGACCTTGCGATCAACGCCGCCATGGTGCTGGCCAAGGAAGCCGGCATGGCGCCGCGCGCGCTCGCCGAGCTGATCGTCGCCGAGCTGGCCAAGGACGGTGACGTCCTCAAGGCCGAGATCGCGGGGCCTGGCTTCATCAACCTGACGCTGCAACCTGCTGTTTTCACTGAGGTTCTGAAGTCGGCGGTGCTGGCTGGAACCGAGCATGGCCGTGGTACCGCCAAGGGCGAGCCCAGGATCAACGTCGAATACGTCTCGGCCAATCCGACCGGGCCGATGCATGTCGGCCATGGCCGCGGCGCGGTGTTCGGCGATGCGTTGGCGAGCCTGCTCGCCTTCGCCGGGCACGACGTCACCCGCGAATACTACATCAACGATGCCGGTGCGCAGGTCGACGTGCTCGCCCGCTCCGCCTTCCTGCGCTATCGCGAGGCGCTGGGCGAGGATATCGGCGCGATTCCGGAGGGGCTCTATCCCGGCGACTACCTGATCTCGGTCGGGCAGACGCTCGCGAAGGAGTACGGCCCGTCACTACGCGACAAGCCCGAATGGGACTGGCTGCAGCTCGTGCGCCAGGCGGCGATCGACGGGATGATGGCGATGATCCGCGACGATCTCGCCGCGCTCGGCGTCGTCCATGACCTGTTCTTCTCGGAGCGCTCGCTACAGGGCAGGGAGGGCAACTCCAACGCCGTGCACCAGACGATCGAGGATCTGCGCGCCCGCGACCTCGTCTATGAGGGCCGGCTGCCACCGCCCAAGGGCCAGAAGGATGAGGACTGGGAGGATCGCGAGCAGACACTGTTCCGCGCCACCAAATTCGGCGACGACGTCGACCGGCCGCTGCTGAAGTCGGATGGCAGCTACACCTATTTCGCCAACGACATCGCCTATCACCGCTCCAAGTTCACCCGCGGCTTCGCCGAGATGATCGACGTCTGGGGCGCCGACCATGGCGGCTACGTCAAGCGCATGCAGGCGGCGGTGAAGGCGGTGACGAACGGAGAGGGCGCACTCGACGTCAAGCTCTGCCAGCTGGTCAGGCTGCTGCGCAATGGCGAGCAGGTCCGGATGTCGAAGCGCTCCGGCGATTTCGTCACGCTACGCGAGGTCATCGACGAGGTCGGCCGCGATGCTGTGCGCTTCATGATGATCTTCCGCAAGAACGATGCGACGCTGGATTTCGACCTCGCCAAGGTGGTCGAGCAGTCGAAGGACAATCCGGTCTTCTATGTCCAGTACGCGCATGCGCGCTGCGCTTCGATCTTCCGCCAGGCGGCCGAGACCTTCCCGGATCTCGACCTGTCCCCGCAGGCGCTGGCGCAGGCGGACCTCGGTCTGCTGACCGACGAAGCGGAGATCGGCATCGTCAAGATGATTGCCGCCTATCCGAGGATGATCGACGCCGCGGCTTCGTCACATGAGCCTCATCGTGTCGCCTTCTTCGTGCACGATCTGGCAAGCGCCTTTCATTCCCTCTGGAACAAGGGCAAAGACTCGCCGCAATTACGGTTCGTTAATCAAACTGATCGAAAGTCGACCTCGGCAAGATTGGCGTTCGTGCATGCGGTACGCAGCGTCCTTGCTTCCGGGCTGGCGGTCGTTGGGGTGACGGCGCCGGAGGAGATGCGCTGACGGGATCCATCCCGGCGCATCGGGTGCTTTGCGGATCAGGACGATCCGGCCAGCGCCCACCGGGTCCGATACGAAGGCGGCGTTGGCCGGGTGCCGAAAGGCAGGTCGGCTAGAGCTTTCGTCAGATTGACCGCGCTGCGGCGTCGTCCTTTGATGGATGGTGGCGCGCGCTGGAATGGATCATGTCATGAGCGAGCCAGCTAGAAACCGTTTCGCCCTCGATCTCGACGATCTGGAGCGTCAGCTGCGCGGAGCGGCCCAGCCGCAGAAGCCGGGTGCGGCTTCCGATCCGCTGATGGAGCTGACCCGCCTCGTTGGGCAGGACGATCCGCTGAAGGAGCTCTTTGCCGGTCGCCCCGCCGAGCCGGCGCGCCCAGCTGCACCGCAGCCCGCGTCCTGGTCCACCAACCGGACCGAGCCGAGCTTCCAGCCGACGCTGGTCACCGCGCCGCCGGTGCAGTCGGCTCCGCCGCCGGCCGATGTGCGCGGCGCGCTCGACGAATTCGAGGCGCTGCTGCGCCGCACCGAACCCGTCCGGACCGCACCTCCGCAGCCGGCCGCCAAGGCGCCCGCGGCTCCGGTCCATGATTACGACGAGCCTGAACCGCTTCCGACCCCGGCGCGCTCGCAGCCCTATGCGATGCAAAGCGATGGGCCGCATGCCTATGTCCCAGAAGAGCCGCGCGATCTCGACGAGGCGGCGGGTCAGCAGCATGCCCCGGCCTATGATCATGATTATCACGGTGCCCAGAATTACGATGCTCAGCCTCAGGTTGCCGAGGACGAGGCTCACGATTTCCAGCGGCCGCGTTCGCGCAAGGGGCTGCTGACCGCAGCGGCGCTGGCCGTGGTCGCGATCGGCGGTGTCGGCGCCGCGATGGTCTTCCGCGACACGCGCCCGGCCGGCGTCAACGGCCAGCCGCCGGTGATCGCGGCCGATACCGGCCCGTCCAAGGTCGCTCCGGTCAATCCCGGCGGCGCCGAGATCCCGAACCAGAACAAGCAGATCTACGAGCGCAGCGGCGATGCCTCGGCTGACAAAACCAAGGTTGTCAGCCGCGAGGAGCAGCCGGTCGACGTACAGCAGGCCGCGCGCACAATGGCGGCGCAGCGCCCGACACAGGCCTCGAACGGCGCCATCACACCGACCGACACGGCTGCCGCCGGGCTGGCCCCGACCGAGCCTGGCCTGATCCCGATCCCGGCCGTGCCGGGTCTCGGCGAGCCGCGCAAGGTCCGCACCGTCGCGATTCGTCCCGACGGCACGCCCGCGCCGACCAATGGCGCGGCGGTCAATGGAGCAGGGCAGGGCATTGTGACCGGCTCGGCTCCGTCGACCCGCCCTGCCGCGACGACGGCGCCGGTTGCGCAAGCCCAGCCCGTGCCGCGGCCGCAGCAGCCGGGGGCAACGCCGGCCACGGCGCCGAAGACGCAGGAGCGCGCCGCCGCGCCGGCAACCCCGCCGGCTTCGCAGACGCCGCCGGCCAACACCCGTACCGCCGCGCTGGCGCCGCAGCAGGCCGAGCCGGCGGCGACCGCGCCGCGGGCCGACCCGAATGGCGGCTTCGCCGTCCAGCTCGGCGCTCCGGGCAGCGAGGCCGAGGCGCGCGCCACCTTCGCGGCGCTGCAGCGCAAATATCCGGACCAGCTCAATGGCCAGAGCCCGATCGTGCGCAAGACCGAGCTCGCCGGTGGCAAGACGGTCTACCGCCTGCGCGTCGGCCCGTATTCCCGCGAGGATGCGAGCTCGATGTGCTCGGCGCTGCAGGCTGCCGGCGGACAGTGCTTCATCGCCAAGAACTGAGCCGATACCAGGCTTGTTTCAGACACCGGCCGCGACTTTCGCGGCCGGTGTTTTCGTTCGGCGCGTGCGTCGCCGATCACTGCGGCGATCTCTTGGCTTGTCCACAGGCGGCGCGGCGGGCAGGCTGAACGGATTCTCATTCAGCTCTCCGGTTTGCTCGTCATGCCTCGCGACTCGACGTCCCGTGCCCACGAGACCTTTCTCGGTTCCGAAGCCACCGACTTCGAGGCCGTGCCGCGTGGCGCGGTCGCGGTGATCGGCATTCCCGGCGCGACACCCTATCCGTCGGGCGGCCTTCACAGTGCCTCTGCGCCGGCAGCCATCCGCCAGGCGAGCGCGAGGCAGGCTGCGCGCCGGGAGCACTATGATTTCGATCTCGGCCGGGCGCAGGCCTGGTCGGAGCAGACCCTGGTGGATTGCGGCGAGATCGCTTTCGACCCGGGCGATTTCGCCGGGAACCGGGCGCGGATCGAAACCGTCTACACGACCCTGCTGGCGCGTGGCGCTGCGCCTTTGCTGCTCGGGGGCGATGACAGCGTGCAGATTCCGGTGCTGGCCGCCTTCGCCGCGCTGGGCGAAATCACCATCCTGCAGATCGACGCTCATATCGACTGGCGCGAGGAGGTCGAGGGCGAGCGCTTCGGCTTGTCGAGCACGATGCGGCGCGCATCCGAGCTCGCCGGCGTCAAGGCGATCGTGCAGGTCGGCGCCCGCGGCATCGGCAGCGCGCGCGAAGCTGACGTGAGCGAGGCGCGCGCGGCGGGGGCGCAGCTCGTCGACATGCGCACGCTCAGGGAGAAGGGGATCGGGCACGCGGTCCGATGCGTACCTGACGGCAGGCCGGTCGTGGTCTGCTTCGATGTCGACGGCCTCGACCCGTCGGTGGTGCCCGGCGTGCTCGGGCGGGCGCCGGGCGGCCTTGGCTATGGTGACGTGGTTGACCTCCTGAACGGCGTCGCGGCGCGCGCGCCGATCATCGGCTTCAACATCGTCGAGTTCGTGCCGGAGGAGGATATCGGCGGCCTCGGCTTGCGCACCGTGTGCCGTCTCGCAATGCTGGGCGCGGGCCTGCTCGCCAATGGCGCCGGGGCCGGGCGCTAGTCCTCGAACATGGTGGCGTTGCGCCCGCCGACGACGATGTCGAAGCGATAGCCGGCCGCGACTTCGTCATGGCCCGGCGCGTATGGCCTGCCGATGTTCCGTTCGAAGGCGTCGCCCATCAGGATCCGCATCGGGTCGCGGTCATTGTGCGGGTCGCCGGCGAAATACATCTGGGTGATCAGCCTCGCGCCGCCGCCGCGCAGCGAGAGATGGATGTGCTTGGGCCGCCAGCGGCCGATATCGGGCCGGGCCAGATAGGCTCCCGGCTCGATCGTCCAGAAACGGTAGTTGCCGGCGTCATCGGTGAGCACCCGGCCGAGGCCGAGAAAATAGGGATCGAGCTTCAGACCGGAATGGTCCTCGACATGGGCGTAGCGGCCATGGGTGTTGGCGTTCCAGATCTCCAGCAGGACGCCCCGCAATGGCCGTCCGTTCTCGTCCGTGACAGTGCCGGCGACCTCGATCGGCGTGCCTTCGGCGCGAGGCATGTCGCGGCCGAGCCGCGTCATGTCGAGATCGTGCGGGCGAAGACCAGGCGGGACGCGCAGATAGGGGGCGAAGGATTCGCGGGCCGCTTCCGGAATCGGCCGCAGCACCTCACGCGGCGTGCGTTGGTGCGAGGTGTTGTCCGTCGGCCCGATCGCCAGGCGCCTGCCGTCAGCGTCCATGCTGGCTGTCTCCCTTCGAGAGATCGTCGAAGAAGGGTGTCTCGCGCTCGCCAGCCATGACGATGTCGATCGCGTAGACCTCGGAGCCATCGCTGCGGCGCCCGTCATGGCGTGCGACCAGGCGCTCGCGCTGAGGCTGGGGCAGGGCGAGCAGCAGCGGATCCTCGTCATTGCCGGGCTCGTCGGCAAAGAAGATCTGCGTGACGATGCGGGAGATCCCGTCCGAGAACAGGGTCAGGGTGATGTTGGGCGCGCGCCTGATCCCGCCGGCGAGGCTTCGTCCCGGCATCACCGTGCGCAACTCGAAACGGCCGTCATTGGCGCGGCAGCGCGCATAGCCGTCGAACCAGGGATCGAGATCGGGATGGCCGGCATTCGCGGGTGTCCGATAGACGCCGGCGGCGTTGGCTTGCCAGAACTCGACGAGGACGCCAGTCGCGAGATCGCCATAGAGGTCGAGGAAGCGCCCGCGCAGGACGATCGGTCGGCCGGCCGCCCGGTAGACCAGAGCGGAATGGGGCTGGACCAGGTCCATGCGATCCTCGTCGCAGAACGGGATCGGATAATAGGGGCCGCACGTATCCTCATTGGTCGCCGGAAGAGGCAGGTTCGGGCGCTCGGACACGATATCATCCTATGAACTAGATGATTGATTGAAGCGCTTCGCGGACGGTTCTGCAAGCCCCCATCGAAACTGGGCTGGATCACCTGCGCGAGCCCGACAAACTGGCCGCCAGCCCTGCCTCGGGCGCATGCCGGCCCGCCGGCGGCGCGGTTCTACCATCACGACCGTGCGGATAGCTTCGGGCGATCTCGGCGGCTCTGCCCGCATGCAAGATGCCGAAGGCTCAAAACTTCTCAGAGGAAACACCATGGACCGCCGCAAGCTGATCAAGACGACCGCCGCCGGGGCCGCCGCCGCGACCATCGCCGCGCCGGCGATCGCGCAGACCAACCCGAAAATCAGCTGGCGCCTGACCTCGAGCTATCCGAAGAGTCTCGACACGCTGTTCGGCATCTCGACCCAGGTCGCCAAGCGCGTCGCCGAGGCGACCGACGGCAATTTCCAGATCCAGACCTTCGCTGCCGGCGAGATCGTGCCGGCGCTGCAGGCGCTCGATGCGGTACAGAACGGCACGGTCGAGTGCAGCCACACGCTGTCGAGCTTCTATATCGGCAAGGACACCGCCTTCGCCTTCGAGACCTCGCTGCCCTTCGGCCTCAACACCCGCCAGCAGAACGCCTGGCTCTATCAGGGCGGCGGATTGGAGCTCTGCCGCGACCTGATGAAGAAGTTCGGCGTGCACACGATTCCTTCCGGCAATACCGGGGCCCAGATGGGTGGCTGGTTCCGCAAGGAGATCAAGAGTGCTGCGGACCTGCAGGGACTGAAGTTCCGCATCGCCGGCCTCGGCGGCCAGATCATGGCCAAGCTCGGCGTTGTGCCGCAGACGCTCGGCGGCGGCGATATCTATCCGGCGCTGGAGCGCGGCACGATCGATGCGGCCGAGTTCTCCGGGCCCTATGACGACGAGAAGCTCGGCTTCGTGAAGGTGGCGAAGTACTATTACTATCCCGGCTTCTGGGAAGGCTGCGCCAATGTCAGCTTCATCGCCAACCAGGAGAAGTGGAACGGGCTGCCGGCGCATTACCGTGCCATCGTGGAATCGGCCTGCGCCGAGGCGAATGCGCTGTGCATGGCGAAATACGACCATGGCAACCCGGACGCGCTGCTGCGCCTAATCGCCTCCGGCGCGGAGCTGCGCGCCTTCCCGCAGGATGTGATGCAGGCAGCATTCAAGGAGGCCTTCGCCCTCTATGCCGACCAGGCAGCGAAGAACCCGAACTTCAAGACGCTGTGGGATTCCTTCCTGCCGTACTGGAAGAAGGAGCAGCTCTGGTTCCGCGTCGCGGAATTGCCGTTCGATGCGTTCAACGCGCAGGCGTCGCAGTCGCTACGGTGATCGCAGCATAGCCCGGGATTCGTAACCGGACGCTGTTCCAGTTCGTCATGCTCGCCCTTGTGGCGAGCATCCACGTCTTGAGTACCGCATTCGCCGAACGAAGACGTGGATGGTCGGGACAAG
This sequence comes from Allobosea sp. GW821-FHT10B12, assembly GCF_059415545.1. Classification (NCBI taxonomy): domain Bacteria; kingdom Pseudomonadati; phylum Pseudomonadota; class Alphaproteobacteria; order Hyphomicrobiales; family Alloboseaceae; genus Allobosea; species Allobosea sp. GW821-FHT10B12. The sequence continues at coordinate 104,030 of NZ_JBWKNL010000002.1, forward strand.
CCCGACCATGACGGCAAGGGCGAGCTCGCAATGGCGCAATGCGGCACGCCCCCGAATCGGCGATAACGGCGCCATGACCTCGCGCGCTTTCATCGCCGGCTGCCTCGGCACGAGCCTGACCCCCGACGAGCGGGCGTTCTTCCGCGACGCCCGGCCCTGGGGCTTCATCCTGTTCAAGCGCAACACGCAGGATCCGGCGCAAGTCGCTGCGCTGACGGCGCAGATGCGCGATTGCGTCGGCTGGCATGCGCCGATCCTGATCGATCAGGAGGGCGGCCGGGTCCAGCGCATGGGCCCGCCGCATTGGCCGCCTTATCCGCCGGCGCTGGCCTTCCTCGCGATCAACGACCCCGTGCAGCAGCGCGAGATCGTCAGGCTCTCGGCGCGATTGATGGCGCATGACCTCAAAAGCGTCGGCATCGATGTCGATTGCCTGCCGGTGCTCGACGTGCCGATCGCCGGCAGCCATGACGTGATCGGCAACCGGGCCTATGCGCGCGATCCCGCCATGGTGGCGACGCTCGGCCGGGCGGCGGCCGAGGGGCTTTTGGCCGGCGGCGTATTGCCGGTGATCAAGCACATGCCCGGCCATGGCAGGGCCAAGGCGGACAGCCATCACGACCTGCCGGTGGTCGAAGCGAGCCTCGACGAATTGCGCGCCCATGATTTCCGGCCGTTCCGGCACCTCGCCGACATGCCGCTGGCGATGACGGCGCATGTCGTCTTCACCGCGCTCGACAAGCGCCGGCCGGCGACGATCTCGCGGAAGATCGTGCGCGAGATCATGCGCGGCGAACTCGGCTATGACGGGCTGATCATGACCGACGACATCTCGATGAAGGCCTTGTCCGGCTCATTCGAGGAAAAGACGAGGGCGGCGATCCGGGCCGGCGTCGACCTGGTGCTGCACTGCCATGGCATCATGGAGGAAATGGTCGCGGTCGCGGGCGCTGTCCCTGCGATGACCGGCCACCGCGCCCGCCGCGCCGCGATGGCGCTGGCGCGCATCAGGCACGAGCCCGAGCCGCTCGATGTGGACAGCACCCGCGCGCAGCTTGCCAGCGCCCTTGCTTTGAGCGGCGGTTAGGCTGATTCTCTCCCCGGGGTTGCGGCCTCGCCCGACGGGCGGGGCAGGACATGGGGAATTGGCCATCGATGGCCGCTGAGCTGCCATTCCAGGAGGACGGCACGCCGGAGCGCGCGACCGGCGAGCCGTCGCTCGTGATCGACGTCGACGGCTATGAGGGGCCGCTCGACCTGCTGCTCGACCTTGCCCGCCGCCAGAAGGTCGATCTCGCCCGTATCTCCATCCTTGCGCTGGCCGAGCAGTATCTGTCCTTCATCGAGACGGCGCGGGCGCTGCGACTGGAACTCGCCGCCGATTATCTCGTCATGGCGGCCTGGCTCGCTTACCTCAAATCGCGGATGCTGCTGCCGGAGCCGCCCAAGGGCGAGGAGCCGAGCGCAGCCGATCTCGCCACCGCACTGGCGCTGCGCCTGAAACGGCTGGAGACGATCCGCGCCGCGGCGCAACGGCTCGCCACGCGCGAGCGGCTCGGCCGCGACGTCTTCGCCCGCGGCGCGCCGGAGGTGATTGCCTTCGAGGGGCGGCCGATCTGGGAGGCCGAACTCTACGATCTCCTGGCGGCCTATGCACAGCAGCGCCAGAAGCGCATCCGCCAGCCGATGAGCGTCGGCCAACGCCAGGTGCTCTCGTTGGCCGAGGCGCGCGAGGCGCTGGCGCGGCTGGTCGGCGAGGCCGGCGAATGGACGGCGATCGACGGCTACCTCACCCGCTACATGCGCAGCCACGGGTTGCCAGCTGAGACCATGTCCGCGACGGTGCGTGCCTCCTCGCTCTCGGCCATGCTTGAGATGGTGCGCGAGGGCGTGCTCGACCTGCGCCAGGACGGCGCCTTCGCGCCGCTCTATGTCCGCCGCCGCTCGGCGCGGCCGCCGACGCTCGGCCTGTGAGGCGCTGATGGCCGTGGCCGAAGCCGAGCGCGAGGACGAGGAAGCCTGGGATGCCGACGAGGCGCTGGCGCGCGCCTGCCGCATCGCCGAGGCGCTGCTGTTCGCCTCGGTGCAGCCACTCTCGGCCGAAGATCTGGCGAAATCGCTGCCGGCCAATGTGCCGATCGAGCGGGTGATCGCCGAATTGCAGCAGACCTATGCGCTGCGCGGAGTGACGCTGCATCGTGTCGCCGGCGGCTATGCCTTCCGCACTGCGCCCGATCTCGCCTACCTGCTGGCACCCGAGGCCGAGCCGCCGCGCAAGCTCTCGCGCGCCGCCCTGGAGACGCTCGCCATCATCGCCTACCATCAGCCGGTGACGCGGGCCGAGATTGAGGAAATCCGCGGCGTCGCCACCGCTAAGGGCACGCTCGACATCTTGCTCGAGGCGGGCTGGGTGCGCCTGCGCGGCCGGCGGCGCTCGCCCGGACGGCCGGTGACCTTCGGAACCACGCCGGCCTTTCTCGACCATTTCGGGCTCGACCGCATCGACGACCTGCCGGGGCTGGAGGAGTTGAAGGGTGCGGGCTTCATCGAAGGGCGCCTGGCCAAGGACCTCACCGTGCCGGTGCCGGACGACGATCCGGGCTTGCGCGACGACGAAGACCCGCTCGGCGACCTGTTCACGCCGCTTGACGACGGCGACGCCAGCTAGCACAGCGCAGGCGATCGCGCCCAGCGGGCCGGCAGGAGAACGACTTGGCTCGCAACGAAGGCAGGATGCGCTGGCTGGGGTGGGGACGGCGCGGCACAGCCGGCGCCGCCATCCCGATGGCGCTCGGCTTCGACGGCGTCACCCAGCGATTCGGCGCGGTGACGGCGCTGGACCAAGTCTCGCTCAGCATCGCGCCGGGCGAAATCGTCGCGCTGCTCGGTCATTCCGGCTGCGGCAAGACGACGCTGCTGCGGCTCGCGGCTGGGGTCGAGCGGCCGAGTTCGGGGCGCGTCCTGCTCGAAGGGCGCGACGTCTCATCGCCCGGCAGCTTCGTCGAGCCGGAGGCGAGGGGGGTCGGCCTGGTCTTCCAGGATTACGCGCTCTTTCCGCATCTTAGCGTGCGCGAGAATGTCCGCTTCGGCCTGCGCGGCTATGGCAATGCCGAGGCCGACGCGACGGCGCTGCGGGCCATCGCCCGCGTCGGCCTCGCCGACCTTGCCGAGGCCTATCCACACATGCTGTCCGGCGGCGAGCAGCAGCGCGTGGCGCTGGCGCGGGCGGTGGCGCCGCGGCCCGGTGTGCTGCTGATGGACGAGCCCTTCTCCAATCTCGACCGGCGACTGCGCGATGCAGTGCGCGACGAGACGATGGCGCTGCTGCAGGAGATCGGCGCGACCTCGATCATCGTCACCCACGATCCCGAGGATGCGATGCGCGTCGCTGACCGGATCGTGCTGATGCGGCAGGGGCGGATCGTCCAGACGGGAACAGGCGAAGAGCTTTACCGGAAGCCCGCCAGCCTCTTTGCCGCCCGATTTTTCTGCGACCTTACCGAGATCGAGACGGTCGTCCGCAATGGCGAGGTCGATACGCCGCTCGGCCGCTTTCCGGCGCCGGACCTGCCGGACGGAGCAGCTATGCTCGCTATCCGCCCCCAGGCGATCCGGCTGGTGCCCAAGGGCTTCTGTCTGCCGGCGCGGGTGGTGACACGGCGCTTCCTCGGCGAGGTCGATCACATCGAGCTCGCGGTCGACGGGATCGAGAAGCTGTTGATGGCGCGGTTGCCGACGCGGCGGGATTCCGTCGTCGAGGGTGAGGATGTCGGTATCGACATTACGATGGACGAAGTCCTTGTGTTCCCTGTAGGGGACACCTAGTTTCCGGCACAAGCATCTGGCCCGTCGGGACAAGTCGGGCCGCGCGTTCAATTTCGGAGGAGTACCGCCATGGGTGGCGTCAGCATCTGGCACTGGATCGTCGTCGGCGTCATCGTCATGCTGCTGTTCGGCCGCGGCAAGGTGTCCGAACTGATGGGCGACGTCGCCAAGGGCATCAAGTCGTTCAAGAAGGGCATGGCCGAGGACGAGGCCCCGCCGGCCGCGCAGCAGCCGGCCGATCCCAAGGTGATCGACCAGACGGCCCAGACCGCGAGCCCGCAGCCGGCCAAGGCCGAGACCAAGGCCTGACACTCGCGCCGCCCAAGGCGGCGCTTGAGGTTTCCCAAAGGACCGGCCGTCGATGTTCGACATCGCCTGGAGCGAAATGCTGCTGATCGGGGGCGTCGCGCTCATCGTGATCGGCCCCAAGGACTTGCCCGGGGCGCTGCGCACCGCCGGGCAGGCGATCGGCAAGATTCGGCGCATGGCCGCCGAGTTCCAAGGGCAGTTCAACGACGCGATGCGCGAGGCCGAGCTGACTGACCTGAAGAAGCAGGTCGATGACATCGGCAATTCGATTCAGGCCTCGACCAATTTCGACCCGATCGAGCCGATGAAGGACTTCGGTGCCGCCGACGCCTCGAAGCCGGCTACCGTCGACGACAAGGCGATGAAGGATGCCGAGGCGACGCTCGCCGCGCTGCCGGCGCCCGATCTGCCGGCTCCGGTCAGCATCGAGCCGGCGCCCGTCGCTGAATCCGTGCCGGAGGAAAAGCCGAAGCGTCGCCGCAAGGCCGTCGCGACCGAGGAGCCGGCGGTGCCGACCGAAGCTGCCGCGGCTGAGGCGCCGCCGGCCAAGCCCGCCCGCAAACGCAAGGCCAAGGCGGCCGAGGTCGAGGGCGGAGAGACGGCATGAGCAGCGTCGTCGAGGCGAACACCGAGCCCAAGCGTCCCGGCGAGGATGAGATCGAGGCGTCGCGCGCGCCGCTGATCGACCATCTCATCGAGCTGCGCTCGCGGCTGATCAAGTCGCTGATCGCCTTCCTGATCATGTTCTTCATCTGCTTCGCCTTCTCGACGCAGATCTACAATCTCCTGCTCCAGCCCTACATCTGGGCAGCGGGGTCCGGCACGAACGCGCCGCTGCAATATACCGCGCCGCTCGAATTGCTCTTCACGCACATCAAGGTCGCGGCCTTCGGTGCCGGCTTCTTCGCTTTCCCGGTGATCGCAACGCAGATCTACAAATTCGTCGCGCCCGGTCTCTACAAGAACGAGCGTCAGGCCTTCGCGCCTTACCTCGCGGCGACGCCGATCTTCTTCGTGCTCGGCGCGGCCCTGGTGTTCTTCTTCGCCATGCCGGTGCTGATGAAGTTCTCGCTCGGCATGCAGCAGGCGGCGACCGAGACGCAGGCCAGCATCGTGCTCCTGGCCAAGGTCAGCGAATACCTGTCGCTGATCATGACGCTGATCTTCGCCTTCGGCATCTCCTTCCAATTGCCGGTGATCCTGACCCTGCTCGGCCAGGCGGGAATCATCGATGCGCAGTTCCTGAAGGACAAGCGCCGCTACGCCATCGTCTTCGTCTTCGTCGTCGCAGCGGTGCTGACGCCGCCCGACGTGATCTCGCAGCTGATGCTCGCGATCCCAATGCTGCTGCTCTACGAGCTCTCGGTGTTCTCGGTGCGCCGGGTCGAGAAGAAGCGCGATGAGACGAAGGCGGCCGAGGACGCAGGGGGCGAATAAGCTTCGCGGTGGCGATGCGTTGCTCCCATCCGCGCGTCATCCTGGACAAGCCGCGCAAGCGGCGCAGCTCCGGGATCCATCGTAGAGTTCCGGCGCCTTACGATGGATCCCGGGACGAGCTGCGCTCGCCCAGGATGACGGTGGAGGGTGTGGTCACGGTATGTGGGTCTACATCACGGCCAGCGGCTGGAACGGGACGCTCTATGTCGGCGTGACCAATAGCCTGAGCAGGCGTATCGCCGAGCATCGAGAGGGGCGTGGCTCGGGCTTCGTGCGCAAGTATGGCGCCACACACCTCGTCTACGCAGAGCATTTCGAGCGAGCAGACGAGGCGATCGCGCAGGAAAAGCTGATGAAGCGCTGGCGGCGTGAGCGAAAGATCGCCTTGATTGAGGCGGCCAATCCGACTTGGCGCGATCTCTACGATACGATCCACCTGGATTGAGCCTTCGTTATAAAGCCCTGCTATTCTTGACGGGTGACGAAGGCCTCAAAGAGGCAGACGCCTAGCGCAGCTCGGCTACCCACCCAGCTCATACGATCACTCGTTCAATAGTGATGCGATCCGTCACAGGCCGTTGAAGCCGCTGGCGGATCGTGATGCTGCGCGCGCCGGTGACCGCCGAACCAGAGCGTCCTCGTCACGTTGATGCACAGGCTTGTGATCCGCCTCTGCGGAGCCTTGCTCGCAACAGAATGTTAAGATGAACGGCAGATGAACGAATGCACGGCCGCCTCACCGGCCGGACATGGCGACGCGGTGGTGACGTGAGCGGATTCTGGCGCCTGATGCTGTTCGGAAAAGGGCCCCGCGAAGCGGGTTCGCCCGGCCGCGACCTGCGCATCGACGTCATCCGCGGCCTGATCCTGCTGGTGATCTTCGTCAACCACATGCCGGGCAACATCGTCTCAAGCGCGATGCCGCACAATTTCGGCTTCTCCGATGCTGCCGACGTTTTCGTGCTCCTGGCGGGCGTCTCTGCGGCTTTCGCCTATGGCCGTCTGATCGACCAGCGCGGGCTCCTCGTCGGTTCGCTGAAGGTCGGCGCGCGCATCTGGACGCTCTATATCGCGCATCTGGCGCTGTTCGTGCTGGTCTGCGGCATCGTCGCGACGGCGGTGGTGCGCACGCAGAACGCGCTCTATGTCGAGGCGATCAACATCCAGCCCTTCTTCAGCGACACGCAGGCGGCGATCGTCAATGCGCTGGGGCTGGTCTACCAGCCTTACTATCTCGACATCCTGCCGCTCTACATCGTGCTGTTGGCGCTGTTCCCGCTGATCTACGTGATGGCCCGGACCAGCCCGCTCGCCGCGCTCGCGATCTCCTTCGCGGTCTGGCAGGGCGCGACCCTCGCCGGGCTCAATCTGCCGAACCATCCGGGCGAAGGCGGCTGGTTCTTCAACCCCTTCGCCTGGCAGATGCTGTTCACACTCGGCGTGGTCATCGGCCGCCTCGGTCTGGTTGGCGCCGGCGTGCCGAAGCTGCGCCTGCTTGATGCCGCGGCGGTCGCCATCCTCCTGTTCGCCGCGATGGTGAAGCTGTCCTCGGGCAATCCCTTCGGCGTCTCGTTCCTGAACGACTGGATCGACAGCCTGCAGATCGGCACCGACAAGACCAATCTCGCCTGGCCGCGCGTCGTGCACCTGATGGCGCTGGCCTGGCTCGTGCTGCGCTTCATCAAGCCGGACGCGGCCATGTTGACGGGGATGGCGGGCCGGCGGTTGGCGGCGCTCGGGCGGCATTCGCTCGAAGTCTTCTGCGCCGGAATCGTCCTGGCGATCACCGGACAGATCATCCTTGCGGAGACATCCTTTGCCCTTTTGGTGCAATTGCTCGTGACTCTGGGCGGGGTTATCATGCTGCTCGGGCTAGGAACCTTTCTCTCGTGGTACAAGACGCTCACGGCCCGCGCCGCCAGCGCCCCTCGCGAGCAGGCCGCTACGGTCTGAGCGCTGCCCTTATGATCCTGGCATCGGCCTTGCCGGTGACGGCCGGGCCGAGATCGCTTTCACCGATGAACGAGGGGCGCTGCCGGGCCGGTGCGGCCCAGCACCCGTTCAAGCCGGCGCTGCCGGCATCGAAGCGCACACTGACCGAAACCAACCGCCTCACCATCATCGCGCTCGGCTCGTCCAGCACCGCCGGAACCGGCGCGAGCGATGCCGATCGCAGCTACCCCGCCGTGCTCGAAGCCGAATTGCGCCGGCGCCTGCCGGGGCGCGAGATCAAGGTCGTGAACCTCGGCGTCGGTGGCCAGTCGGCTTACGAGATGTATCTGCGGCTCGACAATGAGGTGATCCCGGAGAAGCCTTCGCTGGTGATCTGGCAGACGGCGGTGAACGACGCCATCCGCGACATCGGCGAGGAGAAGCTGGCGAAGATCCTGCGTAAGGGGGCCCACAGGCTGCAGGAGGCCGGGATCGATCTCGTATTGATGGACATGCCCTGGCTGCCGCGCGAAGGGCGCTACCCGAAATATGACGATTATCGCGCCGTGCTGGCGAAGACGGCGAGCGAGAGCGGCGTCCCGGTCTTTCCGCGCTATGGCATGATGAAGACCTGGTCGGGCTCGAAGCAGTTCAGCGAGGAGGAGATCGTCGGCATGGACGGGCTCCAGGTGGTTGAGGCCGGCTATCGCTGCCTCGGCATTCGCCTCGCCGACGGCATCGTGGCCGAGCTCGGCGAAGGGCGCGAGCCGGGCAAGCCGACGAACTGAGCCGCGATTGGCGTCTCAGCGCGCGATCACTTCGATGTCGCGATCGCGCCCGGCCTCGACCTTGAAGTCGCGCGAGAAGACCTGGCCTTCCTGCCGGGCGATCAGGACATAGTCACCCTCGGCCAGGATCACCTGCGGGAAGGCGCCGATCGCTTCGCGGATGACGTCGCCGCCAGGGGTGAGCACGCTGAAGGCGGTGCCGGCGAAGGCCTCGCCACCCGGACCGGCGACGAGCTTCAGCGTCACCTGGGCGGCGCGATGGTGCAGGGTGGCCTGGGTGACCTGTCCGGATTCGACCCGGACATCGGCGCGCTGGATGGCGTTCGAATCGCCATAGGTCGAGACGACATGATAGGTGCCTTCGGGCAGGCGGATCAGTTCGCCGGACTTGGCGTTGGAGACGACGAGGCGCCCCTCGGAATTGCCCTGCAGCGGCACGAACACCGAGAAGTTCAGCTGGGCCGGGGCGATCGGCGTCTCGCCGATCGAGCCGGCGAGCGAGAGCGCGCCGGCGCTGATGCTGAGCCGGTCGCTCAGGCCCTGCGGGCCGAGCGTCACGCGCTTGGTCGCGCTGGCGAAGCCATAGGCGGCGTGCAGGAGATAGATTCCCGGCTGGAGCGAGAAACTCGGCTCGGCTTCGTCCGAACGAGCAACAATGCGCGGCGGCGAGCCGTCCGACGATTCGCTGAGCACACGCCAGACCAGGCCCGAGCGGACCGGCTTGCGGTTGCCGGAGAACTGCGCGCTCAGCGTCAGCATCGCCTGGCCGACGCGCGAGCCGATGGCGGGGTTCGCGGGGGAGCCGGGGGTGGTGGTCGAGGTCGCGGCACCCGGTGTCTGGGCGAGCACGGGCGACACGGTGAGGACAACAGCAAGGACGGCGATGCCGGCCTTGGTCAGGCCCCGCATCCGGTTCTGGAACTTTTCGTGTTGAAACATGCGCTGCGCCGTCATCGTCCTTGCGCCGGGGAAGGAGCAGGTTCGCTTGTCCTCATCATGGCGAAACCTTAACTGGGGAACCATCGCCCGCCACTGCCGCGCCATTTCCGGATCGTTCATGACCGACACGCTCTCCCTGCTCAAGCTCCGTCGCTCGGTGCCGCCGCAATTTCTCTCCGCTCCCGGGCCGGATGACGCTCAGCTCCGCGACATCCTGACGGTGGCGGCGCGCGTGCCGGATCATGGCAAGCTCGCGCCCTGGCGCTTCATCGTCTTCTCCGGCGCTGCCAAGGACAAGGCGGCGGAGATCGTCGCCAGTGTCTTCAAGGAGCGCAACCCGCAGGCCGATGAGGAGAAGGTGGCGTTCGAGCGCAAGCGCCTGCTCCATGCCCCGGTCGTGATCGCCGTGGTCTCGCGCGCCCGCAAGCACGAGAAGATCCCGGAATGGGAGCAGGAGCTCTCGGCCGGCGCCGTCTGCATGAACATGCTGATCGCTGCCGAGGCGCTCGGCTTCAACGGCTCCTGGCTGACCAACTGGTTCGCCTTCGACCGCAAGGTGCTGGACGCATTCGGGCTCGAGCCTGACGAGCGCATCGCCGGATTCGTCCATCTCGGCAAGGCGGATGGCCGCCCGGCCGACCGCGAGCGCCCGGATCTTTCCGCCATCGTCAGCCGGTTCGGAGCCTGAGCGCCGTGTACTACACCAATGAGGGGCGCGATCTCGACTTCCGGCACGACCCGTTCAAGGCGATCGTGGCGCCGCGGCCGATCGGCTGGATCAGCGCGGTCAACGCAAAGGGCGAGGTCAATCTCTCGCCCTACAGCTTCTTCAACGCGATCTCGTCGCGGCCGAACATCGTGATGTTCTCGTCCGAGAACAAGAAGGATGCCGTCGCCTTCATCGAGGAGACCGGGGAGTTCACCTGCAGCCTGGTCACCAAAGCGCTCGACCAGCAGATGAACCTGACTTCGGCGCCATTGCCGCGCGGCGAGAGCGAGTATCGCCATGCCGGGCTGGAGATGGCGCCATCGCGTTTGGTCAAGCCGCCGCGGGTGGCGGCGAGCCCGGCCGCGCTCGAATGCAAACTGCTCTCGATCCAGCAGCTCAGGGACATCGACGGCAATGACGTGCCGCGCTGGATGGTGCTTGGCCAGGTCGTCGCGGCCTATGTCGACGAGGCCTTCGTGCACGACGGGCGTTTCGACACGGCCGGGGCCAACCCGATCGCACGCTGCGGCTACGCCGACTATGCCGAGGTCAGCGAATTGTTCTCGATCATCCGCCCGGCCGGAGGCTGAGAGCCATGGTCCGGCGCCAGGATGAGGAGCCGGACGAGCAATGGCGGATGACCGTCAACCTGCTCGCGATCATCGCCGTGCTGGTGATGATCGGGGCCGGCTTCTGGCTGCTGCGCGAGCTCAACGCTGCCAAGAAGGCGCAGGAGTGCCTCGCCAGCGCGGCACGGCATCAGTGCCGGCAGATCGGGGCGCCGTGAGCAGGCCCCGAAACCTGAATCAGCCGAATCGCTTGCGCCGGGTCACTGACGCAATTTATCAGCTCGCGCCTTGAGCCGGCGGGCCCGCATCAGATGCGGCCGGTCGAGCATCTCGCCATCGAGCCCGACCACGCCGAGGCCGGGATTCTCGTCGAAGAGCTTGATGATCGCCTCGGCCCGGGCGAGCGACTCGGGCGAGGGCGAGAAGACCTCGTTGATCACCGGCACCTGCGCCGGGTGGATCGCCATCTTGCCGGTGAAGCCGTCCCGGCGCGCGGCGATGCATTCGCTGCGCAAGGCAGCCTCGTCGCGGAAGGCAGTGAAGACCGTGTCGATCGCATCGACCTGTGCCGCGGCGGCGGCGAAGAGCAGGAGCGAGCGGGCAATCCGGTAGGGGTCGGTATAGGTGCCATTCTCCAGCCGGTTGGTCTCGGCACCGAGATCGGCGGACAGGTCTTCCGCACCCCAGGTCAGGCCTGCGAGCCGGTGGCTGGCGCCGGCATAGCTGCCGAGGCCGAAGATGCCCTTTCCAGTCTCGGTGGCGATGGCGATGATCTTGGTCCCCCCGTCGGGCAGATCATATTCGGCCTCGCGCACCGCGATATGGGCAGCGAGATGGCTGAGGTCGGGGCCGCCTTCGGACTTCGGCAGCATGATCGCGTCCGGGCTGCCCTGCATGATCACATCGAGGTCGGCCTCGGTCATCCCAGTCGTCAGTGCGTTGACGCGCACGATCAGGCGCGGGCGCTTGGCGCGGGTATTCACCTCCTTGAGGAAATCGCTGGCGAGCTCGCGCGCCGCCGGCTTGGCGTCGAGCGCGACGGAATCCTCGAGATCGAGGATCAGCGCGTCGGCGCCGCTCTCCAGGCCCTTCTGCAGCTTCTTCTGGTTGTCGCCGGGAACGAAGAGGAGCGAACGCATCAGGCCTGTCCTTCGGTCGGGCGCTTCTTCATGAAGGCCTGGCGGCGACACTGCGCCACCAAAGTGCCGTCCTGCTTGTAGGCGCGATGGTGGAAGTCGACGATGCCCGCATCAGGCCGCGACTTCGATTCGCGCTTGGCGACGATCTCAGTCACGCAATTCACCGTGTCGCCCTCGAAGAGCGGGGCGGGGAAGGTGACGTCGGTCATGCCGAGATTGCCGATGGTGGTGCCGACGGTGGTGTCGTTGACGGATATGCCGATCATCAGGCCGAGCGTGAACAGCGAATTCATCAGCGGCTTGCCCCACTCGGTCTCGGTCGCGCAGAAATGCGCGTCGATGTGCAAGGGCTGCGGATTCAGCGTCATGTTGGAGAACAGCATGTTGTCCATCTGCGTGACCGTGCGGGTCAGCCGATGCTCGATCGAGGCGCCGATCTCGAAATCCTCGAAGTAGAGGCCGCCCCGCTTATGCCGCGCCGCTTCCGCCATCATCTTGCTCCTGTGGCACTTTTTCCGTTAGGGGCCGGGTCTGGCAAACGGCCGTTTTAACGGTTCGCTTACCATAATCGGTCCAGTCTCTTTGGGTGCTCCGGTCCGCTTGGAACGGCAGCGGCCCGAGTGACCCAATGTTCCTTTTCAGCACGCCGAGCACCCGCGAGACAACGCCCGCCAATCCTGTCGTCAGCGCCATCAAGGAAGGCGCGGACAAGACCGGCGTCGGCTTCGACTATCTCCTTAAGACGGCGCAACGCGAATCCTCGCTCGAACCGGATGCGAAGGCGCGCACCTCGAGCGCGACCGGGCTGTTCCAGTTCATCGAGCAGACCTGGCTGTCGATGATGCGTCAGGAGGGGCCTAAGCAAGGCATGGCCAACTATGCCGGCGCGATCAGCGACGACGGCAATGGTCGGTTGACGGTGTCCGATCCGGCATTGCGCGAGAAGATCCTGCAATTGCGCACCGATCCGCATGTGGCGACGGTGATGGCGGGTGCACTGACGCAGAAGAATGCCGAGCAGCTCGGCCAGGCGCTCGGGCGCCAGCCGCAGGCCGGCGAGCTCTATATGGCGCATGTGCTGGGTGCACGCGGCGCTTCCGACCTGATCCGCACGGCTGGTAGCGATCCGACTCGCGCCGCGGCCCGCGATTTCCCGGAAGCTGCCGCCGCGAACCGCTCGATCTTCTACGACAAGGCCGGCCGGGCCCGCAGCGCCCAGGAGGTCTACGGCCTGCTCGCCGCCAGCCATGCCAACACCCAGGTCGCGGCGACCACCGGCGCCATGCTGGCGCAGGCCCGTCCGACGGGGGCGGCCACGACCGCCACGGCCTATGCGGCCGAGCCGCCGGTCGTGCCGATCGCCGCCGCGCTGGCGCCGGGCCGGGCCAAGGGGCTGATCGGCCTGTTCTCGACGGAAGGGCCGCGCACTCCGGTCTCGAAGGCGGTCGCCAATCTCTGGACGACGCCGCGCAGCGGCGGCGCATCCCGCACCATCGATGACGATCCGGCGACACGGTATTTCCCGCGCGTTGGCTCGACGGCAGGCGAAGGCAATGCCTCACCCGCCGGCAAGGCCGCCAAGACCGACAGCGCGAGCGGTACGAGCACTACGGCCACCGTCAACACGCCGCTGCCGCCGTCGCGGCCGCGCGACCTGGCTGTGGCCGATACGCAGACGGCTGCCAGCGAAACACCCGCTACCCGCAAGCCGCGGCGTGGGCCGCTCGATCTCAGCCAGTTCATGACCCATGGGAGGCGCGGATGATCGTGCGCCGCTTCCTGCTCTGGGCTCGCACCGCTCCGGCCGAGGCGCGGGCGCAAGGTGCCGCCGCGCTGGCGGGAGCCTATCTGCGCTCGGCGATGTCGCCCGAGGACAGGCGCGAGGCCGAGACGGCGCTGATCGCGCTGGTCGACGATCCCTCGCCATTGGTGCGCCGCGCGCTCGCCGAGGAGCTTGCTGCCGCCCCGCAGGCGCCGCGCAATCTGGTGCTCGGCCTGATCGCCGAGCAGAGCGACATCGCGGCGCTGCTGCTGGCGCAGTCACCCGTGCTGACCGAGGCCGATCTGGTCGATGCCGCGGCGATCGGCGATGGCCTTGCCCAGCGCGCGATCGCGCAGCGGCCCTGGCTGGCGCCGGGCATCTGTGCCGCCTTGGCCGAGGTCGGCTGCGAGGAGGCGCTGGTCGCGCTGCTCGCCAATCCGACGGCGGAGCTTCCCGATTTCTCGCTGGAGCGCATCTTCGCGCGCGAGGGCACAACCGGCGCAGTGCGCGAGGCCATGCTGGCGCGCGACGATCTTCCCGCTGGTCTCCGCCAGGCTATCGCAGCCGAGGTTTCCGATACGCTCGCCGCCTTCGTCTCCGGCTGCGGCTGGCTCACCGAAGAACGCAGCGCCCGGCTCGCCCGCGAATCGACCGAGCGGGTCGCGGTCGCGCTCGCCGCCGGCGGCGAGGCGAGCGATGCCCCGGCGATCGTCGACTGCCTGCGCGAGAATGGCCGCCTGACGCCGGGCGTGATCCTGCGCTCGCTGCTGAGCGGCGAGCCGGCTCTGGCCGAAGCCGCGTTCGCGGCGCTCTCCGATCTGCCGCTGAAGCGCGTGCGCGCGCTGCTCTGGGACCGGCGCGGCGCCGGCCTCAAGGCGCTCTATCGCAAGGCGGCGATGCCGGAAGCGCTGCTGCCGGCCTTTGCGGCTGCCGTCGAGGCGCTGAAACAAGCCGGCCCAGGGCAGCACAGCGCGGGCGGCATCGACCGCCATCTGCTGGCACAGGTGTTGATCGCCTGCGAGGCGCTGGAAGGGCCGGGGGCCAATGCGCTGATGGCGCTGCTGCGCCGGCTCGATGCGGAAGCCGCCCGGGACGAGGCGCGGCTGCTGGCCGATTCGCTCGCCGACGATGCCGCGCTGGCGCTATTGGTCGAAGCTGATCCGAGTTTCCTGGTCGAACTCGAGCTGGACGAGCTGCGCGACGCCGCCTGAACGAGCCGCGCATCAGCGCCGGTCCGCTTGACCGGCCGCTGGCATGCTGATTGCCTGAGCGCCGCCGTATCGCCAGGGCTTCACCATCCCGGATCGACGTCCTGCTGCAGAGCCGGATCCGATCAGGTTGTTCCAACCTGATCGGTGAATCCGTCTCTTCCTTTTAGTTTGGAGACCGTTCGCCGATCGGCTTGCGGTGCAAGCTGATCGGAACGGGCTCCAGGGAGCCTGAAATGCCGACACGTCGCGCTTTCATCGCAGGCACGGCTGCCGCCATTGCGGTCAGCAAACCCAATATCGGCCGTGGCGCCGACAAGAACGTCATCAAGTTCGTGCCGCAGGGCGATCTCGCTGTGGTCGATCCGATCTGGACGACGGCGACCGTCACCCGCAACCATGCCTTCCTCGCCTATGACACGCTGTTCGGGCAGGACGAGAGCTACAAGGCGCAGCCACAAATGGCCGAAGGCGCGCTCGCCGAGGCCGATGGCAAGAGCTGGACGATCAAGCTGCGCGAGGGCCTGAAATTCCATGACGGCACGCCGGTGCTGGCCAAGGACTGCGTCGCCAGCCTGAACCGCTGGGCCAAGCGCGATTCCTTCGGCCAGACGCTGATGGCGCAGACCGACGAACTCGTCGCAGTCGACGACAAGAACCTGCGCTTCCGGCTGAAGAGGCCGTTCCCGCTATTGCCCGATGCGCTCGCCAAGATGACGGCCGCGGTGCCGGTGATCATGCCGGAGCGGCTAGCGAAGACCGAGGCGACGACGCAGGTCACCGAGGTGATCGGCAGCGGACCGTTCCGCTTCATCGCCAGTGAGCGTCAGGCCGGAAACCGGTCGGTCTACGAGAAATTCGCGGGCTATGTGCCGCGCAGCGACGGCAAGCCCGGCCGCACCGCCGGGCCGAAGATCGTCCATGTCGAGCGGATCGAATGGCACACTTTGCCTGACCCGGCGACGGCGGCGGCGGCCTTGCAGAGCGGCGAGATCGACTGGGTCGAGCAGCCCCTGCCGGATATTCTGCCGTTGCTGGCGAAGGATCCGAAGCTCGAGGTCGCGATCAAGGAGACCACCGGCTCGATCGCGATCATGCGGATGAACCATCTGCATCCGCCGTTCGACAATCCGGCGATCCGCCGCGCCGTGCTGATGGCGATCGACCAGGCCGAGTTCATGGAGGCGGTCGGCGGCCCAGACAAGGAACTGTGGCGCACCGGCGTCGGTCTGTTCCCGCCGGGCACGCCGATGGCGAACGATGCCGGCATGGAAGTGCTGAACGGTCCGCGCGACATCGCCAAGGTCAAGCAGGCGCTGGCGGCGGCGGGCTACAAGGGCGAGAAGGTCGTCCTGCTGGGGGTCACCGATCTCGCCAATCTCAAGGCCGAATGCGAGGTCGGCGCCGAGATGCTGAAGCGCATCGGCATGAATGTCGACTACCAGGTGATGGACTGGGGCGCCGTGGTGACGCGCCGGGCCAACAAGGAGCCGCCGGGCAATGGCGGCTGGAACTGCTTCTTCACCGGCTGGAACGGCATCGATATCCTCGACCCGGTGGGCCACATCTCGCTGCGCGGCAATGGCATGGCGGCCTGGCCGGGCTGGCCGGTGGCGCCGAAGATCGAGGCGCTGCGCGAGGCCTGGATGGAGGCCGCGGACCTTCCGGCCAAACAGAAGATTGCCGCCGAACTCCAGAAGCAGGCCTTCGAGGACGTGCCTTACGCTCCGCTCGGCCAGTACTTCCAGCCGACGGCGTTCAGCCGCAAGCTCACGGGCGTGCTGCCGAGCTTCCCGACCTTCTGGAACGTCAAGCGCGTCTAGCTAGCGTAGCTCTGACAAGAAGGCCGCCGAGCAGCAGGCAACCTGCCCGCAGCCAGGCCGCAAGCGCCTGGCGGCCGAGTTCCGGTGTGAGCTGGGCTGCCGGAGGCGGCAGGCCGAGCGAGCGCAGCAGCTGGTCGGCGAGAAGCGCGAGCGTGAGGACCGCAATGAAGCCGGCGAGCGCCGCCAGGAGGCCGCGCAGCCAGTATAGGGCCGGCAGTATGGCAATGGCTGGGGCGGCGGGCGAGCGCATCGTCTGGTCCTCGGCGGGTCTGCTGCGAGGACGGGCGAGGATCGGCCTTGCCGACATCGCGTCGAAATTTTTTTGAGACGCTGCGCCCGCAGGGCTGCTAGGCGCGTTTCGACATGGACAAAGCCGGCAAATCGGCGAATGTCCCGTTATCGCCACGCTTTCCTGCGAAAACACTCCCCATCATGACCATTCACGATCCCGCCGTTCCCGCGCTCTCCGTCTGGGTTGCGCTGGAGAGCCCCACCCATCACGTGCCCGGCGTCAACGGCATGATGGACCTCGTTGCGAAGGAGGTCGAAGGCCTGCCCATCGCCGTCGAGCGCATTCCCGGCCGCAATGGCCTCGGCGACAATCTGATCCTGCGCGCCGGCGTCCGGAACGGCGACAAGGCGATCGCCTTGATGTCGCATCTCGACACGGTCCATCCGGTCGGGACCAGTGCCAAGGATCTGCCGGTGCGCGTCGAGGGCGACCGGCTCTACGGGCCCGGCGTCTACGACATGAAGGGCGGCGCCTGGCTGGCGCTGCAGGCCTTCAAGGATGCCGCCAAGTCCGGCACGGTGCAGCGGCCGCTGGTCTTCCTGTTCACCCCGGACGAGGAGATCGGCTCGCCGACCTCGCGGGACCTGATCGAGGCTGTCGGCCGCGAGGCGATGGCGGTGCTGGTGACCGAGCCGGCACGCGAGGGCGGCAAGATCGTCACCGCGCGCAAGGGCGTCGGCCGCTTCGAGGTCAAGCTGGAAGGGCGGCCGGCGCATTCGGGCTCGCGCCATCAGGACGGCCGCAACGCCATCCGCGAGGCGGCGCACCAGATCCTCGCGATCGAGGGCATGACCGACTATTCGCGCGGCATCACCACGACGGTGGCGCTGGTCGGCGGCGGCACGGCGGCGAACGTCATCCCGCAGCATGCCTGGTTCAGCGTCGACTGCCGCGTCACCACGGTGGCCGACGGTGTCGCGATGGAAGAGCGCATCCTCGGGCTGAAGACGCATGATCCGGATGTGAAGCTGGCGATCACCGGCGGCATGAACCGGCCGCCTTATGAGAAGTCGCCTGAGGTTGCGGCGCTCTATGAGCAGGCGCGGGCGGTGGCGGCGAAGGTCGGCTTCGAGCTGCAGGATTGCCCGATGACCGGTGGCGGCTCGGACGGCAACTTCACCGCGGCGCTCGGCATCCCGACGCTGGACGGGCTCGGCATCGACGGCGACGGCGCCCACACCTTGCAGGAATATGCGCTGATCTCCTCGATCGCGCCGCGCCGCGCGCTGATCAAGGGGCTGCTCGAGACGCTTTGATTCCCTTCTCCCCTCGGGGGAGAAGGTGGCAGCGCGAAGCGCTGACGGATGAGGGAAGGACGGCTCACCCAGTCGAGCCGCCCTCATCCCCCTGCCGGGACCTTCTCCCCCGAGGGGAGAAGGAAGACCCCTTCCGTTAGCCGGACAAATCCGCTCTGATCCGTCTCAAGGCCGAGAACCCGGCCGGAGCGGAGGAGTGCGGCATGAAGGGCTGGATCGCGGGTGCGCTCGCTGTTGCAGGCATGATGGTGACGGGAATGGCGCAGGCGCAGGATCTGATCGTCGAGAAGAAGGTCTTCGATCTGCCGAGCTACACCACGCAAGGCGGGCGCACGCTGAAGAACGTCAAGGTCGGCTGGGAGAGCTACGGCACGCTCAACGCCGACAAGTCCAACGCGATCCTGATCTGCCATTTCTTCTCGGGCAATTCGCACGCCGCCGGCAAATACGCCGCTGCCGATGCCGCGCCCGGCTATTGGGACGCGATCATCGGCCCGGGCAAGGCGATCGACACCAACAAGTATTTCGTCATCGCCTCCGACACGCTGGTGAACCTCAACACCGGCGACCCCAAGACCACGACCACTGGCCCGGCCTCGATCGATCCGGATACCAACAAGCCCTACGCGCTCGACTTCCCGGTGGTGACCATCGGCGATTTCGTCAATGTCCAGAAGGCCCTGGTCGAAAGTCTTGGAATCAGGAAGCTCGTCATGGTCGCCGGCCCCTCGATGGGCGCGCTGCAGACCTATGAATGGGCGGCGAGCTATCCCGACATGGTCGGCAAGGCGATGGCGGTGATCGGCGCGGCCGAGGCTGACGCCCAGCTCATTTCCTGGCTCGACGTCTGGGCGGCGCCGATCCTGGTCGATCCGAACTGGAACAAGGGCGACTACTACGGCAAGACGCCGCCCAATGCCGGCCTCGCCAAGGCGCTGACCGTCGTCACCCTGCAGGCCAACCACAGCGACTGGACCAACGGCACCTTCGGCCGCCGCCCGGCCAAGGAGGGCGAGGACCCCGCCAAGGCGCTCGGCAACAAGTTCCAGGTCCAGAGCATCCTCGACAATGCCGGCGAGGCCCGCGCCAAGGTCTCGGACGCCAACCACTTCCTCTATCTGGTCAAGGCCAATCAGCTTTACGCCGCCGGCGGCAAGTCGCTCGCCGACGCGATGAGCCGGATCAAGGCGCCGCTCTTGATCATCAGCCAGCCCAAGGACCTGGTCTTCCCGGACGAGATGATCCTGCGCACCGTCGCCGAGGCGAAGAAGGCCGGGCGCGACGTCAGCCACGCCACCATCCAGGGCACGCGCGGCCATCTCGACGGCGTGATCTCGATGAAGCAGGCCGAAGCGACGGTGAAGGCGTTCCTGGAGAAGTGAGGAGGATCGCTTGAGCGCGCCGGTCGTCTCGCTGCGCGAGATCACAGCCGAGACCGTACGCACGATCTGTGAGCTCGAGCCGCATCAGGCGCAAAGCGGCTTCGTCGCGCCCAATGCGGTCTCGATCGCGCAGGCCCATTTCAACCCGGCTGCGGTGTTCCGGGCGATCTATGCCGGCGAGGAGCCGGTCGGCTTCATCATGTGGCGGCCAGACGATGACGGTGGGAGCTGTTTCCTCTGGCGCTTCATGATCGACGGGCGTCACCAGGGCAAAGGCTACGGGCGCGAGGCGATCGCGCTCTGGCTCAAGGGCCTTCCTCAGCAGGGATACAAGCTCGCAACACTGAGCTACGTGCCCGGCAATGGCGGGCCGTACGCCTTCTACCTGGCGCAAGGGTTTCGGGATACGGGCGAGACCCGCGCCAATGGCGAGAGGTTGATGGAGCTGGCGCTGTAGAAGCGCTTAGGCCGGGATTGGTTGCGCAGGCGCGTCGAAGACCGTTTCGATGAGACGTTCGAACGGGAAACCGTGCTTCAGCGCGTAGCCTTCGATCATGTCGGCGAGATAAGCGCGCCGGCCGAGCCGGATGCGCAGCTCCGCATAGGGGCTCACAACGTCGATCTCACGAAGCGCGGCGCGCCCTATCTTCTCGTCGATGACGGTGATGGCGTCGGCTGCCTTGAGCGAGTCGGCGAGCAGCGTGTCAGACACGATGCCGGTGCGGTGGTCATGGGCGGCGATCGCCTGCTGCGCCTCCAGCGGAATGCGATCGCCAAGCCATTCCACTGCCATCGGGCCGTGTCGGCTCCAATCGCCGCGAACCTCGAAGAAATCGAGATCATGGCAGAGGCCGACCACCTCCCAGAGCTCGGCCGGCTGCGACAGTGCCTGTGCGAGCTTGCGCATGACATGGGCGACGACGCGCGAATGGTTTGCTCGTGGCGCATCGCCGAGATGCTGCGCGACCAGTTCGTTCGCCTCGGCAATGCTCAGCATGCGAATTCCTACGCAGTCTCGAGGCCTTGAATGCCGATCATAGTGCAGATCCCGGGCTATCCGGCAAAGCGCTCGCGATAGGCCTGCGGGCTGGCTCCGAGCCGGCGCAGGAAGGCGCGACGCAGCGTTTCCTCCGAGCCGAAGCCGCAGCGGCGGCCGGCCTGCGCGACGGAGAGGCCCTGTTCGAGCAGGCGGCGCGCCGTCTCGATCCTGATCTCCTCAACGGCGCGGGCCGGCGTGCGGCCGGTGGCCTGGCGATAATGCCGGGCGAAGCTGCGCAGGCTCATATTCGCCTCACCGGCGAGCCGCTCCAGCGAGAGGTCTCCGCGCAGGTTCTCGACGATCCAGCCGTGCAGGCGGTCGAAGCGCTCGTCCTTCTCCTGCAGCGTGAGCGCCGCGCTGAACTGGGCCTGGCCGCCGGGGCGCTTCAGGAAGACGACGAGCTGGCGGGCGATGGCGAGCGCCGGCTCGCGGCCGAGATCGGCTTCGACCAGTGCGAGGGCAAGGTCGATCCCGGCGGTGACGCCGGCCGAAGTCCAGACCTCGCCGTCGCGGACATAGATCGGATCGGGTTCGAGCCGTACAGCCGGGAACATCGCCCGGAATTCGGCGCAGCGGCCCCAATGCGTCACGGCGCGCCTGCCATCGAGCAGCCCCGCCGCGGCGAGCAGGAAGGCGCCGCTGCAGACCGAGGCGATGCGCTGCGCAGCCTCGGCACGTTGCCTGACCCAGTCGACGAGTGCCGCATCGCGGCAGGCGGCGTTGACGCCATAGCCGCCGGCGACGACCAGCGTGTGCAGCGGTGCATCCGGCTCAGGCAGCGGCGCTGCGCCGAGTTCGAGCTTCGCGCTCGTGACGATACGGCCTTGGGCCGCGACGACTGCGGTCTCATAGGGCAGGGGCCCGCCGGCGAGATGAGCGAGGTCGTTGGCGGTGGCGAAGACCTGCAAGGGCCCGGCGACGTCGAGCAATTGCCCGCCGGGAAAGGTGAGGATCTCGATGCGGCGCATGTTTGGCCTGAAGCGAGGGATGCTTGGCAGTTCGGCCAGAGCTTTGCGCGCTAGGGTGTTCCCGTCAATCAGGAGATCGGTCCCATGTCCCTCAGCTTCGGCATTCTCGTCTTTCCGCAGGTCCAGCAGCTCGACCTGACCGGCCCGTATGAGGTCTTCGCCTCGGCCAAGGGCGCGCAGGTGCATCTGATCTGGAAGGACACGGCACCGCTGAAAGCCGCGACCGGGCTGACACTGACGCCGACCACCACCTTCGCCGACTGCCCGCCGCTCGACGTGCTCTGCGTGCCGGGCGGAGCCGGGGTCAATCCGCTGCTGAACGATGAGACCGTTCTCGCCTTCCTGCGCCAGCGGGCAGGGCAGGTGCGCTACCTCACCTCGGTCTGCACGGGCTCGCTGGTGCTTGGCATGGCCGGGCTGCTGAAGGGCAGGCGCGCGACCAGCCACTGGAACGCGCACGACCTGCTGGCGCGCTTTGGCGCCATCCCGACCGAGGGGCGCGTGGTGCGGGACGGCAACCTGATCACCGCGGGCGGGGTCACCTCTGGCATCGATTTTGGGCTGACGGTGATCGCCGAACTTCTCGGCGAGGAAGAGGCGGAACTGATCCAGCTCTCGCTCGAATATGCGCCGCAGCCGCCGTTCAAGGCCGGCACGCCGCAGGAGGCGCCCGCTGCCATCCTGGCTGCGGCAAGGCAGCGCCTTGCCGGCTCGCGCGCGGCGCGCGAAAAGCTGCTGGCGGCGCTATAGAGTCGCGCCTGGTACGGAGCGAGCATGGCCGAGGATCGCAGCATTCTCCTGTTCTCCTATGGCACCTTGCAGCAGGAGAACGTCCAGCTTTCCTCGTTCGGGCGCCTGCTCGACGGCCATGACGACGCCATGCCGGGCTTTGCCCAGACCATGCTGGAGATCACCGATCCCGAGGTGATCCGCACCAGCGGCAAGCGCTTCCATCCGGTGGTGGCGCCAAGCGACGATCCCGCAGATAGCGTGCCCGGCAAGGTCTTCAGCATCAGCGCCGAAGAGCTTGCCGCGGCCGACCGCTACGAGGTCTCCGACTACAAGCGCATCAGCGTCCGGCTGGCGTCGGGCAAGGAGGCCTGGGTCTACGTCAAGGCGTAGGGCGGCTGCGGCGGTTCGGCTGATGGACAGGGGCCCGGCACGTCGTTATCGACGGTGCCGGGGAGCCTGTCCTTGAGCGCAGCCAAGTCCATCAGAGCGAGAGCCTGGGTCGCGATCGTTGCGGCCTATGTGCTCGTGCTGCAGGGCCTGTTCGGCGCGGTCGTGTCCGGGCAGAGCCTTGCTCCGGCGCTGCTCGACCGCGCCGCGCATCTGACGCTCTGCGCGCCGGGAGCGCAGAGCGCTCCGCTGCCGGGCGAGGAGCCAGCGCCGCATCTGCCGGCCTGCTGCCTGCTCGGCTGCGCCTGGATCGGCGCGGCCTATGCCCCGCCCGACCGGCCGGCACTGCCTGAAAGCGTCGGGCCTCGCGTCACGGTCGTTGGCTTCGACGATCTGACCGAACGGCCATTGCCGGGGCAGGAGCGGCTCGCCGCCCGCCCGAGAGGACCTCCCGTCCGGGCCTGACGCCGTGGCGGCCCTGTGGTCGCCTTCCGTCTTAGTGACCGAATGCTCCGCCAGGCCAGCGCGCCAGCGGCATTCGGCAGGTCCATTTCGGGAAATCCAGCCATGACCGCTCACGCGGATATCCGCACGCGCGCCGATGCCGGCCGCAGCCTTGCCCTGTCGTCCGAATTCAAGGCCTTCATCGCAAGGCTGCACTTCTACGCCGGGCTGTTCGTCGGCCCGTTCATCCTGATCGCGGCGCTGACCGGCACGCTCTATGTGCTGACGCCGCAGATCGAGAGTTTCATCTATCGCGAGCAATTGACTGCGACGACCGCGGGCGAGCCCGCCTCGCTCGCCGCCCAGGCCGAGGCTGCGCGCAGGCATATCGGCGAGGGGCCGCGCTTCTTCGCCATTCGTCCCGCACCCGGACTGGGCGAAACCACGCGCGTGATGTTCGCTCAAGCCAGGCTCGGCGATTCCGAGAGCCGGGCGATCTTCGTCGATCCGGTCTCGCTGGCGATCAAGGGTGACCTTATCGTCTATGGCACCAGCGGCATCCTGCCGTTCCGGACGCAGCTCGATTATCTCCACCGCAACCTGCTGCTCGGCGAGTTCGGCCGCAACTACAGCGAGCTGGCGGCGTCCTGGCTCTGGGCGGTGGTGCTCGGTGGCGTCCTGATGTGGTTCTGGCGGCGCCATCCGCGGGCGGCCGAACGGGCGCGGGCGAACCCTGCGCTCCGGGACCGGCGCTGGCACGGGCTGATCGGGCTGACGCTCTCGCTCGGCCTCGCCTTCCTGTCGATCACCGGCCTGACCTGGTCGAACTATGCCGGCGACCGGATCGACGCGCTGCGGGCCAATCTGGGCTGGGTCACGCCCTCGGTGTCGCTGAAGCTCGGCGCCGCGCCCGCAGCCGACGAGCACGCCCATCATGGCGATCATGGTCCTGCCGTCGGCACGGCGGCTCCCGGCAGCGTCCAGCAGCTCGATGCGGTCTTTTCTGCCGCCAGGGC
Organism: Allobosea sp. GW821-FHT10B12; assembly: GCF_059415545.1. Classification (NCBI taxonomy): domain Bacteria; kingdom Pseudomonadati; phylum Pseudomonadota; class Alphaproteobacteria; order Hyphomicrobiales; family Alloboseaceae; genus Allobosea; species Allobosea sp. GW821-FHT10B12. The sequence goes on from NZ_JBWKNL010000002.1 coordinate 127,986, forward strand.
GGCTGGGATCGATTCCCCGCATGTCGAGATGCGGCCGCCTCGGGCTGAGGGCCAGGCCTGGCTGGTTCGGGAATATGATCGGAGCTGGCCGACGCAGGTGGACACGCTCGCGCTCGATCCGCGCGACCTCTCCGTCGTCAGCCGTGCCGATTTCGAGACTTTCCCGCTGATCGCCAAGCTGATCCGCTGGGGCATCGACGCCCATATGGGCATCCTGTTCGGCTGGCCGAATCAGCTCCTGATGGCGGGGCTCGGCATCGCGCTGATGCTGACGACGCTGCTCGGCTACCGGATCTGGTGGCGCCAGCGGCCGGCGCCGGGCTCGCTGCCGCGCACGCTGGTCCAGGCCTGGCTGCGGCTCGGCTGGCCGGGCAGGGCGATGGCAATCGCCAGTGCCGTGGGGTTGGGTTGGGCGCTGCCGCTGGTCGGCGTCAGCCTCGCGGCCTTCCTGCTCGTCGATCTCGCTCGCTGGCGGTTCGCGCGAGCTGCCTGAGCCGCCATGCGGTCCGGGGCGGCTCAGCCGCTCCGGATCACGGCCCGGACGCCGTCGATGACGAACTGCACCGCCAGCGCGGCCAAGATGACGCCGAGCAGGCGGGTCAGCACGACATTGCCGGTGACGCCGAGCAGCCGTGCGATCGGCACCGCCAGGAAGAAGACGACGAGGCAGGAGAGGATCACCAGCCCGCAGATCAGCGCGAGCGAGGAGAGCATCGCGATGTCGCCGTTGGCGCGGCCGGCGAGCAGCATCATCGCGGTCAGCGCGCCCGGGCCCGCCATCAGCGGGATCGCCAGCGGGAAGGCGGCGACGTTGCGGATATGATCCTTGGTGATGGCGGTGTCGGCGGTCGCCTGCTTGCGATCGTTGCGGCGCTCGAACACCATCTCGAACGAGATCCAGAACAGCAGGAAGCCGCCGGCGATGCGGAAGGCCGGCAGCGAGACGCCGAGCGCCTTCAGCACGATGTCGCCGGCGAGGCCGAAGAAGGCCATGATGCAGAAGGCGATGATGCAGGCGCGGACCGCGACCTGCCGCCGCTCGCTTTCCGACATGCCGCGCGTCAGCGACAGGAAGATCGGCGCCAAACCCGGCGGATCGAGCGTGACCAGCAGGGTGACGAGCGCGGAGGAGAGATATTCGGTCAGCATGTCTCGCCCCGAGCTTATTGCGCTGCTCTTGCCGCACCCTTGCCGTGTCGGCGGGCACCTCACTCCATCGTAGAGCCCATCGCTTGTCGATGGAAACCCGGGTTTGCACCGCCTCTGCGGCTTGTCCAGTCCGATTGTGCGGGTGGCTGCGATGAGTCAGCCCGGGCTTGGCCCAGCCTGTCAGCCGCCCATTGCGCTGTGCGCCGGGATTGGCGAGCATCCGACATGGGCGGCTCTCAGCCGCCAAGCCGGAGCATCGAGATGGACTATGCCTTGTCACGCCGCCAGCTGGCCGCCGCCCTGGCGGCGGTTCCGCTGATCGCCGTTGCCGGCCGGGGGCAGGCGCAGGCCTATCCCGGCAAGCCGATCCGCTTCATCGTGCCCTATGTCGCCGGTGGCACCACCGATCTGGTGGCCCGTCTCGTCGGCGAGAAGGTCGGCGCGCGTCTCGGCCAGCCGGTGGTGATCGAGAGCCGGCCCGGCGCCGGCGGCAATATCGGCATGGATGCGGTCGCGAAGGCGGCGCCGGACGGCTACACCATCGGCTTCGGCGCGATCTCGACCAACGCCCTCAACCCGCACATCTACAAGAGCGTCCCGTTCGACCCACGCAAGGATTTCACCGCGATCAGCCTGCTCGGCACCTCGACGATCGTGCTCGAGGTCGGGCCGAAACTGCCGGTGAAGACCGTCGCCGAATTCATCGCCCGAGCCAAGGCGGAGCCTGGACTGCAATACGGCACCGCCGGCAACGGCACCTCGATGCATCTTGCCGCGGTGCTGTTCGGGCAGATGACCGGTACGCAACTGACCCATGTCGCCTATCGCGGCAGCGCGCCCGGCATCAACGATCTCCTTGGCGGACATCTCGGCGTGATGTTCGACAACCTTCCCGCCTCGCTGCCGCATATCCAGGCCGGCAAGCTCACCGCTCTGGCGGTCGCGAGCGGGACGCGCTCGCCGGCGCTGCCGGATGTGCCGACGATCGCGGAGGCCGGCTTGCCGGGCTATGCGGTCGAGCCCTGGTTCGGTGTCTATGGACCGAGCGGCCTGCCGCAGGCGATCGTCGAAGCGCTCAACGGGGCCTTCGTCGAGGCGCTCGGCGCGCCGGAGGTCAAGGACAAGCTGCTGCAAGCCGGCTTCAACCCGAAAGCGTCCAGCTCCGCCGAGCTCGCGGCGCTGACGGCATCCGAGTACGAGAAATTCGGCAGGATCGCGCGCGAAGCGAAGATCACCATCGAATAGCCCGGCGCCCGGCGATGCCGTGGCGAGGCTGCGGAGGGGGAGCTTGAAAGCGAGGCAGACGAGATGAGTGCCGTTGATGTGCAGGCTGACGCCGAAACATCGGCAATCATCGAGTTTGAGAGGAGCGAGACCGACTGGCTACTGGTGGCCTATTTCGTCCTTGGTGCTGTCGCCATCGGGTATTTCCTATCGCATGGCGGGTTGGTGGTGGGCCTCTTCGGCTGCCTGCTTTTCTGGACGGCATACGGCAGGGCGATCACGATCCCGGAGCGCAAGGTCGATCTCGCGTTCGATCGCGAAGGGCTGTCGGTCCCGACAGTCTTCGAGCAAAAGCTGCCCTGGAGCGCGATCACCGGCTTTGTGCTCGAATACGGACATGAGGGCGGGCTGGAGCTCTACGTTGAGGTCACCGAGCCCAAGTCGTACGGACCGAGGTCGAGGCTATCGTTGATTGTGTGGCCGGTCTTTTCGTGCGGTTTTCGCCTCGGCCTCGACTCGATTGCCTGTAGCGAGGCGGGAGTCGAAGCTGCCTTTCGGCGCTTCGCTCCGCAGGTTCGGAAGGTCTAGCCCGCAGGCTTCGGACGACGGTTTCGTCAATTTCGGCATGCGACCGCCAGCGAAACATGGCGAGAATGCGGAAGGGGCGCGAAAGCGAATCAAAAACGCCCCGTAACCTGCTGCAACGAAACGGTTTTATTTTCTCTGAATAGAATCGCGTTTTGCTGGCTTCGTGTGCCGGAATCGGCTAGCCAGAACGTTGAAAAACCAGCGGTAAACGGGACTTTTTCCCTTGAGCGAAGACAACGACGACAAGCGCGACGACGGCCCGCAGCCGGGCGGCGACATCAAGCCGATCGCGATCACCGACGAGATGAAGAAGAGCTATCTCGATTACGCGATGAGCGTGATCGTGAGCCGTGCTCTGCCTGACGTCCGCGACGGCCTCAAGCCCGTGCACCGGCGCATCCTGTTCTCGATGCACGAGAACAAGAACCTGCCCGACCGGCCCTACACCAAGTGCGCCCGCATCGTCGGCGACACGATGGGTAAGTACCATCCGCACGGCAATCTCGCGGTCTATGACGCGCTGGTGCGCATGGCGCAGGACTTTTCGCTGCGCCTGCCATTGATCGACGGCCAGGGCAATTTCGGCTCGATGGACGGCGACAGCCCGGCGGCCGATCGCTATACCGAGGCGCGTCTCGACAAGGCGGCGATGCCGCTGCTCGAGGATCTCGACCTCGACACCGTGAACTTCCAGCCGAACTATGACGGCAAGGAGCACGAGCCGACGGTCCTGCCGGCGCGTTATCCGAACCTGCTGGTCAACGGCGCCGGCGGCATCGCGGTCGGCATGGCGACCAATATTCCGCCGCACAATCTCGGCGAGGTGATCGACGCCTGTATCGCGCTGATCGAGAACCCCGAGATCACGATCGACGAGCTGATCGAGATCGTGCCCGGCCCGGACTTCCCGACCGGCGCCCAGATCATGGGTCGCAGCGGCATCCATTCGGCCTATCACACCGGGCGCGGCTCGATCGTGATGCGTTCGAAGACGCATATCGAGGAGCTGCGCAAGGAGCGCGAGGCGATCATCGTCACCGAGGTTCCCTATCAGGTGAACAAGGCGACGATGGTCGAGAAGATCGCCGATCTCGTCCGCGAGAAGCGGATCGAGGGCATTTCCGACCTGCGCGACGAATCGAACCGCGAGGGCGTGCGCGTCGTCATCGAGATCAAGCGCGATGCGGTCGCCGATGTGGTGCTGAACCAGCTCTACCGCTTCACGCCGCTGCAGACCTCCTTCGGCGCCAATATGGTGGCGCTGACCGGCGGCCGGCCGGAGATCCTGAACCTCAGGGACTTCATCTCCGCCTTCGTCGAGTTCCGCGAGGAAGTAGTCTCGCGGCGCACGCGCTATCTGCTCAACAAGGCGCGCGAGAAGGCCCATGTCCTCTGCGGTCTCGCCACCGCCGTCGCCAATATCGACGAGGTCATCCGCCTGATCCGAACGGCGCCGACACCGTCGGCCGCGCATGAAGCCTTGCTGGCACGCAACTGGCCGGCCGAGGACATCGCGCCGCTGATTGCGCTGGTCGACGATCCGCGCCATCCGATGAATGCCGATGGCACCTACAAGCTCTCCGACGCGCAGGCCAAGGCGATCCTCGAGCTGCGCCTGTCGCGCCTCACGGCCCTCGGCCGCGACGAGATCGGCGACGATCTGGCGAAGCTCGCCAAGGAGATCGCCGACTATCTCGATATCCTGCGCTCGCGGGCCCGCATCCAGGAGATCGTCAAGACCGAGCTTACCGAGGTCAAGACGGCCTTCGCCACGCCGCGCCGCACCGTGATCCAGGACTGGGGTTCCGATCTCGACGACGAAGACCTGATCGCCCGCGAGGACATGGTCGTCACGGTCTCCCATGCCGGCTACATCAAGCGCGTGCCGCTCTCGACCTATCGGGCGCAGAAGCGCGGCGGCAAGGGCCGCTCGGGCATGTCGACCCGCGAGGAGGATTTCGTCACCCGCCTCTTCGTCGCCGATACGCATACGCCGATCATCTTCTTCTCCTCGCTGGGCCAGGCCTACAAGGAGAAGGTCTGGCGGCTGCCGCTCTCGGCGCCCAATGCGCGCGGCAAGTTCCTCAACAACATGCTGCCGCTGGACAAGGACGAGCGCATCACCACGGTGATGCCGTTGCCGGAGGACGAGGAGAGCTGGGAGCGGCTCGACGTGATGTTCGCCACCAGGACAGGCAATGTCCGGCGCAACAAGCTCTCCGACTTCGTCCAGGTCAACCGCAACGGCAAGATCGCGATGAAGCTCGAAGAGGGCGATTCCATCGTCGACGTGCAGATCTGCTCCGAGCATGACGACGTGCTGCTGACCACGGCCGAGGGCCAGAGCATCCGCTTCGCCGTGCCGGAGGTGCGGGTCTTCAAGGGCCGCGACTCGACCGGCGTGCGCGGCATCAACCTCGCCAAGGGCGACGAGGTGATCTCGCTTGCGATCCTGCATCATCTCGATGCGACGCCGGACGAGCGCGCTGCTTACCTGAAGCTCGCCTCGGCGGCGCGTCGCGCCGTGACCGGTGACGGTGACGAGACGGCCGCGCCGGTTGCCGACGCGGAAGAGGCTGCCGGTGACATCGAACTCGGCCAGGACAAGTACGCCGAGATGGGCGCGTCCGAGCAGTTCATCCTGACGGTGTCGGAAAAGGGCTATGGCAAGCGCACCTCGTCGTTCGAGTACCGGGTCACCGGGCGCGGCGGCAAGGGCATCACCGCCATGGTCGTGAATGAGCGCAACGGCAAGCTGATCGCCTCGTTCCCGGTGACCGACACCGACCAGATCATGCTGGTCACCGATGGCGGCCAGGTCATCCGGATTCCGGTGGAAGGGCCCAAGCCGATCCGCATCGCCGGGCGCTCGACCCAGGGCGTCACCATCTTCGACACGGCGGAGGGCGAGAAGGTCGTCTCGGTCGAGCGTATCGGCGAGGAGAGCGAGGAAGAGGGCGAGGCCGGCGAGGGTGAGAATGGCGGAGGCGAGGAGACGGCCGGCGAGGCGTGAGCCTTCCCAGTAGACTATGCTCCGGCGGCCTAGGCAAACCGGCGTCATGCTCGGGCTTGACCCGAGCATCTTAGGCCAAATGAGGCGCCCTTATGGGCGCCTCTTTCGTCTGGAGATTCTCGGGTCTGCGCTTCGCTTCGCCCGAGAATGACGTCGAGGGGGGTCAGCGCAACAGAGGGATCGCCGGGCCAGGGGTCCGCAGCGATGCATCGATCTCGGGCGTGAAGGCGGCGCCGAAGAACGGGCCGCGGACCTCGAAGGGCACGCGCGTCGAGGTCGTGGTCGAGCTCAGCGCTCCGTTGAGGTCGAGCCAGCGCCGGCCGAGATCGGCCGTGCCGTTGACGACGACGTTGTAGCCGGAGCCGGCGAGCTGGGTCTCGGTGAGGTAGAGCACGCCGAGATTGGCGAGGGCTGAGAGCTGCAAGGTCTCGAAGGCGCTCTTGCCCTGGCGCCAGTCGCGCGCCGAGGTCGGCGGCTTCTCGGCCTTGCGCAGCAGGTCGGGGAAGGCGATGCCGCGGAACTCGCCCTGGCGGATCGTCAGATTGGCCCGGCCGGTCAACGAGTTCACGACCTGGTCCAGGTTGCTGCCGACGCCGTCGAAGGCAAGCTGTCCCGTCGCCGTGCCGCTGAGGCGGGCGAGTTCGGGTAGATCATCGGCCGCCAGCGCCAAGTTCACCTTTTCGAGGCCGAACTGAAGCTTGACGTCGGCGCCGGCAGCTACGGGCGTGGCGAGAATGCGGGCCCGCGTCGTGCCGCCATAGGCCGTGGCACGAAGCAAGGATGCCTCGAAGCGGCCCTTGCGGATCAGTAATTGCGCTGCGAGATCACTGAAGCGCGTTGCACCGATCGAAGCGGAATCGAGAGAGAGGCGCAGATCGACGTCATTGGCCGTCCAGCCGTCGAATTCGAGCGGAAGGCTGGCGATCTCATTGCCGGGCTGTGCAGGCGGCTCGGCCTGGCGGAGCAGGCGGCCGAGATTGAACTCGGCGCCGGCGAGCGTGCCCGACAGCGCCCAGTTCGGCATCACGCCGTCGAGCTTGAGCGCGCCCTCCAGCTGATCGCCGTCGACCCTGGCCACGACACTGTCGAGCGAGATGCTGCCCTGGCCGAGCTTGGCCTGCGCCGTCAGCTCGACCTGGCGGACCAGGGAGGCGATCCGCGGCCGTGGCCCGATCCAGGCCAGGGCATCGGAGAGCGATTTCGTGCTGAACTCGACCTGGCCGCTGGTGAGGTTCTGGGTGGCGGAGCGTGTGCCGTTGAGGCGTAGGCTCATCAGCCGCGAGCCGAGGGAGAAGGCGGTGCGCGACCGCTCGCCCGCTACCGGCCAGAACAGATCGACCTTCGTAGGCTCGCCGCGCCAGGTGATTGAGCCGGCGAGGGCGATCGGTGCCTGGGCGTCGCGCTCCTCGATCACGACGTTGACGTCGCGCAATGTGGTCAGGACCGTGCTGCCGGAGCGCATCATGATGCTGCCGGAGGTCAGGACGAGCCGGGGCTGGCTCTCCAGCCGGGCGAGATAGCCGAGAGCGCGGTCCAGCCAGTCGGCATAGCCGCCGGCGGTATCGGCGGCCGCGATGTCGAGCTCCGGCACGACAAGGTCGATGCGGTCGAAGTCGAGCTGGCCACCGATCAGCGACAACAGCCTGGCGCGGGCGCGCAGACGTGCCGCCTTGCCCGAGAGCACGCCTTGCGGATCGACGAAGGTCACATCCGACAGGCTGATCCGGGGCAGGGGCAGAAAGGCGATCTCGGCGCGGCGCAGAGCCGTCACCTTGAGGCCGGTCCTGGCCTCGATGCCGGCGACGACGGAACGCTCGACATGCGACAGCGCAAGATTCCACGGCCGCAGCCCAAGGACGAGCAGCAACGCAGCGGCGGCGAGGCCGAGGATGAGGGTGCGTCGTGACATGGCCTGGCGTGTGGCCTTCATCGGCCCGACGGCGGAGGCTCGTCGTCAGGCAAGCTGATATCGCGGCAGAATCGGCCGGGGGGCAGCCGATTTATGTCGCGCGGCAAGGGTTTATTCCTCCAACCGGGGAATGTCGAGTTCAGCGCCGGCTCTGGTGCTGCAAAGCCGGGGAAACATTTCAGTTTTCGCGCGAAACTGACGGCTGTTCGCCGGCGCGGGCGAGCCTGAGCGCCGGGTAGATGCCGATCGCGACGATCAGCAGCGCCGCCAAAGCGCCATCCTCGAAGACGCCGCGGGCGGCATGGCCGTAGACCAGCGTGGCGAGGGTATCGAAGTTGAGCGGGCGCAGCAGCAGCGTCGCCGGCAGCTCCTTCATGCAGTCGACGAAGACGAGCAGGGCGGCCGCGGCAATGGCCGGGCGCATCAACGGCCAATGCAGCCGGCGCAACAGCTCGCGCCGGTCGGCGCCGAGCGAGCGCGCTGCATCGTCGATGCGCGGCGAGATGCGGGCATAGCCGCTCTCGACGCCGTTCACTGCGATGGTGAGGAAACGCACGAGATAGGCGATGACCAGCGCGGCGCCCGACCCGAGCAACAGCAGGCCCGGACTGGCACCGAAGAGCGCGCGGCTCGCATCGGCGACGAGGTTGTCGAAGGCTGCGAGCGGCACCAGCAGCCCGAGCGCCAGCACCGTCCCGGGCAGGGCATAGCCGAGCGAGGCGATGCGGGCGAGCAGCGGCAGCGCATGCTCGCGCCCGAGCCGCAGTGCCGCGGCGATGCCCAGGCCGATCGCGACGATCAGCGCGGCCGAGAACCCCGAGATCGCCACGGTATTGGCGAGCGCCCGCCAGAGCGTCGCATCGGCCTGGGCGATCAGGTCACGGCGCCAGAACTCGCCGAGCAGGTAGATGAGCGGCAGCACCGCGCCGAACAGCGCCGGCAGGAAGCAGGCCGCCGCCGCCGCCCAGGCGCGATTGCCCGAGAGCTGGATGCGACCGACGGGTCGTGGCCGCTTGACAGGCAGGGCGAAGCGCCGCGCCCCGCGCGTGCGCGCCTCGGCGGCCATCAGCCCGACCACGACGAGCAGCATGACGCAGGCGATCTGGGTGGCGCCGGCCAGCGAGCCGCGATTGATCCAGGTGGTGTAGACCGAGATCGTCAGCGAACGGACGCCGAGATACTCGCTGGCGCCGATGTCGTTCAGCGTCTCGAGCAAAGCGAGCGTCAGGCCGGCAGCGAGGGCAGGGCGGGCCATCGGCAGGCCGATGCGCCAGAACAATGGCCAGCGCCTGGTGCCGAGCGTCCGGGCGGATTCGATCAGCGCGGCGCTCTGCATGGCGAAGAGCGCACGCACGCTGAGATAGACATAAGGATAGAGCACGAGGCCGAGGATCAGGACCGCGCCCGGCAGGTTGCGCGGATCGGGGAACCAGTAGTCGCGTAAGCTACGCCAGCCGGTCAGCGCCCGGAGCGCGCTCTGGAACGGCCCCTGGAAGCCGAGGATCTCAACGTAGACATAAGCGGTGATGTAGGTCGGCAGCGCCAGCGGCAGCACGAGCAGCCATTCCAGGCTGCGACGGCCGGGGAATTCGTACTGCGTCACCAGCCAGGCGGCGCCGGTGCCGACGGCGCCGCAGAACAGGGCGACGCCGGCGAGCAGCAGCGCCGTGTTCCAGAGTGCGACCGGCAGGACGTTGGCAGCAAGATGCGGCCAGATTGTCAGTGCCTCGCCCGACAGGGCCGTGAAAGCGAGCGCCAGCACCGGCAGCGCGACGAGACCGGCTGCGGCCGCTGTCAGATAAACCAGACGCGTCGACGGCCGCCAGCGGGTTGCTGGCGGCCGTTCTGCATGTGTCGCGGACGCGTTCAGGCTCAATTGTCGAAGCCGACCTTGTCGACGAGCTCGGAGGCGGCCTTGCGGTTCTTGGCGACGTCGCCGAGCGGGGTCGTGTCGGGCGTCAGCGCGCCGAGCAGCTTGACCGCGGCGGCTTCCTTGACGTCGGGGTTGACCGGGTACTCGAAATTGCCGTCGGCATAGAGGGTCTGCGCCTTCTCACCGAGCATGTACTCGATCAGCTTGACGGCATTCTCCTTGTTCGGGGCGTTCTTGGCGATTGCCGCGGCCGAGACGTTCACATGGGTGCCGCCGCCGGCGAAGGTGGTCTTGATCGGCTTGATCGCGTCGTACCAGCCCTTCTGCTCGTTCGTCGCCTTGCTCATCAGCCCGATATAGTAGGTGTTGATGATGGCGATGTCGCACTGACCCGAGAGAATGTCCCGGGCGACGTCGCGGTCGCCGCCGCCAGGCTTGCGGGCGGTGTTGGCCTTGATCGCCTTCAGGAAGGCTTCGGTCTTCTCGGCGCCGTTGCGGGCGAGATAGGTGGCGAAGAAGGCGTTGTTATAGGGGTGCTGGCCGGCGCGGATGCAGAACTTGCCCTTCCACTTGGGATCGGCGAGCTCGTCATAGCTGATCGTGTCCTGCTTCACGCGATCCTTGGAGACGACGACGATGCGGGCGCGCTGGGTCAGCGAAACCCAGTTGTTGCCGGCGCCGCGCAGGGCGGCGGGAACCGTCTTGTCGACCAGCGCCGACTGCACGGGCTGCGTGATCCCCGCATCGGCGACCGCCTGGATCTCGCCGACGTCGACGACCAGCATCACGTCGGCCGGGCTGTTGGCGCCTTCGGCCTGAACGCGCTGCTGCAGGCCGTCCTTCAGGAAGACCGCATTGACCTTGATGCCGGTGTCCTTGGTGAAGGCCTCGATCACCGGGTTGAGCAGGGCCGGCTCGCGCGTCGTGTAGAGGTTGACGCTCTGCGCAAGGGCAGGGGCGGCCAGCAGGCAAGAGGCCAGGGCTGTCGCGGCAAGCGCGGTCTTGATGGTCATGTCTCGCTCCTTCGGGCGGGGGCTCTGAAATCGGCCATATGGGACGGAGCGGTAGAGCGGCAGGAAAAGGTGGTCAAGGAATTTTCCCTTTGGTTTCAATGAGTTATATCTATTCTAAACTAGATATTAATTACATAAATTCTAAACTGAGGATGGCGGGAGCATTTCGTGATCGCGGTTGCCGTCAGTTCGATGCTTCGAAAGTCGTAAGACTTCAAAGGGTTGGATCAGGCTCACTGCCACCCATGAGATGAGCTGACGTGAGCATTCAGCGTGGATCCGACAAATCCACTCATTCGCAATGCCCGGATCGTGTTTCGGTGGTGCCGGGATCGTGAACCGAAGATGTCGTGCCGGCACGCGCCAGGGTTGCGAGATGCAGCGGCATGCTTCGCGCCGCGACGGCTAAAATTCGTGACATTTCTACAACATGGGCAGCTATTGCAGTGCTGCGTCGGCGCGCTGCCATGATTGCCGCGAAGCCGCCACAAAGCGGCCCCAGCTGCAAACTTCAGTAACTATCTGAGATACGGAAGAATTAAGCCTCGTCTGGCAGAGTGTGGAGCAGAAAAATGCTTCGCAGCTTGCTCGGGGCGAATGATTGCACCAGCGGGCGGCGGCGTGGCACAGCTTTCGCCCGCCAGGTGGGGTGGCGGGACAGAGTTTGAATGGACGCGCGCGTTTTCGATAAGTCGAAGCTGCCCAGCCGGCATGTGAGTGTCGGGCCGGCCCGTGCGCCGCATCGGTCCTATTATTACGCGATGGGCATGACCGCGAAACAGATCGCGCAGCCCTTCGTCGGCGTCGCCTCCTGCTGGAACGAGGCCGCGCCCTGCAACATCGCCCTGATGCGCCAGGCCCAGGCCGTGAAGAAGGGCGTCGCCTCGGCCAGTGGCACGCCGCGCGAGTTCTGCACGATCACCGTGACCGACGGCATCGCGATGGGCCACCAGGGCATGAAGTCGTCGCTGGCGTCGCGCGAGGTCATCGCGGACTCGGTCGAGCTCACCATGCGCGGCCATTGCTATGACGCATTGGTCGGCCTCGCCGGCTGCGACAAGTCGCTGCCCGGCATGATGATGGCGATGGTTCGCCTCAACGTGCCGTCGATCTTCATCTATGGCGGCTCGATCCTGCCCGGCAATTTCAAGGGCCGGCCGGTCACAGTCCAGGACGTGTTCGAGGCGGTCGGCAAGCATTCGGTCGGCGCGATGTCGGACGAGGACCTGAAGGAGCTCGAAGAGGTCGCCTGTCCGTCCTCCGGCTCGTGCGGGGCCCAGTTCACCGCCAACACCATGGCCACCGTCGCCGAGGCGATCGGCCTGGCGCTGCCCTATAGCTGCGGCGCGCCGGCGCCCTACGATGTGCGCGACACCTTCTGCTACACCGCCGGTGAGATGGTGATGGAGCTGATCGCCCGGAACATCCGCCCGCGCGACATCGTCACCCGCAAGGCGCTGGAGAATGCGGCGATGGTCGTCGCGGCCTCGGGCGGCTCGACCAATGCGGCGCTGCACCTGCCGGCGATCGCGCATGAATGCGGCATCGACTTCGATCTTTTCGCCGTCGCCGAGATCTTCAAGAAGACGCCTTACGTCGCCGACCTGAAGCCGGGCGGAAAATACGTCGCCAAGGACATGTTCGAGGTCGGCGGCATCCCGCTCTTGATGAAGACGCTGCTCGACCACGGCTATCTGCACGGCGACTGCATGACGGTGACCGGCCGAACCATCGCCGAGAACCTCGCTTCGGTGAAGTGGAACGACCAGCAGGACGTGGTCTACCCGGCCAACAAGCCGATCACGCAGACCGGCGGGGTCGTCGGTCTCGAGGGCAATCTCGCGCCCGAGGGCGCGATCGTGAAGATCGCCGGCATGCCGCAGGAGAGCCTGGTTTTCACCGGCCCGGCGCGCTGCTTCGACTGCGAGGAGGATGCCTTCAAGGCCGTCTCCAACCGCGACTACCAGGTCGGCGACGTGCTGGTCATCCGCTATGAGGGCCCCAAGGGCGGCCCCGGCATGCGCGAGATGCTCTCGACCACGGCGGCGCTCTACGGCCAGGGCATGGGCGACAAGGTCGCGCTGATCACCGATGGCCGCTTCTCCGGCGCGACCCGCGGTTTCTGCGTCGGCCATGTCGGCCCCGAAGCCGCCGTCGGCGGCCCGATCGGCCTGCTCAAGGATGGCGACATCATCGAGCTCGACGCCATCACAGGAAAGCTCGCAGTCCGCCTTTCTGATGCCGAACTTCAGGAGCGTCGTAAGGCTTGGACGCCGCGCCAGACGGATTACCGGTCAGGCGCGCTTTGGAAATACGCGCAGACGGTCGGATCCGCCAAGGGCGGCGCCGTCACCCATCCGGGAGGCGCAGCCGAGACACAGTGCTATGCGGATATCTGAGGCTATCATTGCCGGAGCATTGCTTGCTCTGGGTTGCCAGTCGGCAGCCTGGGCGCAGGACGCGTCGGCCGAGCGCATGCCGGTGCCGCCGCGCCCGATTCCCGGCATCGCCCTGCCGGAGCCGGAGCTGGACAACCGCACGCCCGTTCCGCTCGCTCCCGGTCGCGCGATCGCGCCGGCGCCGAGCGGGCCTGCCGCCCACACCGCCTTGCCGATCGCCCCGTTCAGCAGCGCCCGCGACGCGCTGAAGGCCTGGATGCGCGATTCCACCGCCGGCGATCAGGCCGGCGCGGTCAAGGCGCTCGAATACGCCGCCGCCCAGGGTCATCTCGCTGCGCAGTTCAAGCTCGGCCGGGTCTATGCCAGCGGCGATGGCGTTCCGACCAACGATCTCAAGGCCTTCGAGTATTTCTCGAAGATCGCGGACGAGAACGCTGACCAGACTCCCGGCACCTCGGACGGGCGCATCGTCGCGGCCGCTTTCGTTGCGCTCGGCGGCTATTTCCTCGACGGGATCAAGGGCACCTATGTGAAGCCCAATCCCGACCGCGCCTTCGACATGTTCCATTACGCCGCTTCCTATTTCGGCGACCCGGATGGCCAGTACAACCTCGCCCGGCTCTATCTCAACGGCACCGGCGTTCCGCGCGATCCGCGCCAGGCGGCGCGCTGGATGAAGCTCGCGGCCGAGAAGGGGCACGCTCCGGCGCGCGCCGTCTTCGGCGACATGCTGCTGCGTGGCGGCGACGGCGTGCCGCGCCACCCGATCATGGGGCTGATGTGGCTGGCGCTCGCCCGCGAGAGCGCCGATGCCGCCCGCGAGGGCTGGATCGTCGAGCGCTACGACGCCGCCTTCGCCAATGCGAGCGCAAACGACCGGACGGCCGCGCTGGCCCTGGTCGAGCGCCAGCACGGCCGCGCCGAGCGGCGCTGAGCGCTGCTGCATCCAAGTTCGGCAGGGCGACGTAGCCGAGGTATCGGACCTCGGAGTCTTCGCCATGCGCGACGCCGCATTCTTCAGCTTCATCGCAGCCTGCGCAGCGCTTGCCTTTCACGGCGCCGGGGCGCAGGAGCGCTTCCAAGACTGGCCTCCAATGACGAACCCGTTCCCGAGCACGGGCGGTGGCGGCATCATGATCCACGACTACGATCCGGTCGTCGCCGGCGGCAAATGCACGACGAAGTTCCGTGCCGTGGAGCCGAACGGCACGACCTATCACAACCTGATCGAGTTCGAGGCGGCCGAGACGCAAGGCGGCGTGCTCTGCAGCAATGGTCGATGGCGTTCGGCCGATGGCAGCGCCAGCGGCACGACGCCGTTCCGCGTCTTCATCAAGGACGGCGTCAGGCGCGGCTCGCCTGAGTAGCCGGGCAGGGCCCTAGCTCTCGAATGCATCCATCAGCGTGACGATGCAGTCCTGCCGCTGATGCCGGTTGATCTGCGGCACCAGCCGGGTGAAGTGCTCGGTCCGGCAATGCGCGTCGAGCGCCGCGCGATCGGGCCATTGTTCGACGAAGACGAAATGGCCGGGGTCCTTCTGGTCGACGAAAAGATCATAGGCGAGGCAGAGCGGCTCGGCTCGCGTCTTCTCGACCAGCTCCCGGTAAAGCGGCTTCACCAGCTCGATCGCTTCGAGCTCGATGAAATCCTGGGCGATGACCTTGAGCATGTTCAGTTGAGTTCGATCAGCACCGGGACATGGTCCGAGGCCTTGTCCCAGCCGCGGACATGCTTGGCGATCGAGACGGCGCCGAGCCTGTCGGCGGCCTGCGGCGAGAGCAGCAGATGGTCGATGCGGATGCCGTTGTTCCGCTGCCAGGCGCCGGCCTGGTAGTCCCAGAAGGTGTAGAGGCCGGGCGCGTCGGTGGTGGCGCGCAGCGCCTCGGTGAAGCCCAAGCTCTGCAGCTTGCGGAAAGCGGTGCGGGTCGGCGGCAGGAACAGCGCATCGCCGGTCCAGGCAGCAGGGTCGCGGGCGTCGCGCGGCTCGGGAATGACGTTGTAGTCCCCGGCCAGCACCAGCGGCTCCTCATGGGCGAGCAGGCCCCTGGCATGCACCGCCAGCCGCTCCATCCAGGCGAGCTTGTAGGGGTATTTCTCGGTGTTCGGCGGATTGCCGTTGGGCAGGTAGATCGAGGCGAGGCGCACAACGCCTGAGCCCAGCGGCAGCACGCCTTCGAGATAGCGCGCCTGCTCGTCGCTCTCATCGCCCGGCAGGCCGCGGCGGACGTCCTCCAGGGTGCTGCGCGAGATGATGGCGACGCCGTTGAAGCCCTTCTGGCCATGGATCGCAACCTGCCAGCCGGCTTCCTCGATCTCGGCGCGCGGGAAATCGGCATCGACGCATTTCAGCTCCTGCAGGCAGAGCGCGTCGGGCTCGGCTTCCTTCAGGAAGGCGAGGACGTGGGTCAACCGCTGGCGGATCGAATTGACGTTCCAGGTGGCGATGCGCACGGGCCGACTCCGATTCAGACGAGCGGAGAATAAGAGGTGGCCGGGCCGTCAATGCAAGTCAGCAGACTCGGCAAGTCAGCAGACTCGGCAAGCCAACCGCAACCGCAAGCCCTTCAGGTCCAGGACGCCGACAAGATAGAAAATGGCGCCGCCCAGAAGCCCGAGAACCAGGGACAGAAGCAGGGGCACGAAAACATAGCCGCCGAGGAACGAACCCGAATCGAGAAAGACGAAAATCGCGAGGAGCAGCGAAGGGATGCTCGCAATCACGCCCCCGGTGACAATGACGACACGGGCGGTGGGCGCCACGTGGTCATAGTAGAAGAGCAGGAGGGTAGGGATGCCGAACATCAGCGCGGGTGGGTAGGCGCCCATCAGCGCGACTTGCTTCAGCTGGGAGAGATAGTGCGTGTAGCCGGCCTGCGATGAACTGGCGAACCAGAAGCCGGCGGCCAGCAAGGCGACCGGGATTACCGGCGCGATCAACAGAGCAAGGAAGAGGCGCCAAAGCGGCGGTCTGGCGGGCATGCCGCATGTTCGCATCGAGGCGGCCGCGCGTCAAAGCGCGCGACCGGCTTCGTCGAGCCTTACGGGCAGGCGCGGACCACGCCGCCGGAGCCGATATAGGTGCCGGTCTGCGGGTCGTAGCTGCGGAAGCGGCGCGAGCAATAGGCGATCGCGTCGGCATCCGGCTCCACGTAGACAGGCCGGGGGGCAGCATAGACCGGCGGCGGCACTGGCTCGGCATAGACCGGGCCGGGGGCGAGCAGGGCGCCGGCGGCGAGAGCGCCAAGCGCTCCGGCGGCGATGCCGGCACCGACGGCCGCGCCGCGGTTATAGCGATAGCCACGCCCGTAATAGCCGCCGCGATAGCCATAGCGCGGGCCGTAATAACGGCGGTACTGCACCTGCTCGACGAGATTGCTCGAGCCGGCGGTTGCGATGGCGGCGGAGGCCGGCGCGAGCGGCGCAGCCGTTGCCGGCGTCGCAAGGGCGAAACCGCCAGCTAGGGCGGCGGCGATCATCGTCGTCCTGATCATCTCGAACTCCTTGTCCCTCCCGGATGGGAGGATTCGCGGGCGAGCCTACCGGCATTGCCCAAACACTGTCACCTTACCCTAGGTAGTAGACGCAAAACGCGGCGAAATTTCAACGACTTCCGGCATTGCCTGGCAGTTTTCGGCTTGCGCGCCGCCGCGCCAGGCCCCATCTGGCGAACGTTTCCGCAGCCATCTATCCATCTGGGAGCCCCATGTCGCAGCCCGCCGATCCCGCCGACCTTCCCACTCAAGGCCTGAAGCCGCTGCCGCTGGTGATCTTCGCCTCACGCTGGCTGCAGGTCCCGCTCTATCTCGGGCTGATCGTGGCGCAGTGCGTCTACGTCTTCCTGTTCCTGAAGGAGCTCTGGCACCTCGTCACCCACGCCTTCGACTTCAGCGAGCAGCAGATCATGCTGGTCGTGCTCGGCCTGATCGACGTGGTGATGATCTCGAACCTGCTGATCATGGTGATCGTCGGTGGCTATGAGACCTTCGTCTCGCGCCTTCGGCTGCAGAACCATCCCGACCAGCCGGAATGGCTGAGCCATGTCAACGCCTCGGTCCTCAAGATCAAGCTCGCCATGGCGATCATCGGCATCTCGTCGATCCACCTGCTGCGGACCTTCATCGAGGCCGGCAATATCGGCGGGCCGACGGCGACGAACTACACCGCGACCGGCGTGCTGCTGCAGACGCTGATCCACAGCATCTTCATCGTCTCGGCGATTGGCATCGCCTGGGTCGACCGGATGACGCTCGGTGGCAGCGGCAAGGGGCACTGAGGCCTAGAGCCAGATCGTCATGCTCGGCCCCTTGCCGAGCATGACGGCGACCAAATCATTCCTCGCCCGGCTGATCCATGCCGCCATTGGCGAGGAATTTCTCCAGCCAGTGGATGTTGTAGTCGCCGTTCAGCATGTCCTGGTTGCGCACCAGGGTGCGGAACAGCGGCAGCGTCGTGTCGACGCCGTCGACGACGAACTCGTCGAGCGAACGGCGCAGGCGCATCAGGCATTCGGCCCGGTTGCGGCCGTGCACGATCAGCTTGCCGACCAGCGAGTCGTAGTGTGGCGGGATGACATAGCCCTGATAGGCCGCCGAATCGACGCGCACGCCGAGGCCGCCCGGCGTGTGGAACGAGGCGATCTTGCCGGGCGATGGCCGGAAATTCGCGGGATGCTCGGCATTGACGCGGCATTCGATGGCGTGGCCCTCGATGACGACGTCCTTCTGGCTGATCGAGAGCGGCGCGCCGGCGGCGATCCTTATCTGCTCGTTGACCAGGTCGATCCCGGTGATCATCTCGGTGACCGGGTGCTCGACCTGGATGCGGGTGTTCATCTCGATGAAGTAGAACTCGCCGTCCTCATAGAGGAACTCGATCGTGCCGGCGCCGAGATAGCCCATATCGGCCATCGCCTTGGCGCAGATCGCGCCGATCCGGTCGCGCTCGCCGGCATTGAGGGCGGGCGAGGGGCCTTCCTCCCAGACCTTCTGGTGGCGGCGCTGCAGCGAGCAGTCGCGCTCGCCGAGATGGATCGCCCGGCCCTGGCCGTCGCCGAGCACCTGGATCTCGATATGGCGCGGCTTCTCGAGATATTTCTCGATGTAGACGGCATCGTCGCCGAAATTGGCCTTGGCTTCGCTGCGGGCCGTGGCGAGCATGACGGAGACCTCGTCCTCGCTGCGCACGACCTTCATGCCCTTGCCGCCGCCGCCCGAGGCGGCCTTGATGATGACGGGCAGGCCGATCTCTCTGATGATGCGCAGCGCCTCCTCGTCATCGGCGACGCCACCCTCCGAGCCCGGGACGCAGGGGATGCCAAGGCGCTTGGCGGTGCGCTTGGCCTCGATCTTGTCGCCCATGCTGCGGATATGCTCGGCCTTGGGGCCGATGAAGGTGATGTTGTGCCGCTCCAGGATCTCGGCGAAGCGGGCGTTCTCGGAGAGGAAGCCGTAACCGGGATGGACCGCGTCGGCGCCGGTGATCTCGCAGGCGGCGATCAAAGCGGGGATGTTGAGATAGCTCTCGCGCGCCGGCGGTGGGCCGATGCAGACGCTCTCGTCGGCGAGGCGCACATGCATGGCGTTGGCGTCGGCGGTCGAATGCACCGCCACCGTCGCGATGCCGAGCTCCTTGGCGGCCCGCAGCACCCGCAGCGCGATCTCGCCGCGATTGGCGATCAGGATCTTGTCGAACATTTTCAGCCCGCTCCCGCCCGGATGGATCCTCACTCGATCACCAGCAGGGGCTCGCCGTATTCGACCGGCTGACCGTCCTCGACCAGGATGGCGATGACCTTGCCGGCGCGCGGGGCGACGATGTCGTTGAAGGTCTTCATGGCCTCGACCAGCAGCACGCGCTCGCCCGCCTTCACCTCCTGGCCGACCTCGATGAAGGGCTTGGCCTCCGGAGAGGGCCGGCGATAGGCGGTGCCGACCATCGGCGAATTGACCGTGCCGGGATGGGCGGCCGCGGCCTTGGCGTCGGCCGGAGCGGCGGGCGCTGCGACCGCGGCTGGCGCGGCGGCGTAGGCCGGCGCGGCCGCGACCGGCGCCATCACCGTCGCGGTGATGGTGCGGGCCACGCGGATGCGCAGATCGCCCTTCTGCACCTCGATCTCGGTCAGATCGGTCTCGTTGATCAGCTGCGCCATCTCGCGCACGAGTTCGGGATCGATGGGGCTCTTGGTCGCCATGGCGGATTTCACCGTCTTCGTGAGCTCGATGGGCGGGACGGCAGGTCCCGAAGGAGGTGCGCATAAGCGAAGGCATGACGCCGGATCAAGCCGGCGGCTTCGCAAGTGTCGCGCGTCTTTACCCGGAACAGCGGGGCAGGAAAAGGGCGAAGGCGCCCAAGGGGCGCCTTGCCTATGCATATCGCCGCCATTCCGGGAGTTGTTCCACAGGAACGACGTGGCGAAGGCCTGTTGCAGCGGTTCAAGCAGCTGCCGAGCCATCCGTCGAGACGGCCCGGCCCCGCTTACCTCAGCCGCTGCAGGTCGCCTTGCCGCATTTGCGGACGGCCTCGATCTTCTGCTTCAGCGCCGCCTGGCCGACCGCGCCGAACACGACCTCGTCGCCGACGATGAAGGCGGGCGTGCCGGTCAGGCCGAGCCGGTCGCCGAGCGCAACCGTCTGCTCGATCACCGCACGCGTCGCCGGAGCGTCGATCTCCTTCTTGACGCGCTCGATGTCGGCACCGGCTTCCTTGGCGATCTCCAACGCCTTGGCGCCGTTGATCCGGCCCTTGGTCGCCATCAGCTTGAGATGGAAATCCCAGTACTTCTGGCCCTGGAGCTGGTTCTTCACGGCGATGGCGACGCGGCTCGCCTCGACGGAATCGGGGCCGAGGATCGGGAAGTCCTTGATCACCACCTTGAGCTTGGGATCGTCCTTGGCGAGAGCGCGGACGTCTTCCATCGCCCTTTTGCAGTAGCCGCAATTGTAATCCATGAACTCGACCAGGGTGACGTCGCCCTGCGGATTGCCGGCGATCACCGAGGTCGCGGGATCGGTCAGGCTGGCCTTCTCGGCGGCGAGCGCATTGCGCTGGGCCTCGACCTGCGCGACCTGATTGCGCTTCTCGAGCTCGACCAGCGCCTCCTGGATCAGCTCAGGATTCTTCAGCAGCGTCTCCCTGACCAGCTCGACCACGGCCGCACGTTGCTCGGCCGAAAGCGACTGGGCCTCAGCCGGCACGGCGGCGACGCCGAGCGCGCAGGCGGCGATGCCGGCGAGCGCCAGACGGCGCAGCGAAGAGAAGATCATGACGACGGTCCTTTCCAGAGCGCGACTCAGGTGCGCTATCGTTGTTTGTCGGGGGGAACATACTCGACGATGTCGCGGGCGCGCAGCGCCGCAGGCGAGCCCTGCGGCAATTTGGCCAGAGCCCGGCTCGCCTGCGTATGGGCAACGGTCCAGTTGCCGGTGGCGAAAGCGTATTGCGCGGCCGAGAGCTCGGCCATCGCGATATTGCCCTTGGCGGCATAGGCGTTCGAAAGGTGCTGGTGCGCATCGGCCGAATCCGGCTCGCGCGTCGCCGCGTTCGAGAGCTCGCGGATGGCCTCGTCGAGCAGCGCCTTGTCGCCGGTCTGCTGCAACGCATGGCCGAGCATCTGCCGGATCAACCCGGCCTGCGGCGCCAGCGACACCGCCTGGCGCAGCACCGGCACGGCCTCTCGCGCTCGGCCTGCCTCGAGCAGGGCCTGGCCTTTGAGCTCGATGAAATAGGCGTTCTTCGGCTGCTCGCCGATCAGCCGGTCGATGGCCGCGAGCGCCTGGGCCATCCGGCCGGAGCGATAGTCGCTGATGGCGCGCGCATAGCGGGCGGCCATCGACTGGTCGGCCATGCCATAGCGGCGGGCGACGCCGCCCTCGCGCTCGATGAAACCCATCAGCTTGGCGCGCATCAGGTCGTGGCGCGCCTGCAATGCCGGTGGGTCGGGCTTGTCGAAATTGGGGCTCTGCTTCGCCAGGGTCTCGAGCTGGGCGATGCGTTCGGCCGGCATCGGATGGCTGATCGTGTAGGGATCGATCGCCTGCGAGAGGAAGGCGCTGTTCTCGGCGAAACGCCGGAAGACGGTGAGCATGCCCTTGGCCGATTGACCGGCAGCAGCGAGGAAGCGCACTGCCGCGCGGTCGGCGGCCTGCTCCTCCGAGCGCTGATAGGCCAGCAGCGAGCGTCGTACCAGTTCCTGCGGCCCCGCGATCGCCCCCGCTGCGCCGATACCGGCATTGCCGATCGCGGAGCTGCCGCTGCGCGCGCCGGCGACCGCGCCACCGACTCCGACCAGCAGGCCGGCGATCGAGAGGATCTGCGCGTTCTGGATTTCCTGCCGCAGCCGCGCCAGATGTCCTCCGGCGAGATGGCCGCTCTCATGGGCGAGGACGCCGATCACCTCGTTCGGCGTCGCGGCATCCATCAGCACGCCGATATTGACGAAGATCGACTTGCCATCAGCGACGAAGGCATTGAAGGCGCGGTTGTTGATCAGGATGATCCGGGTCGCGCCGGCATTGATCCCGGCGGCCTTGAATATCGGCGCCGCATAGTCGCGCAGCAACTGCTCGATCTCGGCGTCGCGGATCAGCGAGACCGAACGCTTCTCCTGCGCCAGAGCCGGCGCTGCGACCGCGACCAAGGCCAGCCCGGCAGCGAGCGATCGCCGCAGGGAGGCCAAAGGTGGGCGTCGGAGGCGAAAGGACTGCATGAGCTCGCGATTCTTGTCCTCCGGCAGCGCGGCAGCGTCAATTCACAGCTTTGCCAGCGGAGCGCTCGGGTGTTCCTGCAACAGGATCGTGATCCTGCCATGGCAGGGAGCGAAAAGGCTTGTCTCACCCGCAAGGGGCGGCAACAGATAGCTCTCAACCGCAAGAGGTCGTCATGTCGAAGCTGCTTCTCCCCGCCCTCGCTCTCGGCCTCTGCCTGCCTCTCTTGGCAACTGCCAAGCCCGCGGCCGCCCAGAGCTGCGAGGACCTCTGGTACCAGCGCAACGAGATCTACAAGGCGCAGGGCTACTGCTTCCGCACCCAGCGCGGCATCAGCGCCTTCGGCAATGCCGGCTGCCAGTACGACAATGTCGAGGACGTGCCGCTCTCGGCGACCCAGCGCCGCGTCATCGCCGACATCCAGCGCGCCGAGCGCACGAACCGCTGCCCGCGTTGACGCGGATATCCTCCTACCGAGCGTTCGAAGCCGCTACCCCGCCGCCTGGAAGCGGACCTCACCCTGGTTCAGGAAGCAGGCCTTGCTGAACAGCGACAGGTCGAGCGGGTTCGGCAGGCGGACATCGGCGAGGTCCGGGCAGGACTTGACCGCCGGATCGTAGGAGCGGTCGATCTGCGAGATAAAGACCAGGATCAGTCCCTTCTCCCGTGCGAACGCCTTGAGATCGCGGATCTGGACCGTCAGCTCGGGGTTGCCGCGCTTCTGGTCGAGCAGCTGCAGATAGTCGACGATCGCGAGCGTGCCCGGCGCCGCATCCGCCAGCGCGTGCATGATGTGGGCGGCGCTGATTGCATCCGAATCGTCGAAGGAAAACAGCGCCTCGAACTGCCCCGGCTCGACGCCGAGCGCCCGGAAGCGGCCGAGCACGTCCCTGGCCGTGTACTCCAGCGTGAAGAACACGGCGCGGCAGCCGGCTTTCATTGCTTCCAAGGCGAGCTCGAGGCTGAGCAGCGTCTTGCCGTGTCCCGGTCTTGCTCCGATGAGGAGCAGGTCTCCCGGTACGAGGCGGGCCCACAACCCTTCGGCGGACAGGGCGTCCGCCGATCTGGCCGCGAGCAGGCTCCAGGCGCCGAAGCCTTCGCCGATGGCGACGCGATCGAGCGCGAGATGGAGCGGGATGGCTTCCTTGCGCGCCAGAATCCTGGCCTTGCGCTTCAGGCGATAGACGGGTGCGGAAAGCTTCATCGATGGACCTCCTGATGCGAGCCTTGTCCGCAACCCCTCCTTATGCGCAGCGCTCGAACAGTCGGTTCGATGATGAAAATACCCTGCACGGCAGCGTGCTTCCCGGTTGGAGGGAGGAGGCGTGGGTGACGCCTGGAATCAGATCATAGCCGATCCCGCTCGCGCCGTCGCCTTGCGTCCATCCCAATCGAAACCGCGAAGATGCTCGACGAGGGCACGCAGCTTCGGCGCCATGGCGCGGCGGCTGGGATAATAGAGATAGAAGCCCGCGAAATAGGGGCAGAATTCCTCCAGCAGCGGCACCAGTTCGCCACGCGCGATCGCAGGCCGAAAGCTCTCCTCCATGCCGAAGGTGATGCCGGCGCCCGCGACTGACAGCTTGATCATCAGCGCCATGTCGCTCGTCGTGATCTCCGGCGCGACGGCGACGCTGAACTCCTTTCCGCCCTCGGCGAACTCCCAGCGATAGGGCGGCAGCCTCGGCCCCGGCCGCCAGCCGATGCAGCGATGTGCTGCGAGCTCACGCGGATGGGCCGGCACGCCGAAGCGCTCGCGATAGGCCGGCGCGCAGACGGCAAGCTGGCGTTCCTCGCCGCCGATCGAGACCGCGATCATGTCCTGCTCGATGACCTCGCCGAGCCTGACGCCGGCATCGTAGCCGGCGGCGACGATGTCGAACTCCTGGTCGGTCACGGTGATGTCGAGCTCGACCTCGGGATGGCCCGCGGCGAAGCTCGCCAGGAGTGGGCCTGACAGGAAGCGCTCGGCGATTGACGAGACGGCAAGGCGCAGGCGTCCGCGCGGACCGGCGCGCAGGTCGCGGGTCGCCTCGACGGCGGCGCGCAGATCCGACAAAGCGGGGGCGAGATCGGCGAGGAGGCGCTCGCCCGCCTCGGTCAGGCTGACGCTGCGTGTGGTTCGCTGCACCAGCGCGATGCCGAGCCGCTCTTCCAGCTTCCTGATCGCTTGGCTGACTGCCGAGCGCGTGACGCCGATGCGGTCGGCGGCGCCGCGAAAGTTTCGCTCCTCGGCCACGAGCGCGAACACGGCGAGGGCGTTGAGATCCATCTCCATTGGTTAGAATAACTCTCCAGACTGGAAAGGAATGAGGAGCTTATCGCGACAATGGCTCGCTTCTAGCTTTTGGGCAACCGCCGCACGGCGGTTTCACGAAGCAAACCAGACGGAGCAGACATGCCCACCGACAAGGTTGTCCTCATCACCGGCGCTTCCAGCGGGATCGGCGCCGGCATCGCCCGCGAGCTCGCGGCGGCCGGAGCAAAGCTGATGCTCGGCGCACGGCGCATCGACCGGCTCGACGCACTCGCCGAAGAGCTGACCGCAAAAGGCGGCGAGGTCCGTATCCGCCGGCTCGACGTCACCGATCGCGCCGATGTCGCCGCCTTCGCCGAGGCGGCGCGCGCGGCCTTCGGCCGCGTCGACGTCATCGTCAACAATGCCGGCGTGATGCCGCTCTCGCCGATGGCCTCGCTCAAGGTCGACGAGTGGGACCGGATGATCGACGTCAACATCAAGGGCGTGCTCTACGGCATCGCCGCCGTGCTGCCGCAGATGCTGGCGCGCGGCTCCGGCCAGATCGTCAACATCGCCTCGATCGGCGCGCTCGCGGTCTCGCCGACGGCCGCCGTCTACTGCGCGACGAAATATGCGGTGCGCGCCATCTCCGACGGCCTGCGGCAGGAGCACGCCGACCTGCGCGTCACCTGCATCCATCCCGGCGTAGTCGAGAGCGAGCTCGCGGGCACCATCACCGATCCGGCCGCGGCCGAATTGATGAAGAGCTACCGCGCCATCGCGCTCCAGCCGGATGCGATCGGCCGCGCCGTGCGCTTCGCGATCGAGCAGCCGGACGATGTCGACGTCAACGAGATCGTCGTGCGCCCCACCGCGACCCGCTGAGGAGGAAGTCATGAGCCTGGCCAAGCCATCCCCGCTGCGCGCCGCTGCAGCAGCCTTCGCCATCGCGGCGATGCCCGCGCCCACCTTCGCCGAATCGAGCGAGGAACGCCGCAAGCGCGGCGATGCCGTCATCCGCAGCCTGAACAATGGCGAGCCGCAACAGGCCCTGGAGCGCATGCGGCAGGAGTTCCCCTTCCTCGCCGAGGCGACTGAGACCTATGCGCTCGGCGATGTCTGGTCGCGGACCGGCCTCGACAGCCGCACGCGCCAGCTCGCAGCAGTCGCAGCCTTCGCCGCGACCGGCCAGACCGCCTTCATGAAGGTCCATGCCGGCTACGCCCTCAACATCGGCGTGCCCGAGGGAGAGCTGAAGGAGATCGTCTACCTGATCACCGTGCCAGCCGGCATCTCGCGGGCGATCGCGGCGTCGCAGGCGCTGTCGGAACTTTTCGCCGAACGCCGCAGACAGTGAAAGGAGCGATCATGAACACCCTGCTCGTGAATGCCTTGCTGGTGCTGACCGCTGGCGTCGGCCTTGCCACTACGACCATCCCCAACGGACCTGAAGGATCGACCCGCATGATGATTGCCCAGGCAGCCGCTGCCGAGAGTCACCCCTATGTCGGCATGTGGGTCACCGCTGACGGCAATGTCCGGCACAATCTCCTGCCGAACGACCGTTACGACGAGGCGCGCGGCAATCGCGAGAGCGCCTATCGCGGCCGGTACAAGGTCACCGGCAATTATATCGAGTACTGGGACGACACCGGCTTCACCGCCGACGGGACCTTCGTCGACGCCGATACGCTGCATCATGGCGGCATGATCCTACGCCGCCGCCCCTGACATGAGGTGTCGGAGCCGCCCCGCATTTGCTGTGGATGCGGCAACCGGCGACACCTGTGCGCTCGCGCCCGCGTGCTAGACCACCCCGCTCGCTCGCCCCGCTCCGGGACGGGCCGCGGGGACTTCAGGCGACACGCTGGCTGGCATGAAGACGGGCATCGATATGGGGTCGACGCGTAGCGGCGAACCCGCTGAGCTCGACCTCGCCGAACTGCTGGCGACGCGGCTCCTGGTCCAGGGCAACTCCGGCTCGGGCAAGTCGCATCTGCTGCGTCGGCTGCTCGAACAGAGCGCGCCGCTGGTGCAGCAGGCCATCGTCGACCCGGAAGGCGACTTCGTCTCGCTCGCCGACCAGTTCGGCCATGTCGTGGTCGACGGCACGGCGAGCCCGGTCGAACTGCAGAAGATCGCCTTGCGCGTGCGCCAGCACCGTGTCTCGGTGGTGCTCAACCTCGAAGAGCTCGACGCCGACGAGCAGCTGCGCGCCACTGCCGCTTTCCTCGGCGGACTCTTCGATATCGACCGCGCCCACTGGTATCCGATGCTGGTCGTGGTCGACGAAGCCCAGCTCTTCGCGCCCGTCATGGCCGGCGAGGCCTCGGATGAGGCGCGTCGGCTTTCGCTTGGAGCCATGACCAACCTGATGTGCCGTGGCCGCAAGCGTGGCCTTGCCGGCGTGATCGCGACGCAGCGCCTCGCCAAGCTCGCCAAGAACGTCGCGGCGGAAGCCTCCAACTTCCTGATGGGTCGCACCTTCCTCGACATCGACATGCAGCGCGCCGCCGACCTGCTCGGCATGGACCGGCGCCAGGCCGAGATGTTCCGCGATCTCGAGCGCGGCCAGTTCGTCGCGCTCGGCCCGGCTCTGTCGAAGAAGCCGCTGCCGGTCAGGATCGGCCCCGTCGCCTCGGTCGATCGCGGCGGCGCCCCGAGCCTGATGCCGCTGCCCGAGCAGGCGCCGGAAGACGCCAGCAAGCTGATCTTCACCGCCGGCGAAGGCGAGGCCGCGCCGGCGCCCTGGCCGAAGCAGCCGCGCCCACGGCCGGTGGTGGCGCCCGAGATCATCCGCCGGATCGAGACGCACCAGCCGGTGCCGCCGCCCGAACCCGAGATCGAGATGGATCCGGAAGAGCGCGCCGCCGCGCTGGTCGAGATCCTGAACGAGCTGCTCGACGATCCCGAGGCGCGCGACCGGCCGGTCGCCGTGCTCTACCAGGACTTCACCGTGCGCTGCCGGATGCGCCGCGTCAGTGGCCCGGAGACCGGGCTGGAGGCCTTCCGCAAGCGCCTCGCCGTCGCTCGCGCCGGGGCGAGCGAGGAGGTGCTGTCCTCCGATGCCTGGGAAAAGGCGCTGACAGCGGCCGAGACCCTGCCGGAAGACCTGCACGGACTCTTCCTGTTCATCGCCCGCAGCGCGATCGAAGGCGCGCCTTGCCCGTCGGACGCCGAACTGGCCGAGGCCTATGGCAGCCATTCGCCGAGCCGGGCGCGGCGCCTTCTCGGCTATATCGAGGAGCGCGGCCTCCTCGTCTGCCATGTCGATTTCCGCGGCCAGCGCACTCTGGCCTTGCCGACGCTCGGCGTCGAGACAGCGCCGGGTCTCGCCTCGCCGCTGGTCAAGGGATTGCCGCCGCGCCGGGCGCGAGGCTAGCCGTGATGCCTGCGCCGGTCGACCGGTGCCATTCGTTGCTCGGGCCTCAACCCGGACGGGAATGACGCTCGGCGTTGACACAGCCTGCCATCACGCGCTCCCATCCTGCCATGAAAGCCCGCTCCACACCCGCACGCGCGCCGGCGATCACGCCGGAACTGCTGCTGCGCGCCTATGCGGCCGGCGTCTTCCCGATGGCCGAGAGCGCCGACGATCCCAGCCTGTTCTGGGTCGAGCCCGAGATTCGCGGCATCATCCCGCTCGACGCCTTCCATGTGCCGGGCAGGCTGGCGCGGACCGTCCGTTCGGACCGCTTCGAGATCAGGGTCGATCAGGATTTCGCCGCGGTGATCGCGGCCTGTGCCGAAAGCCGGCCTGACCGGGCCGAGACCTGGATCAATGGCCGCATCCGGGGGCTCTATGGCGAGCTCTTCCATCTCGGCTACGTCCACACCGTCGAGTGCTGGCGCGAGGGCAGGCTGGTCGGCGGGCTCTATGGCTTGTCGCTCGGAGGCGCCTTCTTCGGCGAGAGCATGTTCCACCGCGAGACCGATGCCTCGAAGGTGGCGTTGGTGCACCTGATCGCCCGATTGCGGCGCGGCGGCTACCGTCTGCTCGACACGCAGTTCCAGACCAGCCATCTCGCCCAGTTCGGCACGCGCGAAATCCCGCGCGAGGCCTATCGCGTACTGCTCGACGCCGCGATCGCGGCCGAAGGCGACTGGTGGTCCTGGCCGGCCGGAACGCCTGTCAGCGGTCGCGAGGTGCTGGCGGACATGCCTGGCTGAAGGCCGGTCAGGCCTCCGTCCCGCCGCTCGCCATCGGCGATGGCTCCCAGAGCTCGATCGGATTGCCCTCGGGATCGTGGATGCGGCAGAAGCGGCCGACCTCGGAATCCCATTCCGGCCGGGTCTCGACCGCAATGCCCGCCGCACGGAGCGAGGCCATCATCGCGTCGAGATCGTCGACGCGGAAATTGACCATCCATTGCTGTTCCGGGCGGCCGAAATAGTCGGTGGTCGCGGCGAAGGGGCCGAAAATGGTCGGTCCG
Source organism: Allobosea sp. GW821-FHT10B12 (assembly GCF_059415545.1). Taxonomy (NCBI): domain Bacteria; kingdom Pseudomonadati; phylum Pseudomonadota; class Alphaproteobacteria; order Hyphomicrobiales; family Alloboseaceae; genus Allobosea; species Allobosea sp. GW821-FHT10B12. The sequence goes on from NZ_JBWKNL010000002.1 coordinate 156,529, forward strand.
GCATCCTGGCTCCAGACGGCCTTGTTCAGGTCGGCGATGCCGAGATGGCGCTCGTACCAGGCGGCCAGGGCCTGCGGGTCGTGGCCGCGAAAGAACAGGCCGCCGATGCCGGTGACCCGCGCCATGGTCAGTTGCTGCCGGCGGGGTCACGCCCCTGTGCCGGATTGGTCGGGAAGAAGCGCTGCGACGGCGTCTGGCGTGGCTGCACCGGCACGCCCTGCGGTGGCGCAACGTCGATGCGCTGATTGCCCGGCGGCGGAGTCTGCTGGGCCGGACGGGCCGGGCGGCGTTGGTCTGGGTTAAGCGGCGGCGGCGGGGCCTCCGGCTCCTTCGGATCGACGACGAGCTCGGTGCCGCCTTTGCAGTCGGTTAGCCAGACATCGTAGATCGCGTGCTCGACGCCATGCAGGCCGGGGCTCGCCGCATACATCCAGCCGGTGAAGATGCGCCGATACTCGTTGTTGAAGGTGACCTCGTCGACCTCGGTGAATGAGGTCGTCTGCGGCGCCTCGGTCGGCGGGCGCGTCCAGCAGACGCGCGGGGTGATCTGCAGAGCGCCGAACTGCACGGTCTCGTCGATCGCCACCTCGAAGGAGATGATCCGACCGGTGATCTTGTCGAGACCGGCGAAGACCGCGGTCGGGTTGCGAATGCGGTCGGCCTTGGCGGGAAAGGCCAACATGAGCGCGGCGCCGGAGATGGCGGCGACTGCGAGGGCTCTGCGGAAGGAGGACATGCTGGCTTGGCGAATCTCTTTCAGCGCGGCCGCGCGCGACGGGGCGCAGTAGCACGCCAATCGCAGCGGAAAAAGGGCGGATGGCGAGGTTCGAGTCGCGGGCGCCATGACCAGATGCACGGGCCTGGCGTTGCATGGCCGCCATGCCTGCAGCGAACATTTGTGCAGTTGCAATCCATTTGCAAATTCATATCCTGCCAATGCCTTGCAAGTGCAGAACCGAGGATCTCCATGGAAGCGCGCGTCGAAGGAAGCTCGGCCGGCTGGCGTACCGACCGGGGCGAGGCTTCGCTGGCGGATGTCCATCGCTCGATCGCGGTGCGCAGTTCCGGCCCTGGCTGGCGCCGCGCCGCCGCTTTCGTCGGACCCGGCTACCTGGTCGCCGTCGGCTATATGGACCCGGGCAACTGGGCGACCTCGCTCGCCGGTGGCTCGAAGTTCGGCTACACGCTGCTCGTCGTCGCGCTGGTCTCCAACATCATGGCGATCGTGCTGCAGTCGCTCTGCGCGCGGCTCGCCATCGCGTCCGGCCGCGACCTTGCCCAGGCCTGCCGCGACGCCTTTCCCAAGCCCGTCGCCTACATGCTCTGGTTCCTCGCCGAGGTCGCGATCATCGCGACCGACATCGCCGAGGTGATCGGCACCGCGATCGGCCTCAACCTGATCTTCGGCATCCCGCTCGAACTCGGCGTCGTCATCACCGCGCTCGACGTCTTCCTGATCCTCTATCTGCAGCGGCTCGGCTTCCGCTGGGTCGAGGCGCTGATCATCACGCTGCTCGGCGTGATCGCGATCTGCTTTGCGATCCAGATTGCGCTGGCCGACCCGAACTGGGGGCAGGTGATCCGCGGTTTTGCGCCGACCACTGAGATCGTCACCAATCCGGAGATGCTCTATCTGGCGCTCGGCATCCTCGGCGCGACCGTGATGCCGCATAATCTCTATCTGCATTCGGGCATCGTGCAGACACGCGCCTATGGCGAGACCCTGCCGGAAAAGCGCCAGGCGCTAACCTATGCCACGATCGATTCGACGGTCGCGCTGATGTTCGCGCTGCTGATCAACGCCTCGATCCTGATCCTGGCGGCGGCGACCTTCAACAAGACCGGCCAGACGGGAATCGCTGAACTCGGCGAGGCCCACAAACTGCTCGGCCCGTTGCTCGGGCTCGCCATCGCACCGACACTGTTCGGCATCGCGCTGCTCTGTTGCGGCATCAACTCGACGGTGACGGCGACACTCGCCGGCCAGATCGTGATGGAGGGCTTTCTCAAGATCAAACTGCCGCCCTGGCTGCGCCGGCTGATCACGCGGGCGATCGCGATCGTGCCGGCGGCGGCAGTGACGATCTGGTATGGCGACGAGGGCACGGCGAAACTCCTTATCCTGACCCAGGTCGTGCTCTCGCTGCAGCTCTCCTTCGCCGTCTTCCCGCTGGTGATGTTCACCGCCGACAAGGCCAAGATGGGCGAGCTCGTCGCACCGCGCTGGCTCATCGCCTTCGCCTACCTGATCGCGGTGGTGATCGCGGCGCTGAACGTCAAGCTGCTGATCGATTTCGTCGGCGGGGCCGGCTGACGCGGGCGGTCAGCGCCCGCGCCGGGCCGCGATCACGAAGCCGATCAGGGCGAGCGTGGCGAAGGCCGCGCCATTGAGGAAGGTGGCGGCGGCCCCGTAACGCTCCCAGAGCACGCCGGCGACGAGGTTGCCGGCGAGTACGGCAAGGCCTGTCGCCAGATTGAGCGCACCGAAGGCGGTGCCGCGAGCTGCAGCCGGAGCCCGGTCGGCGATCAGTGTCGCGAGAATGCCCTGAGAGAAGCCCATATGCAGGCCCCAGAGCACGATGCCGGCAACCAGCAGAGCCGGGGTCTGCGCGAAGGCGAGCACGAGGTCGGCGGCGATCAGGAAGACGAGGCTCATGGCCAGTATGCCCTGGCGCCCGATGCGGTCGGAGAGGACGCCGACGGGATAGGCCGTGAGGCCGAAGACCAGATGCATCAGCACCATGATCAGCGGGACCCAGGCGAGGGCGAAGCCCGCCTGCTGGGCCTTGAGCAGCAGGAAGGCCTCGCTGAAGCGGGCGAAGGTCAGGATGGCGCAGAGTCCGATCACCGCCCAGGCAGCTGGGTCAAGCTGGAGGAGCGCGGCGAGGCGAGGCCGCTCGCTCCGTTTCCCGGCGGCCGACGTCGCAGGTTCCTCGATGCCGACGATGATGACCGCAACGGCGATCAGAGCGGGTACCGCTGCGATCCAGAAGACGGTGATGAAGCTGTCGCCGCTGAGCAGCATCAGGCCGATCGCGACCAGTGGGCCGATAAAGCCGCCGACCGTGTCGAGCGATTTGCGCAGGCCGAAGCTGGCGCCGCGCAGCTCGGGTGGGGTGACGTCGGCGATCAGCGCATCGCGCGGCGCGCTCCTGATGCCCTTGCCGACTCGGTCGAGGAAGCGGGCGCCGGCGATCCAGCCGACCGTGTCGGCCAGCGGCACGATCGGCCGCGACAGGGCGGCGAGCCCGTAGCCGGCGAGGATCAGCGGCTTGCGCTGCCCCGACCAGTCGGAGAGCACGCCGGCGAAGAGCCGGGTCACCATGGCGGTCGCGACCGCCAATCCCTCGATCAGACCGACAGTGATGGCGGAGGCGCCGAGCCCGGTCACCAGATAGAGCGGCAACAGCGTCTGGACCATCTCGGATGAGATATCCATCAGCATGCTGACCAGGCCGAGCAGCCAGACGCTGCGCGGGATGGCGCGGGCGGTGGCGGCGAAGGAGGTCGGGTTGGTCACGACATGCCTCCACGGTTCGCGCGTTTCACCGCGCGAAGTGCCATGGCTTCGTAGAGAGATGTGTTGGGCACCCGCTCATCGCGGGCGCGGGTCGCTCAGCGCCCGGGCGTCCAGGCCTGGTAGTCGCCGGTCGCGGCCGGGGTCTGCTTGTCGCCGAGGGTCGAGCCGGGCGGGCGATAGGCCAAAGCCGTGCCGGTGTAGTTCGGCTGGTGCGGCTTCTGCCACTCGCGCGGCGTATATTTTTCCTCGGACGGGGCAACGTCGACGGTGTGGTGCAGCCAGCCGTTCCAGCCCGCCGGGATCATCGAAGCCTCGACCGGGCCGTTATAAACCACCCAGCGGCGCTGGATGCCGAGCGCCTTGTCCTTCTTGCCGCCCTTGGTGCGGTAGTAGACATTGCCGAACTCGTCCTCGCCGACCTTCTCGCCGAAGCGCCAGGTGTGGAACCTCGTGCCGATGGTCTGGCCGTTCCACCAGGTGAGGAGCTGGAGCAGAGTCTTGGTCATCGTTTCGCGTCCGAGCGGGCCTTGGGCCGTCGCGCGACTTATGAAGATGCGGGCACGCGATGTCCAGTGCGGCCCCGTGTCCGTTCGGGAATTCGTGATGGCGGGCTGCGCCTGGCGTTTTTCTGCGCTTCGGTGCTCACGTACCCGACATACGTTCCGCTTCGATGCCCGAAAACCACCAGTCTCGCCACGCCTTGACGAATTCTCGAACGAACACTCAGCGCAGCAGCGAGCGCGCGGTCGGAATGACGCGGGCTATGTCCGGTGCCTGACCGGTCCCGATCGGCACCGCGAGCAAGGCCGCTTCGAGCGCCGGTATCGCCTGTGGCACCGCTGGCCGGACGAGCGTGACCGTGACGCATTCGCCCTCGCGCACTGGCAGGCGCTTGAAGCCGTTCTCGCTGTGGTCGCTGATCAGGCTGGCGATCACTTCGCTGCCAGTGGAGCGTGCGGCATCGGCGACTGCTTTGGCTGCGGCTGCGGCAGCAGCATCGACAGCATCCGGCGCGAGATGATGGATGGCGACCAGATAGGGATGGCCATCTCCGAGATCGGCCGTTCCCGGCGGCAGCCGTTCGAGCCCGGCGGTATCGAAGCTGGCACCGGGCACCGCCGGCTTCAGCATCAGCACGTCGTGCCATTCCAGCATGGTCTCGTTGGCAGTCGGGCCGTGCTCAGCCCAGACAGGGCCGCCATAGAAGGCGGGGAGGGCGCGGGCGCGCGCCGCCTGATCGGGAAAGCCGCGGAACCAGACGAACTGGTCGGGCGCCGCGGGATCGCGGAACTGACAGACCACGCTCATCAGGGCCGCCTCCTGTGTTTCGACCAGATGGGTGTCGAATACCTCGATCAAAGCCTCGCGCGTGCCGGGCTTCAGGGTGTAGCGGCGCAGTTCGAAGACGGTGTCGGTCATGGCGTGCCTCCAGCTCGCCGTGCTGCTAGGCGGCGCGACCGACCAGTTGCGTCAGTAGTGTCATTCGGGGCTCGCCACGATTCGGTCATGATTCGAGATGGCTCGAATCCGCTCTCCAAAGCGCGCCAGCCGGCCAAGCATCGCGCGGATTCAAGGACTTGTGGCTGCCGCTGCAGAGAGCGCTTTCGCTAGTAGCACTCTCCGGTTTCTGTTGACGCTTCATTAACCATGGTCCGGCGGATTTTAGTGGTTTCGCACCGGCAAGGATCGTTGCAAGCTCGCAACGGCGTCGCGATTCCGCATGTGATTCCTTGGGCTTAGCGGGTGCCTTGAAACTTATCCCCACGATCCACATCTTCCTACAAGATGTCGTATCCACACCTATCGATGCGCACTAATCCTTGACGCGGCGACCCAATCGGGACTAAATTTTGACGGTCGCGTGACGGCTGGCGGAGACGCCTTTTTCGACCCGCGAAACGAGTTCCCGGACGGGTCAAGGCGATCACCGCGGCGCGCCAGAGATGGCGACGGCGAACGGCGACGTGCGTGCTCCGGCTGGTCGCATCAGGAAACCGATGGCGGGGTGACACCGTTGCGGGATCCAGGGGCATCAAACCGAGTTGGACTGACATCAGGAGCCGGTGATCAACCGGCCGCGCGGAGCGTCTGATACGCCCGCGGCAAGCATTGGGGACGAAGCTTATGCGCATTGAGCGCCGCCATACCACCGCCGGCCAGTCGCCCTATTCGGCGATCCCGTTCCGCTCGGCGGTAAGCGAGATCCGCAATCCCGATGGCTCGATCGTTTTCCGCCTGGAAGGCATCGAGGTGCCTGATTCCTGGTCGCAGGTCGCGAGCGACGTGCTCGCGCAGAAGTATTTCCGCAAGGCCGGCGTGCCGGCCGTGCTGAGACGAGTCGAGGAGAATGACGTCCCGTCCTTCCTCTGGCGCTCGGTCCCCGATGAGGCCGCGCTGGCGAAGCTGCCGGAAGGCGAGCGTTTCGGCTCCGAGATCTCGTCCAAGCAGGTCTTCGACCGGCTCGCCGGCTGCTGGACCTATTGGGGCTGGAAGGGCGGCTACTTCTCCTCGGAGGAGGATGCCCACGCTTTCCACGACGAGCTGCGCTTCATGCTGGCCTCGCAGATGGTCGCGCCGAACTCGCCGCAATGGTTCAACACCGGCCTGCACTGGGCCTATGGCATCGACGGGCCGAGCCAGGGCCATTTCTACGTCGACTTCAAGACCGGCAAGCTGGTGAAGTCGAAGTCGAGCTATGAGCATCCGCAGCCGCATGCCTGCTTCATCCAGGGCGTGCAGGACGACCTCGTCAACGAGGGCGGCATCATGGACCTGTGGGTGCGCGAAGCGCGCCTCTTCAAATACGGCTCCGGCACCGGCTCGAACTTCTCGATGCTGCGCGGCGAGGGCGAGAAGCTCGCCGGCGGCGGGCGCTCCTCCGGCCTGATGTCCTTCCTCAAGATCGGCGACCGAGCCGCTGGCGCGATCAAGTCGGGCGGCACCACCCGCCGCGCCGCCAAGATGGTCGTGGTCGATGCCGACCACCCGGACATCGAGGCCTATATCGACTGGAAGGTGAAGGAGGAGCAGAAGGTCGCGGCCCTGGTCGCCGGCTCCAAGACCGTCCAGAAGGCGATGAAGGCGGTGATGAAGGCCTGCGTGAACTGCGAGGCCGCCGACGATGCCTGCTTCGATCCCGAGAAGAACCCGGCGCTGAAGCGCGAGATCAAGCTCGCCCGCAAGGCGATGGTGCCCGACAACTACATCAAGCGTGTCATCCAGTTCGCCAAGCAAGGCTATACCGAGATCCAGTTCGACACCTACGACACCGACTGGGATTCAGAAGCTTATCTCACCGTCTCCGGCCAGAACTCGAACAACTCGGTCTCGCTGACTGACGACTTCCTGCGCGCGGTCGAGAACGACGGCGACTGGAACCTCGTCGGCCGCACCACCGGCAAGGTCACCAAGACCCTGAAGGCGCGCGACCTCTGGGAGAAGATCGGCTACGCCGCCTGGGCCTCGGCCGATCCCGGCCTGCATTTCAACACCACGATGAACGACTGGCACACCAGCCCGGCCTCGGGACGCATCCGCGCCTCGAATCCGTGCTCGGAGTACATGTTCCTCGACGACACCGCCTGCAATCTGGCCTCGGCCAACCTGCTGCAGTTCTACGATCGGCAGACCAAGGCTTTCGACGTCGCCGGTTACGAGCATCTCTGCCGCCTCTGGACCATCGTGCTCGAGATTTCGGTGACGATGGCGCAGTTCCCGAGCCGCGAGATCGCCGAGCTCTCCTACGAGTACCGCACGCTCGGCCTCGGCTACGCCAATATCGGCGGCCTCTTGATGACCATGGGCCTCGGCTACGACAGCGATGAGGGCAGGGCGCTCGCCGGCGGCCTGACCGCGATCATGACCGGCGTCGCCTATGCGACCTCGGCCGAGATGGCGGGTGAGCTCGGCCCGTTCCCGGGCTACAAGAAGAATGCGCCGCACATGCTGCGCGTCATCCGCAACCACCGCGTCGCCGCCCATGGCCAGGCCTCTGGCTATGAGGGCCTGCAAGTCACCCCGGTGCCGCTCGACCATGCCACGCTGGAGCGCCTCGGCGGTTCCTCGGTGACCGTGTCGGAGCGGGCCAAGGCGAGCTGGGACGAGGCGCTGGCGCTGGGCGAGAAGCACGGCTACCGCAACGCCCAGTCGACGGTGATCGCGCCGACCGGCACGATCGGCCTGGTGATGGACTGCGACACCACCGGCATCGAGCCCGATTTCGCGCTGGTGAAGTTCAAGAAGCTCGCCGGCGGCGGTTACTTCAAGATCATCAACGGCGCCGTGCCGGACGCCCTGCGGGCGCTGGGCTATCGCGAGGCGGATATCGCCGAGATCGAGGCCTATGCCGTCGGCCACGGCTCGATGAAGCAGGCGCCCGCCATCAACCCCGGCTCGCTGCGGGCCAAGGGCTTCACCGACGAGAAGATCGAGGCGGTCGAGAAGGGGCTGAAGAGCGCCTTCGACATTAAGTTCGTCTTCAACAAGTGGACGCTGGGCGAGGACTTCCTCACCGGTACGCTGAACGTGCCGGCCGAGAAGCTGGGCGACATGTCGTTCGAGCTCTTGGCCTTCCTCGGCTTCAGCAAGGCCGAGATCGAGGCCGCCAATGTCCATGTCTGCGGTGCGATGACGCTGGAAGGCGCACCGCACCTGAAGAAGGAGCACTACAACGTCTTCGACTGCGCCAACCCCTGCGGGCGCATCGGCAAGCGCTATCTCTCGGTCGAGAGCCATATCCGCATGATGGCGGCGGCGCAGCCCTTCATCTCCGGCGCGATCTCGAAGACCATCAACATGCCGAACGACGCCACCGTCGAGGATTGCAAGAGCGCCTATCTGCTCTCCTGGAAGCTGGCGCTGAAGGCGAACGCGCTCTATCGCGACGGCTCCAAGCTGTCGCAGCCGCTGAACTCGGCCCTGATCGCCGACGAGGACGACGACGCCGACGACGCGACCGAGGCGCTCTACCAGCAGCCGCTGGCGGCGCGCGCGACGCAGATCGCCGAGAAGATCGTCGAACGCGTGGTCGAGCGTGTCGAGCGCATCCGGGACCGCGAGAAGCTGCCGGCGCGTCGCACCGGCTACATCCAGAAGGCGGTGGTCGGCGGCCACAAGGTCTATGTCCACACCGGCGAATATGCCGATGGGCGCCTCGGCGAGATCTTCATCGACATGCACAAGGAGGGCGCGGCCTTCCGGGCGATGATGAACAACTTCGCCATCGCGGTCTCGCTCGGCCTGCAATACGGCGTGCCGCTGGAGGAGTATGTCGAGGCCTTCACCTTCACCCGCTTCGAGCCCTCGGGCTTCGTGCAGGGCAACCAGTCGATCAAGAACGCGACCTCGATCCTCGACTACGTCTTCCGCGAGCTGGCGATCTCCTATCTCGGCCGGCACGACCTCGCCCATGTCGATCCCAGCGAGATCGGCCATGACGTGATGGGCGGCGGCGTCGAGCAGGGCAAGATGCCGGATGCGGCCGGGCCGATCACCTCGACCCCGCTGGCCTCCTCGGGCTTCCGCCGCGGCAAGCCGATCAACCTGCTCGCCATCCAGGGCGGGGCGGCGGCCAATGACGCGGTTGCCCGCTCGGCGGGCACCGTCACCGGCCTTGCCACCGCCGGCGCGACCGCGCTGAAGGAGGAGCCTGAGGCCTATGGCGAGGAGCAGATGAGCAAGCTCGGCTTCGCCGCACCGGCCGCCCAGCCGACCGCCTCCGAGCGCCGGGCCGAGGCGATCATGAAGGGCTATGTCGGCGACAGCTGCGGCGAATGCGGCAACTTCACGCTGGTGCGCAATGGCACCTGCCTGAAGTGCAACACCTGCGGCTCGACGACTGGGTGTTCGTGAGGGATCTCTCTTTTCTCGAAACCCACTCGACATTAACAATGAGGCCGGCCCTATTGGGGCCGGCCTTTGCATGTGGGCTGACGATTTGATGCCGAGTGAGAGCTGGTCTGACGACGAAAACGATCTAACAGTCGTCACATATTTCGAGATGCTTTCAGCCGAGCTGAGGCGAGAGCCGTACGTGAAATCTCGAGCGCGTGACGCGTTGGTACCTTTGCTCAAAGGCCGTTCAGCAAAAGCGGTAGAGTACAAGTTTCAGAATATCAGCGCGGTGCTTCTACTGGTGAGAGAGCCTTGGATCGACGGCTACAAGCCAGCAACTCGCTTCCAGAATAGTTTGATGGACGCTGTCCTAAGGTGGTTTGACGCGCATCCTCTCTGGACGACGCAACAGCTTGAGAGCACCGCCAAAGTCGCTGGAAGAAGCGGCTTCCGCGATGAAGCGAGCCTTTGGATCGGCCCGCCGCCGACATTTTCAAACAGCCCTTCGCCAATCGAGCCCGCTTTGGTCGAACTGGTTGCTCGGAAGTTTGATGTTGCGGCCCGTGATGCGCGCAATCGCGCTCTAGGAGAGGCGGGAGAGGAACTCGTTCTCCGCCATGAGAGGAATACCTTGCGCGCTGCCGGCCAGGAAAATTTAGCGGCCCGGGTTCGCTGGGTTTCACACGAAGACGGAGATGGGGCCGGATTTGATATCGCAAGCTTTGAGTCAGACGGGCGCTCGCGGCTGATCGAGGTGAAGACGACGAATGGCTGGGAACGAACGCCTTTTCACATCACGCGAACTGAGATGGCCGCGGCCGACGCTCATCGCGATAACTGGCATCTTGTAAGGCTCTGGAATTTCGCGCGCTCGCCACGCGCATTCGCGATTCGACCGCCGCTCGATGTTCACGTGCAGCTGACGCCCACGACCTTTCTCGCATCGCTCCATTGAGAGTTGACGCCCTCGGCGATGGAGGATCGCCCATGCCCAACAGCGCCATCATCCCTCCCGAGTTTCGCGCCGCCGCCGAGCAGCTTCGGATGTCGCCGGCGATTCTGTCCGGCGGCTTCGCCTTCCTGACTGGCGTCACCGGCGGCGATGCGCAGGGGCGGATGCCGGAGGAAGCCGAAGCGCAGTTTCGCAACGTCTTCCGCAAGATCGGGCTCGTCCTTGCCGAGACCGGGCTGGACTTCGGCGCGGTCGTCGAGATGACCAGCTACCATGTCGGTCTGCGCCAGCATTTCGATCTGTTCGACAGGATCAGGCTGGAGCATATGAGCGAGCCCTTCGCGGCCTGGACCGCGGTCGAGATCGCAGGGCTCCGGCGCGAGGGTGCGCTCGTCAATGTCCCGGTCTTGGCGGGAGGTCGTGATCGCTCTCTTGCTTTCTCTGACTCTCACACCCCGAAGATCATCGTGCCGCGGCGCTTCATCACCAGGTAGAAGACCGTCGCGATCGTGCTCATCAGCAGCGACCAGAGCAGGCCGAGCGCCGCGACTTCGCTGAGCTCGCCATTGACGGCGCGGTCGAAGATCGCGACCGCGATCGTCTTGGTGTCGGGACCGGCGAGGATGATCGCGGTCGAGAGGTCACGCGAGGCGTTGAGGAAGATGAAGACCCAGCCGGCCATGATCGCCGGCCAGAGCAGCGGCATCACGATCTTGAGCAGCGTCCTGCCGGGCGAGGCGCCGCAGACCCCGGCCGATTCCTCCAGCTCCTTGTGGATCTGCAGCACGCCGCCATAGGTGTAGCGCATGCCGAAGGGCAGGAAATGGATGACAAAGGCGATCACCACGATCGTCAGCGTCGAATAGAGCGGGATCGGTGCGCGCAGCGCCACATCCATCATCGCGACGCTGAGCACGATGCCGGGCAGGATCATCGGCAGCGTGATCAACTGGTCGGTTACGGCATGGAAGGCCTGCCGGCGCGCGACGAGCCAGCCGCAGACCACCATCAGCGCCATGGTCACGCTCGCGGCAGCGGCGGCGGTGATCAAGGTGTTTACGATCAGCTCGAAATAGCCCTGGCTGCCGAGCACGATCCTGAAATTGTCGAGCGTCAGCGACTTGAAGGCCGCGACCCGGACCGGGCGGACGAAGGGCGTCAGCGCGATCCAGAGCAGGGTCAGGATCGGCAGCACCAGCACGACGATGCAATTGGCCCAGATCAGCGCGCCGCCGAGCCAGCGCAGCCGCCCGAGCGGCAGCGGGCGCGGGCGAAAACCCTTGCCGGTCACCGTCGCGAAGCGCGAGGCATTCAGGGACAGGCGGCTGTAGAGATACATCAAGCCGGCGACGAGCACGGTCAGCACAACCGAATAGGCGCTGGCATGGCCGACCCTGGGCGGCACCGCTGCACGGATGTCGTCATAGATATCGGTGGTCAGCAGCTTGATGCCGGCCGAGGTGCCGACGAGCTTGGGCACGTCGAAGGCCTGCAGCGTCTTGATGAAGATGAACAGGCCGGTCGCCAGCGCCGCCGGCGCCGCCAGCGGGATCGAGATGCGCAGCACCATGGTCAGGATGCCGGCGCCGCTCATGCGCGCCGCTTCCTCCAGTTCGGCATTGGCGGTGCGGAAGCTAGCGGCGAAGAGAAGGAACGACATCGGCAGCCAGCCCAGCGTCTCGATCACGACCATGCCGGCGATCGAGTTGACGGTGATGAGGTTGCCGCCATTGCCGGTCAGGTTGCGGTAGAGCTCGTTGAACGGGCCGACCGGGCCGAGCAGGAAGAGCCAGGCCGGGACATAGATGATCAAGGGGATGCCGAGCGACACCACCGTCATCAGATAGGCGAGCGAGCGGTGCGGCGCGTCGGTCCGCTCCACCACCCAGGCGAGCGAGGCGCCGAAGACGAGCGAGAACAATGTCGACAGCGCCGCGAACTGGATCGAGTTCCAGCCGCTGGCGAGGATGCCCTTCTCGCTGGCGAGATGCGTGAAGTTGTCGAGTGTGAAGGCGCCGTGCGAGCCGTCCGGGTTCATCACGAACAGGCTGTTCTGGACCAGCGTGACGACAGGTGGCAGCACCAGGCAGGCGATGACGAGCAGCATCGCCAGCGCCAGCAGATTGGTATGCGCCGGGCGTTTGGCCAGCCCGGCGCGCCGTTGCCGCGGCAATGTCGCGGCAGCGTCGATGACTTCGGTCATTTGAACAGCTCGTCGTAGATCTTCAGCCAGCCCGCGAGCGGCTCGCTCTCCTGCGAGGAGATCTCCGGCGCAAGCAGGGTCGAGGTGAAGCCGCCGGTCACCGGGCCGATCGAGGGGTCCTTCGGCGGCACGTCGGGATTGCCCGGCGGATAGCCGGCCTCGGCGATGATCTTCTGGCCATCATCCGAGAACATGAATTCGAGGAAGAGCTTGGCGGCGTTCGGGCGCGGAGCGCCCTTGACCAGCGCGATGACGCCAAGATTGGCGACGAGCGGCTCCATCTTGACCCAGGCGATCGGGGCCTCCTTGGCCCGGCTGATCACCGCGTGATGATTATAGGTCATCAGGCCGATCGCGTATTGGCCGGAGATCACCTTGTCGAGGATGACGCGCTGGTTGCCGGGCTCGCGCACGATCTTCTGCTTCGACAGCTCGCGCAGATAGGCCATGCCCTTGTCCTGGCCCATTACGGAGAGGACATTGCCGATGAAGCCGGGCGGGCCGGAAATGGCGCGGGTGTCGGACCAGACCATCTTGCTCCGCCATTTCGGGTCGAGCAGGTCCTCATAGGACTTCGGCGCTTCGGCTGCCTTGACCAGATCAGTGTTGTAGGTCGTCGTCAGATAGAGCGCGTAGATGCCGGAATAGAGCTGACTCTGCGGCTTGAAGGTCGGCGCGTATTTGGCGAGCGCCTCGGGCGCGAATGGTTCGATCAACCCGGCCTTGCTCAAAGGCGGGATCGAGGTACCGGGCGAGTCGAACAGGTCGACCTCAATCTTGCCGGCCCGCGCCTGGCTGGTGATCTTGAGGACCGTGTCGGAATCGCCGGTGGTCGCATAACGGACCTCGATGCCGTATTTGGCTTGGAATTTTTCGGCGAGCGGGCGCACGACCTGGCTGACCACCATGCCGGTGTACCAGACGAGCTGGCGTTCGGCCTTGGCCTTGGCGATCAAATCGGCGGCCGGCTGGCTCTGGGCGAAGCCGGCGGTCGGCAACAGCGCGAGCGCGCTCGCCCCGGCGATGAAGCCGCGTCTGGTCTGCATGTCCTTCCTCCCAATCCTCATGCTGCACCGATGCCGGCGCCTGAGTTCCTGGCGGTCTGTCGCCGCCGTGGCGCCCCTCGATCGAGAGGGGAGCATGCTACGGAAACTGCCCGTGCGCTCATGCCTGGTCAAACGAGTAAACGAGACAGGCGTATGAGGAATTCTCAATGGTCCAGGGCTTGACCAACACTCACTGGACACGCGCGAAACCGGCGCGATTAAGGAAGCCCCGGAGCGTCCCCGCTACGAGTTCGGGCGTATCGATTGCCATGACATGGCTGGTCTTCAGGACCATGAACTCGGCTCCTTCGATCTTCGCGGCGACGCTCGCGACATGCTCAGGCGGGCGCGCCGCATCCTGACGACCGGCGACGATGAGGGTCGGGCAGCGTATCGCTGCCAGATCGGCATCGAGATCGAGTCCGGCCAGCATCCGCCAGGTCGCCGCCAGCCCCGCTGGATCGGCGGCTAGGCGTAGTTCCTCATAGCGCGAACGCGCCTTTGCGGCTTCGTCGGCGTAGGCCTGGCGGATGCCGAAGCGCTCGATTGCTGCGATCCGCTGTTCGGTCCGTGCCTGCTTTGTTTCATCAAGCACGGTTGCCGGCGCGAGCAAGGCGAGCGCTGCGATCGCCTGCGGGTGACGCGCGGCGAAAGTGGCGGCCACGGCCGCTCCGACCGCAGCGCCGACGACGGCGACGGGTTCGGTGATGGCGAGCGCAGCGAGGAGGGCGGCAAGATCGTCCGCCGCCTGCGCGATGGCGTAGGGGCCGGGCGGCTTCTCCGATAGCCCGGCGCCGCGCTGGTCATAGCGCAGCACGCTAGCGAAGGGCGCGAGCAGCGGCACGACCGCATCCCAGCTCTCCAGCATGCCGCCCATTTCGTGCAGCAGCACGATCGTCGCAGCCGGCCCCGCTTGCAGTTCGTAGCGCAGTTGGACGCCGTTGGCCTCGATCCAGCGGTTCGGCATGAGATGCTCCTCCCGCTGCGAGCCTTGGCGTTGTCCCGAGCCTGCGTCAAACGAGGGAAACTGAGCCGGGTTTGAGGAATGCTGCGGCATCGGCGCTTGTGAGCATTGCTCAATCGCTCTTTCGGTTAAGTCGTTTGACCCTTCGCCGGCGTTGCGAAAAACCTCCGAAGTCTCACCGGTGATCCGGCCGAGGCTTTCGCGCAAGGCAGAATGAGGTTTCCGCATGACGGGTTCGCTGTCCGGGGTCGCTTCGGTGATCGGCATCGGCCAGAGCGATTGGGTCGGCGACCACCAGCGGGTTCGCGCCGGCGAGCGGCCGCATGATTCCTATGGCTATGGCGCGCAGGCCTTCCTCTCGGCGCTGGCCGATTCCGGCATTGCGCGCGACGAGATCGACGGGCTGATCGTCGGGCCGACCACGGCCTATGAGCGCGTCGGCGAACTGCTCGGCCTCAATGTCCGCTGGGGCGGGCAGGCGGATGCGATGACGGCGGTGATGGAGGCCTGCATGGCGATCCATGCCGGCCTCGCCTCGGTCGTCGCGCTGGTCTACGGCAATGACCAGCGCTCGGCGCAGGTCAACTATGGTGGGCCGGATGCGCAGGGCGGCGGCGCTTTCCTCGCCTATGTCTATCACGCGCCCTGGGGTTTCACCTCGCAGGGCGCGCTCTATGCGATGATGGCGCGCCGCTACATGCATGAGCGCGGCCTGACGGAAGCCGAGCTAGGCGAGGTCGCGGTGGCGCAGCGCCTTGCCGCCTCGCGCAATCCCCGCGCCCTGATGCGCAAGCCGATCACCGTCGAGGATTATCTCGCCTCGCCCTTCATCTGCGAGCCGCTACATCTCTTCGACTATTGCCTGATCAATGATGGCGGCGTCGCGCTGATCATCGCCGAGGCCGGCAAGGCGCGCCGCGTCGGCCGGGCGCCGGTCGCGATCAAGGGCGTCGGCCGCTACGATCTCAACCGCGGCGCGACCAGCCTCGAGCCGCGTCTGCTCGATTATTATTTGCCGGCACAGCAAGCGGTCGCTGCCCAGGTCTTCGAGATGGCCTCGCTCGGTCCCAAGGACATGGACGCGCTGCAGATCTATGACAGCTTCTCGCTGCATATCCCGCTCGCGCTCGAAGGCTATGGCTACTGCCCGGTCGGCGGCGCCGGCCAGTTCATGCGCGAGACCGGGATCTCGCTGGACAAGGGCCTGCCGGTCAACACCAGCGGCGGACACCTCTCCGAAAGCTACATGCAGGGCTGGAACCACCAGACCGAAGCGGTCCGGCAGGTCCGCGGCGAGGCCGGCGACCACCAGGTCGAGGGTTGCCGCCACGTCCATTACAGCTCCGACGTCGCCGGCAAGGCGATCTCGATCATCTACGGAGCCTGAGCCATGGCGAACAGCCAACCCGTCGTCACGCTCTACGACGCGCCGATGTGGGAGAGCCTCTCCCGCGAATGCATGCAGCTCCAGTCCTGCGGCCATTGCGGCACGCTGCGCTATCCGCCGGGGCCGATCTGCACGGCCTGCACCAGTCTCGACTATCGCTGGACCGATCTGTCGGGCGGCGGCGAGATCCTGTCCTGGGTGCGCTTCCACCGCGCCTATTTCGACGACCATCCGCCGCCCTACAACGCTATCGCGGTGCGGCTCAAGGAAGGGCCGATCGTCGTCTCCAACCTGATCGGCCCGGTGCCGGAGGGCGAGTGGATCGGCCGGCGCGTCAGGCTCGCCTATCGCCGTCATCTTGATCGCACGCAGCACGCTTTCATGCTGTCCGAGCAAACCTGACGGCGAGCCGTCGCGCGGAGAAGACCATGTTCGAGAAAGACGTTTCCATCGTGACCCGGCACGGCCGGATGCCGGCCTTCGCCGTCAGGCCGGACGGGCCGGGCCCCTATCCGGTCGTCATCCTCTATATGGACGCGCCGGGCATCCGCGAGGAGCTGCGCCACATGGCGCGCCGGATCGCGAGCGCCGGCTATTACTGTCTGCTGCCCGATCTCTATTACCGGATCGGTACCGTGCGCTTCGACCTGCCGCGGCGCGACGAGCGCATGTCGGCCGTGGTCGGCGCCTGCATGCGCTCGATCGACAATGAGCGCACCACCGACGATACCGCCGGCATGCTCGCCTTCCTCGACGGCGAGGCCGAGGCGAATGCCCAGAAGGTCTCCTGCCTCGGCTTCTGCATGAGCGGGCGCTATGTCGTCGCAGCCGCCGCGAAGTTCGGCCCGCGCATCGCTTCGGCCGCTTCGCTCTATGGCGTCGGCCTCGTCACCGAGGATGAGGGCTCGCCGCACAAGCTGGTCGCGAAGGTGCCGGGCGAGCTCTATTTCGCCTTCGCCGAGACCGACGGAGCCGCTCCGCCGGCGACGATTGCCGCACTGCAGGAAGCGCTCGCCGCGACCAGCGTGACGCATGACGTCGATGTCTTCCCGAACAGCGAGCACGGCTACTGCTTCACTGCCGGCCGCTGCTACCAGCCGGAGGCGGCAGAGGCGACCTGGTCCAAGCTCTTTGCGCTCTGGCAGCGGACGCTGGCCTAAGCCCATGACCTTTGCAGCGCCCAACATGCTCGATCGGACGTGGCTATGACGGCCCGGCGCCCCTATGCCGGCCTCACCGTCGCCGAGGTGATCTCCGACATGGCGGACGACGCGCTCGTGCTCGCCGCGGGCATGGCCGGTCGTATCCTCGCCGATCTCGGCGCCGAGGTGGTCCGCCGGCCGGGGCGCGAGCGTGGCTTCGAAGGCAGCACCGAGCTGTTCCTGTCGCGTGGCAAGACTATGTCGGGCAAAGACGCGGCCGAACTGCTCGGTCGCGCCGATGTCGCACTCGTCGATGGCGCAGTGCTGAACGAGCGAGGGCGAGGGGGCCTCCCCCCTGTCACGGCGGTGCTTAGCCTGTTCGGCGGGAATCTTGCCGAGAGCGACAGGCCAGTCAGCGCCTTCACCGCCGCCGCCTCGGCCGGGCTGCTGGCAATGGTCGGCGATCCCCAGCGCGAGCCCCTGCGCCTTGGCGGTCATCAGGAGGCCTTCGCCCTTGGCCTCTCCGTCTATGCCGGCCTGGCGGCGGCGCTGGCCTCGGCCCGGCCGCTAGCCGTTCCCGTCACGATCCGGGCCAGCCTGCTTGAGACTCTCGTCTGGCTGAACTGGAAGGCCGTGCCGCTGGAGGGCTACGATACGTTGCCGGGCCGGACCGGTGCTGCCGCGGAATGGCAAGTGCTGCGCTGCGCCGACGGCTATGCCGTGCTGGTCTACCAGGAGCCGGATTGGCAGCGATTGAAGGCTGCGCTGGCCGAGCCCGCTCTGGACGAGATGCGCTTTGCGACGCGGGCGAGCCGGCTCGCTTATCTGGGTGAACTCGCCGCAATCATCGAACGACGCTTCCTGGCGCTGACCCGCCGGGAAATCCATGCTTTGGCGCGCCAGCATCGCCTGCCGCTCGGGCCGGTCTGGAGCCCGGCCGAAGCTTTCGACGAGCCGCACAACCGGGCGCGCGGCCTGTTCGAGTCGCTCGGCACCGATTTCGTCGTGCAGGCGCCGCGCCTGCCGCTCGTCTGGCTCGGTCAGGCGGCGGCGCAACAGGCCAAGATCGCAGCGGGAACGGCGTGATGAAGCTGCTGGAAGGCTGCCGCGTCCTCGACCTCGGCATCATCACCGCTGGTGCCGCGACGGCGGCGCTGCTCGCCGATTTCGGCGCCGAGGTGATCAAGGTGGAATCGCCGACCTATCGCGACCCGTTCCGCGCCTGGAGCGCGCAGGACGGGCCCGATGCGATGCCGGCGCTGTTCCGCGCCACCAACCGCAACAAGCGCGCGATCAGCATCGATCTCAAGCGGCCGGAAGGGCAGGCGATCCTGCTGCGCCTTGTGCGTCGCGCCGATGTCGTGGTCGAGAACTTCCGGCGCGGCGTGATGGAAGGGCTCGGGCTGAGCTTCGCCAGGCTGCGCGAGGCCAATCCCGACATCATCCTCGCCTCGATCTCGAGCCAGGGCGAGACCGGCCCCGATGCCGGCCATGTCTCCTATGGCTCGACGCTGGAGGCGCTGAGCGGCCTCGCCTGGGTGACCGGCTATGACGGCGGCAAGCCGGAAGTCTCCGGTCGCGACGTCAACTATCCCGACCAGATCGTCGCGCTGTTCGCGGCCGGGGCGATCGCGACGGCGCTGCGCTCGGTGCGCAAGGGCGATGGCGGCAGCCATCTCGACCTGTCGCAGCGCGATCTCGCCGCCTTCATGATCGGCGATCGCTTCGCTGCCGCCTCGCAAGGCGAGGCCGTCACGCGCCAGGGCAACGCGCAGCCGCATTATCCGCTGCAGGACTGCTTCCTCGCCGCCGATGGCATCTGGGTCGCGCTTTCGGTGCCGGCCTCGGCTCTGCCGCTGCTGTCGGATGCGCTTGCGGCTGATAGTCTGGATCGCCCGGATGCCCTGCGGACGGCGGTTGCCGCCACGATCAAGGCGCGGTCCGCCCGGGAGGCGGTGAGCTTTTTTGTCGAGCAGGGCGTCCCCGCAGCCATCGTCAATGACGGCAACGGCATGATGGCCGATTGGGGCAAAGCCTGGCAGCACGCGCTGCAACACGACGAGCGCGGCCTGATCGTCAAGGGCTTCCCGCTGCAGGTCGACGAGACGCCGCTCGCGGTCGAGCGGGCGGCTCCGCAGGTCGGCGCGCAGACCTATGCCGTCCTTGCCGAGATCGCCGGCTATAGCTCCAACGAGATCGCCGACTTCGCCGCGGCCGGGATCGTCGAGATCGCGCGCTGAGGCCAGAGTAGTTCCACGATTCTCCGAAGCGCGGAACTACTCTGGCACCTTGTTTTATCGCATTTTCTTCACGCGAACCGGTGTCCACTTCGCTCGAAAATGCTCTAGTGGGCCGGCCGCTCAGGCCGGCACCAGGCTCTCGCCTCCGGGCAGCCGCATATGGCGCAGCGCCGCCTCGTATTCGACGGATTGCCCGAGGATCCAGTCTCGGAACTCGGCCACGCCGGGCTTCTTCACCGCATGCTCGACATAGGTGAGGTAGTAGGCGATGCCGTTGTCGTGGATGAAATCGAACGGCGCGACCAGCCGGCCAGCATTGAGGTCCTCCAGCACCAGCGCCATCTGCCCGATGGCCATGCCGATGCCCTCCATTGCCGATTGATAGGCGAGGGTCGAGCTTTCGAAATAAAGGCCGCGATCGCTCTCGATCTGCTCGCCTCCGGCAGCGTCGAGCCATTCGCGCCAGTCACTCGGGCGGACGGTGGAATGCAGCAGGGTCTGCTCGGCGAGGATGTCGATGCCGATCTCGGGGCCGAGGCGCTCCAGAAAGGCCGGGCTGCAGACCGGGATCAGCGCGCTGCCGGCGAGGCGATGCGAGACCAGTCCCGGCCAGTCGCCGTCGCCTTGCTGGATCGCGATGTCGATATCGCCCATCGAGAGCTGATTGATCGGTCGCGGCGAGAGCGAGGTGGCGAGCTGGATTTCGCGCTTCGGATAGAGGCGATGGAACAGCGGCAGGCGCGGCACGAGCCAGCGCAAGGTGAAGGTCATCGGGCAGTGCACCCGCAGCGAGCTTTCGCCCTGCGCGCCCATCAGCCGCTTGGTGGCGCGCTCCATTTGGTCGAAGGCGGTGCCGAGCGCCGCGACATAGTCGTTCGCCTCGGCGGAGATGCGCAGGTCGCGGCCGGTGCGCTCGAACAGTTCGACCCCGAGCACGTCCTCCAGCAGCTTGATCTGCCGGCTGATCGCGCCGGGCGTCACCGAAAGCTCGTCGGCCGCCTTGGTGAAGCTGACATGCCGGCCGGCCGCCTCGAAGGCGCGCAGCGCGTTCAGCGGGGGCAGGCGACGCAGCATATCTCACACGCT
Source organism: Allobosea sp. GW821-FHT10B12 (assembly GCF_059415545.1). NCBI lineage: Bacteria > Pseudomonadati > Pseudomonadota > Alphaproteobacteria > Hyphomicrobiales > Alloboseaceae > Allobosea > Allobosea sp. GW821-FHT10B12. The sequence continues at coordinate 176,901 of NZ_JBWKNL010000002.1, forward strand.
TGATGATTTCTCACAGGTGGCCTCCCTTTTAGTCGATTGACGCTTCTGTGCTTTTCGCGTTGCTTGTGGAACATGGGCGATGATGGATCAAATCGCGTGGATCATCAACAGGATGAAGCATGTTTTGCCTCGGTTTCGAGCCGATTTCGATGCGAATGCGAGCGCTGCGGCGAGATTCCGCAGCGGTGCCGCTTCATGTGATTTTTCCTGAGCCTGGGCCGGCCAAATGATGAGGCTTTTCTGGTCGCCGCGCTCGCCTTTCGTCCGCAAGGTCCTGGTCGTCGCCCATGAGGTCGGCCTGAACGAGGCGATCGAGCGCGTGCCGATGGTCATCCTCTCGACCCAGCCGAACGACACGCTGCTTGCCCTCAATCCGCTCGGCCAGATCCCGACGCTGGTCACCGAGGGTGGCGAGCCGATCTACGATTCCGTGGCGATCTGCCACTATCTCGACGTCGTGCGTGGCGATGGCCGGCTGCATCCGGGGGCTCCCGAGGCCCGGACGGCTGCGCTCCGGCGCCAGGCGCTCGGTGATGGGCTCTCCTGGCTCCTGCTCAACTGGCTGGGCGAGCGTTCGCGCCGGCAGGGCGAGCAGTCGGCCATGCGTATCGCCGCCGTGCACAAGAAGCTGCCGCACATCTTCCGGGTGCTCGAGGCGGAAGCCGCGGCGGCGGACGCCACCTCGTTCGATGTCGGTCATGCCGCGATCGTGGCGGCGCTCGGCTATCTCGATTTCCGCTTCGCGCCGGATTTTCCCTGGCATGAGCGCTATCCGCGCCTGGCGCAGTGGTGGCAGGGCGCGCAGCAGCGCCCCTCCGTCGCCGCGACGGTGCACTACGACGAACTCGCGACGGCCGGCTCCGCCCTGTCGCGCCAGAAGGGCAGGGCATGAGCATCAACGGACAGGCCTATATCGTCGGCGCCTACGAGCATCCGCTGCGCAAGGCGCCGGACAAGTCGCTGGCGCAATTGCATGCCGAAGTCGCGCTCGGCGCGCTCGCCGATGCCGGGCTGAGCAAGGACGATGTCGACGGCTATTTCTGCGGTGGCGACGTGCCGGGCACCGGCCCGTTCTCGATGGTTGACTATCTCAACCTCAAGGTCCGACATGCCGATTCCACCAATATCGGCGGCGCCTCCTATATCCTGCACGTCAACCATGCAGCGCAGGCGATCGCGGCCGGGAAATGCGACGTGGCACTGGTCACGCTCGCCGGACGGCCGCGCAGCGAAGGTGTTCCCAAGGGCGGGCTGAAGCGGTCCGACAGTCCGGTCCAGCCGGATTATGCCTGGGAAACGCCGTTCGGCATGACGATCCTCAACGTCTACGCCATGTGCGCGATGCGCCACATGCACGAATTCGGCACGACCCCCGAGCAACTGGCCTGGGTCAAGGTCGCAGCCTCCCATCACGCCCAGCACAATCCCAACGCCATGCTGCGCGACCTCGTCACGGTCGATGACGTACTGAGTTCGACGCTGGTCGCCGACCCCCTGCACAAGCTCGATTGCTGCATCGTCTCGGATGGCGGCGGCGCCGTCATCGTCACCCGGCCGGAGATCGCCCGCCAACTGAAGCGCCCGCTGGTGAAGATCCGCGGCGCGGGGGAGGCGGTGAAGCACACCGCGGGCGGCGCGATCGACCTGACCTATTCGGCCGGCCGTTTCAGCGGGGCTGCGGCTTTCGCCGAGGCCCAGTTGACGCCGGCCGACGTCAAATATGCCTCGGTCTATGACAGCTTCACCATCACCGTGATCGTGCAGCTCGAGGATCTCGGCTTCTGCGCCAAGGGCGAGGGCGGCCGCTTCGTCGCCGATGGCAACCTGATCGCGGGTATCGGCCGCCTGCCGGTCAACACCGATGGCGGCGGCCTCTGCAACAACCACCCGTTCAACCGCGGCGGCATCACCAAGATCATCGAGGCCGTCCGGCAATTGCGCGGCGAGGCGCATCCAGCCGTCCAGGTCGCCAATTGCGATATCGCGCTGGCGCACGGCACTGGCGGCATGCTCGGCACCCGGCATGGCGGCGCCACCCTCATCATGGAGCGGGAGTAAGGCCCATGTCGGTTCTGCGTGAGGCGCTGGATCACCAGCCCGAGACCAAGGCGTTCTGGAGCGAGCTCGCCGAGGGACGTTTCAAACTGCGCCATTGCCGCGCCTGCGAGCGGGCGCACTGGTACCCACGGGTGATCTGCCCGCATTGCGCCAGTTCGGAGACGGAATGGCGGCCGGCGAGCGGGCAGGGCACGATCTATTCCTACAGCATCGCCCGCACCGCGGCTGAGCCCTTCGCCATTGCCTATGTCACCCTCGCGGAGGGGCCGACCATGATGACCAACATCGTCGGCGGCGACTTCGCGGAGATCGCGATCGGCAAGTCCGTCGAGATCGCCTTCGGCCATCAGGTCGAGGACGGCATCACCTTACCGGTGTTCAGGCTCGCCTGAGGCGGCGTCTGCGCCGGACCAAATGGCGCGGCGTGCTCGATCACGCCGCGCGCGACCACAACGACATCAGAGGAAACGACCATGCCGACAGCCCTGTCACGCTCGCTCGCCGGCTTCGTCGCCGGCCTGCGTTATGAGCACTTGCCGGCCCGCGCGCTCGAAGCCATCCGCATCGGCATGGCCGACACGGTCGGCGTCATGCTCTCCGGCATCGACATGCCGGTCTCCCGCCATGTCCTGGCCAGCCTCGGCACGCGCGGGCTGAAGAATGAAGCGCGCATCCAGCTCGGCTCGGAGAAGGCCTCGGTTGTCGACGCGACGCTGGTCAATGCGGTGACGACGAGCAGCGTCGTCTTCGACGATGTCGCCTTCGCCGGCTGCCACACCAGCACGGTGCTGATGCCGGCTTTGCTCGCCGAGGGCGAGCGGATCGGCGCCAGCGGCAAGCAGGTCATCCAGGCCTATGCCGCCGGCTACGAGGTCTGGGCGCGGCTCGCCGAGCGCGATTCCGACAGCTATTCGAGCAAGGGCTGGCATGCCACCGCCTGCTTCGGGCCATCGGCCGTCGCGCTGGCGCTGGCCAATCTGCGTGGTTTCGACGAGGCGACGACGCTGCGTGCGCTCGGCATCGCCGCCTCGATGTCGGGCGGCATCACCGCGAGCTTCGACACCGATGTCGGCCCGTTCCAGATCGGCCGTGGTGCCGCCGGCGGTGTCCTGGCGGCGCAACTGGCCGAGGTCGGCATGTCGGCGCCGGCAGACGCGCTGGAACGCTCCGGGCGCGGCATGCTGGTTGCGCTCTCGCCCAAGGGGGGGGTCGATCTGGAGAGCCCGCTCGCGGATCTCGGCAGCGCCTGGCGCCTCGAAAGTATCGGCATCAACGTCAAGCAGTACCCGTTCGGCAATATCGCGCAGCGGGCCGTGGACGGTGCGCTCGATCTTGCGAATGCGCATGACGTCGAGCCGCAGCAGGTCACGCGGGTCGAACTGCTGATCAGCGACGCGCAATATGCGGTGATCTCGAAGTCGCCCTCGGTGCTGCATTTCGTGCCCTCGCACAGCGTGCCGCTGGCGGTCGTCGCGGCGCTGTTCGAGCGGCGTGTCACCTTCGATGCGCTGGAAGAAGCCTTCCATGGCCGCCCTGAGGTGCAGGCGCTGATGAAGAAGGTCGAGACCGTCGCCGACAGCCGCATCCCGGCCGACACCCAGCCCAATCTCGGCTTCAGCGGCGGCGTCCGGCTGCACCTGGCCGATGGCCGCGTGCTCGAAAGCCCCAGCGTCGACTATGCCCGCGGCCACTGGACGCGGCCGATGAGCGAGGCCGAGCTCTGGCAGAAGTTCTGGTCCTGCAGCGCTAAGCAGCTCGCCCAGCCGCAGGCGGAAAAGCTCTTCGCCAACCTGATCAGGCTCGACGAGGTCGCCAATGTCGGAACGCTCAATCGTTGAACGATCGCGATGGCGAGCGGCCGCAAAGAGCGGCCGCGTCGGGCCTTTGATTGAGGAAAGCTCATCGGCCTGCGCGGTTAACTCGTTTGACCGGTAACGGTGCAGGGGCCTACCTCGGTGGCAGCCAGCGCTTGATCCGGCGGAGAGACTGAATGGCTCCCGAAACCCCATCGCTCCAGTTCAGCCAGGCCGGTCATGTCGCGACAATCGTGCTCGACCGGCAGCAGGCGCTGAACGCGATCGACCCCGAGACGGGCGCCGCGCTCGTCGCCTGCTTCGAGCGCATCGCGAACGATGACGGCATCCGGGCGGTGGTCCTGACCGGGGCAGGCGAACGGGCATTCAGCGCCGGCGCCGACCTCAAGAAGACCGCCGAGGTCACCGGCCCTTATGCGGCGCAGGCCTTCGCCGGCGGTGGCGATAGCAGCTTCGCATCGGCGCTCGATTGCGAGAAGCCGCTGATCGCCGCGGTCAATGGCCTTGCGCTGGGGGGCGGGCTGGAGCTCGCTCTGGCCTGCGACATCCGTCTCGCGGCGCCGCAGGCGCGCTTCGGCCTGCCTGAGGTCAAGGTCGGCACGATTCCTGGCGCCGGCGGTACGCAGCGCCTGCCGCGCAGCATCGGCCAAAGCGATGCGATGCTGATGCTGCTCTCGGGCGACATGATCGATGCACCGGAAGCTCTGCGTCTCGGGCTGATCAGCCGGATCGTTCCGGCGCCGGATCTGCTGGCGGAAGCGCAGGCGCTCGCCGCCAGGATCGCGGCGAATGCGCCGCTCTCCGTCCGGGCGGTCAAGCGTCTGGTCCGCAGCGGCGGCGAACTGCCCTTGCCCGAGGCGCTGCGGCTGGAGCGGCTGGTCTGGGGCATGCTGCGCGATACGCAGGACAGGGCGGAGGGCCGGCGCGCCTTCGCCGAGAAACGCCCGCCCGTCTTCACCGGGCGCTGAGACTGGAAGCGAGAGGCCGATGATCGACAAGCAGGTTCCCGACATGGCTGCGGCGCTGGCTGATATAGGCGACGGCGCCTCCGTCCTCGTCGGCGGCTTCGGCGCGGTCGGCCAGCCCAATGCGTTGATCGACGCGCTGGCGCTGAGTGGGGTGCGCGGCCTGACGGTGATCGCCAACAATGCCGGCTTCGAGCCTCAGACCGGGCTCGGCAAGCTGATCGGCAGTGGCGCTGTCTCGAAGCTGATCTGCAGCTTCCCGCGCGGCTCCACCGCTTTCGACGCGCGCTATGAAAAGGGCGAGATCGAGCTCGAAGTCGTGCCGCAAGGCACGCTGGCCGAGCGGATCAGGGCGGCCGGCGCCGGGATCGGGGCCTTCTATACGCCGACCGGCGCGGGCACACGCCTCGCCGAGGGCAAGGAGACCCGCAATATCGGCGGGCGCGACCACGTCCTGGAATATGCGCTCGGCGCCGATGTCGCGCTGATCCAGGCCTATACCGCCGATCGCTGGGGCAACCTGACCTACAAGGGCAGCGGCCGGAACTTCAATCCCATCATGGCGATGGCGGGCAGGCTCACCATCGCTCAGGTCGCGAATGTCGCCCCGCTCGGCGAGCTCGATCCCAACATCATCGTCACCCCCGGCATCTTCGTGAACCGCGTGCTGACGGTCGCGGGCGGCGATCCGCCTCTGGCGACGACGTCTGCCAGCAAGGAGGGCGCCCGATGACTGCCGCGCTGGATCACACCCCGTTCAGCCGCAAGGAGATGGCCGGTCTCGTCGCGAACGACATCGCCGAGGGCTGGTACGTCAATCTCGGCATCGGACTGCCGACCTTGGTCGCCGACCATATCCCCGCCGGGCGCGAGGTCGTGCTGCACTCGGAGAACGGCATTCTCGGCATGGGCCCGGTGCCTGGTCCGAACGAGGCCGACCCCTGGCTGGTCAATGCCGGCAAGGAGAACGTCACTTTGGTGGCGGGTGCTTCGCTCTTCCACCATGCCGACAGCTTCGCGATGATCCGCGGCGGCCATATCGATCTGTGCGTACTCGGCGCCTTCGAGATCGCCGAGACCGGTGACCTCGCCAACTGGTCGACCTCCGGCAGCGACCGCACGCCCGCGGTCGGCGGCGCCATGGACCTCGCTGCCGGCGCCCGCAATGTCTGGGTGATGACCACCCATGTCACCAAGGCGGGCGAGCCCAAGCTGGTGCGGCATTGCCGCTATCCCCTGACCGCGGCAAAGGCGGTGAACCGCATCTATTCGGATCTCGCGGTCATCGATGTGGCCGAGGGCGGCTTCGTGGTGCGCGCCATGGCGCCGGGGATGACGCAAGGAAGATTGCAGGAATTGACCGGCGCACCCCTCGCATTTTCGTTGAGGTGAGCGCGTGTTGCGGGAGGATACACAATGACGGCGGACACCACCGCAGCGATCGAGGTTCGGGGCCTCGAGAAGATCTTCTTCAACACGCAGGACGGGCCGGCCGGCGGCGTCCGCGATGTCGCCTTCGCGCTCAAGCCCGGCACCTTCTTCACCCTGCTCGGGCCGAGCGGCTGCGGCAAGACCACGACCTTGCGCTGCATCGCCGGGCTGGAGCAGCCGGATCGCGGTTCGATCCGGGTCGGCACCCAGCCGCTCTTCGACGATACTGCCGGCGTCAACGTGCCGCTCAATCGGCGCAATATCGGCATGGTCTTCCAGTCCTATGCGATCTGGCCGCATATGAGCGTGTTCGAGAACGTCGCCTTTCCCTTGCGCGTCTCGAAAGACCACGGCTTCGACCGCTCGCAGATCGAGCGGATGACCAACGATGCACTGAAGCGGGTCGGCCTCGACGGCTATGGCAGCCGCTCGGCGACGCGTCTCTCCGGCGGGCAGCAGCAACGCGTCGCTCTCGCCCGGGCCATCGTGCGCCAGCCGAAGCTGCTGCTGCTCGACGAGCCGCTCTCCAATCTCGACGCGACCTTGCGCGAGGAGATGCGCACCGAATTGAAGCGGCTGCAGCAGGAGGTCGGCGTCACCACCATCTATGTGACGCACGACCAGGCCGAGGCTCTGGAAATGTCCGATCTCGTCGCGGTCATGGACCGCGGCCGGATCGTCCAGCTCGATCATCCGCGCGAGGTCTATTTCCGCCCGGCCAATCGCTTCGTCGCCGGCTTCGTCGGCGCGACCAACCTGCTCGACGGCACGCTCGCCGCGCCGCCCGACAGCCGCGGCATCGCCAGGGTCAGCCTGGGCGCGGCCGGAGAGGTCGGCAGCCTGCTGCAGGACAGTGTCGCGCCGGGCCAACCGGTCGCCGTCTCGATCAGGCCTGAGGCCTTCGTGCTGCGGTCTCCGCAGGAGCCAGTGGCAGAGGGTTCGAGCCGGCTCACCGGCACGGTCGAAATCTCCGGCTTTCTCGGCAACATGATGCGCTATCGCGTGCGGGTGGCAGGCGGCGTGCTCCAGGTCAGCGCCGGGGCCGAGACGGTCTTCGACAACGGCACCGCGGTCTGCCTCGACGTGCGCGACGAGGCCGTGCTGGGCCTTGCCTCCGAGGCTCGGGCCGAGGCGGCTTGAGTCGGGTCTTGTCGATGATGCGATCGGAATTGCTTCTCGGGTTTGAGTTTCGATCGCGTCTTGATGAGAAAATTGACATGGATGGAGAATAGATAATCTGCGTTGATTGCCTTCGTGATTGTCATAACAAGAAGAGGGTGGTCATGAATTCTGGTGGTAAATCTGTTTCCGCTGACACCTTGCAAGGTTACGAGCCGGGGCGGCGGAGGCTTTTGCAAGCTAGCGCCGCGCTTGGCCTGACGGCGTTCGCGTTCTCACAAGCGAGCGTCGCGGGCGCTGCGCCGGCCGCCGATCAGGGCGTGAAGCCGGTGCCGCCTCCGGCTCCGATCAAGGCGACCGAAGGTTTGGTCGAGGTCGGGGACGGGCACAGCATCTGGTATTTCGATACCGGCGGCGACGGCGTCCCGGTGATCTTCCTGCACGCCGGGACGGGCAGCGGGCTGGTCTGGCTTTATCAGACGCCGGTCTTCGCCAAGGCCGGCTATCGCGTCATCGGCTATTCCCGGCGTGGCTATCACGGCTCGGTCGTCGGCGACCCGGCCAAGCCCGGCACTGGGGCCGGCGACCTGCTCAAGCTGGTCGACTACCTCAAGCTGACGAAGTTCCACCTTGTCGGTTCGGCTGCCGGCGGCATGGTCGCGACCGATTTCGCCGTATCGCACCCGCAGCGCCTGCGCAGCGTCGTGCTCTCCAACACGATCGTCGGCATCCGCGACGAGGATTACCGAGCGATCTACAAGCTGATCTGGCCGAAGGAGTTCGATGCCCTGCCGCACGACTTCAAGGAGCTCGGCCCGTCCTATCGCCATCTCGACCAGGAGGGCCGGCGCCTCTGGAACGAGCTGGAGCACAAGGCGAAGACGGGGAAAATGGAAAGCCAGGCCTACGAGAACAACGTGACCTGGAAGTCGATCGCGGCCTGGCGCATGCCGGTGCTGGTGACGACAGGCGATGGCGACCTCTACACGCCGCCCTCGATGGCGCGTCTCGTCCATTCCCGCATCCAGGGCGCCGAGTTCAGCCTCATCCCCGATTGCGGCCACTCCGCCTATTGGGAGCGCCCGGAGATCTGGAACGAGTTGGTGCTGGGCTTCATCGGCAAGCACAGCGCCTGAGTGTCAAAAGGCCATCTCGGGAGCCGGACCAGTCCTGGCTCCCGAGACCTGTTTGGTTTTGAGCGACTGCGTGCTTTCAGCTCACTTGCGTGGCTGACATGGCAAATTTTTGAATTTGATTTGGCTGTAATCGCAATATGAATTGACATATTCGACGGAAAGCGCAAATTTATAGAAATGGCGCCTGTGGCCCGCCGAGGCCTCGACAAGAACGCAGAGCGCCGCGAGGGAGGATCGCGATGTTCAAACGCTCGATGGCGGCGTTCGTCGGCAGTGTTCTGGCCTGTGCAGCGTTCACGACCCCGGCGACGGCAGGAAAAAGCGACGATACGCTGACCTGGGCGACGTCGACCGAGATCGACACCTTCGACATCTATTATCAGGGCCTGCGCGAAGTGGTCATCGCGACCATGTTCAATTGCGACTCCCTGTTCCATCGCGATCCCGCCAGCGGCGAATACAAGCCGCTCCTGGCCTCGTCCTATCGCTGGGTCGACGACGTCACGCTCGAGGTCGAGCTGCGCAAAGGCATCAAGTTCCATGACGGTACCGATCTCGACGCCGAGGACGTGGTCTCGACCTTCCGCCATGTGATGCCGGCCGATAGCGGCATCAATGTCCGCCTCGCGATCGACTGGATCAAGGCGGTCGAGGCCGTCGACCCGCACAGGGTCCGCTTCATCGCCAGGGCGCCAACGCCGGCGGCGCTCGAATTCCTCTCGGGCAACACCGCGATCTACCCGTCAGGCCATTACGACAAGGCACCCGTCGTCAGCGCTGCCGGCGGCAAGACCCGGCGCGACTGGGGCGCGGTCCGGCCGGTCTGCACCGGCCCCTACATCATGACGGATTTCAAGGCCGGCCAGTCCGCTACATTCGTCAAGAATCCCAATTATTTCAAGGAAAGCCCTAAGGGGCAGCCGAAGATCGGCAAGATCGTCTACCGCACCATTGCCGACAACGAGGCGCAGCTCGCCGAACTGCTCGCCGGCACGGTCGACTGGATCTGGGGCGTCCCGCCCGAAAACGTGCCGCAGCTCTCCTCCATGGGCGTCACCGTCAAGACCGCGCCGACGACGCGGATGTCCTTCCTGCTGTTCGATGCCGCCGGCCGCTCGGGCGATACCCCGCTTAGGGATGTCCGGGTCCGCCAGGCGATCTTCCACGCCATCGACCGGGAGGCGATCGCCAAGCTCGTCGGCAACTCGGCCGAGGTGCTGAAGTCGATGTGCTACCCGACGCAGGTCGGCTGCACCGCCGACGTCACCCAGCATGCCTACGACCCGGCCAAGGCCAAGGCGCTATTGGCCGAGGCCGGCTATGCCAAGGGGCTGAAGCTCCCCTTCTACGCCTATCGCGACAAATCCTATTCGGAGGCGGTGCTCGCCTATCTGCGCGCCGTCGGCATCGAGCCCGATTTCCGCTTCATCCAGAACGTCGCGCTGCGGCCATTGATCATCGGTGGCAAGGCCGAGCTCGCCCATCTGACCTGGGGCTCGCAGGGCATGCAGGACGCCTCCGCCTCGGTCAGCCTCTATTTCAAGTTCGGCGCCGACGACTATGCCCGCGACGCCGAGGTCAGGGACTGGATCGAGAAGGCAGACAGCACCATGGATCCGGCCCAGCGCCGCGCCCTGTACGCCAAGGCCCTGGAGAAGATCAACGCCCAAGCCTATGGCGTGCCGCTCTTCGCCTATGGCCGGGCTTACGCTTACACCAAAGACCTCGACTATCCGGTCACCCCGGACGAACTCGCCCATTTCTATCTGGCGCGCTGGAAGTAGCTGGCATCGGGCTGGGCGACCGGCTCCGGCCGGCCGCCTCGCCGCACGGAGTGCGGAATGGGTTCCTTCGTCCTGAAGCGGTTGCTGGTCACCGTCCTCGTCCTGATCGTCGTCTCGATCATCTCGTTCTCGCTCGTCCATCTTTCCGGCGATCCGGCGGTGGCGATGGCGGGCGAGCGCGCCTCGCCCGAGCAGATCGCCGAGATCCGCAAGGCCTATGGCTATGACCGGCCATTCCATGAGCAGTATCTGAGCTGGGTCGGCCGCTTCGTCACCGGCGATTTCGGCCGCTCGACCTATCTAAAGGAGGATGTCGGGTCGGTCCTGGCGCGCCATATCCCGATCACCGCGACGCTCGGCGTCCTCGCGCTCGCCTTCGCGCTGCTGGTGGCGGTGCCGCTCGGCGTCATCGCCGCGCTCTGGCCCAACACGATCATCGACCGGGTCGCGCTGGTCCTGGCTGTGGCCGGGCAGGCGATGCCGTCCTTCCTGTCCTCTCTGGCGCTGATCTACGGCTTCGGCGTGATGCTGCGCTGGCTGCCGGTCTCCGGCACGGCGACATGGCAGCACTATATCCTGCCAGCGGTGGCGCTCGGCTATTACGCGGCCCCGGCGATCATGCGGCTGACCCGCTCCGGCATGATGGACGTGCTGAAATCCGACCATGTCCGAACCGCGCGCGCCTATGGCCTCAGCCCGTGGCGGGTCGTGCTGCGCCATGGCCTGCGCCACGCGATCATCCCGGTGGTGGCAGTCGCGACCGTGCAGTTCGGCTACATGCTCGGCGGCTCGGTCGTGGTCGAGGCGGTGTTCTCGATGAACGGGCTCGGCAACCTGGCCTGGCTCTCGATCCGTCGCTACGACGTCGAGGTCATCCAGGCGATCCTGCTCGTGATCGCCGCGACCTATGCGGTGCTGACGCTCGCGGCCGATCTCCTGAACGCTGCCCTCGACCCCAGGATCCGGACGAGCTGATGGCCGATACCAGCCTCATCGACGGCGCATCGGCGCCAGTCTCAGCAGTATCTGCTGCAAAGCCGATGCCGACGCCCGGTCAGATCGCGCTGCGCCGCATGGCCAGGCATCCCGGCTTCTGGTTCGGCGGGATCGTGCTTGGGGTTTTCGTTCTGGCGGCGATCGCCGCACCCCTGCTGACGCCCTATGACCCTGGCACGCAGGACCTGGCACGGCGCCTGGCTGCGCCGGTCTGGAACAGCGCCGGCAGCTGGCAGCATCCGCTCGGCACCGACCATCTCGGCCGCGACTATCTGGCGCTGCTGCTCTATGGCGCCCGCATCTCGCTGTTCGTTGGCTTCGCCACCGTGCTGATCTCCGGCCTGATCGGCACGGTGCTCGGCGTCGCCGCCGGCTATTGGGGCGGGCGGGTCGATCTCTTCGTCAATTTCCTGCTGACCGTCCGCCTGACCCTGCCGGTGGTGCTCGTCGCGCTCGTCGCCGTCGCCGTGCTCGGCCAGTCGCTGCCCTTGCTGGTGCTGGTCATCGGCGGCCTGCTCTGGGACCGGCTGGTGATCGTGACGCGTACCGCGACGCAGCAGCTCGTCGGGCGCGAATTCGTCACCGCCGCCCGCGCCATCGGCAGCTCGACGCCGCGCATCCTGCTGCGCGAGATCCTGCCGAACATCACCAGCGCCCTGATCGTCGTCGGCACGCTCGAACTCGCCCGCGCCATCCTGATGGAGGCGACGCTGACCTTTCTCGGGCTCGGCATCCAGCCGCCGCTGACCTCCTGGGGCTTGATGATCTCGGAAGCGAAGAGCCAGTTCCTGTTCCGGCCCTGGCTGATCGCCATTCCCGGCACGGCGCTGATCCTGCTGATCCTGGCGATCAACATCCTTGGCGATGCACTGCGCGATGTCCTCTCGCCCGAGGGGAGGGCCTGAGCCATGGCGCCGCTGCTCGAAATCCGTGGTCTCAGCCTGGACATCCCCGTCAATGACGGGCTCTTGCGCCCGATCCGCAGCGTTGATCTCACGGTCGAGCGCGGCGAGACTGTCGCCATCGTCGGCGAATCCGGCTGCGGCAAGAGCCTGACCTCGCTGGCCGTGATGGGGCTGCAGCCGCAGAACGCGCGGCTCTCGGCCGAGCGCCTGGCCTTCCAGGGCGAGTCCCTGCTCGGCCTCGACCGGCGGCGCTGGCAGGCGATCCGCGGCAAGCGCATCGCCATGATCTTCCAGGACCCGATGACGGCCTTCGATCCCTGCTATCGCATGGGCGACCAGATGGCCGAGATTCTGCGCCAGCATCGCCCGGTCTCGCGGGCGCAGGCGCGCGAGCGCATCGTCGCCCTGCTGCGAAGGGTCGGCGTGCCGGCGCCGGAAGACCGGCTCGATCAGTTCCCGCACCAGCTCTCGGGCGGGCTGCGCCAGCGCATGATGATCGCGACCGCCTTGCTGTGCGAGCCCGAGCTGATCATCGCCGACGAGCCGACGACCGCGCTCGACGTCACCATCCAGGCCCAGATCCTGCGGCTTCTCGCCGAGGTGCAGAAGGAGACTGGCATCGGGCTTATCCTGGTTACGCACGATATCGGCGTCGTCGCCGGCCTCGCCGACCGGGTGGTGGTGATGTATGACGGCGAGGTCGTCGAGAGCGGCACCACCGACGAGGTGCTCGGCAGCCCGCGCCATCCCTACACCGCTGGGCTGATGCGCTCGATCCCGGTGCCGGGGCGCACCCGCCGCGGCCAGCCGCTCGGCTATATCCCCGGCCTCGTTCCGCGCCCGATCGCGCCGCTGACGGCCTGCGGTTTCCTCGATCGCTGCGAGTTCCACCACGAGGCCTGCGCGGCAGCGCCGGTCTCGCTCCGTAACGCCGCCGGCGGACGCCAGTTGCGCTGCCTGCTGCCGATCGAGGCGCCGCACCAGCCGGCCGCGCCGCTCGCCGCCGCTACGGCCATCGCATGAGGACAAGATGAGCCTGCTCGAAATCACAGGCGCGACGCGCAATTATCAGGTCAGCGCCGGCCTGCGCCGTGGGCGGGTGCTGCAGGCCGTGCGCGGCATCGACCTTGCGGTCGAGGAGGGCGAGATCCTCGCCATCGTCGGCGAGTCCGGCTGCGGCAAGAGCACGCTGGCGCGGCTCCTGCTCGGCATCGAGGAGCCGAGCTCGGGCAGCATCACGGTCGGCGGCAAGCCGATCGGCGCCTATGGAAGGGTCGAGCGCGCCAAGCTGATCCAGCCGATCTTCCAGGACCCGTATTCCTCGCTCAACCCGCGCATGACGGTGGCGGGCGCGATCGCCGCGCCGCTCGAAGTCCGCGGCGTCGGCAATGGCCGCTCGCGTCTCGCGGCCGTGCACGAGATCATGGATGCGGTCGGGCTGGCGCGCTATCTTGCCGGCGCCTATCCGAGCCAGCTCTCGGGCGGGCAGCGCCAGCGCGTCGCCATCGCGCGCGCCTTGATCGGCGAGCCCAAGATCCTGATCTGCGACGAACCGACCTCGGCACTCGACGTCTCCGTGCAGTCGCAGATCCTCAACCTGCTGGCCCGTCTGCATCGCAGCTTCCGGCTGACCATCGTGCTGATCAGCCACAACCTCGCCGTCGTCGGCCATCTCGCCGACCGGGTCGCGGTGATGTATCTCGGCAAGGTCGTCGAGGCCGGGCCGACCGAGGCGGTCTTCGCCGAGCCGCGCCATCCCTATACGCGCGAATTGATGCAGGCGATCCTGCCGCCGGAGCCCGGCCGCGGCCTGCCGGAGCTGCATCTCAAGGGCGAGTTCCCGAGCCCGCTCGCCCCGCCGGCCGGCTGCGCCTTCCATCCGCGCTGCGTCCGGGCCGGTGATGTCTGCCGCGAGGCCGTGCCAGAGCTCGCCGGGCGCGAGCGCCTCGTCGCCTGCCATTATCCCCTGCGCGAGCCCGTCCATGCCTGATGGCGGAGCAGCCCTTCGGCCGCTCCGCTACCGATTGTTAGGTCAATCCCGCTTGGCTGCGGTGAGATCGGCTTCGATCAACCACTCCGATAGAGCGAGGCCGGCGACGACGACTGCGGTCGTGGCCGGCGGATTGCCCTTGAAATAGCGGTTGCGGATATTGGCGTAGGTGATGATGTCGGCCGGCTTCAGGCAGTAGGCGGTGATCTTCACGACATCGGCAAAGCCCATGCCGGCCGAGGCGAGGATCGCTTCGAAATTCGCCATCAACTGCTCGACCTGCTCCTCCAGCGTCGCCGGCAGCGTGCCGTCGCGGCGCACGCCGACCTGGCCGGCGACATAGAGCTGGCGGCTGTTGGTCGGGACCTCGACGCCATGGGCGTAGAGGTTCTGCGTCGGCGGCGCGACGGCGTCGGGGTTATGACGAAGGTTGGCTGAGGTCATCGCTCGTCTCCTGTCGTTTCACGAAAAGCCGATGCATGCGCCGCCGCTCACGCGCAGCCGCGATCGATCGCCCTGGCGGGGCATCGGATCCGCCAGGGCGTCGCTCAGTGAGTTGTCGGTGCGCTCAGCGCGGGATCAGCGCACGCGATCCCAGATCAGCGTCGAGATCGTCAGCCTTCCGTCCCAGGGGCTGTGAGAGGGGCCGGCGATGATGGTCAGGGTGTCGCCTTCGAGCTTGAAGCGACGGACCTGATCGGTGCCGGACCAGGCCTCGTTCCACGAGATCTCGACATGATGTGTCACCGTCTCGCCGTCGACCGAGTAATGGCCGGCATAGGCGGTCAGGGCCTTGAACAAAGCGAGCGCCTCCTCGTCTGTCGGGCCGAGGCCCTTGGGCGGTGCCCGTTCTTCCGGTGCATTGATGATCGAGAAGCGGCGATCGGCGGTGTAGGTCAGCAATCCCTGCGGCTTGTCGCCTCGTGGATAAAGCACCTCGCCGGTTTCCGGCATTTCCTGCCTGTGCGATTTCAGCCGCCAGGTCGAGATCAGGCCTTCAGGGATCATGTCGGTCTCCGCAACAGGATGAATGTGAGATGGCGGCCGGAATCAGCCGGCGGCATGGGCTCGTGGGCGCAAGGTCGCGCCCTTCCAGAGCGAGGGATCAGCGCCGCGATATTGCTGGGGATAGGCGAGCTCGGCGCCGAGCGCCTCGGCCGCATGCCAGACCCAGCGCGGATCATCGAGGAAGCCGCGCGCCAGCGCGACCATGTCGACCTGCCCTGACGCGACCGCGTCCTCCGCCATGCGTGGATCGACGATCAGCCCGACGGCCTGGGTGACCATCCCGGTCGCCTGGCGCAAGGCTGCGGCGAGCGGCAGCAGGTAGCCCGGCCAGGAGATGATCTTCTGCTCGCCGGAGAGGCTGCCGCGCGACAGGCAGACATAGTCGAAGCCGATCGCCTTGAGCTCGCGCGCATAGGCGATCGTCTCGACAAGCGAAGCCGCATCGGTCGCATCCTCGGCATCGAGCCTGGCGCCCAGCGCCTTCCGCGCCGGCCAGGCTTCGCGTAGCCGCCGCGCGATCGCGAGCGGGAAGCGCATGCGATTATCGAGCGAGCCGCCATAGCCGTCCTGCCGCCGGTTGCTCTGCGCCGACAGGAAGGAGTGCAGGAGATAGCCATGGGCGCAGTGATATTCGACGACGTCGAAGCCGATGCGGTCGGCCCGCCCGGCCGCATCGACGAAGGCCGCGGCGATGCGCTCCATGCCGACTTCATCCAGCGCCTCCGGCACGGCGCGCCTGCCGTCATAGGGCAGGGCGCTCGGGCCGACGATCGGCCAGCCGCCTTCTTCGGGCTTAAGGCCGTGCCCGCCATCCCAGGGCATGTGGCAGGAGCCCTTGCGCCCGGCATGGCCGAGCTGGATGCCGAGCGGCATGCCGCCGCCGGCATAGCGCAGCATCGTCACCACCCGGGCGAGCGCGGCCTCCTGCACGTCGGAATAAAGCGCGAGGCAGAGCGGCGAGATCCGCCCGGCCGGCTCGACCGCGGTGGCCTCCAGCAGGAGGAGGCCGGCCCGCGACATGGCGAATTGCCCGAGATGGGCCATGTGCCAGTCGGAAGCCGCGCCATCGGGCGCGCTGTACTGGCACATCGGCGAGATGACCACGCGGTTGGGGAATGTGACCCCGGACAGCGTGATCGGCGAGAACAGCCTGCTGGTCATCAGGCGGTCCGCAGCCAGACCGACTTCACGTTGAGATAGTCGTTGAACTGCTGCACGCCGGATTCGCGGCCATAGCCGCTGCGCTTGTAGCCGCCGAAGGGCATCGCCGGATCCATCATCTGGTAGCAGTTGATCCAGACCGAGCCGGCGCGGATCGCCTTGGCGAGATAGTGCGCCTTGCGCACGTCATTGGTCCAGACGCCGCTGCCGAGCCCGTACATGGTGTTGTTGGCGCGCCGCGCGACTTCTTCCAGGTCGCTGAAGGGCAGGCTCGACACCACTGGCCCGAAGATCTCCTCCTGTGCGATCCGCATCTCGTCGCGCACGCCGGCGAAGACCGTCGGCGGGATGAAGTAGCCGCTGGCGAGCTCGTCCTCGGTCAGCCTGCGCCCGCCGGAAAGGAGCTTCGCGCCCTCCTGCTGGCCGATGTCGAGATAGCTGGAGACGCGGCTGAGCTGCTGCTCGGAGACCAGCGGCCCGATCTGCACCTCGGGATCCAGGCTGTTGCCGACCTTCAGCGTCCGGCTGAAAGCGGCGACGCGCTCCATGAACTCGTCATAGATCTTGTCCTCGACGAAGAGGCGGGTGCCGGCGCTGCAGACCTGGCCGGAATTGCCGAAGCAGCCCATGGCGGCGCCCGGCACGGCGAGGTCGAGATCGACATCGGCGAAGACGATGTCTGGCGACTTGCCGCCGAGTTCGAGCGTCACCCGCTTGAGATTGCCGACCGAGGCCTGGACGATCTTCTGCCCGGTCTCGAAGGAGCCGGTGAAGGCGATCTTGTCGACATCGGGATGGCCGGCGAGCGCCGCGCCCGCTGTCTCGCCGAAGCCGGTGACGATGTTGACGACGCCATCGGGCAGGCCGGCTTCGAGCAGGAGCTCGCCCATGCGCAGGGCCGAGAGCGGCGATTCCTCGGCCGGCTTCAGCACGGCGGTGCAGCCTGTGGCGAGGACCGGGCCGATCTTCCAGATCCAGGAGACGAGCGGGCCGTTCCACGGCGTGATCGCGCCGACGACGCCGACCGGTTCCTTCAGCGTATAGGTGACGAACTCGCCGGGCATGGAGTTGTCGACGGTCTCGCCATGCAGCGCCGTCGCCATGCCGGCATAATAGCGCAGCAGGCCGAGCAGGCGCCGCCGCGAGGCGCGCGTGCGGCTGATCGGAGCGCCCATGTCGAGCGTGTCGATCAGCGAGAGCTCGTCGAAATGCTTGTCGACGAGATCGGCGAGCTTGAGGATGACCTGCTGGCGGTCATAGGGCTTGAACTTGCGCCAGGGCCCGTCGAAGGCGCGCCGCGCCGCTGCGACCGCGGCATCGATGTCCTGCCGATCGCCTTCGGCGACGCGGGCCAGCACCTGGCCGGTCGACGGGTCGATCGTCTCGAAGGTCTTGCCGGAGGCGGCGTCGACCCAGCGCCCGTCGATCAGCAGTTTCTTCGGGCCGCCTTCGAGGAAGGCGAGGTGCATGTCGGGCTTTCTTGGCACGATCGTCATCGGATCTGTCCTTTCGCGGATGCGCGGTTTTGAAAGGCCCGCCGGCGCGTTCTGATTGCGCACGCGGCGGGCAGTCCTGGGGAAGATCAGCCCTTCACCGACCCGGCGGTGAGCCCCTGGACCATGTAGCGTTGGAAGACGAGGGCGAGGATCACCGCCGGAATGGCCGAGAGAAAGCCCGAGGCAGCGATCACCGAGTAGTCGATATTGGCCTGGCCCAGCATGCCGGCGACGGTCGGCGGCAGGGTCGTGGTGCCTGGTTTCGAGTTCAGCACCTGCGCCACCAGGAACTCGTTCCAGCACAGGACGAAGGTGAAGGCGCCGGCGGCGACGAGCCCGGGCCCCGAGATCGGCAGGATCACCTTCACGAAGGCTTGCATCCGAGAGCAGCCATCGACCAGCGCACTCTCCTCGAGCTCACGCGGGATCGTCTCGAAATAGGATTTCAGGATCCAGATCGTGAAGGGGAAGGTGAAGGAGCAATAGGCGAGCACGAGCCCGCTCAGCGTGTTCTGCAGGCCGAGCTGGCGCATGATCAGGAACAGCGCCGGCATCAGCACCACGACCGGCAGCATGCGGGTGAACAGGATGGCGTAGAGCGTGATCTTCATCACCGGGTGCTGGAAGCGGGCATAGGCGTAGCCGGCACCGCTCCCCAGCACGATGTTGAGCGCGGTGACGATCAGCGTGACGACGACGCTGTTGCCGAGCGAAGGCAGGATCTGCGCCGACTGGTGCTGGGCGTGGAATTCGACGAGGCCGAAGATCTTGGCGTAGTTGGTGAAGCTCGGATTGGGCGGGAAGAGGGGCATTGGTCGTGCCAGCAGATCGCGCTGCTCGCTGATGCTGCTGATGAACAGCCAGAGGAACGGCCCGATCAGCCAGAGCGCGACCAGCGCGACGAGGCCGTAGAGGCCGAGTGTCGGCCAGAGCTTGCTGTGGTTGCGCGCGATGACGGTCGGCATGGCGCGCCTCCTACTCGCTCTGGAACTTCGAGAGGACGAGGCGGTGGTAGACCACCGTCAGCACGACGCAGATCAGCGTCAGCGTGAACAGGATCGCCGTGCCCGGGCCGAACTTGAAGAAGCTGAAGGCGGTGCGGTAGCCGAGCCAGGTCACCGTGGTGGTGTCGTTGCCGGGGCCGCCCGAGGTCATCACATAGATGAGGTCGAGCATCAGGAAGCCGTTGACGGTCGCGAGCACCAGGACGAGGAACATCATCGGCCGCAGCGAAGGCAGGGTGATGTGCCAGAGCTTGCGCCAGAAGCCGGCGCCGTCGACCGAGGCCGCGTGGTAGAGGTCCTGCGGGATCGATTGCAGCCCGGCCAGGAACAGGATCGTCGCGAAGGGCGCCTGGTTCCAGACATAGACGACGATCAGCACGTTGAGCGCCGTGAAGCCGTCGCTGAAGAATGACAAATAGTGGTCGATCAGGCCGAGCCGGTAGAGGATGCCGTTGATCGCGCCGAAATCGGCGTCGAGCATGCCGAGCCAGAGGATGCCGACCGCGATGCGCGACATCGACCACGGCACCAGCAGCATCGCCCGCATCAGCCCGCGCCCGGCGAAATGGGCGTTGAGCACCAGCGCCATGGCGAGGCCGATCACCACCGCCTCGATCACGAAGAGCGCGACGAAATAGACGGTGCGCAGCAGCGCCCGCCAGTAGAGCGGGTCGGACAGGACCTTGCTGTAATTGGCGAGCCCGGTGAAGCGGTAGAGCGGCAGCCGCATGCCGAAGATCGTGATCGCCGTGCCGCCCGGCCGCAGCAGGTCGACCTCGGCGAAGCTCAGCCAGATCGAATAGACCAGCGGCAGGAAGACGATCAGCAGGATCACCAGCAGCGCCGGCGAGACCAGCGCCGCCGCGAACCAGCCCTCGGACTGCACAGCCTGCCGGTCCTTGCGCGCGAACCAGCGGGTTCGGCCTGAGCCGGAGGCCGCAGCCTCCGGCTGGAGCGTAAGATCGGGCCGGCCGGTGTCGAGCGTGGTCATCCGCTCAGGCCAGCGACTTGTGCAGGGCCACGAGCGCCTTGATCGTCTCGGCGACCGACAGGTTCTTGCGGATCATGTCGTGCAGGATCGTCACCGAGCGGGCGTCGTATTCCGGGTACCACTGCTCCTTGAAGGCGCCGCTGACCTTGCCCTTGTCGTATTGGGCCCGCAGCGTCGGCAGGTCGACCCAGTTGGCATAGGAGGCGACGACGGCCGGCTCCTTGTAGAGATCGGGGTAGACGTTATCGAGGCCCGAGCCGATCGCCCATTGCTGCTGCACATACCAATCCTTGTGCAGATTGCCGCCGACGAACTGCATCAGCTTCCAGGCGCTCTCGATCGACTTGGTGTTGGCGTTGAGCACATAGGAGTCGGTCCACATGTAGGTGCTGCCGACCTTGCCCGGATAAGGCGTCATCTTCGCCTTCTTCGGCGCGAGCAGGGATTCCTTGGTGTCGCTGGCGATCGTCTGCAGATAGTTCGAGATGTTGCTGTGATAGGCGTAGCGCCCGGTGAACATCATCCGGTGCACGTCGGTCGAGGACGGCTTGGTGAAGATCTCGGGCGTGACCAGGCCGAGCGCATAGACCTTCTTCCAGCGCTCCAGCACCTGGGCCACTGCCGGGTCCTGGTCGATCACCAGTCTGTTCTTGGCGTCGAAGACGGTGGCGCCCTCGGCGAAGCAATCGGTCAGGAACTGCGGCGTCGTGCCGGTGATCGTCGGGTTCCAGTTCGGCAGATACGGGTACTCGGCGATCTTGTCCTTCTTCAGCTTGACGCATTGCTCGATCAGCTCGTCGAAGCTCGCCGCCGGCTTGTCGAAGCCGCCCTGCTGCAGCATCGGCTCGTTGTGCATCAGGATGTAGAGATTGACGAAGTAGGGCAGCGCGATGAGCTTGCCCTCTTTGCTCAACAGGCTCTCGAGATTGGCCGGCATCATCGCCCGCTTCAGCTCGTCCGCCTCCGGCAGATCGTCGAGCGCGCGGATCAGCCCCGTCTGCGCCCAGCGCTCCCGGAAGGTGTGGAAGCAGTACATCACGTCGACGATGTCGCCGGCGAAGGCGCGTGATTCCAGCGTCTGGTGGAATTGCGGCCAGGGCAGCGTCGAATAGGCGACCTGCTCGCCATAGGTCTTGTTGTAGAAGTCGACATAGCCCTGGACCATGTCCGGCCGGAAGGTCCAGCCGACGAAGTTGATCGGCGCTGCCGCCTGTGCGGCGCCGAAGCGGCCGGCTCCCGCCAAGGTCGCTGCTGAGGCGGCGCCTGCTCCCACGATGAGCTGCCGCCGGTTGATCGAACCCGTCCTGCTGAGCGTCTCCATGTCGTCCTCCCCGGACCGGCGTTGATCGCCGTTACCGCGACATTAGCGACGTGATTGTGCTCATTCAACAGAAATATCGTTCTTATATTGCGCTTTATGCAAAATTATGAAACCAGTTAGGCGTTTTCGGCGAGCAAGCCTCCGCGCCATGGCGGATTCGGTCAGCTCGGGCATGCGCCGAGCGCGCTGGTGGAGCCCGGGAGGGCCGGGCAGATTGCCGCCACGGGGAGTGAAGGCCTGCGATGTACGAGATCGATCCCTCGCGCCTGGATCTGGCACATGAGTTCCGGCGCCGTCCGCTCGGCCATCACAGCCCCGAACTCCAGGCGGTGCTCGACCGGATGCGCAGCGCCCCGATCGAGGGCAAGCACTGCCTGATCGTCGAGACCCCCAAGGCGCGCTGGCTGCTGGCGCGGATGACCGGCAATCCCCTGCGGCCCGTGCCGGTGCCCGGCGTTGTCTTCACCGATCTCGCCGAAGCCGAATGGACCGTGTTCAAGCTGCGCTGGCATGCGATGACCGGCCACGATCTCGCCACCGCTTTGGGTGAGCTCGCCATCCCGGAGCCGCCGGCCGGTGGGCCGCCGGTCGTCGGGCCCGATCCGGCCAGGGCCATCCTCGCCTATGCCGACCGCATCAGCGCCGCGCCGGGAGACCGCATCGACTTCAAGGTGAGCACACCGGGGATCGCCGGCTATCGCGCCGATATCGTTCGTCTGCGTGCGCCGCAGACCGGCCGAGGCGGGGAGGGCTATCGCGAGACGGAGATCGCGTCGCCCGCCAGCGGCGACTATCCGGGCGGCGAGCAGGCGCTGCGGCTCGGCTCCTATGTCGAGTTGCCCGCATTGCCCGTGGCGCTGGAGAGCTTCAGCTTGCAGGTCCTGGCCTGGCCTACCTTGATCGGGAAGCAGCCGCGGGCGCTGCTCGGTGCCTGGTCGCAGCGCTCGAAGCGCGGTTTCGGGCTTTATCTCGATGAAGGTGGCGCACTGGCGTTGCGGCTCGGCGATGGCAGTGAGGTCGTCAATGTCTCGACCGGTGTCCCCGTGGCCGAGCGGCGCTGGCATCTGCTCTCGGCGAGCTTCGATGCCGCTTCGCGCCGGATCGAGCTATCGCAGCGTCCGCTGGAGGATCACAGCGTCCACACCGGCCGGGCGGCCTCTGTTGCGCGCGATGTCGCAATCCTGCCGGCTGCGCCGAATGCGCCGCTGATGATCGCCGCCTGGCCCGATGCGAGCGCTGACGGCCTGGCGCCCGGCGCCCATTACAACGGCAAGCTGGAGGCGCCGCGCCTGTTCGCGACGGCGCTTTCGCGAGAACAGCTCGACCAGCCGATTGCGGCCGAAGAGGCCGGCGAAGCGCTGCTCGCCGCTTGGGATTTCTCGCAGGAGATCGGCTCCGACCGGATCATCGATCGCGGGCCGCACCAGTTGCACGGCAGGACGGTCAACCTGCCGACCCGTGCGGTGACCGGGCATAACTGGGACGCTGCCGAGATGGATTGGAAGCGGACGCCGCAGCAATATGGCGCGATCCATTTCCATGACGACGACATCGACGATGCCCGCTGGCAGACGAGCTTTATCTTCACCGTTCCGGAGGATTTGCCGAGCGGCATCTATGCCGCGCGCCTGCGCGGCGATGGCGCCGAGACCTATGTCCCGTTCTTCGTCCGCCCGCCGCGCGGAAAACGCACCGCCAAGGTCGCCTATCTCGCGCCGACCGCGACCTACACGATCTACGCCAACAACAAGGCCCGCTTCCTCGCCTCGGGCACCGAGATGCTGCGCGGGCACCTGCTCGATTTCGACGTCACCGACATGCAGCTGCTGCACTACCCGATCGGGCTGTCGACCTATTGTGTGCACAATGACGGCAGCGGCGTCTGCTACGGCACGCGCCTGCGCCCGATGACGAATGTCCGGCCGAAGGGGCGGCTCTGGAACTTCTCCAGCGACCTCTTCGTCGTCGACTGGCTGGAGGCGATCGGCTGCGACTATGACGTCGTCACCGATGACGATCTGCATCGCGAGGGCGCGGGCCTGCTCGACGGCTACCGGGCTGTGCTAACCGGTTCGCATCCCGAATATGTCTCGCTCGAGATGATGAATGCGCTGGAAGGCCATCTGAAGGGCGGCGGCCGCCTGATGTATCTCGGCGGCAACGGCTTCTACTGGCGCGTCGCCTATCACCCGCATTCGGACGGGATCATCGAGGTGCGCCGGGCCGAGGACGGCACCCGCGCCTGGCATGCGGCGCCGGGCGAATATTATATGAGCTTCACCGGCGAATATGGCGGGCTCTGGAGCCGCCAGGGCCGCTCGCCGAACACGCTGGCCGGTGTCGGCTTCATCGCCCAGGGCTTCGACGCCTCCTCCTATTACCGCCGCCGGCCCGAGAGCCGGGATCCGCGCGCCGCCTTCATCTTCGCCGGCATTGAGGACGAGATCCTCGGCGATTTCGGGCATCTCGGGGGCGGCGCTGCGGGCGATGAGATCGATGCTTGCGATGTCAGCGCCGGTTCGCCGCCGCATACGCTGGTCCTGGCTTCTTCCGAGAACCACACCAACGCCTTCCACATGGCCAATGATGCGGTGCTCGTTCCGAACGGGGCGACCAACGCCTTGCAGAGCGCCCGCATCCGGGCAGACATGGTGTTCTTCGAATGCCCGTCGGGCGGCGCGGTGTTCTCGACCGGCTCGATCGCCTATGTCGGCAGCCTCGCGCACAACGGCTACGACAACAATATCTCGTGCTTGACCCGCAATGTTCTGGAGCGCTTCCTCGATCCGGCTCCGTTCGCCATGCCCGGCAAGGGCGGATGACGAGATTGCGCAATTCCGCCTGAGACCGGCGCAATCCCGGCGTTTCCGTGGCTTGCGGCAGTCAGTTCTGCTCTTTTCGGCGGCGCAGCAATTGCGGCTCGCCCGGCCGCCTCCTATGGTTTTGCGATTCGAAGGCGCAATTGCAGGAGAAGCGGGTGGCGGCTCTGGACGAAATCGACGTCGGCATCATCAATCTCCTGCACAAGGATGCCCGCGCTCCCGCCAAGTCCATCGCCGAAGCGCTCGAAATCCCTGAGTCGACCATCCGCAACCGCATGGCGCGGCTGGTCGAGTCCGGCGTGATCGAGTTCGTCGCCCTCTCCAACCCGCTGCAGCTCGGCCACTCCGTCTGGGTGATGATGGAGATCGAGGTCGAGACGCGCCGGATCCGGCAGGCCGCGCGCGAATTGTCTGCGATCCCGGAGATGTATTTCGTCTACATCACCACCGGCGGCTTCGACATCTTCGCGGGCGCAACCTTCTCCGACAACACCGAGCTCGTCGACTTCGTCACCAACCGGCTGTCACAGGTCGAAGGCATCGTGCGCGTCAACACCCGCACCATCCTCGAAGTCCACAAGCGGGCCTTCAAGTTCATGCCGAAGCCCTCGGTGATGCGCCCGAGCAAGGCCCCCCGCGAGCAGGCGGTGAAGGCCGAACCGGCGCCGAAGAAGAGCGGCAAGGCGCGTTGATCAGCGCAAGCTGCGCCTGACCAGCTCCGCCACCGCCTCGGCCGGGCTCGTATCGCTGGCGAGGACGCGCTCGATGCTGCCGGCGAGAGCCTCCGCGGCCTGCCCGGTGCCTCGCAGATAGGGCTCGATCAGCGCTGAGCCGAGGGTTCTCAGCATCTGCGCCCGAATACGGCTGCGCCGACGCAGCGCTAGCCGCCCGCTCTCGCCGCACCAGCCGAAGAAGGCATCGATCGCTTGCGCGAGCTCGGCGATGCCGTCGCCGCTGCGGGCGCTGACGAGCTGGACGGGTGGGCGCCAGAGCGTGCCGTCACGCGCCGGGTCACCGTGCCGGCGCAACACGGCGAGGCGGCCGGGCGAGGAGGAGGGCTGCGCCGTTACCAAGGCAGGGGCGGTCTCGTTGACGCCGGGCGTGCCGGCATAGGCGACGCCGATCGCGCCGTTGATCTCTGCGACGGTCGCCTTGGCACCGGGCAGATCGCCCTTGTTGACGGCGTAGACGTCGCCGACCTCCATCAGCCCGGCCTTGGCCGCCTGGATATCGTCGCCGAGGCCCGGCACGAAGACGACCAGCGTGCAGTCGGCGGCATCAGCCACGGCGATATCGGCCTGGCCGGCGCCGACCGTCTCGATCACGACGCGATCGAATCCGGCCTCGTCAAGCAGCGCGACGATATCGCAGACGGCCGCGCTGAGGCCGCCGCCTTCGCCGCGCGCCGAGATGCTGCGCAGATAGACGCCGGGCAAATCGGAGCTGCGGTCCATGCGGACGCGATCGCCGAGCACGGCGCCGCCGGAGAACGGGCTGGACGGATCGACCGCGAGGACAGCGACGCGCTCGCCAGTGCCGGCCCAATAGGCGGTCAGCGCGTCGACCAGCGTCGACTTGCCGGCGCCCGGCGGACCGGTGACGCCGATCACTCTGGCCTTCGCCGGAGCCCGGTAGGCGCCCGAGAGGATCTCCTCATAGCCGGTAGCGCGATCCTCGACCGTGCTGATCGCGCGCGACAGCCGGCGGATCGTCCGGCCGTCGAGCGCTCCTGCGCCGCTCATGCACCGACCTCGAGCAGCAGGGCATCGCCCTGGCCGTAGCCGCCGCAGATCGCGGCCGCGCCGCGCCCGCCGCCGCGCCGCGTCAGCCCGTTGACCAGCGTCATGGCGAGCCGCGCGCCGCTCGCACCGAGCGGGTGGCCGAGTGCCACGGCGCCGCCATGGAGGTTCGTCCGGGCTCGGAGCTTTTCAGCCGTGCCGACATCGCCATCGGCGAGGCGCAAAGTGCTGACCAGCGGCGTCGCGGCGAAGGCCTCGTTGATCTCGATCAGGTCGAGGTCTGCGGCGGTGTGTTCGGCCTTGGCGAGCAGGCGGGAGATGCTGATCGCCGGCGTATACGAGCCCGAGGTCGGCCCGTCCGCGACCTGGCCGTAATGCGTGATCTCGGCCAGGATCGGCAGCCCGCACGCCTCGGCGAGCCGGCGCGAGACCAAGAGCAGGAAGGCGGCACCGTCGTTGAGGCCGGGCGCGTTGCCGGCGGTGATCGTCTCGCTGTCATAGACCGTCCGCAACGTTGCGAGCTTTTCGCGCGACGTATCGCGGCGGGGAGACTCATCCGAGGCGATGCGCTCGTTGCCGCTCTTGCCGGGCAGGTCGAGCGGCACCCGCTCGGCCTCGAAATAGCCTGCCGCTTCCGCCGCAAAATAGCGCTCATGGCTGCCGGCTGCCCAGTCGTCCTGCGCGGCGCGGTCGATGCCGTGCCCGATCGCCTCGCGCGAGGTATAGGCCGCGATCGCGGCGTTGACCGTCGGCGAGCGCAGCAGCAGCGGGTCCTCGGCAGTGACCGGCCCGAGTGGCTTATCGCGCCGCCGCGGCCAGAGCAGCGGCGTCTGGCTGAGATTGTCGACGCCGCCGCAGATCACCGCATCGGCGAAGCCGAGGCGGATGTCGCGCCAGCCGAGGCCGATCGCGCTCATGCCCGAGCAGCAGGCGCGGTCGATGGCGAGCGAGGGCGTCTCCTGCCGCAAGCGCGACAAAAGGACCGCTTGCCGCGCCGGGGTGAAGGCGGCCGAGGCGATCATGCCGACGCCCATATAGAGCGCCTCGACCGCGGCGGGCTCGAGCTCGGTCCGGTCGAGCACCGCATCGATCGCGATGGCGGCGAGGCGCGGCGCGAAGACCTCGGCGAGAGCACCGCCGAAGCGGCCGAACGGAGTGCGTGCGAAGGCGGTGACGATGACGTCGTTGCCGTCAGACATGATCGGCCTCCCGCTGCGGTTCGGCGAGGCGCTGGCGCAGCAGCTTCTTGTCGACCTTGCCGTTCGGGTTCTTCGGCAGGGCGTCCTCGATCAGGATGCGCTTGGGCGCCTTGAAGCCGAGAATGGCGCGGCAGCCAGCGCGGACCTCCTCCGCCGAAAGCGCGGCACCCTGCACCGGCGCGACGAAGGCGATCGCGACCTCGCCCCATTCGGGATCGGGCAGGCCGAGCACCGCCGCCTCGGCGACGTCAGCGAGGCTGGTCAGCACCGCCTCGACCTCCTGCGGGTAGATGTTGAAGCCGCCGCTGATCAGCATGTCCTTGCTGCGCCCGGTCAGCGTGACCAGCCCGTCCTCGCTGATCCGGCAGAGATCGCCCGACCAGAGCCAGCCGTCGCGCAATACCTTCGCTGTTTCCTCCGGCATGCCCCAATAGCCGCGCATGACATGGTCGGCGCGCACGGTCAGCTCGCCGATCTCGCCGGCGGGAACCGGGCTGCCGTCGGGCGCACGGGCGACGATCTCGACGAAGCTGTAGGGCCGGCCGATGCAGCCGATCCGCGCTGCGCCATTGGCGTCGAAATGGTCTTCCGGCGGCAGGAAGACGCAGGTCATCATCGCTTCGGTCAGCCCATAGTTCTGGGTCAGGATCGGGCCGAAACGGAGGAGGGCCTTCTCCAGCGTATTGCGTGGGATCGGCTCGGCGCCATAGCCGATGAAGCGCAGCGAGGAGGTGTCGATCCGGCCGATGCGCGGATGGTTGACGATGCGCGTCAGCACCGTCGGCACGCAGGTGAAGGCGGTGACGCCCAAAGCCGGGATCGCATCGAGCAGGGTATCGACGCCGGAGATGAGCACGCTGGTCGCGCCGCGCAGGAACCAGGGCGCGAAATAGGTGCCGCTGGCATGGGTGAGCGGGCCGATATGGGCGACGACGTCGTCGCGGCGCATGTCGCGGTCGAGCAGCATGTTGCGGGTCACCGCCAGCCAGTGGTGATGTTCCAGCATGACGCCCTTCGGCCGTCCCGAACTGCCGGAGGTGTAGTTGATCGAGGCAAGATCGTCCGGCGCCGGGTTGCGGTCGGTCGCTGCAGCCGCGGGCTGGAGCAGCTGGGCGAAGTCCGGGCCGCCGCTGGCCGGGCCGCCATCGACCGGACAGAACCAGAGCGCTTTGCCGGCAGGCAGCAGGGCGGCGGTTTCCGCATCGTGGAACACGGCCGCCGCGCCGCAATCGGCGAGGATGGCTGCAGCCTCGACGCCGGTCAGCCGAGCGTTGAGCGGCACGCGCACCAGCCCGGCGCGCTCGATCGCGCTCTGCAGCATCAGATACTCCGGCCGGTTGGCCATGAAGAGCCCGACACGAGCGCCGGCGGGCAGGCGCTGCGCGAGATTGCCGGCGAGGGTGGCGGCGATCTCGTCGAATTCGCGGAAGGACCAGCGTCGTTCGCCGGCGATCAGTGCGATGCGCCCGGCAAAGCGCTGCGCCGCCCGGCGCATCAGCTCGGGAAGGGTCGGCGGTGCGAAAGGCTCAGTCATGGACGGTCTCGGCCATCAGATAGTCGACGATCTCGGCGATCGCTGTGCCCGACAGGAAGACGCGCGAGACGCCCGCCTTGCTGAGCTCGGGGATGTCTTCCTGCGGGATGATGCCGCCCGCCATGATGCGGATGTCCTCCGCCCCGTTTTCGTCGAGCAGGCGGCGCAGGCGTGGCAACAAGGTCAGGTGGGCGCCGGAGAGGATGCTGATCCCGATCCAGTCGACATCTTCCTCGACGGCGGCACGCGCGACCTGTTCGGGCGTGCGGCGCAGCCCTGTGTAGATCACCTCCATGCCGGCTTCGAGGAGGCCGCGAGCGACGACTCGGGCGCCGACATCGTGGCCGTCCAGGCCGACCTTCGCCATCAGGACGCGGATCTTGCGGTTCGACAGCGTCATCGGCTCAGAATTCGGTCGAGGGGGAGAAATGGCCGAAGATGTCGCGCCAGATCTCGACGATCTCGCCCACCGTGGCATAGGCCCGCACCGCTTCGAGCACCGAAGGCGTGACATTGGCGCCGGATGCAGTCGCCTCGCGCACCGCCGCCAGCGCAGCACTGACGCGGGCTTCGTCGCGCTCGGCGCGCACGCGTTGCAGGCGTGCCACCTGATCGATCGCGGCGCCCGGATCGATGCGGAAGGCGGTGTTGGCGACATCGGGCTTCTGTGGCCGCTGGTTGACCGTGACCCAGGGCCGCTGGCCGCTGTCGATCGCCTTCTGCCGGCGCACCGCACCCTCGGTCATCAGGCGCCGGCCGATGCCGTCGCGGATGACGGCGAGGGCGCCGCCTTTCTCCTCGATCATGCCGAGCGCATCGAGGATCTGGCGCTCGACGCCATGGGTCAGGCTCTCGACATAATAGGAGCCGCCGAGCGGATCGACCGTGTCGGCGAAGCCGTGCTCGCTGGCGATCACCTGCTGGGTCCGCAGCGCGACCTTGAGCGACTGCTCGCCGGGCGTCGAGACCGCCTCGTCATAGGAGGCGATGTAAACGTAAGACGCGCCGCCCAGCACATAGGCGAGGGTACCGAAGGCGATGCGCGAGATGTTGTTGAGCGGCTCCTGCAGCGCCTCCTGGCCATGGCCGTAGACGGTCAGGCGCAGGGCCATCGCGGCAGGCAGAGTCGCACAGTAGCGCTCGCGCATGCGCCGCGCCCAGATCCGCCGCAGCGCGCGCAGGTTGGCGATGCTGACGAAGAAGTCGTGGCGCTCGTCGGCGAACATGTGCAGAAGCGGCGCGACCTCGTCGATCGAATGGCCGCGCGCCAGGAGATCGTCGAGATAGTAATGGGCGTTGGCGAGGGCGATCGCTGTGCCCAGGCTCGAACCGGCGCCGCCGGCATTGATGTGGTTGACGCAGACGGTCATCGGCGACCAGTTCGGCGCATTGTCGATGCACCACTCGACCGCGTCGCAGGCGAGCTTGGCCGCCGGTTCCGCCGGCAGGATCTGGGTGCCGCGGGCGATGTATTCCTTGAGCGGGTCGTTCTGCAGATTGACGACGTAATTCGCCCAGGGAATGCCCTGCTTCTCGCCGAGCGCCGCGAACAGCGCCAGGACGATCGGGCCGATCGAATTGCCGAGCGTGCCGACGCGCTTGATGCTGTCGAGCGGGATGCCGTCGAAGAGCTGCTCCATATCGGCGAGCGAGCTGACGGCGACGCCGACCTGGCCGACCTCGGCGGTGGCCATGGCATGGTCTGAATCGTAGCCGCACTGGGTCGGCAGGTCCAAGGCGACGAGGATCTGCTCGGCGCCCCAGTCGATCAGGGTGCGGAAGCGCTGGTTGCAGCGCTGCGCCTCGCCGAAGCCGGAATAGGCGGAGACGACGAAGGGCTCGCCCCGGTTCATCGCGCCGCGATCGCCACGGGTGAAGGGGAACTCGCCGGGGAAGCCGAGATCGGCGCCGTAGTCGAAGCCGATCGCGCCGAGGTCCGCCGGCGTGTAGAGCGGCTTCACCTCGAGGCCGCAATCGGTGACGAAGGCGCGCTGCCGTTCGGCCCGAGCCGCATCCGGTGCGAAGGTCTCGCGCCGCCAGCGCGCTTCCTCGGCGATCAGCTCGGTCGCCGCGCTGCTGTGCCGCTCGGCCGGCTCAGGCAGCTCCTCTTCGTCCAGATCGTGTCGGCGGCTGGCCAGCATTCTCGTCATGATGTTCTCCCGCAAGGCGTCGTCGCCTGCGCCGTCGCGCCGCGAGCGAACCTCCCCGGTTTCTCCCTGTGAAAGCTGCTCATTGCGCTAACAATGGCATTCACTATTGCTGTATCAGCGATTTTAATATCATAGTAAAGCAGAAAGCGCGACAAAGAGCGTGTAGGATTGTTGGAAGCGCAACGGCGCGACGGGAGGATGGACGCCATGGGCATTTCGCGACGGCATCTGCTGGCCGGTTCCGGCGCAATCGCAGCGAATGGGTGGGTCGAGGCGGCCAAGGCCGACTGGCAGCCGAGCCCGCGTTATCCCGATCCGGCGGTGCAGGCGCTCGATCCGAGCTTTGCCAAATACACGGTGTTTTTCGCCGCGGTGGAGCGCATCGCCACCGGTAACACCCGCTACACCGAAGGCCCGGTCTGGTTCGGCGACGGGCGCTATCTGCTCTGGACCGACATCCCCAACAACCGCATCCTGAAATGGGAGGAGGAGACCGGGGCGGTCAGCATCTTCCGGCGCCCGGCGAACTACGCCAACGGCCTGACGCGGGACCGGCAGGGGCGACTGATCGCCGCCGAGCATGGCCGGCGCGTCACCCGCACCGAGCATGACGGCAAGATCACCGTGCTGATCGACAGCTATGACGGCAAGAAGCTGAACTCGCCCAATGATGTCGTCGTCGCCTCGGACGGCGCGATCTGGTTCACCGATCCGCCCTTCGGCATCTCGGGCAACTATTCCGGCGACAAGGCGACGCCTGAGCTGCCGAACAATGTTTACCGGGTCGATCCCACAGGCAAGGCGAGCGTCGTGGCTAGCGACGTTACCGCGCCCAACGGGCTCTGCTTCTCGCCGGGCGAGAAGAAGCTCTACGTGGTCGATTCCTTCTCGAAACCGGTCAGCATCCGCGCCTACGACGTCGTCGATGGCGGCACGCGCCTCGCCAACGGCTCGGTCTTCTTTTCCTGCGGGGAGGGCGAGGCGCCCGACGGCATCCGCTGCGATATCGACGGCAATCTCTGGTGCGCCTATGGCGCCGTGAAGGAAGGCATCGACGGGGTGCTGGTGCTCTCGCCCGAGGGCAAGCGCATCGGCAGGGTCGCCCTGCCGGAGCGGGCGGCGAACCTCTGCTTCGGCGGCCCCAAGCGCAACCGGCTGTTCATGGTCACCGGCCGCGGCGTCTATTCGCTCTATGTCAACACACAGGGTGTTCCCGGAGGCTGAGGAGAAGTCTCCCCGCCGCGACGTCTCATGGGGACGGGGCAAGCGCCTCCGTCGCGGGAAAGCCGCGGCGGCGTTCGCGCCGACATCTCCTCGTGAATCGATGTTCGCCTGCGCGAACCCTGGGCCTCATTGCTCCACAGGCGTCACTTCGTCTGGGAATGTCCGGTTTCAGACAGGATGCCAGGTTCCGCCGTTGGCGCTCAGCGACAGCTCACGTCTCCGAGCACCGGCCGGCTCTGGGGCGGATACCGAGCAGTCTCGTATAAGCGACTCGTATTCCAGTGGTTTGGTCGCTAGCGTAGCGAGTGTGAGTTGCGTAGCGATGAGGTGGTGTCATGCCCAACGCCGACGCCGTGGTGATCTCGTCTTATGAGCAGCGGAAGGCTGCTGTGCTGCGAGCCGCGCAGCTGATCTCATCCTCGAGAGGCTCCGATGGTGAGTGGGAATTCGAGATGCTGACCGAGGCTATCGCGGACTTCGATATCCGCCAGGAAGCTCTCGGCTACATCGAGATCCCGCCGGCTTTCATGCAGTTCCTGTCCGGTGGGCATCAGGGCCGGGTTTCAGGCAGCCGGCGCTGAGACGAACAGGGCTGTTCGGTAGGCGGCGCGCTGGAGCGTGATGCTGCGCGCTTCACTGACGCGGGCCGATCGTCCCCGGTCGCTCGAAAATGCGGAACAATGCCCCGCCGCGGAACGTTGCGCGCTCCGTGATGAGCTTGTCCTCGCGCTTGAACGCATTCTGGAAAGAGGGCCGGTCGCGGCATCCAGCGACCCCTCGATCCCCGGCTTCGGTGTTCTGCCCCGGCCGCAACTGCCTCGATGTCGTGCAGGCCGAGCGTGCAGCCGTCCTCGTCGACGGCTGCGACTATTTCCGTCACCTCGAAAGCAGCCTTCGCCAGGCGAGGCAGTCGATCATCATCATCGGTTGGGACTTCGACGGCCGCATCCGCCTGCGCCCGCAAGCCAGCGAGGAGGAATCGCCGCCGCTCGGCCCGCTGCTGCGCGCGCTGGTCGAGGCGAAGCCGGAGCTTTCCGTCCATATCCTGATCTGGAGCATCTCGGTGCTGCACGGGCCGAGCGCTATCGCGCCCGCGCTGTTCGGCAGCGATTGGCAGCATCACCCGCGCATTCAGCTCAAATTCGATATGCACCACCCGTTCTATGGTTCGCACCACCAGAAGATCGTTTGTGTCGATGGTGCGGTCGCCTTTGTCGGCGGCATGGACCTCACTGTCCGGCGCTGGGATACGCCAGAGCATCTGGCCGAGGACGCGCGCCGAGTCGACTGCGATGGCGAACCCTACCCACCCGTCCACGATGTTCAGATGGTCTTCGATGGTCGTGCTGCGGCCACGATATGCACGATGGCGAGCGAGCGCTGGCACAGCGCGACCGGAGAGCTCCTTAGCTTCCCGGCGGGCGAGTGCGACCGATCCGGCGGTGCACCATGGCCCGATGATCTGCTGCCGGACTTCCGCGATGCGGCCATCGCGATAGCGCGGACCGAGCCGGCCTATGCCGGGCGCTGCGAGATTCACGAGTCATCGACGCAGGCGCTCGACATGATCGCTGCCGCAGAGCACTCGATCTACATCGAAGCGCAGTACCTGACCGCAAGGACCATCGGCGCGGGGCTGTCGCGGCGGCTCAAGGCGTCCAACGGGCCGGACATCGTCATCGTGATGACGCAGGAATCCCGCGGACTGCTCGAACGCCTCGCCATGTCGGAGAACCGTGATCGGCTGCTCCGCCGCCTCGCCCGGGCGGATCGTTTCGGCAGGCTTCGCGTCTGTTATCCGGTGGTCCCCAGCGGAAGCGGCAAGGCCGAAGTGCTGGTTCACGCCAAGCTCATCATCGTGGACGACCGGATGGTCCGGGTCGGCTCCTCGAACCTGAACAACCGCTCGATCGGCCTCGACACCGAATGCGATGTCGCGATCGAGGCTGGCAGCCCGGACGATCGCAGAGCCATTGCCGGGATCCGCAACCGGCTCCTGGCCGAGCATCTGGGTTGTTCGGTCGGCGATATCGATGCCGCGATCACAGCCGCCGGACTGGCGGTCGCAATCGATCGGCTCAATCATCGACCTCGCGGGCTAAGGCCGTTCGATGTGGACAGATCCGGCGGTCCGTTCCGCTCGCTTCCGGGAACGCGCTTTCTGGATCCCGTGCGGATCTTCCGCCTGCCCTGGCCGTTCCGCTAGCCTCTCCGCTCGGACAGCAGGGAGAACGCCAGGAGCGCCGCGCCGGGGAGCAGCGGCACGAGAAAGTAGACGGCACGGAAGATGATCAAGCCGGCGACCACGCCGGCGCCTGGCAATATCGTCGCAACGACCGCCTCGATGACGCCCAGGCCGCCGGGGGTGTGAGCGATCAGCGAAGCGATGTTGGCCAGCACATAGCTCGCGGCGACATCGGGGTAGGAAACCGCCCCCACGCTCGACAGCGCCTGGTGCAAGCAGGCGGCGACCAGTGCGAAGTTCAGGGGGCCGATGACGAATTGCGCCGCGGCCAGGCGCGGGCTCGGCAACTCGATCTCCCAGGAGCCTATGCGCCATCGGCCGCTGATGAAGATGCAGAGGACGAGATAGGCCACCAGCGCGATGATCAGGCCGACGGCCATGGCGACGACGGCGCTGACCGGCAGCCCGGTCAATTTAACCGCGAGATCCGAACGCAGCAGGAGTGCCAGGGCCGCGAGCGTGCCGAGGCCGATGCCGACGGTCGCCCCGCAGAACAGGATCACCTTGGCGACCTCTCCGACGGTAAGGCCCGATCGCGCGTAGAAATGATAGCGGATCGCGCCGCTGCTCAGCGCCGCCAGGCCGATATTGTGGCCGAGCGAGAGGCTGGTGAACGAGGTCAAGGCCGCCCGCCGGTAGGGCAGTGGCTTGCCGGCATATCGCAAGGCCAGGAAATCGAACAAGGTCAGGCAGGCATAGCTGCACAGGGCGAAGCCCAGCGCCGCCACCACCCGGGCCGGAGCTGCCGAGCGCAGCAGCTCGCTCAGCTCCGCATAGCTGTGGCCGCGCAAGGTCCTGTAGAGTAGGTAAGCCGCGAGCGAGATCGCTGCCAGCGCCAGGGTTGCTCTGAGGATGGCCGGCCAGCCTCGGCTGGACCGATCCTGCCCGGTAGCTTCAATGGCCATGGGCATCGACAAGACTGATCTTGCCCTCCTCGGCCGGGATGCGCAGCTGCGCAATCAGCGGCAGGTGATCCGATGCGACTCTGGTCAATGGCGACCGCACGGCCTCGGCGCTGGCGACCTCGATATCCTCGGAGACGAAGATGTGGTCGATGCGCAGTAGCGGGCGTCGCGACGGGAAGGTGGGGGCAGGGCTCCCCGGCGCCCCTGCAAGATGAGCATCGCGCAGCCGAGCCGCGAAGCTGCGATAGACCGAGCTGCCTGGCAGGGAGTTCAGGTCGCCGACGACCGCGTAAGGCGGACGGCACCGTTCGAGCCAGTCACCGCCGAGCAGTGCAATCGCTTGTGCTCTTCTCTCCCGGCGCCTCAGCCCGAAATGCGTGTTGATCACCTGCAGGCGAATGCCGTCGATCACCGCCTCGACCCAGATGGCGCCGCGCGGTTCCGATGGCCAGGGTTTGTGCAGGCGAGGCAGGAACCCGACCTTGACGAGGCGTGACGGGCACCGCGTCAGCACCGCGTCGCCATATTGCTCCTCCGCAATGCGCAAGGCCGGATGGAAATGGCTGGCGAAGCCGAGCTTCTGCGCGATGAGGCCGGCCTGATCGACGCCGCCGCTGCGCAGCCTGCCGACATCGATCTCCTGCAACGCGACGATGTCGGCGCCACAATCGGCGATCACATCCGCGATGCGATCCGGCGACAGGCGTCGATCGGTGCCGAGGCAGCGGCGGACATTGTAGGTCGCAAGGGTTACGGGCACCTGGGCCGGCGGCTGAGCGGAGCGGGTCATCTGCAGTAAATGCCGGAGCGCGACCGAAGTTCACCTTCGACGAGGGCAGGCGGCGTCATCTCCTGCTGCGGATGCCTGGCCGAGAGCGTAGACCCGGAGCAGCATCATGACGTCGAAGACGACGCGCCTGCTATGGTCGAGCCGGCCGGCGACGAGACGCGCAATCTTGAAAAAACGCGAGAACGACGACTGCGGCGATGATCTTTGCCTGCAAGGTGGCATTGGCATAGATCATCGCGGCATAGCCGCTTGACTGAGGTCAATGGGGAATGGTCAGTCAGTAAGCTCTCGGCTGGATCGTTCGTAAACCGCAGCCCCCGTCTGCGCGTCGATGCCTTCGAGACTGACCTCATAGCCCCAGAGCCTCTGGACATGGCGCAGCGTCGTATCGCAGCTGCCGCTTTCCAGCATGATGCCGTCGCGGACCTTGTGCTGCAGGCGCAGGTGCCGCTGGCCGAGCAGGTCGACATCCACGACCTGGATGTCCGAATGGCTGGCGCCGATGTCGTATCTCTGGGCCAGGGCGGCGCGGATCTGCGCGTAACCGCGCTCGTTGTGGATCGAGGCGACGCTATAAAACGACTCGTTCGCCACGTCGGAGAGCGTGAACAGCCGCCATTTGCGGATCAAGGCCGGGCTGAGGAACTGGCGGATGAAGGATTCATCGCGGTGGTTGGCCCAGGCGTCGAGCAGGATCGCCCGCCAATCGCCTGTTCCGGCGATCTCGGGGAACCAGTCGCGATCCTCGGCAGTCGGTTCGGTCGCGATGCGCTGGATGTCCTGCATCATGTCGAGGCCGAGCGCATAGGGGTTGATGCCGGAGAAGCGGGGATCGTCGAAGCCCGGCTGGAAGATGACGTTCGAGTGGTTGCGCAGGATTTCCAGCATGGCGCCTTCGCTGATCCGGCCGCGGTCGAACAGTGCGTTCATCACCGTGTAATGCACGAAGGTAGCGCAGCCCTCGTTCATCACCTGCGTCTGCCGCTGGGGGTAGAAATACTGCGCGATCACCCGGACGATTCTGAGGATCTCGCGCTGCCAGGGCTCGAGGATCAGGCTGTTCTTTTCGAGGAAATAAAGCAGGTTCTCCTCGGGAAGATTGAGCGCCTTCTTCCATTCGGCGATCGCTTCCACCGGCACCTTACCACCGTCCGCCGGGCGCGGGACGGTGCGCCAGAGATCGTTGTAGGAGCGCTCTTCGTATTCCAGCCGCTCGCGCAGGCCCTCGCGCTGCTTGTCGGAGGAGAGCCTGGGCGGGCGGCGATAGCGGAACACGCCCTGGTCCATCAGGGCGTGCGCGGCGTCGAGAATCGCCTCTACCGCGGAAACGCCGTGCCTTTCCTCGCAGCGGTTGATGTAGCCCTTGGCGAAATCGAGATAGCCCAGGATGGCGTCGGCATCGGTCCATTGCCGGAACAGGTAGTTGTTCTTGAAGAAATGGTTGTGCCCGAGCGCCGCATGCGCCGTCACCAGGGCCTGCAGGGCCATGGTGTTCTCTTCCATCAGATAGACGATGCAAGGGTCTGAATTGATGACGATCTCGTAGGCGAGGCCGCGGCCGCCCTTCCGGTAGAGCAATTCGTGATGGAGGAAGTGCTTGCCGAATGACCAGTGCCGATACATCAGCGGCATGCCGATCGAGGAATAGGCGTCGAGCATCTGCTCGGAGGAAATGATCTCCATCTGCACCGGATAGATGTCGAGGTGCAGCTCCTCCTTCGCCACCGCCTCGATGACGTCGTAGGCATGCGACAAGGTCCCGAAATTCCAGTCGGAGCCGGAGAACAGCAGTTGGGCTCGGGACGCATGCTTGTGCATCGGGGCTCCCCTCAATTGCGCGGCCGAGCCGGCTGCCGGGTGAAGAGCTGGCGGAAGACCGGATAGATGTCGGAGGCCTTGGCGATGCGGCTCATGTCGAAATTGGGCCAGCGCTCCTTGACCGTGAGATAGGCGCGCCAGAGCGAGGTGCCGTTGTCGGTGGAGCCGAAGATCTCGCTCTCGCGTTCGTCGATGATCTCGACATAGGCGAAATATTGGCACAGGCCCATGATCCCATCGTCCAGCATGTGCAGGCAGCGCTCGGAATCCGTGGCGAGATTGTCGCCGTCCGAGGCCTGGGCGGCGTAGATGTTCCACTCCCGGCTGGGATAGCGCTTCGCGATGATGCCCTGCATCTCCTCCAGCGCGGTGGAGACGACGGTGCCACCGCTCTGCGGGCTGTAGAAAAAGGTCTCCTCGTCGACCTCCTGCGCCGTGTGGGTGTGGCGGATGAAGACGATGTCGGTGCGGTCGTAGCGCCGCTTCAGGAACAGGTGCAGCAGCACGAAGAAGCGCTTGGCCAGATCCTTCTCGCGCTCGCCCATCGAGCCGGAGACGTCCATCAGGCAGAACATCACCGCGTTCGCATTGGGCTGAGGCTGCGCGTCGAAGCGATTGAAGCGGATGTCGACGGGATCGACGAAGGAGATCACCCGGCGCCGGCGCTCCAGCCGGTCGAGCTCGGCGCGCAAAGCCGCGGTGTCGGCGCCGGCCGCGCCCGGCCCATCGGCCTCGATCCTGGCCAACTCGGCGAGGATGGCCTCGACCTCCGCGCGCTTGGGGCGCTGGAGGGCGATGCGGCGGCCATGGCTGTTGCGCATGGTGCGGGCGATACTGATGTTGGTCGGCGACCCGCTCGTCGAGAAGCCGGCCCGCCGCGGCTTGAAGGCGAGGATTTCCTTGAGGTTGAGCTTGACCATGTCGGGAAGCTCCAGATCCTCGAAGAACAGGTCGAGCACTTCCTCGCGCGAAAGCACGAAGCGGAAATCGTCCTCGGAATCCTGCAGGCCGGGCGACGATCCTGCTCCGCCGCCCTGGCCGGGCTTCGGCATCTTGTCCCCGGGCGAGAACTGCTTGTTGCCGGGCAGGACATGCTGGCGCCGGCCGCTGTCCCCGGCGGCGCGGAAGCTAGGCTCGCGCGTGCCCTTCGCCGGGATCGAGACGGCATGCTCGCCATCCGCATCGGCGATCTTGCCGGAGCGGATCTGCTCCTGGACGCTGCGCTTCAGCTCCGCCCGGACCCGGTGCAGGAAGCGCTGGCGATTGCCCAGGCTCTTGTCCTTCGGGTTCAGGCGGCGGTCGATGAAGATCGGCATGGCAGGCTCCCGCCGGCATCTTTAACTTTGCATCGGCTTGATCCGAAAACCGCACCCCACTTTCCGGGCCGATGCTCTAAACTCAAAGTAAGAGACGGATTCACCGATCAGGTCGATCCAACCTGATCGGATCCGGCTTTAGCCCGCCTTGTTGACGCGCATGTACCAGTCGACCAGGCGCCGGACCTGGCGCTCGGTATAGCCACGCTCGACCATGCGCTGCACGAAGCCGTGATGGCGCTTCTCGGTCACGCTGTCCTGCTTCGAGCCGAAGCTGATCACCGGCAGCAGGTCCTCGACCTGGCCGAACATCCGCTTCTCGATCACCTCGCGCAGCTTCTCATAGCTGGTCCAGGATGGGTTGCGGCCGTTGTTCCTGGCCCGCGCGCGCAAGGTGAATTTCACGACCTCGTTGCGGAAGTCCTTGGGATTGGCGATGCCGGCCGGCTTCTCGATCTGCGATAATTCGTTGTCCAGGACCTGCCGGTTGAGGATCTGGCCGGTATCGGGGTCCTTGTAGTCCTGATCCTCGACCCAGGCGTCGGCATAGGCGATGTAGCGGTCGAACAGGTTCTGGCCGTATTCGCCGTAGGACTCCAGATAAGCCTTCTGGATCTCGTGCCCGATGAACTCGGCATAGCGCGTCGCCAGCTCCGACTTGATGAAGTCGAGATAGGCCGCTTCCGTCTCCTTGGGGAACTGCTCGCGCTTGATCGCCCCCTCCAGGATGTACATCAGGTGTACGGGGTCGGCGGCGAGCTCCTCGGTGTCGTAGTTGAAGGTCTGCGAGAGGATCTTGAAGGCAAAGCGCGTGCTGACGCCGGTCATGCCCTCGTCGACGCCGGCGGCGTCGCGATACTCCTGGATGGCCTTGGCCTTGGGCTCCAGCTCCTTGAGGTTCTCGCCGTCATAGACGCGCATCTTGGTGTAGAGCGGCGAGTTCTCGAATTCGGCCAACCGGGTCGAGACCGAGAAGCGGCTGAGCAGGTCGAGCACCTCCGGCGCGCAGGGGCTGCCGGCCAGCTCGCTATCTCGCAGCAGCTTTTCGTAAATCTGCCGCTCCTCGGTGATGCGCAGGCAATAGGGCACCTTGATCACCAGGATGCGGTCGAGGAAGGCCTCGTTGTTCCGGTTGTTCTTGAACTGGAGCCATTCGGACTCGTTGGAGTGCGCCAGGACGATGCCCTGATAGGGGAAGGCGCCGAAGTTCTCGGTGCCGTTGTAGCTGCCCTCCTGGGTCGCGGTCAGCAGCGGATGCAGCACCTTGATCGGCGCCTTGAACATCTCGACGAATTCGAGCAGGCCCTGCGTCGTCCGGTTCAGCCCGCCGCTGTAGGAATAGGCGTCCGGGTCCGATTGGCTGAAGTTTTCGAGCTGGCGGATGTCGACTTTGCCGACCAGCGTCGAGACATCCTGATTGTTCTCGTCACCCGGTTCGGTCTTGGCGATGCCGACCTGGCGCAGGCGTGAAGGGGTCAGCTTGACGACGCTGAACTTGGAGATGTCGCCGGAGAGCTCGTCGAGCCGCTTTGCCGCCCAAGGCGAGATCAGGCCGGTCAGGCGGCGTCGTGCGATCCCGTACTTGTCCTCGAAGAGGTCGCCCATGCGGTCCGGCCGGAACAGGCCGAGCGGCGATTCGAAGACCGGGCTGATCCGGTCGCCGATCTTGAGCGTGTAGAACGGACGCTCCTCCATCAGCTTCTTGAGCCGCTCGGCCAGCGACGACTTGCCGCCGCCTACAGGGCCGAGCAAATAGAGGATCTGCTTGCGCTCCTCCAGGCCCTGCGATGCGTAGCGGAAATAGCCGGCGATCCGCTCGATCGTATCCTCCATGCCGAAGAAGTCGGCGAAGGATGGGTAGATCTTGATCGTCCGGTTGGAAAAGATGCGGCCGAGGCGCTCGTCCTGGCTGGTATCGAACAGTTTCGGTTTTCCGATCGCGTCGAGCATTCGCTCGGCGGCAGAGGCATACATCGACTTGTCTTCGCGGCAAGCCAGCAGGTACTCCTGTAGGCTCATCTCCTCCTGCGAATAACTACGGTAATCCTCAGAGAACAGGCGGAATATCTCGCTGGCCTTCTCGCTCATGGTAGCCATCCCGCGGCAGCCGGAGCCGTCGGCGACAGCCCCATCAATCAACCGACGACGGCCTCGCAAGTTCCTGCACAACGGCCGCCCTCGCCCGCGCATTATGCGACAACGGACGGGCTGTGGCGACCGGTAACCAAGCGCTACTCAGCCGGATGTAGCGGCATGCCGCTCTTTTTTTCGACAGACGAGCAGTTCGATCCTGATGACAGGCTTGCATTTCCTCGCGCCATGAGTGCGGATCCCGTCCGCGACAATTTGACCGCCCGTTCCGTTTTGACAATTCCAGTCGTGCGCAATTGCACATAGCGCATCTCGCCGGCTTTCGCCTTACTCATGAGTAAGGTCATTAATACCAAGTAGGCGAGCGACACCGCGGCGGAACGATCGTGGGCTCGAGGGGAACGTCATGGACCAGGCCGGGAGCCCGGTGCTGCTCACGATCGAGCAGACCGTCGCCATCGTCACGCTCAACCGTCCGCACGTGCTCAACGCGATCGACGCGCAGCTGGCCCGCGGCCTTGCGGATGCGGTCGCACAGGTCGAGCAGGACGGCACGGCACGCGTCCTGCTGCTGCGCGGGGTGGGGCGGGCCTTCTGCGCCGGTGGCGATGTCGCCAGCTTTGCGGGAGAAGACCCGGCAGCCGCGGTCGAGGCGATCATCGACCCGTTTCACACCGCACTGCGCGCGCTCGACGCGCTGAAGCTGCCGACGCTGGCTGCCGTGCAGGGCCCGGTCGCCGGAGCTGGCTTCAGCCTCGCCATGGCTTGCGATCTCTGCATCGCCGCCGACGATGCCGTCTTCACCATGGCCTATTCCCGCATCGGCGCTTCCCCGGACGGCTCGGCGACCTATCGGCTGCCGCGCTTGGTCGGCGAGCGCAAAGCGCTCGAACTCGCCTTGCTGGCCGAGCCCATCGGCGTGGCCGAAGCGCAGGCACTCGGCCTGGTCAACCGGGTAGTGCCGGCCGCTTCGCTGCAATCCGAAGCCGCGGCACTGGCGCGCCGCCTGGCGCAAGGACCGACCGCTGCCTATGCCCGGATCAAGCATCTCGTCGGGCGCTCGCTCGGCAACGACCTTCCCGCCCAGCTCGATCTCGAGCGCGAGGCTTTCCTCGCCGGCACGCGCACGGCAGACTTCCGGGAGGGCGCGCAGGCCTTCCTGGCCAAGCGACCGCCGCTATTCGAGGGGCGCTGAGATGGTGGCTTCCCCCATTCTGGAGGTCTCGGGCGTCTCGCTCGCCTTCGGCGGGGTGCGGGCGCTCAGCGACGTCTCGTTCAACGTGCCGGAAGGCGCGATCACTGCCGTGATCGGTCCGAACGGCGCCGGCAAGACCTCGCTGTTCAACACCATCTCGGGCTTCTACCGGCCGCAGGCCGGCAATATCCGCTTCGCCGGCGAGAGCCTGGAGGGCGTACGAGCCCCGCAGCGCGCCGCGCGCGGGCTTGCCCGCACCTTCCAGAACATCGCGCTGTTCCGCGGCATGACCGTGCTCGACAACATCAAGCTCGGCCGCCACGCCCATATGCGCACCGGCGTGCTCGATGCGCTGTTCTATTGGGGCCGGGCCCAGAAGGAGGAGCTGGAACTCCGGGCCGAGATCGAGGAGCGCATCATCGACTTCCTCGAGATCCAGCACATTCGCAATGCCTCGGTCGGCACGCTCTCCTACGGTTTGCAGAAGCGCGTCGAGTTGGCGCGTGCGCTCGCCATGCGCCCGCGCATCCTGATGCTGGATGAGCCGGTCGCGGGCATGAACCGCGAGGAGACCGAGGACATGGCCCGCTTCATCCTCGACGTGAAGGAGGAATGGGGCGTCACCATCCTGATGGTCGAGCACGACATGGGCATGGTGATGGACATCTCCGACCATGTCGTGGTGCTGAATTTCGGCCAGGTCATCGCCAGCGGCACGCCGCGCGAGGTCCAGGGCAACGAGGCGGTGATCGCCGCCTATCTCGGCTCGGGCGATGTCGGGGCGATCGCGCGCCGGATCAAGGCGGAGGCGGCGTGATGGACGCGCTCTTCCTCTTCGAAGTCACCCTCGCCGGGCTCGGCGCCGGCGCGCTCTATGCATTGACCGGCGTCGCCTTCGTGCTGATCTACAAGGCCACGCGCGTTGTGAACCTCGCCATCGGCGAGATCCTGATGCTCGGCGGCTATGCCTTCCTCGGCTTCGCGGCCGGGCTCGGCCTCTCGCCCTGGCTGGCGCTGCCGCTCGCCATCGCGGCCGGCGGCGCGCTCGGCTGGCTGGTCGAGCGCGCCCTGATCCGGCCGATGCTGGGCGAGAGCCCGATCTCGGTGTTCATGGTGACGATCGGCCTCGGCTCGATCCTGGCCGGCGTGGTTCAGCTCGGCTGGGGCGCCGACCCGCTGCGCTTGCCCGAATTCATGCCCTCGGCACCGGTCTTCCTCGGCGATGCCTATCTTGCACCCAAGGTCGCGATCGGCTTCGTCGCCGCGGCCGTGGTGATCGGGCTCTTCCTCGCCTTGTTCCGCTTCTCGCGCGGCGGCGTCGCTCTGAAGGCGACGGCGGCCGACCAGGGCGCGGCCTATTCGGTCGGCATCGACGTTCCCCGCGTCTTCTCGATAGCCTGGATCCTCGCCTGCGCCACCGCAGCCGGCGCCGGCGTGCTGGTCGGGGCGATCGGCGGGATCTCGCCGACCATGGGCGTGTTCGGCCTCTCCGTCCTTGTCGTCGTCATCATCGGCGGACTCGACTCGATCGCCGGCGCGCTGGTCGGCGGCCTCCTGATCGGGCTGGTCGAGGCGCTCGCCGGCGCCTTCCTCGGCGGCGAATTCAAGCTCGTCGTCACCTTCGCGCTGCTGCTCGTGCTGCTGATGGTCCGTCCCTACGGGCTGTTCGGCACCCACGAGATCGAGAGGCTCTAGCGCCATGCGGATCGGCACGCTCAAGACCAGCTATGCCGCCGACGAGGCGCTGTTCGACACATCCGTGCAGCGCACCCTGCTGGTGCTGCTCGCGCTCGCTGCGATCGCCTTTCCGTTCGTCGCCAGCCCGTACTGGCTCTTTCTCGCCTGCCTCTGCGCGATCAATGTCGCCAGCGCGACCGGGCTCAACCTGCTCACCGGCTATACCGGCCTCGTCAGCCTCGGCCAGGCCGCCTTCATGAGCGTCGGCGCCTATACTGTCGCGGTGCTGGAAATCCGGCTCGGCACGCCCTTCCTGCTAAATTTGCTGATCGGCGCAAGTTTCGCCGCGGCGATCGGCGTCATCGTCGGCATTCCCAGCCTCAAGGTGAAGGGGCTCTATCTCGCCATCGCGACGATCGCGGCCTCGGTCATCCTGCATTTCCTGTTCTCGCACTGGTCGCTGACCGGCGAGTCGCGGGGCCTGTCGATGCCGCCCGCGCGCCTGTTCGGCCTCAACCTCGACCAGCCCTTCCTGCTCTACTGGCTGATCATGCCGGTGACCTGCCTGATGGTGCTGGGCGCTGCCAACCTCCTGCGCACCCGGATCGGGCG
Organism: Allobosea sp. GW821-FHT10B12; assembly: GCF_059415545.1. Lineage (NCBI taxonomy): Bacteria > Pseudomonadati > Pseudomonadota > Alphaproteobacteria > Hyphomicrobiales > Alloboseaceae > Allobosea > Allobosea sp. GW821-FHT10B12. The sequence continues at coordinate 221,397 of NZ_JBWKNL010000002.1, forward strand.
CGCCTTCATCGCCATCCGCGACCGCGACATCTCGGCCGAGGTGCTTGGCATCCCGCTGCTGCGCTACAAGCTGACGAGCTTTGCGATCTCGTCCTTCTATGCCGGCCTCGCCGGCGGGCTCTGGGCCTATTTCTTCCGCGTCGTCACGCCGGAGAGCTTTCCGCTGGTCAATTCGATCTTCTATCTCGCGGCGATCATCGTCGGCGGCATGGGCACGATCCTCGGCGGCATCCTCGGCGCGGTCTTCATGACGCTGGTGCCGGAACTGCTGAAGTTCGTCGCGAACTGGGCAACGCCGTTCTATCCGGACGCGCTCGCCGCGCTGGCGCCAGTGCGCACCATCGTCTTCGGCGGGCTGATCGTCGGTTTCCTGATCTTCGAGCCGCGCGGCCTCGCCGAGATCTGGCGGCGCCTGCGGCGCTTCTTCCATCTCTGGCCGTTCAGGACCTGAGAACTTCGCTGAAACGGCTGCCGGCAAGAGCAGCCAAACCTTGGGGAGGATGACATGACCAAGCTCATCGACAGGCGCCAGCTTCTCGCCGGCACCGCAGTGCTCGCCAGCGGATTGGCGCTCGGCGTCAGGCCGCTCGCAGCACAGGAGGGCGGCGACATCGTGCTCGGCGGCTCGATCCCGCTGACCGGCGTCTTCGCCTTCGCCGGCGTCGGCATCCATGCCGGCATCCAAGACTATCTCAAGATCCTGAATGATGGCGGCGGCATCAAGGGCCGCAAGATCAAGTACGTCGCCGAGGACACCGCCTACAAGGTCGACGCCTCGGTCGCCGCCTTCAACAAGATCACCGGCCAGGACAAGGTCTCGCTCTACTATGGCGACTCCACCGGCTTCTCGAAGACGATCAATCCCGAGCTCGAGCGCCGCGGCAGCATGATGATGGCCGGCGCCTCCTTCGCGACCGAGCTCAACGATCCCAAGAAGTTCCCGCTGCAGTTCATGGCGGGACCCGACTACACCGAGATGTTCGGCATCCTCTTGCGCTACATCGCCAAGGAGAAGCCGGGCGCCCGCGTCGCCTTCGTCTATTCCGACAGCGAGTTCGGGCGCGATCCGATCGGGCCGAGCGAGACCGTCGCCAAAGAGCTGAAGCTCAGCGTGGTCGAGAAAATCGTGACGCCGCCCGGCAGCGTCGACGTCTCGACCGAGGTGCTGAAGCTGCGCCGCGCCAACCCGGACTTCACGATCTTCCACGGCTATGTGCTGGCGCCGATCCCGGAATTCGTCACCCAGGCGAAGCAGATGGGCATGAAGAGCCAGTTCATGGGCACGTTCTGGACCATGGACAACTCGACGGTGCAGCGCATGGGCGATGCCGCAGAGGGCTTCATGGGCGTGATGCCCTACCGCTATTACTACGACAAGGAAGGCACCGCGCCGATGCTGGAGAAAATCCGGCAGATGCGGCCTGAATACCAGTCGACCGGCTACCTGCAGGGCTTCGTCACCGCCATGCTGATGGCCGAGGCGGTGAAGCGCACGCTCGACGCCGGCAAGGAGCTCAACGGCGCCAATCTCAAGGCCGGGCTCAACAGCATCAAGGATTTCGACACCGGCGGCCTTTTCGGCGTGCCGATCTCGATCCCCGGCAATTCCGTGCCGGTCGGGCGCATCTACCGCTTCGACGCCAAGGCCAAGCAGATGCAGCCGGCTTCCGACTGGATCAAGCTGTAGTCACGGCTGCCGGATGAAGGGCTAGAGGTCATGGCCGGTTCCGCGGTGCTCGACGTCAACAATGTCGAGGTGGTCTATAACCGAACCGTGCAGGTGCTGCGCGGGCTGTCGCTGCAAGTGCCGCAGGGCGAGATCGTCGCCCTACTCGGCTCGAACGGCGCCGGCAAGTCGACGCTGCTGAAAGCGGTGTCGAACCTGCTCTCGCTTGAGGATGGCGACGTCACCGCCGGCGCCATCCGCTTCCGCGGCGACGACATCGCCAGCCTGACTCCGCACGGTCTCGTTCGGCGCGGCCTCTTCCATGTGATGGAGGGGCGGCGGATCTTCGAGGACCTCTCCGTCGAGGAGAACCTCACCGCCGCGACCTTCGCGCTGACCGGGCGCAAGCTGCCCGCAGCCGATTTCGACCTAGTCTACAGCTACTTTCCGCGGCTGCACGAACGTCGCAAGGGCCTCGCCGGCTACCTCTCCGGCGGCGAGCAGCAGATGCTGGCGATCGGGCGCGCCCTGATCGCAAGGCCTTCGCTGATCCTGCTCGACGAGCCCTCGCTCGGCCTCGCGCCCAAGCTGGTCGAGGAGATCTTCGCGATCATCGCCCGCATCAATGCCGAGCAGAAGGTCTCGATGCTGCTGGTCGAGCAGAACGCCGCGGTCGCCTTCGCCGTGGCGAATTACGGCTACATCCTCGAAATGGGCAAGGTCGTGATCGATGGGCCGGTCGAGAAGCTGATGCGCGATCAGGACGTGCGCGAATTCTATCTCGGCCTCGGCGGCGCGGGGGCCGAGCGCAGCTATCGCGACATCAAGCACTACAAGCGCCGCAAGCGCTGGCTCTCGTGAGGACGGCGGCGATGCGCGAGCTTCCGAACCTCACTCTGCCGCAAATGCTGCGCGAGAACGCCCGGACGATGCCGGAGCGTGTCGCGATCAGGCAGAAGGATTTCGGCATCTGGCTGCCGATCAGCTGGGCGCAGTACGACCAGCGCTCCCGCCATTTCGGCCTCGGACTGCGGGCACTCGGCCTCGCCGAGGGCGGTCATGTCGGCATCCTCTCCGAGAACCGCGCCGAATGGGTTGTCGCCCAGCTCGGCGCCGGCATGGTCAATGCTGTCGCGATCGGCGTCTATGCGACCAGCCCGGCCAACGAGGTCGCCTATGTGCTGGGGCATTCCGAGGTCGAGATCGTGGTCTGCGAGGACCAGGAGCAGACCGACAAGGTGCTGGAGCGGCTGGAGGAACTGCCACGGCTGAAGCGGATCGTGGTGATCGATCCCAAGGGGCTGCGGGGTTACGCCTCGGAACTGGTCGTCGCCTTCGCCGAGGTGCTGCGGCTCGGCGCCGAGCACGAGGCGAAGCTTCCCGGGCTGGTCGAATCTTGCCTCGCCGCGCAGACGCCGGCCGATATCGGCCTGATGGTCTATACCTCCGGCTCGACCGGCAAGCCCAAGGGCGCGATGCTGAGCTATCGCAACATGCGCGCCCAGGCGGCCGGCGTCGTCGAGCGGCTCGGCTACGATGCCACGACGACCAACCTGTCCTATCTGCCGCTCTGCCATGTCGCCGAGCAGATGCTGAGCACGATGGCGCCGATCTATTCAGGCTCCTGCGTCTCCTTCGGCGAGTCGATCCGCACCGTGCAGGAGGACCTGCGCGAGATCGCGCCGACTCTTTTCCTCGGCGTCCCCCGCATCTGGGAGAAGCTGCACGCCGCGATCCACATCAAGCTGATAGAGGCCGGCGGCTGGCGCCGGGCCCTGTTCGAGGCCGGCCTTGCCGCCTGCGAGCCCTTCGCGACCAAGCCGAAGGCGGTACGCAGCCTGCGCGAGAAGGCGATCGCGGGCTTCTACCACCTCGTCATCTTCCGGGCGCTGCAGAACTTCATCGGCCTGCGCAAGGCCAAGGTCGCGCTGACCGGCGCGGCACCGATCCCGCCGCGCATCGTGCAGTTCTTCCGCACCCTCGGCGTGCCGCTGGTCGAGGTCTACGGCCTGACCGAGACCTCGGGCATGTCAGTCGGCCAGCGCCGCGAGCACCTGCTACCTGCTTCAGTCGGCGAGGCCGTCGCGGGCACCGAGCTCAAGCTCGGCGATCAGGGCGAGCTGCTGCTGCGCGGCGACATCGTTTTCGAAGGCTATTTCCGCAATCCCGAGGCGACGGCTGGCGTGCTGCGCGAGGGTTGGCTCCACACCGGCGACGTCGCCGTGATCGAGGCCGGACAGGTTCGGATCGTCGACCGGCTCAAGGACATCATGATCACCGCCGGCGGCAAGAATCTCAGCCCCTCGGAGATCGAGAACACGGTGAAGGGCAGCGCCTTCATCAAGGAGTGCATCGTCGTCGCCGACGGGCGCCGCTACCCTTCCGCCCTGATCCAGATCGATGCCGAGACCGTCGGCAAATGGGCCGAGGAGAACCGCATCGCCTTCACCCATTTCCGCAGCCTCGCGGAGCATGAGCGCGTGCGCGAGTTGGTCTCCGCCGAGATCGAGCGGGCGAACAGCCAGCTTGCGCCGGTGGCGCAGCTCAAGCGCTTCCACCTCCTCGTCAAGGAACTCGACCATGACGATGACGAGGTCACCGCGACGATGAAGGTGCGCCGCGCCAACATCGCAAAAAAATATGCCGCCGAGATCGAGGGCCTGTACAAGCCCGAGCGGCAGGCCGAACCAGCCTGAAGGAGAGTTCCATGAGCCGTCATGTCGTCATCACCGCGGGCGTGCGTACCGCGATCGGAACCTTCGGCGGGGCGCTGTCCGGCCATGCGCCGACCGCGCTCGGCGCAGCTTGCGTCGGCGAGGCGCTGCGCCGGGCCGAGCTGCCGGCTTCGGAGGTCGGCCATGTCGTGTTCGGCAACGTCATCCTGACCGAATCCAAGGACGCCTATCTCGCCCGCATCGCAGCCATCGACGCGGGCATTCCGGTCGAGGTTCCGGCAATGACGCTGAACCGGCTCTGCGGCTCCGGAGTGCAGGCGATCGTCTCCGCGGCGCAGGCGATCATGCTCGGCGACTGCGACACCGCCGTCGCCGGCGGCGCGGAGACGATGAGCCGGGCGCCGCATCTGCTCTCGACGGCCCGCTTCGGCCAGCGCATGGGCGACACGGTCGCCAGCGACCATCTCACCGGCATCCTGACCGACCCGTTCGGCAACGGCATCATGGGCATCACCGCCGAGAACGTCGCCGAGCGCTATGGCATCGACCGCGAGGCGCAGGACGAGTTCGCAGCCGAGAGCCAGCGCCGCGCCGCCGAGGCGATCAAGAACGGCCGCTTCCGCGAGCAGATCCTGCCGGTCGAAGTCCGCAAGGGTCGCGACACCATCAGCTTCGACACCGACGAGCATCCCAAGCCGGGCACCACGGCGGAGACGCTCAAGGGCTTGCGCCCGACCTTCAAGAAGGACGGCACGGTGACGCCCGGCAACGCCTCGGGCATCAATGACGGCGCTGCCGCCATGGTGCTGATGGAGGAAGGCCGCGCCGGCCGCGAGGGCAAGCCGGTGCTCGCCCGTATCGTCGGCTATGCCCATGCCGGCGTCGAGCCCGGCGTGATGGGCATCGGCCCTGTGCCGGCGGTGCAGGCGCTGCTCAAGCGCACCGGGCTTTCGCTCGGCGATTTCGACGTGATCGAGTCGAACGAGGCCTTCGCCGCGCAGGCTTGCGCCGTCGCCAAGGAACTCGGCTTCGATCCAGCCAAGGTCAATCCCAATGGCGGCGCGATCGCGCTCGGCCACCCGGTCGGCGCGACCGGCGCGATCATCACGCTGAAGGCGGCCTATGAGCTCGCGCGCACTGGTGGCCGCTACGGGCTGGTGACGATGTGCATCGGCGGCGGCCAGGGCATCGCACTCGCGATCGAGCGGGCCTGAGCCGGACATGGCGACAGCCCTCTGGAAGACGCCGGCGCAGCGCGAGCACGAGCGCGCCCTCAAGCGCGAGGCTGTGCTGCGCGTCGCGGCGCAGGCCTTCAGCGAGCAAGGGTTCCACCGGACCTCGCTCGACGATGTCGCGGAGCGGCTGAACGTCACCAAGCCGACGATCTACCACTATGTCCGCAGCAAGGACGAGATCCTGTTCGAATGCGTGCGGATCGGACTGGAGCGGCTCGATGCCGCCGCTGCCTCGGCGCAGGCGAGGCGCAGCGGCGGCAGCGGGCTCGAGCGGCTGATCGTGCTCTGGACCGAATACGCCCATATCGTCACCGAGGAGTTCGGGCGCTGCCTCATCCTCGTCGGCGAGGATCCCCTGCCGGCCGAGACGCGCAAGGAATTGCGCGCCCTCAAGGGCAAGATCGACAAGCGCTTCCGCGGCCTGATCGAAGCCGGTATCGCCGACGGCTCGATCCGCGCCTGCGATCCCAAGCTGCTCGCCTTCGCGGCGGCGGGCGCGCTGAGCTGGATCGCCCGCTGGCACGATCCCGCCGGACCGCTCTCGGTCGAGCACATCGCCCGCGAGACGATCGGCCTCTTCGTCAACGGCATCGGGGCGAGCGGTCTCGGGCCGGAGTGCCGTTCCGACTCCGGCGGCTCCGACGCTGCCGAATGAATGCCAGGCTACAGCCTGCTTTCGGCGGTGTGCCGTCGCCAGCAGGTGGCGCGCAGGGACCGTGCTATCGCGACGACAGCGACCGCCCGGTTCGCAAGGCATGGGCCCAATCAGTCCGGCCGTTGGCTTCTGCACGCCGGGCTGCACCGTTCCAGTCATAGGCGACGGCGTGATGCTCGATCTCGACCGCATCCGCCATCGCAACAACAGCGAAGCGGGCATGCGGCGCGCCGCTCTCCGAGACATGGATGCTCGGCTCGGTGGCGTGATAGGCCGGATTGCCGACGCTGCCGGGGTTGACCACGACGATGCCGTTGTCGAGCCGCAGCAGGCGCGCCTGATGGCTGTGCCCGCACAGGATCACACCAGAACCGGCGGCACCGATCAGCGCCTCGACCGTTTCCGGGCGAGCGGCCACCAGGCGCCCGTCCTCGATCTCGTCGAGGAGATAGGTGTCGTCGTCTTTCGGGCTGGCGTGAAAGCAGCGTGCCCCGCCGATCTCGAGCTCGAACGGCAGGCCGGCGAGCCAGCCCCGCGCCTCGGCATCGAGGTCTCGCCAGGCGAAGCTGTCGGAGGCGCCGAGGCCTTCCGGAGACGCCGCGCCAAGGGCCCGGTCATGATTGCCGCGGACATGGCTCATCGTGCTGGCGCGCAGGAGCCGCACGGTCTCAGCCGGCCAGAGCGGACCCGAGGCGCAGTCGCCGAGATTGACAATCCGATCGACAGAGAGCCCGGCGAGCCTGGCAAGCACGGCCTCGAGAGCCGGCAGGTTGCCGTGTACGTCGGCGATGACGCCTAACCGCATGTTGCAAATCCCGAATCTGCAGCCGGTCTTGCGCCGGCCAATCTTGTGATGGCGCGTCCCGGGTTTCGCGCCAAGACTCGGGACGTCGTGCTTTTCGGGGTCGCCCCGGCCGAGAGGGTCACGCCGCCCAGGGCAGGGACCAGGTCTTGACGTTGGTGAAGGACTTCATCGCCTCGACGACGCCCTCCTTGTAGCCGAGGCCGGAGTCCTTGATGCCGCCGAAGGGCGACATCTCGATGCGGTAGCCCGGAACCTCCCAGAGATTGACCGTGCCGACCTCAAGCTCGGCGACGAAGCGCTGGATGTAGTCGAAGCGGTTGGTGCAGATGCCGGACGACAGGCCATAGGCAGTCGAGTTCGAGATCGCGATCACCTCCGCGATGTCGTTGGGCACGCGGATGATCGGGATGACCGGGCCGAAGGTCTCCTCGTGCACGAGCTCGCAGGTGTGGGGGATCTTGTCGACTACGGTCGGGTGGAAGAGGGCGCCCTCGGCGCGCTTGCCGTAGAGCACTTCGGCGCCCTTCCTCACGGCATCGTCGACGCGGGTCTGGAAGAGTGCGGCCGAGCGGGCGTTGATGACGGTGCCGACATCGGTCGCCGGGTCCATCGGATCGCCGCATTTGAGCTTCTTGGCCTTCTCGACGACGAGCTTGGAGAAGGCGTCGGCGACGCTCTCAACCACCAGGATGCGCTTCACCGCCGTGCAGCGCTGGCCCGAGTTCTTGGTTGCGCCGGTGACCGCGAGCTCGGCCGCCTTGTCGAGATCGGCGTCCTCCATGACGATCAGCGGGTCGTTGCCGCCGAGCTCGAGCACGATGCGCTTGTAGCCGGCGGTCGCGGCGATGTGCTTGCCGACCCGGACCGAGCCGGTGAAGGTCACCAGGTCCGCATCGGGATCGGTGATCATCGCATCGCCCATGGTCGAGGGATTGCCGGTGACGACCGAGAGCATCTCCGGCGGCAGCCCGGCCTCGTAGAGCACGTCGGCGAGCGCCAGCGCCGTCAGCGGCGTCAGCTCGGTCGGCTTCAGCACCAGGCGGTTATTGGTCGCGATCGCTGGCGCCAGCTTGTGGCTGACCATGTTGAGCGGGTGGTTGAACGGGGTGATCGCCGAGATCACCCCGAGCAGCGGCTGGCGCGTGGTGAAGATCTTGCGGGCCTTGCCGTTCGGCGAGATGTCGCAGGAGAACATCTCGCCATCGTCCTTGATGGTGAGCTGGGCCGCGAAGGACCAGACGTCATAGGCGCGGCTGGCCTCGTAGAGCGAATCCTTCCAGCACAGGCCAGCCTCGGCGGTGATCAGCCGGGCGAACTCCTCCTTGCGGGCGAACAGGAGTTCGGCGGTCTTCTGCAGGATGCGCTGGCGCTCATAGCGCGAGAGCTTCGGCTTGAACGCCTTGGCCTTGGCGAAGGCCTCGCGAATATGCTCGGGTCGGGCGGCAGGGATCAGCCCGACCACGCTGTCGTCATAAGGGTTGCGGACCTCGACCATGTCCTCGGTCGAGACCAGCTTGCCGGCGATGCGCATCGCCTCGCGCCGCACCGGCGGCTTCACGGTCGCGTTCATCGTCAGTGCACCAGGTTGAGGGCGACGTCGAAGACGTCGAAATTGCGCAGAATGCGGCCTTCCGGGACGGTGATCGGCCGATTGGCGATCATCGGCACGCGCTGCTCGGTGATGCCGCCATGCGAGCGCAAGGGTTCGGTCAGGCCGGAGAGATCATGCCGGTCGGGCGACGTGCCGATCACCTTCTGCCGGGTCGAGATCGCGACCACGTCGCCGATCCGGTCGGCCGGCAGTTCGAAGCGTTCGCAGGCCTCGGCCGCGGTCACCGCCAAAGCGATGCCGTCGAGGCCGGAGATGCGGGCCGCGACTTCTTCCTGGCTGGCGCCCTCGGGCAGATAGACCGTGGCGAAGGAGCCGAGCGCGCCATGATGCACGACGTAAGGGTCGGTGATCGGCAGGATCACCCGCATGGTGCCGCGGCCGTACCACTCGTCCATCAGGCTCTGCAGATAGACGACATCAGGCTCGCCATTGGGCAGATGCTTGTCGTTCATGCCGTGATCGGCGGTGATCACCAGCGTGCAGCCGAGCGCATCGAGCTTGCCGACGTAAGTGTCGAACATGGCGTAGAAGCTGTCCGCCATCTGCGACCCCGGCGCCGCCTTGTGCTGCACATAGTCGGTGGTCGAGAGGTACATCAGATCCGGCTTGAAGCCCTCGAGCAGCTTGACGCCGGCGGCGAAGACGAACTCGGAAAGGTCGGCCGAATAGACCGACGGCACCGGCAGGCCGACGAAGCCGAGCACGTCGTCGATGCCATTCTCGCTCCGGTTCGCCTTGTCGGCCTTCTCCGAGGAGAAGGCGATCGCGGTGCCTGCCGAGAAGTCGAGGCCCTTGCCGAGCAAGGTGCGCAGCTTGTCCTTGGCGGTGACCATCGCGACCTTGAGGCCGGCCTTCTGGAACTCGGCGAGGATGGTCGGGGCGCGCAGGAAGCGGGCATCGTTCATCATCACCTCTTCCCTGGCCTCGCGGTCATAGAAGAAGTTGCCGGCGATGCCGTGGACCGCCGGCGGGCGCCCGGTGATGATCGAGAGGTTGTTCGGGTTGGTGAAGCTCGGGATCACCGAATAGGCGTGCGTGCTCGCCCCCGCCTTCATGATCCGATCGAGATTCGGCGTCAGCCCCCTGGCGCTGGCGGCTTCGATATAGGCCGGCTCCGAGCCGTCCATGCAGATCACCACCGTCGGGCGAACCGGGCGGGCATAGCTGCGGCCATTGGCGACGACGTCGGCGCCAAGCTTCGAATGCATGTTCATGTCAAACTCCTTGGGTCGGCGCCGATCAGCGGATCAGGGCGCGGACGCGGGACGAGACCAGATCGGCGATCAGGACCATGGCGAGGATCACGAGGATGCAGGTCGCGGTGTCCTGGTACTTGAAGAGCTTCATCGAGGAGACGAGTTCGAAGCCGATGCCGCCGGCCCCGACCATGCCGAGCACTGTCGACTGGCGGACATTGGTCTCGAGCCGGTAGAAGATCGTCCCGAGCCACGCCGGCAGGACCTGCGGCAGCACGCCGAAGAAGAAGGTCTTGAACGGGCCGACGCCGGCCGAGCGGAAGGCCTCCAGCGGCCCCTCGTCGATATCCTCCATCGCCTCGGCGAAGAATTTGCCGAGCATGCCGGCGCCATGGATGGCGAGCGCCAGCACGCCGGCGAAGGGGCCAAGCCCGATTGCGGCGACGAAGATCAGCGCCAGGATGATCTCGTTGATGCCGCGCATGCAGTTGAGCAATTGCCGCGTCGCATGGAAGACGACCGGGCTCGGGCTGAGGTTGCGCGCCGCGAAGAAGCAGACCGGCAGGGCGATGACGACGCTGAGCAAAGTGCCCCAGACCGCGACCTGCAGGCTCTCCAGCGCCGGCCGCCACAGCCGTTCGAGGAATTCCGGATTGGGCGGCACCATCCGGACGAGGAAGTCCCACATATAGGGGATGCCGTTCCAGAGGTTGTTGGCGTTGATCTGGGAGCCGACCGCCGCCCACCACAGGAAGACCAGTGCGGCGAGCGTGACGAAGCCGACGCCCCACCAGCCGAAGCGTCCCTGCGGCGGGCGGATGACGAGTTGCAGCGTTCCGAACGACATGTGCTTGCTCCCCGTCAGGCGGTTGCGGTGGCGATCATCGGCGCCAGCACGGGCTGGCTGGCCGGACGAGGCTTGAGGACGCGGCTGATGCCGGGGTCTTCGAGGCCCGGATAGATCTGGTGGACGATCTCGGAGGTGAGCTGGTCGGGCGTGTCGTCGAAGATCACCCGGCCGCCGCTCAGGCCGACGATGCGCTCGCCGAACTCGACGGCGTAGTCGACCTGGTGGAGGTTGCAGATCACCGCGATCCCTTCCTCCTTGCAGATCGCCTTGAGGTAGCCGAGCACGATGCGCGAGGTCTTGGGATCGAGGCTCGCCACCGGCTCGTCGCAGAGGATCACCGCCGGCTGCTGTGCCAGCGCCCGGGCGATGCCGACGCGCTGCTGCTCGCCGCCGGAGAGCTGGTCGCCGCGCGAATTCGCCTTCTGGGCGAGCTCGACCCGGGCCAGACAGTCCATCGCGATCGCGACATCCTCTTTCGGAAAGAGCTGCAGCATCGAGAGGAAGGACGACAGGCCGGCCATCCGGCCGACGAGCACGTTCTTCAGCACCGACAGGCGCTTCACCAAATTGTGGTGCTGGAAGATCATCGCCACCGGTCGCTTGCCGGCAGCGCCGCGCTTCAGGTCGAGCACCTTGCCGTCGATGACGGTCCGCCCGGCGTCGGGCTCAGCCAACCCGTTGATGCAGCGCAGCAGCGTCGACTTGCCGGCGCCGCTGGGGCCGAGCACGACGAGGAACTCGCCGGCTTTGACGCTGAGGTCGATGCCCTGCAGGACCGGGCGGCCCGCATAGGACTTCCTCAGCCCTTCGATCTTGATCATGCCGCTTCCTCCGCCGGTCGCGTTCCGCGACTACTTCATCTTGGTGAGATCGAGCTTCAGCACCTTCGCGGTCTCGCGAATGATGTCGTAGGCTTGGTCATTGGTCTCGACGAAGCGGTTGAGCTTGCCCTGGTCGGCCCAGGTGATGTCCCGGATGTTCAGGAAGGCCGACTTGATGTTCGTCTTCAGATCCTCGGGCAGGTTCTTGCGCCAACAGGTCGGCGATTCCGGGATCGGGTCCGACTCCCAGACGACATGGATGTCGGCGCGATCGACCAGTTTCTTCTGCACGGCCGCATCGAGGATGCGGTCGGCGATCGTCGCGGCATCGACGCGCTTGTTGGCGACGGCGAGCGCATTGGCATCGTGCGAGCCGGTGAAGAGGACGCGGCCGAAATCCTTCTCGGGATCGAAGCCAAGCTTCATCAGCCCGGCCTTCGGGAAGAGGTGGCCTGAGGTCGAGGACGGATCGACGAAGGCGAAGGTGCGACCCTTCAGGTCCTTCCATTCGCCGATGCCGCTATCCTTCCGCGCGATGATTTGGCTGCGATAATAGCTGCGGCTCGACTTGGCCGTCTCGGCGGTCGCGAAGGCCTCGATGGCTGCGACCGTGGTGCCGAGCACATAGGAGAACGGGCCGAGATAGGCGACGTCGACATGGTTCGAGCGCATCGCCTCGATCACGCCGTTATAGTCCGAGGCGACGAAGCCCTGGACGGGGATGCCGAGATTCTTCTGGAGCGCGGCGAGGAGCTGGGCGCTCGATTCCAGCATCGCCCGCGAATCCTCGGACGGGATCAGCCCGACGCGGACCAGTTTCGTCTGAGCCCGGACCAGGGCCGGCGCCGCCAGCAGTGCTCCAGCGGCCAGTGACCCTTTGAGTATCGTGCGACGCGTGTTGTTCATGTCATCCTCCCAAGATGATCGGGCGATCTTTTGATCTGCCGTGTGAACCGTTGCGGGCGTCGTTGCCCGTCTTGATTTCAGGCGGCCATGGCCGCCTGTCTGCCGATGAAGTTGCGGCCGCGCTCGCCTTCGAGCGCCTTGCCGACCAGACGGTTCCATTCGCCGGCCGAGACGCCATAGGCGGAAGGATCGGTCGCGACGCCGAGATCCCTGAGGAAGGTGCCGAGCCGCTCGGCGCCGGCTTCGAGGTCGGGGCCGAAGACCCGGCGCAGCGCCGCGTCGCATTGCGGCTGCGCACCCATCGCCCAGCGCATCACCATCGGCAGCGAGAAGGAGCAGGCGATGCCGTGGATCGTGCCGCTCTTCAGAGTGATGTCGTAGGAGATGTTGTGGGCGAGCGCCGTCCTGGTGTTGGAGAAGGCAAGGCCCGCCAGCAGGCTGGCGCGCATCTGCCGGGCCCTGAGCTCGACATCGTCGAGGCGCTCCAGCAGGCGCGGCAGCGTCTCGATGATCTCGCGGGCGGCCTCGACCGCGTAATTGGCCGAGACCGGATTGCCGTTGACGTTCCAGATGCTCTCCAGCGCGTGGGAGAGGGCATCGAGCCCGGTCGCCAGCGTAAGCCCGCGTGGCGCGCCGACCGTCAAGGCAGGGTCGAGCACCGCGGTCTCAGGATAGAGCCGGGGATGGGCGAGCGAATACTTGCTGCCATTGGCGGCGTCCCAGACCGTCGCCCAGGAGGTAACTTCGCTGCCGGTGCCGGCTGTGGTCGGCACGGCAATAATCGGGATGATCGCGGCCTCGTCGAGCGGCGTCTTCTCGGTCAGGTGGCGGCGCACCGTCTCGAAATCGCCGTCGCTGGCCGCCAGCACCTTTGCCGCATCGATCATCGAGCCGCCGCCGAGCGCGACGATGACCTCGGCCGGCTCGGCCGCGCCGAACTGGCGGCAGGACTCGGCGAGATCGGCGCAATCCGGATTGGTCTCGATGTTGGTGATCGACACGACCGGCGCACCCGCGACCGCCGTCAGCCGGGCGGAGAACTCGCGAAAGAGCGGCTGGTCATAGGTGACGAGGGCCCAGCGCCGCTTGCCGATCAGCCCGGCGACCTCGTCGAGCAGCCCGTTGCCGAACCGGATCTTCACGGGATTCCAGTAAGCCCAGTTCATGCGGTCCATCCCTCGCAATGCGCCTTGCCGGCTTCATTGCGAGGATGCTCACAGACCTCTGATCTCATAACAAATTGATTTTTTGATCCGAATGGATAGCAATTATCTATGCGTTACACTCAGCTCAGATCCTTCCACAATGTCGCGAATGCCGGCGGTTTCAACGCCGCGGCCGAGGCGTTCAACATCAGCCAGCCGACCCTGACGGCGCAGGTCGGCGCGCTGGAGGAGGAGTTCGGCGTCGAGCTCTTCGTCAAGCGGGGGAGGCGGCGCGAACTGAGCGATACAGGGCGCGAGTTGCTCGCCATCACCACGCGCCTCTTTGCCGAGGAGGCCGAGGCGCTCGCCTTCCTGACGGAGTCACGTGAGCTCAGGACCGGCCGGCTCTCGATCGGCGCGGTTGGGCCCTTCCACGTCACCGAGATGCTCGCCGCCTTCAACCAGGCCTATCCGGGCATCGAGCTGGCGGTGAAGATCGGCAACTCGACCGAGGTGCTCGACGATCTCGCCAGCTATCGCTGCGACGTCGCGGTCCTCGCCTATATCGACGAGGACGACCGGCTCCTGACTATCCCTTATCGCCGCCATCCGGTCGCGGTGTTCGTGCGGCGCGATCATCGCCTGGCGGGGCGCCGCAGCGTCCAGCTGCCGGAGCTGGAGGGCGAGCCGATGATCGTGCGCGAACAGGGGTCGACGACGCGGCGGGCCTTTGAGACAGCATTAGCCAGGACAGGAACCAAACCGCATCTCGTGATGGAGATCGGCAGTCGCGAGGCCGTCCGCGAAGCCGTGATCCGCGGTCTCGGCATCAGCTACGTCTCGGAGGCAGAGTTCGTGCCGGACAAGACCCTGAGCCTGATCCCGATCGAGGGGGCGGAGGTCTATACCTACGCGCATGTGGTCGTGCTGAAGCAGCGGCAGACCAGCCGCATCATCAACGCCTTCCTCGATGTCGTGCACCGCACGCGCGGTGCCTTCGATGCCGGCGCGTTCGAGGCGTGAACTGCGTTCCGATATCGCCGCAAGACCAGTGGCCAATGCTCGTTTCGCGGGTTTGCTCCGGGGGCGCCTAGCCAGCCGCGCGCACCACGCGCTCGGCCCATGCCGAGACTGTCTCGGCCATCGTCTTGAGATGGTCAGCGGTCGAAAAGCCGGAGATGTTCTTTCGTGGCTTCAGGTCGTGATCGCCGTCCTCAAGCCATAAGAGCTCGATCCGCGGAGACAGTGTGTAGGTCGACACTTCGTCCCGGGTGCCGAATTCGTCCCGCGTCCCCTGCGCAATGAGCGTTGGCGTCTTCAGATCGGCAAGGTGAGCCGTTCTGAGCTGCTCCGGCTTGCCGGGTGGATGAAAGGGGTAGCCGAGACATATGAGCCCATGGACCCGCCCCGCCTCGAAGAGCTCGTCGGCGACCATGCTCGCCACGCGGCCGCCCATCGACTTGCCACCGATGATGAGGGGGCCTTTGGCGCTGAGCGCGTCGATGGCGGCGAGGTATTGCGGATTCAGCTTTTCGGCGCGCGGCGGCGGCGCGCGATGCCCGTTCGTCCGCCTACCCGCCATATAGTCGAACTCGAACCGCGCGATGCGAAAGCCTGCGCTGGCCAGGGCCTTGGCGGTTGCGGTCATCGATGGCGAGTCCATCGGGGCGCCGGCTCCGTGAGCCAGCAGGATGGTCACTCTGGCTTCGTCGAGACCGTCGAAAAGAAACATCATGCCGTCCTGTGCCCGGGCCAAGCCCCTGCGTATCGCTTGAAATCTTACTGCACTCGTTCGCTGGCGCCAGCACGCCGCGACGGGACCGCAACGGCGATGCGCGGCGATCTACAGCCGAATCTCTCCGGCGTGCCGACAAGGCCCAATCCTGGGTTGTGATCGTCAGGCCATCTCGGATGCACGACGCGTTCGTTCTAGCGCCGCGCCACAAGGTCGGAAAATTCTTCGCGACAGCGCAGTATATTAAAAAGAACGTTCGTTTGACTTAACGAACGATCCTTTCGCAGAATTCGACCACCCGGCGGCTCGACACAGTTCGAGGCCGGATTGGGCGAAAGGGACGACCATGGTCGACGCGACCGAGCCTTCGAAACGTATCGAGATCGACCGCCGTGCGCTGCTGGCGACGACCCTGCTGATGCCGCTCCTGGCCACCGCGGCCGGCAGCGCGAAGGCGCAGAGCCCGCTGCCGAGACAGATCCCTGCAGGGACGAAGCTGGTCGTGGCCGATCAGAACGAGGCCCTGCAGACGCTGATCCGGGCTTCCGGCGTGCAGGCCAAACTGTCGAGCGCGGTGACCTACGCCAATTTCCTCGGCGGGCCGGCGATCCTGGAAGCTTTCCGAGCCGGTGCGCTCGATCTTGCCACCGTCGGCAACACGCCGCCGATCCAGGCGCATGCTGCCGGTGAGAAGATCCCGATCGTTGCCGCGCGGGTCTCCTCCGAGACCGATTACTTCCTCGCGGTCCGGCCGGGCCTCAAGATCGGCAGCCTCGAGGAGCTGAAGGGCAGGAGCATCGCCTATGGCGAGGGCACCGGGCGCCAGCCTTTCGTCCTGAATGCGCTCAAGCTCGCCGGGCTGACACGCAAGGACGTCAAGCTCGTGCCGCTGCGGGCGGCCGATTTCCCTGATGCGATCCGCACCGGCCAGGTCGATGTCGCGGCGCTCAATGAACCGCACTTCTCGCGCTATCTCGCCGATTTCGCGGATCGGGGCGCAAGCGCGCTGCCGAAGGAGCAGAATGATCGCCTGCCCAAGAGCCTGACCTATCTCTATGCGAGCAAGAAGGCACTCGACGATCCGGCGAAGGCGGCGGCGATCCGCGAGTTCGTCGCGGGCTGGATCGATGCCAGCCGCTGGTCGCATGCCAATGTCGAGGCCTGGGTCGACGCCTATTACGTCAAGCGCCAGAACCTGAAGCCCGAAGACGGGCGCAAGATCGTCGGATCGGAGGGAGCTTACGAGTTCCCCGTGCTGGCCAGCCTGATCGCCAAGCAGCAGGCGCTGATCGACGTGATCTACGAGGCCGGGGACCTGCCGAAGCGCCTCGATGCGCGCGAGGAATTCGATCTGCGCTTCGACGACGTCATCTCCGCCAAGATCAACTGAGCAAGACCAACCGACGCCCCGCTTCGGATGGAAGGAGTGCCATGAGCATCGTCACTTATGCTCCCGAGCTTCAAGCTGACGTGGCGGCTGCGCACTCGGCTGGAACGCCTGCAGGCCGCCTACCGAAGCTGGCACCCGGCCGGCTGCCGCCGGGCGCGATCCTGTTCGGCCCGGTCGCGCTGGTCGTCATCTGGGAAATCGCTTCCGCCCTGGGCTGGCTTTCGCCCCGCTTCCTCGCGGCGCCCTCGACCGCGGTACTGACCGGCTTCGAGCTCCTGCGCAACGGCACCTTGGCCGATCATTTCCTTGCGTCGGCGAAGCGGGCCTATCTCGGGCTCGGCATCGGCGTCGCGATCGGCCTCGCGATGGCGCTGGCCGCCGGCCTCAGCCGGATCGGCGAGGCCTCGCTCGACGGGCTGGTACAGATCAAGCGCGCCGTGCCGACCCTGGCCCTGATCCCGCTCGCCATCCTCTGGCTCGGCATCGGTGAGGCGATGAAGATCGCGCTGATCGCCTCCAGCGTCCTGGTGCCGATTTACATCAATACGCATGCGGCGCTGCGCGGGATCGATATCCGCCATGTCGAGCTCGCTCGCAGCGTCGGGATCTCCCGCGGCGCCTTCCTGCGCGAAGTCGCGCTGCCCGGAGCGCTGCCTGGCTTCTTCACCGGCCTCCGGCTCGCCGTGACCACCTGCTGGACGGCGCTCGTCGTGCTCGAGCAGATCAACACCACCGAGGGCATCGGCTACCTGATGAACCGCGCCCGCGATTTCGGCCAGACCGACATCATCGTCGTCGGCCTCGCGATCTACGCCATCCTCGGGCTCGGCTCCGATTTCGCTGTCAGGGCTTGGGAGCGCAAGGCGCTGTCCTATCGCAAGGCGCTGGCGTCATGAACGCTTCGGCACACCCGCTGCGTCTGCCGCCGGCCGGTGAACCCGCCGCCGTCAGCCTGCGCGGCGTCACGCGTCGCTTCTCGGGCCGCAGCGTGCTGAGCGATGTCTCGCTCGATTTCGCGCCGGGCGAGTTCGTCGCGCTGATCGGCAAGAGCGGTTCGGGCAAGAGCACGCTGCTGCGCGCCATCGCCGGGCTCGACGACGGCGTCGAGGGCGAAGGCCGGATCAACGTCCCTGCCGATCGCTCGGTACTCTTCCAGGACTCTCGGCTGCTGCCGTGGAAGACCGTGCTGCAGAACGTCGTCTTCGGCCTGCGTGCCTCGGATGCGGACGATCGCGGGCGGGGTGCGCTCAGCGATGTCGGCCTGGCCGGACGCGAGAGCGCCTGGCCGAATGCACTCTCCGGCGGCGAGCAGCAGCGCGTGGCGCTGGCGCGCTCGCTGGTGCGCCAGCCGCGCCTGCTCCTGGCCGACGAGCCGTTCGGTGCGCTCGACGCGCTGACCCGGATCAAGATGCACGAACTGCTCTTCCGGCTGATCCGGCAACATCAGCCGACCGTGCTGCTGGTCACCCACGACGTGGACGAGGCGATCAAGCTCGCTGACCGCGTGCTGGTGATGGACGATGGCCGCATCATCGTCGACCGGCCGGTCGCACTGGCGCATCCGCGTCTCAAGGATCCGCATTTCGAGGCGCTGCGCGGCGATCTGCTCGCGGCGCTCGGTGTCTCCGACGCTTTCTAGAGCTCCCTCTTTCCAAGTGGACCGGCCATGTCACGCGAGCTGCATCTCAACCTCTTCATCCATGGCCGCGGTCATCACGAGACGGCATGGCGCCATCCATCGTCGACGAAGAGGGCGCTGAGCGATCTCACCTATTATCGCGACCTTGCGCTCGCGGCCGAAGCAGCCAAGCTCGATTCGATCTTCTTCGCCGATGCGCTGGCGCTGGGCGAAGAGGTTGCCCATGCCGCCCGCGGCGAGCTCGAGCCGCTGACACTGCTCGGCGCGCTCGCTGCATTGACCGAGCGTATCGGGCTGATCGCGACGGCCTCGACGACCTATAACGAACCCTACAATCTCGCCCGGCAATTCGCTTCGCTCGACCATCTCAGCGGCGGACGCGTCGGCTGGAACATCGTGACCTCCTGGGCGCCGGGGGCCGCCGTCAATTTCGGCCAGGAGGCGCAGGTCGGCATCGACCAGCGCTATGCGCGCGCCCATGATTTCGTCGAGGCGGTGTCCAGGCTCTGGGACAGCTGGGCCGCAGACGCGATCGTCGACGATCGCGATGCCGGCATCTATGCCCTGCCGGATCGTGTCCGGCGTGCTGAGCATCGCGGCAGCCATTTCAACGTCGCCGGAGCGCTCAACATCCCGCGCTCGCCGCAGGGGCGGCCGGTCTTCGTCCAGGCTGGCGCCTCGACCGACGGCCGCGCCTTTGCCGCCCGCTATGCCGAGGCGATCTTCACCGCCCATCTCAGCAAGGAGAGCGCGATCGCCTTCTATGCCGACGTCAAGACGCAGGCGCGCACGCTCGGCCGCGGCCCGGACCAGATCGTCATCCTGCCGGGCCTCAGCGCCGCGATCGGCTCGACCGAAGCGGAGGCGAAGCGGGTCTGGGAGGAGTTGAACGAGCTGTCACACCCCAGCGTCGGGCTGGCAAGGCTGTCAGGCCGCTTCGGCGGCCACGATTTCTCGCATCTGAAGCTCGACCAGGTTCTGTCCGTCGACGATTTTCCCGATCCGGCGCAGGTGCAGGCCTCCCGCAGCCGGGCGCAGTCGATCACCGCGCTCGTCGCGCGCGAGCGGCCGACATTGCGCGGCCTGCTGCATAGCCTCGCCGGCGCGCGCGGCCATTTCACCGCGACCGGAACCCCGGAGCAGATCGCCGGCATCATCGAGGACTGGTTCACCTCCGGCGCGGCGGACGGCTTCAACGTCATGCCGCCGATCCTGTCGGCCCAGTTCGAGATATTCGCCAGCGAGGTCATCCCGCTCCTGCGCAAGCGCGGTCTGTTCCGCAGCGAGTATCGCGACGGGACACTGCGTGACCGGCTGGGACTGGACCCGGTCCCGAGCCGCTTCGACGCAAACGAGCCAGCGAAGCGTTCGGCCTGAGGTGCAGGCGCAGCTGAGACCGTAATGTCGGCTGACGTCGGCTACTGGTGCGAAAGGATCGTGGCCACGGCGCGCCGGGTCGCGTCGACGACCTGATCGGCCTCCTGCCTGGTCAGGCAGAGCGGCGGCGCGAAGCCGAGGATGTCGCCCTGCGGCATGGCGCGGGCGATGACGCCCTGTTCCAGCAGGGCGGCGGCGATGCGTGGGCCGACCTTTTCGGAAGGATCGAAGAAGACGCGATCATCCCTGTCGCGAACGAACTCAACCGCTGCCAGCAGGCCCTCGCCGCGCACCTCGCCGACATAGGCGTGGCCGCCAACGGCGTCCTTCAGCGCCGCGTTGAAATAGGCGCCGACCTCGCCGGCATTGCGCACGAGGTCGAGCTCGTCGACCAGTTCGAGATTGGCGACGCCGGCGGCTGCACAGAGCGGATGCGAGGAATAGGTCCAGCCATGGCCGATCGGGCCGAACTCGTCCGAACCCTGTTCCAATACCCGCCAGAATTTCTCGGCCACGATGACGCCGGAGAGCGGCGCATAGGCCGAGGTCAGGCCCTTGGCGATGGTGATGAGGTCGGGCTCGATGCCGTAATGGTCCGAGCCGAACATGCTGCCGAGACGGCCGAAACCGGTGACGACCTCGTCGGCGATCAGCAGGATGTCGTATTTCCTGAGCACAGCCTGGATTTTCGCCCAATAGCCGGCGGGCGGTGGCACGATGCCGCCGGTGCCGAGCACCGGCTCGCCAATGAAGGCCGCGATCGTCTCCGGCCCTTCGGCCTGGATCAGCTCCTCAAGCCTGTCGGCACAGTGCTGCGAGAACTGTTCCTCGCTGAGACTGCGATCCTCGCGGCGGTAATAGTAGGGCGCCTCGGTGTGCAGGACCGGCGCCTTGGGCAGGTCGAACAGGTTGTGGAAGGCGGCAAGGCCGGTGAGGCTGCCGGTCATCACGCCCGAGCCGTGATAGCCGCGCCAGCGCGAGATGATCTTCTTCTTTTCCGGCCGCTTCATGACGTTGTTGTAGTACCAGACCAGCTTGAGATTGGTCTCGTTGGCGTCCGAGCCCGAGAGCCCGAAGAAGACCCGGCTCATGCCTTTCGGCGCGCGCTCCACCACCATCTTGGCGAGCCTGATCGAGGGCTCGGAGCCATGGCCGACATAGGCATGGTAATAGGGCAGCCTGGCCGCCTGCTCGGCGATCGCGTTGGTAATGGATTTCCGGCCATAGCCGACATTGACGCAATAGAGCCCGGCGAAGGCATCGAGGCTGCGCTTGCCGTCGCGGTCGACGATATAGACGCCCTCGCCCCCGGCGATGATGCGGTTCGGCGTCTCGCCGCGGGCATGCTGGCCCATATGCGTCGAGGGATGGAAGAAGTGGTCGCGGTCCCAGGCGTCCAGTTCGTTGTCGGTGCGGGCGGGGTGGTCGAGCATCAGAGTAATCCTTCGCGAAAGCGGAAAAAGGCGCCTCAGTTCAGGTCGAGGCAGACATATTTGAGGTCGGTGAAGGCCTCGAGGCCGTGGCGCGAGCCCTCGCGGCCGAGGCCGGATTGCTTCATCCCACCGAACGGGATCGGCGCGCCGGTGATCTTGACGCGGTTGACCGCGACCATGCCGTAGTCGAGTGCCCTGGTCAGGCGGGCGGCGCGAGCACCGTCGCGAGTCACGACATAGGCGACGAGGCCGTATTCGCTGTCATTGGCGCGGGCGATGACCTCGTCCTCGCCTTCGAAGGGGGCGATGGCGGCGACCGGCGCAAAGGTCTCCTCGCGCATGATCAGCGCCTCCTCCGGCACATCGGCGAGCACGGTCGGCGCCAGGAAGAGCGGGCCGGGCATGGCGCGCTCCGGCGTCAGCCGCTTTGCGCCGCGCGCCAGAGCATCAGTGATCTGGGCTTCGGCCTTGCGCCTGGCGGCGGCGTGCATCAGCGGGCCGATCTCGACGCCATCCTCCAGGCCAGCGCCGACCCGCAGCGCCGAGGTCCTCTCGGCGAAGGCGGCGCAGAAGCGCTCGTAGAGGCCGCGCTGCACATAGATCCGGTTGGCGGCGAGGCAGTCCTGGCCGGAGGTCGCGAATTTGGCGTCGATGGCGATCGCGACGGCGCGGTCGAGATCGGCATCATCGAAGACGATCAGCGGAGCATGGCCGCCGAGCTCCATCACCACGCGCTTGACCGTCGCGGCTGCATTGCGGGCGACGATCCGGCCGATCTCGGTCGAGCCGGTGAAGCTGACGGCGCGCACCCTTGTGTCGGCGCAATAGGTCTCGGCGATCGGCGCGGCGTCGCCGGTGACGACGTTGAAGACGCCCGCCGGCAGTCCGGCGCGGTCGGCGAGTTCGGCCAGCGCCAGCGCCGAGAGCGGCGTATGCGACGAGGGGTGGGCGACGATGGTGCAGCCGGCGGCGAGCGCGGCCGCGGCCTTGCGCGTCAGCATGGCCGAGGGGAAGTTCCACGGCGTCAGCAAGGCGGCGACGCCGACCGGCTCGCGCGACAGCGACATCTGCGCACCCGGGAGATGGCTGGTCACGCCCTCGGCATTCACCCGCAGCGCTTCCTCGGCGTAATAGGCGATGAAGTCGGCGGCGTAAGCGATCTCGCCGCGCGATTCCGCCAGCGGCTTGCCCTGTTCCAGCGTCATCAGCAGCGCGAGGTCCTCGGCGGCCGTCAGCATCGCCGCGTGCCAGCGCCGCAGCAACGCGGCACGCTCCTGCGGCAGCAACGCTTTCCATGTCGGGAAAGCGGCGTGAGCCGACTCGATCGCCCGCGTCGCTTCGGTCGTGCCGAGCGCTGCGACCTGTGCGACGAGAGCGCCGGTCGCGGGGTCGGTGACCGGGAAGGTCTCGCCATCCGCGGCGGCGGTCCAGCGCCCGCCGATATAGGAGAGCTGCCGCAGTAGGCGCCGATCGGAGAGGCGCGATAGGCCGGGATGCTCGGCCGGTTTGGCGATCGTAGCTTCTCGCCTCGCTGTGCTCGTCACTGCGCTCATGACCATCCTCCCTCGGTTGACGACGAGGCTAGGCGGAAGGCTGACGAGACTGTGTTCGAAGTGCCGGTTGCGTGCCGAGACAGTCTCGGAAGTTCGGGGCGCCGCCGATAGAAACTCGGCGCGCCTTCAGCCCAGCACCGAGGCCAGGAATTCGCGGGTACGCGGCTGCTCCGGCGCGCTGAAGATGCGTTCCGGCTCGCCCTGCTCGCAGATGCGGCCCTTGTCGAAGAAGCAGACCCGGTCGGAGACCTCGCGGGCAAAGCGCATCTCGTGGGTGACCAGCAGCATGGTGAGGTCGTGCTCGCTGGCGAGCCCGCGGATGACCGAGAGCACCTCGCCGACGAGCTGCGGGTCGAGCGCCGAGGTCGGCTCGTCGAAGAGCAGCACGCGCGGCCGCATGGCGAGCGCGCGGGCGATGGCGACGCGCTGCTGCTGGCCGCCGGAGAGCTGGGCGGGATAATGGTCCTTCTTGTCGGCGAGGCCGACCATGGCGAGCAGGTCGACGGCCCGGCATTCGGCCTCGCCGCGCGGCAGGCCGAGCACCCGCAGCGGCGCCTCGACGACATTGCGCAGCACGGTCATGTGCGGGAACAGGTTGAAGCTCTGGAAGACCATGCCGACATGGCTGCGGATCTGGCGCAGATGCCCGTCCGAGGCCTTGAACGGGCCGCCGGCATTCGGCTCGTGATAGGGCATGCCGGCAAGCGTCAGCCGGCCCTCCTGGAAGGGCTCCAGCGTCATCAGGATGCGCAGCACCGTCGACTTGCCCGAGCCCGACGGGCCGATCAGCGTGACTTTCTCGCCGCGGGCGACGCTGAAGTTGAAGTCGTCGAGCACGGTCAAGGCGCCGAAGCGCTTGGTCACGCCGGCGAATTCGATGATGGGCGCCTGAGTGGTTTCGGTCATCGCAGCGGGATCCCTGCTTTCGGCAGCGCCTTCTGCAGCCGGTGCAGACCGGCCGAGCAGATCAGCGTGAGGAGGAGGAAGATCAGGCCGACCAGGGTCAGCGGCACGAGGTATTCGAAGGTGCGCTCGCCGATCATGTTGGCCAGGCCCATCATCTCGAGCACGGTGACGACGGAGAGCACCGGCGTCTCCTTGATCATGGCGACGAGGTAGTTGCCCATCGCCGGCAGGATGCGCGGCACGATCTGCGGCACGACGATGTCGCGATAGGTCTGCAGCCGGGAGAGGTTCAGCGCGGTCGCCGCCTCCCATTGCCCGCGCGGCACCGCCTCGATGCCGCCGCGATAGACCTCGGAGGTATAGGCCGAGTACTGCAGCCCGAGCGCGAGTGCCCCGGTGAGGAAGGCCGGCAGCGTGATGCCGTAATCCGGCAGCACGTAGTAGAGGAAGAAGAGCTGCACCAGCAGCGGGGTGTCGCGCAGGAACTCGACGACGATGGCGGTGGTCCAGGACACGGCGGTGTAGCGGCTGCGCCTCAGCAGCGCGAAGACGAGGCCGAGCACCAGTGCGATCGCAAAGCCGGCGGCGGCCGCCTGCAGGGTCACGGTGAGGCCGATCAGGATGATCGGCAGGATCGAGGACGCGTAGCTCAGCGGCGTCGTCGTATCCCATTCGAAGCCGTACATCATGCGCGGCCCCTCACGAATGCGCCGCGCGCGGGAAGGCGGCGCCGCGCCGGACCAGCCGCTCGATCAGCCGCATGATCAGCATCAGCACCAGCGACATCGCGAAGTAGCCGACCAGCGTCAGGCTGTAGACGCCGGCGCTGTCGAGGGTGAGGTTGCGGATCGACTGTGCCCGGAAGGTCAGGTCGGCGATCGAGATCAGCGAGACCAGCGAGGACAGCTTCAGCGTCTCGATGGCGAGATTGCCGAAGGCCGGCATCATCTCGACCAGCGCCTGCGGCAGGGTGATGTGGAGAAGCGTCTGGGCGCGGCCGAAATTCAGCGCCCGCGCCGCCTCGTGCTGCTGGACCGAGACCGATTGCAGCGCGCCACGGACGATCTCGGAGCCATAGGCGCCGACATGCAGCGAGAGCACCAGGATGCCGGTGGCGACCGGCTCGAAGCTGATCCCGACGAGCGGCAGGGCGTAGTAGAACCAGAACAGCTGGACGAGCAGCGAGGTGCCGCGAAAGAGCTCGGTGTAGCAAAGCGCGACCAGCGACAGCACGCGCCCGCCCTCGACGCGGGCGATGCCGGCCGCGAAGGCCGCGACGGCGCCGATCGCGATCGCCGCCAAGGTGATCCCGGCGGTGATCAGCGCGCCCCGCGACAAGGCGGGCAGATAGGACAGCCACTCCATCCGGCAGGCTCCGCGACGAGGTTGAACAGGCGTGGAGCTCCGCCCACCATCCGGCGGGCGGAACGATGTCGATCAGAAACCTATTTGCCGGCGCAGAGATCCTCGACCTTGCGATCCGCCGCTGCCTTGATGCTGGCTTCCGAGAGGCCGTAGGTGCCGAGGATCTTCCTGTAGTCGTCGGTCTTGCGGAACTCGACGAGGGCGACGTTGAAGGCGTCACGCAGTTCCTTGTCCTCGGGCCGGAAGGCGAAGCCGCCGAAATTGCGGACCGGCTTGCCGTTGACGACCGGATCGGTGAAGGGCGCGACCTGCTCGACATTGGCCTGGCCCTTGGCGAGCGAGGCGACGGTGAGTTCGGTCGCAGCATAGGCGTCGGCACGGCTCTGCACGGTGGCGAGCGCGTCGGCATTGGCGGTGATGAAGATCACCTGGCTGTCCTTGACGCCGACGGCGCGCAGGAAGTCGATGTTGTTCGCGCCCGAGACGACCGCGACCTTCAGCGACGGATCCTTGGCGATGTCGGCATAGGTCGTCAGCTTCTTCGGGTTGCCCTTCTTCACCAGCAGGCCCTCGCCATAGGACGAGTTCGGCTCGGTGAAGGAGACCTGCTTGCAGCGTTCGGGCGAGATGTTCTGCTCGGCCGCAACGAAGTCGAAGCGCTTGGCCTTGAGGCCGGGGATCAGCGTGCCGAACGGCGTCACCGACCAGTTGGCCTCGGCGACGCCGAGCTTCTTCAGCACGGCATTGGCGACATCGGGACCGATGCCGGCCGAGGTGCCGTCATCCTTCATGTAGGAATAGGGCACCTCATTGGCCGTCGCGACGCGGATATAGCCCTGGTCCTTGACGTCCTTGAGCGTGGTCGCGCCGGCGGCGGAAAGGCCGATGGTAAGAGCAATGGCGGAGAGACCCGCGATCTTCAGAAACGGCATCTGCAATTCTCCTCTGGTTGATGTTTCTCCGCATGCCGATTGCTTCGGCTTCTCTGGCGTCTTCGCGCCGGCGGTTTGGCTTGGACCGGTCGCCCGGCCGAATGGGTCAGGGCGCCTCCGTCAGCACGGCGAGCACCGAGAGGCAGTCGCCCGCCTTGATCAGTCCGGGGACGTGGCGCGCAGCGAGGACACCGTCCATCGCGGCCTGGTACTCGGCCGGGGCGAGCCCGGTCTTTCCGACGGGATAGACCCGGGCGATGACCTCGCCGGCGCGCACCGGTTCGCCGAGGTCGTGCTCGAAGACGATCAGCCCGTCATCCCCAGCGAAGCTGAAGCAGTCGGCCGAGGGCATGTCGAGCCAGCTTGTTGGCTCCGTCTCGGGCGTTCCCGCGAGGATTCCGGCATGCCTGAGCAGATTGCCGGCGCCGCGCCGGGCGATGCCGATGCTGCGGGCGCTCGCCGTCCCGGCGCCGCCGAGCTCTGTCGTGACGAAGACCTTGCCCATCTCCTCGACGGTAGTGTCGAGCATGCCGACGGCGTCGATCTCCAGCATCTTCATCGAGTAGGGCGCGGAGAAGGCGGCGACCGCCGCAAAGCAGCGCGCCTCCTGCGCCTTGTCCGGCAGTTCGTGTGCGGCGGCATAAGGCAGGAAATCGAGCGTCTTTCCGCCGGAATGGAAGTCGAGCACGATGTCGGCCAGCGGCACGAGATGGCGCGTGACGTAGTCGGCGATCTTCTGCGTAACGGTGCCATCCGGCCGGCCGGGAAAGCTGCGGTTGAGATTGCCCTTGTCGATCGGCGAAGTCCGTGTCCCCGCCCGGAAGGCCGGATAGTTCAGCGCCGGAACGATGATCACCCGGCCCGAGATCCCGGCCGGATCGAGGGTCCGGGCCAGCTCGAACAGCGCCGCCGGCCCCTCATATTCGTCGCCATGGTTCGCGCCGGTCAGCAGCGCGGTCGGCCCGTCCCCGTTAGCGATCACGCAGATCGGGATCATCACCGAGCCCCAGGCGCTGTCGTCGCGGCTATAGGGCAGGCGCAGATGGCCGTGCTGGACGCCCGGCGCCGAGAGGTCGATCGTCGGGGTCACCGGCGAGGGGCGGGGCGAGGCGGTCAGCATCGCCTCAGGCCTTGACGAAGAGCTGGCGCGGCACGTTCGACAGGCATTCGACGCCGGTCTCGGTTATCGCGATGCTTTCGGTGATCTCGAGGCCCATATCCTCGAGCCAGAGGCCGGTCATGAAATGGAAGGTCATGCCGGGCTTGAGCTCGGTCCGGTCGCCGGGGCGCAGGCTCATGGTGCGCTCGCCCCAATCGGGCGGATAAGACAGGCCGATCGGATAGCCGGTGCGATTGTCCTTGATGATTCCGTATCGCTTCAGCACGGCGAAGAAGGCATTGGCGATGTCCTCGCAGGCGTTGCCCGGCTTTGCCGCGGCGAGCCCGGCCTCCATGCCTTCGAGCGTCGCCTTCTCGGCATCGAGGAAGGCCTGCGTCGGCTTGCCGAGGAAAACGGTGCGCGAGAGCGGGCAATGATAGCGCCGGTAGGCGCCGGCGATCTCGAAGAAGGTGCCTTCGCCCGAGCGCATCGGCTTGTCGTCCCAGGTCAGATGCGGGGCGGAGGCATCGGCGCCTGAGGGCAGCAGCGGCACGATCGCGGGATAGTCGCCGCCGAACTCGGCCGTGCCGCGGATGCCGGCATCGTAGATCTCGGCGACGAGGTCGCATTTGCGCATGCCGGGCTCGACGACCTCGACGATGCGCTGGTGCATCAGTTCGACGATGCGGCCGGCCTTGCGCATATAGTCGAGCTCGGTCGCGCTCTTGACCGCGCGCTGCCAGTTCACCAGCCCGCCGGCATCCTTGAAGCGGGCGTTCGCCAGATGCTTTTGCAACGAGGCGAAGGCGGCCGCCGAGAAGTAGTAATTGTCCATCTCGACCGCGATCGAGAGCCTGTCCCAGCCGCGCTCGGCGATGATCTGCGCCAGCAGGTCCATCGGATGGCGCTCGGTCGACTGAACATAATGGTCGGGGTAGCCGATGATGTTGTCATGACCGATGTAAGCGGTGCGCTTCGCACCGTTCGCATCCTGCTTGCGGCCATACCAGATCGGCTCGCCCGTCGGCGGCACCAGCACGCATTGATGGACATAGAACGACCAGCCGTCATAGCCGGTGAGCCAATGCATGTTCGAGGGGTCGGTCACGACCATCAGCTCGACGCCGGCCCGCTCCATGGCGGCGCGGGTCTTGGCGAGGCGCTCGGCATATTCCTCGCGGGTGAAGTTCAGGGTCACGGTCACGCGGCGTCTCCCGCTTCGGCTTTGGTGTCGATGGTCTGCCCAGCGCCGGCAATGCGGGCGCGGGCGGCGGCGAGATTGGCGATCGCGGTGTCCTGCACGCCGGTGCCGGTCAGGTCGGCGAAGGTGATCTCGTCGGCGCGCGTGCGGCCGGGGCGCTGGCCGGCGATGACCTCGCCGAGCTCGGCGAAAGCCTGATCCGCTGTGGCAAGACCAGCGCGGATCGCATAAGCGAGCTCGCCGAGGCGCCGGGTCTGGCTGAGCCGGTCGGCGACATAGGTTGCACGGGCGAAGGCGGCCGGATCGATCTCGTTCTTGTGCTCGCTGTCGGAGCCCATCGCGGTGATGTGCTGGCCCGGTTCGAGCCAGTCAGCCATCAGGATCGGCTGCTCGGCCGGCGTCGTCGTGACGATGATGTCGGCGCCGCGCACCGCGGCGTGAGGATCGGCGATGGCGATGACGGGAAAGCCGAGCTTGCTAGACAGCTCGCTCGCGGCCTCGTTCGCCTTCTGCGCATCGCGCGCCCAGATCCGCGCCTCGCGGATCGGCCGCACCAGCGCCAAGGCTTCGAGCTGCAGTCTCGCCTGCATGCCGGCGCCGAAGATGGCGGCGACCGCGGTATCCGGCCGGGAGAGATGACGCGCCGCGACGGCTCCGGCCGCGGCTGTCCTGACATCGGTGAGGTAGCCGTTGTCCAGCAGCAGCGCCTCGACCAGCCCGGTGCGGGCACTGAACAGGATCATCAGCCCGTTGAGGCTGGGCAAGCCGAGCTTGGGATTGTCGAAGAAACCGGGGCTGACCTTGATCGCGAAACCGTCGAGGCCCGGCACATAGGCGGTCTTCACATCGACCTCGCCGCGATGCTCGGGAATGTCGAGCCGCAGGATCGGCGGCATGGCGACGGGCTTGGTCGCAAGCGCTGTGAAGGCTTCCTCCACACAGGCGATCGCGCTCAGATCGAGCCCGACGATGCGGCGCAGTTCCGCTTCGGTGAGGACGAGCATGCGGCTCATGCGACGATGCGCCGGTGTACGACTTCGTCGATATTGCGGCCGGAGACGATCAGCACCGTCGGCCCCTGCGGGCTGACCTTGCCGGCGAGCAGGGCGGCGATGCCGACCGCGCCGGCGCCCTCGACGATCTCGTTCTCCACGAGCGCGGCATGGCGGATGCCGGCCGCGATCTCGGCCTCGCTCAGCAGCACGACCTCGTCGATCAGGTCGCGGCACAGGGCGAAGGTGACGCGGTTGGCAAGGCCGATGCCGCCGCCGAGCGAATCCGCCAGCGTTTCCTCTTCGACCACCTCGACCGGCCGGCCGGCCGCGATCGCCGCGGCCATGGCGGCGCCGCGCTCCATCGAGATGCCGATGATCCTTGCGGAGGGCCGCAATGCCTTGACCGCGACGGCGATGCCGGCCGCCAGTCCGCCGCCCGAGAGCGGGATCAGTACGCAGGCGAGCTCGGCCAGGTCCTCGACCAGTTCCATGCCGATCGTGCCCTGGCCGGCGACGACGTCGGGAGCGTCGAAGGGCGGGATCGGGGTGAGCCCGTGCACGGCGACCAGCCGCTCGACCTCAACCTGCGCATCATCCTGCGAGCGGCCGACGATACGGACCTCAGCCCCCAGCGAGCGGATCGCCTCGATCTTGTTCGCCGGCACCAGCGCCGACATGCAGATGGTGGCGGCAAGGCCGAGCTCATGGGCGGTGTAGGCGACGGCGCGGCCATGATTGCCGGTCGATGCGGTCACAAGCCCGCGCCGGCGCTGGTCCTCGGCCAGTGCCAGCACCGCGTTCATCGCGCCGCGCAGCTTGAAGGCGCCGATCGGCTGGCGGGTTTCGAGCTTGAGATGGACAGGCTGGCCGCAGAGACGACTTAGGGAAGGCGAGGTCACAAGCGGCGTGCGTTCGACCCGGCCGGCGATGCGCGCCGCGGCGGCTTCGATCTCGGGCAAGGCCACGGAGGCCGGCGATGCGGCCGGTCGATCTGCTTCGGCAGTGGCAAGGTGCGGTTTGATCACCGGCATTCCCCTCTCGCTTGTCATGCTGCGAGGGGGAAAATTTCATGTCAATTATTATATTGTCATGATTCAATTATGCCAGACACGGGCCAAAGGCGGCAATGGCACGGCAAAGTGGGCCCATTCGCCACCGCCCTCAGCCGATCGCACCGATATCGAAAACCGGCGGAAGTTGCTCGAAAGTCTGGCCTATCGTCGTCAGCGTCCGGGCCAGCAACTCATGGCTCATCCGCCCGCCCAGGCAGATGCGGATACCGCCGCCATAGCCGGCGCCGGCGACGAAGGGGTCGGAAGGAGTCACGGCGATACGCCGGTCGGCAAGAGAGCGCACCAGGCTGTCCTCGGTCCAATGCGCAGGCACCTTGAGCCAGGCGCAGAGCGAGAGCGGATGGCTCGAGGCCACGTGCTCGCCAAGTGTCTCCGAGACGATGCGCTGCCGTGCCTTCGCTTCATCACGCTGAACGGCGAGCAGCCTTTCCGCGGTGCCGTCCTCGACCCAGCGCGTCGCGATCTCGGCCGGCAGATAGGTGCCGCTCCAGCTCGTCACACGCAGGATCGAGGCGGCGCGGATCGAGTATTGCGGCGGCACGACGAGATAGCCGACGCGCAGGCCGGTCAGAACCGTCTTGGTGAAGCTGGTCAGGAAGAAGCCGAGATCGGGCAGCATCGCGGTGATCGACGGCAGCGGCTCGGGAATCAGCGGCTTGTACACCTCGTCCTCGACGACGAAGACGCCATGGCGCAGTGCGATCTCGGCAATGGCGCGGCGGCGCTCGGGGCCGGCGACGTGGCTCGTCGGATTGTTGAGCGTCGGGATGAGGACGAGCGCCCGCACGCCGCCGGCGCGGCAGGCAGCCTCGAACGCCTCGGGGCGAATGCCTTCCGCATCGGTCGGCAGGCCCTTGAGGCTGAAACCGAGGACGTTGGCGAGCCCGATGACGCCGTGATCGGTCAGGTTCTCGGTCAGCACGAGGTCGCCGGGGCGCACGACGCAGGCGAGCGCCAGGAAGAGCGCATGGGCGGCGCCGTTGGTGATCAGGATGCGCTCGGCGGAGGTCTCGACGCCGAGTGGTTCGAGCCAGAGGCGCGCCGCCTCGCGATGGCGGTCGAGACCGGCGATCGGCCGGCATGGCCGCATGAAGGGGCTGGTGTCGCCCTCGGCCAGCGCCGCCAGCGCCTGGCGCGAGGCGGCTTCGTGCACATCGAGATAGACGCCGCGCACGATCGAGAGATCGACGACCTCGGTCGGGCTGCGGTCGAGCATCAATCGCCCAGCCTGCTCGGTGACGCGGCTCTTCACGAAGGTTCCGCGCCCGACCTCGCCGCTGAGATAGCCCAAGCGCTCGGCCTCCTTGTAGCTGAGGCTGACGGTCTGGACGGAGATGCCGAGCTCGCGGGCGAGGTCGCGATGGGTCGGCATCCGGTCCATCGGCTTCAGGATGCCGGCGTCGATATCGGCGATGATGCGCTCGGTCAGCGCCGCATGCTTGGTCGCGCCCTTCTGCTTCGTCAGGACCGGGTGCCATTCGACGGCCTTCTCGACAATCGGAGAAAGCCTGTTGCCGGAAGGCCGTTCGGCTTGACGGAACATGGGATTGTCTCGTTCTTAGGAAGAAGCATTCATGACATTATGCACGCGCGGCCCCCGAAGATGAAGCTCGATCCCATCGACCTCAAGATCGTCGCTGCCCTGCAGCGCGATGGCCGCATGACCAAGCTCAAGCTCGCCGAGACGGTGGCGCTGTCGCCGGCGGCCTGCTGGGAGCGGCTGCGCCGGATGGAAGAGGCCGGCGTGATCAAGGGCTACACCGCGATCGTCGACCTGGAGCCCGATGCGCCGCGGACGACCGTGATCGTCGAGATCAGCCTGAAGAGCCACCAGCAGGCGGATTTCCGGCGCTTCGAGGAGGCGGTGGCCAGGGAGCCTGCCATCGTCGCCTGCGATGCCACGGGCGGCGGCATCGACTACATCATGCGGGTGGTCGTGCCGGACATCGACAGCTATCAGCGCCTGATCGACCGGCTGCTCGATCCCGCGATCGGGATCGAGCGCTACTACACCTATGTCGTGACAAAGAGCATCCCGACCGCATCGGCCTAGCTGATCGCGGGCGGGCTAGTTGAACGAACGTGGCAGCCAGAGCGCCAGATCAGGCCAGACCAGCAGCATCGCGATCAGCACGAAGGGGGCGATCAGGAAGGGCACGACGCCGCGATACATCGCGCTGAGGCTGATCTCGGGCGCCTGCGTCCGGATCACGAACAGGTTCATCCCCACGGGCGGGTGGATCAGCCCGATCTCGACGACGATGACGAGCAGCACGCCGAACCAGATCGGATCATAGCCGGTCGACAGCACCAGCGGCAGCAGCACCGGCACCGTGACCAGCACCATGCCGATGCCTTCCAGGAAGCAGCCGAGGAAGACGTAGAAGGCGATCAGCAGCAGCATCACGGCGAGCGGCGAGAGGCCGAGCGCCGCGATCCCCTTGACCACCGATTGCGCCATGCCGGTCTGCACGACGAAATAGGAGAAGATCGTCGAGCCCAGCACGATCAGGATGAGATTGGCGGTGATCCGAGTCGTCTCGGTAAAGGCGGTGGTGACGTCGCCGCGGGCGAAGCCCCTGCGCAGCAGGCCGAGCAGCAATGCGCCGAACGCGCCGACGGCGGCGGCTTCGGTCGGGCTGAACCAGCCGAGATAGATGCCGCCGAAGGTGACGAGGAAGAGCGCCGCCACGTCCCAGATGTTGAGGACAAGCCGCAATGCCTGCGTCTTGCTCTCGTTCGGCAGTTTCGGCGCGGCCTCGGGCCGCAGCCGCACCCAGACCCAGACCGTCAGCAGGTAAAGCGCGGTCAGGACGAGGCCGGGGATCAGCGCGGCCGCGAAGAGCTTGATGATCGAGAGCTGGGCGATGATGCCGTAGATCATCAGGATCAGCGAGGGCGGGATCAGGATGCCGAGCGTGCCGCCGGCCGCGACCACGCCAGCCGCCAGCGCCGGCGAATAGCCGGCCTTCAGCATTTGCGGGATCGAGATCCGGCTCATCGTCGCGGCCGTCGCCAGCGACGAGCCGCAGACGGCGCCGAAAGCGGCCGAGGCGCCGACCGCCGCCATGGCGAGCGAGCCGCGCATGCCGGCGAAGATCGCGTTGCTCGCCCGGAACAGGTCGCCGGAGAGGCCGGCCATCGTCGCCAGCGCGCCCATCAGCGTGAACAGCGGCAGCACCGAGAGCGCATAGGCGGAGGAGAGCTCGAGCGGCACCGCGCCGAAGACGAGGCGCGCCTTGGCGAAGCCGTCGATCGCGGCATAACCGACGAAGCCGGTGAGGCCCAGCGCGACGCCGACCGGGATCCGCGCCAGGATCATGCCGACCAGCGTCGCCATGCCGATCAGGCCGATGGAGGTCGCGCTCATGACGCTGCCCCGTTGTTGCCATGCAGGACTGGCGGAGGAGATACGGCAGCGTCGGTAGCGCGCGGGAAGCCGCGCACTTGCCCGATCGCGCGGCTGAGAACGACGAAGACCGAGACGACGAGCGCGAGCTCGATCGCCAGCAGCAGCAGGAAGATCGGCACCGGCAGATCGGGTTTCTGGTCGCCGAAGCGATAGGCGTCGGCGAGCGGCTGGATCAGGGTCGCCGCCAGCAGGGCGAGGAAGGCGAGCGTCGCGATCTCGCCAGCGAGCCGCATCGCAGCCAGCATGCGCGGGCGCACCATCGTATCGAACAGGTCGACCTTGATCTGCTCGTCGCGGCGGAAGCATTCCGGCAAGGCGAGGAAGGCGACGAGCACCAGCGTGACCTCGACCAGGTCGAGCGTGCCGTGCAGCGGCTTGTTGAAGGCGAGCCGGGCGCCGATGTCGACCATGGTCCAGAGCACCATCACCGCGAGCGCCAGTGCTCCGGCGATGGTTAGCAGTCGCACCGGGTCGAGGCGGCGGAGCTTGCCGCGGCTCATTTGGCGGCGCCCACCGCGGCGCGCAGCTCGTCATAGAACTGCCTGGCCTTGATGCCCTTGGCCTCGACCCTGGCGATGACGCTCGCGGTGATCGGCTTGGCCAGCTCCTCGAAGGCGGCCCGCTCGGCGCCGCTGAGCTCGGGGATCTCGGCATTGGCGGCGCGCAGATAAGCGCGACCCTCGTCTTCAGCCTGGTCGTAGATCGCGCCGACCTTGCGGGCTGCGGCTGGACCGGTCGTCTCGTCGATCAGCTTGCGCAGGTCCTCGGGCAGCGACTTGTACTTCTCGGCGTTCATCACCAGCGCGAAGGTGCCGGCGGCGGCGTCGAGCTGCGTCACCGATTTGACGCTCTCGGCCATCTGGAAGGACTTGGCCGCCTCGTAATTGAAGAACATGCCGGCGATCGTGCCCTTTGAGAGCGAGTCAGCCAGCTCGGCCGGCGCGACGGCTGCCGGCGTCGCACCCCAGGCTTCCAGCATCGCCGAGGCGATCGGGCCGTTATGGCGCATGCGCAGGCCGCGCATGCCGGCGGGGCTCTTCACCGCCGGCCGGTTGAAGA
The DNA here is from genome assembly GCF_059415545.1 of Allobosea sp. GW821-FHT10B12. Classification (NCBI taxonomy): domain Bacteria; kingdom Pseudomonadati; phylum Pseudomonadota; class Alphaproteobacteria; order Hyphomicrobiales; family Alloboseaceae; genus Allobosea; species Allobosea sp. GW821-FHT10B12. The sequence continues at coordinate 256,132 of NZ_JBWKNL010000002.1, forward strand.
ACAGGCTCAGCGTTGGGGTCGCGATGAAATAGAGCAGCTTGGTGCCTTCGTGCTCGGCGGCGAGCTTGCCGGAAAGCTCGGTCAGGATGCCGGAAGCCTCGGCCGTGCTCAGCGCCTTGGCGCTCGCCCCCTCGCCACGATTGAAAGCGTAAGGAAGGTGCGAGATCTCGGTCAGCGGGAAGCGGCCGGGCAGGGCGCCGTGCAGGAAGAAGGCGATGTCGGCGACGCCGGTGCGGGCGAGATCGTATTGCCGCGGCATTGGCCCCATCTGCGCCGCCGGGAAGATCGCGAGCTTGAGCCGGCCGTTCGAGCGCTGCGCCAGCTCGGCGCTCCAGGCTTCCAGCTGCTTGTGCATCTGGTGGTTCGGCGGCAGGTAATGCGAGACCTTGAGCTCGATGGTCTGCGCAATGGCAGTGGCGCTCGCCAGCGAGACCGCCAGCGCCGCGCCGAGCAAGGCTCTGATCACTCCCCGTTTCATCGTATCCTCCCCGTTCGTTGGTCTTGTTTCTTATGCGTCGTCCCTAGGCGGCCGTGGCGGGTATCCCGATCGTGGCCGCCAGCCTCCTGTGGCCGGTGACGATGGCGAGCAGTGCCTCGCAATCGGCCGGCAGCACGTCGCCGCGCCAGGCGACATGCTGGTCGGGCCTGATCAGGGCGAAGCGCGCTGCGTAACGGGCGGGCAAGCGGCGATCGCCCGGCAGCAGCAGTTTCACAGGTACGCTGAGACGCGTCGCGGCGGCGAGCAGCGGCGCTGCCTCCGCACCGTCGCCGGCGGTGGCGAGCAGCGTGAAGCCCTGGCCGAAATGGTCGTAGAGCGAGGAGCCGTCGGCGAGCCAGAGATGCGGCGCGAGGCAGCCCGGATGGGCCGAGGGCACATAGAGCATGAAGTGCTCGGCCGGTGGGGCGCTGCCATCTGGCACGATGATGGCTGAATCCTCGTAGCGCGTGCCGAGCACGATGCCGAGGGTGCGGAATTCGCGCAGCTTGGTCGCCTCGATCAGCTCGCCGACCTCGCGCCTTGTCGCATCGCCGAGCGGACCCGGCTCCTCCAGGCCCTGGCGGACGAGCTGGTTGCCGACGGCGCCATAGTTGATCACCGCCTCGGCGATGGTGCGCTCATGCACCTTGCGCCGCTCGGCCGCATAGCTCGCCAGCAGTTCCGACCCACCCCAGCCCTGCAGCACCGCCGCCAGCTTCCAGCCGAGATCGACCGCGTCGCCAATGCCCATGTTCATGCCGAAGCCGCCGAAGGGCGGGTGGAGGTGGCAGGCATCGCCCGCGAGAAAGACGCGGCCCTTCTCATAGCGGTCGGCGACGAGGCGATGCGCGACCCAGGGATCGCGGCCGACGATCTCGATGTCGAGGTCGGCGAGGCCGGTGCCGCGGCGGATCAGCTCGACGGGATCGACGCTGGCCGGGTCGACATCGTTGGCGAGCTTGGTCGCCATGAAGAACCACAGGCCTTCGCTGTCCATCGGGCCGAGCAGCGAGGGAACCTCCTCGTTGACCATCCAGTACATGATCGCCGGGCCATGGGCGTGGCGCGAGGCCAACTCCGGTGCCCGGAAGATGATGTTGTAGTTCTTCGAGAAGGCGCCTTCGCCCTCCATCCTGGCGCCGATCGCCTCGCGCACCGAGCTGCGCGCGCCGTCGGCGCCGATCAGATAGGCGCTGGATACTTCATGCTCCGCACCGCTGGTCACGTCCTTGAGGCGCGAAACCACGCCGCGACCGTCATCCGCGAAGGAGGTCAGCTCGGTGTTGAAGCTGATCGTGACGCCCGGCAGCGAAGCGGCATGCTGGCGCAGCACCTCCTCGAGCACATATTGCGGCACCCATTGCGCCTCTTCCGAATAGAGGTCGTTGCGGGCGCGGCTACCGTTGAGCGCATTGCCGAAGCGGGCGAGCTCGGGGCCGTTCATCCGCGTCGCGAAGACGACGTTGGAGGGATAGTCCGGAGGAATCGGCGAGGCCGCGCGCAAAGCGTCGGCGATGCCCCAGCGGCGCAAGTGCTCGCGGCTGCGGACATTGGTGGTCTTGGCGCGCGGCGAATAGCCGACGCGGTCGTTGCGCTCGACGACGAGGCAGGCGATGCCGCGCTGGCCGAGCTCGATCGCGGCCGCGAGGCCGACCGGCCCGGCGCCGGCGATCAATACGTCGATGTCCTTGCCGGTCTTGCTCACGGTTCTCAGCTCCCCATGATCCGCGGTCAGGCCGCGGCCCGCTCGGCTGCTTCCTGCGCGATCGGGTTGACGAGGAGGCCGATGCCCTCGACCTCGATCTCGCAGACATCGCCGGGCTTCATGAAGAGCTGCGGCTTGCGCGCCACGCCGACGCCGGCGGGCGTGCCGGTGACGATGATGTCGCCGGGCTCCAGCGTGATCGCCTCGCTGATGATCGAGATCAGGCTCGCCACGTCGAAGACCATGTCGTCGGTGCTGGCGCTCTGCACGGTCTCACCGTTCAGCCTGGTGGTGAGCCTGAGGCCGCGGGCGCCGGGCGGCAGTTCGTCGGATGTGACCAGCGCAGGGCCGAAGGCGCCGGTGCCGTCGAAGTTCTTGCCCATGGTCCATTGCGGCGCCTTGAACTGGTAGTCGCGCACAGAGCCTTCGTTGAAGACGGCGTAGCCGGCGACGTGGTCGAGCGCGTTTGCCTTGGACACATGCTTGCCACGCCGGCCGATCACGGCCGCGATCTCGCCCTCATAGTCGAGCTGGTCGGACAGGCTCGGCCGGATCAGCGGCGCCCTGTGGCCGATCAGACTGGTGGCGAAGCGGCCGAACAGCGTCGGATAGTCCGGCTGCTTGAAGCCGCTCTCGGCCGAATGATCGGCATAGTTCAGCCCGACGCAGATGATCTTGCCGGGATGTGGCACCACCGGGAGGAAGGTCGCGCGCTCGGGATCGAGCGCCGCCGCGGCCGGCGCGCCGTCGAGCGCCTTGGCGATTGCCGCGCGAGCCGCATCGCCGCCGGCGAGGAAGGCGATCATATCGCTCGGCAGGCCCGGGCCGGCTTTGGCGAGATCGATCAGCTCCTGGCCGCGATAGGCGGCGAGGCTCGGCTTGCCGCCGCTCAGGATGGTGGCGAGACGCATGGTGTCCTCCTCCTTGGGCGCCTCCAGCCAGCGTGGCGAGGCGATGAATCTGTCGGGGTCGTCAAGAGGCGCCGAACAGGACGGCGAGCCGCCTTTCGGCGAAGAGCCAGGTGCCGTCCGGCTCCCTGGCATAGCGATCGGCGTATTCGGCGATGAGCAGCGGGGTGGCTGATCCCTGGCCCGGCCCGTCATGGCGATAGAGCGTCAGCGCGACCCAGCCGCGGGCTGCATCAGGCCCGGCCGGCTCGATCAGGATATTGCTCTGGAGGTGGCGCGAGCGGCGTTCGCTCATCGCGGCGCGCTGGCGGCCCCATTCGGCGATGGCCGTTCGGCCGATCTTATCGGGGCCGATGCCGCAGAGGGCTGCATCGTCTGCGAAGAGTTCACCGAGCATGCCCGCCTCGCCGTGGTCGATCAGCCAGGCGTGGCGCTGGATCAGCTGCTCGATCGCGAGCCGATCCTCCGTGGCGAGCCCGGCGCCGCTCATGCCGGCAATCCGAGATCGGGCGTGCCGGCGGGCTGATAGTCGCCCCGGCGCATCGCGACATGCAGATCGTCGAAGCTCTGGCCGCCCTTATGGGCCTGATAGACCCGCTCCGGATCGAAGAAGGTGCCGATCGGATTGGCGGCGAAGTCCGGCGAGGAGCGCATCCATTCGCTCGACTGCCGCCAGTCGCCATAGGTGTCGCATTGCAATTCGACGAAATTGCCCTCGGGATCCTTGTAGTAGATCGAGATCGTCATGCCGTGGTCGAGACTGAAGGCCGGTTCGATGCCCTCGTCGCGCAGGCGGGCATAGGACGACATCAGGTCGGCGAAGCTCTCGTACTCGAAGGCGCTGTGGTGCATGCCGTTATGGCTGCGCTTGTCGGGATCGTCGCCCAGCCCGGGCGCCGAGAGGAAGGCGACGCGGTGATTGGCCTCGTCATTGGTCGTCCAGGCATTATGGGCGTCCTGGAAGTTCGGCCGGGCGCCGACGACCGTGCCGTACCACGCCACCATCTCGTCGAGCCGGCTCGTCTTGAAGGTGACGTGATGGAATGCGGGCTTGATGATTTCCATGGCGTCCTCCCGAAAGGGCCGTCTCCCGGTTCTCCGAGGCGGCCGCTGCTTTGTTCGTGAGGAATGGCTAGCCCTAGCATAGATACCTGAACAGATGGCAAAATTGCAGGAGCGATAGCAAACCGGTATCGCTAGGGAGAGCTGCGAGGCCGGGCCGATGAAGCTGGATCATTTCGAAGAGGTGGTGGCGATCGCCGAGCGCGGCAGCATGCGGGCCGCCGCCCGGCATCTGCAGATCGCGCAGCCGGCCCTGACGCGCAGCCTCGCCTTGCTGGAGCGCGAGCTCGGCGCGCCCCTGTTCGAACGCCGCGCCCGCGGGGTGGTCGCGACGCCGCTTGGCGAGGCCTTCGTCGCCCGCGCCAGGTCGATCCTGACCGAGATCAGGCGCACGCGCGAGGAGGTCGAGCAGCTACGAGGCGCCGGCACCGGCACGGTCACGGTCGGGCTCTCGATCGCGGCCCATCTCGCTCTGCTGCCGCCGTGCCTGCGGCCGTTCCGCATGCGCTATCCCGACATCAGGCTGCATATCATCGAGGGCTTTTATCCCACTCTCGAAGAACGCCTGCGCGATGGCACAGTCGATTTCTACATCGGCCCCGATGGCGGCGCGCAGCCGGTGCCGCAGCTCGGCCGGGAGGTGCTGTTCCACAACCGCCGCATCGTGCTCTGCCGCGCCGGCCATCCGCTGGCGGCGGCGACCTCGCTGAGAGAGCTCGTCGGCCAGGACTGGGTCACGACCTCGATCACTGCCGATGCCAGCGACGAGATCAACGCCTTCTTCGCCCGCCATGGCCTGCCGCCGCCGCGCCTGGCGGTGCGCAGCCAGTCGGCGCTGACCCTGCTGACCTGTCTCGCCAACAGCGATCTGCTGGCGATGGTCCCCGCGCAGTGGGAGCGCTTCGAGATGACCGGAAAGGCGCTGACCACGATCAGGGTCGAGGAAGAGCTGACGGCGCCGCCGCTGGTGCTCGTCCAGCGCTCCGACCTGCCGTTGACGCCCGCCGCCTTGCATCTGCTCGACCTGATGCGCCGGGCGACGTCGCGCTTGGCCGCCGAGCCGTAAGTGAAGGGCAGGGCGGTACGGGCTTCGCTTTCGGCAGGCGGCGATCCGTCGTCATCCGGCGCTCAGCCTTCGCTGTTCATCGTCTCGATCATGCGGCGGTAATGCGTGCTGTAAGTTTTAATTGACACTATATCAATTAATGTAAGGATAGAGGACAATCGGGAGGAGACAGGATGGCGAGCATTGGGCAGGAGCCGCGTCAGGCGGTGCCGCAAACCGCGTTGGAGGCGCTTGCGTCATCCGTCGAGCGCACCCCCGGCAAGACGGTACTGGTCGGCAGCGGTACGCGGATGACCTTCCTGGAGCTGCAGAGGCAGTCGGACAATCTCGCATCGGGCCTGCTGGCTGCGGGACTTCGCCCGGGCGATACGGCTCTGTTCCAGATGGGAGCCATTCCCGATACGGTCGTCGCGCTCTTCGGCTGCCTCAAGGCCGGGATCGTTCCGGTCTGTACGCTGCCGCAGCATCGCGGCCATGAGATCCGTGCGATCGGCGCCATCACCAAGCCGCGCCTTCACATCGTCCAGGCGGATTATCCGTCGAGCTTCGATCTGGTGCAGTTCGCCCGGGAGATGCGCGACGAGATCGCTACGCTCAGCCATACCATGGTGGTGCACGGCGCCGCGGCCGAAGGCGAACTCGATTTCGCGCAGCTGGTCGAGACGTCCCGCGATGCCGCTGTCGACCCAGTTCGGCCCGGTCCGGACGATGTGCTGATGCTGCAGCTCTCGGGTGGATCGACCGGCCTGCCGAAGGTCATCCCGCGGCTGCATGGCGAGTACATGGCCTATGTCGCGTCCTGGGAGCGACTGCTGGGGCTCGGCCCGGACGACGTCCATCTCTGGTCCCTGCCGCTCATCCACAATGCGGCGATGATCTATCACCTGTTCCCAGCGATCAGCGGCGGGCGAAAGCTGGTGCTCATGCAGCGTTTCGACGCGCGGGAGTTCTTCACCCTGATCGAAACGGAACGCGTTACCTATTCGGGCAGCATCGGCCCCGTCGCCAGCGGCATCCTGGCCTATGACCGTATCGCCGATCACGATATCTCGTCGCTGCGCTTCCTGACCACGCTGAGCGGCGCGGACCGGATCGAGGCGCATGTCGGTGTCCCGGTGATGAACGCCTACGGCATCACCGAGGGATTGCTGACCTGCGCGCGCCCCGGCGCGCCGCATGCGGCGCGGCACGGCACGGTCGGCGTCCCGGCTTCTCCGCTCGACGAGATTCGTCTGGTGGATCCCTTCGGCAACGAGGTTCCGCTCGGGGAGATCGGCGAACTCTGCTTCCGGGGCCCCTCCCGCTTTGGCGCCTATATGGGAGACCCCGCGCAGACGAGCGGCAAGTTCACCGCGGACGGCTTCTTCCGGACGGGCGACCTCATGCGTGCGCATCAGATCGACGGTGAGCGTCACTATTCCTTCGAGGGGCGGCTGAAGGACAATATCGACCGTGGCGGCGAGAAATTCGGGACCGAGGACATCGAGGCACTGATCAATCAGCATCCGGCGATCGCCGATTCGAAGGTAGTCGCCATGCCCGATCCCCAATACGGCGAGAAGGCTTGCGCCTATCTCATCGCCGCCCCCGGCGCGGCGCTGCCGGATGTGAAGGAGCTGGGTGCCTTCCTGGGGGCTCGCGGGCTGGCGAATTTCAAGCGGCCCGAGCGGATCGAAGCGATCGACGCCTTCCCGACGACGCGGGTCGGCAAGCTCGACCGGCAGGCCCTGCGCGACATGATCGCGGCCAAGCTTCGCGAGGAGCAGGGCTGATCATCCCATCTATCGGCAAACGAAACCGGCCGGCCGCGATCAGCGGCCAGCCGGTTTATCGTGTCTGTCCAGCGCTTTAGAGCGGTTTGTTGGTGCCGACGACGCGGACCTCGTCGCGCCCCCAATCGGCGATCTCGCCATTGAGGCCGCCGGTGAAGATGCCGTACCAGACGGCGGGCTTCATCTTCATGGCCTTGCGGCTGAAGCGCAGCTCCGTCGCCGCCTCGATCGTCCAATAGCCCTTGACCGGACCCGAGACCGTGACCCCGTCCTGGCCTTGGGCAGTTTCGACCATCGGCCGAAACTCCGGGACGTCGACCACATAGACCGTGATCATGCCGGCTCTCCCTTGTAGGCGTCCACCAGCTTGGCCTTGCGGCGCCAGACGGTGTCGATGTCGGCGAGCAGCCTGTTCCCGGCACGCGCCTCGGCCTCGGTCTCCATGGCGGCCTGGATCGTCAGCCTGGCGTCGACCTCGTCGATCACCTCGGTTTCGCGCAGCCGCAGCGTGACCTCGACAGGGTAGCCATTGGGATCGGTGAAATAGATGGATTCCAGGATCTCGTGCTTCGTATAGGGCGAGACCTTGATGCCCCTGGCCTCGAGGGTCTCCTTCCACTGGATGAGTTGCGCTTCCGTCTCCACCGCCCAGGCCGTGTGGGTGGCGAAATAGAAGTGATGCTCTTCCGGCACGTATTTCTCGGGGCGCTCCGAGCCGATGTAGTAGAAGAAGGCGATCGTCGCGCCTTTGCCGGCATCGAAGAAGAAGTGCAGGAAATCGTGGTGGCCCGGCGGGCCCCAGCCCCGGGCGCTGATCGCATGCACCAGCGGCAGGCCCAGGATGTCCCGATAGAACTCCACGGTCTCGTTCAGCTTCCAGGTCGGCCGGGCGGTGTGGTCGACGCCATTCAGCGACAATCGCACACCGTCGAGACTCGCGTGCCTGAGGCCCACCATGCTCCCGTCGCCGACGCCCATCGCCTCGTTGAAATTCGATGCGGAGGAAGCGTCCTCGCGCTTGCCCAGCCGGGCTGTCGTTTCGGTCATCTCGCTACTCCCTTGCCATGGTTGCATCCGCAGCATAATCAGTAATTGAGACTATATCAATATTGTTTCCGGCTGGCATCGCAATTCCCGCCATGTCAATATCGGGCATGGACGCAGAGAAGGTGAAAGTGCCTCGCGGGCGAGGCCGCCCGCGGCTCGATGGGCAGAACGATATGGGCCTCGTCAACCGCGAGGCTGTCGTCGACCTCGCCTATGATCAGGCAAGGCAACAATCCCTGGACGATATTTCGTTTGTCGGCCTGGCCAAGGAACTGGGCGTGGTTCCGGGCGCCTTGCACTATCATCTCGGCACCAAGGACGACCTGATATCTGCAATCCTGAACCGCTTTTACAAGGATCTGCAGGTGAGACTTGCCGGACTCGAGCCGAGCTCGAGCTGGCGCGACCAGATCGGCAACTTCGCCAATGCGCTGCGGGATGCCTACGGTACCCATCGCGGCGCGGCGGAGCATATTCTCATGCACGCGAAGTTTCGCGTGTTCCAGAAGGTCCGCGAGGGAGAAACCGACTACGGCGCGCTCTACCTCGACCGGGTCTTTTCCATGTTCAAGGAAGCGGGTTTCGACCCGAAGCAGACAGCGCAGTTTTACCACGCCCTGGCGCTGCACTGCCTGACCGCGGCCGGCTCGGAAGCGTCGCGGCTCGCGCCGGTGGAGCATGAGGCCTTTCTGCTCAAGAAGGCCGACAGCTACCCGAATGGCGCGATGCCCGGGCTGAAATACGCGCTGCGCCAGTTCGCGCACGTCAATGCGAAGGAAACCTTCCAGATCGGGCTGCAGGCGCTACTCGACCGGTTCGCTGCAGAGCGTTCAAAAGCCCAGTAAAATCAGAGCTGAGGACCGCGTTTTCGTCCTTGCTGCGATAAGCGGCGCCTAGACACCGAGATACCGATCGAGGACCGCATGGGTCAGCGTCGCACTCGTCCCCTGATGCACCGTCCTGCCCTTTTCGAGGATGAAGCAGCGGTCGACGGTCGGCAGCAGTTCGGACAGGGTCTTGTCGACCACGAGAATGGACTGCCCGTTGGCCTTCAGCGTGCGGATGACCGACCAGATGTCCTGCCGGACGATCGGCGCCAAGCCCTCCGTCGCCTCGTCGACGACGAGCAGCCGCGGATTGGTCATCAGCGCCCGTCCGACCGCCAGCATCTGCTGCTCACCGCCTGACAGCGAGCGGGCATACTGGTTGCGGCGCTCGCCGAGGCGCGGAAAGAGCGCGACGACGCGATGCTCGTTCCAGGGGCCGGGCCGGGCTGCGGCGACGAGGTTTTCGTGGACGGTGAGGTTGGAGAAACAGCGCCGTCCTTCCGGCACGAGCCCGACGCCGAGGCGCGCGATGTGGTGGGAGCCCATGCCGGCGATTTCCCGGCCATCGAAGCGCACGCTGCCGCCGCGCGGCCGCGAGAGACCCATGATCGAGCGGATGGTGGTCGTCTTGCCCATGCCGTTGCGCCCCATCAGGGCGACGACTTCTCCCTCTTCGACATCGAGTTCGACGCCGAACAGCGCCTGCGACGCGCCATAGAACGTCTCGAGCCCGGAGACCGCGAGCAGGCTCATGGCATATCTCCCAGATAGGCGCTGCGCACATCCGTATTGCGGCGGATCTCCTCGACGGTTCCCGTGGCGATGACGCTGCCATAGACAAGAACCGATATCCGGTCGGCCAGCGCGAACACGGCATCCATGTCGTGTTCGATCAGGAGGACCGGAGCTTCCAGCCGGAGCCGATCGAGGAAGGTCGTGAGCGTCTTGGCGCTCTCGGGCCCCATGCCGGCCATCGGCTCGTCGAAGAGGAAAGCCTTGGCGCCGAGCGCCAGGGCCATAGCGATTTCGAGCTGGCGCCGTTCGCCATGCGAGAGCTCCGCGGCCGGGACTTGCGCGCGCCCGGCAAGCCCCGCCCGTTCGAGCGCCGCCATGGCGGGCTCGATCAGCGAGACGTCGCTGCGTACCGGACGAAAAAAACGGAAGCTCGATCCCTGCCGCGCCTGCACGGCGAGCATCACGTTGCGGAGCGCCGAGAAGTCCGGAGCAAGCGAGGAGATCTGGAAGGTGCGCCCGAGCCCGAGGCGGGCGCGGCCGGCCATGTCGATCCCCGTAATGTCCTGCCCGCCGAAGAGGATCTCGCCGGCGTCCGGCTTCAGGAGGCCGGAGATGAGATGCATCAAGGTGCTCTTGCCGGCGCCGTTGGGGCCGATCAGCGCATGGACCTCGCCAGGCCTGAGATCGATGCTGACGTCGTTCGTCGCCCTCAGCGCACCGAAGCTCTTCTTGAGGTTGCGGATCTGGAGCAGCGGCTCAGCCATGACGGAGCCTCCCGGCCAGCATGCCGATCAGCCCGCCGCGCGCGAACAGGACGACGCCGAGCAGGATCAGGCCGAGGAAGAGCTGCCAGCGCTCGGTCAGGCCGCCGAGTGCGAATTCGAGGAACACATAGAGCATCGCGCCAGCGACCGGGCCGAACAGCCGGCCGACGCCGCCGAGGATCACCAGCACGATCAGCACGCCCGACATGTGCCATGACAGCATGGACGGGCTGACGAACTTGTTGAGGTCGGCATAGAGGGCGCCGGCCAATCCGGTGAGCCCGGCCGAGAGGGCAAAGGCGACGAGCCGCACACGGAAGGGCGCGACGCCGACCGCGGCAAGCCTGATCTCGTTCTGCCGGGCTGCTTCGAGCACCGTGCCGAAGCGCGAATTGCGCAGGACGGCGAAGGCGGCGAGCCCGGCCATCAGCACCGCGTAGCAGATGAGGAAGAAGGTCAGTGACTCCGCCGTGTCCAATCCTGGCAGCGTGTTGCGCACCGACAGGGCAAGGCCGTCCTCGCCGCCATAGGCCGGCCAGGAGATCGCGAAGTAATAGACCATCTGAGCGAAGGCCAAGGTGATCATGATGAAGTAGGCGCCGCTTGTGCGCAGGCTGATCGCGCCGATCGGCGCGGCGACGAGCGCAGCGAGACCCATCGCGGCGATCCAGATCACCGGCAGCAGATCCGTGGCGGACAGCGTGAAGGGTGCTGCTAAGATCGGCTCAGCATTGAAGGCATGGGTCGCCATGACGCCGGCGACATAGCCGCCGATGCCGAAGAAGGCGGCGTGGCCGAACGACACCAGCCCGCCGACGCCGAGCGCCAGGTTGAGGCCGGTGGCAGCGAGGCCGAGCACGGCCATCCGCGTCGCCAGATCGATGTAGAAGGGTTCGTCGAGGGCGAGCGCGACGAAGGGCAGCGCCAGCAGGAGAAGCGCCAGCGCGGTGTTGAGAATGGTCTCGCGGCTCATGGTCAGGCGCTCCCCGTGAACAGGCCGCGCGGCTTGAAGGCGAGGACCAGCGCCATCACCACATAGATCAGCATGGCGGCGACCGCCCCGCCGACCAGCGCGCCCTGGGCCGGTCCGAGGACGGCGCCGAACAGCTGAGGCAGGAGGATGCGGCCGAGCGTATCGACGACGCCGACGATGAGCGCGCCGACCAGGGCGCCTTCGATCGAGCCGATGCCGCCGATGACGATGACGACGAAGGCCAGGATCAGGACCGGTTCGCCCATGCCGACCCGGACGGATTGCAACGCGCCGATCATGGCGCCCGCGAGCCCCGCCAGCGCTGCCCCGAGCGCGAAGACGATCGTGTAGAGGCGATTGATGTCGATGCCGAGCGCGCCGATCATCTCGCGGTCGTTTTCGCCGGCGCGGATGCGCATGCCGAGCCGCGTCTTCGAGATCAGGAGCCAGAGCCCGAGCGCCACCGCCATGCCGACGAAGATGATGGCGAGGCGATAGACCGGGTACTGGGCGCCGCCCGGCAGGGCGACCGCGCCGGACAGGAGGGGCGGGGCGTTGAGATAGAGCGGGACCGAGCCGAACAGCCAGCGCGTCGCCTCGGAGAAGATCAGGATCAGCGCGAAGGTCGCCAGCACCTGGTCGAGATGGTCGCGGCCATAGAGCCGCCGGATCACCACGACTTCGACCAGCGTGCCGGCCGCAGCCGCAGCCGCGAGGCTGGCGACGAGGCCGAGCCAGAAGGAGCCGGTCATGGCCGCGACCGCGGCGCAGGCGAAGGCCCCGATCATGTAGAGCGAGCCATGGGCGAGATTGATCAGCCCCATGACCCCGAACACCAGGGTCAGCCCGGCCGCCATGAGGAAGAGCATGACGCCGAATTGGAGACCGTTCAGAATCTGTTCGACGAGAAGTGCGCTGGACACGACGGGCCTTTCTGCAAAAGACCAGAGGGTTGCTGTCTCGAGGGCTGCTCGCTTTCGGACGCCACGCAACACAGGCGTGACGGCTGCCGGCCTTCGTCTGACGACGGGGCCGGCCCGCGAATGCGCAAGCCCTCGGGGGGCCTATGTCAGATCTTGCAGTCCTTGACGTAGGCGTCCTGGTGAGCGGTGAAGGTCTTGCCGACGACCCTGTTGGTGAGCGCGCCGTCGACCTTGACCACGTCGCGGACATAGATGTCCTGGATCGGATGGTGGTTGAGGCCGAAGCGGAAGCTTCCCCTGACCGACTTGAAATCGGCCGCCTCCAGAGCAGCACGGAAGGCGGCGGCGTCCTTCACGCTCGCCTTCGCCACCGCCGAGAGCAACAGGTTGGCGGTGTCGTAGCCCTGGCTTGCATAGATCGACGGCCGGCGCTTGTACTCTGCCCTGAATCCGTCGACGAAAGCCTTGTTGGCTGGGTTGTCGAGGTCCTCGGACCATTGCGAGGTGTTTCTCACGCCAAGCGCGATGTCGCCCATGGCGCCCAGGACGTCCTGATCGAGGGAGAAGCCCGGACCGGTGACCGGAATTGTCACCCCAGCCTGTGCGTATTGCTTCATGAAGGCGATGCTCATGTCGCCCGGCAGGAAGAAATAGACGGCATCGGCGCCGGAGGCGCGGATTTGCGCGATCTCCGCCGCATAATCGGTCTGCCCGAGCTTGGTGTAGAGCTCGCCGGCCAGCTCGCCCTTGTAGAAGCGCTTGAAGCCCCTCAGCGCGTCAGTACCGGCTGGATAGTTCGGCGCGAGGATGAACATCTTCCTGTAGCCGGCTTCATTGGCATGGTTGCCCATGGCCTCGTGCATCGCATCGTTCTGCCAGGAGACGTTGAAGTAGAACGGGCTGCACTTTGCTCCCGCCAGCGGCGACGGGCCGGCATTGGGCGAGAGGTAGAACTTCTTCTGGGCGACCACGCCGGGCACCACGGCCATGGCGAGGTTGGAATAGAGGATGCCGGTCAGCACATCGACCTTGTCGGCCTTGATGGCCTTCTCGGCGAGCTGGACGGCGCGGGCGGGCTCGCCATTATCGTCCTCGATGACGAGCTGGACGTTCTTGTTCCCGGACTGCTTCAGCGCCAGCAGGAAGCCGTCCCGCACCTCGATGCCGAGCCCGGCGAGCCCGCCGGACAAGGTCGTGATCATCCCCACCTTGACGGGCTCGGCGAGAGCGGCAGTCGAGACGCTCGCGGTCAGTGCCAGGAGCCCGGCGGCCAGCAGTTTGGTCATTTTCGTTTCTCCCCTTGGGTTTTCTTGGTTTCCTGCCGCATTCGCGCGGCCGGCAGGCTTCAGGCGGCCACGGCCAATCCCGGCGCCAGCGCAGCCCCGGCGCCGGGGGCGACCGGTTCGAGGGCGACGGATTTGAGCATTGCCCGGACGGTGCAGGCCGCGGCCGAGGTGACGGGAATGCCGAGAGCGGCCTCGACGGGCGCCAGCGCCGCGAGCGAGGGCATCTGCACGCAGGCCGACAGGACGACGACGTCGACACCGCGCGTATCCAGACGCTTGACGTCCTCGATCAGGGCCCTGGGGTCGCGGGCGGCGACGGCGAGGTTGTCCTCGATCTCCAGCGCCAGGCTGTCATGGACCGTGAAGCCTTCGTTCTCGATATAGGCCGTGACCTTCGCTGCCAGCGGCTTCATGTAGGGCATCAGCAGGCTGACGCGCCTGGCGCCCATCTCCTTCAGGCCGTCGACCAGGGCGCCGGCCGAGGAGACGACCGGAATGGCCTTGCCTTCCTGCGCAACCGCACCCTCGAGATTAGCCTTCGAGACGCAGTGATAACCCAGGCCCTGGCTCATGATCGCGACCAGGCAGGCATAGCCCATGACATCGACATCGGCGTCGGCGAGTTCGCGCGCGCAGCGCAGGCTGTCGCGGTCCATGGCCGCGAGCTCTTCCGCCGTGACCTTCTTCATCCGCATGCGGCTCGAATGGAAGGTGAAGCGCTCGGGCCGGATCGTCTCCCGGGCGCGCAGCATCGCCGGGATCTCGGTCTCCATCGTGATGTTCGAGCTCGGGACGATCTGTCCGATACGGTAAGTCCTCATGCCTTGTCCTCCGGCTGGTGGGGATGCGCGGTCGCGTAGGCTTCGAGCCTCGACCGCAGCGCCTGCGGCAGCGCCACGCCGGCCTTGCTGATGCGGTCGATGGTGATGGGCGAGATGCGGGCGACGAAGGCCACCGGCCCCTGCCGCTTGCCCTCGGCAACGACCAGCCGTGCGGTGACATGCAGGTCGAACGTGCGCGAGCGAATCTCGCCGATCCTCGCCTCCATCTCGAACTGGCTGTCGAGCGGCAGGCGGCTGCGGAAATCGATCTCGACGCCGCGAACCGGGAAATCGACGCCGGCGGTGACCTTCATCGCGTGGATCGGGCCGCCGAGCATCAGGCTGATGAAGGCTTCGTGCGCCGATACGACATAGTCGAGGAAGCGCGGCGTATAGGCGACGCCGGCCGGATCGCAATCGCCCCAGCGGACGACGCGGCGGATCACCAGCGGCTCGTCGGAGATGATCTCCTCGGTCGCCGGAAAGAAGGCATAGGGCATCGTCATCGCACGGACCCTCCGGCCTCGGCGGCGCAGGCCGTCATGAAGTTGGGGTAGTCGGCGGCGACCCTGGCCGCGTCGACGCGGCTGGTGCGGGTCAGATAGCCATAGGCGAAGTCGTAGGGGCCGCTCGCGGCCGCCATGTGCCGGCCCATCTCCTCGTACCAGCTGTAGCTCTCGCGGGCGGCGCCGATCAGGATATCGGCGGCGGGCTTGCGGCCGGCCACATAGGCGGAAAGGGCGGCGGGGATGTCGCGCCTCCCTTCGAGCGCGCTGACGAGCGCAATCGAATCCTCCATCGCGATCCGGGTGCCCGAGCCGATCGAGAAATGCGCCCGCCTGACCGCGTCTCCGATCAGCACGCGATGGCCATGGATCCAACGCTCGTTCCAGACCGGCTGGAAATTGCGCCATTCGGACTTATTCGAGATCAGTGGCTGGCTGTGGAGGTCCTCGGTGTAGAGCTGCTCGACGAACGCCTTGCGCTCGTCATCGGTCATCGCGCCGAAGCCGCAGCCGTCCCAGGCCGCGCGATCGCACTCCATCACGAAGGTGCACATGCGATCGGTGTATGGGTAGTAATGCGCGCAGAAGGCGCCGCCGCCGGCATTCCGGAAACTGAGCGTCGGCCGGTCATGCCGGCGTTCGGCGCCGTACCAGGCGAAGGCATTCGACAATTCGCTGCCTTGCGTGCCGAAAGCGGCCGAGCTCGCCGCACGCAAGGTCGAGTTGGCGCCGTCCGCGCCGACCACCAGATCCGCGTCGTCGAGGGTGGCGGGATCGCGGATGTCATCATGATGCGTAACTTGGACGCCGACTTCGGCGCAAAGCTCGTTGAGCAGCGTCAGCAGCTGCAGCCGCTCGACCGCGCCGCCATAAGCCTGCCCTTCGATCGAGACAGCCCGGCCATTGAGGATGATCTCCTGGTTGCCGAGCGGCTTGGTGATCCCTGTCAGGCGCTCGAAGCTCGCGGTATCGGCGGCGGCCAGTTTGGCGAGGCCGGCGCCCGCGAGTACGACGCCGAAGCCGAAGGTCGCGCCAGGGGCGTTCCGTTCGTGGACATGGACCTCGACGCCGCGCAGGCGCTTGCGCGCGAGATAGGCGAAGTAGAGTCCCGATGGCCCGCCGCCGATAATGTTGATCTTCATATTCACATTGCCTCAATTTAAGGCCGCAAGTTCCCCATCGGAAGGCAGGGTTCAGGTCAGGAGCCTGTCCTCGAGCCACTCACGGATCGCCTCACCAGCAAGGGCTTGCCCGCTCGGCTCTCCTGCCAGCACTGGCTGGCCGTGATGGTTGCCGCGGATGACCGCGATCCCCTTGTCCGCGGTGCCGAGCGCAGCCCAGATCGCGTCGAGATCCCCGGGGAAGACGCAGGCATCCGCCGTGTAGCGGATGACGAAGGTGGGTTGCGTGATCGCCGGCGCACAGCGCAGGACGCTCGCGCGCGAGGACAGGCCCGACCAGGTCGAGAGCCAGCTTTCAAGGGTGCAGACGCGCCCGAAGCCGACGCCGTTCATGTTGGTCTTGAACGGATCATTGCCCCATAGGGAACCGACGAGTCTGTCCGTCGGATCGAGGCTCAAGTCCCAGTTGCGCAGATCGGCATCGGTGCGCGGTACTTCGAAAATCTGCTGCCAGCCCGCGGTGAGCTTCTCGACATCGATGCTGCCGTCGGAGAGGTTCTTGCGGGCGGACATGCGCAGGCGAAGCATCTCCCGCGCCTTGGCGTCGATGGTCTCGACGCGCCTGCGCTGCGCCTCGCGATAGCGCGCGACGAACTCGGGAGCGTATGTCGCTCCGTCTGGCCTGAAGCCGTTCGCGGCACTGAATGGAAAGAGAGAGGGGTCGACCGACAGCGGTTCACGCTCATCGACGACGGACGGGTCGAGCGAATTCATCAGCAGGATTCCCTGCCCGGGATGCGGGGCGACCATGACGACGATGTCGGGCCGGGCCATCGGTGCCTCGGCCAGACGTACGGGACGGCCGGCCGGCGTTCGCTTCTCGCGTAGCTCGGGCGGCAGGCCAGCCTGCTCGGTGTAGTACGCATAAAGCCCGGCGCCGCCGGAATTGCCGACCAGGACGATCTGCTCGTAACGCTCCTTGAGGAAGGAGGTGCCCGCATCGACGTCGAGCAGAGCGAGCTCGTGCTCGAGCCGCGTGTCGTTGCCGGCCGAGCGCGACGCCTGGACCCAGACGGCAGCACCAGCCTTGAGCAATTCCGGGACGAGATAATGGGTCGCGAGGATCTCGCGCGGATGCATGATGCAGCAGACCGACTTCTCGCCACCCATGCGATAGAGGAAGCCGTTGACATTGGCGCCATCCACGGTGGTCAGCGAATGCACGGATGCGATCAGGCCATGGGGCAGGTCCGCCTCGTTCCACTGAGCGCCACGCAGACCTGCCAGTGGGATGTTCTGCGGTGCGTTCACGGTAGCCTCCCCATCGCTATGGCAGGTCGTAGCCATTAATTGAGATAGTGTCAATATTAAATTATTGCACGATCCGGGCGCTATCCGCAGGCCTCGTCTGGCGCTCAGCGCAACGGCGGGCACCAATCCGGGCCAGCTTGAGATGCCCTAGGGCAGGCTCGGGCATGGGCCTGCGCGGCGGGGAGAGCGAAGCTATTTCGCCCCTTGGAGGCCCATCTGCCAGAAATCGGCCTCCAGACGCGAAGCCTGGCCGAACAGGGCGGCGAGCTCGCTAAAGCGTGCTTCCGTCATGGCGCGGGCGGCGAGGGCGTCGAGATGGCGGCGGGCGTCGCGGGCGACCTGCTGATAGGGCTCGCCGGCATATTCGCCGATCCAGTCGCGATAGGGATGGCTGTCGAGCACCGGCCCGAGGCCGGCGGCCAGGCGCGCGCCGATCTCGGCATAGCCGATGACGCAAGGGGCGAGGGCGACATGCAGGTCGAGCAGATCGCCCGAGACGCCGCAATCGAGCACGAAGCGGGTGTAGGCGACCGTCGTTTGGTGTTCGGGCGCGGCTTCCAGCTCAGCGGGCAAAAGGCCCCAGCGGCCGCAGAGTCGCACATGCAGGTCCATTTCGAGATCGAGGATGGCGGAGAGCCCGGCCTTGGCGGCGCGCATGTCGGCGAGGGTGCGGCTCTTATAGGTCGCCAGCGCATAGGCGCGGGCGAACTGGATCAGAAAGAGATAGTCCTGAACGAGGTAGGTCCGGAAGGCCGCCTCGGGCAGCGAGCCGTCGCCCATGCGTCGGACGAAATCGTGCTCGACATAGGAGGCCCAATCGGCCGCCGCCGCGGCTTTCAACCTGTCGAAGATGTCCACGGCCTGAGCTTCCTTTCGGGTCGGATTCGCGCGGCAGTCATAGCGCAAACCGTCCCTGCGTGGTGCGCCACGGATGACGCAGCTTTGATCCGCCCCGGCGGCGACAAGGCGCCGATGCCGGGTTAGCCTCCGCGCGTTCGTGCAACCAGGAGGGTTCGACGATGACCCGTTTCGTGATCGGCCGAAGGGCGCTGCTCTGCGGCGCGGCTGTTTCCGTACTCGCGCTGCCGGCCCTGGCGCATCATGGCTGGGGCTGGGCTGTCGACGAGCAGAGCGAGCTCAAGGGCACGATCCGCTCGATCTCGATGGCGCCGCCGCATCCGACGCTGCAGGTCGCGGCGACCGACGGCGTCCTCTGGCAGATCGACCTCGGCAATCCCAATCAGACGGCGCGGGCCAACTTCACCGCCGAGACGGCGAAGGTCGGCGATGCCATCACCGTGCTCGGCAACCGCCATCAGGACGCCAGCAAGAAGCAGATGAAGGCGGTGCGCATCACCATCGGTGGCAAGAATTACGACATGTACCCGGAGCGGATCAAAACGAACTGAGCCCCCGTGGCCACGCTGATCGACTGGCTCGGCAGCTGGCCGGGGGCGGTGCTGCTGCAGCGTTCCGGCACGGCCTACCTCTTCGTCAACGCCGCGCACATCCTCGGCATCGGCCTGCTACTCGGGGCGATCCTTCCGCTCGATCTCCGGCTCGCCGGCGTATTGCGTGCTTCGGCGCTGCCGCTGGTCGGACCGATCCTGATCCGGACGGCCGCATTCGGGCTGACCCTAGCGCTGGCGACGGGCTTCTGGCTGTTCACGGTGAAGCCGGGCGAATATCTCGGAAACACCGCCTTCCTGATCAAGCTCGGCCTGCTCGCCTTGGCGTTGGGCAATATCGCGCTCCAGCATCATGGGCTGAAGCCGGCGCTGGCCGGCGGCGAGATCGGCCTGCGGGTTCGCCTGCTGGCCACTCTCTCCGCCTCGCTCTGGCTCTGCGTGCTGGTCGCCGGGCGCTGGATCGGCTTTGTCTAACGAGCGTCAGACGACGAGCGCCGCCATCGCCTCGTTGATCCACCACCATTCACGGCCGGGCGCGTCCTCGCCGCGCAAGGTCGCGAGCAATTGCTGGTAGCGCAGCGAGCGGTCGTGATGCCGGCGGTACTGGTCGAGGTGCCAGGCGCGGAAGGCATCGTCGGGCTGGCGTTTCATCGCCCCGGCCGAGGCGTTCAGCCAATCGCGGGCGATGGTGCGGCCGGCTTCCGAACCGGGAGCTTCGCCTGCGGCCATCGCCTTGCGAACCTCAGCGAAGATGCGCTCGGCGGCGGCGTGATAGGCGGCGGGGTCGAAGTCCGGCGTCCACATCAGTTCGGCGTCGGCCTTGGCGCGGGCGATGACCGTCTCGTCGCTCAGCATCGCCCGGAGCTCGGCGAAGGCGTCGATCTGCTCTGGCGTCGGATCGTCCGGGAGCTCGGGCGTGCCGGCCTCGATCGCCTTCTGGCGCCAGTCGGGATTCATCCTGTCGCCGGTGACCTCGTCATAGAAGCGTTCGGTCAAGTTGCGCATCTCGGCATTGGACAGGCTGGTCATGGTCCATAGTCTCCTGAGGTCGTCTGCGGTGGGTTCGGGATTGCGCAGGGCGGCGCGCAAGGTCGCGGCGATGCGGCGCTTGCCGGCGATCTCGGCCTCGAGCGCGGATAGGCGCAGCGCCAGCAATTCGGCGAGCGAGCCCTTGCGGGCGAGGATGCCCTGGATCGCGGCGAGGCCGACGCCCATGGCGCGCAAGGCCTGGATCAGGTCGAGGCGCGCCGCATCGGCGTCCGAATAGACGCGGTAGTTCGCCGTCGTGCGGGTCGCCGGCGGCAGCAGACCCTTGTCGGAATAGAAGCGGATGCGGCGCACGGGCAGGCCGCAGAGGCGGGCGAGCTCGCCGATGGTGTAGCGTTGGTCGGTGGCGGTCATGGGGCTGTCCTAACGTCTCCACCAGATGGAGGGTCAAGCGGCCCGCGATCCAGCAATCGTTCGAATGCGAGGGATCGCGACAGGGGGATCGAAACCCTGTCCGGCAAAAACTGTGCGTCTCTCGCAATGCGTCAAAGCGGCGTTAGCCAGTCGCGGCCATCTTCCTGCGCGTGCACGCCCCACGCCACGACCCGATCTCCCGGCACGCCGAACCGGCGAGCGAAGCGCCGAGCGCCGCCGCGCCGGCACGGCGCATCGACGGCCTCGGATTCGAGCCGGCACTGGAACGCGAATATCGGCTGCACATGCGCGCCGAGCAACGCCGCAGCACGCTGGTCTGCCTGATCACGGCACTCGGCATCTGGCTGACCTTCATCGGGCTCGACCTGACGCGGCTCGACAATCTCGTCACGATCGGCAGCGGCGACTACACAATCGAGCTCGCCATTGTGCTGAGGCTCGGGACGCTGGCCGTGATCCTGCGTCTGGTCTGGATCGTGCGCCACAACCGCCTGGCGCGTTCCTACCATCACCTCACCATGCTGGCGCTGGCGCTGATCGGCGTGACCTGCGCCTTCATCGCCAACATGTACAAGCTGCGCGGCCTGCCGCAGGCGGACATCGCCCAGCTCGTGATCATCGCCGCCGTGTTCCTGCCGGTCGGATTGACCTTCCTGCAAAGTCTGAGCATCGCCCTGCTGATCGCGGTGTTCACCACGATGCTCGGCTTCGTCATGCTCGAGCCGGCGCAGTTGATCGAGCATGGCCGCCTGTCGATCCTGCTGTTCTTCGCCGTCTTCGTCAGCGCGGTCGGTGCCTGGCTGCGCGAGCGGGCCGAGCGCGACCAGTTCCTGCTGCGCCGCATGCTGCATAACCGGGCGATGTCGGATGCGCTGACCGGTGTCGCCAACCGGCGCGGCTTCGAGGAGCATGTCGCGATGGCCTTGCTGCAGGCACGGCGCGACCGGGCGCCGGTCGTGTTCGCGGTGCTCGATGTCGACCATTTCAAGCGCTACAACGACCGCTACGGCCACCAGGCCGGCGACATCGCGCTGGCCTTGATCGCCCGGGCCATCGACAGCAGGCTGCGCCCGCCGATGGACATGGTCGGGCGGCTCGGCGGCGAAGAGTTCGGCCTGCTGCTCTATGACACCACGCCGGAGAAGGCGCAGGAGCGGCTGGAGCGGGTCGCGCAGGCGATCGCCGAGCTCAGGATCGAGCACGCCGCCTCGCCGACGGCGCAGCACATCACCGTCAGCATGGGGGCGGTCGGCTTCGACGGTCAGGAGACGGCCGCCGATCTCTACCGGCGTGCGGATGCAGCGCTCTATGCCGGCAAGAACTCGGGGCGAAACCGGGTCGAGCTCGGCGAGGGCAGCGAGCGTCTCGCGGGGTAGCCGCGGACGCCATCGGGCTGCTATGCGGCATCGATTGCATCGCTTCGAGAGAATCCCATGTCCGCACCTGTTTCCATCGGCCTGATCGGCGCCGGCATCATGGGAGAGCGCATGCTGCGCGCGATCCTGGCGCAGTCGCCCGAACTCGTGCGTGCCGCCGGCATCTGGGATCCGTCGGGCGAGGCGATGGCGCGGATCGCCTTCGAGTTGCCGCAGGTCACGCAGCTGTCCGATGCGGCGGCGGTGATCGCAGCGAGCGACTGCGTCTACATCGCCTCGCCGCCGGCCTCCCATCTCGGCCATGCCCGCGCCGCGCTCGCGGCCGGCAAGAGCGTATTCTGCGAGAAGCCGCTGGCGATCGACGTTGCCGACTCCAGGGCCTTCGTCGGCGAGGCCGGTGGCCGGGGCGCGGTCAATTTCCCCTTCGCCTCTTCGCCCGCCGTCTTGCAATTGCAGGATTGGGTCGCTGCTGGAGCACTTGGCAGTAATCGGCGGATTGCGATCGAGGTCGCCTTCGCGACCTGGCCGCGTTCCTGGCAGGCCGATGCGGCGGGCTGGCTCGACCGGCGCGAGCAGGGCGGTTTCACCCGCGAGGTCGTCTCGCATTTCCTCTTCCTCAGTCGCCGGCTGGGCGGGCGGCTGCACGGCCTGCAGGCGAGCGCCTCCTTCCCGGAGGCCGGCAAGTCGGAGCGCCGGATCGAGGCTCGCCTGATGGCCGGCGACATTCCGGTGACGCTCACCGGCAGCGTCGGCACGACCGAGAAGGACGATCACAACATCTGGATGCTCGAAGGCGAGGGCGGTGCGGTCCGGCTCTGCGACTGGTCACTGGCCGAGCAGCGCCAGCCGGACGGTTCCTGGCAGCGCGCTCCCGATGCGCTGACCCAGCTCGAGGCGCGGCCGGTCGCGCTGAAGCGGCAGCTCGAAGGCGTAGCGAAGCTGACCCGCGGCGAGCCGCATCAGCTGGCGACGCTGGAGGAAGCGCTGAACGTGCAGGAGATCGTTGAGGCGATTCTTGCCAGCTAGCCGCCTTCATTGAGGCGACATGGCGGGAGGTCTATGATCGGCGGGCTCAGGAGGCCTGCCGATGCGCCATGCCTTCCTCACCGACGCGCAGATCGACGCCCGCGCTCTGGCGCATCGGCGCGGGCTCGGATTCAGCGACGACGAGGCGGTCGAGGTCATGGCGTTGCTCGCCAGCCTCGAGGCGCGCTATCCGGAATTCTCCCATGAGCGCGTACCCGACGGCTCTCTCGGCGAAGCCGAGGCCCAGTGGGATTCACAAGCCAAGCGCCTGCGGATCCCGGAAGGCGTGTTCCAGGCGGCCAATCGCGGCGAGGGCAGGGCCCTGATGACGGTGGCGCACGAGGTTGGCCACGCGCTGCTCGGCCATCAGGGCAATCTGAACCGGGGGCCGGCCGGCGGACGGGCCGAGCGGGCCTCGGCGAAGCTCCGCTCGATGGAATATCAGGCGCGGCGCTATGCTGCCGCCTTCCTGATCCCCGATACGCCGGCGGTGCGGCTGCTCGACGCGACCGCGCTGAGCGAGCGCTACCGGGTCAGCATGAGCGCCGCGATCGTGCGCCATAGCGAGCTGCGATCGGGTGAAAGCGCGCGAGCCCTGCCATTGCGGCAGGCCGAGCTTGACCTCTGAGCGGCTTGCGGTTCGTCCGCCGGCGGGGCATGGCTCGGGCAACGTGACGATCATCGAGGCTGCTATGACCATCGCCGTTCCCGGCCTGCCGCCGACGCCGAAGCCCGCCGCGCGGGCGCAGGGCGTCTCACCCTTCATCGTCATGGACGTGATGAACGCCGCCGAGGCGATCGAGCGGCGCGGCGGCTCGGTCGTGCATATGGAGGTCGGGCAGCCTTCGGCGCCGACGCCGACGAGCATCCGCGCCGCTGCGGCAAGGGCGCTGGAAGACGGTCGCATCGGCTATACCCAGGCGCTCGGCATCGGCTCGCTCCGGGCTCGAATCGCACGGCATTATCGCGACACCTATGGCGTCGATGTGCCTGCCGAGCGGGTCGTGGTGACGACCGGCTCCTCCGGTGGCTTCATCCTGAGCTTCCTCGCCTGCTTCGAGCCGGGCGCGCGCATCGCGATCACCGCGCCGGGGTACCCTGCCTATCGCAACATCCTGACCGCGCTCGGGCTCGAGCCGGTCGCGATCCCGGTGGGGCCGGAGACGCGCTATGCGCTGACACCGGAGCTGATCGCGAAAGCCCATGGCGAGAAGCCGCTCGCCGGCGTGCTGACGATGAGCCCGGCCAACCCGACCGGCGTGGTGATGGCGCCGGAGGCGATCGCGGCGGTGGCGGCCGAGTGCCGGCGGCTCGGGCTCTGGTACATCTCCGACGAGATCTATCACGGCCTGACCTATGAGCGGCCGGCGACGACGGCGCTCGCCGCCGATCCGGACGCGATCATCGTCAACTCCTTCTCCAAATACTATTGCATGACCGGCTGGCGGGTCGGCTGGCTGGTGGTGCCGGAGCGGCTGGTGCGCGTGATCGAGCGGCTGCAGCAGAATTTCTCGATCTCGGTGCCGATGCTGAGTCAGGTTGCGGGCGAAGCCGCCTTCGATGCGATAGAGGAATGCGAGGCGATCAAGGCCGGCTATGCGGCGAACCGGGCGTATCTGCTGAAGGCGCTGCCCGAGATCGGGCTCGGCGACTTCCTGCCTGTCGACGGCGCCTTCTACATCTATCTCGACATCGGTCGATATTCGAATGATTCCATGAGCTTCTGCCGGGATGCTCTCGAAAACGCCGGGGTCGCGATCACGCCCGGGCTCGATTTCGACGAGGGGCGCGGGGCGCGGACGGTGCGGCTGTCGTTCGCCGGCTCGCTGGCGGAATGCGAGGAGGCGGTCGCGCGCCTGGGCCGCTGGCTGAAGGCGCGCTGAGCCGAGTGCTTGCAAAGGTCTGATTGTGGACTCAATCTGATAGGGCTCGGGGACAGGACATGGTCGCAATGCGGAACTGGCTGAGAGCCATGGCGTTGTGCGGGGCGGCGCTGCTGGTTGGCGCTGTCGGAGTCCCGCTGCCGGCCGTGGCGCAGCACGCCAAGACGGACTCGTCGACCGTGTTGACCCTGCGCGGCGATGAGACGCCCGAGGCGGTGCGCAAGCTGGTCGATGCCTTGTCAGCCGGTGGGCGCAAGGTCGAGATCAGGATAGCCGGCAAGGGCGACGCAGCTGCCGCTCCTGCGGCGCCGGCGTCTGCCGCAACTGGTGCAGCACTGCCACCATCGTCGAGCAACGTTCCGGCAGAACATGAAACCCAGGCCGAAGCCTTCTGGGATCATTTCGTCGATGGGGTGTCGCAGGGCCTTGGGGCCGTACCGCGCCTTGCCCAGATACCGGATGCCTGGCGTAGCGCCTGGGCGCAGAACCGCAATGGTTCGGCCGGCTGGTGGCTTGCAGTAGGCCTTGTACTCGCGTTTGCCGTGGCCGGACTGTTCCGGCTCGCGACCAATAGCTGGTTCACACGACGGCTGCGGCCGGAAGGACCGGAGTTCACGCCGCGCCTGATCGCCTCCTCCTGGGGGCTGCTGCAGGACCTGGCGACGCTTGGGCTCTGGCTCGTAGTGCTGCATGCGGTGCGCAGATTCTGGCTGCCGGAGCCCGACCTCGCTCACATGGTGCTGCGCACGATCGCCAACGGTCTCACCATCGGCGCCGGATATCTGATCCTCGGACGTTTCCTGCTCGCTCCCGGCGCCCCGGAACGCCGGGTCATGCCGTTGCCGCGAGCCGAGCGGGCCTTCAAATTCCTGATCTTCTTCGGCATCCTCACGCCCGTCCTGCTGACGGCAACCGTGTCGATCCAGCATGCCGCCGGCCCCGCAGCCGTCGTCGGGCTGTTCGCTCTGGCCGGCATTGTCGCGACCGTGTTCAAGGTCTGGTGGTTCATCGATGCGCGGCACGACCTCTCCGCGTTGATTCTCCATTCAGCGCATGAACCCGGGCCGGCGCGCCGCGCGATCGCGCTGACGACGGGTTGGCTCTACGCCGCACTCGCCGTGCTGATCTGGATGGTCGGCAATGCATCCTCGATGATGGAGGGGGGCGCGCGCTGGGCGGAGGCTGCCGCACTGACGCAGTTCATCATCGTGCTGGCTCCGATCCTGGCCGTCGGCGTCACCAGCCTGATGGCCTGCCGGCAGGCGCATGCAGCAGCAATGGGCGAGGTGGCGCCGCTCTCGCTCGCGGTCGGCCATGCGCTGCGTGCCGCGGCCGGCGGCGCGATCTGGGCCGGTGGGTTCTATCTGCTGGCGCGGCTCTGGGCCGGCTTCCTCTTCGGCGTCAGCTCCGACCAGTTCACCATGCTGATGCGCCAGGCCGGCGGCGTCGCCGTGCTCGCTTTCGGCGGCTGGGTTGCGATCGTCTTCCTGCGTAGCTTCTTCGACGCCTATACGCCGAAGCCTGTGGCGAGCCTGCCGGGCGACGAGGACGCCGTACCGCATGACCATGTGCCGTCGCGGCTGGCGACCGTACTGCCAGTGCTGCGTGGCGTCGTGCTCGCCGCCGTGTTCGGCCTAACCGCGTTGGTGCTGTTGTCGCGGCTCGGCGTCGATATCGGGCCGTTGCTCGCCGGCTTCGGTATTCTCGGCCTCGCTATATCCTTCGGCTCGCAGGCGCTGGTGCGCGACATCGTCTCCGGCTTCTTCTTCATGCTCGAGGACGCGTTCCGTGTCGGCGAGTATGTCGATACAGGCCGGCTGAAAGGCACGGTCGAGAAGATCTCGCTGCGCTCGATGCAGTTGCGCCACCAGAGCGGGCAGGTCCACACCGTCCCGTTCGGTCAGGTGCAGTCATTGACCAATGCCAGCCGCGACTGGGCGACGGTCAAGTTCAACGTCCGCCTCGATCACTCCGCCGACATCGAGAAAGCGCGCAAGACGATCAAGAAGATCGGGCTGGCGCTACTGGAGGACCCGGAGTTCGGGCCGCATTTCATCGCCCAGCTCAAGATGCAGGGCGTCGCCGACATCACCGACGCGGCCATCGTCATCAGGCTGAAGTTCACCGCCAAGCCGAACCATGCCTCGATGCTGCAGCGCGAGGCGCTGAAGCGGGTCTATCGCGGCCTGAACGAGGCCGATGTGCCATTTGCCTCGAACGCGGTCACGGTCAAGGAGGGAGGCAAGAATGCCGCCGCCGCGATCGCAGCTGTGCCGCCGCCGACGCCGCTCGTGCCGGCAGCGGAGTGAACGTCGGCCGCGCCGGGGGCTTCACCCGGGCTGTCGGCCGAACTCCAGCATCAGGAAGAAGCCAAAACCGAGCAGCGCCAGCAGGGCGCCCATGCCGGCGGCGAGCCGGGCAGCCGAGAGCTGCCCCACCCATTCATGGCGCCGGCCGGCGTGCTCGGCCGCGTGCTCGGCCGCGTGCTCGCGGCCATGCTTGTGGAACTGGCTGGCGTAAAGGTCGGGCGTCATCTGCGGGCCGACCGGGAGATTGCCCTCCAGCTCGTAGCGTACCGCGACGAAGAGGGTGAACAGGCCAAGCAGGCCGACACCGAGCCAGCCGAGCGCCTGCTGGGCGAGCCAGGCCAGCCCGATCAGGCCGGCGCAGGCGAACGCCCTCACGAACAGGCTCTCGCGGCTCCTCGGCGGGCGCATCGTCCCTCCCAGTCATGAAAAAGGCCGCCGCGATCGCTCGCGACGGCCTTGATTTTACTTGCGTCCGGCCAGCTTGTTCCACCAGCCGCCGCGCTTCGGCCGATCCGGATCCGGCGGCGTCAGCACGACCGCGACCGGTTCCTCGACCACGCGCAGTGCGGGCGGCGGTTCCTCCGCGACGGGCTCCGGGGCCGGAGCGGCGACAGCTTCGGGCACGACCGGCTCGGGAGCAGCTGCCAGCTCGGCCGGGGCAGCGGCGACGCCGTCCTCGGTGATCGGCACGACCTTCTTGCGCGAACGGCTGCGCTTGGGCTTCTCGGCCGGCTCGGCGGCGACGGTTTCGCTGGCCGTGTCGGCTGCCTTGGCGGCCTCGACCGGCTCGGCTTGCGCTTCCGCCTCGGCCTTCTTGCTGCGGCTGCGCCGCGCGCGCTTCGGCTTGGCATCGGCTTCCGGCTCGGCAGCAGAAGTTTCGCTCACGGTCGCGGCCGGCTCATCGACCAGCGGAGCGGCGGCCGGGGCGGTGTCGTCCGACTCGCCGACAGCGGCATCATCGCCGTCCTCGGCCTCGTCCTGATCGCCGTTTTCGTCGGCTGCGCCTTCGAGGCCCTGGCCCTGACCATCGCGCTCACCACCGCGCCGCCGACGGCGCCGGCGCCGGCGACGACGGCCGTCACGACTCTCCTGGCTTTCGCCTTCCGCAGCGTCGGCACGCGGCGCCGCTGCGGTTTCGCCCTCAGCCTCCTCAACCTCGACCTCTACCTCGACGATGTCCTCGTCCTCGGGCTCGTCGATGATCGCCTCGGCGCGCATGCTCGAGACCGGCACGACGCGGTTCTCGTTGCCGACGAACTCGCCGCGCTCGACCTCGAAATAGCGAGTGCCGAGCAGGGCCGCGTCGGCCGAGACAGTGATCGCGATGTTGAAGCGCTCCTCCAGGTCGCGCAGATGGGCGCGCTTCTGGTTGAGCACGTAGAGCGCGACCTCCGGCCGGGTGCGGACCTCGAGATTATGCGACGCGCTCTTGATCAGCGTCTCTTCGAGCGCCCGCAGGATCTGCAGCGCGATCGAGGGAGTCGAGCGGACGAGGCCGGCGCCGGCGCAATGCGGGCAGGGCACCGAAGAGCTCTCGAGCACGCCGGTGCGGATGCGCTGGCGCGACATCTCGAGCAGGCCGAAGGCCGAGATGCGGCCGACCTGGATGCGGGCCCGGTCGTTCTTCAGGCACTCCTTCAGTTTCTTCTCGACCGCGCGGTTGTTGCGGTTCTCCTCCATGTCGATGAAATCGATCACGATGAGGCCGGCAAGGTCGCGCAGGCGCAACTGGCGCGAGATTTCCTCGGCCGCTTCGAGATTGGTCTTGAGGGCGGTGTCCTCGATGTTGTGCTCGCGGGTCGAGCGCCCGGAGTTGATGTCGATCGCGACCAGCGCCTCGGTCTGGTTGATGACGATGTAGCCGCCGGACTTCAGCGTCACCGTGTTGGAGAACATCGCGTCGAGCTGGCTCTCGACGCCGAAGGCGGCGAAGAGCGGGGTCTGCTCGCGATAGGGCTTCACGCTCTTGGCATGGCTCGGCATGAGCATGCGCATGAAGTCCTTCGCCTCGCGATAGGCGCTCTCGCCGGCGACGTGAACCTCGTCGATGTCCTTGTTGTAGAGATCGCGGATCGAGCGCTTGACGAGGTTACCCTCCTCGTAGACCAGCGCGGGCGCAACCGAGCCGAGCGTCAATTCGCGCACACTCTCCCACATCCGCATCAGATATTCGTAGTCGCGCCTGATCTCCGGCTTGGTGCGCGAGGCGCCGGCGGTGCGCAGGATGATGCCCATCCCCTCCGGCACCTCCAGCTCCTGGGCGATCTCCTTCAGGCGCTTGCGGTCCTCGGCATTGGTGATCTTGCGCGAGATGCCGCCGCCCTTGCCGGTGTTCGGCATCAGCACCGAATAGCGGCCGGCGAGCGAGAGATAGGTGGTGAGGGCGGCGCCCTTGTTGCCGCGCTCTTCCTTGACGACCTGGACCAGGATGATCTGGCGGCGCTTGATCACCTCCTGGATCTTGTACTGGCGGCGCAGATTGCGCGGGCGCTCGGGCATGTCGTCGAGGGCGTCGCCGCCGCCGAGCTGCTCCGGCTCTTCCTGGGCTTCCTCGCCGCCGTTCTCCTCGTCGCCGTTCTCGTCATCCTGCGAGCGGCGGCGCGCTTCGGAGGCCTCCTCGCCATCCTCGGAGGCGGATGCCTCGGTGGTGGTCTCGAAGGTCAGCGGCGCGGAGTTCTCGGCCGCGTCCTCATTGGTGGATTCAGCGATCTGCGGCGCGAAGCTCTCGCCGAAGGCGGGCGCGCCTTCGTTGACCATGGCGGCTTCCTTGCCATTGGTCTCGACCAGGTCTTCGGGCTGGGCGGCGCCGGCCTCGACCTCGGCACTGACGGTCTCGCCGCTCTCGGCGGCGCGCTTGGGACGGTTGTCGCGGTCGCGACGGCCGCGGCGGCCACGACGCTCGCGCTTTTCCTCGTCGCGCTCTTCCTCACGCTCGGCGCGGGCTTCCTCGGCGAGCAGGGCCTGCCGGTCGGCGACCGGAATCTGGTAGTAGTCGGGGTGGATTTCGGAGAAGGCGAGGAAGCCGTGGCGGTTGCCGCCATATTCCACGAAGGCGGCCTGGAGCGACGGCTCCACCCGCGTTACCTTCGCCAGATAGATATTGCCGCGGAGCGGCTTGCGGCTGGCTGATTCGAAATCAAACTCTTCGATACGCGAGCCGCGGGACACCACGACCCGGGTCTCTTCCGGGTGGGTGGCATCGATAAGCATCTTGTTGGCCATGGGACAATTCCATTGGCGCGGCGGCCTTGGCAATCCGCCGGGCTGCGGACGTGAGTCCGCGGCCGCGGGCAGGGGCGCCGCGCGTCAACCGGTTGAAACCGGCATGTTGCAGGGAGAGGAGTTCGATCAAGGAAGGACGACGGAAGCGGGCGGCGGAGCGGGCGGACAGCCCGTCACCACCTGAGAGGTTTCGACGAAACACCGAAAGAGAAAGCGGCGTCGTTTGCCCCGACATCTGACCTTTGACCTGCAGCGCGCCGCGAAGCGCACCGCGTTTGACACGCTCGCGGACAAGAGTACCGGCGCCGATTGCTGCCTGGCGCAGGCCCGTCCGCGGACGATTCCGTTGTTGGTTGCCCCCGCGCCGGCGCGGATCATGTGACAGATCCGGTCGTTCGGCTGTTTCGCAGGGCGCCGGCGGGCTTATGACCCGGCTTGTGCGCTGCGGTAGCCTTCGCGATGCAACCATCTCCATTACAGACAGGCGATGCATTTTTGCAAGCGCGTTAACGGTGGGTGATCGGCAGGGCGCGGTTTCCGGTGCCGACCGGCCGTGGTAACGGGTTGTCAATGACTGGCGACGCTATGGTTAAGTCTTGTTAAGCGTCGAACCAGCGAATCGAGGAGCGTTCTCCTGCTTCACCGGCTTCGCCTGTCGATCACGGGCCTTGCGCACCGCACCGCCACTCCGGCGCTGCGGCTCTTGGTGCTGGCGGCTGCGCTTCTGTCATGGACCTCGCTTGCGACCGCGAATTCTCCCGGCCGTCCCGTCGCTGATCTTCCGGTCGCGACCGATGCGCGGCTGGAGGCTCAGGGCGATACCGTCCGGCTGACCATGGCGCTGTCCCGGCCCGTCGCGGCCAGCGCGACCGTCACGGCGGGGCCCGATCGGGTCATCGTCGACCTGCCGTCGATCAACTTCCAGGTCGAACAGAAGCAGGGCCGCAAGTCGGCAGGTTTCGTCTCCGGCTTCCGCTACGGCCTGTTCATGGCCGACCGGGCCCGCATCATCCTCGATCTTTCCCAGCCGGCCGCGATCGCGAACGTCACCGTCAAGCCGGTGCGCGGCGGCTTCGGCGAGCTTATCGTCGAGCTGAAGCGGACGAGTCGCGAGGAATTCGTCGCGCTCGCTCGCGAGGCGGCCGCGAAGACGCAGCTGCCGAGCATTCCGGTCGAGCGCAAGGCCGAAGGTGATTCGCGCCGCATCGTGGTGATCGACCCCGGCCATGGCGGCATTGATCCTGGCACCCAGGTCGCGGCGATCGCCGAGAAGGCGGTCGTGCTCGCCTTCGGGCTGAAGCTGAAGGAGCAGCTCGAAGCGCAGGGGCGCTACCGGGTGATCATGACCCGCTCCGACGACACCTTCATCTCGTTGAATGATCGCGTGCGCATCGCGCGCGGCGTCGAGGCCAATCTCTTCATCTCGATCCACGCCGATTCGCTGGCGCAAGCGCAGGATGTGCGCGGCGCCACCATCTATACCGGCTCCGAGCGAGCGAGCGACGCCGAGGCCGCGCGCCTGGCGGCCAAGGAGAATCAGGCCGATGCCGTCGCCGGCCTCGATTCGAGCGAGGATGTGCAGGATGTCGCCGGCATCCTGATGGATCTCGCCAAGCGTGAGACGCGCAGTTTCTCGACGATCTTCGCGCGTAACCTGGTCGAGAAGCTCGGCGGCTCGGTCAGGATGCACAAAGTGCCGTTGCGTTCCGCAGGTTTTCGCGTATTGACCGCGCCTGACGTACCGTCGGTGCTGATCGAGCTTGGCTACATGTCGAGCCCGAAGGACGCCGAACTCCTGAATTCCGAGGGCTGGCGCACGCAGGCGGCCGCGGCGGTCCAACAAGCTGTCGACCAGTATTTCGAGCGCCTGCAAACACCGGGCAAAGCTGCGCAAAGCAGGCCTTGACGGCACAACGGTCGAAGATGGCGATTTGTGGTCGCAAAGCCACGGTTCCGCCATGTCCGCCGTGATATAGAGACGAGTTCAAGATAAGCCGGGCACGGTGCGACGCCAAAGGGGGAGGGCGACGCCGCTGCCGCTAGCCGAGGTCAAAATTCTCGATGCGGTTCATATTGCGCCTTTTCGGATGGGCGTTCGCCGCCGGTACGATCCTGTTCGTCATCGGTGTCGCGGGCGCAGCCGGCGTGATCTGGCACTACTCCAAGGACCTGCCCGATTCGGCGCAGCTGCGGAATTACGAGCCGCCGGTGATGAGCCGTGTCCACGCCGGCGACGGTAGCCTGATCGCCGAGTTCGCAAGGGAACGCCGGCTCTATCTGCCGATTCAGGCGGTGCCGAAGCTGATCATCGACGCCTTCCTCTCGGCCGAGGACAAGAACTTCTACAAGCATTTCGGCGTCGACCCCGAGGGCCTCGCCCGCGCCGCGATCTCGAACTTCCGTAATCGTGGCTCCGGCCGCCGCCCGCAGGGCGCCTCGACCATCACCCAGCAGGTGGCGAAGAACTTCCTCGTCGGCTCCGAGCAGAGCATCGAGCGCAAGATCCGCGAGGCGCTGATCGCGCTGCGCATCGAGTCGACCTACTCGAAGGACAAGATTCTCGAGCTCTATCTCAACGAGATCTATCTCGGCGCGCCGGCGCCGGGGCAGGGCAGCTACGGCGTCGCCGCAGCTGCGCTGAACTATTTCGGCAAGTCTGTGCACGAGCTCAACGCGCAGGAGGCGGCCTATCTCGCCGCGCTGCCGAAGGCGCCGACCGACCTGCACCCGTTCCGCAATCGCGAGCGCGCGATCGAGCGTCGCAACTACGTGCTCGATCGCATGACCGAGAACGGCTTCCTCAAGCGGGCCGATGCCGAAGCTGCGAAGAAGCAGCCGCTCGGCGTCAATCCGCGCACGGTCTCGCCGAACCAGATCGCCGCCGGCTATTTCGCCGAGGAGATCCGGCGCGAGCTGCAGGACCGCTATGGCGAGAAAAAGCTGCTCGAAGGCGGCCTCTCGGTCCGCGCCACCGTCGATCCGAAGATGCAGCTGATGGCGCGCAAGGCACTGGTCGACGGCCTCGTGCGCTTCGACGAGGCGCGTGGCTGGCGCGGTGCGATCCAGAAGATCGACGCGGCGAGCCGCGAATGGGGGCTCGCCATGGGTGAGCTGCCGGTGCTCGGCGACGTCAAGCCCTGGCGGCTCGCCGTCGTGCTCGACGTTGCCGGCGACAGCGCCCGCGTCGGGCTGCAGCCGATCCGAGAGGCTTCCGGCCAGCTGCGGCCGGAGCGCGAGACGGCGACGCTCGGGCCGGACGGCATCCGCTGGACCCGGCGCACCCGCGTTTCGCAGGCGGTCTCGCCGGGCGACGTCGTCTATGTCGAGCCGATCGACGGCAAGCCCGGCCAGGTCCGCCTGCGCCAGATGCCGGAGGTCAACGGTGCGATCACCGTGATGGACCCGTTCTCGGGCCGCGTGCTCGCCATGGTCGGCGGCTTCTCGCACGACCAGTCCGAGTTCAACCGGTCCACACAGGCGCTGCGCCAGCCGGGCTCGTCCTTCAAGCCCTTCGTCTACGCGACCGCCCTCGACAACGGCTACACCCCGTCCAGCATCGTGCTCGACGCGCCGATCGAGGTCGACCAGGGTGGCGGCCTCGGCATGTGGACGCCGAGCAACTACGACGGCAAGTTCACCGGCCCGCGCACGCTGCGCTACGGCATCCAGTTCTCGAAGAACCTGATGACGGTGCGCCTCGCCAAGGATGTCGGCATGCCGCTGATCGCGGAATATGCCCGCCGCTTCGGCATCTATGACGACATGCTGCCGGTGCTCTCGATGTCGCTCGGCGCCGGCGAGACCACGGTCATGCGCATGACCGCAGCCTATTCGATGCTGGCGAACGGTGGCAAGCGCATCCGGCCGACGCTGATCGACCGCATCCAGGATCGCTGGGGCGCGACGATCTACAAGCACGACCAGCGCGTCTGCGAGGGCTGCGAGGCGGATAAATGGAGCGGCCAGCGCGAGCCGCGGCTGGTCGACAATCGCGAGCAGGTGCTCGATCCGCTGACCGCCTACCAGATGGTCTCGATGCTCGAAGGCGTCGTCAACGCCGGCACCGCGACGGTGGTGAAGTCGGTCGGCAAGCCGCTTGCCGGCAAGACTGGCACGACCAACGACGCCAAGGACGTCTGGTTCGTTGGCTTCTCGCCCGACCTCGCGGTCGGCGTCTATATGGGCTTCGACAAGCCGAAGTCGCTCGGCAACTCGGCGACCGCCGGCCAGTACGCTGCGCCGATCTTCCGCGACTTCATGACTGTCGCGCTGAAGGACAAGCCGGCGACGCCGTTCCGCGTGCCGCCGGGCATCAAGCTGATCCGCGTCGACCCGCGCTCGGGCATGCGCGCCGGTGGCGAGGGGGGCATCCTCGAAGCCTTCAAGCCGGGCACGGCGCCGCCGGACAGCTATTCGGTGATCGGCGCTTCCGACGGCACTGGTGGCGCGATGAGCGTGGCGCCGGCCGGCGGTCGCTCGGTCGGCTCCGGCACCGGCGGACTCTATTGACGAGAACGGAGGGCGCGGTCGTCATGGCCGCGCCGCTCCAGGCGATCCTCGAGGCCGAACTGGCACGCGGCAACCGGATTCTCGATCGCGGCGCATGGCCGCCGCATTGCGACCTCTTCGTCCTGCTCGCCCGGCCGTTCCGCAAGCGCTACCCGCTCGCCGCGGGGCTCGTCTATGAGGTGATCGGCGATCCGCATTACTGGAAAGCCGAATACCGCCACGGCCGCGAGTGCCTCGCCTGCTCCTTCTGAGGGAGGCGTTGGCGCCAGCACCATTTACACGACTGCGCTTCGTGCCTATGTCAGCGCCCCAGCCAGTCAGCCTCAAGCGACGGACCAAGACGAACGATCATGCGACCCGAGATCCAGACGCAACTCGACAACGCCAAGCAGTCGATCGGACTGCTGAGGAGGCATCTTTGACTGGGATGTCGCACAACGACGCCTGGCGGAGCTGAACGCGCTTTCCGAAGGCCCCGATTTCTGGAACGACGCCGAAGCCGCGCAGAAGCTGATGCGCGAGCGCACCCAGCTCGAGACGCAGATCGACGGCATCACCAAGCTCGAACGCGACGTCGAGGACGCGCTGACGCTGATCGAGCTCGGTGAGATGGAAGAGGATGCGGCGACCATCGCCGAGGGCGAGGCCGCGATCAAGGCGGTCGAGGCCGAGGCCGGCCGGCTGCAGGTCGAATCCTTGCTCTCCGGCGAGGCCGACATGCTCGACACCTATGTCGAGATCCATCCCGGCGCCGGTGGCACAGAGAGCCAGGACTGGGCCGAGATGCTGCTGCGCATGTATCGGCGCTGGGGCGAACGGCGGAAGTTCAAGGTCGAGACGCTGGAATATCAGGACGGCGACCAGGCCGGCATCAAATCGGCGACGCTGCAGTTCAAGGGCCACAACGCCTATGGCTGGCTGAAGACCGAATCGGGCGTGCACCGGCTGGTGCGCATCTCGCCGTTCGATTCGAACGCGCGCCGACAGACCTCTTTTGCCTCGGTCTGGGTCTACCCCGTCGTCGACGACCGCATCGTCATCGACGTCAAGGAATCCGACTGCCGCATCGACACCTACCGGGCCCAGGGCGCCGGCGGACAGCACATCAACACCACCGATTCGGCGGTGCGCATCACTCATATCCCGACCGGGATCGTGGCCGCGTGCCAGCAGGAGCGCTCGCAGCATAAGAACCGGGCCAAGGCCTGGGAGATGCTGCGCGCCCGCCTCTACGAGGTCGAGCTGAAGAAGCGCGAGGAGAAGGCCAACGCCGAGCAGGCTTCCAAGACCGATATCGGCTGGGGCCATCAGATCCGCTCCTATGTGCTGCAGCCCTATCAGCTGGTGAAGGACCTGCGCACCGGCGTCGCTTCGACCGCGCCTTCCGACGTGCTCGACGGCGAACTCGACCCGTTCATGGAGGCGTCGCTGGCCCAGCGCGTCTACGGGACCAGCGTCGAAGTCGAGGACATCGATTGAGCGAGGGAAAGCGCTCCCGCGGCCGCGAGATCCTGATCAATCTCGCGGTCTCGCTCGGCAGCGTCGTCGTCTTCCTGCTGTTCTGCGAGCTGGTGCTGTTCCGCTTCGTGCTGCCGGCGAGCGACGTGCCGCGCAACGCCTTCGTCAACGAGGTCGTGCGCTACCAGCCCGGCCAGAATGGTGTCTGGCGCGTGCGCGACGAGATCGCCGCGCCCTACAAGATCAACGCGCAGGGCTGGAACTCGCCGCTGCCGGACTATCCCGTCGAGCGCAAGCCGGGGACCAGTCGGATCGCCTTCGTGGGCGACAGCTTCGTCGAGGCGCTGCAGGTGCCGTTCGACAAGAGCTTCGCCGAAGTGGCCGGCGCCCGGCTGGCCGGCAAGGGGCCGGTCGAGATCCAGCGCTTCGGCGTCGCCGGCGCGCCGCTCAGCCAGTACCTGCAGATGGTCGAGCGCGAGGTCGAGCAGCGGCGGCCTGACCGGATCGTGGTCATGCTCGTCCATAACGATTTCGACGAGAGCTTCGTTTTCAAGCCCGGCCGCTACACCTCGAGCTTCCTCAAGCTGAAGATCGACGGGGGCAAAGTCGCCGGCGAGGTCGTGCCTGAGCCGTGGCGTGCCGGCTGGTTCGAGTTCCTGCGGCAGAGCGCGACGGCGCGCTTCCTGCTTTATCGCTGGCAGGTCCGGCCGCAGGCGCTGGTCGATGCGATCCTCGGACCTGCCAAGGCTGCGGGCGAGGGCGGCTATGCCGCCAATATCGACGTGGCGAGCGTGTTCGCGCACGAGGCCGACATTCGCGTCGCAACCGACTACCTGTTCGGCCGGCTGAAAGCGCGTGCCGATTCGATCGGATCGAAGCTGCAATTCGTCATGGATGGCGACCGCGCGGCGATCTATGCCGGCCGCAGTGACAGCCCGGCACTGAAGCTCAACCGGATCGCGGCGGAGATGGCGGCCAAGCACGGCATCGCCTTCCTCGACCTGCATCCCGTCTTCGCGGCTGATTGGGCGAAAGCCGGCAAGCGCTTCGAGTTCCAGGCCGATGCGCATTGGAACGAGCATGGCCACCAGGTGGCCGGTGCGGCGATCGCCGAGGTTCTGCAGTAGGAAGAGGCAAAGTTATCGAATCAAAACAGCCTGCTGCAGCGGAATGCTGCAGCAGGCTGTGAAGCTCTGCCTAAGCCGAGATGGCTTCAGAGCTGCCCCGCCAGCTTGTCGCCGGCACGCAGGAAACGATTCGGATCGGCAGGTTCGCCGTCGATGCGGGTCTCGTAGTGCAGGTGAGGCCCGGTGGAGCGGCCGGTGGAGCCGACGCGGCCGACCAGCGTGCCGGCCGTGACCATCTGGCCCTCGCTGACGAGGATCGCCGACATGTGGGCATAGCGGGTGGTGATGCCGCCGGCATGTTCGATCTCGACCATATTGCCGTAGCCGCCGGAATACTCGGCCGTCACGACCTTGCCCGGGCCGGTCGCGCGTATTGGTGAGCCGTGCTCGGCACGCAGGTCCATGCCGGTGTGCAGCGCGGCGCCGCGCGTGAAGGGATCGGCGCGATAGCCATAATTGGAGCTCAGTTCGAGTTCTCCTGCGAGCGGCCGGCGCAGCGGCAGTTGCTCGACGAGGCCGCGTAGGCGGAAGACGGTCGCGATGCGCGGCTGCAGCGAGCTCAGGGTCGCCTCGAACGGCCCGGCCGAGGCATCGAGGTTGACCGGGACCAAGGGGCCGCCGACGCCCTTCGGAAGCGGGGTCGCGACGGCGAGCCTGTCGGTGTCGAGGCGGGTTTCGGCAAGGGCGTTGCGCAGCGTCTTCTGGGTATCGCCGAGATTCCTGTCGATCTCGCGGAGGGCCGCGAGCTGCGTGGCTGAGCTGCGCTCGATGGATTGGTCGAGCTGGATCAGCGCTTCGGCGACACGCTTGGCCGGCGGCACGGGCTCCTCGGCCTCGCCCGATTTCCAGGGCACGGAGCGGTCGTCGGCACCACGCAGCGGCAGGGTTTCCGGTGCCGGCGTCGGCTTGCCGGAGGCGAAGGGCGCGAAGCTGGTGACGCCGGAGGCGCGGATCGGCTCCTCGGGCTTGATCATGCGCTGGCGCAGCGGGTTCTTGGCGGCTTGCGACACGCCGATGCCCGCCGATTGCAGGCTCTCGGCGACGGCGTTGACCAGGGATTGCCGCGATTCGAGTTCGGCCTGGCGCATGGCGATCTCGCCGACGCGAGCTTCGACCCCGTCCTGATCGAGCAGAGCGCGGCTGGCGAGCCGATCGACATCGGCGCGCAGCGCCGCGATTCGGTCCTCATAGGCGTATTGGCGCGAGGTCTCGCGGCTGATCAGCCGTGCGGCGAGATCGTCCTTGCGCAGAATGTACCAGCTCGTGGCGCCGCTCCAAGCGGTGGTCAACGCCAGCAGGCTGAGGCCGAGCAGCGCGGTCGAGCGGCGAACAGTAAAGCTGGAACGGGAGAGCAGGCCGGTCATGGCAAGCTCGCGGCCGGCGGACTGAACGCGGGGATCCGAGGAGGTCATACGCAAAACCGGGAGTGACGCTGCGATGAAGTGATTAGACCTCGTTAGGGTTAATCAATCGCAAATCGCAGCCGGTTTTGCCGCCTTCCGGCAGGAATGGGTCAGAGCTCGCGAGCAGCTGCAAGCACCGCCTCGGCGTGGCCTTTCACCCGGACCTTGGCCCAGACGCGGGCGATGTTTCCGGCCGCATCGATCAGGAAGGTGCTGCGCTCCACGCCCATATAGTGTCGGCCATACATCTGCTTTTCGACCCAGAGGCCGTAGGCTTCGATCGCCGTCCGTTCCTCGTCGGAGACGAGCGTCAGGCGCAGCCCATATTTCTGCCTGAACTTGTCGTGGCGCTTCACCGAATCCGGCGAGATGCCGACGACCGTCGTGCCGGCGGCGGCAAAATCGCCGAGCAACGCGTCGAAGGAGAGCGCTTCGTTGGTGCAGCTTTGCGTGTCGTCCTGCGGGTAGGCGTAGAGCACGACCTTGCGGCCGCGCAGGCTGGACAGCGTAAACGTACCGCCGCCATCTGTCGGCAAGGTGAAGTCGGGGGCGGGAATGCCTTCGTTCAACGCCATCTTCGCCTTCCTTTGGTCTCGATCACATGCAAGGGCCGGGCAAGCCGCGAACGATAAGCCGGCTCAGACACAAATCAGATTCGGCGGGATCGAATCAGCTAGCTTGCCGCTGCTGTACCGCTCCCGGAATCGGGCGCATCATGCGGGTGGCGAGGCGGGCTGGCCTGGCCGCAGATATCGTCGCATCGATCCGCACGATTCGAGCAGCAAGACAAGAAGCGATTTCGTTGACCGACAACAGCAAGATCAACGCGGCCCCCACATCCGCTGCGGCCCCCGCGGCGGAATGTCAGGAGGTGGTCGCCGTAGCCAGGCGTGCCTGGCGCGGCATCGTCACCATCGCGGTCACGGTCTGCGTTGCCGTCGTCACGCTCGGCTTCGCTGCAGCTGCATTGCTGGTCAGCGGTTTCATCCCACTCTCTGGGCTGGAGGGGCGGATCTCGACCGCCATCGAGGAGCGGCTTGGGCCGAACTGGAAGGTCGAAGCCGAGCAAGCCGAGCTCAACCGCGTTGATGGCCGCTCGCGCCTGCGGGTCCGCGAGGTCTCGTTCCGGCATGCTGGCGGGGCTTCGTTCCGAGCGCCGGAGGCCGTGCTCGGCTACGATCCAATGGCGCTGCTGCGCGGTGATTTCCGCCTGGTCTCCCTCGACCTGCGCGGGGTCAATATCCGGCTCGGCGTCAGGCAGGACGGGTCACTACTGCTGGAGCAGGATGCCCAGCCGGAACAGGCTTCGAAGACGCCCGTGGCCGGCGATCCCGTCGATTGGGATGCGTTCGCCGGGGCGATGAATGCGATCGGCGCGCTGGTCTCGAACGACGGCCTGCTCGGTTCGCTCGAAGTCGCCGGCATCGGCGGAGCGCGGGTCACGCTGATCGACCCGGCCGGGCGGCAACGCTCCGGCCTGGAAGACGTCGACATCAGGCTGGAACGCTTCGGCGGCGGGCAGGCGCGGCTGTCGATGAAGGGGCGCATCGGCCCGCGCTGGAAGGAACTTGCGATCGATCTGACAAGTGCGCCTGACGGTACGCGCAGTGCCACGGTCGACATTCAGCGCTTCGAGCCGGCCGAGGCGGTGGCCCTCGCCTTCGGCAACGCCATGGTCGCGCTGGACGGGCTGGCGCTCAGCGGCAAGATTTCCCTGACCCAGACCGGCGGCGGCGAACGCAGGATCGCCGCGGGGCTCTCCGTCGCACCCGGAGTGGTCAAGGTTCACAATGCCGGGCTCGACCCGATCGAGGTCCAGGGCGCCAAGCTCGACTTCACCAGCGACGACGGACTCAAGACGGTCAAGGTTGCGACCGTCCAGCTCCAGGCTGGCGAGACCAGGCTCGCCGGAAGCGGAGAGGCGCGCAACGAGGGGGGCATCTGGCGACTGGCGCTCGACGGTGCAGGGCAGGTGGCCGGTATCGGCAAGGATGCGGCGGTTGTCCTTTCGAGCTTGCGCACGCAGCTCGAGGTCGATCCCGGTGCCGGCGAGGTGCGGATGGGCCAGCTCTCGTTCAAGGGGCCGCTGATCAACGCCGAAGGCACCGGTATGGCGCGCCGGCGCGACGACAAGAATTCGCATCGCTTCCAGATCAGGGCGGTCGATACCGATATGCGGGCGGCGCTCGCGGTCTGGCCGGCTGTGACCTCGCCCGGACTGCATGCGGCCCTGGTCGAGATGGTGAAGAGCG
Source organism: Allobosea sp. GW821-FHT10B12 (assembly GCF_059415545.1). Lineage (NCBI taxonomy): Bacteria > Pseudomonadati > Pseudomonadota > Alphaproteobacteria > Hyphomicrobiales > Alloboseaceae > Allobosea > Allobosea sp. GW821-FHT10B12. The sequence continues at coordinate 296,833 of NZ_JBWKNL010000002.1, forward strand.
GGCGGGTCGAGGAGATCGACGTCAAGCTGGTGATGTCACCGGAGGCGAACGCCCGGCTGGCGGACGGCAAGGGCATGGACGACGACGCCGTCGCCGTGACGCTGAAAGCCTCGCAGGTCAGCTTCCTGCCCAATCCCGGCCTACCGCTGCTCACCGATGCGCGGGTCGTGGGTTCGACGACAGGTCGTACCGTCGATCTCACCATTTCGCAGGCCTCGGCCGAGGTTGGCGAGGGCCGCAAGCTCGCATTGAGCGAAGGCACCTTCGCCATGACCGATACCTGGGCGGATCGGCCGCAGGCGCGAATCGGCTTCAGGTCGACGGGCTCGGCCGATGCACTCGTCGCGCTCCTCAACTTCCCATCGCTGCGCGAGTTCTCGCCGCTCAAGATCGAGTCCGGCGCGCTGCGCGGCTCGATCGACCTGGCGAATCAGCTCTCCTTGCCGCTGATCAACGATCTGCAGTTCGTCGACGTCGTGATCCGCAGCAGCGGCATGCTGTCGAACATCGCCTCCGACAGCCTGCTCGGCGGCGAGAAGCTGGAGGGCGCCAATCTGGCACTGACTTACGATCGCGGCCAGCTCTCGATCAAGGGCGAGGGCCGGATCGGTGGCGACAAGGCGCCGATCGAGCTCAGGCAGAACGCCAAGGGCCAGGGCGAGGCGACCGTTGCGCTCGTGCTCGACAATGCCGCGCTGAAGCGGCGCGGCTTCGGCCCAGAGACCGGCATCAGCGGGCCGCTCCAGGTCAAGGTCGTCAAGCCGCTCGGCAAGAGCCCGGAGGCGCCGCCGCGTGTAGAGGTCGACCTGACCAAGGCCGCGATCGACGCCGGCGTGCCGGGCGTGAGCAAGTTGGCCGGACGGGCGGGCAAGGCGACCTTCACCTATGTCGTCGACGACAACGGCCCGGACCTGGAGGACCTGACGATCGAGAGCGCGCCATTGCTGGCCAAGGGGCGCATTTCGCTGACCAAGCAGAATACCTTCGAGAGCGCCAGCTTCTCGCAATTGCGCCTGTCGCCCGGTGACAACCTGACCAAGGTCGAGATCGGCCGCGATGGTGGCGTGACCAAGCTCTCGGTACGTGGGGCGGTGCTCGATGCGCGGCCGTTCATCCGCGACCTGTTCGACACCCCGGCCGCGCCGGCCCGAGGCAGTGCGCGCAGCAATCAGAGCGCAGCTTCAGGCCCGGATTTCGACCTCGATCTCGACGTGCCGATCCTGACCGGGTTCAACAACGAGGCGCTCGGCAACTCGCAGCTCAAGCTGTCGCGCCGTGCCGGGGCCGTGCGTTCGATCGCCTATCAGGGGCGGATCGGGCGTGCCGATCTGTCGATCCGGCAGACGAAGCAGGGCGACGGTGCCTCTCCGATCGTGGTGCAATCGGAAAATGGTGGCGCCACCTTGCGCTTCCTCGACCTTTATCGCCGCGCCTATGGCGGCGATCTGGTGCTGCAGATCGGGGCCGGTGAGGGGCGCCAGCCGGGCGAACTGCTCTTGCGCAACTTCACTGTGCGTGACGAGCCGGCCCTGCGCCGTGTCGTCGGCCCACCTGGCTCGCAGCCGCCAGGCGCGCTCGACAGTACCGGTGCGCCGGCTCCGCGCATCGATGCGAGCGATGTCGCCTTCACCAAGCTGCGGGCCGAATTCGTGCGCAGCGCCAGCCGGATCGACATCAACGACGCAGTGCTGTGGGGCCAGCAGGTCGGCTTCACCATCCAGGGCAATGTCGACTATGGCCGCGACCGCGTCGACATCGGTGGCACCTTCGTGCCGGGCTATGCCTTCAACAATGCCTTCGCCCAGGTGCCGGTGGTTGGGATGATCCTCGGCGGCGGGCAATATGGCGGCTTGTTCGCGGTGAATTTCCGCGTCTCGGGCTCGGCCAGCCAGCCGACCATGACGGTGAACCCGCTCTCGGCGATCGCGCCCGGCATCCTGCGCCGCTTCGTCGACCCGCTCGGCGGCGGCCCTCTGGAACAGGCGCGACCAGGTGCACAGGTACCGACGCCCGGTACGGCAGAGCGCTAGAAAAAAAACGCCCAGCTCGCGATGCGAGCCGGGCGCCCAAATCAGCTCTCGTCTAGCAATGACGGCCGTCAGACCGGCCGCAGCAGGACGTGCTTCTTCTTGCCGAAGGAGAGCTTGACCGCGCCGTCGACCAGGTCGGCCGGCGACAGTGTCGCGCGCTCGTCCGAGACCTGGGCATCGTTGACGCGCAGGCCGCCGGCCTTGATCTGGCGGCGGGCTTCGCCGGTCGAGGGCACGAGGCCGGCGCTGACGAAGGCGTTGAGCACGCCGAGACCGGTCTTGAGCTCGGCCGCGGGCACTTCGACGCTCGGCAGGTCCTGGGCGGCCCCGCCTTCCTCGAAGGTCTTGCGGGCGGTCTCGGCGGCGGCTTCCGCGGCCTCGCGGCCGTGCAGAAGCGCGGTGGCCTCGGTCGCCAGCACCTTCTTGGCCTCGTTGATCTCCGAACCGCCGAGCGCGGCGAGCCTGGCGATCTCGGCGAGCGGCAGGCGCGTGAACACCTTGAGGAAGCGACCGACATCGGCGTCCTCGGTGTTGCGGAAATACTGCCAGAACTCATAGGGGCTGAAGAGGTCGCCATTGAGCCAGACGGCGCCGCTGGCGGTCTTGCCCATCTTGGCGCCGGACGAGGTCGTCAGCAGCGGCGTCGTCAGCGCGAAGAGCTGCTTGCCCTCCATGCGGTGCGAGAGGTCGACGCCGTTGATGATGTTGCCCCACTGGTCGGAGCCGCCCATCTGCAGGCGGCAATCATAGCGGCGGCTGAGCTCGACGAAGTCGTAGCCCTGCATGATCATGTAGTTGAATTCGAGGAAGGAGAGCGACTGCTCGCGATCGAGCCGCAGTTTCACCGAGTCGAAGGAGAGCATGCGGTTGACCGAGAAGTGCCGGCCGACATCGCGCAGGAACTCGACATAGTTGAGCTTGAGCAGCCAGTCGGCGTTGTTGACCATCAGCGCGTCAGTCGGGCCGTCGCCATAGCGCAGGATGCGCGAATAGACCTTCTTGATGCTCTCGATATTGGCGTTGATCTCCTCGATCGAGAGCAGCTTGCGCTGGTCGTCGCGGAAGGAGGGGTCGCCGACCATCGAGGTGCCGCCGCCCATCAGCGTGATCGGCCGATGCCCGGTCTCCTGGAACCAGTAGAGCATGGTGACCGAGATCAGGTTGCCGATATGCAGGCTGGTCGCGGTCGCGTCATAGCCGACATAGGCCGTCTGCGGCCCCTGCATGCAGAGCTTGTCGAGCTCCTCCGGATTCGAGATCTGGTGGATCAGGCCGCGCTCGTCGAGCGCGCGCAGGAAGTCGGATTTGAAGGCGGTCATGGCGGCTTGCGATCTGGTCTTTGTCGTTCCGCCGTCGTCTAGAGCATGTTTCGCCAAAGTGGAAACCGCTTTTGCGGCGGACACGCCCGGAGCCTCATCCGGGCGTGCGATCGAGCCACAGCCTCGCGGGATCGCTCCGGCGCGGTGGTTCCAGGCCTTCGCGTGCAAGCCCAAGGTCGCGGAGCGCGCGATCATCCAGCGTTGCAAGACGGTGCCGCATGCGAGTGGCGGCCAAATGGCGCCGCCAGAGCGTTCGCAAGCCATGCAGGAGGGACGCGTCGCCCCGCGGAGCGAGGGGCGCCGTTTGCGCAAGGCAGGTCATGATCCAATCCTCGGAAGAGCAGGCGGTCGCGCCCGCTGATGTGAGGTGAATCTGGGCCGGATAGGGCAGCACGACAAAGCGGAAGATTGTCATCTGCCATAAAGAGAGCTTATGCTTTTTTATGCCCGTGCCTCCGCCGCCGCCCAAGCTTCCGCCCCTTGCTGCGGTCCGCGTCTTCGAGGCTGCGGCGCGCCATCAGAATTTCACTCGCGCCGCCGAGGAACTCGGCATGACCCAGGCTGCCGTGAGCTATCAGATCAGGCTGCTGGAGGATCGCGTTGGAGCTGCCTTGTTCGTGCGCCAACCGCGCCAGGTCGTGCTGACGGCGATCGGTCAGCGGCTCGCAGGGCCGGTCGGCAAGGCGCTCGCTGATATCGGGACGGTGTTCCGCGACGTCTGCGAGGCAAACCAGACGGTTCTGACGATCTCTTCATTGCAGACGATGGCGATCACCTGGCTGTCGCCGCGACTGGCCCAGTTCCAGAGCGAGAACCCTCAGTTCGCCGTCCGCGTCAGGACTTCGCAGCATCTCGTCGACTTCGCCACCGAGGCCGTCGATCTCGCCGTGCGCTACGGGCCGGGCTCCTGGCCGGGCGTCGCGGCAGACAAGCTGTTCGCCTGCCACTATGCGCCGCTCTGTTCTCCCGAACTGCGTGACCGCCTGCAGCTGCGCGAGGCAGCCGATCTGCTGCGCGCGCCGTTGCTCAGCCCGGATGAGACGCCCTGGAAGGTTTGGTTCGCCGATCTCGGCCTCGACCAGCCCCGACAGGGCGGCCGGACGATGTCGCTGGAAATGCAGGCGATGAATGTCCAGGCCGCGATGCGCGGGCACGGCGTCGCAATGGCCGTGCCCGAGCTCTTCGCCTATGATATCGCGGCCGGGCGGCTCGTCTTCGCGGTGGAGCACGCCATACGCGACCAATGGGCCTACTGGATCGTCTATCCGCCGGAACGCCAGCGCGAGCGCAAGATCAGGCTGTTCCGGGACTGGATACTGGCAGAGGCGCGGGCAGCGGCGATGACGCTGCCCTTTATGGCCTCGAGTCGGGGACTGATCCACCCGTCATCGTGAGCAGGGCGGCTCAGGCCTTTTCCTGCTCGCTCTTGATGATCTCGGGGCCGACCTTGCGGTCGAGATAGACGCCGACCTGCTCCATCAACTGGTCGACGCGGCCGTCGAAGAAGTGGTTGGCGCCCTCGACCACGGCGTGCTCGATCTGGATGCCCTTCTGGGTCTTCACCTTCTCGATCACCGCCATGACCTCCTTGACCGGGGCGACGCGATCCTCCGAGCCATGCACGAACAGGCCGGAGGACGGGCAGGGGGCGAGGAAGGAGAAGTCGTAGCGGTTGGCCATCGCCGCGATCGAGAGGAAGCCCTCGATCTCCGGGCGGCGCATCAGCAACTGCATGCCGATCCAGGCGCCGAAGGAGACGCCGGAGATCCAGCAGCTCTTCGCCTCGGGGTTCAGCGCCTGCATCCAGTCGAGTGCAGCGGCGGCGTCCGAGAGCTCGCCGGCGCCATGGTCGAACTGGCCCTGGCTGCGGCCGACGCCACGGAAATTGAAGCGCAGCGCCGAGAAGCCGCGGTTCACGAAGGTGTAGAACAGGTTGTAGACGATCTGGTTGTTCATCGTCCCGCCGAATTGCGGGTGCGGATGCAGGATGATCGCCAGCGGCGCGCCGCGCTTCTTGGCGGGCTGATACCGACCCTCGATCCGGCCGGCCGGTCCGTTGAAAATCACCTCAGGCATTCTGATCCCGCCTCTTGCTGGGCGAAACCGCCGGAGAAGCGGGTAAAAAACGGCCATGCGGCCGCCGCGTACCCGTTCCACCCTTGACGGCCCCGCCGCTCGCGCCCTACATCAAGCGCTTAGAATGGTTCTAACAGCCGTGAACAAAACTGGAACATGCGAGCGAGTGCCGCTTGCGGTTCCAGTCCATCACGGCTTGGACGGGCGGCTATAGCACGGCGCAGGGGTGCGATTTCAAGCATTTCGTGCCGCGTCTTCGGGCAGGCCCTCTGGAACGGAGCATAAGCGCAGGTGTTCGCGACGACCCGCAGCTATCTCGACCACAACGCCACGACGCCGGTGCGCCCGGCCGTGGCGGAGGCGATGCTGCGGGCCTTGCAGATGCCGGGCAACCCATCTTCCGTCCATAACGAGGGCCGGGCGGCCCGCGGCGCGATCGAACAGGCGCGCGAGCGGGTGGCGGCGCTCGTTGGCGCCAAGGCGAGCAATGTCGTCTTCACCAGCGGCGGCACCGAGGCGAATGCGACGATCCTGTCGCCCGGCCTCAGCGATTGCAGCGGCGCGCGCGACTGCGTGCGGGCGCCGGTGACGCTGCTCCTGCTCAGCGCCAGCGAGCATCCTTGCGCGCGCGACGGTCATCGTTTCCCGGCCGGTCAGGCCGAGGCGATCCCGGTCGATGGCGAGGGCTTGGTCGATCTCGGCTGGCTGGGTGAGCGGCTTGCGCGCTTTGCTGAGGAGCGGCCGGATGAGCGAGCGCTGATATCGGTCCATCTCGCCAACAACGAGACGGGCGTTCTGCAGCCGATCGCCGAGATCGTCGCGATCGCCAGGCGGCATGACGCGCTCGTGCATTCCGACGCCGTCCAGGCCGCCGGAAAGATCGTGATCGATATCAATGCCTTGGGCGTCGATGCTCTGACATTGTCTGCCCACAAGATCGGTGGCCCCAAGGGCATCGGCGCGATCGTTTTCCGCACCGGAACGCTCGAACTCTCCGACAAGCCCTTGCGCGGCGGCGGCCAGGAGCGCGGCTGGCGTGCCGGCACTGAGAATCTGCCTGGCATCGTCGGTTTCGGCGTGGCGGCGCAGGAGGCGGGCAAGGCGCTCGCGACCGAGGCGGCCCGTTTGGCTGCGCTGCGAGACCAGCTGGAGGCCCGGCTGATGGCGCTGGCGCCGGACACGGCGATCTTTGGCGCCAAGGCGCCGCGCCTGCCCAACACCTCCGCCTTCGCGACGCCGGGCATCAAGGCCGAGACGGCGCTGATCATGCTCGATCTCGGCGGCGTCGCCCTGTCCTCGGGCTCGGCCTGCTCGTCGGGCAAGGTCAGGCGCTCGCACGTACTGACAGCCATGGGTGTCGACCCTGTCATGAGCGAAGGGGCCTTGCGCGCCTCGCTCGGATGGACCACCTGCGAGGCAGACATCGACCAGTTTATCGCGGCCTATGCGAAAGCCTTGGTCGCAAACCCCAACCGGAAGGTTCAGGCAGCCGCCTGAGGCCTTGCGCAAAACCAAGACTGAACCGGCGGGCCCTTGAACCCGCGACTGGAGAGTAGACATGGCAGCGGTCCAGGAGACCATTGATCAGGTCAAGTCGATCGACGTGACCGAGTACAAATACGGCTTCGTCACGGAGCTCGAGGTCGACAAGCCGGCCAAGGGCCTGACCGAGGACACGGTCCGCTACATCTCGGCCCGCAAGAACGAGCCGGAATGGATGCTCGAATGGCGGCTCGACGCCTTCCGGCGCTGGAAGACCATGACCGAGCCGACCTGGTCACGTGTCAACTATCCGCCGATCAACTACCAGGACATCTACTACTACGCCGCGCCGAAGAAGGGCGCCGATCCGAAGTCACTCGACGAGGTCGATCCGGCGATCCTGGAGACCTACAAGAAGCTCGGCATCCCGCTGCGTGAGCAGGAGATCCTGGCCGGCGTCGCGCCGGAGAACCGCGTCGCGGTCGATGCCGTGTTCGACTCGGTCTCGGTCGTCACCACCTTCAAGGATGAGCTCGCCAAGGCCGGCGTGATCTTCTGCTCGATCTCGGAGGCGATCCGCGAGCATCCCGAGCTGGTGAAGAAGTACCTCGCCAGCGTCGTGCCGGTGACCGACAACTACTTCGCCACGCTGAACAGCGCGGTCTTCACCGACGGCTCCTTCGTCTACATTCCCAAGGGCGTGCGCTGCCCGATGGAGCTGTCGACCTATTTCCGCATCAACGAGCAGAACACCGGCCAGTTCGAGCGCACGCTGATCATCGCCGACGAGGGCTCCTATGTGAGCTATCTCGAAGGCTGCACCGCGCCCAAGCGCGACGAGAACCAGCTGCATGCGGCGGTGGTCGAGCTGATCGCGCTCGACGATGCCGAGATCAAGTACTCGACGGTGCAGAACTGGTTCCCCGGCGACGCCGAGGGCAAGGGCGGCATCTACAACTTCGTGACCAAGCGCGGCGACTGCCGCGGCAAGCGCTCGAAGATCTCGTGGACGCAGGTCGAGACCGGCTCGGCGATCACCTGGAAATACCCGTCCTGCATCCTGCGCGGCGATGGATCGCGCGGCGAGTTCTACTCGATCGCGGTGTCGAACGGGGCGCAGCAGGTCGATAGCGGCACCAAGATGCTGCATCTCGGCAAGAACACGACGTCGAAGATCATCGCCAAGGGCATCGCGGCCGGCAAGTCCGACTCGACCTATCGCGGCATGGTCTCGGCCCATCGCAAGGCGACGGGCGCGCGCAACTTCACCAATTGCGACTCGCTGCTGATCGGTGACCAGTGCGGCGCCCATACCATCCCCTATATCGAGGCCAAGACCGCGACCGCGATCTTCGAGCACGAGGCGACCACGTCGAAGATCGGCGAGGACCAGATGTTCTACTGCCAGCAGCGCGGCCTCTCCGAGGAGGAGGCGGTGGCGCTGATCGTCAACGGCTTCGTCAAGGAGGTGCTGCAGCAGCTCCCGATGGAGTTCGCCGTCGAGGCGCAGAAGCTGATCACGATCTCGCTCGAGGGGAGCGTGGGGTGATTGGTTCGCACGCGCGGTCTTTGCTCGGCGCTGCAACGATGCTCGTGGCCGTGGCGGCTCTGAGCGAGCCTGCCAAGGCGTGCTCCTGCGCGGATTCGGAAGGGCTGAGAGGCGAGGCCTTGATGTCCGCCAGGCTGCAAAAGGCCAAGGACGTCGTGCGCGGCAAGTTCGTCGCCCTTACAGCCGGGCGTGATGTCGTTCGCGAAGGACGGCGGCTGGTCGTTGGAAAGCTTCAGATCGACGAGACTTTGAAAGGCGATCTTAAAGGCGAAATCGAGGTGATCACCGGGTTTGGAACGGGCGACTGCGGTTCGCCTAACGCCTTGTTGCTCTCGATCGCGTGGGATCGGCAAGTCGATCTCGAAATCAGGAAGACGACGGACAAGGATCCGCTCTACGCCGTCGACATATGTGGCTACGGCAAAGTGCTACCGGCGCCGACTGCCAAGTGACACACCGAATTCAACTTGCGGGCTTCGCCCGCCACGGAATGGAACTCTAGCCGATGCTCGAAATTCGCAATCTCACCGTCAAGATCGCCGACGAGGACAAGCAGATCCTCAACGGTCTCAACCTCACCGTGAACGCCGGCGAGGTCGCCGCGATCATGGGGCCGAACGGCTCCGGCAAGTCGACGCTGTCCTATGTCATCGCCGGCAAGGAGGACTATGAGGTCCTCGACGGCGAGATCCTGCTCAATGGCGAGAACCTCTTGGAGATGGAGGCCGACGCACGCGCCGCCGCCGGCATCTTCCTCGCTTTCCAGTATCCGCTGGAGATCCCGGGCGTCGCCACCATGACCTTCCTCAAGGCGGCGATGAACGCGCAGCGCAAGGCGCGCGGCGAGGCCGAACTGCTGACGCCCGACTTCATCAGGCAGGTCAACGGCGCCGCCGACAAGCTCGGCATCGACCGCGAGATGCTGCGCCGGCCGCTCAATGTCGGCTTCTCCGGCGGCGAGAAAAAGCGCATGGAGATCTTGCAGATGGCGCTGCTGTCGCCGTCGATGTGCATCCTCGACGAGACCGATTCCGGCCTCGACATCGACGCGCTGCGCATCGTCGCCGAGGGCGTCAACGCGCTCCGCGCCCAGAACCGCGGCTTCCTGGTCATCACCCACTATCAGCGCTTGCTCGACCATATCGTGCCCGACACGGTCCACGTGATGTCGAAGGGCAAGATTGTCAGGACGGGCGGCAAGGAGCTGGCGCTCGAGCTCGAGAAGAGCGGCTATGCCTCCTATGGCGAGGCCGCGTAATGGCGATCATCACTCCGCTCAAGACCGCGGCCGAGCAGCAGCTCGCCGAGCAGTTCGCCAGCATCAAGGCCGAGCTGCCGGGCGCCGGCGCGATGCGCAAGCTGCGCGAGGATGCCTTCGCCGGCTTCGAGGCTAAGGGCCTGCCGCATCGCCGGCTCGAATCCTGGCGCTACACCGACCTGCGCAATCTGGTGCGCGAGGCGATGCCGCTGGTGCGCCGCCCGACGCGGCCGCAGGCGATCGCCGATCGGCTGGCGCTGCAGACGATCGCCGGCCGGCGCTTCGTCACCATCGACGGCGTGTTCAGCGCCGATGATTCCGATCTCATGGGCTTGCCCGACGGCATCACGGCGCGCAGCCTCGCCGAGGCGCTGACCGAGAGCCCGGACGAGATCGCCGCGGCCTTCGCGGTGCCGGAGGTGGGGCGCGACGACAGCGCGCTGATGCTGAACGCTGCCTTTGCTCAGGACGGCGTCGTGATCGAGATCGCTGATGGCACGGAATTCGACCAGCCGATCGTGCTGCTGGCGCTCGGCACCGGTGCGAGCGAAGCCTCGATCGTCTCGCGCTCGCTGGTCAAGATCGGCGCCGGCGCCAAGGTCACCGTTGTCGAATTGCAGGAGGGCGTCGGCCTGGCGCCGGTGCAGATCAACCACGCGACCTCCTTCGTCATCGGCGAGGGCGCCGAGGTCGAGCATGTGCGCATGGTGACGCGCCAGCGCGCCGAGAGCGTGCAGGTGCAGTCGCTGCTGGTCGAGCTCGGTGGCCATGCGACCTTCGATTCCGTCGCGGTGGCGGTGAATTGCGGTGTGCTGCGGCAGCAGAGCTTCCTGCGCTATGGCGGCGAGCACAGCCGCGCTGGCCTGCGCGGCATCAACCTGCTGCGCAAGCAGGAGCATTCCGACGTCACGCTGGTGATGGACCATGCAGCGGCTCATGGCGAGAGCCGCGAGCTGTTCAAGTCCATCATCGAGGGCGAGGGCACCGGCGTCTTTCAGGGCAAGGTCATCGTCCGCCCGCATTCGCAGAAGGTCGATGGCAGCATGAAGAGCCATGCGCTGCTGCTGAACGATGGCGCGACCATGTTCAACAAGCCGGAACTGGAGATCTTCGCTGACGACGTCGTCTGCGGCCATGGCGCCACTGTGGCGCAGATCGACAGCGACCAGCTCTTCTATCTGATGGCGCGCGGGCTGCCGCGGCCGCAGGCCGAGGCGCTGGTGCTCGCAGCCTTTGTCGGCGAGGTCTCTGACATGGTCAGCGACGAGGGCGTGCGCGAGATCGTCGCCCGCGAGATCGACTGCTGGCTCGGCCAGCGCGAAGGCGCACCCAAGCTCGGAGCCGCCTGATGCCCTACGTCAACCTGCAGATCACCAAGGGCGCGACGCGCGCGCAGAAGGCCGAGATCGTCAAGGAGTTCACGCAGACGCTCGTCCGCGTGCTCGGCAAGAACCCGCAGAGCACCCATATCGTGATCCAGGAGATCGAGCGCGAGGATTGGGGGCATGCCGGCACGCTCGTCGCCGACCGGCCCGCCGAGCCTGCCGGAAAGGCCTGAGATGAACGCGATCGCGAAGCCCTACGACGTCGAGACGATCCGCAAGGACTTCGCGATCCTCTCGCGCGAGGTCTACGGCAAGCCTCTGGTCTATCTCGACAATGCCGCCTCGGCGCAGAAGCCCGAAGCGGTGATCGAGGCGATGACGCGGCTGATGCGCGAGGACTACGCCAATGTTCATCGCGGCCTGCACTATCTCGCCAATGCCTCGACCGAGGCCTATGAGGCGGCGCGCGAGAGCGCCCGCCGCTTCCTCAACGCCGCCCATATCGAGGAGGTGCTGTTCACCCGCTCCTCGACCGGGGCGCTGAACACGGTCGCGTCCTCACTCGGGCAGTGCCTCCAGATCCAGGAGGGTGACGAGATCATCCTCTCGATCCTGGAGCACCATTCCAACATCGTGCCCTGGCACTACTGGCGCGAGCGCCACGGCGCCGTGATCAAATGGGCGCCGGTCGACGAGGACGGCAACTTCCTCATCGAGGAATTCGAGAAGCTGATCACGCCGCGCACCAAGGTGGTGTCGCTGACCCACATGTCGAACGCGATCGGCACCATCGTCCCGATCGCCGAGGTCGCGAAGATCTGCCAGGCCTATCGCATCCCGCTGGTCGTCGACGGCTCGCAGGGCGCGGTGCACCTGCCGGTCGACGTGCAGGCGCTCGGCTGTGATTTCTATGCCTTCACCGGCCACAAGACCTATGGGCCGACCGGCTCGGGCATCCTCTGGGGCAAGCGCGAATGGCTGGAGAAGCTGCCGCCTTATGAAGGTGGCGGCGAGATGATCGCGACCGTCAGCGAGGATGCGATCGTCTATAACGATCCACCGCACCGCTTCGAGGCCGGCACGCCGGCGATCGTCGAGGCGGTCGGCCTCGGCGCTGCGCTCGACTACATGATGGCGCTCGGGCGCGAGAACATCGCCGCGCACGAAGCCAGGCTCAACGCCTATGCGATGGAGCGGCTCGGGCAGATGAACTCGATCCGCATCTTCGGCAAGGCGAAGGAGAAGGGCGCGATCATCGCTTTCGAGCTCGCCGGCGCGCATGCCCATGACGTCGCGACGGTGATCGACCGGGCCGGCGTCGCGGTCCGGGCCGGCACGCATTGCGCCATGCCGCTGCTCGCCCGCTATGGCGTGACCTCGACCTGCCGTGCGTCCTTCGGCCTCTACAATACGCTGGAGGAAGTCGATATATTGGTCGAAGCCCTGCGCAAGGCGGAAGAGCTGTTCTCCTGACACCCCACCTCGCGCCGAACGGAAGTTTTGCGATGACCGACACCGTTGCCGAAGACCTCAAGCCGAACGCGCCGACCATGGGCGCGAGCTCCGGCCTGCCGCCGGAGGAGATCGACCGGCTGACCGACGACATCGTCGCGGCGCTGAAGACCGTCTACGATCCCGAGATTCCGTCGGACATCTACGAGCTCGGCCTGATCTACCGCGTCGACATCGCCGATGACCGGCAGGTGACGATCGACATGACCTTGACGGCACCGGGCTGCCCGGTCGCCGGCGAGATGCCGGGCTGGGTCGAGAACGCGGTCGGCGCCGTGCCGGGCATCTCGGGTGTGACGGTCAACATGACCTTCGATCCGCCCTGGGATCAGTCGCGCATGTCGGACGAGGCCAGGGTCGCGCTCGACATGTGGTGAATTCGGCCGACAATCGCCGAAACTGAAAAGGCCGCTGCCGAGGCAGCGGCCTTTTTCGTGGTTGCCGTCGGTCAGAAGCCGAAGTTGAAGCCGGCCTTGACGATGTCGCCGGCGGTGCGGATCCTCATCGCCGCGTACTGTTCCGGTGCCAGTCCGGTATAGTCTTGCAGCAGCAGGCGCTTCTGGCCGAGCTCGTAGTGGGTATAGTCGAGCCGGATCGTCATGCCTGGCGCGATCGCGTACTCGATGCCGCCTCCCACCGCCCAGCCGCCGATGAGACCCGAGCGCGAGCCGCTGGCGGCCGAGGTGGTCTGCAGATTGTCGGGCGTGATCGAGCCCTTCTGCTCGACGAGGCCGTAGGCATAGCCGCCGCTGCCGTAGATCAGGAAATCGCCGAGCACGACGCCGGCGCGCATTCGCACCGTGCCGAGCATCGAGAGCTCGTTGCTGGCACGAGTGGTGAATTGTGTGCCCGGATTGGCGGAGGTGCTCTGGCTGCCGCCCAGCCGGGTCGCGGAGAGGTCGGCTTCGGCGCCGATCACGACCATGCCCATCTGGTAGTTGAAGCCGAACTGGGCGCCGCCGACGGCGCCGGCTCCATCGGGCGTCAGACTACGCGGGACTGCCGAGGGGGTGATCGCCCAGGGCGCGAGCGTTGGCGTCCCGGCCGTGGTGGTGGCCGTGGTATTGGTCGAGGTGGCCGTGGTCGCGTTCGTCGTCGTGGTCGTCGTTGTGACCGTGGTCGAGTCCAGATTCACGGTCGTCACCGTTGTTGCGGTCGTGGTCGCGGTGGTGGTTGTGCTCGTCGTGTTGGTCGTCGTGGTCGTCGGTGTCACCGTCGGGGTGCCAGAGGGGCCGTCGACGGTTGTGCGGCCGCTCTGCTGGCCACCACCGAGCGAGCCGCCGACATAGAAGCCCGTCCAGCGCGGCTGGCTGGGCAGGATGGCTGGCAGGGGCGGCGCGTAGATCGGCGGCGGGGGCGGAGCGGCCTGCGGCTGCCTTGGCGGCGCGCTTGGGCGGCCGGGGGAGCGCGGGGTGTAGTCGGCGTGGCGGACCCGTGGCTGAAGCGCCGGACAGACCGGACAGGCCTGCGCGACCTGGACACGGTTGCGGCTCGGCGCGCTCGCAGCCAGGCGCAGCGCCTCGTTCACATGCAGCGAGCCGGGATAGAGGCGGGCGAAGAGCTTGAAGGATTCGGCATCTCCGGCGAGCACCGTCTCGGCCCAGGCAGTCTCCTCGGTCCGCTGGGACAGGATGCGGTGCAGCCTGAATGCGCTCTGGTCGTCCGGGTTGATGTCGAGGGCGCTGCGATAGATGTCGCGACGATCCCAGGCGATGGCGGTGCGATAGGCGTCCGCAGGCGACATCGCGCGCAGCGCTGCCAGGGAGGGGCGGGTGGCGAGCGGGACGGCACCGGCAATCGCGGGCTGCGCCGGAGCGGCTCCGGCGGGGCGCGGGAAGAAGCTGACATCGGTGATCAGCGAAGAGGTGTCCCAGGGAATCTGGATGCCGCTGGTGGTGTCGTAGACGGAGAGGCGGATGCGGCGAAAGACCTGCTCGATCGGCAGGCCGGGCTCGCGCGCTTCGCGCAGGAAGGCGGTGGTGAACGGGCTGTTCGGGCCTGTGCCATCAGCGGCGGTCGAGCCGGGCGAGGTCGCAAAGGCGACGAAGGTGCCGCTGTTGGAATCGATACGGGCGAGGCCTGCCTCGTTGCGGATGCCCTCGTTCGCTCCATCGACCATCTGCAATGCCAGTCCGCGCGACAGTTCGCGTGCGGCGAAGGGATTGTTGCGGCAGGCATCGAGGATCGCGATCTTCGATCTGGCGCCGGCGGCGTCGAGCTTGCGCAGGATCTCCGAGAGCGAGAGCGACTGGTTCGGGATGTTTGCCGAGGTTTCCGGGCGGACATCCGTCGGCAGGATGTAGTTGGCGCCGTCGAGCTGCACGGCGTGACCGGCATAGTAGACGAGGGCGGTCGCCCCGACGCCGCCCTGCTTCACCTTGTCAACGAAGACGTCGAGCGCGCTGCGCAGTCCGGCGAGCGAGAGATCGGTCGCGGCCGTGACGTCGAAGCCCGCCTCCTGAAGCATGGTCCGCGTTGCATTGGCGTCGTTGAGGGCATTCGGCAGCTTGGCGATATTCTGATAGGCGCCGTTGCCCATGACGAAGGCGAAGCGCCGTTGCTGGGCCATTGTCGGCGAGGCGCTGGAGATGAGCGTTCCTGCGATGGCGGCGAGTGCCAGCAGGGCATAGGTCAGTAGCCGCAGGACAGTCCGCATGGCGCCTCCCCGGCGGCGCGGTCTGGAACCGAGCCGCAGCCGATTCGTCTCGTACCCGTAGCGAATCGAAGTTTAGCCGCGCCCGGCCGGGAGGCGAACAGGATTGTGCCGCCGAGGAGACACAGATGCGCAGCTATGCGCTTTGCCACGCCGCCAACTGCGGGGAGGGCAGGCAGGGCTCAGGGTTCGCGGGCGACGCGGAAGCCGTTGGTGTAGAAGCGCACATCGCTCTCGTATTTGAAGCGCGCGGCGGAGCGCAGATAGCGTGGGTCGTTGTTGAACGAGCCGCCGCGCAGGACGCGCTCGCGGCAGCCGGCAGGCGCATAGGCGCTGCCGTCGCGGGGAGCGGCGCGATAGTTCTCGCTCCAGCAATCGGCGACCCATTCGGCGGCGTTACCGGCCATGTCACGCAGGCCGAAACGATTCGGCGGGAACTGCCCGACCTCGCTGGCCTGACGCAGCGGCTGCGCGTTGCAGCCGACGCAATTGGCCATCTCCTTGTCGGCCGAGCCGCCCCAGGGATAGGCCGTCGTCGTGCCGGCACGGGCGGCATATTCCCATTCGGCCTCGGTCGGCAGGCGGTACTTGCCCCCGGTTTTGTAGGACAGCCAGACGACATAGGCGTTGGCGTCGTTCCAGTGGATGTCGGTGACCGGGCGCCTGCCGCGGCCTAGATTGCGGTCTCCCGGACGGTGGCTGCAGCCGCCCTCTGCGACACAGGCATCCCATTGCGCGAAGGTGACCTCGTCCGTGCCGAGATAGAACGGCCTGGCGATGCTGACGGCGTGGACCGGCTTTTCGAACTCGAACATCTCGTTCGAGCCCATCTCGAAGCTGCCGGCCGGGATCAGGGTCAGCTCCGGGCAATCGTCGCAATCGCGTACGGTCCTGGCGGGCGAGCCGGCCGCAGGAGCTGGTGCCGGTGCCGGTGGCTGCGTCGCCGCAGGCTGCGTGCGGCTGCGGTAGAACTGCTCGCGGGTCCGGGCCAGTCCGGCGAAACGGCCTTTCGGATAGGCCTCGAGATAGGCGCGATACTCGTCGGGATTCTGGCTCTTGCTGATCGTTTCCCAGAAGGAGAGCTCATAAGGGCCGAGCTGGTCGGATTGCGGGCCAGGGGGCGGCGGCGCGTTGATGATGCCTCGGTTGGTATTGAGGGCGGTCGCGACCGGTCGGCTGGTCGGCGTGACGACGAGCCCGGCCGGAGGCAGCGACGAGATCCAGACCTGCTGAGCTTTCCTGGTCGTCCGACCCACGGCATCGCGCGTGCGGGTCAGCGCCGTCGCCATATCGAGACCGGGCGTGCGGATCGCCTTCAGCCATTCCTCGATCGCCGGGTTCGCGCGGCCGGGGGTCTCGGTGGCCGTCCGCCCTGGCGCGACCGGCGCCATGACCGCGATGGCTTCGAGCGGCTCGATCGGAGCGAGGCCCTTGCCGGCGCCGAGCCCGGCCTGCCAGGGATTGTCGCGCGCCGCATCGAGCACGAGCAGCGCACTCGCGGGCCGGCTGACGATCAGCGCGTCGATGAGCTGGTCGAGATCGATCGCCTCGCGCACGACTTCGACCGGGCCGCGCGGCGCGGCATCGACCGGGACGAGGAAGTTGCGGCCGCGCGACTGCACCACGTGCCCGGCATAGAAGACGACGATCTGGGCGCCGCGTACGAGCTTGCCGCGAAAGGTCGCGATTGCCCGCTCAAGCGCAGGACGGTCGGCGTTCTCGATGCTGACGAGGTCGAACTCGCCCTGGCGCAGCACATCGGCGACGGCGCGGGCATCGGCCGCGGCGTTGGCCAGGGGAGACGTGCGGTAGGCGGCGTTGCCGACCACCAGGGCAAGGCGCGGCGGCTGGCCGTCGCTGCTCTGGGCAAGGGCCGGGGCGAGCGGCGAGAGGATGGCAAACGTGGCGACGGCGAGGCAACGATACCAGGACATGGCGTTCATCCTTCGCTGCGGCGCTCGGCCTCGCGATGCGGCGGGGCCCCACCCATGCTTCATCTGACGTAGACTGTGATCTTCTGAGACAGAACCGGCGGCCTGTGCGGCGTATGCGTGTGATCGCCGAGCAGCAGCTGCAGCGTATGCGTTCCCTTCGGCAAGGTGACGATCACCTCAGTCTGGCCGTTGCCGAGATGGATATGGTTGTAATCCGCCGGGATCGGCTGGTCCGGTGGACCGGGATCGGTGTCGATCAGCAGGTGATGGTGACCGGTGCCGGGCTTGTCGACGCCGGCCGGGGCGACGCCCATCTCCTTCAGCCCGATCCGCACGGTGAAGCGCTCGGGCACGCGCAGGCCGTCGAGCGGATAGTGGAAATAGACCAGGGCGTTGCGCGGCGAGGGCTGGCGCTGAACGCCCTGCGCCATCAATTGGGAGTGGGTCAAGGCCAGTGCGGTAAACGATGCGACCCCGACCAGGACGGAGACGAGGCGGCGCAGCGCAACGATCATCGGCGTGCCCTCCGCTTCGCGGGTGCGCCGACATAGATGGTGATGCGCTCTGACATGATCGGCGGATCGTGCGGGACGTGCTGGTCGTCGCCGAGGATGAGCTGCAGCGTATGCTCGCCTGGCGGGAGCGTGATCTTGCGCTCGGTCTGGCCGTTGCCGAAGTGGATGTGGTTGAGGTCGGCCGGGATCGCCGCGTCGAGCGGTGGGGTCGGCACATCGATCAGCAGGTGATGGTGGCCGGTGTTGGGCCGCGCCACGCCGGCCGGCGCGACGCCCATGTTGCGCAGGCCGAAGCGGATGGTCGAGGTCGCGAAGATCCGCGTGCCGTCGCGCGGATAGATGAAGTAGACCGCGGCGTCGTTGGGAGCCGGAGTTCGGCCCGAGGCGGCGCGGGCGGGCGGAGTGACGGGCGCTGCCGGGCTCGTCACCGAAGCCGCCTGTACCCGCACCCTGATCTTCTGCGACATCACCGGCGGGTCGTGCGGGACGTGCTCGTGATCGGCGAAGAGGAGCTGGAGCGTGTGCTCGCCGGGCGGCAAGGTGAGCTCGGCCTCGGTCTGGCCGCGGCCAAAATGCAGATGGTTGAAATCGCTCGGGATCTCGCGATCGAGCGGCGGCAATTCGGTATCGACCAGGAGATGGTGGTGGCCGGCATTGTCCTGCTTCGTGCCGGCAGGGGCGATCACGATGTTCTCCTGGCCGAAGCGGACCACCGAGCGTGGCGGGATCACGGCGCCATCCTGCAGGCCGACAAAGAAGACCCTGGCATTGGGCGCTGCTGCCGTGCGCGGCTTTTCCTCCGGTGCGGCCATGACGTCGACGGTGATCTTCTCCGACAGCACCGGCGGATCGTGCGGCACGTGATCCTGATCGGCGAAGAGCAGTTGCAGCGTGTGGCGACCCGGCGAAAGCAGGATTTCGGCTTCGGTCTGGCCTCCGCCGAAATGCAGATGGTTGAAATCGCTCGGGATCGGCTGCCCCAGAGGCGGCAGCTCGGTGTCGATCAGCAGATGATGATGGCCGGCATTCCGCCGCGCCGTGCCGGCCGGTACCACCTCCATGCCGCTGACGGCGAAGCGGATCATCGTCTTGCTGGCGATGCGGGCGTTGTTCTGAAGGTCGACGAAGGAGAGTTTCGCGCCGGCGGGGGCGGGGCTGCGCGCGCGAACGCGCTCCTGCCCGAAGCCCACGGATACTGATGCGGCGAAAACAGCCGTAACCCCGACAATGAGCTGAAGTCGAAGCCTCCGCATCGGCGCTCTTCCTCGCGGCGCGTAACCGCCGTAAAGTTAGCAGTGGGCCCGGAGGGGAGCAAGCAAAGCGCCTGTCACGACAGGCGGATAAATCTGGATTTTCAGGGTCACTTTCTTTAGGGTGACGTAGGGAATGGTGCCATGACTGCAGCCGTCAGAGTTTGCGCACTGATTGCTCTTCTTGCCCAGCTCGTCGCCATGCCGGCGCTGGGGCAGACCCAGGAGCGTCGCGTCGCCCTGGTGATCGGCAATTCCACCTATAAGAACGCACCCGTCCTGCCCAACACGCCCAATGATGCGCGCGACACGGCCGAAGCGTTGCGCAAGGTCGGCTTCGAGGTGGTCGACGGCGTCGATCTCGACAAGCGCGGCATGGATGCCGCGGTCTCCCGCTTCGCCCGTCTGGCGCAGGAAGCCGACGCGGTGATGTTCTACTATGCCGGCCACGGCTTCCAGTTCAACGGCGAGAACTTCCTCGTGCCGGTCGAAGCCAAGATCGATGACGAGGTCTCGGTCCAGTACGAGACGGTCAAGCTGAGCGAAGTCACGACCGCGCTGGGCTTCGCCAAGGGCGTGAAGATCATGGTGCTCGACGCTTGCCGCAACAATCCCTTCCTCGCCCAATTGTCGAAGAAGTCCACGACGCGCAGCATGTCGGTCGGCGCCGGCCTCGCGCCGATCGTGAAGGCGCAGGGCATGGTGACCGCCTATGCGACGCAGGCCAACGATGTCGCCGCCGACGGCGCCGGCCGCAACAGCCCGTTCACCGCGGCGCTGGTCCAGGAGATCAAGCAGCCCGGCCTCGAAATCGCGACCATGTTCCGCCGCGTCCAGAAGGCGGTCTACGACTCCACCGGAGGCAAGCAGACGCCGGAGCTCTCGCTCTCGCTGCTCGGCGACTTCTACCTCAACCGCGAGGAGACCGACGCCGACATCTGGAAGCGCCTGCGCGGCAGCGACAACGCAGCCGAGATCAAGGCCTTCATCCAGCGCTTCCCGACCAGCTTCTTCGCCGTCGACGCCAAGACCAGGCTCGACCTGATCGAGCGTCGGAGCCTCGAGCCGGGTGAGCGCGAGAAGCTGGAGCAGGAATTCGCCGCGCGCGAGAAGGCGCTGCTGGACCGTGTTCAGCAGGCCGAGAAGGATCGTGCCAAGGCGGCGACCGATCTCGCCGGCCGCGATGCCGGCAAGACCGATGCCGAGCGCGCCGTGCCAAAGCCCGGTGATGCAGCGACGCCGAAGGCCGCCGATCCGAGCGAGCGCGATCGCCTCGCCAAGGAGCTCGCCAAGAAGGAGCAGGAGCTCGCCGCGCTCGAGGCCGAGAAGGCCAAGCTCTCACAGGAGCGTCAGGACCGCGAGAAAGCAGTGGCGACGCGGATGAACTCCGGCGGCGTGACCGAACTGCCGAATCCGCAAAAGCCGCTGCTGCCGACGGCGCCGGGCACGCGCCCGCAGAGGCAGGAGCCGCGCGAGGTTCAGCAGCCGCGCGTCGTGCTCGACCGCAAGTCGACCGGCATCCTGACCGGCGGCGTCGAGGGAACCCCGGAGCCGCGCAGCGGCCGGCGCCGGCCGGGCGGCGGCACCTCCGACTGCACCGACGCGCTGATGCGGGCCCAGCTCGGCGATGGCGGCGGCACGCTGAAGAACTGCCGCTGACGGTTCGCCGGATCAGGTTTTCCGCTGCCGAGGGCGAGCTCGCTCCGGAGGGGATGCAACAGGGGGCTTCGATGCGTCGTTCTCCGCTCATCCGTTTTGCGCTGTTGGGATTGCTGGTGGCGCCGGCTGCAGCCCTGGCGCAGGCGCCGCCGGCTGCCCCGGTCCCGACGCCCATCCCGTTTCCGGAAGCGCTGCAGCGCGCCGCCAACGATCTGTTCGCCAAGGCGCAGGTAGAAGGAGAGCGCGTCGAACTGGTGATCGACCCGCTGATCGACGGGGTCTCCGGCGCGCAATCGACCTCGACGCGCTCGATGCAGCAGAGCCTGATCGAGCTGGTCGGCAAGTCCTATCCGCGTTTCCAGGTGCAACCTTTCACGACCGAGGCGCTGGCGCGCAATCCGGTCGTGCTGATCGGCACCTTCACGGCGGTCAACAATGCCGGGGCGGCGAATGGCTCGCGCGACGCCTATCGAATTTGCCTGGCGCTGGCCGACCTCAAGGCCAAGCGCATCGTCTCCAAGGGCGTCGCCCGGGCCAAGCCCGATGGCGTCGATGTCACGCCCACGACCTATTACCGCGACTCGCCGATGTGGACGAAGGATCCGGTGACCGAGGCCTATATCAAGACCTGCCAAGGCACGAAGCTCGGCGACCCGATCGATCCGCTCTATGCCGATCGCCTCAATGTCGCGGCGCTGATCAATGACGGCATCCTCGAATACGAGGCGAGGCACTATCGCGAGGCGCTGGCCTTCTACCGGACCGCGCGCACTCTGCCCGGCGGCGACCAGCACCGCGTCCGCATCGGCGCCTATCTCGCGAGCAGCAAGCTCGGGCGCAAGGATGATGCGGTCGAGGCGTTCGGCGACCTCGTCGACAGTGGCCTCTCCGCCAACCAGCTGATGGTCAAGCTGCTGTTTCAGCCGGGCTCGACCCAGTTCATCGCCAATCCACAGGTCACCGAACCCTATCCGATGTGGCTGAGCCAGATCGCGACACGTGCCAAGCAGAAGGGCGCCTGCCTCGAGATCGTCGGCCACACCTCGCGTACCGGCCTGCCGCAGGTGAATGAGCGGCTCTCGGTGCTGCGGGCGCAGTATGTGATGGAACTGCTGCAGGCCGGAGCGCCGGATAGCCGCAACCGCATGATCGCGACCGGGCGCGGCTTTAACGAGAACCTGATCGGGACCGGCAAGGACGACGGCAGCGACGCGCTCGACCGCCGGGTCGAGTTCAGGGTGATCGGCTGCTGACCGCATAGCTGAATACGTAACGATACGAATTGGATAGCCGAGATTCTTCGATGAACGACATGGCGACGAACCCTTACGACGCAGTCGCCTATCCCGGGCACGCCTTCTCCCAGACGCATCCGGCGCATCTGGCCACGATCGCCCATGTTCACGGCATGAAACCGGCCCCGACCGCGACGATGCGGGTGCTGGAGCTCGGTTGCGGCAGCGGCGGGAACCTGATCCCGATGGCGCTGCAATGCCCGGGCGCCGAGCTCGTCGGCATCGACCTGAGCGGACGGGCGATCGCACGCGCCAAGTCGGAGGCGGCGGAGCTCGGCCTGGCCAATCTCAGCTTCCACCATCTCGACATCATGGCGATGTCGGCGGCGCTCGGCCGCTTCGACTACATCCTCGTGCATGGGGTCTATTCCTGGGTGCCGCAGCCAGTGCGCGACCGGATCCTGGCGCTCTTCGGCGAGCTCTTGGCGCCGCAAGGCATTGCCTACGTCAGCTACAACGCCTTGCCGGGCTGCCGGATGCGTGATCTCGCCCGCGACGTCATGCTGTTCGAGACACGCGATATCGACGACCCCGTCGAGAAGGTCAGGGCGGCCAGAGCCGCGATCAAGCGCTTCGCCGAGGCAACCGATGCCGAGTCCTTTTACGGGGCGGCCCTGCGCGAGCGCATGAAGCAGATCGAGGATATTCCGGATAATGTCCTCTATCACGACGATCTCAATCCGGGCGCACGCGCTTTCGCCCTGCACGAAGTGCTCGCCGCGGCGGAGCCCCATGGTCTGCAGTTCCTCGCCGAGGCCTCCTTCCCGAACAATTTCGGCGGCGCACGTGGTCCGGCGCAACAGGTGCTGAATGAAATCCCGAAGTCGGAGCCGATCCGGCAAGAACAGTCGCTCGACCTGCTGATCGGTCGCTGCTTCCGCCAGACATTGCTCTGTCGCGCCGATGTCTCCCTGCATCGGGGCCTCTCCGGTTTCAGCTTCGCCCCTTATCATCTGGCTGCCAATGTCCAGGAGGAGGACAAGAGGGATGAGAAGCGGCCGGAAGCGGCGAGCTTTCTGTTCGCGGACGGCGTCCGTCTCGCCGTCGACTTGCCGGCCGCCAAGGCCATGTTGCGGGCACTTGGCAAGGCCTGGCCCGGCAATATCCATTACGAGGAACTGGTCGCCCTGGCGCTGCGAGAGGCCAAAGACAGCCTCGAATTCGACCGCCAGCGTGAGATCGAGCGCCTCAGCGAGGCGCTGACTGCGATCTACCGGGCCGGCCTGATCGAGCTTCGTCTGGAGCCACACGGGTTGGCGACACGGGTCAGCGAGCGGCCGGTCGCGAGCGCGCTGGCACGGCGCCAGGCTCTGACCAGCCATGAGGTGACGGATCTGCGTCATCGTGCCGTGGTGCTCGACGGGGTGGTGGTGCGCAAATTCGTCAGCCTCCTCGACGGCACACGGACGCCAGAAATGCTGCTCGACGAGATCAATGCGTTCCTGAGCGAGGCGCATGCGTCTGGCGGCGGCGACGCGACACTGCCGAGGATGGCGACGGCGGAAGAGGTCGAGACCCACCTGCGCGACGTGGCGCGGCTCGGATTGCTGGTGGGCTGAGCTTGCGGCGATCGGGCCGGCTGCGTACTGCGGAGCGCGGCAGCAGCGGTAGCGAAGGATGAGTCAGCGCTTCAAGCAATTTCAGGCCGCATTCCAGGAGGATGCCTGCCTCGAAACCATCATGCGGGCGCAGCGGGGCGGCACGACGCTGGCCTGTTCGGCCTGCGGCAAGACTGCGGCCTTCGCGCCGCGGGTGAAGCTGCGCGCCTATGCCTGCCCCCATTGCAACTTCCTGGTCTCGCCCTGCCAGGGCACGCCGCTGGAGAGCCGGCGCATCTCGCTGCAGCTCTGGTTCTTCGCGCTCAAGGCATTGACCGAGCAGGGCGCGCGCAGCGCGGCCACGACGCTGGAGCGCGAGGCGGACGTCCCGGCCCAGCAGGCGCGCCGGATGATCGCCGAACTGCAGGAGACCGCCAGCAAGGACGGCAAGCCGCCGGACTGGCTGGTGCTGGCGCAAAAGGCGGTGGCCGGCGGCGCCAGCGCCACCAGTGTCGCTGCGGGCATGCCATTCGCGGTTGCGGATGGCGGCTCGCGGCTGCGGCTCGTCTCCCTGATTGGCGGCGGCGCGCTCGTGCTGGCGATCGCCGGCGGTGTCGCCGTTGCGACGCTCAAGCCCGGTTCCACCGAGGTGACCGGCGGTTTCGAGCCGATGGAGAGCGTCGAGGCGCCGTCCCTGAAGGCGCCGACCCGGCCGTCGCTGATCCTGTCTTCGGTCGAGGGCGACCTCGAAGCGGCGCGGCAGGCGACGCAGTTCGCGCTGAACGCCGACCCGTCGCTCGCGGCGATCAGGGAGCAGATGACACCGGATACGCCCAATCAGCCGGCTATGCCGATTCCTGTGCTCCCACCCTCGAACATCATCCTGGTGCCCCCCACGGTATCGGGCAGGCCGGGCGTTCCGGCGCCGTCGCCGCGCAGCCAGCTGCCGCAGGCGCCGATCAACTATAACGGCGATCCCAACCAGGTCCTGACCTTCGGGCCGATCAAGATCCGCCGGCATCTGGTCGAGATGATCGTCAGGGCGGGGCGTATCGTCGGCGCCGACCCGACCCTGCTGATGGCGGTCGCGGACAAGGAATCCTCGTTCTCGACCGCCGTGCAGGCGAAGACCTCTTCGGCGACGGGACTCTACCAGTTCATCGAGCAGACCTGGCTCGGCGTGATCTTCGAGTTCGGCCGCAAGCACGGTCTCCATGCCGAAGCGGCGCTGATCGGCCGCAACGGCCGGCAGTTCGTCATCGCCGACGCCAATGAGCGCCAGCGCATCCTCGATCTTCGGCGCGAGCCCTATCTCTCGGCGCTATTGGCGGCTGAGATGCTGAAGCGCGACACGCTCAGGCTCGAGAAGGCGATGGGACGCCACCTCACCGGCGGCGAGATCTATCTGATCCATTTCCTCGGGCCGGATGCGGCGCAGACCTTCATCGAGACGATGGAAGAGACGCCCGGCGCCAGCGCCGCCGCACTGCTGCCGCGGCCGGCGGAAGCCAACCGGCCGATCTTCTATGCCCAGTCCGGCGGCGAGACCAAGACGCTCTCGGTCTCCGAGGTGCACAAGAAGTTCGACGAAATGATCAAGGTCAGGCTCGACCGCTACAAGGTCGTGCGCGGCGGGCCGGCGCCTGCGCCTGCGCGACAGCAGCAGAAGTAGGCGTCGAAGGCGAATACCCGCCAGGTCAGGCCAAAGCGAGCGTGGGCGCAGCGAATTTGCCGTGGAGGCGGGGCTGGCCCATGATCAAGCAATCGCAGGGGCGAGGAGACGACGATGGCCAAGAACCGGTTCGAGCAAGTCGATGAGCCGCAGCCTGATGCCATCACGCTGAGCCTCGGCCAGCGCGACGGCAAGACATTCTCCCGCATTGCCTGTCCGGCGGAGCTGGCTGCCGGCCATCTCACCAATGACTTCGTCAGCGACGAACTCGATCCGATCGAGGGCTTTCGTTCAGCCATCCGCCTCGCCAACGAGATCAAGGCGCCGATCGTGGTCGAGGACGCCGAAGGGCTCTGGCAGGAAGAGTGGGGCGAGCTCTACCGCGAGGCGTGACGGCCCGCGCCATTCTCGGGTCTGCGCTTCGCTTCGCCCGGAAATGACGGGATCGGCAGTCACTCGATCCGGAAATACTTGATGCCGATGCCGACCTTGCCGCCGGAGCGGGCGATATCCTGGCGCAGGCCAGGAAAGATGTCGCCGGCCGGGGCCGGGTACGGGCCTGAGAGCGTTGGCAGCGGCGCGGGGCTCACCAGAGCGAGCACGGTCTGCGGCCTGACCGGGGCGCCGGAGGCGGCGGTCGATTCCAGTTTCAGGCTGAAGCTCGTCTTGTTGCCCTCGCGGCGGGTGTAGTTCGCGAGGCCGTGGACCTGCCCGTCATCCCCGATGAGCAGGATGTCGAGATGTTGGCGCGGGTCGCTTTCGACCGAGCCGGAGAGTATATCGCCGCTGCGCATGGTGAAGGCGCCGATCTGCATCGCCGGGCTGCGGTCGATGCCGCGGCCGAGCTGGCGCAGGAAGTCGACCATCGGGCATTGCGCCGTGGTGACCGTACGCAGGCTGATCTGCGCCTCGTAGCCCTGCGCCTTCTTGAAGGCGGCGTCGAAGCTGACGAAGGGCTCGGCCGTGCTGCCAAAGCCTTCGACCGCGGCGCGCTTGTCGGCGATCGTCGTCGGCCACAGGAAGAAGCAGGCGCCGCCTTCATAATCCGCGATATAGCGCGCGGTCCGTTCTGCGGCAGTGCGCGGCTCGGCTTCAGGCCTGGCTGGCGGCGTCCCCGGTTCAGGCAAGGAGGGGGGCTGCCCACCGGGTTGGGTCGTCGGCTTAGGCTGTGGCTCGGGAGCAGGGGCGGGGGGCGGAGTAGGAAGGGGCCTCGGCAGAGTAGCGGGCCCGGCCGGCGGCTGCGGAGGCGGTGAGGGCTCCTCCTGGATAGTCGGCTTCGGCACAGGAACCGGTTCCGGTGGGTTAAGCTGTGGTGGCACAGTGCCCGGCCCCGGCGCGGGCGGCGGCACGTTGTCCTCTTTCAGCGACGGAGGCTGGCTGTTCGGCGACAGCTGTGGCTGGCCGCTTCGCCCGAGCATCTGCCAGCCGAGAATGCCGCCACCGGCCGCCAGCACCGCGACCGCAGCGACGCCGGCAATCAGCCCCATGGGAAGCGCGCGGCTGCTCGAACCGGCATTGCTCCTGGCTTGCCATGCCGCGACCTCTGCCATGTCGGCAGGACGGTCCTTCGGATCGGGGGCGAGCATCCGTGCGAGCAACGGCCGGATGCGCTTGTCTATGCTGGCGAGGTCCGGGACGCGGCGGCGCTTTTCCAGGATCTGCATCTGCGTGCCGCCCATGTCGAGCGGGCGGCCGCCGAGCGCCTCGGCAAGCACGAGGCCGAGGCTGTAGATGTCGGATTTGCCGGTGACCTCGGCGCCATAGAGGCCGAGCTGCTCCGGTGAGACGTAGTTGTACTTGCCGGCAAAGCCGGATCCGATGACCGTCTTTTCGGCCAGCTTCGACTTGGCGATGCCGAAATCGATGATCTTGGCGCGGGTGACCTGGCCGCCCGGCAGGATGATATTGTCAGGCGAGACGTCGCGATGGGTGATGCCGAGCAGATGGGCGGCATGCAGCCCCGACGCGATGCGCCGGCGCAGCAGGTCGACCTCTTCGATGGGGAGCGGGCCCTGCTTCAGCCGGTCGGAGAGCGACTGGCCGTCGACGAACTCCATGGCGAGATAGGTCGCCTGCGTCGCCGGGTCGACGGTGAAGACGTAATAGCGGACGATCGCCTCGTTGTAGAGGTTGTGCAGCGCTGCCGCCTCGTTGCGGAACAAGGTGATGACATTGGCGTCCTGCGCCATGTCGGAGCGGACGATCTTGATGGCGACGGCGTCCCCGGTCTGGATGGCGCGGCCCTGATAGACCTCGCCCATGCCGCCGGTCGCGATCAGGCGCTCGATCTCGTAGATGCCGTTCAGCCGCACGCCGGGCGCCAGGCCCGTGCGCGGCATGAAGACGGTGCGGTCGGGGTCGCTCATGGCCCATCGCTCCTGCGCTGGCGCATGTTCGGCACCCAACGCGTCTTCTCGGCTCCGCCGTCGTGATGATAGCGCACCACGATCACGGTGACATTGTCGCTGGCGCCGCGCTCAAGCGTCAGCGCCAACAGGGCGTCGCAGGCGGCCTGGGGATCGCCGGAAACGGCAGCGCGCAGGATCTCCTCGTCGCGGACATGATCGGTGAGCCCGTCCGAGCAGAGCACGAAGACGTCGCCGCCTTCGAGTTCGCCATGGTCGATCTCGAGCTCGGGCCGGTCGTGCACGCCGATGGCGCGGGTGATCACGTGCCGCCGCGGCCAGGTCCGGGCTTCCTCGACCGTCAGCAGACCGCGCTCGATCATGTCCTGCGCCTCGGTGTGATCGCGCGAGACCTGGGTGATCTGCCCGCCGCGGACGAGATAGATCCGGCTGTCGCCGCACCAGACACAGGCGAAGTGGTGGCCATGGGAGAGCAGTACAGCGAGCGTCGCGCCCATGGTGGCGCCGTCATGCTCCTGGATCTTGCGGCGCAGTTCCGCATTGGCCGCAATCACACCGCGTTCGAGCCGATCCAGCAATTCGGCGGCGGAGGCAGCCGGACCGATGGTGGAGAGCTTCGCCGCTACGGTCGCGCTCGCCATGGCGCCGTTCTGGTGTCCTCCCATGCCGTCGGCCACGGCCCAGAGGCCGTGCTCGGGCCTGACCACCAGATTGTCCTCGTTATGGCTGCGCACGCGCCCGGCATGGCTGACCGCGCCCGTCTCGAAACCAGAGCCGGTGCGGTGCTCGTTCATGCGGCCGACCCTGCGCCGAGGAAGGCATCGAAGCGTCCGGTCAGGAGCCCGGTGTACAGATAGGGGCTCGGCAGGCCCTGGCCGACGAGGGCGAGAGGCTCGAAATCATCGCCGCCGATGGTCCAGAGATAGCTGGCATGAGCATAGGAACGAGTGTGATCCTCGACGCGCAGTGCCGAGAGCCGTGCCGGGAAGGTGGCGGAATCGAGCGCGCTGACGATCGTGCCGTCGGAGAGCCGCACCATGTCCGCCGGCGGGGCCGCCTTGAGGTCGTCGTTCGGCAAGGCGAGCCCGCCGAGCGCATGTGCGACCGCCTCAAAGCTCGCTTCCGGCTCGAGCGAGCGCAGGAGGAAGTCCTCGGCCTGCGCGAACCAGGCGTCCTGCGGATCGAGTTCGGGCGGCGGGATCGCCGCGCCCGGGCCGGCGAGGGCGAAGACCGTCAGCGGGAAATAGCGGCCGATGCCATCGACAGAGGGCATGAAGGCTCCGGCCACCGTCGTGCCGCAGAAGGCGCTGCCGAACCAGAAGCGCCAGATCGGCGCGTTGAGGAAGGCGTCCTGCCAGCCGGCGCCGAGCTCGACCCGGCTGGCGGTGAGTCCGCCCTGGAGCCAGCGCTCATAGGCCGAGAGAAAGGCCGTCGGCGCATTGAGGGCGATGAAGTCCCGCTTGCCCGGCAGCTTCCCGAACAACCCACAGCCCATGCTTAAATCCCCGCCGGACAACGGATTTCACGCAGTGCCGGCAGCACCAGCGGGTTCTTCAGCGAGCCGACGCCGAACTGGTAGCCGACCTGGCGACCGCTGGCGGCGAGCGTGAAGACGACATTGTCGCCCTGGCGCAGCACCGAGCCGGCATCGAGCAGGCGGAAGAACGACCAGACGCCCGTGCGGTCGAACATCTTAACCTCGGTCGGCGCCGCTGGCGTTGGACTGTTGGAGAAGAAGCCGCCGCCGAAGATGCCGCCGGCATTGTTGCTGGTGCTACCGCCGAGCGTCAGCGTGATCGAGGTCTTGGGGAGGCCACCGCCCGGCCACATCACCTGCATCGGTGTGTTGACGCCCTGCTGGCTCGCCACCGTGACGCCGTTGATCTCGAGCTTGGCGCCCGAGGCGTCGGAGGACAGGGTGGTCGGCGCCACCACCATCTGGAAATTCGGCAGGTTGCCGCCGGTCGGGAAGAAGGCCTCGCGGATGTCGTTGGCGCGCTGGAACTCACGCAATGTGGTCGGCGAGAGGGCGCGGGCGACACGGCTGTCCTGGCGCCAGCTCCAGTTCTGGCCGGATTTGTCGATATAGGGGTCGAGCCGCTCCTTCATGAACTTGTCCATCGTGCCGCCGGGGGCGAGCAGACTGGCGAAGTCGTTGAGGCCGATATCGTTCGTGCTGCCCTTGGCGAAGGGGTAGCGATTGGCGAACAGATTGGAGCACCGGCCGCTGACTTCGCTGGCCAGTGCCTGGCGCAGCAGCGAAACGGTCGCGCCGGTGGCGTCGCCTTCGAAATCATTGACCGCGGCGACGATCATCGCATCGAACGGCGCCGGATAGCGCGAGGAGTTGCCGCGCAGCGAGGCGATCAATGGCACGAGCGCGGCATTGGCGGCGGCGGCCTGCGCCGGCGTGGTCGCAGCGATTGCGAGGTTCTGGTTGATCTCGGCGAAGATCTGCAGTGCCTGATCGACCGGCCGCTTGCCACCATCGCCCTCGACCAGGACATGGAAAGCCTTGAACTGCGCCTCGATATTGGCGCCGAGCGCCTCGCCGCCTCCTCCGCCGGAGAGCACGCGATCGACGCCGGGCGCGCTCAGAGGCAGGCTGGTGCCGAGGCGGCTCAGCGAATAATTGGCGCGCTGCTCCAGGGTCTTGGCGGCATGGTCCGCGACCTGGCCGGCCATCTTCTCGGCAGCTTGCGCTGCCGCCTGCCGTTTCACCGCCCGCTCCTTGGTCAATTGCGTCTCGTCGCGGATCGACTCAAGCAATTGCTTGAAAGGCGAGGTCGGCGCCGCGATCGCCGAGAGCGCGATGTATTTCGGCTTGTCGGCGTTGAGCGGTCGCAGTTTCAGCCGGCGCAGCGCCTTCTGCCAGGACGCCGTGAAGTCGCGGGCATAGAGCTTGAGCAGGTCCTGGAACAGGCTGGCATATTGCGAGGTGATCGCCGCCTGGTCGGCATTGTCGCCGAGGACCCAGCGTTCCTTCTCGATGCGCTCGCCGATATCGCCGAGCCGGTCGACGAAGGCGCTCTGGAAGCCGTCATAGGTGTAGAAATAGGGTACCCGGATCGTATCGAGATCCTCGCCCGAGACACCTTCGAAGACGAGGCGCGCATCCGAGCCGCCGCGGATCGCGGCGACCCAGTCGCGGCTGGCGTTGCGTCCCTGCGTGCGCAGGAGTTCATAGGCGCGCTCGGCGATGCTGAGCCGGCGCAATGTGCGCTGGCTGCTTTCGATCAGCAGCTGGTTGAGCTTGACCACTGGCTGGCTGCCGTCGTCGAGATCGAGCAGCGCGATGAGATGCTCCTCCAGCGCCTCGCGGCCCTTGGCATTGGCGGCGCCGGGGAAGAGGTTCTCGGCCCAGTCCTGGCGCATCCAGGCGAGCACGAGGTCGCGGTCGAGCGGGGCGCGGCCGCCGACCATCAGATAAACCTTCAGCGCCTCGTAGATGAAGCCGGGATTGTTGACGTTGGCCTCGAGCTGCTCCTCGAGCCGGAAGATGATGCGCGAACGCAGCAGCCGCTCCAGCGCCTGATGATAGCTCTCCTGCGTCGCCGATTGCAGGCGTTCGCGCTGGCTGAGGCCGAAAGTGGCGGGCAGCGGCGTCGGCTCGTCCTTGTTGGCATATCCGGCCGGCATGTGGCGCAGCTTGTGCAGCAGCGGCAGGATGCGGCTGAAATTGCGGTCGGAGAGGCTGGTCTCCTGCAGCACCGGCGCGGCGCTCGAACGATAATCGGCGAGGCCGTAATTGGTCTGGTTGATCAGGTCGCTGTTGCGGGCATAGCTCGTCCACCACATGCCGCCGAGCGCCAGCGAGGCCAGCGCGATCGCACTGAAGCCGGCGATACGCAGCAAGGTGGAGCGGCGGGCGGCGCGCAGGTCGGTCGAGACCCAGCCGGATTCGCCGATGATCACCTTCTGGATCAGGTCGGTCAGGAAGAAGCTCTTGCCGCGGCCGGAATAGGAACCGGAATCGGCGTGGGCGCTGCCGAAATTGCGCGAGAGCGCGCCGATCAGCTGGTCGATCGGCGTGCCTTCCTGGGTGCCGGAGGTGAAGTAGAAGCCACGCAGCGTCGCGCTCGACTGGTAGCGCGTCGGCTCGAAGACGCGGCCGAGGAAGTCGATGATGACAGGCTTCAGCGTCGCCATCTGGCTCGGCAGGCCGAAGAGCTTGGCGCGCGAGGTCGGGTTGTGCTCGTCCTGCAGGCGGTCGGAAAGGCGCTCGTTCAGCCGCTCGATCAGCGCGTCGAATTCGGGCGGCACGTCGCCGATCATGTTGCGGGTCTTGTCGATCGTCTGGAAGGTGTGGCCCCAGACCATGCGCCGTTGCGGCTCGGACAGCGCGGCGAAGAACTCGTTGAAGCCGGCGATCAGGTCGGCCTTGGTGAACACCGCATAGACCGGGAAGTCGACCTTGAGCCGCTCGTTGAGCTCGAGCAGGCGGGCGCGGATCGCCTCGGCATGGGCGATGACTTCCTCCTGCGAGGAGGTCAGGAGATCCTCGACACTGATCGCGACGATGACGCCGTTGATCGGCTGGCGCGGGCGGTTGGACTTGAGCAGATCGAGGAAGGCGAGCCAGCTCGTCCGCTCGGCCCTGGTGTCGGTGTCCTGCGTGGTGTAGCGGCCGGCGGTGTCGATCAGTACCGCGTCCTCGGCGAACCACCAGTCGCAATAGCGGGTGCCACCGGCGCCGGCGATCGCGGCCGGAGCCTGGCCGCCGCGGGCGAGGGGGAACTTCAGTCCGGAATTGACGAGTGCCGTGGTCTTGCCGGCGCCGGGCGGGCCGATGATGACATACCAGGGCAGGTCGTAGAGATAATCGCCGCCATCCTTGCCGCGGGTGCGCCGGAGCGTCGCGAGCGCATCGCGCATGGCGGCGGAGAGCGCCGCGCCGTCGCCGGTCTGGGCCTCCTCCTTGGCCATCGCCTCGGAGAGCGCCGCGACGGCCCTGCGCCGCTTGATCACGATCCAGGCGATCCAGCCGAGCCCGCCGAGCATCAGGAGGAGTGCTATCGGCAGCCTGACCCAGATCGATTCGAACGGACGCACCTCGCCAAAGGCGACGAAGGGGCCGCCAAACCAGATCAGCAGCGTCAGCGCGAGAGCGCCGACGAAGATGGCTGCGATCCTGAGCCACGTCGCGAGGTTCATCGTCTACAGGTCTCCTGCATCGCCGTCCGTCCTAGCTGTTGCGCTGGATCAGGATTTCGACGCGTCGATTCTTCGCCTTGCCGGCAGCTGTCGCATTGCTGGCGATCGGCACGTCGGGCCCCTTGCCGTCGGTGCTGATCCGGTTTGGCTGCTTCAGCCTGCTTTTCAGGAGGTCGCCGACTGCCACGGCGCGCGCCTTCGACAATTCGAGGTTGTTGGGGAAGCGGGCGGATCGGATCGGATCGGAGTCCGAATGGCCGACGACCTTGATCGTGCCGCCTTCCTCGTTGAGCACGGTGGAGATGCGCTCGATCAGCGGGCGGAATTCGCTGCGCACCACGGCCTGGCCGGGGTCGAACAGCGCGATGTCCATCAGGCGCACGATGATCAGGTTCGGCGTCACCTCGCAAGTGATCGGCGGCTGCACAGTGCCACAAACCTTGGGCGGCTGCGCCGGCGGCGGCAGGGGCGGCGGCGGGCGAGCTGCGACCTGGCGGATGATCTCGATATCGCCCTTGGGATGGACCGTGAGCAGCGCGCTGGCCGAGGCCTCGGCATTGCCACCGAGCAGGGCGCGGAAGATGAAATAGAGGCCGAGCACCGCGACGGCCGCGACGGCGGCGACCGACCAGACCGGAATCTTGAAGCCGGCGAGCCGGGCAGTCAGCGCCTGGCCCTGCCAGCGCGGCGACAATTCCGGATCGGGCTGCTTCACGCGCCGGAGCGTCTCGAACAGGCTGCGCTGGATCATCTGCAGATTGGCGGCGCCGCCGGCCGAGGTGCGGTGCACGCCCTCGAAGCCGAGCGCCAGGCAGGCATGCATCAGTTCGAGCAGGTCGTAATTGACTGATGGATCCTTCTTGGCGCGCTCCAGCTCCTCGAAGAAGCGCACGCCGCCGATGCGCTCGCCGAAGAAGCGCGAGAGCATGCTGTACTGCGTCCAGACATGGCGGTCCTCGCCGGGGATGTTCTGGACGATGTCGTCGGAGAAGGCGCAGATGATGTACTTGGCTGTGCGCGTCTGCTCGGCGGTGAAGCCTGCGGCGCGTACCTCATGGTCGAAGGCCTCGATCGTCTCGCCGACCTGGCCGATCATCTGGGTCGCCGGAGCGCTGGAGAGATTGGCGCGCAGGCGCCCGAGCAGGAGCAGCAGCGGGCCGGCCGCCTTGAGCAGCGGATTGGTGTTCGGCGTGAGCATCTGCTCGCGCTTGGGCAGGGCCTGCGGCACATAGCCCTGCGGTGGCTGCGGCGCGCTCGGCCGCGGTTGCGGCTGCGACATCCACTCCTCGCCGCCGGGAACGCCGGGCGAGGGAGCTGCCTGGGGGTATTGTGGCGCGCCCGAGGGCGCATAGGGCGAGCCCTGCTGCGGATGGCCGGCAGGCGGCGGGGCATAAGGCGCGTTCGGGGGCGGGTAGGGCTGTCCCTGGGGTGGGTAGCCTGGGCCTGCGTCCGCCGGGCGCGAGGACGGCGGCACGCGCCGTCCGGCCGGGTTCGGCCGGATAAAGGTCCGGTCGGAGCGGCCGAACGGGTCTGAGCCGTCGTTGCTCATCGCCTACCCTCGAGCACGGCCCAGAGCTCCATTTCGAGATCGGGCCAGTCACCGGAGAAATGCATGCCGATCGAGCTCGCCGAGCTGAACTCCGGCCAGAGCGGCGAGGTGCGGTCGAGATAGAAATAGACGTGGTCGGTCAGCGCCCGGATCTGGGGCGGCGGCGTCGGCAGGTGAACGAGATTGATGCCCGGTAGATGGGCATGGACGATCTCGTTCATCTTGGTGTTGGGGCCGATCTTGAACAGATGCGGGAACTGCGACTGGATCTCGGTCAGCGGCCGGCGCGCCGCCACCTCCAGGATCAGCGTCGCGTTGCGCATCAAGGCGCGGTCGCGGATCGTCGACATGAAGGCGTTCTGGGCGCGCTCGACGATTTCGAGCCGGATGGCACGGCGGCCGAGCTGGGCCGAGAGGAAGTCCTGGATGTCGCGCACCACCGGGGTGAAGCAGCCCTCCAGGTCGTCATGGTCATAGGCCGGGTAGTCGCGGGCGCGGCGCTCGGCGGTGGTGAAGGTGGCGAGCTCGCCGGCGATGGCGAGCAGGGTGACGAACAGGCGCTCGGGGTGGACGAAGCGCGAGCCGCGCATGTGCTTCAGCACCGGGATGTGCCGGTTGAGCATCTGCAGGATGAAATAGTCGGCGCTCTGCAGGCCGCCGCCGGCGGTCGGGTCGGCGGCGTAGCGGGCGAGCTCCTCGAGCTTGTTGTCGATCCAGCCGATGACGCGGTCCATCCAGCCGTCGACCACCGGATGGGCCGAGCAGAGCAGCACGGGCGGGGCGAATTTCTCGTCGAACAGGATGGCGCGGTCGCGCACTTCGAGAACGCGCCCGAGCGCCAGCCCGACATAGCCGGGCTTGCCGGTCTTGCGCAGTTCAAGGCCCATGCGCGGATGGGCGATGTCGATCTCCTCCTCGACGCGCAGCGAGGCGGTCGAGTCGATCAGCATCTCGGTCGCGGGAAAGAAGCGGCTGGCCGAGCCGTTCAGGCTGTCCTCGACTTCGCGGGTGTTGGAGGCGGCGAGCGGCAGCGACAGCCAGGCGATCTGGCCGGCGGCGTTCTCCGGCACCTCGATCGCCGGCGGCAAAGGCGAATTGTCCGGCATGGCGAAGGGCGTGCCGTCCGGCATCACGCCGACGGCGCGCCGAAGCCCGATGCGGCTCTGCTGTGCCAGGTCGCGGTCGATCTCGAGCACCGAGAACCCCCACGGATAAGGCGTGACGTGCCGGACGCGATTCTCCAGCAGATTCTCAAGATAGCGATCGTTCTGCTGCAGATGATGCGGCCGCAGGAACAAGCCTTCGGACCAGACGACCTTACTGTACCACGACATCCGGTTCTCGCTATCTCAAGGCCTATCCAGGACAATATACGGCTCGTTCCCGAGCGTCACCATTCGTATGGGGGACGGCAAGATTGCCTCTGCCCACCACAAGGCAGTTTTCGTTGGGCTGAGCGGATTCATTGACTTGCCCGGCCGGCCGGAGCGAAGCTCAGGGCCGAGCGATCCATGAAGGTGTCCGATGCCGACAGGTCCCGCCGCACGCATTCTCGATCCCGTGATCCATCCTCTGCCCGGCGTTCTGCAGCCAGGTCCCGGAAGCCCTAATGTGATCATCGGAGGCAAACTCGCCTGGCGTGGCGTTCCGGCCGGTGCCGCGGCGGCTATTCAGGCGGCCAAGACTGTTTCGGACACGACGATCCAGGTTGCCGAAGCCGCGACGCTTGCCGGAGCAGGGACACCTGCGGCTCCCGGCCTGAAAGCGACTGAGGAGGCGACCAAGGCGACAGCCGCCGCCAGCATGGGCTCGATGATCTCGGGTGCCGCCGGCGGCGCCGACATCCATCTGTGCGCGACGCCGCTGCCGATCCCGCCCCATGGGCCGGGCGTGGTGATCGACGGCTCGCAGACCGTGCTAGTCAATGGCTTGCCGCTTTGCCGCATGGGCGACACGATCATCGAGGCGGTTGGGCCGCCGAACAAGATCGCCATGGGCGAGCCCACGGTCATCATCGGCGGTTGAGATGGGTCGTCGTCGTTCTCCCGACCGGGCTGTCGCGGCCGAAGAGCGCTTCCGCCTGCTGCGGGTCCAGCGCTTCTCCTCGGACACCGAGAAAGCGCTCTGGCATGGACGCTCGCGCAATGCCCGTCTCGCCAAGGTTCTGGTCTACATGGCGGCGATCCGGATGCCGGGCCAGGGCGGCCTGCCGCTGACGCCCAATCCGAGCGTGACCTGCAAGGGCGCCGAGCAGCAGTTCTTCAGCGCCTCGGGCGAGAACCAGGCGGCGCATCTGCTGCCCGGGCAGATTCTGATCGACAACACCTATCCCTGGCTTTTCCTGCAGGGCGAGCCGGCGCGGTTGCTGCAGAACGAATTCGCCTATGTCGATCCGATCCACGCCAACTACAACGCGGCCGACCGGGTGGCTGAGCGCAACGGCATGGTCGACACGTTCGCCGCCGCCTGCAGGGCCGTGCTGACCAGCGCCGGCGAAGCCGAGACCGACGTCTCCAATGCCTATCATCGCGTCTGGGTGCCGGGGGCGCTGGCGGCGATCGCCGCGGCCGAAGCCGAACTGCGTTCCGAGCCGCTGCCGCCGCCGCTGGTCTACGGCACGAGTCCCGAAGACTACGGCATGATCCTCAATCTCGAGGAACGCAGCCAGGCGATGAACGATGAGGAGATCTGGGACAATTTCGAGCGGCTCAGCATGCTCGATTACTACCGCGCCGCCTTCGACGAGGCGCCGACCGAGATCGAGCCGCGTGCGATCGTTGGACTACTCTCGGGGTTGGTCCGGTAGTTTTCCGCGAACTGCCGATGCAGGCGGCTGCGAAACCTGACTTTAAGGAATTCGCGTGCAGCAGTGGCCTCCTTCAACTGGAGGTCGCTGATATGGGGCGGCGCCATATCCTGGATCGCCTGCGGGCCGTCAGCCTGCGCCATCAGGTCTATGCCGCCAGCTGCGCCTTCTTCATGGTGATCTGCCTTCTGGTCGCGGTCGCGGTCCAGTCCTTCCGGCAGCAGGCGGAATATCAGGACAAGCTCGGCCTGGCTTCGCGATCCGCCGCCTATGTCGAGCGGGTGAACGGCCTGATCTACGCGGTGGTGATGGAATCGCGCGGCATCTACATGTCGAGCGATCCGGAGACGGTGGCTCGCTATGGCGAGAATCTGCTCCGACGCAATCGCGACCTTGCCGATGTGGTCGAGGCCTGGGAGAAGACCGTCCGAAGCGACGATGCCGAGCTCTTCGCTGCGTTCAAGACACGTATCGCCGACTTCATCAGGTTCCGGGCCGAGCTAGTGCGCCGCGCCAATGTGATCGGCCAGCCTGCCGGCCGGGCCTGGGGCGACAACGAAGCCAATCGTACGGCCAGGGCCGCCCTCAATGCCGATCTGGAGGCGCTCGGGCTGGTCTATGCACGGCGAGCCGACGAGGTCGTCATCCTGAACCAACGCGCCTGGTTCACGACCTGGCTCATCATTCTGCTCGGTCTCGCAGCGCTCGCTCTGGCTGCCTATGTCGGCGCGGTGATCCGCCGCTCGCTGATCGCTCCCTTGCACGAGATCACCGAAACTGCCGATCATATCGCCGACGGCAAGGTCGTCGTCACCGTGCCGCACAGCGAGCGCCTTGATGAGGTCGGCAAGCTCGGTCAGGCCGTGCAGCAGCTTCAGGACACGCTGATCCGCAACAAGGAATTGCGGACGCTTGAACGGACCAGTGCGCGGCAGCGCGACAATCTCGAAATCCAGCTCCAGGAGAACAGGCGCCACCTGCTGGCAGCGATCAACAGCATGATGCCGGGCCTGATGATGTTGGATCTGGAGGGCAAGGTCATCCTGATGAATGAGTCCTACCGGAAGATCTACCGGCTTCCGCAGGACATGCCGCAATCGGGATTGACGATCCGTGATGTGCTTCGGCGCCGTGTCGAGATCGGCACCTTTTCCGGCGATGTCGACGTCTATGTCGCGGGGATTCTGGCGCGGATCGAGCAGGGCAGGCCCGCCGTCAGGCATGTCGACCTCAAGGACGGACGGGTTATCCGTATCGTCGAGCGGCCGATGACCGGCGCCACCAGCTGGGTGTCCACGCATGAGGATTTCACCGAGCAGCGGCATCTGCAGCGCTCGCTCGAGTGCACCGAGCATCTGCTCGCCGCGGTCATGGAGAACGTCCGCGTGGCCATCGTCGCCAAGGACGCGGCCACACTCCGCTACATATTGGTCAATCGCGCTGCAGAGATCCTGTTCGGCGTCAGCCGCGCCGAGATGATCGGTCGGACGGCACGCGATGTCTTCAGTGCCGAGACCGCCGAGTGGATCGACCGCGAAGATCGCCAGCTCCTACGCGAGGATGCTGCTGCCACAATGACGGTACGCACCATCGAGACACCCGGGAATGGCCGTCGCCTGATCGGCATCAGGCGTGTGCCGATCGCGGGCCACGACGATGAGTCGCGCGTGCTGCTGAGCCTGATCGAGGAGCATATCGAACAGGCGACCCAGTCTGCCGGCTGAGGCGCGCGGCCTCAGCTCTCACGGCGCGCTGATGAAGCGGTCACGACGATCAGCCCGGCGACGACGATCACCGCGATTCCGGCCCAGGTCGTCGGCGAGGGCAGGTCGCCGAACAGGACAAAGCCGAGCGCGGTCGCGCCGATCAATTCGAGATAGACGAAGGGCGAGAGCGTCTGCACCTGCGCCAGGCGGAAGGCGCTGATCGTCATCAGATTGCTGAGCGTCGAGACCAGGCCCATCAGCAAAATGAGCAGCAGTCCGTCGCGCGTCGGCGTCGTCCATTGCAGCAGGGCGAAGGGCATCAGCATCAGGATGCCGAGGGTGAGCTGGATCGTCAGGGTCGCCACTGGCGGCCTGTCCTGCGCCGTCGCGCGCGTCAGCACCAGATAGCAGGCCATGCAGAAGCCGGAGGCCAGCGCGATCAACGTGTCGGTGCTGGTCTCGGTCCCGGGGCGCACGACGAGGATGGCGCCGACGAAGCCGAGGAGCACGGCCAAGAGCTTGCGCCGGTCGAGCCGCTCGCGCAGCGCGATCGCGGCGAGCAGGGTCGCTGCGATCGGCGCGATGAAATAGGCGCCGAGTGCATCGGCCAAGGGAATGCGCGCGATCGCCACGAAATAGAGCGTCATCGCCGTGACGAGGAAGCCGGTGCGCAGGATTTGCGACAGCCAGTATCGGCCCGACGATGCGCGCTTATGCACCGGCGCCCGCCCGTGCTGGATCAGCGCGACCGGGAGGATGAAACCGAGCGCCGCGACATAGCGCACCCAGCTCAGGAAGGCCGGCGAGTGGGCGCCGCTGAGATATTTCGCGATGGCATCCGAAGTCGGAATGATCAGCATCGCAGCCGCCATGAGCAGCACGCCGAGCGCCTCGTCGCGTCGCTTGCGATGCGCCTGATCGGGGGAAGGGGTCATGGTGCGACCGTATCTGATTCCGCCGCGGCGACAGTGCTGGCGTTAACGCTTTCGCAGCCTCGGTAAATCCGCGTTAACCGCATGCGGTTTCTCCCGATTGCCGCTGACTTTGCGATATTGACGTGAACAAAGAGGGAATTAAACTGAACATATAGAGAACATTGGAGATCGGACATGCTCGTTGCTCGCAAGTTGATGGCCGGGGCCGTGGAGTTCCTCGCACTGGCGCTCTTCGTCGGAATGATCTGGGTCTGGGCCGCGCTCGCCTCTGGACCGCATGTCTGAGCGGCAGAGCAGGACGGACGTGGTGGACGTTTCGCGGTGTGTCCACAGCCTCTCATGGAGGCCGGCTCGACCGGGGCGGAGTGGCGCGCAATAACCGGTTCGGAGCATGCTCCAGGATGACGAATCGGCGCAGGTTCTTTTTCGCTCGGCCCACAGGCCGGCCGGGAGCGCGCCGGAGGGTGCGATGACCGACCGCAAAGACGATTTACTGGTTCAGGACGAGGTCGGCTTCGTCCATCTGCATGTCCATTCGAGCTATTCGCTGCTCGAAGGTGCGATCCAGGTCGGCGCGCTCGCCAAGCTTGCCGCCGGTGATGGCCAACCGGCCATGGCGCTGACCGACACCAACAACCTCTTCGGCGCGCTGGAATTCTCGGAGAAGCTGGCGAGTTCCGGCATCCAGCCGATCGCTGGCGTGCAGCTTTCCGTCGACTTTGCCGATGAAGATACGGGTGGACGCAAGCCGGTCCAGAGCGTCACGCCGCATCTCGTCCTGCTGGCGACCAACGAGGCCGGCTACGGCAATCTGATGAAGCTGGTGACGCAGGCCTGCCTCGCCGCCGGCGCCGGCAGCCCGGTTGCGAGCATCGATCAGGTTGCCGCCAGCAACAGCGATCTGATCGCGCTGACAGGTGGCGCGGGCGGTCCGCTCGACCTTGCCCTGCGTGCCGGCCAGCCGCCGCAGGCGGAAGCACGCCTGAAGCGCCTGCAGGCGATCTTCGGTGACCGGCTCTATGTCGAGATCCAGCGCCATGAGCGCGAGGACGGGCCGGCGGTCGAGGCCGGTTTGCTCCGGCTCGCCTATGACAATGATTTGCCGATCGTCGCCACCAACGAGCCCTTCTTCGGCAAGCCGGCGGATTTCGAGGCGCATGACGCGCTGCTCGCCGTGGCGGAAGGCCGGCTGCTTTCGGATGGCGAGCGCCGACGGGTGTCGCCGGCCCATTTCTTCGCCGGCCGCGAAGAGATGAAGCGGCGCTTTGCCGACCTGCCGGAGGCGCTGGCCTCGACCGTCGAGATCGCCCGGCGCTGTTCCTGGCGTGTCGGCACGCGCAAGCCGATCCTGCCGCGCTTCGGCGAGGAAGGGCGCGATGAGGCGGACGAGCTGGAGAGTCAGGCGAAGGCGGGCCTCGAGGCGCGGCTGGCCAAGCATGGACCGGCCACCGGCTTCACCACCGAGGACTACGAAAAGCGACTCGCCTTCGAGCTCTCGATCATCACCCGGATGAAATTCCCGGGCTATTTCCTCATCGTCGCCGACTTCATCAAGTGGGCCAAGGATCACGACATTCCGGTCGGGCCGGGCCGCGGCTCGGGCGCGGGCTCGCTCGTCGCCTATGCCCTGACCATCACCGACGTCGACCCGCTGCGCTTCGGCCTGCTGTTCGAGCGTTTCCTCAACCCTGACCGCGTCTCGATGCCGGACTTCGACATCGACTTCTGCCAGTACCGGCGTGAAGAGGTGATCGAGTACGTCAAGCATCGCTATGGCGAGGAGCGCGTCGCCCAGATCATCACCTTCGGTACTTTGCAGGCGCGCGGCGTGCTGCGCGATGTCGGCCGCGTGCTGGAGATGCCCTACGGCCAGGTCGACAAGCTGACCAAGCTGGTGCCGCAGAACCCGGCCAAGCCGATCACGCTGCCGGAAGCGATCGCCGGCGAGCCGAAGCTGCAGGAGGCTGCGGCCGAGGAGCCGGTGGTCGGCCGGCTGCTCGAGATCGCCCAGAAGCTCGAAGGCCTGCACCGTCACGCCTCGACCCACGCCGCCGGCGTCGTCATCGGCGACCGGCCGCTGGAGCAGCTCGTCGCGCTCTCGGTCGATCCGCGCACCGGCATGCGCGTCACCCAGTTCAACATGAA
The DNA here is from genome assembly GCF_059415545.1 of Allobosea sp. GW821-FHT10B12. Lineage (NCBI taxonomy): Bacteria > Pseudomonadati > Pseudomonadota > Alphaproteobacteria > Hyphomicrobiales > Alloboseaceae > Allobosea > Allobosea sp. GW821-FHT10B12. The sequence continues at coordinate 338,561 of NZ_JBWKNL010000002.1, forward strand.
ATGGGTCGAGCAGGCCGGGCTGGTGAAGTTCGACTTCCTCGGCCTGAAGACGCTGACGACGCTGACCATCGCGGTGCAATTGATCGCCCAGCGCGGCATTGCGGTCGACCTGGCGCAATTGCCCTTCGACGATCCCAAGACCTACGAGATGCTGGCGCGCGGCGAGACGGTCGGCGTGTTCCAGGTGGAATCGGTCGGCATGCGCAAGGCGCTGGTCGAGATGAAGGCCGACCGGATCGAGGACCTGATCGCGCTGGTGGCGCTCTATCGCCCCGGTCCGATGGACAACATCCCGACCTATTGCCGCCGCAAGCTCGGGCTGGAGGAGCCGACCTATCTCCATCCCGGCATGGAGCCGTTCCTGTCAGAGACGCATGGCATCATCGTCTACCAGGAACAGGTGATGCAGGTGGCGCAGGCGCTCTCGGGCTATTCGCTCGGCGAAGCTGACCTTTTGCGCCGCGCCATGGGCAAGAAGATCAAGGCCGAGATGGACGCCCAGCGCGACCGTTTCGTGAAGGGCGCGATCGAGGCCGGCCTGAAGAAGGACCTGGCCTCCGAGATCTTCGATCTGCTGGCGAAGTTCGCCGACTACGGCTTCAACAAGAGCCATGCGGCGGCCTATGCCGTCGTCGCCTTCCAGACCGCCTATCTCAAGGCCAATTATCCGGTCGAATTCCTCGCTGCGTCGATGACGCTCGATATCGGCAATACCGACAAGCTCTCGGAATTCCGGCGTGACGCCGAGCGGCTCGGCATCAAGGTCGAGCGTCCCTCGATCAACCGCTCCGGCGTCGATTTCGACGTCGCCGACGGAGCGATCCGCTATGCGCTCGGCGCGATCAAGGGCGTCGGCCGCGCCGCGGTCGAATCGATCGTCGCGGCGCGCGCCAAGGAAGGCCCGTTCCGCGACCTCGCCGATCTCGCCCGAAGGATCGATACGCGCCTGGTCAACCGCCGTACGATCGAGGCGCTGATCTCGGCCGGCACGCTCGACGAGATCGAGCCGGAGCGCGCCAAGGCGATGGCGGCAGTCGACGGCATGCTGGCGCTGTCGAACCGCACCCGCGACGAAGCGGCCGCCGGACAGCTCGACATGCTCGGCCGCGGGGTGGTGCAGGAGGAATTCCGCATCCCGCAGGTGGAGCCCTGGGCCCCGGCCGAACGACTGAAGCGCGAGCACGAAGCGGTCGGCTTCTTCCTGTCCGGCCACCCGCTCGACGACTATGAGCATGTGCTGAAGCGCCTGCGGGTGCAGAGCTATGCCGACTTCGCCCGCAATGTCCGCGCCAGCGGCACCTCGATCGCCAAGGTCGCTGCCTCCGTCATCGACAGATCGGAGCGACGGACCAAGTCCGGCAACAAGATGGGCATCGTCCAGCTCTCCGATCCGACCGGACAGTTCGAGGCGATCCTGTTCTCGGAGGGGCTGCAGCGCTATCGCGACCTGCTCGAGCCCGGCGCGGCGCTGGTGATCAGGCTCTCGGCCGTGCTCGACGGCGAGGAGGTGCGCCCGCGCATCGAGGATGTCGAGCGGCTCGACGAACTCGCCAACCGGCAGAAGCAGGACCTCTGCATCTTCCTGCGCGACGACAAGGCGCTGACATCTATTGCCGAGCGGGTGAAGCCGCGCGACGGCGTGCGCGCCGACGGCAAGATCTCGCTGGTGATGATCCTCGACGACGGCGCACAGGAGGTCGAGATCGAATTGCCGGGGCGCTATCCTGTCAATCAGCAGGTCGCCAATGCCGTGCGTGCTGCGCCGGGCGTGGTGAACGTCGAGCTGCGCTGACGGACTTTCTCAGCCCAGCCTTGCGCTGTCGGCGGCCAAGGCATCAGAGTGCCCACAGACAACGACAGTCTCCGGGGGGACGATGAAGCAATACGTCGCGCGCATTCCGATGAGCCTTGCCGTGCCCGAGGCGATGCACTGGGCGATCAAGGACGTGCTCGAAGGCGAGTACGAATGTGGCTATGATGGCGTCGGCCTCGATATCCTCGACATCGGCGCCAATGTCGGCTCCTTCGCGCTTTGGGCGAGCGCGCGCTGGCCGGGCAGCACCGTGACGTCCTATGAGCCGCATCCCGGCACCTACGAGCTCCTGAAGCGCAATACCGACCGGCGCCGTGACATCGTCACGGTCAACGCCGCGCTGTTTCCCGGCGGCCAGAAGACCGCGACTTTCCTGAGCCGCTTCGCCGGTGATGGCGAGTCGGGGCTCGCCTCCTATGCCGGCGACACGTTCGTGGCCGGCGCGATGGTCGAGCGTTACGAGGTCGCGGTGGTCGATCCGGCGAGCCTGCCCTCGGCTGACATCGTCAAGATCGACATCGAGGGTGGGGAGGGCGACGTGCTCGACCATCTCGACCTGTCGAAGACCTCGCTGGTGCTGCTTGAATACCAAAACCGCAGGAATCGCCTGCAGCTGGAGGCGCGTCTTAAGGCGGATTTCGAGCTGATCGATACCGTTGAGCACATCTGGGACCCGCTGCTCGAACAGCGTTGCTACCGGCCCGATCTCGCCGGCGACGTCTATGGCCGCATGTTCGCCGCCCGCAAGGGCATCACCCGGATGACGCGGACCGCCACCTAGAGCATTTCTGCGTTTCTCCGAATCGCAGAAATTCCCTAACTCTTTGTTTTATCGCATTTTCTTCACGCGAACCGGTGCCGCTTCGCTCGAAAATGCTCTGGTGAGGGCAAGCTCGTGATCGACGCCCGGACAGCGCTGATCGTCGTCGATATCCAGAACGATTTCTGCCCGGGCGGCAGCCTGGCGGTCGCCGGCGGCGACGAGGTCGTTCCACTCGTCAACGAGCTCGGCAAGCGTTTCGCCACCGTTGTGTTGACACAGGACTGGCACCCGGCCGGACATTCCTCGTTCGCGTCGAACCATCCCGGCAAGGCGCCGTTCGAGACGGTCGCCATGTCCTATGGGGCGCAAGTGCTCTGGCCGGACCATTGCGTCCAGGGCAGCGCGGGCGCGGCCTTTCATCCCGGCCTCGACCTTGCCATGGCGCAGGCGGTGATCCGCAAGGGCTGCCGCCGCGAGGTCGACAGCTATTCCGGCTTCGTCGAGGCCGACCGCACCACGCCGACCGGGCTCGGCGGCTATCTCCGGGAGCGCGGCATTGGGCGCGTCGCAGTCGTCGGCCTCGCCACCGATTTCTGCGTCAACTGGACGGCGCAGGACGCGGCCCGCCACGGCTTCGAGACCCTCGTTGTCGAGGAGGCTTGCCGCGCCATCGACCTCGACGGCTCGCTCGATCGCGCCTGGGCGGAGATGACCGCGCTCGGGGTGAGGCGGGCCAGGTTCGCCGATCTGATAGGTTGAGAAACGTTCACCTCGCCAAGGCGCGGATCTGCACCTGGACCCGGTCGCGGCCGAGCCGTTTCGAGCGATAGAGCGCCTCGTCTGCCTGCTGCAACAAGGTCTCCAGCTCGTCGCTGGCGGCACTACCCTCGGCGGCACCGATGCTGAGCGTCGCCTGAAGCGAGGCTTCATCCCAATCGGCCAGCGCCCGCGCGAAAGCGGCCCGGAGGCGGTTTGCGACGCGGACCGCTTCGGTCGCGCGCATATGCGGGAGGATGACGACGAACTCGTCACCGCCATGCCGCGCCAGGGTATCGCCAGCGCGCAATTCGTTGCGCGCAGCCTCGGCGAAGAGCTGCAGGATGCGGTCGCCGGCGGCATGGCCGTGCGTGTCGTTGAGGCTCTTGAAGTGATCGATGTCGATCAGGAGGAGGGCGACTTGGTAAGGGCGCCTGGCGGCCTCGGCCGCCAGGCGCTCCATGGCACGCTCCAGGCCGCTGCGGTTCATCGCGCCGGTGAGCGGATCGTGCTGGGCGATCGTGACCAGCCTGTTGCGGCTGCGCTCGGCAGCGAGCAGCAGCAATGCGCTGCTCCGGAGGAGCACGAAGGCGGTGCCAGTGACGGCGAACCAGGGTTTCGCGTTGTCGGCGGGAAACAGTTCAGCGCCGAGCTCTCCGGTCACGGCGAGCCAGGCGCGCAGTGCGAACAGCAGCACGGTCGGTGCGAACAGGGCCGCCAGGATGGCTCCGGAGACGAGCCGTTCGCGTCGCCACAAAAGCAGGCCTTCCCGGACCAGGAGCGCATCGCAGGCCATGACGAGGGCGGAGACGAGCACGACCCGCCTGACGAAGCCGTCGGGTTCATTCCACAGGACCAGCGGGATGGCAGCGGCCGCGACCGCCAAGGTGTAGAGCGGCAGGCGCGCGGGCCGTCCGGCAAAGCTCCTCACTCCATAGAGGACAAGCAGATAGCCGATCCAGCTGACGGTGTTGGCGAGCGGAATCGAGACGATGTCAGGTATGAAATCGCGCAACCCTACGCCGATGAAGCCGAGCCCGAGCAGCAGGTTGCTCAGCCCCCACCAGAGCGGCCAGCGTTCGAAGCGGCCGGTTGCGTAAGCGGCAAGCTGCACGAAGCCGAGAATCAAGGCGGTGATCGCACCCGCCAGATAGATTGTCCTCAGATCGAGCAACACGCCGTGTTCATCCAAGTCGACTCGGGGCACCCCTAGCAAACCGGCGTGAATGCTTTGACAACGAGATGCCGTGTACGCGGCCCGAAGGCGACCGATATCAAGCCGCAGCGATCACCTCGATCTCGACGAGCCAGTCTTCGCGCAGCGTCTGCGCCACGATCGCGGTGGTCGGGATGGCGCGGCCGCCGAGGGCGGCGAGACGGGCGCTCTGGTTGGCCTCGACGAAGCTGGCATCGCGCAGATAGCTGGTCAGCCGCACGATGTTGTCGACGCTCATATCCGCCGAGGCGAGGATCGCGCGCAGATTGTTCCAGATCAGCGCGAGTTGCTCGTCGAGCGTCGCAGCGGGCTTTCCGGCTTCGTCGAGCCCCATCGTGCCGCTGATGAAGAGCAGCCGCTGCGGCGCGACCACCTCCATTGCATGGGCGTAGTCCGAGGTCGCCGGATAGATGCCGCGGCTCGGATTATGGGTGATCACCTGCATGGTCTCCTCCTCGCAGCCGTTGGGCCGAACGTTGTCAGGCGAGGGAGTGTTATGGCTGGTGGAGGTTCCTGCAGTAGCGGAAAAGCGAATGCCGGACGAAATACAGATGACATTCCGCTTCGGCCGTCCGTGCGGCGGGGAGGGGGCGCTTTCGGCGAAACGGTATCAGGTCGTCACAAGGGCGGCTCGCTTTCGCAGCGGACCCGAGGCTTCCTGTCGCGTTCTTGTCGCATCGGGCAGGAAGGCTATTCTGGCGCCGGGGAAGCGGGGCTTGCATCTGCGGATGCGTTCAACTTGAGAGAGATTGTCATGCTGCTTTCCTTCAAGCGTTTCAGCGCTATTGCCGTGTTGGCGGCCCTGTCCGGCGGTCAGGCCTTCGCCCAGAGCCAGGCCGACCAGCTTGCCACGGCCTATCAGGCCGGCCGCAACCAGCTCGGCGTTCTCAGCTACTGCGCCGAAAAGGGGCATGTCGGTGCCGATGTCGTCGAGGTCCAGCGCAAGGTGCTGGCGCTGATCCCGCCGCCGGCCGACAAGAGTGCGGGCGACGCCGCTGAGGCCACCGGCAAGAAGGGCACGATCTCCATGATGGGCGTGACCCAGGATCTGGAGACGATCGCCAAGGCGCAGGGCGGCTCGTCGGCGACCTATTGCAAGCAGATCGGCGACGTCGTGCTGAAGGCCGCCGCCTCGCTGCCGAAGTAGGAGGCGTGGCGGCCGCTCCTGCCAATATCTGGCAGGGCAGGCATTGACCTCAACTATGGTTGAGGCCGTATCGACCCGGCTCCGCATCGCAAGCAAGGAGCCGGGTATGTCCGACCAGCCTGTCGTCAACATCAGCGTCATCACGCCGAAGCCGGAGTGCTTCGCCGAGTTCATGGAGTTGCAGCTTGCCCAGCATCACGCCTTGCGCGGCAAGGTCGAGGGGCTGATCGGCGGGCGGCTGTTCCGTTCACGCGAGGATCGCGATGTCGTCCTCGTTACGATGTTCGAATCCGAGGAGGCGGCGTCGCGCTTCAGTCGTGACGAGCGCTTCACCAGTCATATGGGGCGCGTGCGCCCCTTGCTGGAACGCGCCGTGCCGGGCGCCTACGAGGTGGCTTATGAGGTCGGTTCGCTCTGACAGCGGCTTCCGAAGCCTTGCATTCCTGCGCCATCGCGTGTAAGGCGCGCCCTATCCCACATGGGGAGCATCACCTCGACACCGAGGCGTTCCGGTGACTGGTCAGCCTATGGCCGGCTCATTCGCTCCCCAGAGGCTCAACCGGAAGGACAAGAACACCATGGCTCTGCCTGATTTCTCCATGCGTCAGCTGCTCGAGGCCGGCGCCCACTTCGGCCACCAGGCTCACCGCTGGAACCCGAAGATGTCGCCGTTCATCTACGGCACGCGCAACAACATCCACATCCTCGACCTGTCGCAGTCGGTGCCGATGCTCTCGCGCGCCCTGCAGGCGGTCAGCGACACCGTCGCCCGCGGCGGCCGCGTCCTCTTCGTCGGCACCAAGCGCCAGGCGCAGGACGCCATCGCCGATGCCGCCAAGCGTTCGGCCCAGTACTATGTCAATTCCCGCTGGCTCGGCGGCATGCTGACCAACTGGAAGACCATCTCGGCCTCGATCCAGCGCCTGCGCAAAGTCGACGAGCTGCTCTCCGGCGGCGGTACCGGTCTGACCAAGAAGGAGCGCCTGATGCTGGCCCGCGAGCGCGACAAGCTCGAGAAGGCGCTTGGCGGCATCAAGGACATGGGCGGCACGCCCGACATGATCTTCGTGATCGACACCAACAAGGAGCAGCTGGCGATCAAGGAGGCTCAGCGCCTCGGCATCCCGGTCGCCGCCATCGTCGATTCGAACTCGGATCCGGACGGCATCACCTTCCCGGTCCCGGCCAATGACGACGCCGGCCGCGCCATCCAGCTCTATTGCGACCTGATCGCTCGCTCGGCCATCGACGGCATCTCGCGCGCCTCGGGCGACAGCGGCATCGATCTCGGCGCTGCCGAGGCCCCGGTTGTCGAGACCGCGCTCGCCGAGCCGGCCGCCACTGAGGGCCAGGCTCAGGCATTCGAGCTGCTGACCGCTCCGCGCGGCGCTCCGGACGACTTCATGCGCCTCTCGGGCATGGGCCCGGAGATCGTGCAGAAGCTCAACGACGGCGGCATCTTCCACTTCTGGCAGCTCGCTGCCATGAGCCCGGCCGATGTCAGCAAGGTTGACCACGACCTCAAGCTCGCCGGCCGCATCGAGAGCCAGGGCTGGGTTGCCCAGGCGCGCGATCTCGCCGACGCCTGATCTTACGAATTGCGACGCGTCATCGGCGCGTCGCACTTTGATACCTGATTGAGCCCAAGCAGCGCCGACGCCGGAAACGGAGCGTCGGCGTTTGCCAATGGGGACCGGATTTAGAGTTGCGGCGTGCCATCGGGCGAGCCGCCAAGACAGCAAGGACGACGCAAATGGCTGCGATCACCGCCGGCATGGTGAAGGAACTCCGCGACAAGACCGGCGCGGGCATGATGGACTGCAAGGCCGCGCTCTCGGCCACCGACGGCAACATGGAAGCCGCCATCGACTGGCTGCGCGCCAAGGGCCTGTCGAAGGCCGCCAAGAAGGCCGGCCGCGTTGCCGCAGAAGGCCTCGTCGCCGTTGCCGTTCGTGGCCATAGCGGTGTCGTGGTCGAGGTCAACTCCGAGACCGACTTCGTCGCCCGCAATCTCGAATTCCAGGCGCTGGCCCGCACCATCGCCGATGTCGCGCTCGAGCGTGGCGGCGATGTCGAGGCGCTGGCCGCCCATCACTATCCGGGCGGCGGCACCGTCGCCGACGCTATCGCCAACGCCATCGCCACGATCGGCGAGAACATGACGCTGCGCCGTGTCGGCTCGGTTTCCGTCTCGGCCGGCGTGATCGGCTCCTATGTCCACGGCGCGGTCGCTGACGGGCTCGGCAAGATCGGCGTCATCGTCGGCCTGGAGTCGAGCGGCAAGGGCGACGAGCTCGCCGCGATCGGCCGCCAGCTCGCCATGCACATCGCCGCGACCAATCCGGTCGCGCTCGACCTCGCTTCGGTCGATCCGGCGGTGCTGGAGCGCGAGAAGGCGATCCTGGCCGAGAAGAACGCCGGCAAGCCCGAGCATGTGCTCGCCAAGATCATCGAGAGCGGGCTGAAGAGCTACGCCAAGGAGTACTGCCTGCTCGAGCAGGCCTATATCCATGACGGCTCGAAGTCGGTTTCGCAGGTGCTCAAGGAGGCCGAAGGCAAGGTCGGCGGTCCGGTCAAGCTCACCGGTTTTGCCCGCTTCGCGCTCGGCGAGGGCATCGAGAAGGAAGAGACCGACTTCGCCGCCGAGGTCGCGGCGGCCGGCGGCACCACGGGCTGACAAGCCCGTTGATAGCGTTCAGAAAGGCCGCGCCTCGCGCGGCCTTTTTTGTAAGTAGGAAGAGCCGGCCTGCCGAATCGGTGAGGCCGGTGATGTGGTGCAAGCAGTGGAGAGCCCCGATGAGACCTAAACGCGTTCTCGTGAAGCTCTCCGGCGAAGCCCTTGCCGGGCCTGCAGGAAATGGTCTGGACGGCGCGACGCTCACTGCGCTCGCCGCCGATATCGCCCATGCTTCGCGCGAGGGCGTCGAGATCGGCATCGTCGTCGGCGGCGGCAACTTCTTCCGCGGCGTGCAGGGACTGACCAAAGGCCTCGACCGCACCAGCGCCGATTCGATCGGCATGCTCGGGACGGTGATGAACGCGCTCGCGCTCGAACATGCGATCGAGAGTGCCGGCGCCCCGGCGCGCGCCATGTCGGCGGTGCCGATGCCCTCGCTCTGCGAGAGCTATGCCCGCAAGCGCGCGCTCGACCATCTCAGCAACGGCAAGGTGGTCATCCTCGGCGGCGGTACCGGCAATCCCTATTTCACCACCGACACGGGCGCGGCCTTGCGCGCGGCCGAGCTCGATTGCAGCCATCTCCTCAAGGCGACGCAGGTCGACGGCGTCTACTCGGCCGATCCGAAGAAGGATCCGAGCGCGACCCGCTACGACACGCTGACCCATGAGGATGCGATCCGGCGCGACCTCAAGGTGATGGACACCGCCGCCTTCGCGCTGGCGCGCGATGCAGCGCTCACCATCGTCGTCTTCTCGATCGCCGAACCCGGCATGCTCGCCGCCGTGCTGCGCGGCGAGGGCAGGGCGACCTACGTCACGCCCTGAGCCGTCAGTAGTTCGGCCAGTTGCCGGGCGTCATGATTTCGAGCAGATGCCCATCGGGATCGCGGAAGTAGATGCTCTCGCCGCCGCGATTCCAGCGCATCCGGCCTTCGATCTCTACGCCGTGCTGCCCGAGCTGCGCCTCCCATGACGCCAGCTCCTCGGCATCGACGGCAAAGCAGATGTGCAGCGGGCCCTGGCCATCATGCGGCGGGATGCTGCCTCGTTCCGAGGCTTGCGTCTCCACCGAGGCGCCGCGCAGGAACAGCAGCAGGACATTCTGCCCGCCGATATCGTAGGCGAACAGCGTCCTGGTCTTGAGCATGGACGCGAGCCCGAGCTTTTCCTCATAGAATGCCGCCGCGCGGTCGAGGTCATCGACATAGAGCGCGGTTTCGATGATGCGGTTCAGCCGGGGCATGAGACATCTCCTCGAGGCTGCGCTGACCGCTCGCGCGGCTGCAGTGCTGAGCTAGGACGTGCTCTCGGGGATAGCCAGCCCATCGGCGAGCTTATCCGATATGCATCGGCGGTTGAGCTTCGAATCCCCTTGCAGACCTGCGGGGGAAAATGCTGTTGAAGCATAAATCCTTGACCCTGGGGCGGGTGCTCGCCATGGTCGCGCGCATTTCCGGCTCCGGTCCGACCGGTTTCGACAAGGTTTTGAAGACGATGGCCCAGACCACTTTCGATCTCGCCGATCTCAATCGCCGCATGGATGGCGGCGTGCAGAAGTTCAAGAGCGACCTGGCTTCGCTTCGCACTGGCCGCGCCTCCGCCAATGTGCTCGATCCGATCACGGTCGAGGCTTATGGCGCCCGCACGCCGCTGAGCCAGCTCGCCACCGTCAGCGTGCCCGAGCCGCGCCTGCTCTCGGTCCAGGTCTGGGACCGCAGCATGGTCCAGGCGGTGGAGAAGGCGATCCGCGAATCCGATCTCGGCCTCAATCCCCAGACCGAAGGCCAGGTGCTGCGCATCCGCATCCCGGAGCTCAACGAGCAGCGCCGCAAGGAGATGGTCAAGGTCGCGCACAAATATGCCGAAGACGCCAAGGTGGCTGTCCGGCATGTGCGCCGCGACGGCATGGACCTGATCAAGAAGCTCGAGAAGGACGGGCATATGCCCAAGGACGACGTCACCAAGCAGACCGATCTAGTCCAGAAGGCGACCGACAAGCATATCGGCGAGATCGACCAGGCGCTCGCCGCCAAGGAAAAGGAAATCCTGCACGTCTAAAGTGCGTTGCGCGGCGCTGTCCGGTATCATCGACGCACGGGCAATTGGCCCAGAAGAGGCATTTTCAATGTCAGACGGCCCGCGCCCGGCAGCGCCCGATCCTGCTCCTGCCCATGTCGCCATCATCATGGACGGCAATGGCCGCTGGGCGCAGATGCGTGGCCTGCCGCGCCAGGAAGGCCACCGCCGTGGTCTCGAGGCGCTGCGGCGCACGGTCCGCAATGCCGGCGATCTCGGCATCCGCGTCCTGACTCTCTATTCGTTCTCGACCGAGAACTGGCGCCGGCCGATGGCCGAGGTCTCGTTCCTGATGGGGCTGCTGCGCCGTTTCGTCGAGAACGATCTCGCCGAGCTGAACGAGGCCGGCGTGAAGGTCCGGATCATCGGCAATCGCGAGGATCTGGCTCCCGACCTGCGGGCGCTCGTCGAACGCGCCGAGACGATGACGCAGGCCAATACCGGTCTCACCCTCGTCGTCGCCTTCAACTACGGCTCGCGCGACGAGATCGCGCGTGTGGCGCGTGACATCGCCCGGGACGTGGCTGCTGGCCGGCTTGCGCCCGAGGCGGTCGGCGAGGAGGTGCTGTCCTCCTATCTCGACACCGCTGCGTTGCCGGATCCGGATCTGGTGATCCGCACCTCGGGCGAGACCCGCATCTCAAATTTCCTGCTCTGGCAGGCGGCCTATGCCGAGTTCGTCTTCACGCCGGTGCTCTGGCCCGATTTCGATCGCAAGGCGCTCGAGGATGCGCTGGCCGAATACCAGCGCCGCGAGCGCCGCTATGGCGGTGTCGGCCAGCCCGCCGAAGCCAAGATGGGGGTCGCGTGAATGAGGGCGGCGCCAGCGCGGGCGCATCCGAGCTTCGCCTGCGGGTCGTCTCGGCGCTCGTGCTCGCCGCGGTCATCCTCGGCGTCACCCTGCTCGGCGGCTGGTCCTTCCGCCTGATCTGGACCGCCGTCGCAGGCGTCGTCGCCTATGAATGGCTCGCCATCGTCAGCCGCAGGAACGCCGTCGCCGGCGGAATCGGCGTCGGGCTGGCAGGGCTCGTGCTTAGTTTCCTGCCGTTGAGCGGCGCTGCGCTTGCGGGTGTCGCGGCGCTCGCCGGGCTCATCGGCGCAATCGTCACGACGCAAGCCAGTAATCAGCGCCTGCTCGAGGCCTGCGGCGTCGCCTATGCGCTCTGCTTCGCGCTGGTGACGCCTGTGCTGCGCGAGACCCCAGGGATGGGGCTGGCTCTGATCATCTGGACCTTTGCGGTGGTCTGGCTCACCGACATCGCCGCCTATTTCACCGGGCGGGCGCTGGGCGGGCCGAAGCTGATGCCACGTGTCAGCCCGAAGAAGACCTGGTCCGGCGCGCTCGGTGGCGCAGCGGCGGGGACTTTGTGCGGGGCAGCCGTCTGGGCCTGGTTCTTCCCGGGCCTGCCTTCCGGTCTCTGGCCGGTGCTCGCCGTGTCGTTTGCGGCTTCGGCGGCGAGCCAGGCGGGAGATTTGTTCGAATCGTCGATCAAGCGCCGCTTTGGCGCCAAGGATTCGAGTCATCTGATTCCCGGCCATGGTGGTTTCCTCGACCGGCTCGACGGTTACTGGGCCGTGCTGGTCTTCGCTGGCCTGCTGCTTTATCTGGCGCGCCTGGGACACTGATTTTTCGATGCGCCGCACAGTCACCATCCTGGGAGCCACCGGCTCCATCGGCCGCTCGACGCGCGCCGTGATCGCCGAGAATCCGGAGCGGCTGCAGGTCGCTGCGCTGGTCGCCGGTCGCGATGCGGCGGGACTGGCGCAGATCGCCCGCGAGACTGGCGCAAGCTTCGCGGCGATCGCGGACGCGCGGCAAGGCGAGGAACTCGCCGCCGCGCTGGCCGGCAGCGGCATCCGCCACGGCGCCGGGCGGGAGGGCGTGCTCGAAGCGGTTTCGCTCAACAGCGACATCGTGGTCAGCGCGATTTCGGGGGCGGCCGGGCTGGAGGCGACCTTCGCGGCGCTGACGCCGGGACGTGTCGTCGCGCTCGCCAACAAGGAGAGCCTGGTTTGCGCCGGCGCCGCGGTGATGGCGCGGGCGAGGGCGGTCGGCGCCCGCATCCTGCCGCTCGATTCCGAGCACAATGCCTTGTTTCAGGTGCTGGGAGCCGAGCCGATCTCGGCGATCCGTACGATGACGCTGACGGCATCGGGTGGTCCGTTTCGGACCTGGACCGCCGAGAAGATCGCCGCCGCCACGCCCGAGCAGGCGCTCGCCCATCCGAACTATGCGATGGGCGCCAAGATCACGATCGACTCCGCCAGCATGATGAACAAGGGGCTCGAGCTGATCGAGGCCTCATTCCTGTTCGAGCTCGGCGCCGACCAGCTCGACGTGCTCGTTCATCCCCAGCAGATCGTGCACGGCCTCGTCACCTTCCGCGACGGCTCGGTCAGCGCCGGCATGGCGGTGCCGGACATGCGCGTGGCTGCGGCGCACTGCCTCGGAATCGACGGCAGGCTGGATGCGCCGCCGAGCCGCTTCCTCGATCTGGTCGCGGCTGGCCCGCTCGCCTTCGAGCGGCCCGATCTCGCCCGCTTCCCGGCGCTGCGCCTCGCCATCGCGGCGCTCGCGGAAGGTGGCGCCATGCCGGCCGTGCTGAACGCTGCCAACGAGATCGCGGTCGAGGCCTTCCTCGATCGGCGCATCGCTTTCCCTGCGATTCCCGCCTTGGTCGAGGCTGTCTGCGAGCAAATGGCGGGTGCCCCGCTGTCGCCGCCTTCCGATGTCACGGAGGCGCTCGCCGTTGACCAAGATGCGAGAAACCGGACCGGCGCGCTCTTGTCCGGGGGGCGCTTCACTGTCACTTAGTGACTGAAGTCGGGAGAGTTTTATGGACATCCTCGGATCGGCCTGGCACGCGGCGAGTTTCCTGCTGGGCTATCTGCTGCCATTCCTGTTCGTCCTCACCCTCGTTGTGTTCGTGCATGAGCTCGGCCATTTCCTGGTCGGGCGTTGGTGCGGCGTCGATGTGAAGACCTTTTCAATCGGATTCGGGCGCGAGCTGTTCGGATTCAACGACCGGCACGGCACGCGCTGGCGTTTCGCGCTGATTCCGCTCGGCGGCTACGTCAAGTTCTCAGGCGATGCCGACGCCGCCAGCTCGACCGACGGCGACGCGCTCGCCGGCATGAGCCGCGAGGAGCGTGAGCGCTCCTTCCCGGCTCAGTCGATTGGCGAACGGGCGGCAATCGTGGCCGCGGGGCCGATCGCGAACTTCCTGCTCGCCATCCTGATCTTCGGCGCGACCGCCTATTTCGTGGGCAAGCCGACCCTGGCGCCGCGTGTCGACAGCGTCACGGTCGGCGGAGCGGCGGCGCGGGCCGGGCTGCAATCAGGCGACCTGGTCCATCTGGTGGATGGCCGCGAGATCAAGAGCTTCAGTGACCTGCAGCGGGCGATCTCGATCCGCCCCGGCGAGACGTTCCCGGTGACGGTCGAGCGGGGCGGCGCCATGGTCGTCGTCTCGGTGACGCCCGACCTGGTCGAGACCTCGTCGCCACTGGGGAAGCAGCGGCTCGGAATCATCGGGGTCCAGGCGTCGGCGAAGGCCGAGGACTGGACGACGCAGCATTTCAGCCTCGGCCAGTCCGTGCTGCTCGGCATGAGCGAAACCTGGTTCGTGGTCGAGCGGACCTATGACTACATCGCCAAGCTGATCAAGGGTAAGGAATCGACCGACCAATTGTCGGGGCCGATCCGCATTGCCCAGGTCTCGGGCATGGTCGCCTCCAGCGGCGGGCTACTGGCACTGATCAACCTAGCGGCGCTGCTCTCGGTCTCGATCGGGCTGATGAACCTGTTTCCGGTACCGATGCTCGATGGCGGCCATTTGCTGTTCTACGCAATCGAGGCACTGCGCGGCAAACCGCTGAGCGAACGGGCCCAAGAGATCGGCTTCCGAGTCGGGCTGGGACTCGTCCTGATGCTGATGCTGTTCGTGACCTGGAACGACCTTGTCCACGTCCGTTCGCTGCTGTGATCCGGCTCTCTGTCAGCCCGGCGCAAACTAGCTTGCACCGGGCTGACAGCGTTCGGCGCTAAAGCTGTCTCGCGCCTATGGATTGTGGCTTTTTATGGCCGGTTTTCGCCTGCCGGACCGGTTTCTCGGCCGGCACGCGTGACCTCCCAGCAACGACCCCCGCAAAAATCTTTTGTTAACGACAATGGCGGTTTGCACCCCGCGGGAAACTTTGTAGAAGCGTTTGGTCTTCAATGTCGCCGAGCCTCGCCTGTAGCGGGGTTCCCCGCTTGCGGGGTGGCGACCCAAAGAATGGAATAGGCGACCCGATGACGTCGACGCTTCAGAGCCGGTCCTTGCGCATGCGGCTCTCTCGATCAGTCGGACTTGCGGCCATCATGGTGGCCGTCAGCGGTAGCGTGGTGTTCGCGCAGTCCGTGATTGTCCAGGGCAACCGTCGCGTCGATGCGGAGACGATCCGCTCCTATGTGACGGGGCAGGGCTCAGGCAGCCCGCAGGAGATTCGCCAGAATCTCATGGCGACCGGCCTGTTCTCCAACGTTCAGGTCAGCCGCCGCGGGGCGCAGACCGTCGTCTCCGTCCAGGAGAACGATACGATCAACCGCGTTGCCTTCGAGGGCAATCGCCGCCTGAAGGGCGACGTCCTGCTCGGTCAGGTCCAGTCCAAGGCGCACGGCCCGCTGAGCCAGCAACTGATCGATGCCGACGTCGAGCGCCTCAAGGAAGTCTATCGTCGCGCCGGCTACGGGCTCGCCACGATCAGCGGCCGTATTCAGCCGCTGCCGAACGGCCGTTCCGACGTGGTCTTCACCATCGTGGAGAGCGGCAAGACCGGTATCAAGTCGATCAATTTCAGCGGCAACGGCGTCTACTCCTCGTCGCGCCTGCGCGGGTTGATGGCTTCGACCGAGTCGAATTTCCTGAGCTGGATCAAGACCTCCGACGTCTATGATCCGGACCGGATCAACGCCGACCTCGAGCTGATTCGCCGCTATTATCTGAAGAACGGCTATGCCGACTTCCGCATCGTCTCGAGCGATGCGCGTTTCGACGATGCGGCCGGTGGCTGGGTCGTCGACATCGCCGTTGACGAAGGTCCGCAGTACAAGGTCGGCAATGTCGGCGTCGATTCCCGGCTGCGCGATGTCGATCCGGCCGTGCTGGAATCGCTCGTCAACACGTCGAGCGGCGATACCTACAATGCCGAGGCGGTCGAGCGTTCGCTGGTCAGCCTGACCACCGAGGTGGCCAAGCGCGGCTATGCCTTCGCGCAGGTTCGCCCGCGCGGCGAGCGCGATGCGGCCAGCGGGCAGATCGGCATCACCTATGTGGTCGAGGAAGGGCCGCGGGTCTATGTCGAGCGCATCAATGTGCGCGGCAACACCCGTACGCGTGACTATGTCGTCCGCCGCGAGCTCGATCTCGGCGAAGGCGATGCCTACAACAAGGTCTTCGTCGACCGTGCGGAGCGCCGCCTCAACAATCTCGGCTTCTTCAACAAGGTCCGCATCACCAACGAGCCGGGCAGCGCGCCTGACCGCGTGGTCGTCAATATCGATGTCGAGGACAAGGCGACCGGCTCGTTCTCGATCGCGGGCGGCTATTCGACCTCGGATGGCGTCATCGGCGAGGTTTCGCTGTCGGAGTCGAACTTCCTCGGTCGCGGCCAGTATGTCCGTATCGCCGGCACGATGGGCCAGCGCACTCAGGGTATCGATTTCTCGTTCACCGAGCCGTACTTCCTCGGCCACCGGATCGCGGCGGGCTTCGACCTCTTCTCGAAGTTCAACGACAACACCAATATCGGCTACTTCGAGAGCCGGGTGACTGGCGGCCAGGTACGATTCTCTTTCCCGATCACGGAAGAGTTCTCGATCACGCCGCGCTATTCGATCTACACGACCGAGATCAAGATCCCGAACACCTACAACAAGCCGTATAACGACTGTACCTTCCCGATCGACGGCATCACGCCTGGCACCGCCGGTGCGGTGGACGCGACCACGACGTTCAACTGCTTGACGAATGGCGAGGCGACGGTCGCGGTCAAGGAGGCGCAGGGGACGACCCTGACCTCGCTGGTGGGCCTGAACTTCAACTACAACTCGCTCGACAACTACCAGAGCCCGCGCAACGGCTTCGTCGCCGAGATCAAGCCGGAGTTCGCTGGCGTCGGCGGCGACTCGAAGTTCCTGCGCGTCAGCGCCGATGCGCGCTACTACAAGGAGTTCCTCGAGGACTTCGTCGGTATCGCGCGTGTCCAGGCCGGTCACGTCCAGTCGACCGGTGGCGGCGATCTGCGCATGATCGACCACTACTTCCTCGGCCCGACACTGGTGCGCGGCTTCGCGCCTTCCGGCATCGGTCCGCGTGACGTGTCCAACGATCCGACGGCCAACGCGCTGGGCGGCACCACCTATTTCGGCGGTTCGCTCGAAGTGCAGTTCCCGATCTTCGGTCTGCCGCGCGACCTCGGCCTGAAGGGCGCGGTCTTCGCCGATGCCGGTACGTTGTTCAACTACGACGGCGGCTCGAAGGGCATCACCAACGGGGCCTTCCTGGGTTGCCCGGCTGGTTCGGAAGCGCGTCAGTTCAACGTGGCCACCAACTCGGTCTACCAGAACAATGTCGCTTGCGTGCGTGACAAGAACGTCATCCGCTCCTCGATCGGCGTGAGCCTGCTCTGGCAGTCGCCGCTCGGCCCGATCCGCTTCGACTACGCTTATGCGCTGTCGAAGGACGATGGGCAGATCGGCACCGACCCGCGCACCGGGATCACCGGCAAGTACGGTGGCGACCGGACGCAGGCTTTCCGCTTCTCGGGCGGCGCCCGCTTCTGACCGGCGGGGCGCCCGCGCGCCCCGCAACGGATCATCATATGGCAGATCCCAGTTTCTTTCCGATCGCGACCTCGCTGTCCTTCAGCGAGGTCGCTTCCTTGTCAGGCACCACCTTGCCCGAGGGCGCCGATCCGGAGCGCCGGGTCGAAGGCGTTGCGCCGCTCGAGACGGCCGGCGGCGGCGACGCCGCCTATATGGACAATCCGAAATATGTCGCGGCGCTGGTCGCGACGACTGCGGGGCTCTGCTTCGTTTCCCCGCGCTTCGTCGAGCGCGTGCCTGCCGGCACCGTCGCGCTGGTCACGCCGGCGCCCTACCATGCCTTTGCCAAGCTGCTCTCGGTCTTTCACCCGCAGGCGCTGCGGCCAGGCTCGATGTTCGGCTCCGCCGGCGTCGCTCCCGGTGCCTTCGTGCATGCGACGGCCAAGCTCGAAGCCGATGTCACGGCCGATCCGGGGGCAGTGATCGGACCGGGCGCTGAGGTCGGTGCCGGCACGGTGATCGGCCCCAACGCCGTGATCGGCGCGCAGGTGCGGATCGGACGGCAATGCGCGATCGGCGCCGGCTCGACGCTGCAAGCGGCCCTGATCGGCAATCGTGTCATCATTCATCCCGGCGTGCGAATCGGCCAGGACGGATTCGGCTTCGCCATGGGGCCGAAGGGGCACATGAAGGTGCCGCAGGTCGGCCGCGTCATCATCCAGGACGATGTCGAGATCGGCGCCAACACGACGATCGATCGCGGCGCTAGCCGCGACACGGTGATCGGCGAGGGCAGCAAGATCGATAACCTCGTGCAGATCGGGCACAACTGCGTGGTCGGGCGGCATTGCGTGATCTGCGCCCAGGTCGGCATGGCCGGCTCGAGCACGCTCGAGGATTTCGCCGTGCTCGGCGGACAGGTCGGGCTGGCGGGGCATCTGACGATCGGCATGGGCGCGCAGATCGCCGCCCAGAGCGGTGTCGCCGGCGATGTTCCGCGCGGCGCGCGCTATGGCGGCTATCCCGCGCAACCGGCGCTGAGCTGGGCACGCGAAGCCGCCTTGCTCAAGCAACTCGTCTCAAAGCGTGGCAAGGGCCCCGGCGGCGGCGAAAACGCTTGATCTCGCGCCGACTTCCGGCAAAAGCAGCTTGCAATATAGGTGACGCGCGCCGGCGCCGGGCGCAGGGCGTTCGAGGAGACCAGACACGATGACGGATGCGACCAAAGCGCTCGGCGTGGCCGATATCCAGAAGATCATGGCCTGCATCCCGCATCGCTACCCGTTCCTGCTGGTCGACAAGGTCGTCGAGATCGACGGAGACAGCTCCGGCGTCGGCATCAAGAACGTCACCTTCAACGAGCCGCAGTTCACCGGCCACTTTCCCGGCCGTCCGGTGTTCCCAGGCGTGCTGATGATCGAGGCGATGGCGCAGACCGCGGGCGTGCTTGTGGTCAGCGCGCGTGGCAGTGACGATCTTGCGGTCACCACCGTGCTGTTCACGACGATCGACAAGGCGAAGTTCCGCAAGCCCGTCATTCCGGGCGATACGCTGCGCTTTCATCTCACCAAGCTGGCGCATAAGCGCAACATCTGGTTCTACCGCGGCGAAGCCAGGGTCGACGGCGTGCTCGTCGCCGAGGCCGAGCTCTCGGCCATGGTCGTCTGAACGGGCAGCCACGATGCATGCTCCCGTTCCCGGCCAGACGCAGGATTCTGCCATGAACACTTCGATCCATCCGATGGCGATTGTCGACCCGGCTGCCAAGCTGGGAGCGGGCGTCAAGATCGGCCCGTTCTGCACGGTTGGTCCCGATGTCACCCTTGACGACGGCGTCGAGCTGATCAGCCATGTCGTCGTCGCCGGCCGCACGACGATCGGCCCTCGCACCAAGATCTATCCCTTCGCCTCGATCGGCCACCCGCCGCAGGATCTGAAGTACAAGGGCGAGCCGTCGACGCTGGCGATCGGCGCCGATTGCGTGATCCGCGAAGGCGTGACGATGAATCCGGGTACCGAAGGCGGCGGCATGAAGACCGTCGTCGGTGATCGCGGCCTGTTCCTGGCCAATTCGCATGTCGGTCATGACAGCGTGATCGGCAACAACGTCATCTTCTCGAACAATGTGATGTGTGCCGGCCACGTCACCGTCGGCGATTTCGTCATCGTCAGCGGCGGGACCGGGCTGCAGCAGTTCGTCCGGATCGGTGATCACGCTTTCATCGGCGGCGGCTCCGGTGTTCTGCTCGACGTCATCCCGTTCGGGATGGTCCGTGACAACCCCGCTCACCTCGCCGGGCTCAATCTCGTCGGTCTCAGGCGGCGCGGTTTCTCGCGCGAGCAGATCCACGAATTGCGCCGGGCCTATCGCCTGCTGTTCGCCGACGAAGGCACGCTCTCGGAGCGGGTCGAAGACGTTGCCACCGAGTTCGCCGAGCATCCGCTGATCCACGAAATCCTCGATTTCATCCGCGCCGGCGGCGATCGGGGCATTTCGGTGCCGCGTGACGTGAACGCGCCCGAACGGTGAGCGCAAAGGCGGCCGACGCTGCAGGGCGGTCGCAGGGACGGCGCGTCGCCGTCCTGGCCGGCCGCGGCGACTATCCGTTGCGGGTCGCCAGCGCGGCCACGGCGCAGGGCGCCAGCGTCTATGTCGCCGTGCTTGCCGGCGCGGGCGATCCGGCCGACTATACGGCCTATGACGCTAGGGAATACCGCCTTGGTCAGCTCGGGCGTTTCCTCGATGAGATCAAGCGCCGCGAGATCGACGAGATCGTCATGGTCGGCGCCTTGCCGCGGCCCAGCTTCGGCTCGCTGGCGCCGGAACTGTCGACCCTGAAATACCTGCCGCATTTTGCCCGCGCCTTTCAGGGCGGCGACGACCATCTGCTGCGCGGCGTCGTCAGCTTCTTCGAGGGCCAGGGGCTGCGTGTTCTAGGCCCGGCCGATATCGCCCCCGATCTCGTCGCACCAAATGGCGCACTTGGACGCCACAAGCCATCTGCCGTCGCGCGCGAGGCGATCGCGACCGGCTTCAACCTGCTCGCGGCGCTCTCGCCCTTCGACATCGGGCAGGCGGCGATCATCGCCGATCACCGCGTCGTTGCGATCGAAGCAGCGGAAGGCACGGACGCGATGATCGAGCGTGTCGCCGGCCTCGTCCAGGCGGGGCGCCTCAAGCCCGGCAAGGGTGACGGCGTGCTGATCAAGGCGCCCAAGCTTGGACAGGATCTGCGGGTCGACATGCCGGCGATCGGCCCGGACACGGTGGCGCGCGTGGCGGCCGCCGGTCTCGCCGGCATCGCGGTCAAGGCCGGCAGCGTGCTGATCGGCGACCGCGAGCGGCTCGCGACCCTCGCCGATGCCTCGGGCCTGTTCATCGAGGGCGTGGCGTGACACGCCCGTTCAGGCTCTTCATCGTTGCAGGCGAGGCTTCGGGAGATGCGCTCGGCGCGCGCTTCGTGGCGCGGCTGCGCGAGGTGCTGGGCGGTCGGCGACTCGAGCTGTCGGGTGTCGGCGGCGAGTCCCTGATCGCGGAAGGGCTGCACAGTGTCTTCCCGCAGGAGGACATTGCCGTGATGGGCTTCGGCCCTGTGGTGGCACGCCTGCCGCTGCTTTTGCGCCGCATGTCGGACGCCGCGCGGGCCGCAGAGGCATTCAAGCCCGATCTCCTGCTCACCATCGACGCACCTGATTTCAGCCTGCGCGTCGCGAAGAAGGTGAGACGGCTCGCGCCCTCGATCCCGGTCGCGCATTGGGTCTGCCCGAGCGTCTGGGCCTGGCGACAAGGACGAGCGCGGCGGATGAAACCGCATGTCGACCGCATCCTGGCGCTGCTGCCGTTCGAGCCGGCGGCGCTGGAGCGGCTCGGCGGGCCGGAGACCGTCTATGTCGGCCATCCCTTGATCGAGCGCCTGGATGCCTATCGGCCGGGGCCGGACGAAGCGCTGCGTCGCGACGATGCCGAGGCGCCCACCGTTCTGATCCTCCCCGGTAGTCGCCGTTCCGAGATTCGGCATCTGATGCCGCCCTTCGGCGAGGCCGTGGCCCTGGTGGCAGACCGGCTGCCGCAGGCCCGCTTTGTCCTTCCGGCCGTACCGCGCCTGGTCGAGATGATCACGGAGCTTGCCGCTGGCTGGCGCGTCAAGCCGGAGATCGTGGCGGGCGAACAAGCAAAGCTGACCGCTTTTCGTGGAGCGCGAGCGGCGCTTGCGGCCTCGGGCACGGTGACGCTCGAACTGGCGCTGTCGCAGGTGCCGACGGTCGCGGCCTATCGTGGCGCGGGCTGGGAGGCCGTGCTGGCGCGGCGCCTGATCAAGCTGCCGAGCGTGATCCTGCCCAACCTGATCATCGGCGAAAGCGTGGTGCCTGAGTTCATCCAGGACGAAGCCTCGCCGCAGGCCCTGTCCGAGGCACTCCTCGCCGCGATTGCCGAAGGCCCGGCACGCCAGCGCCAGCTCGACGGCTTCGCAAGTGTCGAGCAGAATATGCGAAGTGCCGGGCCAAGCCCGGCGGCGAACGCCGTCAGCGCGGCGCTCGCCCTGGTTCGGGAGCCGACAGGCGGCTAGAGCACATTCCGATCAGCTTGCATCGCAAGCTGATCGGAAAAGCGTTCTCTATCATAAAGTTAGGGACGGATTCACCGATCAGATTAAGTCAATCTGATCGGATCCGGCTCTAGCGGCCGCTTACTCGACGACGGCGCCCGAGGCCTTGGCGATCGGGCCCCATTTTGCCAGCTCGGCCTTGACGTGCTCGCCGAGCGCCTCCGGCGTCGAGCCGACGATCACCGCGCTGACATCCTCCAGGCGCTGCTTCACATTGGCGTCCTTGAGCGACTCGTTGGCGGCACTGTTGATCTTGTCGACCACCGGGCGCGGCATGTTGGCGGGTCCGAACAGCGCATTCCAAGTATAAGTCTCGTAGCCGGCGAGCCCGCCTTCGGCGATGGTCGGCAGGTCGGGGAAGGAGGAGACGCGCTCCTTGGTGGTGACGCCGATGGCACGCAACTGCCCGCTGCGGATGAACTGGGCCGAGGAGGGCAGGTTGTCGAACATGATCGGCACCGCGCCGGAGACGACGTCGTTCAGCGCCGGACCGGCGCCGCGATAGGGCACATGGTTCATGCTGACGCCGCCGAGCGATTTGAACAGCTCGCCGGAGAGATGCAGCGGTGTGCCGACGCCAGATGAGGCGTAGGAATACTTGCCGGGATTGTCCTTCAGCAGCTTCAGCACCTCCGGCACGGTCTTGGCCGGGAAGCTCGGATGCACGACCATCACGTTCGGCACCACGGCGAGCAGCGAGATCGGCGTGAAGTCCTTGACCGCGTCGAAGGTCACGGTCTTCAGGATCGCCGGATTGAGCGCATGGGTCGAGATGGTGCCGAGCAGCAGGGTGTAGCCGTCGGGCGTGGCCCGGGCGACCGCGGTCGAGCCGATATTGCCGCCGGCGCCGGCGCGGTTGTCGATCACGATCGACTGGCCGAGCAATTCGCCCATCTTCTGGCCGACGAGACGCGCGACGATGTCGGTCGAGCCGCCGGCTGCGAAGGGTACGATCAGCGAGATCGGCCGCGTCGGGAACTGCGCCTGGGCGGACACCGAGCCGGCAGCGCCGGCGAAGGGCAGGGCGGAGGCGCCGACGAGGAAGCCGCGGCGGCTGAGACCTTCTGCATTCGACATGAGCGATGAACCTTTCAAAATGGTCGGCGACTGTAGCGCGCCAAGTGCAACCGTCACTTGCGTTTGATGCATCAATCGCATGAAACAATAAAGGCCGCGACGGGGTTCCGTCGCGGCCTCGCTTGTCTCAGCCTTGGCTTCTCAGCGGCGGCCGATCGGGGTGTAGTCGCGCTTCGGAGCGCCGGTGTAGAGCTGGCGCGGACGGCCGATGCGCTGGGACGGATCCTCGATCATCTCCTTCCACTGCGCGATCCAGCCGATGCTGCGCGCCAGCGCGAACAGGGCCGTGAACATCGAGGTCGGGAAGCCCATCGCCTTCAGGGTGATGCCCGAATAGAAGTCGATGTTCGGATAGAGCTTCTTCTCGATGAAGTACTCGTCGTGCAGGGCGATGCGCTCGAGCTCCATGGCGACGTCGAGCAGCGGATCATCCTTGATGCCGAGCTCAGCCAGGACCTCATGCGTGGTCTTCTGCATGATCTTGGCGCGCGGATCGTAGTTCTTGTAGACCCGGTGGCCGAAGCCCATCAGGCGGAACGGATCGTTCTTGTCCTTGGCCTTGGCGATGTATTTCGGGATGTTGTCGACGCTGCCGATCTCCTCGAGCATCTTCAGCGCCGCTTCATTGGCGCCGCCATGCGCCGGGCCCCACAGGCAGGCGACGCCGGCCGCGATGCAGGCGAAGGGATTGGCGCCGGAGGAGCCGGCGAGGCGGACCGTCGAGGTCGAGGCGTTCTGCTCGTGGTCGGCGTGCAGGATGAAGATCCGGTCGAGCGCGCGCGACAGCACAGGATTGACCTTGTAGTCCTCGGCCGGCACGGCAAAGCACATGCGCAGGAAGTTCGAGGTGTAGTCCAGCGAGTTGAGCGGATACACGAAAGGCTGGCCGATCGTGTACTTGTAGGCCATCGCTGCCAGCGTCGGCATCTTCGCGATCATCCGCATCGAGGCGATCATGCGCTGCTGCGGATCGGAGATGTCGGTCGAGTCGTGATAGAACGCCGACATGGCGCCGACCGAGGCGACCAGGACCGCCATCGGGTGCGCGTCGCGGCGGAAGCCCTGGAAGAAGCGGGCCATCTGCTCGTGCACCATGGTGTGGCGCGTGACGCGATAGTCGAAATCCGCCTTCTGTGCTGCGGTCGGCAGTTCGCCGTAAAGCAGCAGATAGCAGGTCTCAAGGAAGTCGCCGTGCTCGGCGAGCTGCTCGATCGGGTAACCGCGATAGAGCAGTACGCCCTCGTCGCCATCGATATAGGTGATCTGCGACTCGCAGCTCGCGGTCGAGGTGAAGCCGGGATCGTAGGTGAACATCCCGGTCTGGGCGTAGAGCTTGCCAATATCGATGACCGACGGCCCGATCGAACCCGCTTTGACCGGCATGTCGACGGTTTTGCCCTCGACAGCCAACTGGCTGGAAATTCCGCTCATGGATCCGATCCTTTCAGGCTCGTTCTTCAGTCATGTTCCCGGTCGGACGGAGGCGCCGGCTGCTCATCGCGTTCCGGCATCATCCGAACGTCCCACGATGACGGCTCCATGACGGGAATGTCGGGGCGGGCAAGCGGGAAGAGTTCATCGGACTGATTTTGAAGCATTTTTTGTGCCGGACCGGCAGCGGGAGCCGCCGGTCCGCAGCGCGTTGCTAGACCAATTCGGCGAGGGGTTCAACCGAGCGGCCATTAGCCTTTCTGGGGGCAATCATGCGGCATCGGCGAGGCGCGCCAGCACCTCGTCGCGGCCGAGCACCGCCATCACGTCGAACAGGCCCGGCGAGGTGGTCTTGCCGGTCAGCGCCGCGCGCAAAGGCTGCGCTACCTGGCCGAGCTTGACGCCGCTCTCCTCGGCGAAGTCGCGGATCGCGCTCTCCAGTGGCGGCGGCGCCCAGTCGGCGACGGCCGAGAGCTTCTGCGCCAGCTTCGGCATGCGCTGCCGGGCTGCATCGTCGAGCAAAGCGGCGGCTTTCGGCTCGAGCGCAAGCGGCCGCTGGGCATAGAGATAGGAGGCGCTGTCGATCAGCTCGATCAGCGTCTTGGCGCGCTCCTTCAGGCCCGGCATGGCCGCCATCAGCTTGGCTTCCAGCTCCGGGGTCGGCTGCGTGCCGATGCCACGCGGCGGGCCGATTTCCGACCAGATCGCCTTCAGCGCGGTCATCAATTCGTGATCCTCCGACTGGCGCATATAGAGGCCGTTGAGGTTCTCAAGCTTGGCGTAGTCGAAGCGGGCTGGCGAGCGGCCGATCGAGGAGAGGTTGAACAGCGAGATCATCTCCTGCGGCGAGAAGATCTCCTGGTCGCCATGGCTCCAGCCGAGGCGCAGCAGATAGTTGCGCAGCGCGATCGGCAGATAGCCCATCGAGCGATAGGCATCGACGCCGAGCGCGCCGTGCCGCTTCGACAGCTTGGCGCCATCCGCGCCGTGGATCAGCGGGATGTGCGACATGCTGGGAACCTTCCAGCCGAGCGCCTGGTAGATCTGCGTCTGCCGCGCGGCATTGGTCAGATGGTCGTCGCCGCGGATGACGTGGGTGACGCCCATGTCGTGATCGTCGACCACGACGGCGAGCATATAGGTCGGGTTGCCGTCGGAGCGCAGCAGCACCAGGTCGTCGAGGTTCTCGTTCTGCCAGGTGACGCGGCCCTGGACCTCGTCCTCGACCACGGTCTCGCCGGTCTGCTCGGCCTTGAGGCGGATCACCGGCTTTACGCCCTCCGGCGCGGTCGCCGGATCGCGGTCGCGCCAGCGCCCGTCATAGCGCAGCGGCTTGCCCTCGGCGCGCGCCTTCTCGCGCATCTCCTCGAGCTCCTGCGGCGTCGCATAGCAGTAATACGCCTTGCCGGCGGCCAGCATCTGCTCGGCGACCTCGCGATGGCGGGCGGCGCGCTGGAACTGGTAGACGGTCTGCCCGTCCCAATCGAGGCCGAGCCAGGCGAGGCCGTCGAGGATCGCGGCGATCGCGCCGTCGGTCGAGCGTTCGCGGTCGGTGTCCTCGATGCGCAGCAGCATCTTGCCGCCATGGCGGCGGGCATAGAGCCAGTTGAACAGTGCGGTGCGGGCACCGCCGATGTGCAGGAATCCGGTGGGCGACGGCGCGAAG
This sequence comes from Allobosea sp. GW821-FHT10B12, assembly GCF_059415545.1. Lineage (NCBI taxonomy): Bacteria > Pseudomonadati > Pseudomonadota > Alphaproteobacteria > Hyphomicrobiales > Alloboseaceae > Allobosea > Allobosea sp. GW821-FHT10B12. Next base: position 364,600 of record NZ_JBWKNL010000002.1, read on the forward strand.
CGCGTGACGACCGTGTCACTCATGAAGGGAGGCTCCGGCGGAACGGGTAAGCAAAAGACGAGGGCGACTTCGATACGGGCCTCGGCCGGGGCTGACATCCGGCGCCGCCGCTGTAACATGCCTTGCCGGCTGCCGTTAAGTGCCCCCGACGGGGAGGGGGCGTGATCGCCGCGCGGCTGCGACGGGGGGACGAATGCTCTCCTACGGGCCAGAAGAGCGCCGTAGCAGGGTGCGAGCCGGTGAGCTGGCCTTGCCGGCGCGCTTGCGGCGCGTCGCCGGTGTCCCTTGGCCCGCATCGCTTTCGCTGCATGATTGGGGCGGTCGCGTCCGCCGGGCCTTCGAAACCGAGGCCGAGCGCCGCCGCCTGTTCAACTGGCTGCCGGTCTGCATGGGTGCCGGCGTGCTGCTCTATTTCCTGGCCGATCGCGAGCCGGGACTGGCCGCGCCCCTGGCCGGGGTGGTGCTGTGCGGGCTCGCCGCGCTGCTGACACGCCAGCGCCGTGCCGTCATGGCTGTCTGCATCGCGGCTGCCGCTGCCTTTGCCGGCTTCGCGACTGCGACCTTCAGAACGGCAGGCATGGCGGCGCCTGCACTTGCTCGCAACCATGTCGGCAAGCTCACCGGCTTCGTCGAGATGCTGGAGCAGCGCGAGAAGGGCGTGCGCATCGTCGTTCAGGTCACGGACCTGCCGGGTGTCGAGCCCGCGCAGCGGCCGCGGCGGGTGCGTGTCACCACGCCAGTGACGACGCTGAAGCCTGGCGATCATATCAGCGCGACGGCGCGCCTGTTGCCGCCGCCCGGGCCGGCGCGTCCCGGCGGCTATGATTTTGCCCGGGACGCGTTCTTCCAGGGCATCGGCGCGGTCGGGAACATCGCCGGCAAGATCTCGCTCGCACCTGCACCGGTTCCGATGCCGCGCCGGCTCGCCTTGGCGGTCGCGATCGACCAGGCCCGCAACGCGCTGACCGAGCGCATCGCGAGCAGCGGCGGCGGGCAGGCGGGGGCGATGGCGGCTGCCCTCGTCACCGGCAAGCGTGGGCTGATCAGCGAAGAGACCAACAGCGACCTGCGCGCCGCCGGCATCTACCATATCGTCATGTGCGATCGGGTTTGCCGGCAGCCGTCAAATCCTGTCTAACCTGATGATAAGATAAGGGTTTTGCCGGCTCTAATCACGGCAAAAAATTTTTGCGAGGTCCGCGCGAAAAGGCCCGGAATGCCCCTTCAGAAAGATATCGACATTTCGAAACGCGATTCGATATCGAAGTTGAGCGTCATATTGCGACGCCATTTCGAGAAGAGAATATTTCATGCGTTATACCAGCGTTCCCAAGGCCGATATCGGAAAGATCAAGAAGCTCTGCGTCGTCATTCGCGAGCTTAGCGAGCATTATCTCGTCTACATCGATGAGGACGAGCCGGAGATTGATTGGAGCAACCTCCCCGAATTGGGAGATGACGATTGAACGGGACGCCTTCGGGCGTCCTTTTTTCATTCAGAGCCCGGACTGACGAATCGCATCAGCGGATTGAAGGGCCAAGCCGAGATCAATTCGTCCGCGTCACTGACATCCACGATCGGCAGAAGGCTCGCCCATTTCGGCGTCAGGAACCGGGCCTTGCCATCTAGGGCGGCTCGATAGGCTCCGAAGTGGCAATGGGCGTCGAAGACACGAGTCTCGACGCCTGCCGCGTTCTCGATCGCGCAAGGGCGATGCCGACGAAGCTGCTCCGCCCAAATCGGCGAGATTCCTGTGGGCGGGTCGTTCAGGGTGCGCTCGAAGGCTTCGGCCCCGGCCTTCCGGAGGCCCTTCCACAGGTTCTTGTCGAGCGCATAGGTCTTCGTGAAGGCGGAGCGCTCGCAAAGCCCGTGATTGGGCAGAGCCACGCGACCATCGGTCGAAACACCCTTGAAGAACGGCACGAGCTTCTTCGCGGCCGGATCGTTGACGAAGAGCGGCGGCAGGGCGAAGGGCTGGGCGAGCAGCACATCGGCCGGGCTCGGAGGCCCATAGCGCGACACGAAGATTCGCTGAATGCGCTCCGGGGGATCGAGGATGAAGGGCGACGGATGGGAGCTTCGGCCGGTCATCAGGCGAGCCCACCACTCCGAGGAATAGGGAACCTGAACGGCAATCTTGCCGGGGGCGATGGTCGCGATCCATTCCATAATTGTGACGATGTCAGTTTCCGAGATCGTCGTTTGCGGACGCATCCCGATCAGATTCGCGATGCCGTTCAAGGCCGTGTTCACGGCTTCAGGACGGGCGGAGCCGTAGCATTCAAACGAGACCGCGAGCGCGGCTCGTAGCGGCGGGGCTCGCGTCGGCAATTCAGTCAGGAAAAAGCGCAGGCATTCAGCAACTGCGGCCGGATCATCGCGAACCGGCAGCTTCCAGTGAAACCGGGCAGATGGCGAGAATGTGCAAACCGGCCCCCCAAGGGAACCTTCGACCGGCTCGAAGCAGACATTGACGCCGCTCATCGCGAGGAAGACGGCATCATGCAGATCGGCGATCGTCTCTAGCCGAAGGAAGGCGTCTTTCATGGGCGAAGCGGGCGCTTCTCCAAGGCGTCGAGACGGCGATTCACTTCGACGGACGAAGCCTTCGACTCCTGAAGCGTGATGATATCCCGTTCGATCCGGGCGATGGTCGCGTTCTGGCTGTTGATGAAGAAGCCGCCGATCGCCGACGAGATTGACCAAGCGAGAGCGATCCCGGCGATGATCGGGCCGTAATTTGGCTTCGATCCGGCTTCCAACTTCGTGTGCAGGCCCTTCAGCGAATCCTTGATCTCTGCGAACTGCTCCTTGGTTTGCTGCTCGTGGCGCTCAACCCGGAGATCGATCGGGGATGATTGATTGAGCATGAGGTGCCGGAAGCTCGCGAACTCCTTCGCCAGATGCTCAACCTGCACTTCGAGGCGTGTAAGAGCCTTGGTTTCGGCGTCGTTCGTCATGCGTAGACGCCCGTGAGCGGGTACCATTTCGACGAAGCGCCGCTCGTAAAGGTCAGGCCCGCGCCGTCACCCAATGGGAAGGGTGCGTTCGTCGCGAGGCCTCGGAACGAGCCACCGCTGTGCGGATAGACATTGATCGTGCTGCCGCTCTCGTTGATGACCTTCAAATCCGTCCCGGCCGGCAGGCCCGAAGGAAAGACAAGGCCACCCGTTCCGCTTGTCACGATCGAAGTCATGTTGGTGATCGCCGTCGCGGTGCCCTGCGTGGTTCCGGCAGCCGCAAGCGTGGCGCTCGTGCCAAAAGAGAAGAAGCCGCCTGTATGGGCGACGTTCCCGGTGAAACTCGGGCTGGCAGAATTGGCCTTCGGGCTGACCGCCGTCGTGACGAAGGCAGTGGTCGCGATCTGCGTGGTGTTCGTGCCGGCCGTGGCCGTGGGTGCAGTCGGCGTTCCGGTCAGAGCCGGCGAGGCTAAGTTGGCCTTGCCTGCTGCCGTGGCTGTGATCGAGATATCGGCCGAACCGTCGAAGCCTATCGAGCCGGTGACATCGCCCGTCAGGCTGATAGTGCGCGTGGTGGCAAGCTTGGAGGCGGTTGCCGCGTTGCCGTTGAGATCGGCCGCGAGCGTGGCCTGCGCGCCTGTGAAAACCTCGTTCGTGTTAGTCGCGTCGGCAATGAGATTGAACTGGCCAGCCGACGAGTCGTAGCCGAAGAAGCCGGTCTTGATCGCGCTGCCGGTCCCATAGCGGAATTCAATGCCGCGATCTTTGCCGTCGTTCACGCTCGTCGAATTGCTGCCGAGCGTCATGATCGGGTCGGCGAGCGTCAGGGTCGTCGAGTTGATGGTCGTGGTGTTGCCCTGAAAAACGACATCGGCCGTGACAACGCCGCCAGTGTCAAAGCGCAGATAGTCGCTGAGGTTGGCGGACTGAATGATTGCCGCCGCTGCCTGAGTTTCAAGCGCTGCGATCTGAGCCTCTTCGGCGCTGTCTGCGGCCTCGTTGGCTTTGAGAGTGCTTGTGTCACGGGCCGCTACCGCTGTCGCCGCAGCCGCTTCGGCCGCGTTCTTCCGATCGAGAGCCCAAGCCGCGAGGGTCGCGGTGAACTCCTCATGGTCGATCGTGCTGATTTCGGCTGCCTGTGCCGCTGTTGCAGAAGCCTGAGCGGCATCGCGAAATGCCAAGGTGTCTGCACGAGCCGCCAGAACGGCAGCTTCCGAGATGTCGATCAGGATTTTCGTCGAGGCGACTTCGGCGCGATCGGCTTCGACCTGATCGCGCATGGCCGAGACATCGTCGAGGATATCCTGACTGAGAAGCAGGTGATTAGGAGTGTTGTTCTGACCGTAAAAGGACGAATTTGCCATCAATCGTCCCCGAAATTGGTTTCATAGGCTGGGGAGATCACGGCGTTGGTCAGGGCGTCAGCGGCTGCCTGTGCATTCAGCGCTGCAAGGGCATTCGCGAACTGATTGCGATAGGTCGCTTCGCCCTGTGCATCACGATAGTAGATGCTCGCGTGCACCATCGCGCCGGCAATGATCGCTTCGGGGGCGATATCAATGAGCCAATTCGTGTCCGTGTCTGCCGAGAGAGCCGCGAAGTTCGAGTGGTAGACGATCTCGATCTCGTCGCCCTGAACCGGGCGAGGGCCAATGACATAGGTCGGACCTACCTTGGCAAAGAACGCTGGGCATCCCGTTGTCCGCGACAAGCGGCGGACCTTCGAAAGCTCCGCCTGCTGAAGGACATTGCCGTTCACGCTGATCGTGATGAGGCCGAGCAGATCGCCGGGGACAGAGATCGAGGTGAAAGGCGTGTCGCCGACCGTATATTCGGAGACGCTTTCAGAACCGGGCGTGCGAAGCTCCCGCTGCGCCTCGCGGATTGAATTGTCGAGCCATCGCACGATGTCGGACGGCTTGGCGTCGCCTCGCCCCAATTCGCGGGTGAAGTCTTGTTTAATTTGAGCATAAGTGACCGGCATGACACGGTTATTTATGCCGTTAGGCCGTCAGACGGGCTTCTTCGACTTCTTCGCAGGGGCCTTGGAAACCGTGATCTGAGCCGGGGCTTCTACAACAACCGGGGCCGGAGTTGCGGCAGCCGGAAGGGCATGGTGCGGCTCGGCGCGATAGATCGAGCCATCAGCCGCAAGCTCGTAAATGCGGGCTTCATAGTCGCCTGTCACGACCTCGATCTCGACGTACTCGCCTTCGACGAGCTTCAGAATGCGATGCGCCATGTCAGATGGTCCGCTTCGTGGTGATGAAGTCTTCGAGCCCTTCGGCCTTCAAGAGCTTCAGGAACTCGCGGGCATCCATCTCGCCGGTCTTGAAGCCGCGAGCTTGAAGGATGAGGTACGCGCCCCACGGAATTTTCGCGATGGAATGGGTCTCGCCCATGGGCTTGGACATCGATTCGTCGCGCATATCGCGCCATTTGTTCTTCTGATCATCCGGGATGTGCTGATCGACCTGAATGATCTTTTTGCCGTCGATATCGTGGACGGTCGTTGTCGGCTGAATGAGTTTGGACATCGGGTAAGGGGTGAGAGGTAAAGAGGGGGCTTTCGCCCCCTCCGGTTTGTTTCGACCCTATTACGGGGCGTTGCCGCGACGGATGAGGGCCGAAGCCTTCGTCGAATCGTGGCGGAGCGTGTACTCGCCGATCAGCATCCACGGCTTGTTGTCGCCGGTCGGAGCCAGTTCGCCCGGAGCGAAGGGGCGCATCTCAACGAGAGCCCAATTGTCCGGATCGATCAGGAGCGAGTCGCCGGCCTTCATCCAATCCGACAGGATGACTTCGACCTTGCCGAGGTTGTTCACCACGACGTCGACCTCGTTGACCAGCTTCGAGCCGGTGCCGAAGTCGCGGGTACGACCGGTCGCGGTGAGCCAGCCCGCAATCGCGAGAGCATCCTCGGGAGCGACGAACAGCTTCGTGCCCGGCATGCCAGCAGCGCGAAGCTTAAGCTGGGCCGTCTGGAGATTGGCCTCGCTGAGGATGTTCGGAACGGTCGAGGTGACGCCCGTGTAGACGATGTTCCCCGAGTCGATCAGCGCCTGAGCGCCGGCCATCTGGGAACCAGTCGAGTTGTTGCCGAGAACCTTGTCCTGACCCGACTGAGTCAGAACCTTCTCAAGGTCACGCTTAATGCCCTTGGTGTTCTTCATCAGCAGGTGTGCAGCGAGCTTGCGGCCATGGAAATCGGTCGCGAGAGCGCGGCCCGACAGCTTCCAATAGCGAGCAAAAATCTGCGTGTAGTTCAGGCGGACGGTCGGCGCGGCCTGCGTCGCGAACGAAGCATCAGCACCGTCGATCTGCGGAACAACCGACGCGTCGTCGAGGGCATCCTCGGTCCAGTTGTGCGTCATGTTGTCGGTCTTGTCCTTCCCGATCAGAGTCTGGAAAGGCGTGTCCTTGGTGTTCAGAAGCGCCATCTTTTTGGAGAAATCCTCCTTCGCGGCGGTCTGATCGTAAAAAGTAGTAGCAGCCATAATATAGTAACCTCAAATAGATAATGAAACTAAAGCGGGCTCACCCACGCTTTGCGTAGCTGTCCCAATCGCTCAAGATCGAATCGACAAAGTCCTTTCCAGAGCCTGAGTTCTTCAGGCGCTTGGCGGCATCGGATTGCGAATTCCCGGAGATGGCCTTGCGTGTCGTCTCGACATTTGTCGAAGTCTTGACGAACTTCTTGCCCTTTGGGGTCTTCATTTCGACCTTTGCGTTCTTGCCCTTCAAATAGAGCATTGCCCAATAGGTCAGCTTCCAATGGCCGGGTTCGAGCATTTCCGGAATCGTTTCTGGCGGAAGATGCTCGTTGGCGAACTTGTTCAGTTCGGCGACGATCTTCTCATTGAGCCCAATTCCCTTCACAGGGTCCTGAAGCTCCCGGATGGTGTTCTCCATCCGCTGCGCCTTCAGCTTGTTCGCGTCTTCCTGCTGTCGCGCGCGCTCTTCGAGATATCCCTGTCGGAGATATTCGAAATCACGCTTGGCGGCAGCGGCGGCACCGCTAAAAGCTTCGAACTCTTCCTCGCTAAGCTCCTTGGCGAGTTTGCGCCAATCGGCTTTCTCGAACCTGTCGTGTCGCTCGTACGCGCTTTCGAGCATGGTTTTCGCCAGCCCATTGAAGAGATCACGGCGATCATCAAGCTCTTTGCGCGCATCGGAGAGTTCGATCGACTTCTTGTTATTGTTGATGCGGAGGCTGACCTCTTTGGCCATCTCCTCAACAGTCATAGAAATCTCTTCGTCTCCGATTTTGATTTTGTGGACAGCCTTCGGATCGGCAACCGTGGCCTCGGCAGCTTCCTCTTCGGACTCGTCTACATCATCGGTTGCGTCGGAAGCTTCGTCCTCGTCGTCAGGTAGCCCTTGTGCGCCCTCGGAGTCGTCCTCTACATCTTCAGCTTCATCATCTTCGGGATTGTTATCGGGTAGCCCTTGTGCGCCCCAATCCTTCAGAATGGAGGCCTCGAAATCGGATTCCGAGGTCTCTGTCTCAATAGCGTTCGCCTCTGTGTCAGAATGCGTAGTCATTTAATCCTTTATTTAGAATAGAAATTGATTTTGACGGTCGGTTGTGATTGGGCCGTCTTATTCGGTGCTGGATTCATTTCCGGGACTGTCGCGGTCGCGTAGGGCGATCACATAGTCCATCTGGCCTTTGTGCCACTTGATCTTGTCGAGAGCCTTCTTCAGGCCCTCTTTCTTCGCCATCAGAATATTGACAGCGTTCTGATCGCTGAACGGCGTCGCCATAAACTCGGCCTGCAAATCGGCTTCGAGTTGGTCCCAAACGAGCCGGAAGTCTTCATTCTCAAGGAGCCGCCCGGCCGCGAGGCCGAGCATGATCTTTCTGTCTGGATTCATTGGTCTATTTAGAGGCCAATGCCCCAAGCCTTGAACAAGCTGCCGAGCGGCGTGTTTCCGAAGTTGTCGATCAGCGAGGGGGGCGTCGCGGCCGGTTGACCGGCAACCTGATCGAGCGACTTCCCGTCCGGCATTGGACCCTGAAGGCTGCTGACCGAAGCCGGGGCGGAAGCTGCCGGGCGCGGCGAGTCTAGGCCAGCCATGAACTTCAGGAAGCCCATGCCGGGGGCATCCCATGCCACCTGCGAACGATCGCCGGTTCCGGACGCGCGGGTGCCGATGGCTTGGAAGGGACGGCCATTCTCGTCCTCAACCCTATAGGGCTCCCAAGGCAAAGCACTGCCCGTGCTTCCAGTGGTTGACGGTGCGCCCGGTGACTGACGCCCGCCGCTCGGCGAAGCCTCTGCCGAACCGGCGTTCTGTGAGGGGAAACTTCCCATCCAAGGCGCGCTTGTGCCTTCGCCGACGAAGTTCGGGGCGGGGCTGGGGCTGATGCCGTTCGGAGCCGTCTGACCGGCCCAAGGTTGCCCCATGCCGCCCATAGTCATCTGCGGAGCCATGGGACGACGCGTCAACTCCGGGGGGAGCGGCGGGAGATTGTAGTCCTGAACGAGATTGGGCGTCATCGTCGGCGAGCGCGAGGTGGCTACGTCGATCGGCATGCCGGGCGGGATATAGGCCTCCGGCTCGCGCTGTTCCTTGCGCTGGCGCGTCCCATTGATGAGGTAGTCGAGGAAGTTCATCGGTGCGCCCCCTTTACTTCTTCGCCTTGCCCTTCTTCGGGGCGATGGCTGACGGGGCGAACAGGATCATCAGGCCGTGACCAACCTCGCCCTTCTTGCCCTTCTTCGGAGCAGAGATATCGATCGCGGGGGCCTTTGGCTTGGCGGCAGTCTTGGGCTTCGCCGGGGCCTTGGCAGCCTTGTCAGCAGCCTTCACCGTCGCCTTCGAGACGGCAGGATCGAGGTCGATTTTCTTCGTGGTGCGGAGCTTTTTATCCCATGGCTGACGGGGCATCGGTGAACCTCTGATTAGATATCGGGGGAAATGATCGGCTTGATATTTTCGGGCGGCGCGTTCTTGGCGACTTCGAACTCGCGGTGAGCCAGATCGATGCGGCTGGCGGTTTCGCCCGCCTTGCGATCGAGATCGTCGCGCTTGGCCTCGATATTGGCGTCTGCCAGCTTCGCGGCTGTCTCGGCGTTCTTCGCCTTGATCTGCGTCTCGCGATCGACCTTCATCGCGTTCGTTTCTGCCGACATCACGATGGCGTCGGTCTGCTTGATCTCGTTTTCGATCCGCTTCATCGCGACCGGGTCCGGACCCTGCTCAGGCAGCTTCGACGGATGCGTGAAGAGGCGCGGGAAGAGAGCCGACAGGCCGTAGCCGTCCGCGATCTCACGGGCAGCTTCGAACTTGTTTTCAGCCGTGAGCATGCGGCCGAGATCAGGGTCCTGACCGGCAATGGTCAGCAACTGAATGACATTCGCAGCCTGAGCGCGGGAATCGCCGGGGGAGAGCGTCAGGGCCGCTTCCGCGTCCCGATTCTCATTCCAGCTAGACCAGTCGCCAAGCTCAACCCAATCGCCAGCAACCTCGAAAATCTTCTGACGATCCGTCTCGTTCTCGATGACCTGCCGATAAAGCTCGATCCAAAGCTCCTTCAGGAACTGACCGAAGCGCCGGACGATCTCGCGGCAACGCGTCTGCGAAAGATCGACCTGCTGAGCGACGAGCGCGGCCGAATTCTGCTTCGAGATGGTGTCCGGGTTCAGGCCCTGTGAAAGCTCTGAGATGCCGCTGACGCGCTCTGCGCCACGCTGAAGCAAGTCCAAGATCGGGATCGTGAACTGATTGGGTTGCGGCGGCAGCAGTGGGAAAATCGCATCCGGCCGGGTGACATTCACAATGCGGCCGGGGCGGTTGTCTAGCAGTTCGCTGGGGTTTGGAACGGTCCCTTGAACGACGGCGATCGGCGTGTTCGATACGCGCGCGCTGTAGTCGATATTCGACCGCATCATCACGGTCTTCGCGTTCTGGAACTGGATCAGCCACGAGCCGAAATTGTGCCCCCAAAACTCATGCGGGATGGGGAACGGCTTGAAGATGATGAAGGGGGAGCGATCGACCTCTTCAATATCCAAGGTCACGTCGCCGACGCGAACCACCTTGTAGAGGATCGATTCGCCGTCTTCCTCGCTCCAAGGATAATAGGCCTCGTGGAACCAATAGATCGGGTCGCTCTCGCGATTGACATCGCTCAAGCCGAGATCGTTGGACTTCGCCTTGCGAGAGAGCGAGTCGATATTGTCTAGGTCGTCGCGACCGTCCGGGGAGACATCACGCAGCTTCCGGACGTCATAGCCCATCGCCGCGATCTGGCTGCGGGACTTCAGGACGCGGTGAAAGTGGAAGGCATTCTCAAGGTCGCGGGCCTCACTCTCGACGCCGAACTCTTCCGGGGCGATGTTCTCGATCCGGGGGCGGGAACTGACCTTGACGCGCTTCTTACCGCTGCCGGAATAGAGGCCGTTCGGCGGGCTCTCGTCGTCGATCTCGAAGGAGAGGATATCGTCGTCGGCTTTCCAGCCTTCGATCGTGAACTCGTCAACCTCGCTGAAATCGAAGCGCTTGACCTTAAATTTGGTCTCCCAAAAGACCTTCACGATGCCGGCAGACGCCGTCAGCGAGTCCTCAATGACGGTGTAGAGGACAAGGTCCGGATCGTGCTGCCGGTTGAAGACATAGGAGCAATATTTTGTCGCGATCTGGCAAATTCGCTCGTCTTCCGGCCCCTGCGGGAGGAATTTGACGAGTTCGGGCGTCGCGTTGACGCAATCCATGATGAAGCCGCGTAGCTCGACGATCTTTTCGCGAACGGTCGTGTCGCGGAACGGCGAGCCGCCGCCCTGCTGAACAGGGCGCTCGCCGTTATAGTGATCGAGGACGTTCCGACGCGTGGTCGCGAGCGGCGATCCCTTGGCGTAATGTCCGCCCGAAGCCTTGATCTTCTTGTCTGTAAGTTCAGCGACCTCTTTGGCACGCTTAGGATCGATATTGCTGACCATCAATTTTGAATGAGAAGAGAATATGCAGTATATTTAGCCCAAGGGGTTATCCGATGGGGTCAAAGCAAAAGCGTTCTGTGTTCGGAATCAGAGGTGCGCGACGCTGAAGAACCTTGTTTGCAATGGCGAGCGCCATCACTAGGTCGTCGTGCTTTCCGGGTGCGGCCTTATACTTCCCGTTGTCCACGATGTAGGACTTCAGTTCTGTGATCGTCGCCCGGCAGTTCACCTCGATCTGATCGCGGGCGATGGCTGTGGCGAGATCGTTGATCGCGCTCTCCTTCGATTTCGGCGTGGTGCGGAAACCCGGATAGAGCGTGTGCTTCGGCTGAAGCGTCTTTTCGTCGATATCCGTGTAAATGTTGGGATAGCGACGGGCCAAAAGCTGCCGCGCCGTGTGCGAGCCGATGTTGTTGATCTCGGTCGCGATCAGGGCATTGTTGTAGTAGCGGCCTACCTTGTCGAGAAAATCGCCAAAGTCCTCCGGGATGATTTTCGCTTGGAAGGACGCGACCTGCCGCTGTTGGCTGTCGAGGACGCATGCTGCCGAGAAGTCGGCTCGATCCTGTGAGTTCGGATCGCCAAGCGCGACGTCCGCGCCGATCGTGTAGACCTCACCGGGATCGTACTCGCGATAAACCCGCAATAGGCCGTTGGGCACCTCGACGAGCTTGCCGCTGTCATCGATGCCCATGTGGTGGATAGGGTGGATATCGCGAGCGCGCTCTTCCATCCGCCCGATCGCCTTGGGATCGAAGGCAGGGCTGCCAGTCTCATCGAACGCATCATCGGGGGATGCGGGATATTCGACCTTGAATTTGCGGGAACCGATTTCGTTGGTCTTCGAGCGACGCCAGCACAGTTGCTCGTCCGTCAGGAAGGGAAACTCCTTCCGAAGAAGTTGCTCGTCGATCGTGAGTTCGAACTCGTCGGAGCCGACAGGTTCGGCATATTCAGGCGTGTCAAACCATGGGCTGAAGAACTTCAACCACGGCGATGCGCCCGGCTTGAGAAGGTCGGCCGGGGTGTCGCATGCGCTGTTCCAAAGCTCATAGAACTTGCCGGATTTGCCGTTGGCCGTGCTTTCCGCAAGAACCACGGTACCATCGGCATCCGGAACGGCCTGCATGAGCGCCGCGAAATTCGCGGACGCCTTATCGGCAGGTTTCCAGAAAGCAACCTCGGAGAGATGGGCGAAGGCGAGGGTTTCGCCGCGACCGATTTCCTCACCGCCAGCGGTCGCGACTGAGATCGCGGAATCGAGCTTGGCGAAGGTCAGTTCGCGCCGGGACCGGTTGGCCGTCTGCGGCTTCATGTTGAACGGCTCGACCGGCATATGGTCGTGGAACCGCTTATACATGTCGAAGAGAGCGTTCGTCGGCGTCGCGTGATGAGCGACGACCATCCCCTTCTTCAGCTTCGATTGCGAAAGCCGGAAATAGAAATAGGCGGAGGCGAACGTCGATGCGCCTTGCTGACGAGCCTTCAGGATGACGATGCGAACGCGACCGGTCAGCCGCATTTGTTCGTTCATCAGGGCAAGGAGCCGCCGCTGAACGTGATTGAGCCTGAAGGGAACTACTTCGTCTTTGTCTTTATCTTTGACCTTCGCGCATTTTTCGGCCCAAAAAGCGAAGTCGTCTCGGAGCCGGATGCGAATTTTCTTCTTCTGTTCGTCTGTAAGCATTCAAATTGATTGGAAGGCCTCAGATATCGCCTTCGTCGCCATCCTCTGCTGCTGGGTTGTCCAAGCTGTCGAGCCAGTCTTCGGCGCTCTCGATCGCTTCCTTCTTGGAACGACCGCTCGCCTGCTTCGGCTTGTAGAGGCCAATAAGAGCCGTAGCCGCCTTGATCTGATCGTTGGCTCCATGCGGGCCGTTCATAATCTCGCGAAGCTTGATCGTGGCTTCTTCGATGATCGCCTCACCGTTCATGTGCGAGTTTGACTTCACATTCTTCATTAGCTCTCGATATTCCTTTGACTGTCTTATCTTATCCATGTCGCGAAGAGCTTTGCGTTGAGCCACTTTGAGCAGGCGCGCGCCTTCCGTTCGCGAAATATACTTGCTGAAGCCGGGGTTCCCCTGAGGCTTGAAGCCGGGGACATCGTGATAGACCGGCCGCCGACCCGCCATCGCGGTCATGCCCGGCCGCAGGCCCTTCACGACCCGCCTCCCGTAACGCTTGCAGGGCGGGTCTTGGAGGATGAAGGCGGTCGGCACGAACGGGCCGGGACCGTCTTGCAACTCACTTCCCATCGGCCGCCTTTTTGGCCTTCGTGGCAGCGCGAGCGAAGGCAGCCTGATCGATGTCGCCGTACCGACTATCTTCCGAGAGAACCTTGTCCCATTGGGCGAAGAAGCTCTTGTCGAAGGCCTTATCGAGCTTCGCCCGATCGGCTGGGCTGGCTTTGTCCTTCATGTCCGCGACGACGAGCATCGCGTCCTGTGCGGTTCGCGATGTCTTCAGTGAGGTGCGGGCTGCCGACAGCGCGGCGTCGGTTTCCGGATCGATGCCATCACGATTGCCGATGACGCTCTCGATCGCCCGGTTGATCCGGTTTTGAAGGTGGCGCGCAGCGCTGACATAGATCGGCTTGTCCCGGACATCTGGCGGGATGGGATAGGTCAGCCCGTCATGGGTAAAGGTGTCTCCGAACTGCTCCGCCTTCATCCGAGCGCGCTCTTCCTGAAGAATGCGCGCGGCCGGAGAAGCGACGGGCTCATTCGAAGGCTTCAGTGTGCCGCGATCAGTCAGCTTCGACTCCGGGAAGAAGTTCTCGCCGGGCACCTTCGGGGGTGGGCCAGCGGAAGCGGCCGGAGCCTCCGGAGCAACCGGGGCAGGGGCGTTCCCATCCTGACGCTGACGAAGGGCTTCGACCTTGGCCTGAGCCTCTTCCAAAAGGCGAGCACGAGCGACAAAGTCCGCGATCTCTGCCGGGCGGACTGGGCTGCTGCCGCGACCTGAAGCTCGCTGCGCCTTCTGCAAGACCTTCGCCTGATCGACGGCAGCCTGACGCTGAACAGCGGCATCAGCATCAACCTGACGCTGTGAGGGAAGGGCGGGATCGACCTTCGGGGCTTCTCCCGTCGCAAGGCGATTGGCCGTGTTCCCGACGATGTTGTTCAGGCCGCGAGCACGGTCATAGAGGGCCGCTGCCGGGCGAACCGCCGACGCCGCCGCCGCGATTGGATTGCCGGACACGACGCCAAGGATCGAGGTGAGGCCGGACCGCTCGTCGATCTTCTTGACGAGCGGATTATCCGCCAGCCCGCTGCCGCCCATCTTCTCAATGCCGTTGAGCGAGGATTTCGCCCGGATCGCATTGAAGAGGGCAGCGCCTTCCTGATCGCCTCCGAGAACGCTCTCCAAATGGGAGCGCTCGTTCTTGGTCAGGGTCAGGCCCTGCTTCACCTTATCGATCGTGGTCGTGATCCGGGAGGCATCTTCGGTTTCGAGGGTCTTCAGGTGGTTCGAAGCCGCCTTGCTCGTCTCTGAAAGCTCCTGATTGAGGCGGATGCGAGCGCCGTTGATCGCAGCGCCCGCGAGTTCGGGCGTCGAGAGATCGGGATTGCCGGCCTTCGTGGTGTCAGCCGCGCGCTGAATCTCTGATGCTGCCTTGGCGTCGGCTTCGGAATCGATGCCGAGCCCATTCTTGCGCATCTTCTTCGCGTCGAGGCCTTCGCCAGCGAGGCGAGCGCCCCGGATGGCTGCGCCGTTCAAGCCGCCTGTCACGCCAGCGTTCAGAGCCTCGTCGGCGTCGAGAGACAGGCCTTTGTCCGTGAATGCCGTGCGGCCTGCCTGATTGGCATAGTTGCCCGCCACGGCTCCGGCAGCGCCATCGGCTGCCGCCATTCCTACCTGCTTCGCGACCTGCCCAAGCGAGGGCGACAGGCCCTTCACCGTGGATGTCAGAGCCGGGTTCAAGCCAACGCGAGAGAGGGCGGCTTCCGCGAGTGTGCCAGCGCCGGCAGCACCATAGTCGGTCCAAGTCGCGTCCTTCGCGGTCTTACCCTGACCGGCCATGCGATCGTCGACGTTGTTGCCGAAGTTCCGGCCGGCATTGCTCGCTCCGAATGCGACGCCTGCGCCGATCGGCCCGGCAATAGCGCCGCCAGCCGCGCCGGCAGCCAAGTCAACGCCAAGGCCGGGAGCGCTCTCGATAAAGGCGCGCGGCGCGTTGATGTATGTGGAAGGCTCGTTCCAACGCAGCTTCGACGATGCCGGGGTGAAGTTCTCCGGGGCCATAGCCTGTCCGGTCTTCATCGCCATCCGGGCCACGGTCTTCGCCCATGAGTCCGGATTCTTGTCCGAAGAGAGCTTGTCGATCGTGTTGCCGACGCCAGAGATCGCGGCGCTCGCACCATATTGGGCGGACTTCCCAACATTCGAGGCGATGGTCCCTACCGACCAATCGTCAGCCTCTGCCGGCTGGGTTGCGGGCTTCCATCTCGGAACGACCACGTCGAGGATTTCCGACGAAGTCGCCCCATTCTCACGCGAGCGCAGGTTATCGACCGTCGAGGCGAAATCCTTGTCGCGACCGCTGAAGACCGACAGAATCTCGTCGTCGGATGCCCCGCGCTGACGCAGATCGTCAACGATGGCCTTCGAAGGGGAAGCCATGATCAGCCGCCCCCGTTCGCCTGACGGCGCTTCTGAATTTCGTCCCAATAAGAATCGGCTGCGCTAGGACCCTTGGCCGGACCAACGCGAGGCGTCGTCTCGGTCGGCCCGGCCGGCTTGTTGCGGGACTCGTTGAAGGCCTTCCGCTTGCCGACATAGGCCTCATCCTTGTCGAGGCTTTCGAGGCGGCTGCCGACATTGTTGTAGGTCTGGACGAAGTCGCCCGAAGGCGCGTTCTTCCCGTAGTCCTTGAAGGTCGAGTCCTGCGCCTTGCGGAGGCTGCCATATTCGCGGCGGCTGCGATCATAGATCGTATCGAGAGCGGCGAGGGCGTTGCCATTATCGAAGCGTGTGGAGTCCGGCATGATCGCCTGAAGGGCCCGATCATAGTCCTTGTCGGTCTGAACGCCCTTATTCAGGAGAAGCGCCGAATTCGCGGCGTTCTTCACCCACTGACCATACTGCGTATAAAGCTGCTGCTGCTCGTTCGTCAGGTTGAGCTTGCCCGCGAGACCGGCTTCGATCTGCTTCATGACGCCGAGATCAAGCTCGCCATTGACGATCTTGTTGCGCCAAAAGTGCGCCTTCTCCGCATTGTCGGCGACGACGTTCATGTTGTTGTCGCGATCTAGGATCGTCTGACGCGCCTTCTCCGATAGCTCCTTGCCGGTGCCGGTCCCTGCCTGCATCTCGTATGGCAGGCCCGTGGTCGGGTTCATGAAGAGGGCTCTGCCCGTCTCCTTGTCATAGTTGAGCATCTTCGGCTGAACGGCCTTCTTCTTCTCACCCATACCGAGGGCCTTCGCGAACGCAGCCGCACCGTTGGGATTGTCACGGGCCATCAGCGAGACGGCCGCCTGTGCGAGGAAGTCAGAAATCCCGTAGCCGGCTTCAGGCTTGATGCCGAAAGCGCCGTTGATGCGATCAAGAAGGGAAGGCTGCTGACCGGGAACATTGAAGCCAGTTCCGGGCGTGCCGCCTTCGGTCTGTGCCGCGCCCGGAGCCGGAATATCAGCACGGGCCGCGCCGGTAGCATCGCCCGCGCTCGCACCCTTTCGAAGATAGTCGAGCAGCGAGGTTCCGTTCGCGTCGGCTGGATTGTAGCTGCCGCCAGACTCGACGAATTTCCGCATCCCCGCGTTGCCGCCTAGATGGGCGGCGTTGCGTAGGCCCTGCATCGTGACTGGCACGCCGCCGATCTCCTGACCGACGAACTTGTCGAGGCCCTTGGATGCGATGAACTTGTCGATGTCGCCGAAGTGCCAGTCCTCCGCCGCCTTCTGAAGCTCCGGCGACTGCATGAACTGCTGCGGTGTGGTGCCCTGCGGGATCGCGCCCGCATCCATAGCCTCTTGCAGGCGAGCACGACCGAACTGCGCCCGGCCGAAGTGACCGGTCAGGCCGCCAGCGCCGACAACGCTGTTCTGTGCGCCCCAATTGCCGCCGCTCTCGCTGGCCATGAGGCTCGGGTCGAGCGCCGAACCTGTTTGATCGTAAGGATACGCCATCGGTTAGGCCCAAATCTCGATCGGCTTGACCGAGAGCATTCCGTTGAAGGACTTCACCGCGTTCGGCTTGATCTTGGCGACCTGCTGGGCGAGCGGGCCGATCACGACCTCATCGTCACCGATGTAGTTGAACTGATAGAGTTCGATGCCGTTGTGCAGGGTGTGGAGATAAACAATGTTCTCCTTCAGACGCTCGTCGCACATCTTGAAGAGACCGGAGGCCAATCCGAGCATTGAGCCAGCCGTCGAAAGAGCAGAGGGCTGCTCCTTGACCTTCGAAATCGAAGTTGTGGTGCCGCCCTGCGTGCCGCCGTTCGCCCAAATGCTATAAGCGTTGTTGATGTTGTCCCATGTCTGCGTTTGACCAAGCTGATATTTGGCCAAGGCGTTATCGAGCTTGGTCTGATCGTTTGCCGTCAGCATGGTGCCGGCATTGATCGCAGCCTCATTCATCTTCGACATCATGTCGGTGCCCTGACCGAGGCCGCCGAAGCCGGAGGTGATCGCGCTATTCGCATTGGAGCCGAGCGCCTGAGCCGCCGCGAGTTGGCGGTTCTGATCGGTCTGTGCAGCCTGAGCGCCGGTGTTCCAAAGCTGGCCTCGGATCGAGGAATCGAGGTTCGCGGCCTGCTCGCCGAGGCTGCGGCCGACAATCGCGTCCTTGATCTGGGAGCGGGTCGAATTGGTGTTGCCGGCGAGAGCGGACTGACGCTGAAGCTGCGGAAGGACGTTCTCATTCGCCTCGCGCCGATAGGACGACATCGCGCTGTTGACCAAACCGTCTACTGTCGAGTTGTTCGCGTAGGCGTCGCCGGATTGGACCGCTTTCGCGGTGGAATTCGTGTTGAACAGGCTCGTCAGCGCGTTGCTCGAATTCGTCAGGTTGTTGACGCCCTGACCGAGCAGGCCCGCGCCGCTGCTCGCCGAGAGATTGGCTGCATCAGCGCCAGCGCCGGAGGCATATTTCAGGGTCGAGTTAAGAGCATCAACCTGCTCAGGGCGCATCGATGCGTAGATGTCGCCGTCAAACGCCTGAAAATTTTCCTTGTTCTGATCGTAGATGCTCTTTGTCTCTGCAAAGGCGTCCTTCAGATACTGCTGAGATGGCCCCCACGGGTCCTTGTTCTCAATGGTTGTTTGTGTCTTTCCGCCGCCACCCACGCTAATAACCTCACTTGATATTGTGAGGATATTTAGCGTTTAGGCCTTCGGGAGCAGGACGAAGAGCCGGCGATCTCCGCCGTCAGTGCATTCACCACGGGTTTCGAGCCGGATGAAGCCGAAGCGTTGGCGAAGCCGATCGAGCGCAGGGGAGTCCTCATCGGCAATCGTATGGAGAACGCCCGGATTCCGAGCGCGGAAGGCCTTCCAAGTCGCCAGCATGGTCTTCAGCGTGCTGTGGGTGAAGAGCGTGGGGGTCACCGACAGATGGAAGAAGGGCATGATCCGATAGGAGCCGTCCAGCACTTCGAAGTGGACCTCCGCATCCCACTCGCGAGCGTTCACAATGGGGAAGCGATGCGACTCGAAGCCGCCGCCTTCCTTCGGGAACCACTCGGCGACGCTATGCGGGTCCGGGATGTCGCTGAACGGTTCGATCATAGGCCAAGATGAGCCTTGATCGCGGCGATATCGGCATCGCGACGTGCATCGGCCTCGATCAACTGCCGGAAGGCGCGTTCGATCTTCCGAAGCTCGGATTCCGTATATTTCTCGACGCCGCCCTCGATCTTTGGGAGCGGGGCCGGGCTATAGGGCGGGATGGGCTTATCCGTCATGATCAGCGCTTCCCGATCAGGACGACTTCGATCCACAAGCCATTCAGTTTGAACGGCTTGAAGTCGTCATAGGTCATTTTGAACGCGAGATATCTGCCGGAGTGGCGGAAATCGAGCTTTGCGGTCGTCGAAGTGGAATCGATCGATTGCGTCTCGTCGGACCAAGTCGTCTGCGTTGACAGATCGGAGGCTCCGCCAACGGTGAAGACCATGGGCGCGCAATCCGCCTCTAGCTTCACCTGAATCGTGATGCCGGTGATCATTTTCGTCTGCTCGACGTCGAGTTCTAGGTCCGCGTCGTCGAGATCGATCGAGTCCTTGATCAGCGTGACGGGAGCCGTCGCGCCATAGTCGATCGCACCGGGCGAGGGGCCGTTGAAGCTGTCGAAGGTGCGAAGGGCAGGGGCGACCGTCACCGGGCCAACCGGGTCGCTTTGCGGGTCGATCCACGCATTCGAGGCCATCAGCGTGGCCTTTCGCTCGTCCGCGAGCGAAGCGAATGTGCCACCAAGCTCTTCGAAGCTCGTCGAGGCCAAATCCTCGAAGGTGACGCCATAGGCGACCGGGCCGCCTTCCATATGGTTCACATACGGCAGATCAAGGAATGTCCAAGTTTGACTGACATAGTTGAAGGCAACGGCCTTGTTGCACCCGACATTCGAATAGGGCTGCCCATATGGGAAATGGCAGTTCGGGTCCTGCGACACGAAACAGAAATAGATCGAGTTCGCTTCCCCTGCATGGAATGCAAAGGCGCGGTTGCTTTCGAGCTTCACAAGGTTGTCGAAGACAGTTGATTGAACCGCGTTGACCGCGATCGACTTCGTGCTCGTGTGATCGAGCATGTAGATGTCATTGGTCCCGAACACATAGTGCCGACCGGCATGCTCGACGACGCAATTCGTGCTCAACACGCCTTCGCCGTGAAGGCGGCTGAAGCTGAAAATGTCGGTTGAGCCGTCCGGGCGCGCGATCCAACTCTCTTCGCTGCCATAAAGGACTAGGTCGTCGCCAAGGCGGCAACCGTCGATAAGCTCGCCCTTCATTTCCGTGAGATCGTTCTCGCCGGCATTGGATTCGAGGGTCGTGAAATCCCAATCAAGCGGCGGGACGCCCTGCAAACCGGACGCGTGGCCATTCGACCACTTCACCATCGTCGGATAGGTGTAGGGGCCTTTCGTGACATTGATCCCGAACAGGAAGCCGCCGACATTCCGCAGCGCCTTGAAGCGCACATCAGCCGGGAACTGAATCTTCCCGTTCAAGCTGTTGTAGGTCTCAAGCCGCTTGAACGGGTCGGTCGTGCCGAGCGTCGAGCGGTACCAAGGTGTGCGATCCGACCGGTTGAAATAGACCACGCCGTTCAGGGTCGTGGTTGTGACCTCCGCATCGGAGTCGAGCGCGGTCCAGCCCGTGGCAGTACGATCAGTCTCGACGCCGCGACCGGTATATTCCGAGATCGAGCCGTTCCGCTTTTCGACGAAGAGGCGGATGACCTGACCGCTGTCCTTGTATGAGTGGATGTGAACCGGAGCGCTATCTTCGACTTCGAAGAGTCGGCGGGCCACGGGGCCGCGCTCAATGGTCCCGTTCTGACAACGGACATTGTTCATCATAGAGAAGGCGGTCAGAGGAAGATTAGCGGGAGAGCCGTCTGAGATCGTTCCGAGCGCTGCGAAATCCTTTACTGGAATTTTAGCCAAGCCAATTCACCGAAATATCACTTGCTATTGGCCGAATTGACGAACGTGCCTGTCGCGAAGTCAAAGACCTTGTTGAAGAGAGCAGCGCGATCTTCAAATGAGCCAGTCCAGCCCGGCAGGACGATGACGCGCGAGTTCGCCGGGTGAAGCTGATTCAGGTCGTTGCCGCTGAACATTGGCTTGCCGGCGTTGTTGAGGCAGAGCGCGAGCCCGGCCGGGCGATCAGGCCTATGGGCAACGGTCTCATACCAATCGTCGCCGCGAGCATTTCTGTAGCGGGCGAAAATCACGCCATCTACTTCGGCCGGCTCTGCCGGCCCCCAGCTTCCAAAATCAATGAAACTCATTTTAGCTCACCCAAATATTGACCCAGCCGCCTTGGCTGGGGATGTGCATTTGAAGGATGCGATAGGCGAAGGTGTGCGCGCCGTAGGCAGTTCCCGCTACACCCGTGAAGACGCCGGGTGCGACATTGGTCATTCCGCCTTGCCCGTTGACTTCGCCGTACCCAGCCATCTGCACGCGGTAGACCCGGTCGTTGGCTACGCTGACAGCGCTGTTGTAGAGCGAGAGCGAATAGCTATTCGCCTCGTCGCGCCGAGATGCCGACCACGCGTTGGCGCGGTCCTCGATCCGGCTGTTCAGATCGCCAAGCTGTTGCGTCCAAACTGCTCCGCTTGGAGTGACGTAGAAGTGGTTCTGACCGCCCTGATCCTGCCAGATCAGGTTTCCGCTGCCATCGACGACGAGGCGGCCTTTTTTGACGCTCGGGTTGTGAAGCCACAGTGACGGGCTAGCGACATTGATTTCCAGCGCGCCCGTGAGCGTGCCGCCTGTGCCCTTCACAGGTCGGTTCTCAAGATCGAGCGTGTTGATCGCTGCGGTGGCGTTCGCCGCCGCCATGAGTGCGAAGCCCGTCGCGCCAAGGGTCGCGTTCGTCGCGGTCGTGTTGCTGTTGAAATAGGGAACCGTGTTCGCGGTCGGCGTCGTCCGAAGGATAGGATTGTTCAGATGGACGTCGCTGGCCGTGACGATCGCCTTGATATTGGGAAAGCTCTCGACGATGGCGCGCTTGACCATCCGGATGTGATTGGCCCCATTCGAAGCCATATCCAAGTTGAGAGGATTGGTCGCGTCGAATTGCCAGATGTAATTTGCGGCCTCAATGGGCATGAATAACTCCAAACGGTAGACCGCAATATTTATGCGGGTCTACCGTTTGGAGCGCCGCTACTCGGCGTGCTTGGTGCTCAAAAACTTGACGACGAAACGCGGGAACTCAATCAGAGCCGCATCGATAAAGTGCTCGATCAGCGAGAGAAGGCGGTCATCGGCCGGAGACTCGTGCGTCACCGATTTGGAAAGCGAGTGCTGCCAAACCTGCGGGCGATATCGCACGAGCGAGCTAAGCAGGAACGTCCCCATGAAATAGAGGGAATATTCGTTGAGGAGAGCGCCGTTGAGCGGTTGGATCGCAAAATTATAGGGGTTTAGCCCATACGATCCCGATAGGGCAGGCAGTATGTCTTTCGCGTCGCGATATCCCTCGCCAACTCCGTACAGGTCATCATCGCTGCCGAAGGAACTGTCGGCTTCGTACTTCAACTCCGATGTGGATAAGTCATCGGTTATGGCCGCCGATCGGTTGTCGAAGATTATGACCGTGTTGGAGCCGCTGAGATTGGCACTCGAAAGACGCCAGTCTTTCAGGAAAGGATAATCGTTTCGGAGGGTGCCGACGATGCTCCGGAGGGACTCACGATCAGTAAGCCCAAACGGCTCTTCGAGGCGAATAATCCATCTGTTGTACTGCATATGTCGAGTGTTGACGCATAGGCAATTCGCCGGTCTGCCGTAGTGCTTAGGGTACTTGTGCGAAATTTCGGGAATCCGCGAGAGCACGTCCTCAAGGCTGACGATCTTGTCATCCATAGCGGCAGACAGATCGAAGGGCTTCTTCGCCGCCCAAACGCCGCCATGCGTTAGCTCGACCTCCAATTTGGCAAGCGGTGCAATCGCGTCGTTGAACTCTTGGAAGGTGCCGGTGCCGTCTAGTTCCAAGCCGAGATCGGCGATCTTCGTCGGCGTGCCAATCTCCTTCAGCCCGTGCGACCGTTGCAGATCGTTCAGGCCGGCGCAGCGAGCGGCAGCCGTCACACCACGAGCAAAGCTCAGAACGCCATAGTAGACGAGCAGGGGCCTGATCTCGATCGGCGAGTCCTCCGCCTGCTCGAAAAACAGGCGGCCTTGCTGAATGGCGACGGAGATTTCACGGGAATATGTGGCGCTTGGCTTCCTCCCGAACGCGTGCGTCAGGACATCCCGAAGGTTGCTCGCGCTCTCAAGGAATTTGATGTCGTACCAGTTCCCAGCCACGAAAATCGCCCCGCCAGCATATGAAGACGGGGCGATCTAACCGGGTTTCAATCGTGGGTGGAAGCGAGCCGAGCGCTACATCCACCGAAGCTTGAACAAGGCGGCGTCGGCGTCCGTCTCGAAGTGCAAAGCAACGGTCGTCCCGGCGATGGCTTCTCGGTGCGGCTCCGCTTCGTGCGGCAGTGTTTCGGACGCCAACCAAGGTGCAACGTCGTTCTCGAAGAGGACAATGCCGACGCCGAACGAGCGCGGGCTCTCTTGAAATATGGCCGTTTTCGCCGCTCGCTGGCGCGCGAAGATGCGGGCCAGCAAATTAGCTGCACGGGCAGAGGAGTCAGGGCTCAACATCACGCCACCTTCGCCCGGAACGCTTCCATGACCGCATCTTCCGAGACGATCGCGCGATAGGTCTTGAACTTCACGATGCTGAAGATCGTCGGCTGGGCAATGCAGTAGCGGCGGGCAAGCTCGCTCTGACTGACGCCTTCGAGCCAGTAGAGGCGACGGATTTCCCGGATCGTCTCCGGGTCTTGGATTGCTGCCGAGACATGCGGAATGCCGGGCCGACGCGGGCGACCTTTTGGGACAGGCCGGCGGCGACCGTTCTGGACGATATCGGCCCAATTCGCAGCGGCAGTGCCCCAATAGAGGTTTTCGAGCGAGTTCCGGGAACGATCGTCGTCACGATGAAGGGCCATCTCGCCGCTGATGGGAAGACGGTGATGGGCAGAGAGCACGCAACGGTGGACGTAGGCTGTCGGTGTGCCGGGGCCGGGGCGGAAGTGATGATATCCGGTGCCGTTGGGCGAAATGGCAATGTGAATCAGTGTGTGACGGTTGCGGACAATGGTTCCGCAGTCTGAAATTTCGAGATCAGGGTACATGGGGATCGTTTTAAAAGTCGTCATCTTGAATATCTCCTAAAATACGCGAGCTTGGCTATATGTTTGTTCTTAGAGCCCGCATGAATATTTATAGAGGTTGATAGAAATCGGGGAGATAAGGTCCGATTTCGGCCTGTTTTGAAATATTTCCGGGGAATTTTTCTTGGGGCGGGCGTTTTTATTTTGGGGGAGGGGGTGCGGGGATTTTCCGGGGAGGTTCGGCTGAAAAATCGACCCTGCGCTTGACGCAAAACGCGTCTTTAGCCCCCATTTTTGAAGCCGGGGGCTGCTCGCGCCAGCCTGCGATCAGGGCCACAAGGGGACCCGTCAGCGGCAGGCGCGGCGAGCGCCGTCACCCCTCGCGCACCTCACCCAAACCAGCCAGCGCGCGGCCCTGCTCGATCCATCTATGTTCGCGGGAATTCGCGGGAAATGTCCGGGACATTCGGGGACATTGGTTCGGCAAGAACCATGCCAGCACGTTGAAATCACTGCGAAAATATCTTTTGTCCAGTTGCTGAAAGGACTAGACAGTCGCTAATGCGAATCTGTATGGTTGCTTTATCGGAATTGGATTGGACAACGATGGCAGTTTACGGATATCGAAGGGTGAGCAGCGACGGTCAGCAGGACGGTTCGTCACTGTCTGACCAGACGGCTCGCATCAATGCGTTGGCCACGCTGGCATCGCTCGACATGCCTGAGTTCTATGAGGATGTGTGCTCCGGCTCGATCCCCTTCGACAAGCGGAAGGAGGGCTCGATCCTTTGGGCGAAGCTCAAGCGAGGCGACAGCCTGATCGTGGCCAAATTGGACAGGGCATTTCGCAATGCGAGCGATGCCCTTCAGCGTGCGGACGATCTCAAGGCGATGGGCGTCGATCTCTATCTGATCGACATGGGCACCGACGCCGTCACCAACAACGGCGTGTCCCGCATGTTCTTCGGAATGCTGGCACTCGTCGCCGAGTTCGAACGCTCGCGGATCGCCACCCGCATGGCCGATGGTCGTGAGGGCAAGAAGAGCAAAGGCGGCCATATCGGCGGCAAGAGGCCGTTCGGCTTCGATGTGCAGGGCACGGGCCGCGAGGCTGTTCTCGTGCCTCGCGAAGACGAACAGGCAGCCATTCGCGAGATCGTCGAGCTTCATCGTTCGAGATCGTCACTTCGCAAGATCGTCAGCGCGCTCAAGACCAAGGGCTTCGAGATCAGCCCCATGACCGTGAGCAGGATCATCCGGGACAACAGTGGGGAAAACCGTGGCTGAAACCGTAGTCAGAGAGCTTCTGCTCGATCGCCGCCATGGTGCGGCCTATATGCCTTCGAACGCTCGCTTCGACACTGGCTTCATGGTGGCTGAGCCCGTCGAATTCGAGGTCTTCATCCCGGAGGAACGCCTCGATTGGGATCGTGCTCGCGACCATCTGAGCACGGTCGATCACAAGCTCTTCGGACGGTATGAGATCACGGTTCATGACTGGCGCACGGATCGACGCCGAGTCGGTGTTCGCGCCGTCTTCCGGGACGCCTATGCAGCGGTGATGTTCAAGCTGGCGGTGGATGGCTAGAGATGACCACGTGAAGGCTTAGCGGCCTGTTCGGCTAGGGTGATAGCCACAATCGTTGAAGCCGCTCCTGAGCCTCGGGGGCGGCTTTTCTAATTCACAGAATGCTGCTGTAAAATAAGCTCTCGAACGCGACACGCAATAAGCGGGTTCAGATCGGCTATGACGTTGACAAACAATAGGAATTCGTTAGACGAGAATTCGTCTGTTGTTTTTTGACGACAAGGGCCTATCTTGAAGATCGAGCACTATCTGACGGCAGAGGGCAAAGACCCTTTCGAAGATTGGATCGACGGTCTTCGCGACCGTAAGGCCAGACGGGTGATCGATCGTCGCATTGATCGGATCGAGGCGACCGACAACCTCGGTGACCACAAGGCCCTTGGCGATGGCGTCATGGAACTGCGGATCGATTTCGGGCCGGGCTATCGGGTCTATTTCGGCCGCGACGGCGACACGATCGTGGTGCTGCTGTGCGGCGGCGACAAGAGCACGCAGAGTTCGGATATCAGGAAGGCGAAAGCCTATTGGGACAATTGGCGGAAGAGGTGAGCGCTATGGCCACGACGACGAAAAAGAATCGGCCGGCATCGATCACGGCCAGCCTCATGACCAGAATCGATTTCGAGCCGACGATGATCCTCAAGGCTCCGGAAGGCTCTTTCGTCAGCCAGAATGTCTATGAGACGAGCGCTGCTGTTCCGAAGTCCCGTAGCCGTGACGACGCTATGGCGGAGCGCTATCGCAAAGACCCTGAACTTGCCATTGAGGCGCTGAACGACATCCTTGAGGACGGCGATCAGGGCGAGCTTCTTGTGATGCTGCGGCACATGGCTCTAGCCAAGGGCATGAGTGAGATCGCAAAGGAAACTGACCTGAACCGCTCTCAACTCTATCGGACGCTCTCCGAGGCTGGAAATCCCTCGCTCAACAACCTCATCGCGATCCTGAAGGCCATGGGGCTGCGCCTATCGGTGCAGACTATCGAGCAAGACTCCTGAGCGTCAGAACGGGAAGAAGGTGACTAGCTCAAGCCAGCCGGCTGCCTTCTCTGCAATGGTTGAGAGCAGCCCCGTGATGCTTCCCCAAAGCCCTACCGCTCCGACCGCAAGGAACGGCGCGAGCAGCTTTCCGGTCGCGTCGCCTGCGCTCTTCACAGCCGCATCAACGAAGTTGTTGAGCTTGCTTCCCACCCATCCGAGAACGGCGGTCAAAGCCTTTGTGGCTGTCAGGACATTGCCGGCTTCGGGCTCCGGCTTGGCCAGTTCTTCCTTGATCTGAGTTGTCGCCTCCTTCACCTCGCGAATGAGGTCGGTCGGCGTCTCGATCTCGCCGGGCGGGCCATTGTGCCCCATGCGGCCATGGGCGGGCTTCAGCTTGGCAAGCTCGGCCTCAAGGCTGGCTATGCGATCTAGGACATCCGCTCTGAAGGCGCGCTCTTCAGGCAATCCGAATTCTGGCTTCGTGCCCGATCTCAACGACCGGTCAATATTCGCAAGCCGCTCTTCGAGAGACGGGCGTTCCGGATCGCCGGGCGCATAGGCGTCGGGTCCATCGTCGCGATCGAGCATCGCTTCGTCAGCAGCTTCGCGCCGATCAGGATGGCGCGGGCTCGGAGACCAGTCGTAGACGCCTTCCTCGTCCTGAAGCTGCTTCGCAAGGGCTTCGATGCGATCCTCTGGAAGAACACCGTCAAATTCGTTGTAAAGCTGCTCAGTGGCGTCGTAGGGGCCGCCCCAAATCCACTGATAGCCGCCCTCTTGCGAGTTGAAGGGCAGCCCGTTGGCCGGGTCCTCAAAGAAGGTCTTGAACCACGTCATCACATATTCGGCCTGTCGCTTGGCCGACATTTTCTTCAACTGTGAGCGGGTGACTCCAGTTTCGTCAGCGTAATCCGAATAGTAGCGCGTCGGGCGCTCAGGCCGCCTAGCCATGGTCGATCTTGTTCCCCTCAACCTATGCGAGCCATAGCGCGCGGACTGTCGAAGGGGAAGGCGTCAGCCCCATCTCATCTTGAACAAGGCGGCATCGGGGAGATCGCCGAAGAAGAAGTTCGGGCTCTCAAAGGCGACGTAGCTGTCGAGTTCGAGAGCGTCGAGCCAGCACTCTCCATAGTCTTCCAGAAAGTCACCCTGATCGCGTGCTTTGACCGTGTAGCAGTCGCCGACAATCTCCGTCAGGATGAAGACGTGAAGGCTGCGATTGCGGGCGAAAAGCTTGCCCTTGACCACGGTACCGCGATGGACGGCGCGATATGTCAGGGGGTGGTGATCGAGCCTGAAGGGCTTCTGTTTGTCGAAGACATAGGGATAGTTGCTTCGGTCCAAGGGTTTGCCGGGCTTCAGATAGATCGTGCAGGGGCTGCCTTCCATGATTGTTTCGACCACGGTCGGGAAGCTGTCGAGATCGATATCAGTGTGAAGCTCGTCGCTTATATTGCCGCCACGAATGGCTCGGTCATCGTGGAGGAAGACGCCGCGAAGGACGGTTTTTGGCTGCATCAGCTAGTTAGGCAGAGCGAGCCGGAACATCACGGCATTCGCGGCAGTGTCGAAGTAGAAGGTCATTTCGTCCGTGATGTGCACCACCGTGAACCCGACGATCTCCGGGAAGCTGTGGCGCACCATCTCCAAGAGAATAGCCTTCCGATTGTCGTTTGGTCCGCCGTCCACTGTCCCGCTCATCATCATGCGGAATCTGGCTTCGCTGGAACTCTCGATCGCGGCCATCACAAACCGCTTGCACCTATGCCTTTCGAGCGTGATCCCGTTTTCGTTGATCTGGCCTTCATCGCCCGTGATCATTTTCGCCGTCATCACATCCACCGCATCTTGAAAATCGCGGCCTCAGTCTCATCGTCAAACAGGAAGTGCGAGGCACCGATCGTGCCGAAGCCCGTGTCTGACCATGGCGGGTCTTCGATCACCACACCCTTCGGTGTCTTGTCGGCGAAGACGCCGTCTTTCGGTTCGCCCTCGATCGTCACGACATGGAAATCGCGGCGCTCGATCTCGACAACACCTTCAAAGGCCAGATCGACGGGAAGCTGACCTCGGATGATCTGGCCAGCTTTCAGAGCGCCAAGAAGCGCTTCGTTGCGCTCAGGATCGAACTGAAAGTTCGGTGAGGCTTTGAAATAGACTGTAGCCGGGCTGCCATTCTGCCATTTGATCGTTGCCGCGCTCCAATCTGCAAACATTGAGTCCACCGTATCGGAGAATTCCCAACTCGAATCGGTTCGGGGACGAAGGATGTGAAGAATATTGGAGGCAGAGCGGATCATCACCAATATTTACCTGATATCGGCAGAAGTCTCCATTTAAACCGCTATTTCAAAGAAAAAGCCTGCCGCACGAAGGGAGCGCGCGACAGGCCAGATTGAAGTCATATTCTAGGAGATGAGGAGCCGACCATGCTCTTCGGGATCATGACCAGCCCTCGGGCGTATTTAGCTCCGGAACGAAAATGCCTGCGTCAGCTATGCGAGTTCTGACGCAGGCATTCCCACAACCGCTTTCGTGAGAAAGGAGCCGACCATCGGGTGGCCGGCATCCCTATTTAGCTGCTGAGTCGGATGACCTCGCCAAGGACCACGTCGAGATCGGCGGAGTAGTTCACCTGAACGGCGGTCGGGAGGTCTTCCCGAGCGCGGATCGTCCCGTGAAGGAGCATGTCCGCCTTGTCCCGGAACGACTCCTGAAGGTGCTTGAACTGCTTGCTCAGCGATTGCGGGGCCGGATGGTTTGCCGCGACCTGCTTGAAGGCCGTGAACCCGAAGACCGGAGGGATATGGTCGAGGATTGCCCGGAGCAGCATCGCCGTCGCCATGTGGCAATCCTGACTAGAGGTGACGTTGATCTCCCGGCAAAGCTCGATCAGCCGCCGAAAGTCATGGGGACCGCCTTGGAGGGCTTGCAGTTCGCTGATGCGGCGCGGGTCCACATAAGGGCGCGAGCCGGCTGGCGTGGCTGCTGGCGGCTTGCTCCGCTTCCGCTCGATCGCGCGCGCGGCGGCCAGCATGTACTCAGCAGCCTCTTGGACGTTGTTGTAGGACGGACCGTCTGAGAGGCGGTTCGCCACCATTCCGATCTGGAAGGAGAAGTTACTCCCGGCCCCAAGCTCTTCGAAAATGATGGCCTGAGCATCGGTGCAATAGGCCTTGAACTTCGCGGCCCGTTCGCTGGGGAGGTAGAGCCCCATGATCGAGCCTCCATCCCGGAAATGCGGGAGAAGGCCGGCAGTGGCGGCAGCGAGCTTCTTCAAGTCATCGGACATGGAAGATTGGTAGCTCGCCGCCGGTCCCGCCGTAAGGTTAGTGCACTGGGCCTTCCACAATCAGTTGCCGATCTTCCGCCGATATCGGGCGTGATCCGCTCGCGAAATATTCCGGAGATCGAGCGTCAGAATGTTTTCAGGCCCGGCCGCATCGAGCACGGCCTGAATCTCGGCGCTGACCGGGAGGGTTGGATCGTTCTGCTGCTTCCTGCGAACGCCCGGAGCACCGCGAGTGCAAAAGGTGCCGGCCTCGATCATCTGCTGACGCTTACGGGCGCGAGCAAGGCGATCATTGGCCTTGCGAACCTGTTCCCGCTCTTCGGGCGTGTAACGGCGCGGGCGGGCCATCAGGCGGCTTCCTTCTTCGGGCGACCGCGCGACCGGATGGGAATGCCGGCTGCCTGCTTCGCCGCCTTCTTCTTCGCTCGATAGGCCTCATCCAAGGCCTTCTTCAGCGCGGCCTTCTCCTGCAAAGTGAGTTTGGGCTTCGGTCCCGGCTTCGGGCGGGTGACGTCCATGATGCCGGCTTCCTCGATCGGGATGAGATCGACTTCGGCGATATCGTGCTGGCGGATATATGCCCGCAGGGCTTCGGCCTGCGTTCGATCATAGAGATAGATGCG
Organism: Allobosea sp. GW821-FHT10B12; assembly: GCF_059415545.1. Taxonomy (NCBI): domain Bacteria; kingdom Pseudomonadati; phylum Pseudomonadota; class Alphaproteobacteria; order Hyphomicrobiales; family Alloboseaceae; genus Allobosea; species Allobosea sp. GW821-FHT10B12. The sequence continues at coordinate 394,844 of NZ_JBWKNL010000002.1, forward strand.
ATAAGTCCCGGACCAATTCGAATCGCGAATAGCGCCTCTAAACACGAACTGCGCGATGTCCTCGAATTCGCGAGCCCGGATGAAATCCGCCTTCTTCAGTTTGAAGGTCTCCCGGATGGGCATATCGGCAGGAACCTCCTTCGCGCTGTAGAGAAAGGCGCAGGAGGTGCGGTCGATCAGACTGTTCGTGCCTTCGAGCCGGGGGCTCAACTGAGGAGCGGAGAGGTTATTGAAGAAGCCCGTGGTCGGGTTGTTCGTGGCCATGAAGCCGAGATCGGGAAGCGTGCCGAGATAGGTGGCGGCTTGGTTCAATGCCTGCCGGCCTTCCGGCTTGCTCCAATATCCCGTGCTCGATCTATGCCCGGACGTGAAATAGGCGATCTCGACCTTTTGGCTGGCCCGAGGCGGCGAAGGCAGCCGAACAAACTCATAGGTCACTTCGTCCGAGAATGCGGCCTCATAGACCTTGAACGCGATCGAGTGCTCGAACCCGGCTGCGGCGATCGTGACGGACTTGAAGGCCTTCATTTCGAGCGGAGTCCATGCGGACCACCATTGCAGGCGCTTCGTGGAATCCTTGAAGCTGGCGAAGTCCGTGGTGTCCACATAGAGGCCGTGGCGGGACCGAGCGCGCTTGTCGAAGGCTGACAGGGCAACAACATCATCGTGCATGAGAGAAGACGGAAGAGGCGCATGGGGGCGAGGATGCACCCGGCTCCACTCATCGCCTGTTTCAAGCTCATAGTTGGAGGCGAGATATTCCGCCGCTGCCGAGATGTTCATCGTGTTGGATGCGATAGCGGCGGGAACCTCGTCGATCACGAGATGCCAGCCGGCGAACTGGCTCAAGTCAGCGGCCATCACGCCTTCATGGGTGATCAACGCAATGACATGCGGCGTGTCTGCGTGTTTGGTCGCGAGAGCCCTGATCTCGGATGCGACGGGGAAGCCCATCCCCGAATAGATGCGTTCCGTTGCGGGTCTGGTGCCTGAACTGGCGGCTGCCTTGGCGATATCGCCGCAGCGCTCGTTGATCAGATCGGTGCGAGTGGTCGCGAAGAGGTACTTGCCCGCCTTGCTGGTCATTTCTTGGACCACGTGGCGTGTCTTACCTGATCCGGGGATGCCGGTCAGAAGTCGAATGCGAATCAATTGGTGTTCCTCAATCAGTTCTGTTATAAATAGATCCGAGTCAGGTGATGTGATGACCACCTGTCCCGGTTAATTCAGCGAGTGAATTACTATAATATATATGTAATTCGCTCGTCGATTTATTTATCCAGTCAGTTCTCTACCCATACGAAGACCACAGCACGGGACGACGAGCGCAAGCGAAGTCCTCTCCCGTGCTGTGGTCTCTCGTTCGTCGGATCGAGCCGAGGCCAGAAGGCCGAAGGCGAAGAGGCGGCGACTTCCATCATCACCACCATCATGGGCATCCGCCCGCTTCGCCTGACGGCTCGCGCCCGGATGTGTTGTTCGCTCCCCGCTCAGCGACAAGTCGCTTCTGCTGCGCTTCGCTGTTCGCGACAACGGGATTCCGAAAGTGAGTTTGAGCGAGGCCTTCGGCCCTTCGACATCAGGAAATTGCAGGCCCTCGCCCCAAAGACCTCCCCCTATGTCCGGGCTCCCCGCAGGGGACAGACACGCAGAAATCCACAGACACGCAGCCACTCGTCAGCCGGCTTCCTTGCCGCCCGCCGACATGTCTTTTGCTCTTGTCGATCGCGAGCACTTGCCTAAATTTTTGGTGCGCAATCCTGCGGAGGAAAGGAGCCATGCCCTTCTCATCGTTGAGTGATCCAGTTGACCTCGCTCGTGCACAGGCAGCTTTGGGGGCTGCGTGGGACGAAGTCAGATCGACCATTCCCGATGCGCATGAAGAGCGAGAACGCGTCCGGCTCGCCTATATCGTCGCGGCGCTGGTGCCTCTTGCTGAAGACGAAGACGACCTGACACGACGGTCCGTCCAACGGTACCGACAAACCATCATGGCCTGACAATCGCCCGGCCTCGTTGCCGCGAGGTCGGGCATTCCTTTCCCGCAAAACACGTTCTGGTCGCTTGACTCGTTCCGGCTCGATGTTCTTATTTCGTTCTCATCATGAGCGAGCCATCAGACACGCAGCCATCGCCCCCGGTGATCTCCGAGGCGGAGATCGACGCCGTCCTTCTTGAGGCGAAGGGCGACGTCCGCGAGGCCATCCGCATGCTGCTGCACGACTTGGCGGTCATGGCGACGGACGCCGATCGGCTCGTCTCCCACGGCTTCGTTCGTGGCCGGCAACCTTGGCGGAGGATCGGCTAATGGTGAAGCGATCACAGCGCTCCCTGCACCCGTCGAAGATCGACGAAATCCAGAAGGAGGTCCGGGACTTCCAGTGGAAGGTCCGTAGCTGGGCGGCGGAGGTGCCGATATCAAGCACGGTCTATATCGGGCTCGATCCGCTCAACCACTCGCTGGAGCTAATGAACCGAATCCTCAACGGTGAGAAGGAAGGCTCCGGTTATTCCCGGCCCTTCGGAGCCGAGGGAATGGAGTGAACCGATGTCGGGCGCGTGGGAACATCAGGTTGAACTCAAGCTAGATCGAAACGCAGCCGGCGACCGCCTACACCGGATGGAGCAGTGGTGCACGGACTGGCAGATTGGTTTCCGCGTGCTCGGCACGATGGACGCCGGAACCGTCCGCGTCGCATTCGAGGATGCCCGTTTCGCCCGCGCCTTTCATAGCCATTTCGGCGGCGTCATCGTGCCGGCCAATGAGCTTGAAACCGCGCTTGCAGCGGATGCTGCCGATGACGACTTGTTTGACCGGCTCGCCGGAGACTACCCTGACTAGGGGCTATGGCGGGTGTGACAATGGGTTCGGTGCCGAGCGTGCCGCGCAAGCGGGCTGACGATCTCGTTGAGCGCATTGCCGCCGTGAAGGCCGATGCCGACGCACGGGGGTTCGGAGTGCTCGCCTACTTTCTCAACATGGCCTTGGAAGAGGCCAAGATTCAGGCTGAGCGGGTCGCGAAAGGTGAGCCGGACCCCGGCATCTTCCGGCCGCGCCCGGTCGAAGATTTGGAGTAGATCCATGTGCGGGCGTTTTTCACAGGCCTACTCATGGCAAGAGATCGTCGCTTTCAGCGAGCCGCTGACGGTGCCTGCCGATCGGCCGAACCTGCGCGCCCGCTACAACATCGCGCCGACCACCGACGTCGACATCATCGTCCGCACCGAAGCCGGCCGCGAACTGAAGAAAGCCCGCTGGGGCCTCATTCCGGGGTGGCATAAAGGCGGGCTCAAGGATTTCAAGCTCGCGACCTTCAACGCCCGCGTTGAGACAGTCGAGACGAGCGGCACCTTCAAGCACGCTTACAAAAGCCGGCGCTGCATCATCCCCGCGAGCGGGTTCTTCGAGTGGACCGGCGAAAAGAAGGACCGCGTCCCGCATTTCTTCTCCGCCGCCGATGGCGACTTGCTGGCCTTCGCCGGGCTATGGGAGAACTGGCGCAATCCGGAGACCGGCGAGGAAATCACCACCTGCACCATGATCGTCCGCGAGGCCAACGCTTGGACCGCGCAATATCATGATCGGATGCCCTGCATGCTCCTCCGCAGGGATTTCGACGCGTGGCTCGACGGCTCGGGCGGCATGGAACTGCTGAAGCAGCCGCCGCGCGAGCTTCGCGAGTGGATCGTCTCGAAGCGCGTCAACAAGGCCGGTGAAGGCGACGATGACCCGACGACGATCGAGCCGTTCAAGGACGATTTGTTCTGATGAGGTAGGGGCTCCTATCCCATCAACCGCATCTTGAACGCGGCAGCCGAGGCGAGATCGTCGAAATAGATCGTATGCAGCCAGACGTGCGGACGGCTGTCCGTGCAGCCATTCTCGTCGGTGCAGTCCTCTTCCTCGTAGAGATAGAAGCCTTTCGAGCCGAACAGGATTGCCTCTTCATCCGTTTCCAGATGGTCGCCACCGTCCGGATCGAGGATTTCCTGAAGGACATTGTCATTGAGCGCCAGCCGATCGAACTGCACGACATAGGCATCTTTGATGCTCGTGATCAGATCGTGCTTGAAGGGGATGCGCTTGTTCTTGCCGGGGCGCTCGCCGGTCAGAAGATCGCCTTTCCAGATCGCAGCCATGACCTGATCATGATGAAAGGGCGCATGCTGCGGACAGCGCCGCCCATCGGTGGAGTGATCATAAAAAAGCGTCGCGGGCGGGCGATCGTCGAAAGAGACCTGAACCGAGTTCGGATAGTTCCGTTCCCATTTGTCGCACGTATAGAGCCAGTGCCATCCGTTCTTTTCGTCATACTGAGCGGAGCAGTAGACACGCGCTTCACTCAAGATCGCCGCCGGTCCATTTCGGTTCCAGTCGGTGACGTCGTTCACGTAGCCCTTCGACATTGCTTCTCCATGTTCGTTGCGGAAGGCCGGGGACCAATCTCCCCGGCACAAAATCACGCTCTCATGAGACTCGGAATCCGTCGAGACTTTTCTCGCGGCCGGTTCAGGCGACCTTCTTTGCCCCATGCTCAGCCGTCATCGCGGCAATGCGGCGGACGATTGCACGACCGTCGCCGGAACTGCTTTCGAGCGTCACGGCCCGCCGTCCGTCTTCGGTCAGCGTCACGGTCGCGAGGAAGTTGTCGAGCCCGGTGAGGATCGAGATCGCGCTTCCGATGAGATCGCCACGCATCAAATCCTCACTCGCAGATTGCGCCAGTGCTGCCGCGAGGCTCAAGGCCAGTTCGCGCCCGTCGAGCTTTGAGTCCGCCTTCGCTTTTTCAATGAACTCGCGGGCAAGCGGTTGCATGCCACGGTGCAGCCGGAAGGTCATGAAATAGCCGTCGCCATCCGTCTCGGCGATCCCGAAGAACCCGACCACATCGTGATCATTGTGCTTGATCGTCGCCATCGTCAGCCGTGCCTCAACAGCCAATAGACGAGGGCGGCTTTCTTGGCGGCTTCGGCCGCCGTGTTGGTGTTCGTCATCGCTCGAATATCCTTTCTCAAATGTCGTTCAAGCAATGCCCGGCCGTATATCCCCTAAGTCTGCCGTTGTACAGAAGAAATTTGCCAAGCGAGAAATAGTTGGTCGAACAGATGCCACAATGTGCAGAATTTTGTCAACTTGCCCCACGCGGATAGTTTGTCAACTTGCCAATGAGTGCTTCGGAATTGCTCAAAATTCGCCCTTATCCACGCGAATAATGACTTTTGTCGTAAATATCTTCATAGTGAACGTCATATTCTATGGAGATATTGTTATGGGTTATTTCCCTGATCTTCGCCAACACGCGAATGATGCGGCCGAATCCGCCGCGAAGCCTGACGAGTGGTGTCCGCAGCAACCCTATCTGAAGCAGGGCTTCGCGGACGCTCAGGCAATCTATGCCGCTCAGTGCGAACCGGCTGCCGATGACGATGAGGGCCATGCCCGCCGCCGTCGCGGTCATAACAGCCGCCGCGACGACACGGCGTCGATCTACGCCGCAACCGATGTCGGATCATCCTCTTATTCGTCGTCGTGCTCTTCGGACTCGTCATCGTCTTCGTCGTCCGATAGCGGCTCGTGTGGCGGCGGCGATAGCGGAGGGGCGTTCTGATGTCTGACGCCGAAACCCTTCAAGCCGAGATCGAGAGCATCGAATCCGATCTCGCGGTTCTCAATCGCGAGTGTATGCAAGCGTTCACGAGCCGCGATCCGAACCGTGATCCGAGCTTCGCCGAACTCTCCGACGCCTATGGCGTGCTCTGGCGCGAACTCGATGCCAAAAAGAAGGCGCTTCGCCATGTTCGTTGATGTCCTTCGCAACCTCTTCGGCCGGAAGCGTTCGGAGCCTGTCGAAGAGCCGACAACCTTCGTTCCCCCGGAACCGTTCTTGTTCAGCCTCAAGCGTTTCGAGGACCTTGCACAAATCCACGTCGATCTTGCCCGTGACTTCCTCACCGAGCAGGCTAACACCGCCCGCCCGGACCTCCCGAACGATCTCGTCGCCGCTTTCCAGAAGCTGGCGGATGACGCTGGTAAGGAGGGCGCGCGATGATCACGCAAGCCCTCTCAACATTTCTCGACGAACACCGCGTTCATGAGATCGTCTTGGACGCCGGCTTGATCACCGTGGTCTTGGGCTTCGCCGCTTTGGCGTACTTCGTCGTCCGTCTGGAGATGTTTCGTCATGCGGACGAAAAAGCCCGCCGCGCGAGGGCTTCGGACATCGCGAAGGCCATGGGCATCAAAAACTTCGACGACTTTCTGAAGCACCCCGACGCTGCCCCCAAGGGTTCGGGGACGGAACGATGAGCGCCTATTACAGCCATCGTCATCGGGAGCTTCGAGAGAGCCCGGAGATCGACGCCTCCGCAGTCGCCTTCAAGATGGCTTGCCCCTTCGAGATCATCCCCGAAGAGTGGATCGACCTACGCGGGCGGCATTGGCTGAAGCAGCGGGATCGCGATCAACGTCGAGTGACGATCGAGGCTTGGGAGGGTCTTGGTCAATGACCGAGCCCTTCGATCCCCAAGCACTGGCCGCTGCCGAAGCTGCTCGCGACAAGCTCATGGGCAAGATCGCAATTCACGAGGCGAACGCGTGCTCCTACGCTGTTATCGAGGATGAGATAGGGGAGGCGGTCTCCCTTATGCTCGTCGCCATCCTCCGGGCAGAACTGGACGTCTCGATCCGGATCATCGCGCTCGAATCTGCGAAGCAACGGCTGACGTCCCTGTGGGAAGAATATGGGGAGGCGCTAGAGGTGCTGGCCGATATGAGGGGCAGGGAACTCGTAAGCTAACGACATGTAGGAAGCGCCCGCACGCGGGTTCGCCCTTTGTTTCCGCTAACACTCCCACAAACGAGTTGGAATTTTTCCGATAAGCCGTTGGAAAAAAACAACAAAGTTTGAATCGCTGGAGGTGTGTACTAATCATTTCCCTGACTCTCGGATTCGGCACCACCCGACACTGAGCATGACGAGTCAATGCAGAATATTTGAAATAAAATTGCGATCTTTTCTCATAAGTTGAATGTTCAGGAAAGCAGGAGGGGGCGCTGCAAAATTTGCTTGAAAATCGCTTTGCGGCGAGCCAATGATCAAAAGCTCCCTCCGAGATGGCTCAGTTTTTTTTGAACTGAGAGGACCGTCCGGTGAGCGACCTCCCCGAAAGACCAAGTGAAGACCGCCATCGCCTTCGGTTGCGATGGGACGCGACCGGCCTTGAACTCGATGTCAAGGGCTTCGGTCTCATCATCGCATTGGCGGGCCTGATTGCCATTGTCGGTTGGCTGTTCAGCGGTGTCGCAATGCCTTGGCTGCCGAAGCCCTGATTGACCGGCCTAAGGCCTTCGGTCCTATGCGGGATCGCGCGCGTTTGGAGCGCGCCCAAAACGAGTACACGCCCTTTCCACATGGTCGGCGGCGGTTGGTGGAAAAGTCGCTTTCTCTCTTTCTGATCAGAGTGTTAGCTGGATTTCGTCATCGACGTCGGTGTGCATCACTTCGCGCTGTGCGTTGACAATCGCTTGGTGATCGGCCTCAAATCAAAAGTCGTCCCTGCGGTGATTCTCAGCATTTTTCTTCTTGCTGAGAGGACCGACTGAAGTGACCGACCTTCCTGAAAAACCGAAAGAACGCCACCGCGCCCAACTTCGTTGGACCGATCGCGGCGGACATGTCGATCTCGAAGGTGCGGGCGGAATCGCGCTGGGGATCGTGGTGGTGCTGGCGATCGTTGGCTTCGCCGCTTGGACCGGGCTCCCACTCTTCCCGATCTTGAAGCGGCCCCGGCTCCCGAAGCGCTAGATCAGCGCTTAATCCATTTTGCGGGGGCGGAGGCTTGTTCAACGGTTCGGGCAGCCTAGCGCCGCAGGGTGTAAGTCGCTTAGGCGGTAGCTCGAACCGCAAGCAAGCCCTCCCGGCTGAAGGCATTACAGGCCCATTGCGGATTTAATCGCCGCTACGGCCAATCCGATTCCAATCTTCTCGCCAATATCCACGGCCCACTGGCCGGCAGCCTTCAAACGCGCGAGCGCGCCGTCGACGTTTCCGTTCTCGGCCTCTTTCGCTGCATCTGCCACGGCTGCGGTTGCTGCGGCCTTCTCGCTGGTGTCGGCTTCTCGCTGCATTGCAGAGAGCAGCAGCTTCAGCAGGTGATAGAGATCATCTGCGTTCGAGGCGGCGGACTTGTTCGTCAGCGTTGAGTTTGCTCCCGAATTGAATTGCGCTGACGAATTGCCCCCGGTTTGGTGCACGATCTGGCCGTTGTTAGTCCCAGCACTAATGACGTGATTGTTGCCGCTAATGGTCCAGTAATTGACCGAAGCGCTGCTTGGAACGGCTTCTAAGCCGGACACCATCGTTATCGATTGGTCGCACCACATCACGATGCGATTGCAGTCCTTGACCATCCTCGGCCAATATTCTGCTTCCTGAAAGGTGACTTTTCGCTGGTAGTCTGCCAGCGAATATCCCGAGATATTTGAGCCGGTTTCTCGATTGTACCTCTGGACGATCGCGGCGAGGATTTGATCGGCGACTTGAGTCTCGCCGACTGTGAGAACACCCCGCTCTGGTGGTAGGTCGCCAATCTCGGCAGGGCCGTCTTCGTACCCGGCCTTGATCCGAGCGTACTGCATGCAAAAAAGAGCGCGCTCCTTCAGCGCCCTGAACGCGCCAATCCCCGGCGAGACTGCGTGTGCCACCGACCCCTCCGAATTCGAACGTCTGCGCCAATCTCACTTCGCGCCGGGCAAAAGAAAAGGGGCCTTTCGGCCCCTTGCGCGTCCCGAGGTGAACTCGATCAAGATTGCCATCCTCGCTTCGACGAGATCACAAGCAGAGCAATGCTGCCCGCCGTCATGCCGATCATCATGAGAGCCCCACCAAGATGGCCTTCGGCGATGACTTCGACAGCGCCCCGGCCGATGGCATAGAGCAGCCATCCGCCGAAGAGCATGAGCACGCCAAACCAAATTGCTCCGACGCCGCGAAACAAAACCCCAAGAAGGGGCAGGCCGATGAAGGCGATCAGAATGATTGCAGTCGTGCTCATGCCGTTCCCCCTACTTACGCGACGCGGCGGGCGATCAGGCCATTGTTGAAGGCCATCACTTCCCCCTCGATCGCGACCGAAGAGGGAGCAATCGCGTACTTCTGGCCGTCTCGCAACGTCACGTTGCAAACATTGTCGTTTGAAAAGGTCATCGACTCGATCACGGTGTTGAACGCGTGGTTGAAAGCAGCACGAGCCCTTCGGCGGTCTTCATTGGCGAGGGTGGCGGATTTCGCCCGAAAATCGACGAAGGCGCGCATTGCATCGGCGAGGCTGTCGCCCATCGGAGCGATCTGTTCCCGCTCAAGCTCTTCGCGCTGGTCAATCAGGGCGTTCAGTTCGTCGGTCAGACTATCGAGCTTCGCCTTCACGCGCCCGGAGCGATCCTTCCGCGAGGCTTCCATGGCGTCATCCATGGCAGCGCCGATTTCCGCTTCCTGAAGCTTCAGGCTCGCAATCTTCTCTTCGAGATCGTCCGGGGCGTTCTGCTGCGTGAGCTTGATCACCCCGAAGAGTGTGATCGCGATCTCTTCAAGTTCCTGATAGGGGAACCGCGTCTTGTTGCACTTCCCCTTCGTCTCGATATCCGTCGAGCACCGGAAGGCGACAAAGCTGCGCGCGCCGCGATCCTTGTAGCGCATGGGACGACCGCAGTTCTCGCAGCAGGGGAGGCCGCTGAACAGGTTGTTGAAGACCGTGCCCTTGCGGCCTCCGGTGTTCTTCGGCTTCACGGAACGCTCGTCGCTCATCTGGCGGGCACGAACCCAAAGGGACTCCGAGATGGCGGGGAGGTAATAGTCCTTGATCACTTCGCCAGCAGGCTTGCGGCGGCGTTTGTCACCCTCTTCGACGAGCGTCGTCATCGGCGTCAGATGGCCGATCACGGCCGGATTTTCCGTCACCTTCTGGACGGTTCCGCCGTACCAGACCTTGGCTTTGCCGAAGGGCTTATATTTTTCCGCGTCCCCCTTCATTTTCTCGTTCAGCCATGCCGCGATCGAGCCGCGCCCCATGCCCTCCGTGAACATCCGGAAGATGTCTTTGACGACCTCAGCACGGTCATTGAGTTTGAAGACGATTTCCTTATCAACGCGGGTGGCGGTGATCCAAGCCGGGACGCGGCAGGTCATCTTCCGCGTGGGAGCCGTCTCCCGCTTGAAGTCCCAATTTGTCGCGCCACGAAAAGACTTCCTCTCACTCTCGTCGTTGGCGGACTGCATCATGCCGACGAGCATCCAGAGCTTGCCGCTGTCCTGCTTGAGAGAGGCAGTGCTGTAGATTTGGCCGTTGCTGGTCGTGTGAATGGACACGCCTGCCGAGACGATCTGCGAGAATTGAGCAAGAGCCGTGAAAGGGTCTTGGCGAGACAGACGGTCAACAGCCTCGATAATGAGGTGATCGCCTTTCTTGATCGTTCCGTTCTGAATGAGTTCGAAGATACGGCCAAGCTCTCCGCCGTTTCGGTTTTTGCCTTTGAAGGCACTGAGGCCTTCATCAACGAATTCGCGGTCAAGAGGCACGCCGATCGAGGCGGCGTAAGCTTCAGAGTTTTGAATTTGGCGAGCAATGCCAGTGCCGATTTTCTGCCGGAGGCTTGAGATTCGGTTGTAGGAGTACGCTTTGTTGGTCAATGGATTGGTTCCTGTTAATGACCAATGCCTAGCGTACCGGTTTTTCTGCCGTCAATTTATATCGAACATCGTCTCGATCTCGGGCCTGCACATGGTGCTCGCGGCCGGCACGATCTTCTGGTTGGCGCGGGCGCTGCTGGCCCTGTCGCAGACGGCAGCGCTGCATTGGCCGGTGAAGAAGCTCGCGGCGCTTGCGGCCATGCTCGGCGCCACCGGCTATTGCGTCTTCTCTGGCGCCGAGGTTGCGACCGTGCGCTCGCTGATCATGACGCTGGTGATGCTGGGCGCGATCCTGGTTGACCGGCCGGCGCTCAGCATGCGCAATCTTGCCCTGTCCGCGATCATCGTGCTGCTGCGGGAGCCGGAGGCGCTGCTCGGCCCGAGCTTCCAGATGTCGTTCGGAGCGGTGGCGGCGCTGATCGCCTTCGCCGAACGCTGGCAGGAGCGGGCACCCGATGCGGCCGCGGCCTCCTGGCCCTGGCCACTGCGGCCGCTCTGGCTTTCGGCCGTCGGGATCCTGACCACCACCATGGTCGCGACCGCGGCGACGGCGCCCTATGGCGTCTATCATTTCCAAACCTTCAACCCGTTCGGCCTGCTCGGCAATGCATTGGCGCTGCCCTTCGTTTCGCTGATCGTGATGCCGGCCGCTGTCTTCGGCGTACTCGCCTATCCGTTCGGGCTGGACTGGCCGGCCTGGGCGCTGATGGGCTGGGCCTCCGGCCTCGTGCTCCAGCTTGCCCATTGGGTCGCCGGCATCGAACGCTCGACTGTCGTGCTGCCCGCCTTCGGCCCGCTCGCCCTGATCCTGTTCTCGCTGTCGCTGCTCTGGCTGACCTTGTGGACGACGGCGCTACGTTTCCTCGCTGCGGTGCCTCTGGTCGGCGGGCTGGCGCTGGCCTCGGCTCCGTCGCGACCGGACATCATGATCGAGCGCGACGGCTCGGGCGTATTGGTCCGTGGGCCGGACGGGAAGATGGTACTGGCCGGCAAGCCGAGCCGTTTCGTGCTGACGCAATGGCTCCATGCCGACGGCGATTCGCGCTCGCCCGACGATGCGGCGCTCCGCAACGGCGTCGCCTGCGATGCGCGCGGCTGCGTCATCCGCCTGCCGGATGGCCGCAGCGTCGCCTATACCCGCGACCGCATCGCTTTGGTCGAAGACTGCCTGCGCGCCGATCTGGTGGTGACATCGCTTTATTGGAGCGCGCCCTGCGCGGCGCGATTGATCGACCGCAGCGCACTGATCCGCGACGGTGCGACCGCCTATCATGCTGCCCGCGGCGGCTGGCGTGCGCTAACGGCCGACGAGGCGACCCGCCTGCGTCCCTGGACCCGTGCACGGCCAGAGACAAGGCCAGTGCCCGAACCTGCCCCTGCGCCGACCTCCGCGGCAGCGGAGCCGGCGCAGGATCCGGACGTGCTTCAGTAGCGCCGCATCAGATTGACGAGACGGCCCTGGATCTTGACCCGGTCTGGGCCGAGCACGCGCGTCTCATAGGCCGGGTTGGCGGCTTCGAGCGCGATCGAGGAGCCGCGCTTGCGCAGGCGCTTCAGCGTCGCCTCCTCGTCGTCGATCAGGGCGACGATGATGTCACCGGTATTGGCGGTGTCCTGCTTGCGGATCACGACGGTGTCGCCGTCGAGGATGCCGGCCTCGATCATCGAATCGCCGCGGACTTCGAGGGCGTAATGCTCGCCGCCGCCGAGCATGTCGGCTGGCATCGAGACGCTATGACTGCGATCCTGGATCGCCGAGATCGGCGTACCGGCGGCGATGCGGCCCATGACCGGGATCGAGACGGTCGAACGCCCGCTCTCCTCGGCGGCCGGCGGACGCGGCTTCGTCAGATTGACTGCCGGCGCCTGAGCAGGTGGCGTCTGGCCGAGCCCGCCCTGGACGACCGAAGGGCTGAAGCGGCCGCGTTGCGCCTGCGGCCCGCCGATCCCGTCAGGCATCTTGATGACTTCGAGGGCGCGCGCCCGGTTCGGAAGCCGGCGAATGAAGCCGCGCTCCTCCAGCGCCATGATCAACCGGTGGATGCCGGATTTGGAGCGCAGGTCGAGCGCATCCTTCATCTCGTCGAAGGATGGCGGCACGCCGGATTCGCGCAGGCGTTCATGGATGAAGCGAAGCAGTTCGAACTGTTTGCGTGTCAGCATGATCGCGCCGTCCGCCTCTCGGGCTAGAATCGAAACAAAGCACGAACACCATACTCGTTCGCCTTGTGTTCCGCAAGGCGCATCCTGCCGCAAGGTGAACAGATCAGCGCAGCCGGATGATGCGGCAGAGCTCGCCGGCCTTGGCCGGCTCGGCGAAGGCGGGGCGGATCACCAGCGCCTCGGCTCGCGACAGGTTCGCCAGCATCGAGGAATCCTGCTTGGCGAAGGGCCTGACGCGCCGCTCGCCGTCGGTGGTCTCGACGGTGGCGCGCAGATAATCCTGGCGCTCGTCATTGGCCGGCAAATCCACAGAGAGGATAGCAGGCTCGCTGCGGTCGCGCTCGGGATCGTCGATGCCGAGCAGAGCCTCGACCAGCGGCATCGCGAAGAGATGCCCACAGACGATCGAGGAGACCGGGTTACCGGGCAGGCCGAGCGCGACCATTTCGCCCAGCCGGCCCATCATCATCGGCTTGCCGGGGCGCATCGCGATCTTCCAGAAGCCGAGTTCCATGCCTTGCGCCTTCAGCGCGGCCTGGACGAGATCGTGCTCGCCGACCGAGGCGCCGCCGAGGGTGATCAGGACGTCGGCACCGGCTTTGCGCGCCGCTTCGATCTTGGCGGCGAGATCGGGATGATCGTCGCGGGCGATACCAAGGTCGAGCGCCGTGCCGCCGGCCTGCTCGACCAGAGCGGCGAGGGCAAAGCTGTTGGAGGCGACGATCTGGTCGGGGCCGACGGATTCGCCCGGCAGGACGAGCTCGTCGCCAGTAGCGAGGATCGCGACCAGCGGCTTGCGGCGGACCGAAAGTATCGGATGCCCTGCGGCAGCGGCGAGACCAAGCGCAGCGCTGTCGAGCCGGCGGCCGGCCTTCAGTAAGATCTCGCCGGTTCTGAAGTCGAGTCCCGCGAGGCGGACGAAATGGCCCTGATCGGCGGGTTTGGTGACGCGGATCACCAGGCTGCCGACGCCTTCGGCATGCTCCTGGATCAGAATTGTATCCGCGCCTTCAGGCAATGGCGCTCCGGTAAAAATCCGCACTGCCTCGCCAAGTGAAACCTTGCCGGAAAAGCGGCGACCGGCGGCGGACTCGCCGACAACGCGGAGTTGGGCGCCGCGCGCCAAATCCTCGGCGCGCACGGCATAACCGTCCATGGCCGAATTGGCGAAGGGCGGCTGGGTCCGGAGCGCTGCTACGTCTTCAGCCAGCACGCGGCCGGCGCACTTTGCCAGCGGCAGTGTCTCGGCCGGCGTCGGGCCGGGCACGCTGTCGAGCAGCGCTCCAAGCGCGACGGAAACGGGGGTGAGGCTCATGCCGATGGCCCTGCGAGCTCATAGGTTCCGGACTTGCCGCCGGATTTATGCACGAGACGGATGCCTTCGATATGCATGGCGCGATCGACCGCCTTCACCATGTCGTAGACGGTGAGGCAGGCGACACTGACGGCGGTCAGCGCCTCCATCTCGACGCCGGTCTTGCCGGTGAGCTTGACCTCGGCGCGGACGCGCACGCCGGGAAGCGCCTCGTCGATCGAAAGGTCGACCGCGATCTTCGAGAGCAGCAGCGGGTGGCAGAGCGGGATCAGTTCATGGGCGCGCTTGGCCGCCATGATGCCGGCGAGACGGGCGGTGCCGAGCACGTCGCCCTTCTTGGCCTCGCCGTCGCGGACGATGGCGAGCGTCTCGGCCTGCATCACCACATGGCCCTCGGCGACGGCGACCCTGACGGTCTCGGCCTTGTCGCCGACATCGACCATATGGGCTTCGCCCTTCTGGTCGAGATGGGTGAGGCGGCTCACGCCGCGGCCTCGGTCGCGTTGCCCGTCAGAAGCTGGCGAGTCGCGGCCGTTACGTCCGGTTGCCGCATCAGGCTCTCGCCGACCAGGAAGGTGTTGACGCCGCAGGCCTGCAGGCGGGCGATGTCGGCATGGCTGAAGATGCCACTCTCGCCGACGAGCAGGCGATCCTTCGGCACGCGCGGCGCCAAACGCTCAGTGACGGCGAGGTTGAGCTCGAAAGAGCGCAGGTCGCGGTTGTTGATGCCGACGAGCCTGGTGTCGAGCGCCAACGCCCGTTCCAGCTCGGCTTCGTCATGGACCTCGGCAAGCGCAGCCATGCCGAGCGCCTTGGCGGTAGCGATGAGCTCGCGCGCCGCGCCGTCGTCAAGCGAGGCCATGATGATCAGGATACAGTCGGCGCCCCAGCTTCGCGCTTCGAAGACCTGATACGGCTCGAACATGAAGTCCTTGCGCAGGCCGGGCAGGCCGGAGGCGGCGCGCGCCTGCGCAAGATATTCCGGTCGGCCCTGGAAGGAGGGCGTGTCGGTTAGCACCGAGAGGCAGGCGGCGCCGCCTTCGGCATAGGCCTTGGCCAGCGCCGGGGGGTCGAAATCGGCACGGATCAGGCCCTTGGAGGGCGAGGCCTTCTTGATCTCGGCAATCAGGGCCGGGCCGCCGGCGCGGTGCTTTTCTTCCAGCGCGCCGATGAAGTCGCGCGGCGCGGGCATTGTCGTGGCGCGCTTCTCGATCTCGGCCTGCGGCACGGCGGCACGGGCCGCCGCGATCTCCTCGCGCTTATAGGCCTCGATCCGCCTGAGGATATCGGACATGGGCAGCCTCACGCATTGGAGCTGGCGACGAGGGTCGCGAGCGCCGCCTTGGCCTTGCCATTGTCCAGCACCGCATAGGCTTGCGCCAGCCCCTCGCCGAGCGCTGCCGCCTTGCCGGCAACGACGAGCGCGGCTGCGGCGTTGAAGGCGGCGATGTCGCGGAAGGCGCTCTTCGCCCCGCCAAGCACCTCCTGCAGTGCCTGCGCGTTCTGTGCCGGCTCGCCGCCGCGCAGATCCTCAGGCTTGGCGCGGGCGATGCCGACGTCTTCCGGGGCGATCGAGAAGCTCTCGATCTTGCCGTCCTTCAGCGCGACGACGCGGGTCGGGCCGGTCGTGGTGATCTCGTCGAGCCCGTCGGAGCCGTGCACGGCCCAGACCCTCTTCGAGCCGAGCGATTGCAGCACCTTGACCATCGGCTCCAGCCAGGTCTCGGAGAAGGCGCCGATCAATTGCTGCTTGACGCCGGCTGGGTTCGAGAGCGGGCCGACCAGGTTGAAGATGGTGCGGGTGCCGAGCTCGGTGCGCACCGGTCCGACATGGCGCATCGAGGCATGATGGGTCGGCGCGAACATGAAGCCGACGCCAGCCTGCGCGATGCAGCGTTCGGTGGCGGCCGGCTCCAACCCGACCTTGACGCCGAGCGCAGTCAGCACGTCGGCGGCGCCGGAGCGCGAGGACGCGGCGCGGTTGCCGTGCTTGGCGACCGGGACGCCGCAGGCCGCGACGATGATCGAGGCGAGGGTCGAGACATTGTAGGAGCCCGAGGCATCGCCACCGGTGCCGACGATGTCGATGGCATCAGCCGGCGCTTCCACGGTGAGCATGCGCGCGCGCATGGCGGTGACCGCGCCGGCGATCTCTTCGGTGGTCTCGCCGCGCACGCGCAGCGCCATCAGGAAGGCGGCGGCCTGCGCATTGGTGACCTCGCCGGAGAGCATGGCCTCGAAGGCGTCGCGAGCTTCCTCGCGCGACAGCGAGGCGCCGGTCGCGACCTTGGCGATGAAGGGTTTGAAGTCGTCCATGGGAACTCGATCGATCAGGCTGTCGCGGAAAGGGCGGCGAAGATCACGATGATTTTGGATCGAACCGATCCAAAATCATAAACGTGATCGATTCTAGGGGTTCAGAGCGGGATCGACGCGAAAAACCGGTTCCCACTTTTTCGCATCCCGCTCTGGGGCGTTCTGGCGCGACCATCGCTCGGCGAGATCGAGGAAATTGCGTAGGATCGTCGCCCCATGCTCCGAGGCGATGCTCTCGGGGTGGAACTGCACGCCATGCACCGGCAGATCGCGATGCGACAGCGCCATGATCATCTCGTCGCCGGCTTCGGCCTCGATCGAGAGCTCTGCCGGGCAGCTTTCCCTGCGGATGACGAGCGAGTGATAGCGCGTCGCCTCGAGCGGACCGTTGATGCCGTGGAACAGGCCACGGGCGCGATGGGTGATGGTCGAGACCTTGCCGTGCATCGGCAGGGGCGCGCGCACGACTTCGCCGCCGAAGACCTGGCCGATCGCTTGCAGGCCGAGGCAGACGCCGAAGATCGGTTTCCTGTTTGCGCCCTCGCGCACGAGATCGAGGCAGATGCCGGCCTCGTTCGGCGTGCAGGGGCCGGGCGAGAGCACGACCGCGTCGTGGTCGCCGGCGAGGGCCTCGCTGACCGACAGCGTATCGTTGCGGCGCACGTCGACCTTGGCCCCGAGCCCGCCGATCAGGTGGACCAGGTTCCAGGTGAAGCTGTCGTAATTGTCGATCAGCAGGATGCGCATCGCGTCTAGGCCGTTCCCACCCAGTTTCTCAGGGCTGCACATGCCCCCGAACGCGCGCGCCGGTCAAGCGCGAGGGCGCGGAGCTGGTCGCTCCGCGCCCTCGACAGATGGTTCCATATGCCGGCGATAGCGGTCACTTCACCCGGCGATAATGCGCCGTCATGAACTGGACCCACTGGCCATCCTCGCCCTTGCCGCGCGAGGACAGGACGTGGTGGTCCGGGCTCTTGATCTCGACGATGTCCTGATAGGCGGCCGTCTTGCCGGGCTTGGTGAAGTCCGGACCTTCGGTGTCGAGGGTCAGCACGGTGCCATCGGCGCTGCGCGTGCCGGTATAGACCCACTGATTGCCCATCATCGAGCCGATGAAGGAGCCGACATAGCGTTCCTTCAGTGGATCATAGCCGAGCGTGATCCGGGTCGTCGCCGGGCTGCCGTCGGGCATGCAGCCGGTGCCGTCGCCGACGAGCCAGAGCCCGCCGATGGACGAGTAGGACTGCGTGCCTGAAGACTTCATCGGCGGCTGGTCCGGACCCATCATGCATTCGGTCTCATAGGTCCATTCGCCGACGAGCTGGAGGAGCCAGTCGTGCTCCGCCTGGGGCTTGGTCATGCAGGCGCTCATGTCGTGAGCCTGGTCCTGCGGCTTGTCGAGTTCTGCTGTGTTGGTCATGGCTCTTCCTCCTTTGCTTTGCTTCTCTGGGGTGAACAGTCGAATGCGCCGTGGTCAGGCGGCGGCAGCAACCAGTTGCGGCCGCTCTGTCGCCTGCTTGAGGGCGGCGAGGCCCTTCTCGAAATCGTCGCCGACCATGCGGTCCATGTTGAAGATCGTGCCCATGACCTTGCCGAGGAACGGGCAGGCGCCTTCCATCCGCCAGGTCACCAGCGTGCCGGCTTCAGCCGGGGCGAGCGTGAAGGTGATCAGGTTGTGGCAGGCCATCGGCTTGGTCATGTCGAGGGTGACGGCGAGCTTCACCGGTGCCTGGACCTCGACGATGGCGAGCTCGCCGGTGCCGGCCTGCTTGTTGCCGTCGAAGACATAGACGGCACCGACGCCGGAAGTCGCGCCCTTGAAGCTGCGCTTCATCGCCGGATCCTTCTTCTCATAGGGCGATCAGGCGCCCCATTCCTGGAAGTCCGCGAGCAAGGCGAAGATGCGCTCGGGCGTCGCCCGGATCGTCGCGGAACGGCTGACCTCGAAGATATCGGGCTTGCGTGCGGCGACAATGAGGAGGCCGGCGACAAGGGCGAGCACGGCGATGGCGATGTAGGTGAGCATGGCTTACTCCTGTTCAGGCATTTCGGGCCGTTGTTCCGCCCGTCTGCTGCAAGGACGTGGGCGCCTAGGGCGATCCGACACTGCGGTTGAAAATTTTTTTGGGCTCCAGCCACTACGCCTCAGCCCGCTGCGGGCGCGTGGCAGCAGGCGGCCGGCTCCTCACGCCAGCGGCCGGTCATGTCGGTCTTGCCGGGCGTGTCGTAGCGATCGTGGGGACGGACCCAGTCGGTGAGGTTGCCGGCGGGGCCGGTCTCGTTGCGGCCCTTCGGCGTCAGGTCGAGATACATGTAGGTGCCGAGCACCTCTTCGGCGCCGCGGCCGAAGGTCGAATAGGTCTGGTAGATCGCGCCACCGCCATCCTTCTCGAAGACGGTATGGCCGGAAAGGTCCTCCAGCGGCGAGGCGATCGTCTCGAAATTGTAGAAGGCGTTGGCGAGCTGCTCCGGCGTGTAGGAGACGTCGAAATCGTAGTTGAAGTCGCTGCCATGGGACGAGACCCAGTGGAAGTTCCAGCCCATGCGGTTCCTGTAGGCCTCGATCTCGGCGAGCGGCGCCCGCGCCACGGCGACATAGGCGACGTCATGTCGTTCGAGATGCTGCAGCACGCCCTCGACATGGTCGGCCTCGAAGGAGCAGCCGACGCAGCCCTCTATCTGGCCGGGAGCGAGCATGAAATGCTTGACGATGAGCTGGCTGCGGCCGCGGAACAGGTCGGCGAGCGTCTGCTTCCCGGTCGGGGTGTCGAAGACATAAGTTTTCTCGATCCGGATGCGCGGCAAGGCACGGCGCTCGGCGGCGATCGCATCACGCTGGCGCGTCAACTCCTTTTCCTTGATGAGCAGGGCTTTGCGGGCGGCGATCCAGTCTTCCTTGCTGACGGTGGTCTGCGTCATGATCGGTCTCCTCGCTGCAATGGCCGCTTCGGAATCCTGGAACTCAGGATTCCGAAGCAAGCTGTTGTCATCGACGAGTTTTCGGCTTTAGCCAGGTCTCGCTGGCGCCGTCCGCTCGTTGCCCCTTTGGAGCAAGGACGAACGAGCGGGCGCGGTGCCGACACCGCGCCTTGAAAAATTTCAGCAGTGCTCCGTCGCCGACCTCAGCCGGCTGCGGCCTGCCCGCTCTCTCGCATCAGCCGGTCGATGTGCTGGCGGATATGGGCGGCTTCGCTGGCCGAGCCGGCGAGCGCGATGGCGCGGTCGAAGATCGTGCGAGCCTCGCGGTCGCGGCCGAGCTGCATCAGCAGCCAGCCCTTGAACCCGAAGAAGTAGAAATAGCCCGAGAGCTGCTGTTCCAGTGGCTCGACCATGGCGAGCGCCGCCTCCGGCCCACGCAGCTTGGCTACGGCGACGGCGCGGTTGAGCGTGATCACCGGCGAGGGCTGGATATGCTCCAGCGTGGCGTAGAGCAGGTCGATCTGGGCCCAGTCGGTCTCATCCGGCTGTGCGGCGCGGCTGTGAACGCCGGCGATCCCCGCCTGGATCTGGTAGGCGCCGGGCCGGCGGTGGCGCATTGCCTTGTCGACCAGCGCCAGCCCCTCGGCGATCATCTCGCGGTCCCAGAGCGTGCGGTCCTGATCCTCGAGCAGAATGATCTGGCCGTTTGCGTCCAGCCTTGCTGCGGCGCGGGCGTGCTGGAGCAGCATCAGCGCCAGGAGGCCCATGATCTCGGGCTCGGTCGAGAACAGCCGCAGCAATAGCCGCGTCAATCGGATCGCTTCCTCGCTGAAGGGGCGGCGGCGGTCGCTCTCGGCGCCGCTGGCGGAATAGCCCTCGTTGAAGACGAGATAGAGCATCGCCGCCACCGCTGCGAGACGCTCGGCACGCTCGACCGCACCGGGTGTCTCGAACGGCACGTTCGCGGCGGCGACCCGGCCCTTGGCGCGGGTGATGCGCTGTTCCATCGCGCTCTCGCCGACGAGGAAGGCGCGGGCGATCTGCTTGACACTCAGTCCAGAGACGATGCGCAGGGCGAGCGCAACCTGCTGCGTCGCTGGCAGATCGGGATGGCAGCAGATGAAGAGCAGGCGCAGGATGTCGTCGCGGTAATGGCCGCCGTCGAGCCGCTCGGCGACCTCGCTCTCGGCGTCGCCGAGGTCGGAGAGCCGCTCCTCGTCCGGCAGGGCCTCCTGTTTCTTCTGCCGCCTGACCTGATCGAGCGCGACATTGCGGCCGACGAAGATCAGCCAGGCGGCCGGATCGCGCGGCGGGCCGTTCTGCGGCCAGGTCCGGAGCGCCCTGAGGCAGGCCTCCTGATAGGCCTCCTCGGCGATGTCGAGATCGCGGAAATAGCGCAAGAGGGCGCTGATCGCCTGAGGGCGCGCCGAGGTCAGCGCCGCATGGATCCAGGCGATCTCGGCCATGATCAGACTCCGGCCGGGTAATAGACGGCGAGCGGACGGACCTCGAAGGCGCCGCCCGGATTGGCCTCGCCAAGCTCGCGCGCGATGCCGAGCGCCTCGTCGAGATCGGCGACGTCGACGATGTAGAAGCCGAGGAACTGCTCCTTGGTCTCGGCGAAGGGGCCGTCGATGATCAGCGGCGGGTCGCGGTCCTTGCGCAGCGTCGTGGCCGCCGTGGTCGGCAGCAGGCGCGCGACCGGGCCGAGCTTGCCTTCCTTGGCGATGCGCTGGCGGACCTTTTCGAGGCGGCCCATGACCTCGTCGTTCTGCTCCTTCGTCCAGGCCATGACGACCTCTTCGGAATGATAGCAAAGGATGGCGTAGTGCATGCGCAGCGCTCCGGTTCAGGCCAAGGACGTTCGGCCGGGCCGGCAGCCGACAAGGCCGCGCGAAAAAAATCAAGCTGTGTCGACTATCCTTCAAACGAAGTCGTCCCGGGCGGGCGAAGCCCGACCCGGGACCCATGCCGGAACCTCATTCGGATCGGTTCAGGCATGGGTCCCGGATCTCCGCTTCGCTGCGTCCGGGATGACCTCAGACGAACTTTGAACCTTAAACGACCGGCGGGTTGAGCCGGGCGAAGCCCTCCTGGCGATGGTAGGGGAAGGCCGGGTAGGGCGGAACGATAGCGCTCGCCTTATCGAGCCGGGCGATCTGCTCTGGCGTCAGGGCCCACCCGACGGCGCCGAGATTGTCGCGCAATTGCTGCTCATTGCGGGCGCCGATGATCACGGAGGCGACGGCAGGACGCTGCAGCAGCCAGTTGATCGCGATCTGCGGGATGCTCCTGCCGGTCTCCTTGGCGAGTTCGTCGAGCACGTCGACGATGGCGTAGAGCTTCTCGTCGTCGACCGGCGGGCCGAAATCGGCGGTCTGGTGCAGGCGGCTGCCTTCGGGCAGCGGCTGGCCGCGCCTGATCTTCCCGGTGAGGCGACCCCAGCCGAGCGGGCTCCAGACCAGCGCGCCGACGCCCTGGTCGAGACCGAGCGGCATCAGGTCGAACTCGTAGTCGCGGCCGACCAGCGAATAATAGACCTGATGGGCGACATAGCGCGGGAAACCGTGCTTCTCGGCCAGCGCCAGCGACTTCATCAATTGCCAGCCGGCGAAATTGGAGACGCCGACCTGGCGGATCTTGCCGGCGCGGACCAGTGCGTCGAGCGTCGACAGCACTTCCTCGATTGGCGTGAAGGCGTCGAAGGCATGAAGCTGGAGCAGGTCGATATGGTCGGAGCCGAGCCGGCGCAGTGCGGCCTCGGTGCCGGCGATCAGGCGGCTGCGCGAGGAGCCGGCCTCGTTGGGGCCGTCGCCCATCGGCAGGGTCAGCTTGGTCGAGATCAGAACCTTGTCGCGCCGGCCCTTGATCGCGGCGCCCAAGACTTCTTCGGAGGCGCCGTTCGAATAGACGTCGGCGGTGTCGAACAGGTTGACGCCAGCTTCCAGGCAGATGTCGACGAGGCGGGTCGCTTCCTTGGCGTCGCTGGTGCCCCAGTTGCTGAAGAGCGGGCCCTGGCCGCCGAAGGTGCCGGCGCCGAAGCTGAGAGCGGGAACCTTGAGGCCGGAGCGGCCGAGATATCGGTAGTCCATGGTCGAATTCCTTGTTCCAAGTCTTTGATGACATTCACTGCGGACAGGAGGCAGGAGCGGTCTGCAGCGCCGTCTGCGGGCGCTTGTCGAGGCGCAGGCTGATCAGCGCCAGAACCAGGCTCGCCAGCGGCACCAAGGCGGCGACCCAGGTCACAGCGGCAAGGCCCGGGCCGTGGTCGATGGTGACGCCGCCGAGCCAGGCGCCGAAGGCATTGCCAAGGTTGAAGGCGGCGATGTTGAGGCTGGAGGCGAGATTGCGCCCGGCCGGTCCCGCCTTGTCGAGCACGCGCATCTGCAACGGCGCGACAGTGGCGAAGGCGGCGGCGCCGATCAGGCCGACGAAGATCGTCACTGCGACAGGCGAGCGTAGCGTCGCCGTCATGGCGAAGAGCACGATGGCGAGCGTCGCGGTGGTCGCGAGCAAAGCCACCGGCAGGTTGCGGTCGGCGAACTTGCCACCGAGCATGTTGCCGACGATCAGACCGAGGCCGAAGAGCAGCAGGATCGGCGAGACGGCCTCCTGCGAGAAGCCGGTGATCTCGACCAGGATCGGCTGGATATAGGTGAAGACCGCAAAGACGCCGCCGAAGCCGAGCACAGTCATGGCGAGGCCGAGCAGGACCTGCGGATCGGCGAGGGTGGCGAGCTCCTGGCGCAGCGGCGCGACCTCGACCTTGCCCTTGTCGGCCGGGACGAGACGGGCGAGCACCAGCATGGCGATGACGCCGATCGCGGCGATGGTCCAGAAGGTGGCGCGCCAGCCGAAATGCAGGCCGAGCCAGGCGCCGGCGGGGACACCGAGCAGGGTCGCGATGGTAAGGCCGGTGAACATCACCGCGATGGCCGAGGCCTTCTTGTCCTCGGGGACGAGGCTGGTCGCGACGACCGAGCCGACGCCGAAGAAGGTGCCGTGCGCCAGCGAGGTGACGATGCGCGCCGCCATCAGGAGGCCGTAGCTCGGCGCGAGCGCACAGGCGATGTTGCCGAGGGTGAAGATCGCCATCAGCAGGATCAGCACCTGCCTGCGCGGCAGCTTGCGGGTGGCGAGCGTGAGGACAGGCGCCCCGACGAAGACGCCGAGCGCGTAGCCTGAGATGAGCAGGCCGGTCATCGCCACGGAGACGCCGAGATCGGCGGCGACCTGCAGCAACAGGCCCATGATGACGAATTCGGTGGTGCCGATGCCGAAGGCACCGGCGGTGAGGGCATAGACGGCAATGGGCATGGGACGCTCCGCGCCAGGCGAGAGGGAATGATGCCCAGCCAGATGGTGCAGTGCAGCGATTTGAACTAGGATGCCGCTCGTAACATCACTTGTGATTTGAGTTCACTATGGCAACCCTGCTCAGCAACCGCTCCGGCGAAATGGAAGTGTTCGCGGCCGTGGTCGAGCGCGGCGGCTTCTCAGCCGCGGCCAAGCTCTTCGGCATGACGCCGTCGGCCGTCAGCAAGCTGGTCACGCGGCTGGAGGCCAGGCTCGGCGCGCGGCTGATCAACCGCTCGACGCGCAAGCTGCAACTGACCGCCGAGGGCCAGGCCTTCCACCAGCGCTGCGTCACCATCCTCTCCGACATCGCTGAAGCCGAGTGCGAGGCGGCGGCGGGCCGGGCACCGCGCGGGCGGGTGCGGGTCAATGCCAATGTCGCCTTCGGCAATCAAATTCTGCTGCCGCTGCTGCCGGCTTTCCTCACCGAGCATCCCGAGCTCTCGGTCGATCTCGTCTTCACCGACCAGGTCGTCGATCTGATCGAGGAGCGGGCCGATATCGCGATCCGCGTCGCACCCGGTCCCCTCCGCGGCAACCAGTTGATGGCCCGCAAGATCGGCGAGAGCGGTGTCGCGGTCGTCGCTTCCCCTGACTATCTCGCCCGCCATGGCGAGCCGAAGACGCCGGCCGATCTGGTGAAGCACAACTTGATCGGCTTCAATTTCGCCCGCTCGGTAGAGGGCTGGCCGTTTCGCGTCGACGGCGCACTGATCTCGATCGCCGCGCTCGGCAACACGCAGGTCGGCGACGGCGAGATCGCGCGCCAGCTCGCAGTCGCCGGCGTTGGCCTGGCGCGGCTGGGGCGCTTTCATACCCAGGCCGAGGTCGCCGCTGGGCGGCTCGTCACGGTGCTGGAGGATTTCAATGCCGGCGACATCGAGGTGATCCACGCCGTTTATCTCGGCCAGGGCGGCTTCGTGCCGGCGCGGATGCGCGCCTTCATCGATTTCCTGGCGCGGAACGTGAAGATTCGAGCCTGAGAACCTGCATCGTCATTCCGGGGCAGGCCGCAGGCCTGAGCCCGGAATCCATGAACACTGCCCTTTCCGTCATGGTCGGGCTTGTCCCGACCATCCACGTCTTTGCATCACTGATCGCGTGCGGTGTCCAAGACGTGGATGCTCGCCACAAGGGCGAGCATGACGAACTGGAGCGATGTCGCGGCCATGGGTTCCGGGCTCGCCGCTTCGCGTCGCCCCGGAATGACGGCGGAGGTCTCAGCTCAGCAGCAGGCTGTCGTCGGAGAGTTCCTCGCCGCGCACCTGCTTGAACAGGCGTAAGAGGTCCGGCACGTCCATTGCTTTGCGGCGCTCGCCGGCGATGTCGAAGACGACCTTGCCCTCGTGCAGCATCACGGTTCGGCTGCCGTGGTCGAGCGCGTCGCGCATCGAATGGGTGACCATCAGCGCGGTCAGCTTCTGCTCCTCGACGATGCGCCGGGTCAGGTCGAGCACGAAGGCTGCGGTGCGCGGATCGAGCGCCGCGGTGTGCTCGTCGAGCAGCAGCGTCTTGGTGCCCGCCAGTGTCGACATCAGCAGGCTGACCGCCTGGCGCTGCCCGCCCGACAGCAGCCCCATCGAGTCGCCAAGGCGATTCTCCAGGCCGAGGCCGAGCACCGCCAGCTTGTCGCGAAACAGGGACCGGCGCGAGCGGTCGAGCGCCGCGCCCAGGCCACGGGCGCGACCGCGGGCCTGGGCCAGCGCCATGTTCTCCTCGATCGTCAGGCGCTCGCAGGTGCCGGCCATCGGGTCCTGGAAGACGCGGGCGATCAGGCTGGCGCGCTTGGGCGTCGGCCAACGCGTCACGTCGATGCCGTCGACTTCGACCGTGCCGCGCTCGGCCCGGGCGTCGCCGCTGAGGACATTGAGCAGCGTCGACTTGCCGGCGCCGTTCGAGCCGATGACGGTGATGAACTCGCCTTCGGCCACGGTGAGGTCAAGACCGCGCAGCGCCCGATTCTCCAGCGGCGTGCCGCGCCCGAAGGTGACATGGACGTCCCGGACGCTGATCATGGCGCGCTCCGCTTGAACAGGCTGCGCAGCGGATTGGCGACACCAGGCAGCATCAGGGCGATGCCGACCAGCACCGCCGTGACGAGGTTGAGATCGGAAGCGCGCAGGCCGAGCCAGCCGGCATTCAAGGCGAGCGCGATGGCGAGGCGATAGGCGATGGCGCCGATCAGGCAGGAAAACACCGCGACGACGATGGACTTGGTGCGGAAGATGGTCTCGCCGAGGATGACGGCGGCGAGGCCGGCGATGATGGTGCCGGTGCCGATGCTGACATCGGCGAAGCCTGCCGTCTGCGCGAACAGGGCGCCGGCCAGCGCCACGAGGCCGTTGGAGAGGGCGACGCCGACATAGATGTACATGTCGGTGCGGATGCCCTGCGCCCGCGCCATGCGCGGATTGGCGCCGGTGGCGCGCATGGCGAGGCCGAACTCGGTCTTGAGGAAGCGGGCGAGCAGCGCGGCGATCACGGTGACGATGATCAGCAGCGCGAGCACGCGCAGGGTCGGGCGGGCGGGCAGCCCCATGGCGGCGATGAAGGGGTTCAGCCAGGTGAAGAAGTCGATCACCGTCGGCCGGTTCATCAGCGGGATGTTGGGCACGCCCATCACCCGCAGATTGATCGAGAACAGCGCCGTCATCGTCAGGATGCCGGCGAGCAGATGCAGGATCGAAAAGCGGATATTGAGCCAGGCGGTGACGCTGCCGGCGAGACAACCGGCGATGATCGCCGCCAGCGTGGCGAAGACGGGGTTGACGCCGCCTGCGATCATCGCCGCCGCGACGGCGGCGCCGAGCGGCAAGGTGCCGTCGACCGTCAGGTCGGGAAAGTCGAGGACGCGGAAGGTGATGTAGACGCCGAGCGCCACGAGAGCGAACACCAGTCCGATCTCGATGGCGCCCAGGGTAGCGATGAGACTCATCGGTCGCCCTGCTTGTTCTGTTCTGGAATGGGGAGGCGGCCGGTCGCGGCGGCGCGGGGCGCCGCCGCGTTATCAGGTCAGTTGATCACCTGCTTGGCGTGGGCCTGCACGGCGGCCGGGATCGTCACGCCCATGGCGGCAGCCGCCTTGGCGTTGATGACGAGGTTGCTGCCGCTGGCGTTCTTGACCGGGATGGTGCCGGGCTTCTCGCCCTTGAGGACGCGCACGACGACCGCGCCGGTTTCGACGCCGACCTGGAAGTAGTCGAAGCCGATCGAGGCGACCGAACCCTTCTGGACCGACTCGGTGTCGCCGGTGAAGACGGGCAGCTTGTTGTCGGTGCCGACAGCCAGCACCGTGCCGAGCGCCGAGATGATGGTGTTGTCGGTCGGCAGGTAGATCGCGTCGACCTTGCCGACCAGGCTCTGCGCGGCGGCGGAGACATCGGCGGTGCGGCCGGCCGAAGCCTCGACGATTTGCAGGCTGCGGGCAGGCGCCAGCGCCTTGACGGCGTTGAGGAGCGCGACGCTGTTGGCCTCGCCCGGATTGTAGATGACGCCGATCTTCTTGGCCGCGGGGACCAGCTCCTTGATCAGGTCGAACTGGGCCTCGAGCGGCGAGAAATCGGAGATGCCGGTGACGTTGCCGCCCGGCGCCTGCCTGTCCTTGACGATCTGGGCCGCGACCGGGTCGGTCACGGCGGTGAACACCACGGGAATCGTCTGCGTCGCCGTCACCATCGCCTGGGCGGAGGGCGTCGCGATCGCGACGATCACAGTCGGGTTCTCGCCGGCGAATTTCTGGGCGATCTGCGCCGCCGTCGCTGGGGAGCCCTGCGCCGATTCATAGCGGAAGGTGAGGTTGGTGCCGTCCTTGTAGCCGGCCTCCTCCAGCGCCTTCTTGACGCCGTCGCGGGCGGCATCGAGCGCCGGGTGCTCGACGATGGCGGTGACCGCGACCGTCACCTTCTGGGCCTGCTGGGCGAAGGCAGCCGTTCCGGCCAGAAGCGCCAGGGCAAGACCGCTGCCGATCATGGTTGCGCGCAAACGCATGGTTTCCTCTCCATTGTCGCCGAACCCTGTCGGTCCGCT
Source organism: Allobosea sp. GW821-FHT10B12 (assembly GCF_059415545.1). Classification (NCBI taxonomy): domain Bacteria; kingdom Pseudomonadati; phylum Pseudomonadota; class Alphaproteobacteria; order Hyphomicrobiales; family Alloboseaceae; genus Allobosea; species Allobosea sp. GW821-FHT10B12. The sequence goes on from NZ_JBWKNL010000002.1 coordinate 422,624, forward strand.
TCAGGCATTTGCGCCAGCGGGCAGGGTCGATCGTGATTGCTGAGTGGCCGCCCGAAGCAACCTTGAGGCTAGGGAGCGGCGCTCTCGACTACCGGCAATATGCGCGGGCCAAAACATGCCGCGCAAGTGAGCAGGCATGCGTCTTCGGGAGGGGCGCATGCGAACATGCGCTGCCGGATCACTGTCCCCGCCGGCTGCGAGCCGCGAAGCGCACGGCTTCCTCCGCCGCCTTGAACAGGGCCTTGGCCTTGTTGATGCATTCGAGCTGTTCGGAGGCCGGGTTCGAATCGTAGACGATGCCGGCGCCGGCCTGGACCTGCATGCGGCCATCCTGGACGACCGCGGTGCGCAGGACGATGCAGGTGTCCATCTCGCCATTGGCGCCGAAATAGCCGATGCAGCCGCCATAGGCGCCGCGCCCGTCCTTTTCGAGCTCGTCGATGATCTCCATGGCGCGCACCTTCGGCGCGCCGGAGACGGTGCCGGCCGGGAAGCCGGCCGCGAGCGCCGAGAGCGCGTCATGCTCGCCGGAGATGCGTCCCTCGACGTTCGAGACGATGTGCATCACCTGGCTGTAGCGCTCGATGAAGAAGGAATCGGTGACGTTGACGCTGCCGATCTCCGCGACCCGCCCGACATCGTTGCGGCCGAGGTCGAGCAGCATCAGATGTTCGGCCCGCTCCTTCGGGTCGGCCAGCAATTCTTCGGCAAGCGCTTCGTCGGCCGCCGGCGTCGCGCCGCGCGGTCGCGTGCCGGCGATAGGCCGGATCGTGACCTTGCCGTCGCGCAGTCGCACCAGGATCTCGGGGCTGGAGCAGACGATCTGGAAGGCCTCGAAGTCGAGATATCCGAGGAAGGGCGCCGGGTTGAGCCGCCGCAGCGCGCGGTAGAGCGCGAAGGGCGGCAGTTCGAACGGCGCCTCGAAACGCTGCGAGAGCACGACCTGGAAGATGTCGCCGGCGCGGACATATTCCTGCGCCGTCGCGACCATGGCGTGGAACTCGGCCTCGCTGGTGTTCGAGGTCGATTCCGGATGCGGGATCGCCGTGATATCGATTCCGGCCTCGTCGGGCAGTGGGCCTTCGAGCGCCCGCACCACCGCGTCGAGCCGCTCCTGCGCCCGCTCATGAGCGGCGCGGGCCGGGACGCCGGCCTGAGGCCGCACCGGCGTCACCACGGTGATCTCGTCGCGGATCGAATCGAACACCACCATCAGCGTCGGCCGCGTCAGGATGGCGTCGGGCACGCCCGGGCCGGTCGCCTTGGGCTCCGGCAGGCGTTCCATCAGGCGCACCATGTCATAGCCGAGATAGCCGAAGACGCCGGCCGCCATCGGCGGCAGGCCGTCGCGATCGGGAATGGCACTCTCGGCGAGCAAAGCGCGCAGGGACTCGAAGGCCGGACGTGGGTCGGCGACGAAATCCTCGTCCTGTGCCAGGCGGCGGAGCGAGGCCTCACCGCGATGGCAGCGCCAGATCAGGTCGGGATCGAGACCAATCATCGAGTAGCGGCCGCGCACGGCGCCGCCCTCGACCGACTCCAGCAGGAAGGCCGGCCCCTTATAGGCGTGGCGCAGCTTCAGGAAGGCGGCGACCGGCGTCTCGCAATCGCCGACCAGCGACAGCGTCAGCAATTGCGGCTCGCCGGCCGCGTAGGCGGCGGCGAAGCGGGCGAAATCGGCGGTCGGATCCATGCGCCCTGCTTCAGTTCTGGCCGCCGGTGGCGTTGCGCAGCGCCGCCTGGTTGACCTGGACGCCGAGATCGCTCTGCAGCTTGCCGACATATTGGGCGAGGATGTCCTCGCTGATGCTCGACGTCAGCAGCCGTACAAAGTTCTCGGCATCCTCGGTAGTGCGGACATAGGGGCTGACCGTCGCGGTCTTGACCTGGAAGACGATGCGGCCGGCATTGTCGACCGCAGCCGAGCCGGCCTTGCCGGCGGGCGTGCCGAAGACCAGCGAGACGACATTGCGCGGCAGCGCCTCGCTCTGGTCCTGCCGGCCGAGCGTCGCATCCTCCAAAGCAAGTCCCTGCGCGAAGGCAAGCGCGTCGAGCTTCTCGCCGGCGTCGAGCTTCTGCACGATTTCGCGGGCCTGGGCTGAGAGGCGGGAGGCGACCTCGTCGGCGCGCCATTGCTTCTCGACTTCGGCCTTGACCTCGTCGAAGCCGCGTTCGCGCGGCGGATCGATCTTGCTGACGTCGTACCAGACATAGCCGCCATTGTTCGGCAAGCGGATCGCCTCGTTGTCGACGCCGATATCGGAGCGGAAGAGCGCCTGCAGCGTCGTGTCGCCGCCGGGCAGGGAGGTCTCCTGCGTGCCGTCGGCCTTGCCGAGGCTGGAATCGGCCGGGCCGAAGCTGCGCAGCGCCAGGCCGAACTCCTTGGCGATCTCGGGCAGGGGCTTGGCCGAGGCGCGCTGGTCCTCGATCTTGTCGTGCAGCTCGGTCATCTGCTCGGCGGCGCGGCTCGTCGCAACATCGCGACGGACCTCGTCGGCGACCTCCTCGAAGCCCTTGAGCCTTGCCGCCTCGATTGTCGGCACGCGCAGCAGCACGACGCCGAAACCACCCTGCACGGGTTCGCTGACCGCGCCCTGCGCCAGTGCGAAAGCGGCGTCGCGCACGGCCGGATCGAACAGGCCCTCACGGGTGAAGGTGCCGAGCGTCAGATCGGCCTCGGCGACATTGCGGCTGGCGCCGACCGCCTCGAAGGTCTCGCCGGCGGCGATCTTCGCCTTGGCGGCCTTGGCTTCCTCCATCGAGGGGAAGCCGATCTGCTGGACCGTGCGGCGCTCGGCCGAGCCGAAGCGCTGCGCCTTGACCTGCTCGTAGCGGGCGCGGGCGTCGGCATCGCTGACCTTGCTCGGGTCGGCCAGGCTGGCGGCCGTCAGGACGAGCACATTGGCGGTGCGGTATTCGGGGGCGCGGAAGGCGGCCTTGCGCTCGTCGAAATACTTGCGCAGCACCTCATCGGTGGGGGCGGCGATCTCGCCGGCAGCGCTCTCGGGCAGGGTGATATAGGCGATCTCGCGCTGCTCATGGCGCAGGCGATGGCCGAGCTCCTGCAGTGCGCCGGGAGCCGTGACGGCGCCGACCACCATTTCGGCGAGCTCCTGGCGCATCGTCGCAGCGCGCTGCTCGCGCACGAACTGCTGCTCGTTCATTCCGATCGCGCGCAGGAGCTCGTTGAAGCGGGCGGGATCGAACTGGCCGGCGGCATTCTTCAGGTTCGGATCGGCGAACAGGATGTTGCGCACGGTCTCGTCGGAGACGGCGAGGCCCATCTTCGTCGCGGTCTGGTCGAGCGTCGCGTCGGTGACGAGGCGAGAGAGCACGCGCTGGTCGAGGCCGAGCGCCCGCGCCAGCTCGGGGCTGATCTGGCGGCGCTGCTGGCGCTGCAGCTGCTGAACTTCGTTCTGATAGGCGGTGCGCACCTGCTCGAGGCCGATCTCGGTCTTGCCGACGACGGCGACGGCGTTGCGGCCATAGCCGCGGAAGATGTCGCCGATGCCCCAGATCGCGAAGGAGATGATCAGGAAACCGAACATCACGGCGATGATGAGCTTGCCGATCAAGCTCTGCCCCGCCTTGCGGATGCCCTGCATCATCATGGTCTGGTCTTCCTAATCCTCTCGCGGGCATGCCGCTGCGCGCCGCTTATAGGTAGACCGGCGTCTTCCGGCAATCACCGCGACCGGCCTCGATTGCGATCAAGGGACGGCATTGGTAGAGCCGAACGGACAAGATTTGGAGAGCAGACGTGACGCGAACGATCAAGCCGCTGGTGGCGGGCAACTGGAAGATGAACGGGCTGAAGGCGGATCTCGCCATCGCCGCCGAGGTGGCGAAGGGCGCTGACGCCAGCTTGCGGCGCGCCGTCGACCTCGCCATCTGCCCGCCCGCGACGCTGCTGTTCACGCTGACGGCTGCGCTGATCGGCTCGCGGATCGCGACAGGTGGGCAGGATTGCAGCGCCCATGACAGCGGCGCCTATACCGGTGAAGTCTCGGCGCCGATGCTGGTCGATGCCGGTGCGACCTACGCGATCGTCGGCCATTCCGAGCGCCGCACCCTGCATGGCGAGAGCAATGCGCAGGTGAAGGCCAAGGCCGAGGCGGCGCTGGCGGTCGGACTGACGCCGATTGTCTGCGTCGGCGAGACCAGGGATGAGCGCGAGGCCGGCAAGGCGCTGGCGATCGTGAAGAAGCAGCTGCGCGGCTCGGTGCCGGACGGCGCGACGGCAGTCTCGCTCGTGGTCGCCTATGAGCCCGTCTGGGCGATCGGCACGGGCCTGACCCCGACCGCGGCCGATGTCGCCGAGATGCACGAGGCGATCCGGGCCGAGCTCGGACGCATTCTCGGCAAGGCCACCGCCGCTGGCGTCAGGCTGCTCTATGGCGGCTCGGTCAAGCCGAGCAATGCCGCCGAGCTGATGAACGTCGCCAATGTCGACGGCGCGCTCGTTGGCGGCGCCAGCCTCAAGGCCGAGGACTTCCTGGCGATCGCGCGCGCCTGCGCCTGATCGCAAGGGACATCGAGACCCCGCATCAAAATCGCGGGTGGCATGGGCGCAAAGCCCATGCTATGGGCAGCGCCGTTCCGCGGGATGCCGCCATCTTGGCAGGCGCCCGCGCCATACCCATTTCGAGAGCCATGCAGAACGTCCTCATCGTCATTCACTTGCTGATCGTGATCGCGCTGGTCGGCGTCGTGCTGCTGCAGCGCTCGGAAGGCGGCGGCCTCGGCATGGGCTCGGGCGGCGGCGGCGGTGTCGGTGGCTTCATGACCGGCCGTGGTCAGGCCAACGCGCTGACCCGCGCCACTGCGATCCTCGCCGGCCTGTTCTTCATCACCTCGATCGTGCTCGCTGTGATGGCGACGCAGGGGCGGACGCAGCGCTCGATCATCGACGGTGCCCCGGCGCCGGCCGGCACGACCGCTCCGGCCACTCCGAGCGGGCCCTCCGCTCCGAACGCGGGCGGGGTCTTCGACCAGCTGCAGCGGATGCAGAACCAAGGCGGCTCACAACCGCCGCAGCCGGGAACACCGACGCGGTGACCGGGACGGGACAAGGGCAGGGGCCGGGAAACCGGCCCTTCTCTTTTGTGGACAAGCGCAAGGCGCAGGACCGGCCTGCACCGAGCCGCTTAGCGAATCGAACTCTAGGCGTTAAAGGTGACCTCCCATGACGCGGTATGTTTTCATCACCGGCGGCGTGGTGTCCTCGCTCGGCAAAGGCCTGGCGGCGGCTGCTCTGGCTGCTCTCCTGCAGGCGCGTGGCCATACGGTCCGCCTGCGCAAGCTCGACCCCTATCTCAATGTCGATCCGGGCACGATGAGCCCGTATCAGCATGGCGAGGTCTTCGTCACCGATGACGGTGCCGAGACCGATCTCGATCTCGGCCATTACGAGCGCTTCACCGGCCGGCCCTGCAACAAGGGCGACAACATCACCACCGGTCGCATTTACATGGACATCCTGACGCGCGAGCGCCGGGGCGACTATCTCGGCGCCACCATCCAGGTGATTCCGCACGTCACCAACGCGATCAAGGAATTCGTCCTCTCCGGCAATGACGGCTACGATTTCGTGCTGGTCGAGATCGGCGGCACGGTCGGCGACATCGAGAGCCTGCCCTTCCTCGAGTCGATCCGCCAGATCAGCCAGCAATTGCCGCGCGGCCAGTGCATCTTCGTCCACCTGACGCTGCTGCCCTATATCCCGACCGCAGGCGAGCTGAAGACCAAGCCGACACAGCACTCGGTCGCGGAATTGCGCTCGATCGGCATCCAGCCCGATATCCTGCTTTGCCGTACTGACCGCGAGATCCCGGTGGAGGAGCGCCGCAAGCTGGCGCTGTTCTGCAATGTCCGTGAGACGGCGGTGATCGAGGCCCGCGACGTCGCCTCGATCTACGACGTGCCGCTCTCCTACCATGCCGAGGGCCTCGACACCGAGGTGCTCGCCGCATTCGGCATGGACGACAAGACCGCGCCTGACATCAGCAACTGGCGCCGCATCTCCGAGCGGATCAAGAACCCGGAAGGCGAGGTCACCATCGCCATCGTCGGCAAGTACACCGGGATGAAGGACGCCTATAAGTCGCTGATCGAGGCGCTGACCCATGGCGGCATCGCCAACCGGGTCAAGGTCAATCTCGACTGGATCGAATCCGAGGTGTTCGAGAAGGAAGACCCGGCGCCCTTCCTCGAGCATGTCCACGGCATCCTCGTGCCCGGCGGCTTCGGCCATCGCGGCGCCGAGGGCAAGATCAAGGCGGCGAGCTTCGCCCGGCAGCGCAAGGTGCCCTATTTCGGCATCTGCTTCGGCATGCAGATGGCGGTGATCGAGGCGGCGCGTTCGCTCGCCGGCGTCAAGGATGCCAACTCGACCGAGTTCGGCCCGACCCAGCAGCCCGTGGTCGGCCTGATGACCGAGTGGATGCGCGGCAACGAGCTGGAGCAGCGCTTCTCCGGCGGCGATCTCGGCGGCACGATGCGGCTCGGCGCCTATCAATCGAAGCTCTCTGACGACACCAAGATCGCCAAGATCTACGGCTCGACCGAGATCTCCGAGCGGCACCGCCACCGCTACGAGGTCAATATGGGCTATCGCGAGATGCTCGAGGCCAAGGGCCTGCGTTTCAGCGGCGTCTCGCCGGATGGTTTGCTGCCGGAGACGGTCGAGTACCCCGACCATCCCTGGTTCATCGGCGTGCAGTACCATCCCGAGCTGAAGTCGCGGCCGTTCGAGCCGCATCCGCTCTTCGCCAGCTTCATCGAAGCGGCGGTGGTGCAGAGCCGCCTGGTCTGATCGCTCCGCGATTGCTGGCCTGACCATCACAAGGCGCGCTTCGCATTCCTATCGGAGGCGAGGCGCGCAATGCCGTTCCCATCCGCCCTGCGACAGTCTGGCGCAAGCGCGCTGCTGACGTATAGTGAGCGCCTTGACCATCATGGCATGCGAGGGGCGGCAGCATGACGATCTCGATGGCCGGGTTGCCGGCGTTCCTTCTCTATTTCTGCGTCGGCTTTGCGCTGATCGCCGGTTTTGCCGCGGTCTATATGCGGCTCACCAACCATGACGAGATCGCGCTGATCCGCGGCGGCAATCTCTCCGCTGCGATCGCCTTCGGCGGCAATCTCATCGGCTTCTCGGTTCCGCTCGAAAAGGCGATCGAGCAGGCGGCGAGCATTCCCGACCTGGTGATCTGGGCGGTGATCGCCATGCTGATCCAGCTTGGCGCCTATGGCTTCGCCCGCATCGTCATTCCCGACCTGTCGCGCAAGATCGAGGAGGATCGGATCCCCTCGGCGGCGATGCTGGCGGTGATCGCCGTTCTCAGCGGCACGCTCGCCGCCGCCAGCATGACCGAATGAGGAGGCGTCGATGAAGCGCTCGACCCAGATCGGGCTTGCCGCCGCGGGCGTGGTGCTGGTCGCGACCTACTGGTCGCTGTCCGGCGGCGAGACCGATGATTCGCTGATCTACAACAATCTCGCCGAGTGCCGGGCCGCCAACCAGCTCAGCGCCAGCCAGTGCGAGCAGCGCTTCAACGAAGCCTCGGCCAACCATCTGCGCGACGCCAAGAAGTTCACCAGCAGCGCCTCCTGCGAGCAGGAATTCGGCGCCAGCGGCTGCCAGAGCGCCGTCTGGAACAACGCCCAGGTCTTCATTCCGGCGCTCGCCGGAATCATGCTGGCGCGGCAGTTCATGTCCGGCGGCGGTGCGGCCCAGCCGCTCCTGCCGCCGACCAGTTCGGCCTGCCCGCCCGGGACGCGCCAGCCCGGCTCCGGCCGGCCCGAATGCGAGCAGCCGGCCCGCAGCTCCTCGTCCTCATCGTCCAGTGGTGGCTACTATGGCGGCAGCAGCAGCCGCTCGCGCGCCTATACGACCACCTCGGGCCAGGCGATGGTCGCGCGCAACATCTCCTCGACCGGCATGGCGAGCACGCCGAGCGTCGCCTCGCGGGGCGGCTTCGGCTCGTCTTCGCGCTCCTTCTCCTCTTCGTCATCGTCCTGACCATGCAGCGGCTTCGCGTAGCGCCACGCAAGGACTGGCAGGCTGAGGTCGAGCGCCTCGGCTTCGCCTATCACACCCTCGACGGGGAGACCTATTGGGATGAGAGCGTCGCCTATGCCTTCTCGCTGAAGGAGATCGAGGAGGATATCGAGGCGCCGACCAGTGAGATCGAAGGGCTGTGCTTCGCCTTCGTCGAGCGCGCGCTCAAGGATGAGCAGATCCTGCGCCGGCTCGCGATTCCCGAGGCGCAATGGGCCCTGATCCGCGACAGCTGGCAGCGCGGCGACCGCAATCTCTACGGCCGGCTCGATCTCGCCTATGACGGCAAAGGACCGGCCAAGCTGCTCGAGTACAACGCCGATACGCCGACCTCGCTATTCGAGGCGGCCGTGGTGCAATGGGACTGGCTCGAGCAGGCGATGGCGCGCGGCGTGATCTCGCGCGGCTCGGATCAATTCAACTCGCTGCACGAGCGCCTGATCGCCGCCTTCGGTCAGCTGCGCAACCCGAAGCCCGAGCGCATGCACTTCACTTGCGTGCAGGGCAGCTTCGAGGACAAGGGCACGGTCGACTATCTGATCGACTGCGCAGGCCAGGCCGGGATCGATGCCCGCTTCACCTTCATCGAGGAGATCGGCCTGCTTGCCGACGGGCGCTTCTGCGACGGCGCCAGCCTGCCGATCGAGCTGCTGTTCAAGCTCTATCCCTGGGAATGGCTGTTCCGGGAGCAGTATGCCTCGGCGCTCGCCGGCTCGCGCTGCCAGTTCGTCGAGCCGCCCTGGAAGGCGCTGGTCTCCAGCAAGGGACTGTTGCCCTATCTCTGGGAGATGGCGCCCGGCCACCCCAATCTGCTGCCCGCCTATTTCGAGGACGACCCGCGTTGCGCGGAGCTCGGCTCAAGCCATGTCCGCAAGCCGCTCTATTCGCGCGAGGGCGCCAATGTGACCCTCGTCGAAGGCGGCGCGGTGCGCGACAGCGATGACGGTCCCTACGGCGCCGAGGGCTTCATCCTGCAGGCGACCGCGATGCTGCCGAATTTCGACGGCAATTATCCGGTGCTCGGCTCCTGGCTCGTCGCCTCGCAGCCTTGCGGGCTCGGGGTCCGTGAGGATACGACTCCGATCACCAAGAACACCTCGCGCTTCGTGCCGCATTTTATCGAGCCGTAGCGCGTCAAGCCTACGGTTCGACCATGCCTGACACGACCAACGCCCGCGGCCTCGATCATCTCGTGATCGGCGTCGCCGACCTCGATGCGGCGGGCGCCTTCTACGCCGATCTCGGCTTCAGGGTCGGCGCGCGCAACCGCCATCCCTGGGGCACCGAGAACCGGATCGTCCAATTCCGCGGCGCCTTTCTCGAGCTGGTCACGGTCGGTGACGCAACGCTGATTCCGCCCCACGCTGCTCGGCACTTCTCCTTTGGCGCGTTCGTGCGCGATGGCCTGGCACGCGGCGAGGGGATGTCGATGCTGGTGCTGGAAAGCCGCGATGCGGCCGGCGATGCCAACGACTTCCAGGCCGCGGGCATCGGCGATTTCGAGCCCTTCTTCTTCGAGCGGCAGGCGCGCCGGCCGGATGGCAGCGAGGTCCGCGTCGCCTTCTCGCTCGCCTTTGCCGAAAATGCGGCGGCGCCGGAGTGCGGGTTCTTCGTGTGCCAGCAGCACGAACCGCAGAATTTCTGGAACCCGGCATTCCAGCAGCACGAGAATGGCGCGAGCGGGCTGTCCGCCGTGTTCCTGGTGGCGCAGGAGCCGGCTGCGCAGGCGGCTTTCGTCGGCGCCTTCTCGGGCGCGGAGAGCTTCGCGACACCGGAGGCAGGTCTGCGCCTGCCATTGCCACGCGGGCGCCTGGAGGTCCTGACGTCTCAGGCCGCCCGGGCGCTGCTCGCTGGTGAGAGCCGACAAGAACAAGCCAATTTCGCCGCCTTTGCAGTCACTGTGCCGGAGCTCGACCCGGTCAGGTCCAGGCTCGCCGAGCGCAATATTCCCCACCGCCAGGAGGGCGCACGCATCGTCGTGCCGGCGAGCGCAGCCTTCGGCTGTGCGATCGTCTTCGAGCTGGGCTGAGCGCTCCGGCGCGGCCGGTCAGCCCGCGCGAGCTTCGGCACCGGCATGTGCCGGGCCCTCGGGCAGGTTCGCCAGCAGGCCGAGCAGAGCGCGATCGTGCAGCACGACCATGCGCTCCTTCGGCTTCAACCAGATCACCGCATCCGCGACGGTCTCGGCATCGATCAGCTTGGCCTGCGCCACGGCGCGGTCAGGCTCGATCTCGCCCCGGCGACGCGGCTGGACCTGCGGCAGCATCGCCTCATGGGTCGCGCGCAGCATCGGGTCGGCGTGGAGCGCGGCAAGCCCGTCAGAGTCGTCATAGCCGGCCTGGGCGAACTCGGCCTGCAAGGCGTTGGCGCGCAGCGCGATCGCCGGCGGGTCGCCTTCCTCCGGCGTGATCAAGAGGCCGCGGCGCTTGAGCCAGAGGCCGAGCGCGAGATTGCCTGAGGCCCAGGACAGGGGAATCGCCAGGAGCAAGCCAACGATGGTGGGCGACATCCAGGCGAAGAGCGAGGTCGCGATCATGAAGGCCGAGAGGCCGGCGACCAGACCGAGCAGCGTATGGGTGCGATGCCGACGGACAATGTCCTTGAACGGGATCGAGCCATCGTCACGCCGCTGCGGGTTCCAGCCGGTGTCGCGCCCGACCAGGATCTGGAAGACCGAGCCGGACTGAATCACCATCATGATCGGCGCGAAGAAGGCCGAGAACAGAATCTCGAGCACGGCCGAGAGGATGAGGCGGATGCCGCCGCCGCAGGCGCGCCGCAGCTTGCCGTCGAACAGCGTCAGCAGGAGGCCGAACAGCTTCGGCGCCAGCAGGATCGCCATGGTCAGGCCAAACAGGTTGAGCGCTCGCTCGGGGTCGAAGCGCGGCCAGACCGGAAAGAGCCTGAACTCCTCGGTGAAGTATTCGGGCCTGGCGTAGTTGACCTGCAGCACGATCAGGATGCCGACCACCAGCTGCATCAGCCAGAACGGCGAGGCGAGATAGGCCATCATGCCGGTGGCGAAGTGCTGGCGGGTCGCCGTGAGCAGGCCCTTGGCGCCGATGATGCGCGAATGCTGCAGATTGCCCTGGCACCAGCGCCGGTCGCGGGTGGCGATATCGATCAGCGAGGGCGGGCTCTCCTCATAGGAGCCCGTCAGGTCAGGCAGCATGTAGACCGACCAGCCGGCGCGCCGGATCAGCGCCGCCTCGACGAAATCATGGCTGAGGACATGGCCGCCGAAGGGCGGCTTGCCCTTGAGATCGGGCAGGCCGCAATGATCGGCGAAGGCCTTGGTACGGATGATCGCGTTGTGGCCCCAGTAATTGCCGTCGCGGCCGGACCAGATCGCGAGACCCGTCGCGATCACCGGGCCATAGACGCGTGCTGCGAATTGCTGCAGACGCGCGAAGAAGGTGTTGCGGTTGATGATCAGCGGCAGTGACTGGATGATGCCGGCATCGGGGTCGGCCTCCATCGCAGCGGCGAGGCGCACGATGCAGGTGCCGGTCATCAGGCTGTCGGCGTCGAGCACGACCATATGGGGATAGTAGCCGCCCCAGCGCGTGACGAAATCGGCGATGTTGCCGGCCTTGCGGTGATGGTTCTTCGGGCGGTGGCGATAGTAGATGCGGGCATCGGGCCCGAGCCGCTGGCGCAGCGCCAGGAAGGCGCGCTCCTCAGCCACCCAGATGTCGGGGTTGGTGGTGTCGGAAACGATGAAATAGTCGAAATGGGCGCCCAGGCCCGTCGCCTCGATCGATTCGCGGATCGCCGCCACGGCGGCGAAGGTCCGAGCCGTCGATTCGTTGTAGATCGGCATGACCACGACGGTCTTCTGCGCCAGCGTCTCGGCACGCGGGCTCTTCACCAGGCGGAGCAGCAAGGCGAAGAAGCCGAGGATGGCGCTGGTGAAAGCGAGCGCGATCCAGGAAAAGTTCACCGTGAAGAGGACGAGCAGCACGTACTGCAGGAAGGTCGTGCGGCTGACCGACACGACATTGTACATTTCCCAGGCGCCGTAGGCCGTCAGGGCCCAGGCGCCGCCGAAGACGAAGAGCCGCGCCAGCCAGGGCGTGCGCCAGGCTTGCGGAGCCGCCGGCTTGCGTCCCTCGGAGGCCTTCCAGCTGCGGAAGGACTGCACCGGCATATCGAGCCGATTCTCGGACGGCGTCGCCTCGACCGGCACCGGGCAGGTGCCGGCGGGCTCGGTCTCCACACGGCGGGCGAGAGCGTCCACGGTCACCAGGTCCACCGGTTCAACAGGGTTTCCGACACCGGCTGCCCGCCGGCGTCGAGGACAAGGCGAAGCTCGGAAAGCGCCTCGCTGCCGGGGTCGACCTCGAAGGCGACGCGCATGGTCCGGCGCTCGGGGTAGGGCCAGAGCCGCAGATTCTGGATCGTGCCCGGTGTCGCCGTGATATTGGCGCGGATCGCGGCAACAAGTGCCGGGTCGATCAGCCTGTCGCCGGTGAAGTCGACGAGGAAGCGGCGGCGGCGGGTCTGCGAGCCGCGGCCCTGCCGGATGCGCGTCGCGATGGCGAGCGGCGGCCGCTCCGGCGGCTGCCAGCACCAGGCCTGGCGATAGGCGATGGTGGTCTCGCTGCCGGCCGCGATCGGCTGGCGTGGGCGCCAGTAGCTGATGATGTTGTCGTTTATTTCGGAGTCGCTGGGAATCTCGATGAGCTGCACCGAACCCGGTCCCCATTCGCCGAGCGGCTCCATCCAGACGCTCGGCCTGAGCTCGAAGCGCTGGTCGTCGTCCACGAAGGCATTGGGGTCGCGCTCGCGCTGGATCAGGCCGAAGCCACGCGGATTGGAGTCCTGGAAGGAAGAAACCTGCAGGTTAGCGGGATTGCTGACGGGGCGGTAGATCCACTCGCCGTTGCCAGTGAACATCTGGACGCCCGAAACCTCATGGACCGCCGGCCTGACATCGTCGAAGCCGCGCCGGCTCTGCGGGCCCGACAGATAACTGCCCATCACGCAGCCAAAACCGACATGGTCGAGATTGGCGCGCGCGAACAGCGTCATTTCGACATCGATCAAGGTGACGTCGCCAGGCCGCAAGGTCATCCGCACCGCGCCGGTGACGCTCTCGGAATCGAGCAGGGCATGGATGATGAGCGCGCCGGCGGCCGGGCTCGGCCGCTCGATCCAATAGGCGCGGAAGAAGGGGATTTCCTCGCCGCGTTGCTCGCCCGGCCGCAGGATCAGGGCGCGGGCGACCGCGCCGAAGTTCTGGCCGCGCGCCAGCGAGCGGAAGAAGGTCGCGCCCTGAAAGAGCGCAAGCTCGTAAGGGCGCTCGAGCCCGGCCGAGACACGGAAACCCGAGAACTGCAGATCCTGCCCGGCAGGGGGCGGCGTCACGCGACCGTAGTTGAACTTGCCCGGATCGAAGGCGACACGTCTGACGACGTCGTCCTCGACCGTGAACAGGCTGACCGGCGAGGAGAAGACATAGCCGCGATGCAGCGGCTCGACGGTGAAACCGCGATTCTCGCCGGCCCAGATCATTCCGGCCGGCTGCGCCCTGATGCCGACATACTGATCGAAGGGGAGGGTGGCGTAGCCCTCCGGCAGGTCGGTCGCGGTCAACGGCACCATAGGCCGGCGTGACAGAACACGCGCCGCCTCGACGACGAGGGCGGGGTCGAATCGCTGTCCTTCGGCGATGACCGATTGCACCAGCCCGACCCAGCTCGCCGGGGCCTGTGCCGCCGCCGTGCCGACGGCAAATCGCGGCGCGATGGCGCCGGTCGCAGCGAGGCTCAAAAATCGACGGCGATTCAAGGATTTCGACATCACATCCAACTTGGGCCGGCAAAGCTCCGCCGACTTGCGCTTCTAGAGCATTTCGCGCGGGGCTGAAAAGCGCAGGGCAAGGCCAAAGGCGAAAAAAGGGCCGCCCAGCATGCAGGAACGCCATGCCGAAAACGAAGCCATGTCAGATTGCTCATTCGGAGCTGGCGCGATGGCCCATCGTCCGCTGGGTTTTGCCAAATCCGCTCGCTATCGGCTATCCACCGCCGGTGCGGCATTCGCCCGCGCCCGGGACGACGGCCGGTCGTGGCCGCGTTTCCTCTAAGAGCATGTGACAGGACGATCATGACGGAAATGCAGCCCGCCCGGACTTGCCTCGCCATCGTGCTGGCGGCGGGCGAGGGAACCCGGATGAAATCGGCGCGGCCGAAGGTTCTGCACGAGGTGGCTGGCCGCTCGCTGCTCGGCCACGCCCTGGCCGCCGTGACGGCCGCCGGTGCCGACGCGCTTGCCGTGGTGATCGGGCCCGACCGGCCCGATGTCGAAGCCGAGGTGAAGAAGCACGCTCCGCATGCCGCGGTTTTCATCCAGGCCGAGCGCAAGGGTACGGCGCATGCGGTGCTCGCGGCCCGCGAAAGCCTGATTGGCGACCACGACGATGTGCTGGTCGCTTTTGCCGACACGCCGCTGGTGCGCCCTGAGACCTTCTCCGACCTGCGCCAGCCCCTGCGCACCGGCGCGGCCGTTGCCGCTCTCGGCTTCGAGGCGCGCGATCCGACCGGCTATGGCCGCTTCGTCACGCAGGATGGCGAGCTGCAGGCAATCGTCGAGCACAAGGACGCCGATGGGCCGACACGCGCCATCACGCTCTGCAATGCCGGTCTGATGGCGCTCGATGGCGGGCAGGCGCTTGCCATCCTCGATGCGATCGGCAGCGCCAATGCGCAGAACGAATTTTATCTGACCGATGCCGTCGCGGTGGCGCGTGCGCAGGGCCTGAAGGCCGTTGCCCGGGTCGCGCCGGAGGCCGAGGTGCAGGGCGTCAACGATCGCGCCCAGCTGGCGGCGGTGGAGGCCGATTTCCAGCGCCGCAAGCGGCTTGAGGTGATGCTGGCCGGCGCCACATTGATCGCGCCCGAGACCGTGTTCTTCAGCCATGACACGCAGATCGGGCGCGACGTGGTGATCGAGCCTAATGTCGTCTTTGGTCCTGGTGTGCGGGTCGCGGATAATGCCGTCATCCATGCCTTCTCGCATCTGGAAGGGGCGGGCGTCGGGGCTAGCGTCTCAATCGGCCCCTATGCACGCCTGCGTCCGGGCGCCGAACTGGCGAAAGGAGCACGGGTGGGCAACTTCGTCGAGATCAAGGCGGCCGCGATCGGCGAGGGCGTCAAGGTCAACCATCTGACCTATATCGGCGACGCCGAGATCGGCGCGAACGCCAATATCGGCGCCGGCACGATTACCTGCAATTACGACGGCTTTTTCAAGAACAAGACGATCATCGGCGAAGGCGCCTTCATCGGCTCCAACTCGGCGCTGGTCGCTCCGGTGACAATCGGGGCTGGCGCCTATGTCGGCTCGGGCTCAGTCATCACCCGGGACGTCCAGCCTGATGCGCTCGCCGTCGCACGCGGCCGGCAGATGGAGCGCGAGGGCTGGGCGTCGGCCTTCCGGGCGGCGGCCAAGACGCGAAAAGCCCAGCAATAGGCGATTTGCAAGACATTTCGTTCACAGTTCGACATTCAACGTGATTTCGCAATTGCTCCGCCACGGATTATTGCGATGCGCATCGATATCAACGGATGAGGCACATTCATGTGCGGGATCGTGGGCATTCTCGGCAAGCAGGCGGTTGCCGGCCAGGTCGTCGAGGCGCTGCGGCGGCTCGAATATCGTGGCTATGACTCGGCCGGTGTCGCGACGCTGGAAGGCGGCCGGCTCAGCCGCCGCCGCGCCGAGGGCAAGCTCAAGAATCTCGAAGTGCGCCTCTCTAGTGAGCCGCTCGACGGCCTGATCGGCATCGGCCATACCCGCTGGGCGACGCATGGCAAGCCGACCGAGAGCAATGCCCATCCGCACGCCACCGAAAAGCTGGCGGTCGTCCATAACGGCATCATCGAGAATTTCCGCGAGCTCAAGGCCGAGCTCGAGGCCGACGGCCATGTCTTCGCCAGCGAGACCGACACCGAGGTCGTCGCCCATCTCGTCACCCGCGAACTCGACCGCGGCAAGGACCCGGTCGCAGCGGTCGGAGCTGCGCTGCCGCATCTGCGCGGGGCCTTCGCGCTCGCCTTCCTGTTCGAGGGCCAGGAAGACCTGCTGATCGGCGCCCGCAAGGGCTCGCCGCTGGCGGTCGGCATCGGCGACGGCGAGATGTATCTCGGCTCGGATGCGCTGGCACTGGCCCCGTTCACCAACCTGATCGCCTATCTCGACGAGGGCGATTGGGTGGTGCTGAACCGCAAGGGCGCGACCTTCTACGATGCCGACGGGAGCCAAGTCGAGCGCCGCGCCCAGCGTGTCGCTGCCGGCGCCTTCCTGGTGGAGAAGGGCAACCACCATCACTTCATGGCCAAGGAGATCTACGAGCAGCCGGAAGTGGTCGGCCACACGCTGACGCATTACGTCGACATGGCGAACGGCGTGGCGCGGCTGCCCTTCGAGACGCCGTTCGACTGGAAAAACCTGTCGCGCCTGTCCGTCTCGGCCTGCGGCACCGCCTATTATGCCGGCCTCACCGCCAAATACTGGTTCGAGAAGCTGGCGCGGCTGCCGGTCGAGATCGATGTCGCCTCGGAGTTCCGTTATCGCGAGGCGCCGCTGCCTGCGAACGGGCTCGCGCTCTTCGTCTCGCAATCGGGCGAGACGGCCGACACGCTCGCCTGCCTGCGCTATGCCCGCCAGGAAGGCCAGCACGTCATGTCGGTGGTCAACGTGCCGACCTCGACGATCGCGCGCGAGAGCGACGTCGTCGCTCCGACGCTGGCCGGCCCCGAGATCGGCGTCGCCTCGACCAAGGCGTTCACTTGCCAATTGACCGCGCTCGCCGGCCTCGCCATCGCCGCGGCCCGTGCCCGCGGCACGCTCTCGGCCGAGCAGGAGGCGGCTTACGTCCAGGAGCTGATCGCGCTGCCCGGCCTGATGGCCCAGGCGCTGACACTGGAGCCCGAGATCGAGAAGCTCGCCCGCAAGCTCGCCAAGGCGCGTGACGTGCTCTATCTCGGCCGTGGCACCGCCTTCCCACTGGCCCTGGAAGGTGCCCTGAAGCTCAAGGAAATCAGCTACATCCATGCCGAAGGTTATCCGGCTGGCGAGCTCAAGCACGGCCCGATCGCGCTGATCGACGAGGATATGCCGGTCGTCGTGATCGCGCCGCATGATGCGCTGTTCGAGAAGACCGCCTCGAACATGCAGGAGGTCGCGGCGCGCGGCGGCCGGATCATCCTGATCACCGACGCCAAGGGCGCTGCCGAATGCGGCATCGTCCCAGAAGCGACGATCATCATGCCGGAGATGGACCCGCTGTTCGCGCCGATCGTCTACGCGGTGCCGATCCAGATGATCGCCTACCAGACGGCCGTCTTCATGGGCAAGGACGTCGACCAGCCGCGCAATCTGGCGAAGTCGGTCACCGTCGAGTGATTTCGTCTTCGGCCGGCTCAGGCCGGCTCGCGACATAGGTGCCGGCCGCGATCAGGCCGGCGCCGCTCAGCCAGAGTGCGATCGGTGGTGCGTCGGTCGCTGCCAATATCACGAAGCTCAGCAGCATTGAGCCGCAGGCGATGTATTTCGTCCTGCGCGCAATCGCGCCCGTCTTTCGCCAGCGCACGACCTGCGGCCCGAGCCAGGGATGGTTGACCAGCCAGCTCTCGAAGCGCGGCGAGGAGCGCGAGAAGCACCAGGCCGCCGCGATCAGAAACACCGTGCCGGGCATCATCGGCAGAATCAGCCCGATAATGCCCAGAGTCGTGCAGAGCCAGCCGGCCGCGAGATAGAGTGGCCGATGCCAGCGGCGCTGCGGTCTGGAGGGTTCTGACACGAGGCTTATCGACGAATCGGGGGGTAGCCAGCGCCGTACGCTCAGCTATCGTCTGATAGTGCGGCGCAATATGGTCAGGCCGCAAGAGCAGGCGGAGATCCGGATCGCCGATGAATGCCCGCATGCCCGATCCGCGCCTCGTCGCTCAGCCTGATCTGTTGCGGCCGACCTTCGGCACCCGGCTTCGGCGCTATTTCCTGACTGGTCTCGTGCTGGCGGCGCCGCTCGCCATCACTGCCTCGGTGACCTGGTGGTTCATCAACCTGGTCGACGGCATGGTGAAGCCGCTGGTGCCGGCCCAATTCTGGCCGGACAGCTACCTGCCATATCCGCTGCCGGGCTTCGGCCTCGTCATCGTGCTGATCGGCCTGACGGTGATCGGCTTTTTTGCCGCGAACCTGGTCGGGCGCACGCTGATCGGCGCAGGCGAGGCGCTTCTCGACCGCATGCCGGTGGTGCGCGGCCTCTACAAGGGGGTGAAGCAGGTCTTCGAGACGATCTTCTCCCAGTCCGGCACCTCGTTTCGCACGGTCGGCATGGTGCAGTTCCCGCAGCCGGGTATGTGGTCGATCGTTTTCATCGCTCAGGAGGCGGCACCTGAGATCGCCGGCAAACTGCCCAATGGCGACGAGCAGATCGGCGTCTTCCTGCCTTGCACGCCGAACCCGACCACTGGCTTCTTCTTCTACCTGCCGCGGCGCGAGATCGTCGAATTGTCGATCTCGGTGGAGGACGGCGCCAAGCTGATCATGTCGGCCGGGCTGATCCAGCCCGGCGAAATGGCGCCGCGCTCGGCGCCGGAAATGGGCAAGTAGCTCAGCCCTTCAGCGGCACCCAGATCTCGACGATGCCATTGCCGGTCGCGCCGTCGAAGCGCTCGTCCATACGCTCGAGCGTGACGCCCATCGCCGGTTCATGTCCGGATGTCGGCAGCCAGTCGCGCCAGATCGATTCAAACGTTTGTTTGATGCCGGTGATATGGCCGCTGTGCTCGAAGACGGCGCAGCGCTGCTCGGGCACGCTCAGCCTTGCGAACTCATCGGGCAGGTCGCTGAACGAGGAGACTTCCGCGCCGGCGATGTAGTCGAAGGCGCCGACATCGTCGCAGTTGTAGCTCGCACCATAGGCGATGAAGCCCTTCTGGCCGGGGATATGCCCGAAATGCGGGACGATCCTCTGCCAGAGCAGGGGAATGCCTTGCGTGTTGTCGACGGAGAAATGACCGCTGAAGCCGGCGATCAGCATGGGCTTTCCGGTGACGATGCGCGGCTCGGCGAGGGGAGTGCGGTTTGCGGCATGCATGGACAGAGGCTCCACGAGAGCGAGCGACGAGAGGTCGCGCCTGGCGCGCAGCTCTTCCGGCGTGACGCCGAACTGCTCGCGAAAGGCGCGGGTGAAGGCCTCGTGAGAGCCATAGCCCCAGTCGAGCGCCACCTGGAGGATGTCGGGGGCGCCATCAGCCAGCTGGCGCGCCGCTTCCGAGAGCCGGCGCTCGCGGACATAGCGCATCACCGAGCGGCCGGTCGCCACGCCGAAGGCGCGGCTGAGATGGAAGCGCGAGACGCCGCTGACCTCCGCGATCTCGTCGAGCGAGAGCTCGGAGGCGAAGCGGCTTTCGATGCACCAGAGGGCTTTCTTGATCGGGTCCATGGCTCACTCACGAAACGCCGGCACCATGGCGCAGGCGAGGCAGGGCCGCTTGATCGGGATTGCTGCTGGCGGAGATTGCTGCGCCACGTCGTCGCCGAGCAAGCGACGACGTGCGTCCCGCACCGGCAATAGGCGGAGCCAGGGCGGTGTCGAGGAAGACCGGCGGACAGTTACGGCTACACGCTTCTCGGCTATCTCTTCGGTCCGAAGCCCTCGATGCGTGGATTGGAGAAAGGCCCTCGGAATGTTCCTGCCCGATCTTTGGCCGCCGTGCCCGATGGTAGAGCCGAACTCTTGACCTGAACTGCGTAAAGGCCGCGCGAGGCATCAATCGGCACGATACCAAAGGCTTGGTCGATCGCGCTCCGCTCGACGCCGAGGAGCTCGGCTGCTCGCTCGATTCCGGGAGAGGCGCCCGGGCTCATGATCGTCATCAATGCCATGGCCTCGCTCATCGGATGAACTCCGCAAGGTTGGGCCGCTCGCCTTCGCTAGAGCCCGAAATGTGTCGCAATAGGCACCGGGCAGATGATACCTGTCCCGTAGTCGCGATTCCAGCCGGGTCCTGGGCCGGGCTTCGCCACCGCGTCGAGCCGGAACCGGTTAAATAGGAGCTTCGGAGGCACTTTTCCAGGAGGCAGGCGCGTACGCAGCGCTGCAACGCAGCCGGCGGCGACCGGACAGGACGTGGAGGTGCCGGAATCCGGCGCCCCCGCCCCGAAGGCCTGAGAGCCGAGAAAATGGGTGTAGGCGGTGATGTCTGGCTTCCGGCTACCCATCCCGGGGATGGCTGGCCCCTGGCTCGAATAGCCGACGCGCTGGTCGTGGATGTCGCAGCCGGCAAGCGTCAGGACATCGGGATGGGCGTTCGCACCCGTAATCGTATGCTTGGTGACTTTCTGGCAACGCCCATCGGGGCAGTCAGCTCCGCAATTGCCAGCTGCGAAGAGAATATCCGCGCCCATTCGGGCAAGCGTGCCAACAATGATGTTGAATGGATGATTCGGGTTGTCGGCGTAACGACCGGGATGGCCGGCGGGGAAATCCCAGCTCGGATGATACATGCCCCAGCTGTTGTTGATCACCAGAGCTCTATATTTCCAGGTCGGAGCGGCCATCTGGGCCTGAAGATATGCGTAGGCCAACAGCGCATCGCTCAGGAAGCCGGCCATCGCGCTCCCGCCCGGAGTGGTCGATCTCAGGATCGGGAAATCCAGCAGCGTGCAGGCCGGCGCTGCGATCAGCGCATCGAAAGCGCACATCGTACCGTGATCGACCGGGTAGCCGCCGGGCGTGCGTGCGACGCCAGGTGGCGCCCAGAAGGTTTTCTTGTCGAACTTGGGAGCCAGCCCGAGGCGACGCAGATGGCTGAGATTGATGCCAGTATCCATGATCGCGACGGCAACCCCGTTGCCATCGAGCTTCTTCGAATTCAGCGCCGGGACGTCGAGCAGCCGCGCCACGTCCTTGTGAGTGCCGACCGGCGCCGAACCGCAATAGGGCTTGAACAGCCCGATTTCCGGGTCAGCGAAGATCTGAACCCCGTCTTGCTCGGCCTTGACCTCGTCAATCTGGTCCACGTCGATCGTGCCGCGCGCGATGAAGGAAGGAGCGTCCTGGGCGCTCGCAGCTTCGAGATTGATCTCCTCGGCGTTGCGGGTAGCGAGCGGCAACAGCGGGAAGGCGGGGTCGAGCAGGAGGCCGCCTTTTTGGGTCGGCTCGCCGATCCCCGCGCGCATCGAGACCGATTCGAAGGCGTTCGCACTCAAGGTCCGCAAGGGCTTGCTGGCCGGCATGGCGACGATCACGGAAACACGCATCGAACCGCTCCACTCTGTGTGTCACAGCGTGCATTCGCTGTTTCGACCGCAAAAGCGTGATGGATACTTTGCGAATCGAAGCAGGAAGTGCGCGCTCGACAGTCGAAACTTGTCTGGAAAGGAATGTGCCGTAGCGTTAGGCGTGCATATTGCGCAAGTCGAGCGTGACGCGCAACCTATTCGTGAAATTCGATGCGGAGCATCCCTGGCGTGTTGCCGACGCGGGCGCGCTTGATCGGGATTGCTATGGGATTCCGCAGCGCGATTCACGGATTCTTGTCGCCGCCGGTGCAGGCTCGCTGAATGACTCGACAGTCTTACGAAGCTTGGCTCAACGCCGCCAATATCATCGCCTTGCTGCTCGTCGGGCTGGTCGTCATCGAGGTCGCCGTCGTGTTGGCCGTCGGGCTCTGGCAGGTGGCTGCTCAAGCGCCGCTGAGTCTGGAGAACTGCTCCGGCTTAGCGGCGATATGGCCCGATCAGGATATGGTCGCCGACCTGCTGGCGAAGGCCGATGACCTGTCGCGAGCCGCCTTTTGCACGGTCGGACTCCTGCCGAGGATTTTCTGCGTACTGGCCTTGCCGCTCGGTCTGGTCTGGATGATTACGTATTGGGTTATACGGGTCTCTCAGAAGGTCATTCCTATCGTCGTGGGGGACGACTTCATCCGGCTGTTCTTCCTGGCGTTCTGCCTGGTCAAATTTGCCACCGCGCCCTACTCGGCTCTGGTTTCGGGATACGCGAGCCTGGCGATGCCGATCGCGATCTACCTGCTAACGTCACTTCTGCAGATCCTGATCATCTTCGCCTTCCAGAGACGGCTGAATGAACTGGTTTTCAGCTCTTTGAGGGATTGAAAGCGCGCCGCCGAGTTATCGAGCATCCTTGACGACATCGAGGAAGGCTCGCAGAGCCGGCGGCACGGCACGATGTCCGGGGTAGTAGATCGCGACCCGTTCGGGGACGGGCGTCCAGCGTGCCAGCACCCGTCGTAGACGCCCCTCGGCCAGTGCCGTATCCGCGGCTGGGCTCGCGACATAGGCGATCCCGAGCCCCTTGACGGCGGCATCCACCATCAGTTCCTCATCGTCGAGTATAACCGGTCCGTGGGTCTCTACCATCAGCGTCTGTCCGGCCCGCTCGAACTCCCAGCGATAGAGCTTGCCGCCCGGCACGCGGTGGCCGATGCAGCGATGGCGTTCCAGCTCGTCGGGCGTTCCAGGCTCGCCGAAGCGTTCTAGATAAGCGGGCGACGCGACGCAGACGAAGCTGACTGAGCCAGCGAAGGGCACGGCGATCATATCCTTTGGGATCGAATCGACTAGGCGCACGCCGGCGTCGAAGCCGGCAGCGACGATGTCGACGAGCTTGCCCTCGACGACGAGATCAACGACCACGTCGGGAAAGCGCTCCGCCATCACCGGCAGGATATCGCGGACGAGAATAGTGGCCCCCAGCCGCGGCGCATTGATCCTCACGGTCCCGGTCACACTGCCACGGAAGCTGGCGATGCTGTCGAGCGCCTCGTCCAGGGTGGCGAGCGCCGGCTGAAGGCGGCTGAGCAGTTCGAAGCCGGCTTCGGTGGGCGAGACGCTGCGCGTCGTGCGGTTGAGCAGGCGCACGCCCATGCGTTCCTCCAGGGTCCGCATCGCATGGCTCAAGGTCGAGGGTGCGGTGCCAAGCTCGTCCGCCGCGCGCCGGAAGCTGCGACGGGTCGCGACAGTGACGAAGGCGGTGAGGTCATTGAGCGATGGGCGAACCATTACTGGTCAATCAGCATCAACCCGTGCCGATTTCAACGGCTAATCCGAACAGTGTCTCGGCTTTATCTCCGGTCGGCAAGAACGAAACCGCGCGGCCCTCCGCCGGCGTTCGCAAACCAAGAAGGGAGCCGACATGGCCAAACGCGACGCGATTTTCCCCGCCGATCGACATGCCCTCTACGACCTCCATCAGTATTCGGCCGCCATTCGGCATGGCGATCTGCTGTTCATCTCCGGACAGGTCGGCAGCCGCGAGGATGGTTCGCCCGAACCGGTGTTCGAGGATCAGGTCCGGCGCGCCTTCGCCAATCTGCGCGCCGTGCTGGCGGCGGCAGGGGCGAGTTTCGACGACGTGATCGACGTCATCTCCTTCCACACCGATCCGCAGACGCAGTTCGACACGGTGATGGCCATCCGAGCCGAGGAAATCGGCGATCCGCCTTATCCGACCTGGACGGCTGTCGGCGTGACCTGGCTCGCCGGGTTCGACTTCGAGCTCAAGGTGGTCGCCCGCATTCCGTCCAAGGCAGCCGACAACGCTCCGGCGGCGCAGGGCTGAATATCAGCCCGCCCGCAGCAGGCGGATCGCGACGTCGCGCTCGAACAGATAGAGCAGCGTCCGGATCGCTTGCCCGCGCGGCGTCTCAAGCTGCGGATCGCGTTCGATCAGCAGGCGGGCATCATCGCGCGCTGCCGCCAGCAGGTCGCCGTCGATCTCCGGCCGGGCGATGCGCCAGTCGGGCGAGCCGGACTGGCGCGTGCCGAGCACCTCGCCTTCGCCGCGCAGGCGTAAGTCTTCCTCGGCGATGCGGAAGCCATCCTCGCTCTCGCGCATGATGGTGAGGCGCGCTTCTGCCACCTGCCCGAGCGGGCTCTTGTAGAGCAGCAGGCAGGTCGAGGCGGCGCTGCCGCGGCCGATCCGCCCGCGCAGCTGATGGAGTTGGGCGAGGCCGAAGCGCTCGGCATGCTCGATCACCATCACCGAGGCGTTGGGCACGTCGACGCCGACCTCGATCACCGTGGTCGAGACCAGCACGCGCGTCTGCCCGCCGGAGAAGGCAGCCATCGCCGCGTCCTTGTCGCGCCCCGGCATCTGGCCATGAAGCAGCCCGACCTTGTCGCCGAAGAGGCCTTGCAGCGCCTCGAAGCGCTCCTGCGCCGCCGCGACGTCGAGCGTGTCGGATTCCTGTACCAGCGGGCAGACCCAGTAGACCTGCGCGCCGCTCTCCACTGCCCGTCCGACCGCGCCGACGACCTCGTCATAGCGCTCCAGCGAGATCGCCCGCGTGGTGATCGGCTTCCGGCCAGCGGGCTTCTCGGAGAGGATCGAGACGTCCATGTCGCCGAACCAGGTCAGCGCCAGCGTGCGCGGGATCGGCGTCGCGGTCATCACCAGAATATCGACCGCCTCGCCCTTGGCGCCGAGGAGCAGGCGCTGGTGCACGCCGAAGCGGTGCTGCTCGTCGACGACGGCGAGCGCCAGGTCATGGAAGCCGACGCCTTCCTGGAACAGGGCATGGGTGCCGACGACGATGTCGATCTCGCCATTCGCCAGCCCTTCCAGCACCTGCCGGCGCCCGGCGCCCTTCTCGCGGCCGGTGAGCAGCGCCAGTTTGAGTCCCGCCCTGTCCGCCAAAGGAGCCAGGCGCTCGGCATGCTGGCGGGCGAGGATCTCTGTCGGCGCCATCAGCACCGATTGCCGCCGCGCTTCGGCGGCGGCTGCCATCGCCATCAGCGCGACCACGGTCTTGCCGGAGCCGACATCGCCCTGGAGCAGCCGCAGCATGCGCTCGGGCTTTTCCATGTCGTCGTGGATGTCGGCAATCGCCTTGCGCTGGCCGTCGGTCAGCGTGAAGGGCAGGGCGCTCTCGATGGCCTGGCGCAAGGCGCCGTCGCCGGCCGTGGCGCGGCCGGCCGCCTTCTTCTGCTGGCGGCGCACGAGGGCGAGCGCGATCTGGCTTGCCAGCAATTCGTCATAGGCGATGCGCCGGCGAACGACCGTCTCTCCGGTCGCGGCCTTCAGATCGACCGGATGATGCAAGGCGTCGATGGCGTCGCGGAAGGGCGCGAAGTCATTGCGGGCGACGAAAGCCTCGTCCTGCCATTCCGGCAATTCAGGACAGCGCTCGGCCGCACCGGCGGCGATGCGCGCCATGACCCGTCCGCCGATGCCTTCGGTCAACCCATAGACCGGCTCGACCGAGGGCATGGTCGCGGCGAGCTTGGGGTCGAGGATGCGGTCGGGATGCACCATCTGGCGCATGCCGTCCCAGAGCTCGAGCTTGCCGGAGATGATGCGATAAGCGCCGATCGGCAGGCTCTGCAGGAGATGGCGGACATCGGCATGGAAGAAAACCAGCGTGACGTCGCCGGTCTCGTCCTCGACGATGACGCGATAGGGCGCCTTGGCCTTGGTCGGCGGGGCCGGGCGATGTTCGGTCACCCTCGCCGAGAAGGTCGCGACCTCGCCGACCGGTGCCTCGGCAATGCTCTCGCTCGGCCGCCGGTCGATCGCGCCGGTCGGCAGATGGAAGAGCAGATCGATGACGCGGGCGGCATGGGTTTCGTCGCCCAACAGCCTGTCGAGCGCCTTGGCGAGCTTGGGGCCGACGCCGGACAACACCGTGGCGGGAGCGAAGAGCGGATCGAGGACGGATGGACGCAATGGCTTCACGGCATGTCAGGAGTGCGGGATCAGCAGCGTATCAGCCGCTGACTTCGCGTGGTCGGCTCGCTATATAGCCCGCGACGGCAGGCTTCGCGACGGGGCCGGCCTTATTCCTATTGTCCGCGAGGCCGATGATGAGTGGCTCGACCCGTAGCAGCGAAGGTCTCGACCCGCGCCGGCGCAAGATCCTGTTCCGCGCCTGGCATCGCGGCATGCGCGAGATGGACCTGATCATGGGGCGTTTTGCCGATGCGCAGATCGGCAATCTGAGCGAAGCCGAGCTCGATGAGTTCGAGCGGCTGATCGAGGTGCTCGACCGCGACCTGCTGAGCTGGGTGACGGGGGAGGCGCAGGTGCCGGAGAACTACGACAGCGAGGTGTTCCGGCAGCTGAAGGCGTTCCACCAGCACGACAAGCCGATCCACGTGTGAGCCGGGGATTGGGCATTCATTGATGGCGCGGGAAATCGGTCCAGCCACCGCAGAAACCATTCGCGTTCTGGAGTCGATTCCGGGCGGCCGCGAGCTGCTGGGTTGGTTTGGCGGCTACCCGTCGTTCCACGATGCGGAGTTGCTTCGTCTCGATCTCGACCGGCGCGGCGCGTCCTTGAGCGTGTCTCTCCCGGGTCGGCGCGATGGCTCACCGCGGCCCGACCTTGTCGTCACGTTCGCCTTCAAGGCCTTGGATACCATCGACGTCTCGCTTGAAGGCTTCAATCATCAGAACGTCATGAGCGCCATGGCGCTGAGCTTTGCCCGACCCACAGAGCCTCATCCAACGCAAGTGGGGACCGGTGTCGGCGCAGGCGACATCGAGTTCGAGATCGAGCCTTGCTTCGGCGCCTTCGGGAAACTCCGAGCTACCGTCGAGACAATCACAATCACACCCGTTGCAGACTATCAGAAGGCCGACGATCCCTCGTCGATGATCGAATGAGCATTCCGCCTCCCGCCCAGATCGCCAAGCCGCAGCTCGAGCGTATCCTCGATGCGCTGAATCGCGGCGACAAGCCGATGCTCGCCGGCGTGCCCGATGGCTTCGACGCCGTCGTGCTCGCCGATCTGACGCGCGCCCGTGCCAAGAAATCGGAAGGGCCGGCGCTGATCGTCTTCATCGCCCGCGACGGCCAGCGCTTGCAGGTGCTGGAGAACGCGCTGCAGTTCGTGGCGCCCGATCTCGAGGTGATGACCTTCCCGGCCTGGGACTGCCAGCCCTATGACCGCGTCTCGCCCGCGCCCTCGATCGTCGCGCACCGGATGACGACTTTGTCGCGCCTCGCCCGCACCAAATCGGGTGACCGGCCGCGCCTGCTGCTGACCACCGTCAACGCCGCGCTCCAGCGCGTCCCTGCCTTCGGCAAGGTCGCCTCCGAGAGTTTTTCGGCCGCGCCGGGCAATATGGTCGACACCGAGGAGCTGGCGCGCTGGCTCGACGTCAACGGCTATCTCAGGACCTCGACCGTGCGCGAGACCGGCGAGTTCGCCGTGCGCGGCGGCATCGTCGACCTGTTCCCGCCGGGCATGCCGGCGCCGATCCGGCT
This sequence comes from Allobosea sp. GW821-FHT10B12, assembly GCF_059415545.1. Lineage (NCBI taxonomy): Bacteria > Pseudomonadati > Pseudomonadota > Alphaproteobacteria > Hyphomicrobiales > Alloboseaceae > Allobosea > Allobosea sp. GW821-FHT10B12. The sequence goes on from NZ_JBWKNL010000002.1 coordinate 449,933, forward strand.
CGATTTCTTCGGCGATACGCTGGAATCGATCCGCACCTTCGATCCGGAGACGCAGCGCACCACCGGGCAATTGCGCGGGCTCGACCTCGTGCCGATGTCCGAAGCGCAGATGACGAGCGATTCGATCCGTCGCTTCCGCCAGTCCTATATTTCGACCTTCGGCACGCCCGGCCGCGACGACACGCTCTACGAGGCGGTCAGCGAGGGCCGGCGCCCGGCCGGCCTCGAGCACTGGCTGCCGCTGCTGGCCGAGAAGCTCGACACGCTCTTCACCTATCTGCCCGATGTCCCGATCGTGCTCGACCATCACGCCGATGACGCGGTGGCTGAGCGCATCAGCCTGATCAAGGACTATTACGACGCCCGCAAGAGCGCGCTCGACCAGCCGTCGCCTGGCTCCATTCCCTATAAGCCGCTTCTGCCGGAGGCGCTCTACCTGACGCCGGCCGACTGGCGCGGCATCGTCGGCGAGGCCGGCGTCGCCTCGCTGACGCCGTTCCAGCTGCCGGAGAGCGAGGGCAAGCTCGTTGTCGATCTCAGCGGCAAGCAGGGCCGCAGCTTCGCGGCCGAGCGCGCCGACAATTCCGGCAGCGTCTTCGACGCGGCCGTCGCGCATGTGAAGGCGCTGGAGGCGGAAGGGCGGCGCGTCATCCTCGCCGCCTGGTCGGAAGGCTCGCGTGAGCGCTTGGCGCATGTGCTGGCGGATCACGGTCTCAAGACCGTGCAGATGACCGGTAGCTTGCGAGCCGCCTTCGACCTCAGGCCCGGCACCACCGCGCTCGCCGTCTGGGGCTTCGAGACCGGCTTCGAGGCTGGGAAGCTCGCGGTCATCGGCGAGCAGGACATTCTCGGCGACCGGCTGGTGCGGCCCCGCAAGAAGGCGCGTCGGCCGCAAGACTTCATCAACGAGCTGTCGTCGCTGACACCGGGCGACATCGTCGTCCATGTCGACCACGGCATCGGCCGCTTCGTCGGCCTGCAGACGATCACGGCGGCGGGCGCGCCGCATGACTGCCTCGAAATCCACTATGCCGGCGACGCCAAGCTGTTCCTGCCGGCCGAGAATATCGAGCTGCTCTCGCGCTACGGCTCGGAGGATACCGAGGTCGTGCTCGACCGGCTCGGCGGTGGCGGCTGGCAGGCGCGCAAGGCCAAGCTGAAGCAGCGCATTCGCGAGATGGCGGGCAAGCTGATCCAGATCGCCGCCGCCCGCGCCCTCAAGGAGGCGCCGCGCCTGGTGCCGCAGGACGGGCTCTATGACGAGTTCTGCGCCCGCTTCCCGTATGAGGAGACCGAGGACCAGCAGAACACCATCGATGCTGTACTCGACGACCTCGCCGCCGGCCGCCCAATGGACCGGCTGGTCTGCGGCGATGTCGGCTTCGGCAAGACGGAAGTTGCGCTGCGCGCCGCCTTCACCGCTGCGCTCGCCGGCAAGCAGGTCGCGGTCGTGGTGCCGACGACGCTGCTCGCGCGCCAGCACTACCGCAATTTCGCCGAGCGCTTTGCCGGTCTACCAGTCAAGGTCGGCCAGGCCTCGCGCTTCGTCTCGGCGCCCGACCTCAAGGCGGTGAAGCAGGGCATCAATGACGGGACGATGGACATCACCGTCGGCACTCATGCGCTGCTCGGCAAGGGTATCGACTTCAAGGATCTCGGCCTCGTCATCGTCGACGAGGAGCAGCATTTCGGCGTCGCCCACAAGGAGCGGCTGAAGGAGATGCGCGCCGAAGTGCACATGCTGACGCTGACCGCGACGCCGATCCCGCGTACGCTCCAGCTCGCCATGACCGGGGTGCGCGAGCTCTCGATCATCGCGACGCCGCCGGTTGACCGGCTCGCGGTCCGCACCTTCGTCACGCCCTTCGATCCGCTGATCGTGCGCGAGGCGCTGCTGCGCGAGCGCTATCGGGGCGGGCGCTCGTTCTATGTCGTGCCGCGCATCGAGGACATCGCCGACGTCAAGGACTTCCTCGACAAGCAGGTGCCGGAGTGCAAGGTCGGCATCGCCCATGGCCAGATGGCGGCGGGCACGCTGGAAGACGTGATGACGGCCTTCTATGAGGGCCAGTACGACATCCTGCTTTCGACCACGATCGTCGAATCCGGGTTGGACATCCCGACCGCCAACACGCTGATCGTTCACCGCGCCGACATGTTCGGTCTCGCGCAACTCTATCAGCTGCGCGGCCGCGTCGGTCGTTCGAAGGTGCGCGCCTATGCGCTGTTCACGGTGCCGGCCAACCGCAAGCTGACCGAGCAGGCCGACCGGCGGCTGAAGGTGCTGCAATCGCTCGATACCCTCGGCGCCGGCTTCCAGCTTGCCAGCCACGACCTCGACATCAGAGGAGCCGGCAACCTGCTCGGCGACGAGCAGTCCGGCCATATCAAGGAAGTCGGCTACGAGCTCTACCAGCAGATGCTGGAGGAGGCGGTGGCGGCGCTCAAGGCCGGCGTCGAGATCGAGAGCGATGCGCACTGGTCGCCGACGATCCAGATCGGCGCGCCGGTGATGATCCCCGAGCACTATATCGGCGATCTGACGCTCAGGCTGACGCTCTACAAGCGCCTCTCGACCATGGATGAGGACGGCGAATTGCAATCCTTCGGCGCCGAGCTGGTCGACCGCTTCGGCCCGCTGCCGGAGGAGGTCAAGCAGCTCCTGGAGATCGTCGCGATCAAGGCGCTGTGCAAGCGCGCCAATGTCGAGAAGGTTGAGGCCGGGCCGAAGGGCATCATCGTCGCCTTCCGCGACAACGAGTTCGCCAATCCGGAGGGGCTCGTCGGCTACGTTGCCAAGCAGGGCACGCTGGCCAAGGTCCGCCCGGATATGCGCGTCGTCTTCATCGACGATTTCGACGATGCCGAGCAGCGCCTGAAGGGTACGCGCCGGCTGCTGACCGATCTCGCGCGCATCGCCGAGCGCAAGAAGGCGGCCTGACGGGCAATGGGCGGCGAAGCCGGGCGCTTCGAGGTCGAGGAGGTCCTCGTCGAGAACGGGGAGCTGATCGTCCTCTCGCTCGGCTTTGCCTCGGCCGGCGAGCCGCTCGACGTGCTGCACATCGTCAGCGGTACGGCTCTGAGCGGACAGCAGCCACGGCCGGTCGAGGACGAGCTCTATCTGGAGCGGACCGACCAGAGCCTGGCCTGCACTGGCGGGGTGGAGCAGATCACCTGCCGCGAAGGCGAGATCGTCATGACGCTGACTGTGCAGGCGGCGGAGCTGCTTCAGCTCGGCCGGGTCACCTGTTTTACCTTCGAGGCGCACCCGGGATTGTACGGGCAGGCTGCCGACCAGCTTGCAGCCATGGCCAAGATCGATGGTCGCAACGAGATCGCGATTGCTTCCGCTGAAGTCTGAAGTCAGCCCGGATTGCGCCGCCTGACCTCGACACGCTCCGGCTCGTGCGTGATCACGTCGACGATGGCGAGGTCCGACCGGTCGAGGCGGGGCAATCCGTCATCCTCGCCGGCGCGGCGGGTTACGACGAGGCTGGTCAAAGCCTTGTGACCGCCGAGCTTCGAGCGGGCGAGCGCCGGCTCCATCGCCGCGGGGATGACGAGATGGACCATGCGCCCGCCTTCCAGGCAGGCACGCAGATCATCGAGCACGAACAGGCCGAGCGGCAGCAATTCGACGCCGGTCAGCAGCGCGATGCCGGGGCCGGTGGCGAGCGCTGCGAGGTCACCGCCGACCAGGGTGGTGATCAGCCGTGCAGAGGCGAGCGGCTTCAGAACGCGGGAGATTTCCAGCGCCTTGGCCAGCACCTCCTTCTCGCTGACCGGAAACGGGCCGGTCATGCTGTGGCCGTCGACGACGCGAATCGGCGCCCGGACCGCGGCAGGCGGCAGTGCGGACGGCGCGGCGCCATGACCAAGCAACGGTTCGAGCGCAGCGACGCCATCGGGGACGCGCGTACCGAAGCCGCCGATGAAGCGCATGCCGAAAGAGCGGGCGGCGACATCGCGGAGCAGGTGTAGCGGCTGCAGGTCACCGATCCGTGGCACACCGAGCGCCATCACGGCGCCGGAGCGCTCGATCAGAGGAATCAGCTCCGCCTCCCTGGCATGGGCCGGCAGGATCATCGGCGACAGGCCGGCCCGCAGGCTCGCCAGGATCGAGACCAATGCCTCCGGGCCGAGCGGCGCCAGGATCGCGACGCAGGCGCCGGGCTGCGGCCTTGCCAGCAGGAGCAGATTTGCGAGCCGGTCGACGCGGCCGTCGAGCTCGGCGAAGCCGAAGGCGCTCGGCGGGAAATCGCTCCAGTCGCGCCGGCCGGGCGGGTCGCGGAAGGCCGGCTCATAACCGCGGCGGGCGGCGAGCGCCTTGAGCAGGCTGTCGAAATCGAGCCCCTCGACCAGCGCGCCGATGGAGATTTCGTCGGAGCCCATCCGCATCGGCCGGCCTAGTTCGCGGGCGCCGGCGGGGAAGGCAGCCGCGCCAGCGTCTCGTTGGAGAAGAAGAACTTCGCGCGTCGTTCGGGCAAGGCGATCTCGCGCGTGCGCGCCAGCCAGGTCTCGGGCAAATAGTAGAGCGGCACCACGTAGAAGCCGGACAGCAGCAGCCGGTCGAGCGTGCGCACGGTCGCGACGAAATCCTCGCGCGAGCGCGCGGCCAGCAGCGCCTGCAATGTCGTATCGATCGCCGGCGAGCGCGCACCGGCATAGTTCAGCGCGCCCTTGCGTTCGGCGTTGGCCGAGCCCCAGCGGCCGATCTGCTCGTTGCCGGGAGAGGCCGAGGCCGGCCAGGTCCACTGGATCATGTCGAAATCGAAGGTGGAGAGCCGGCGCCAGTACTGGACGTCGTCGATCAGCCGGACCGAGACGGCGATGCCGAGGCGGGCGAGCGAGGTCGCGTAGTTCAGCGCCAGCCGCTCCTGCGGCCGGTTGGTGACCGTGATCTCGAAGCCGAACACATCCCCCTTGCCGCCCTTGCGCAACTGCCCGTCGTTGAGCCGGTAGCCGGCAGCCTCGAGCAGATCGAGCGCGCGGCGGGCCTGGTCGCGGTCGCGGCCGGAACCATCAGTCGTGGCCGGTGCCCAGGTTCCGGCGAGGATGTCGTCGCGCACGGCGCCGGGGAAGGCGGCAAGCAATGCCTTCTCGCGCTGGTCGGCGGGGACACCGAGCGCCGAGAGCTCGCTGTCGGCGAAGAAGCTGCCGGCGCGGCGATAGACACCGTGGAACAGGTTGCGGTTGGCCCATTCGAAGTCGAACAGCATGGCCAGCGCCTCGCGGACGCGGATATCGGAAAACTGCGGGCGGCGGGTGTTGAAGACCAGCCCGGTCATGCCCTTCGGCGCCTGGAAGCGGAAGGTGTCACGGACGATCCGGCCGTCGCGCACAGCCGGGACGTCGTAGCCGGTCATCCAGCGCGTCGGGTCGCTTTCGAGGCGGACATCATAAAGTCCAGCCTTGAACGCTTCGAACAATGCGTTGGAATCGCGGTAGAAATCGTATCGGATCTCCTCGGCGTTGAAGAGCCCGCGGGTGAGGGGATGATCCTCGGCCCAGAAATCCTTGCGGCGCTTCAGGCGCAGCATCTCGCCAGGCTTGACCTCCTCGACGATGTAGGGGCCGGAGCCGAGTGCCGGCTTGAAGCTGGTGTCGCCGAATTTCTCGGCGTCGGTGGCGTGCTTGGCGAAGATCGGCATGGCGCCGATCACCAGCGGCAGCTCGCGGTTGGAGCCGTCGCCGAGCTCGAAGACGACGCGGTCCGGCGAGGGCGCCTCGACCTTGGTCACCCGCGCCAGGCTGGAGCGGTGAAAGGGCTTGCCCTTGGTCTTCAGCATCTCGAAGGTGAAGATCACATCCTCGGCCGTGACGGGCCTGCCATCCGCGAAGCGGGCGCGCGGATCGATCTGGAAGGCGAGGCGGGTCCGTTCCGGGTTGAGCTCGATCTTGCTCGCCAGCAGGCCATAGGCGGTGAACGGCTCGTCGGCGGAGCGGACGAGCAGGCTCTGCTGGACATAGCGCGGCACGGCGTCCGGAGCGACGCCGAGCACGACGAGCGGATTGAGGCTGTCGAACGTGCCCTGCTGGCCGAAGATGATTCGCCCGCCCTTGGGCGCCTTGGGGTCGGCATAGGGAAGGTGCTCAAAGCCCTTGGGAAGCTCGGGCTCGCCATGCATGGCGATCGCATTATCGTTCTCGGCGGCGAGCGTACGCAGCCCGTCCGCGAGCCCGAAAGCCGCGAGACTCGCGAGGACGAGCCCGAAAATCCAAACCGGGCGCGCCAGGGCGCGGATACGTCGATGCATGCTCAAACCTGATTCCCTGCCGCAGGATAACATGCGATCAAACTTGTCGCGTGGCGCTCTTCGGGCTGGAAACCTGCTGCAGAACTCGCTAAACGCAGGCCGGGCGTCATTCAAACGCCTCAATCGCGCTTGATGTGCTCACGCCGCTACCGGCTCCGGCACCGTGCCGGTTGAGCCTTGGGTGATGCACGCCGCCGGATATGGCGGCCGAACGAGTTTCCATGGTCAAGGAATCGCAGATGTCAGCTTCGACCCGCCTGTCCCAGAGCCAGGGCGCCACCGCGAAGAGCACGGTCCGCAGCCTCGCGCTCGTGCTGGGCGCCGCCGTCGCTCTTGCTCCCGCCGCTTCATTCGCGCAGCAGGCCCAGCCGCGTCCGGCTCCGAGCCGCCCGGCGCAGCCCGCTCCCGCTCCGGCGCAGCCGGCCCAGGGCCAGGCTGCCCAGACCGGCCCGACCGTCGTGCAGGTCAAGCCCGAGCCGTCGCAGACGACCTGGACCAAGGTCTGCGGCAAGGATCAGGCCGCGAACAAGGAAATCTGCTACACGACGCGCGATTTCGTCTCGGATCAGGGCCAGCCGGTCCTCGCCGTCGCCGTCTATGACGTGAAGGGCGATCCGAACAAGATCGTGCGCTTCCTGATGCCGCTCGGCCTGTTGCTGCAGCCCGGCATCCGCTTCGGCGTCGACACGGCGCAGCCGACGCCAGGTCGCTATGCGGTCTGTTTCCCGAATGGCTGCTTCGCCGAGGCGCAGGTCAAGGACGACTTCATCAACGCGATGAAGAAGGGCACCAACCTCAACATCAGCGTCCAGAACCAGGCGGCGCGTGAGGTTTCCTTCAGCATCCCGCTCGCGGATTTCGCCAAGGGCTTCGACGGCGCGCCGATCGACCCGAAGGTGCTGGAAGAGCAGCAAAAGCAGCTTCAGGACGAGCTCGCCAAGCGCCAGGAAGAGCTGCGCAAGCGCCTCGGCGGCGGCGCCGCCGATGCCACGCCTGGCGCGGCTCCGGCCCCGGGCACCCCGGCTGTTCCCGGCCTGGCCCCGGCTCCGGGTGCGACGCCGGCTCCGAAGCCCTGATCTGCCGACCAGGCGAACCCATACCGACGCCGGGCCTCGTGCCCGGCGTTTTCGTTAGACCTTCTGTTTCAGCATCGGATTTCTCCGAAAAGTGGACTCCACTTTTCAGTGCGATGCTCTGGTTCAGGAGACAGTGCGCTCGGCGCGCTTCACCTGTTGCCAGAGCGCCTCGAGCTCTTCGAGCGAGGCCTGGCGCGGCTCGCGCCCTTCCTGCTCCAGCGCCGCTTCGATACCGGCGAAGCGCCGTTCGAACTTGGCATTGGCCGCCGTCAGGCAGGCCTCGGGATCGGCGTCGACATGGCGGGCCAGGTTGGCGATGACGAAGAGCAGGTCGCCGATCTCCTCCTGGATCGCGGCCTTGTCGCCGCCGGCGAGCGCCTCTTCGATCTCGGCGGTCTCTTCACGGACCTTGTCGAGCACCAATCGGGCATCGTTCCAGTCGAAGCCGACCGTCGAGGCCTTGGCCTGGAGCTTCCAGGCCCGGGTCAGCGAGGGCAGGGTGGTCGGCACGCCGGCGAGCACGCCCTTGGCCTCCGCCGGCTCCAGCAGCCCGGCCTGCGCCCTCGCGCGCGCCTTATCGGCCTTCTCCTGCGCCTTGATCTGTCCCCACAGCGCCTTGACCTCAGCGGGCGACAGATCTCGGGCATCGCCGAAGACATGCGGATGCCGGCGGATCAGCTTGGTGGTGATCGCCTCGACGACATCGGGGAAGGCGAAGCTGCCCTGCTCTTGCGCCATCCTGGCGTGGAACACGACCTGCAACAGGAGGTCGCCGAGCTCATCCTTGAGATCGACGAGATCGCCACGGGCGATGGCGTCGGCGACCTCATGGGCCTCCTCGATTGTGTAGGGGGCGATCGAGGCGAAGTCCTGCTCGAGATCCCAGGGGCAACCGGTGCCCGGGGTGCGCAGCGCGGCCATGATCTCGATCAGGCGCTCGATGTCGCGAGCTGGCTTCATCGCTGCAATCCTCTTCAGGTTGGGGTAGCGTCCTCCCATGATTCAAGTCACCCCGTCCATCGCGATCGACGAAAGCGAGATCGAGGAGAGCTTCGTGCGCGCCTCCGGTCCGGGCGGGCAGAATGTCAACAAGGTCTCGACCGCCGTCGAGCTCCGGTTCGACGCCCGCCGCTCGGTTTCGTTGCCCAATGACGTCGCGCTCCGCCTGATGAAGCTCGCCGGCAGCCGGCTGACGCAAGATGGCGTGATCGTCATCACGGCGCAGGAGCATCGCAGCCAGAGCCGCAATCGCGAGGAGGCGCTGGCGCGGCTGATCGAGCTGATCCGGCAGGCTGAAATTCGACCCAAGGTCAGGCGAGCGACCAAGCCGACCAAGGCCTCGAAGGAGCGGCGCCTCGCTTCGAAGGAGCGGCGCTCCTCGGTCAAGTCAGGCCGAGGCAAGCCGAGGCTGGACTAGGTTCGCGGTCATGAAAAAGGTGAGGCCGATGGCTCGGCCTCACCCGGAGATCGACAGCTGTCGATGAACGGGCTGAGCCCGTCAGCGCTTGATGTCAGTGCCTGCCTTGCCGGAGGCTCCGGCACTGCCCCTGGCTGCGCCGGCAGGGGCTTCGACACCTCCTGCCGTACCCGCCTTGACCTTGACGCCGGCCTTCGCGCCGGGAGCGCCGACTTGTGCATCGACGCCGGTGTCGGCGCCGCCAACGGCACCGGGCGCGGAGGTCGTCCCACGAGCCTGGCCACGAGTCTGGGTATCGGTCGTGACACCCTGGGCCAGGACGGGGCCGGCCAGCAGGGCCGACGCGGCGAGCACGATCACGGACGTCTTGATAGCCTTCATCAGCTTCTCCTCGTTGCTGCGCGACGGGTCGCGGCCGATCTGTTGCGCCGCTCATAAGGCGATCGGCAGCCGCGCTTTTCGAAGCACGAGCGACGCACACGCGATGCAAGCGACGGGGTTTGACCATTCTGAGAGATTTCAAAGGTGATTTCGCGAGGTGCCGGCCTTAGTCAGGCCCAATATGAGGCGAATCCCGCAATGCCGTCCGGGCTGCGGGCAGGGGGCTGGCGTGAGCGAGACTGAACGGGACGAGACGGCGAAAGCGCGACCGGCGCCCAAGAAGATCACGACCGCATATCTGCGGCAGGCCGCTCTCCACTATCTCGGGCGCTATTCGGTACCGGCGGCGCAATTGCAGCGCGTCCTCCTGCGCAAGGTCGAGCGCAGTTGCCGACATCACGGGCTCGACCCGCAAGCGTTCCGGGCGCTGGTGGACGAGATCGTCGCGTCCTGCGTGGCCTCCGGCCTGGTCGATGATCGGCGGTTCGCGGAGGCGAAGGTGCAGAGCCTGCGCCGCAAGGGACGCTCGGCGCGCGCGGTAGCGGCAGGGCTCGCGGCGAAAGGGATTGGGCGGGAGCTGGTCGCGGACACGGTGACAGTGGATCCGCAGGTCGAGCTGGAGGCGGCGCGCACCGCAGCGCGCCGCAAACGCCTCGGTCCGTGGCGCCGTGGCGATCGCGCGGAGCAGCGTCAGAAGGACATTGCGGCGCTGGCGCGCGCCGGTTTCAGCCTGACGATCGCCCGCGCCGTGATCGACGGCGCGGGCGAGGGCGCGTGACTGCCCGTTCGCTCAATCCGGCTTGACGTTGGCCTCGGCGACGACCTTGCCCCAGCGTGCGACCTCGGTCTTGACGAAGTCGCCGAAGGCGGGACCGTAGAGGTTCGGGATTTCCGAGCCGTTTCTCTTCCAGGCCTCGGTCACCGTGGGCGCAGCCAGGGCCTTCTGCAGCTCGGCCGTCATCTTCGCGACGATCTCGGGCGGCGTGTTCTTCGGCGCCCACATCGCATACCAGGTCGAGACCTCGTAGCCCGGCACGCCCGCTTCGGCCGTGGTCGGCACGTCCGGGAAGGCGCTGGCGCGCTTGGGCGCGGCGACAGCGAGAGCCCGCAGCGTGCCGCTGGAAATCTGCGCCGCAGACGAGCCGAGGCCATCGAAGGCGAGGTCGACCTGGCCGGCGACGAGGTCCTGCATCAGCGGGCCGGCGCCGCGATAGGGGACGTGGGTCAGGTTCACCTTGGTGGTGAGCTTGAACAGCTCGCCGGCGAGATGGTGCGTCGTGCCATTGCCGGCAGAGCCGTAGTTCAGCTTGTCCGGGTTCTTCTTGGCAAAGTCGATCAGCTCGGCGAGCGTCTTGGCCTGGACCTTGCCGGGATGGACGACCACGACCTGTGGCGGCTGGGCGATCACGCCGATCGGGATGAAATCGGTCTGGATGTTGTAGTCGAGCTTGGGATAGAGCGCCGGAGCGATGGCGTGATGTGCGGCGCCGATGAAGAAGGTGTAGCCATCAGGTGCCGCCTTCGAGGCGGCCGAGGCGCCGACCGTGCCGCCGGCGCCGCCGCGGTTGTCGATCAGGATGCGCTGGCCCAACTGCTGTTCGAGCTGGGCGGCGAGGGGGCGGGCGAAGGCGTCGGTGCCGCCTCCGGCCGGGAACGGCACGATGAAGCTGACGGGCCGCTGCGGCCAGGATTGCGCCGTCGCCGGTGTCGCCGGGACGAGCTGGACAAAGGTGGCGAGCGCCAGTGCGCCGAGCCAGCCGGACTTCAACATCGATGTGACCTCCCTGGGATTTCGCGGACTCTTCAAGGTCTTTGCGACTGCGCTTGCGGCGAGCGCCGAGCGTTGCGTCAGATTAGCGCATCGCGACCTGCGAATGGCAACCCGACCAAGGTCGTGGTGGCCTGGCCCGACGCCGGAGCCGCACGACCTTGGTCAGCGTCGCAACTCCTTGGCGTCGAGGTCCCAGAGCAGCTTGTCGCTGGTCGAGACTGCGACCGCGCCGTGGCCGATCGCGGCGATGGCCAGTTCGCGGGTGCAGACGAAGCCGGAGGCGACGATGGGGGGCATCGCCTTGCGCAGCTGCGCGTTGACGAAAGGCAGGATCGGCGCCGGCATGAGCTGGGCCAGATGCGGCTTGCTTTCGGCCAGCGCATGGATGCTGCGCGGCAAGGTCGAGCGATCGGTCACGAAGATCTTCTGGATGGTGACGAGATCGGCCCGCTTCGCCCGCTGGATCGTCGCAACGCGGGTCGAGACGATGCTCTTGACGCCGATATCGACCAGATAGTCGACGCCGCCCTTGTCCTGAGACAGGCCGTCGCAGCTGTCGATGTTGAGGATGGCGTATTTCCCGGCCTTCTCCAGCGTCTGGATCACACGCTGGAGCTTGCGGAGCTCGATATTGGCGACGATCGCGATCGTCGCGCGGCTGGCGATGAAGGCCTCGATGGGTTCGGCCCCGTACACGGTCGCGATGACCGGGTGGCGTGCCAGCTGCACGGCGAAGGACTTATCCATCAGTTCCCGGGGGTCATGTCGCGAAGAACCTCGTCTCCCAAACCGAGCTTGCCGGGATTCAGGATGTTTTTCGAGTCGAGCGCCCGCTTGACGGTTTCCATCACGGAGAAAGCCGGGCCGAGCGAGGCCTGCATATAGGGCGCACGCAGCAGGCCGACACCGTGATGGTGGCTGAGCGCCGAGCCATGGCGCAACAGCACCGCATTGGCCGCGTCCCAGGCCTGCCGGTACCAGTTGGCGCGCTCCCCGACGGCGACTTCCCCGCGCAGCGAGAAATAGAGGCAGGCGCCGTCGATATAGGCATGCGACTGATGAGCCGAGCCGGCCAGCGTGCCGGGCACCGCGGCGATGGCGGCGACGACCTCGGAATAGACCGTGGCCAGGCTGCTCCAGGGGCCGGCCATTTCCAGCGTGTCCGAGACGAAGCCGGGCGAGGGGGTGAAGCCCTCGGCGCTCTTGCCGGTCAGATAGCGTGTATCGAGCCAACGCTCGAAGATGGCCTCGCCGTCCAGCTCCTGGCCGAGCTCCTCGCAGACCTTGCGGCTGATCGCCATCACGGCGTCGACCATCTCCTGCGGCCCTTCATCGGCGATCAGCAGGACATTGGTCTGCGGCAGCTGGAACTGCACGCCGCTCTCCCAGGCATCGTAGAGCCGCAGGGCGGCCGGGTTGGCGCCACGCTGGACGATCTCGCGACAGGCGTCGAGGCCGATCGCGAAGCTCTCGAAGCCATAGGCGATGGCGCGGCCGTAGTCGGGCAGCCGGTGCAGCTTCAGGCGGGCCCGTACGATGATGCCGAGCGTGCCTTCCGAGCCGATGAAGAGCTGGAGCAGATCGCCGCCCTGCGCGGCCCGCGGATAGCCGCCAACGGTGACGAGGCTGCCATCGGCGAGGACGACATCGAGGCTGAACACCATGTCCTCGATCTTGCCGTAGCGCGTCGAGAGCTGTCCGGCGCCGCGGCAGGCGACCCAGCCGCCGACCGTGCTGATCGCGAAGGAGGAGGGCCAGTGGCCCATGGTCATGCCGTAGCGGCTCTGGATCGTCTGCTCGAAGATGTCGCCGAACATGCCGGCCTCGACCTCGACGATCTGGCTCTCCCTGTCGAAGCCGACCAGCTTGTTGAGCTGGCAGACATCGAGAACGATGCCGCCTCGCACCGGCAGCGCCGCGCCGGTGACGTTGCTGCGGCCGGCCGACACGGTGACCGGGATCGACGCCGCATGGGCAATCCGCATCACCGCCTGGACCTGCTCGACGCTGGAGACCTTGACCACGACCGCCTGCGGGGTCGCGGGCTTGCCGGCGGTCTCGGTGATCATCGAGCCGGCCCACCAGTCACGCGTCCAGCCGACGACGTCGCTTGTCGCGGTCAGCACCTCGTCGGCGGCGGCCCGCAGGGAATCGAGGACCGCCGGACCGACTGCAATCGGATCGCGTTGCAGGCCGGGGACGTCGGAGCCTTCCTTGATGCGTGCGACCCAGCCGGGCGGGGTATGCGCCCCCACGACGTATCGGCCGCGATTATAACCCCGGCGAATCGCCTCTTTGCTCAACATCTCAGTGTGCTCCCATCAGAACGGATTTTTCATGAGCGACCGAGGCCTGGTAGTCGCGCACCTGGCGCGCCACGGTCTCCTCGGACAGTCCAAGCTCGGATCGCAGGATCTCGCCGACCCGCGCCGCCGCGCGGGCCGAGGCGTCGCGCGCCATCAGGCGGGCACGGATGCGGCGGGACAGGACATCCTCGACCGTTCCGGCCAGTTCGTGCCGGACGGCGTAGACGACCTCGGCCTCGCAATAGGGCAGGCCCTCGACGATCGGGGCGACGAGGCGCGGATCAGCCGCAAGCAGGTCGCTGACGAAGCACGACTCCGTGCCGTAGCGCTCGCCGAGCTGGGCCGCGAGACCGCCCGAGGCGGTGATCGCCTGCGGATCGTAGCCGGCAGCGCCGATCAGGTGGGCGCTCCTGGTCCGGCAGCGTTCCTTGCGGCCGAGGATTTGCTGAGCGGCGTCGATCGTCTGCTCGGCCATGTGCCGCGAGGTCGTCAGCTTGCCGCCGACGATGGTGACAAGCCCGTCCGGGGCGACATGGACCTTGTGATCGCGCTTGATGTCGAGCGTCTTGCCGCCCGGCGGAGCCACGAGCGGCCGGCAGCCGGCGATGCTGCCGACGACATCCTCGGCCGTCAGATCGGTCCTGAGCGCCGAGCGGGCGCCTTCGAGCAGAAAGTCGAGCTCGCGCCTTGTGCACAGCACCTCGTCGAGATCGCCGTCATAATCCTCGTCGGTGGTGCCGAGATAGGAGACGTTGCCCCAACGGGTGATCGTGGCGCGGCGGCTGCGGCCGGGCACGGGAATCGTCACCGTGCAGTCATTGCGGATCTTCAGCCAGGGCACCGCGACATGGACGCCCTTCGCCGGCCGGATCGACAAGGAGGGGTCATCGCCCTTGCGGACGCCACTCCAGTCGCGCAGCCAGACGCCGGTCGCCATCACCACGACCTTGGCCCTGACCCGGATCTCGCGCTCATCGGCCTGGATGATCGCGCCGTCGACCTTGCCGTGGTGGTCGCGCGTGACCTCGACCGCCCTGGCGTGATTAACAATGGCCGCACCGCGCGCGACCGCCGAACGAGCCAGACTCAGCGTCAGGCGCGCATCGTCGACCCGGGCGTCGAAATACAGGAAGCCGCCTCGGAGCCCGTCCTCCCTGAAGCTCGGGCAATGAGCCAGCACCTCGGCCTTGCTCAGGCTCTGATGCAGGATGCCCTCGCGCCAGCCGCCGGCGAGATCATAGCTCCAGAGCAGGCCCTTGAACGCCTTGGCGAGGCGCTTGTCGAAGACGCCGTTCTGCTCCAGCACCGGGAAGAGGAAAGGCAGCCGCTGCACCAGATGGGCGGCGTTGCGGCGCAGCCTCTGGCGCTCGAGCAGGGAATGGCGAACCAGGGACAGGTTGCCCTGCTCGATATAGCGCAGGCCGCCATGCACCATCTTCGAGGATTTCGACGAGGTGCCGGAAGCGAAATCATCCTTCTCGACCAGGGCGACGCGATAGCCGCGCAGGCTGGCGTCGAAGGCCGCATAGGCGCCGGTGACGCCGCCGCCGACCAGCAGGATGTCGAAGCCCTCGGTCTCGAGCCGGTCGAGCTGCTCGCCACGGTTCCAGCGCAAGGGCTCGGTGCGCGCCAGTTCCGCCCGTTCCCGGGCCGAGTTTCGCGACAGGAAGGAAATCATGGTCTGCGGTTATCCTGAGAAGCGGCGCCGGAGCGCCTTGCATGCTCCAGCTCTGAGGCCAGCCGCGCCTGCCATTGCTCGCAGCGCAGCGCGCGCTCGCCGGCCGTGATGCGGGCCTCGAAAACGTCGTCGGGCTGCTCGGTTTCGCCCTCGCGTGGCAAGGCGTCCCAGAACAGGCCGGAGGAGCCGGCGAGATAGGCCGCGCCGCGCAAGGTGGCGCGGGCGGTGTCGCGCTTGCGGCGGATCGGCACGCCGGCGAGATCGGCCTGCATCTGCAGGAGCGCGTCGCTGCTCGACAGGCCGCCGCCGACGATGAGCTCCTTCACCGCGACGCCTGCCACTTCCTCGTTCGCCTTCAGGCTGAGCGCCACCGACTGCGCGATACCCTCGAGGATCGCATAGGCGAGCTCGGCGCGGCTCGAGGCCATCGAGAGACCGCTGAGCGCCGCGCGCGCCGCGGGCTGGATCCGCGGAACGCGCCAGCCGGTGAGGGCTGGCAGGAAGGCGATGCCGTTCGCCGAGGTCACGCTCGCCGCCAGCTCGCTGATCTGGCTCGGCGCCTCGAACCAGCGCATCTCCTCGCATAGCCAATTGAGGGCCGAGCCGGTGGTCGCAGCGAAGGTCTCGACGGCCAGATGCGTCGCACCGTTCTGTCGGCGAGCCGTCATGATCAGCGTGCCGTCATAGGGCGAGGCTTGCGCCGGCGGCTCGGTGCCGACGATCAGGTCGACGAAGCTGCCGGTGCCGTGGATGCACATGGACTGCCCGCGCTCCAGGCAACCGAGGCCGATCGCGCCGGCATGCTGGTCGCCGATGCTTGCCAGGATCGGGACGTCGATGCCGAGCAGCGCCGGATCGGTCCTGCCGAAATCATCCGCGTCCTCGCGCAATTCCGGTAGCAGGGCCGCGGGAAATCCGAGTGCATCCAGCCAGTCGTGCTGGTAGCGGTGCTCAGCGAGCACATAGGCGCCCGCCGAGGTCGCATTGGTCGGCGTGGTGACGAGCGGATGGCGCGCCGACAGATGCCAGAGCAGCCAGGTGTCGATCGTCCCGAACGCCAGGCGCCCATCCCTGAAGGCCTGCGCGACCTGCGTCGTTCGCTCGATATGGCGGGCCGCCCAGAGATAGGGCGAGCGCACGCCGGTCGGCCTGCCGATCTCGGCGATCAGCCGCTGATCCCAGGCCGGGGCGAGCCGGCCGAGCTCGGTGGCGTACTGCGTGTCCTGCCAGACCATGGCGGGCACGAGCGCCCGCCCGCTCACCTTGTCCCAGAGTACGCAGGAGGCGCGCTGCGTCGCGACGGCGAGCGCCACGATACGCAGGCCCTCGCATTCGGCCTGCGCAATGGTCGAGCGGCAGACGTCGAGCGTGCCCGCAAGGAGCGCGTCGGCATCCTGCTCGACCACGCCCGGCCGCGGCGCATCGACCGAGAGCGGCTGATAGGTGAGGCAGGATACCACCCCGCTGGCATCGACGACGGCCGCCCGGGTTCCGGACGTGCCCTCGTCGATGGCGAGGATGACCTCGCGCGCGGCGCTCACGACCGCGCCGCGCTGCTCGCCGGGGCGAGCCCGGCGGTCGAGATGCGGTCAGCTGCGAACTGAGGCGCGCCTGGCTCGTTGTCGACATTGATCGTGGTGCGGGTCGGATCCCAGTTGATCGAGAAGCAGATGACGCTGGCGATAAGCGGCACCACCGACAGGATCAGGAAGGTGGTGTTGAGGCCGTAGCTCTCGCGGAATATCGGGAAGATGAGCAGCCCGAGCGCGGCGCCTACAGCCCCAAGTGCGCCGATGACACCGTTGGCGCCGGCCCTGAGCTCACCGCGAAAGGAGAGCGAGGACAGGCTCTTGCCATTGGCGCCGGGGCCGCCCGAATGGAAGAGGATGAACAGGGAAGGCACGATCGCTGCAGCCCAGAGCGGCAGCTTGTCGCTGAAGAGCCCAAGGATCAGCAGCATCACGAACACGGCCGCGAAGCCGATCGCCGAGGCGCGGCGCAGGCCGAGCGTCTTGCCGATCAGCGGCGAGAGGAAGCCGCCGAAGATGCCGAAGACATTGAACAGCAGCGCACCCAGCGTGGCCAAGACGAAGTCACGCCCGAACAGGGCCGCGCTGATCAGCGGCAGATACCAGCCGACTGCGAAATACTGGATCGACTGCGCGATCTGCACTGTCGCGGCCAGGATCGTCCGGGGCAGATAGACGCCGCGGAAGATCAGCAGCACATTGGCGAGGCCGCGCGTGGCCTGGTTCTCCACCGGGATGCGCTCGGCGGGCGCAGCGGCCTGAAACGGCCGGCCATAGATGCGCCCCATCGCCCGGGCCGCCTCGTCGAGCCGCTCCTTGCGGGCGAGCCAGATCGGGCTCTCCACCAGAAACAGCGCCTGGAGCACGAGGATAGTCAGGCCGAAGATGGCAGTGGCGGCGACGGAGTAGCGCCAGATCGTGTCGCCGACATTCCAGGAGAAGAACAGCAGCGCGAGCAGGAGGTTGGTGCAGACCGCTAGGTACCACATGCCCTGCCAGGTATTGAGGCGGCTCTTGAACCGCGCCGGCGTGAATTCGGCCAGTACAGCCATGGCGATGGCGAAGTCGATGCCATAGGCCGCCCCGACGAAGAAGCGCCCGACCAGGATGACCTCGAAGCTCGGCGCGAAGACGACGAGCAGCGCGCCGACCACCGCCAGAACCTTGGCCAGGATCAGTGGCCGCACGCGGCCCCAGCGATCGGCCATCCAGCCGCCGATCGGGTTGAAGGCGATCGCCACCCAGGAGGCGAAGGAGGTCATCAGCGCCACTTGCGACGCCGACAGACTGAGATTGCGCGTCATCGGCGCAAGGCCGGCGCTGAGTGCGGAATTGGAGAAAGCGTCTAGAAACAGGCCGCCGAGGGCCAACCACCAGATGACGCCGGCCCGGCCCTGAATTCCATCACGAGAATCGATGTAACTCGTGACGTCGTCGATTCCACGAATCTTGACGATGCTTGCTGACATTGAAGACCTCCCCAAATGTTATTTGAGGTCTTCGCAAGCAAAAAAAGAGCAGGAGAAGACCATCATACAGACAGTCTTACATCTTGCTTCTGCCCTATAACGCTAGCCGTGGGCCTGACCGGTGTCAACTCCAGCGCGGCAGCCCGGCTGGCGGCCGCATGGCGACGAGTGACCCGCCCCTCGAGCTGACGTCCTCAGAGTCTGGAAAGGGTCCGCCGGGCTGCGCAGGCGAGGGGATTATCCATCGCATCCTTCGCCTTCGAGGCGCGGAGAACCTGGCTCCAGGCTTCCGGCTCAGCCCGGGCGACGCATCAGGCTGATCGGCCGGCCGAGCCGCGCGATCCTGTCTTCGAGCATGGCCAGGTCCGGCGGCGTTAGTCGGCTTGTCTGGGCGCAAGCGTCGAGCGCCGCCGAGCGCGGGCCGGCGATCACGGCGCAAGCCAGGACAGAGCTTCCTGCCGGCAGCTCTGCGACCAGCTGCGGGAGCAGCGTCTTCGATGCGACGAGATTGGTGTTGGGCGGAGCGATCTGGGCCTTGCCGCTGCGCTGCATGCTCGGCGAGAGATCGAACAGCGCCGACAGGTCGGCAGGCGTCCGGATGATCGCCTCGCCAGGTGCCGCATGTAGCCCATCAGGTGGGCCCGGCGGACGCGGGACCGCAAAGCCACCTTCGACCGTGACGAGCCGGCGCGGCGTCGTGACGCGATGCGCCCGGACATGATGGTCGCCCTGCCAGTACATCCAGGTCTCGACCGCGACATCGTCGTAGGGGCGCCAGCGCGCGAACAGAAGGTCGCCAGCGAGCAGGGCCTCCTCGGTGTACTCGCGGAAGCGGTAATGCTGGCCGTCGATGCTGAAGCCGATCATGTTGTCGAGGACGGCTTCCGACAGGCGCAGCGGATCGCTCTCGATGCTGAAGCCGTAGCGCGCGGAATAGGCGAACTTCGCGTATTTCTGCGCCCCGAGGCGGGCCCAGCGATTGGTCGGCTCGGTCTGCTGGCCGCAGACCAGAGCGACGGCATCGCCGGGGGGATTGGCCACCACCATGCCGGCATGATGCAGCACTGCGGGCTCGGGTCGTGGCGGACAGGCTTCCTCTTGCGCAGCCCAGAACGGGTGCTCCTCCGGTAAGGCGAGCGGCAGGAAGGCCTTGAAGGCCCAGTAGGGCGATTGCGGCGAGTTGTAGCTTTCGCAGATGTGCAGGTCGGGATAGCCGTAGCCGATCGGCAGGATGCCGTCGCGCTCGGCCATCGGGCGCTGCGCCCACCAGCGCAGATTGCGCAGATAGAAGCCCTTGATCTGGCCCCAGGGCAGCGCCTCCTCACCGATCAAGGCGAGCGCGCCCCAGAAACCGGCGATGGCGAAGCGGTATGTCATCGAGCGCCCGAAGGCGAGAGCCGGACCATCATCGGCAAACCAGCGCGCGATGTCGGGCGCGATCAGCCGGGCCCGCTCGCGATAGGCGTCGGCCCGCTCGCCGCCCTGCAGCGCAGCGAGTAGCGGGCCGTAGAAGTGGAAGGCGAAGGGTATGTAGTGGTCGGCGCGCCGGACGTTGCCGTCGCTGTACCAGCCGTCGCCGAGATAGAACGCCTCGAGCTCCTGCGCATAGCGCTCGTCGAGCGAGCGGTCGTAGTCAGCGCCGACGCTGCCCAGCGCCATCCCGATCATCAGCCGAAAGAACTTCCAATTGTTGTCGGCGAAGTCGCAAGCATGGCCGCGGCGGAGATAGTCGGCGACCTGCGTCTGCGCACGAGCGTCGAGAGGCTCCCAAAGCTTGTCGGGAACCAGGCGCAGGGCAAAGCCGACCGCCGCGAGTTCGACCAGACGCTGGTCGACCTGGCCAGGCCAACCCCAGAATTCCGGATGATCGGGATCACAGCCATTGGCGAGGCCGCGTGCGATCGGCCCCCAGTCGATCCAGTCGGCACCGCCCGCCTGCGCCGGAGCCAGGCCCCAGAGTAGGCGGGCATAGCCTTCCATATCGGCCGGCGCCTGGTCGAAATGAGCGGCGGTGGCCGAGAGGCGCAGCCTTGCGCCACCGGCGGAGCGATAGCGCTCGACCGGCTCCGCCAGGGCGCGCAGCGCCTTCTCGACATCGGTGCGACTGCGCAGCGGATTGCCGGACCAGGGGCGGAAGAGCCCTTCCGGGAAGATGGTATCGCTCATGATCACCTGGCGCCGTCCAGCTCGTCCTCTCGAAGCGGAGCGCCGGCAGCGCTCCGCGATGGTCAGGCGTCGCGCTACGGCTTGATGATGCGCAAGGCGTCGGCGAGCAGCTGCTCGCCGGCCTTCGTCGGGCTGAGCTGTCCGAACGCGACCTTGTCGGCAATCGAACGGAAAGAACGCTCGTCGAACTCGGAGGTCCCGAGCGGATAGGGCGGCGGATAGGGGACGACCCGCCCCTCGATCGCCTTGAGGTAGTCGAGGACCTTGCGCTCCAGCGGGTCGATCGTCGGCGCGATTGCCGCCATGACATCGAGATTGACCGGCGCGCCGCGCTCGACCCCGAGCACCTTGCCCGCCTCGACGTCGTTGATGAAGAAGTCGATGAAGCGGGCGGCCAGCTCAGGCGACTTGGCCGTGCTCGCGATCGACCAGTGCAGACCCGGCCGGTAGAACAGGCCGGACGGCGTGGATTCGCTCTGGATCGGTAGCGACGTGATATCGAGCGGTGCTTTGGCAACCGCCTGATAGGCGGCCAGGAGATTGGAGTAGGACAGCGTCATGACGGCGTTGCCGCGCGCCATCTGGTTGCTGTCGACATTGGCCTTGTCGAGAGCCTGGACTTCGGCATTGGCGCAGCCGCCCGCCTTGGCGAGGGCGTCCCAATAGGCGAACCACTCGGCGCCGTCCTTGGCGTCGAAGCCCGGCCGGCCTTCCGGAGTGAAGATCAGCTTGCCGCGCTGGAGGAGCCAGGACTGGAAGGTCTGCATGTAGCGCGAGCAGTTCCCGACGGCCCAGACGTTCTTCTTGCCCATCGCCTTGGTCAGGTCGACGCAGAGCTTGGCGAACTGGTCCCAGGTCGTCGTGGCATTGGGCGGCGCAATCCCAGCCTCCTTGAACGGCTCGGAATGATAGAGCAGTGCGAAGGCGTTGAGCGACACGGGCATGCCCGAGACCTTGCCGTCGACCGTGCCGAGCGCCAGCACGCCGGGCGAGAGCCGGTCGGTCCGGATGATCTTGCCGAGATAGTCGTCGAGCGGCCTTGTGGCACCGCGGCGGCTGTAGTCGGGGAAGCGGCCGGGCTCGAGCTGGTAGATGTCGGGGGCATTGCCACCGGCGATCATGGTCGTCAGCTTCGACCAGTAGTCGGCGCCGCCGACCTCGCCATTGATCTTGACGCCGGCATTGGCAGCCTCGAACAGCCGGGCGGCGCCCAGCGTCCGCTCCGTACGGGTGGGCGTGCCCCACCAGTAGAGGCGCATGACCGTCTCGGCGGCCAGGGCGTTGAAGCCGGCGGCCGGGGCGAGGGCGGTGGCACCGAGCGCCAGGCCACCGCGCAGAGTGTCGCGTCTGCTGAGCATGTCTCTCTCTCCTCCCTGAATATTGTTGTTGTCGTCGTTGCTTCCGGGGTCAGCTGTTCAAGCGCAGTTCGTCCGTGCCGAAGAGATGGCAGCCTCCCGCCATGGCGCCGACCGGCAGGCTGTCGCCGGCGCTGATCCGGCGCTGCCCTTCGAGCACCACATTGAGCGCCTGGCCGTCGGCGAGCCGGCCATAGGCGATGGTCTGGCCGCCGAGCTGCTCGACATGGACGATTGCGAGCGTGCCGAGGTCGATCTCGGGCGCGCCGCCGGCCACCACATGTTCCGGCCGAACCCCAAGCGTCAGCGGCTCGCCGGCATCGAGGCCGCGCTGGGTGGACATGGCGAACCGGTTGGCGCCGAGCGCGATCATGGCGGCATCGCCGCTGCCGTTCGCAGCTGTGACGTCGAGAAAGTTCATCTTCGGCGAGCCGATGAAGCCTGCGACGAAGCGATTAGCCGGCTTGTTGTAGATGTCGAGCGGCGTGCCCTGCTGCTCGACGATGCCAGCCCGCAGCACCACGATCCGGTCGGCCAGCGTCATCGCTTCGACCTGGTCGTGCGTGACGTAGATCATGGTCGCGCCGATATCGGCATGAAGCTTGGCGATCTCGACCCGGGTCTGGACGCGCAGCTCTGCATCGAGATTGGAGAGCGGCTCGTCGAACAGGAAGATCTTCGGGTCGCGCACGATGGCACGGCCGATGGCGACGCGCTGGCGCTGGCCGCCCGAGAGTTGCCGCGGCTTGCGCTCCAGCAGCGGGCTGATCTGCAGGATCTCGGCGGCCTTGCGCACGCGCCTGTCGATCTCGGCCTTCGCCATCCGCGCCGTCTCGAGGCCGAACGACATGTTCTTGTAGACGCTCATATGCGGATAGAGCGCATAGGATTGGAAGACCATGGCGATGCCGCGCTGCGAGGCTGCGGTGTCGTTCATCCGGACGCCACCGATCGACAGTTCGCCGCCGGAGATCGGCTCGAGGCCGGCGATCATCCTGAGCAAAGTCGACTTGCCGCAGCCGGACGGGCCGACGAAGACCACGAACTCGCCGCTCGCGATCGAAAGGTCGACGCCACGGATGACCTCGACGGCGCCGAAGCGCTTCTGTACCTGCGTGAGCGATAGCATGGTCATCTCGGCTGTCGTCCGATGGGGCGAGGGGGGCGGGTCATCGCTTCATGCCAGTCGTGGCGATGCCCTCGATCAAGAGGCGCTGGAACATTAGGAACAGGATGAAGATCGGCAGGACGGTGAGCGTCGACATGGCGAAGAGCGCGCCCCAGTCCGATTGCCCGGCCGAGTCGACGAAGGTGCGCAGGCCGAGCTGGGCCGTGTATTTCTCGATGTCGTTCAGATAGATCAGCGGCGCGAAGAAATCGTCCCAGGTCCAGATGAAGGAGAACACCGCGGCGGTCGCCAGGACCGGCGTCGACAGCGGCAGGATCACCTTCAGGAAGATGCGCAGCGGCCCGCAGCCGTCCATGACCGCCGCCTCGTCGAGCTCGCGCGGGATGCCGCGGAAGAACTGCACCATCAGGAAGACGAAGAAGGCGTCGACGGCGAGGAATTTCGGGATCGTCAGCGGCAGGATGGTGTTCACCCAGCCGAGCTTCAGGAACATGATGTATTGCGGGATCAGCACGGCATGCTGCGGCAGCATCAGCGTGCCCAGCATCATCGCGAACCAGAAGCCCCGGCCCCGGAAGCGCAACCGCGTGAAGGCATAGGCCGCCATCGCGCAGGACATCACGTTGCCGATGACGACCAGAACCGAGATCAGCAGCGAATTGAGGAAGAGCTGGGCGAAGCCGACGCTCAGCCCGTTCCAGCCGCGGCGATAGGCGTCGAAGGTCGGGGCCTGCGGGATCAGCGAGGTCGAATGGAAGATCTCGGAGTCCGGTCTCAGCGAGCTCACCACCATCCAGAGCAGCGGATAGAGCAGCACGAAGGTCACGGCGAGGAGCAGCGCGTAGGCGAAGGCACGCCGCAAGGGTGAGGCGATCTCGGCCCCGCTCGCCGCGGCCGGAAGCGCGATGGCGGGAGCCCGGACCACCTCAGTCATCGTAATGTACCCAGTAGCGCGCCGACAGGAACGAGAGCGCGGTGAAGACCGCGATGATCAGCACCAGGATCCAGGCCAGCGCCGAGGCGTAGCCGAAGCGGAAATTCGTGAAGGCTTCCTGGTAGAGGTAGAGCGTGTAGAACAGCGTCGAGTCGATCGGGCCACCGGTGCCGTCGCTGATCACGAAGGCCGAGGTGAAAGCCTTGAAGGCGTCGATCGTCTGGATCACGGCGTTGAAGAAGATCACCGGCGTCAGCAGGGGCAGGGTGATCTTGAAGAACTGCCGGACGGGCTGGGCACCGTCGATGCTGGCCGCCTCGTAGATGTCCTGCGGAATCTGGCGTAAGCCCGCGAGGAAGATGATCATCGACGAGCCAAACTGCCATACCGCCAGCAGGACGAGCGTATAGAGCGAGGTGGACGGGTTCGCGATCCAGCTCGGGCCCTCATAGCCGAACAGCGCGTGCAGGGCCTGGTTGAGGAGCCCGTCTCCGGCGAAGACCTGGCGCCAGAGCACGGCGATTGCGACGCTGCCGCCGATCAGCGAGGGCAGGTAGAACACCGCCCGGAAGAAGGAGAGGCCGGTGAGGCCCTTGTTCAGGGCGACCGCCACGCCGAGAGCGAAGAGCAGCTTGAGCGGCACCGACAGCAGCACGAAGGTAAAGGTCACCGTCATCGCCGTGATGAAACGCGGATCGTCGGTGGCGATCCGGGTGTAATTCTCGATGCCGACCCAGTTCGGCGCCGACAGGCCGCTATAGTCGGTCAGCGACAGGTAGAAGGATGCGGCGACCGGGCCGAGCGTCAGCAGGAGGAAGCCTAGCAGCCACGGCAGCAGGAAGCCGTAGCCGGCGAGGTCGTCCCGCTGGACGGCGCGCGCATTCGCAGCTGCGGCGTTCGACATGGCTCCTCCCCAGGGCCTCGAATGTTGGTAAACGATAGGAAAGAAAAATATCTGCAGCAATAGAAATTTTCGTTATTGACGAAATTAATTTGTTGATGCGAAAAATGCACGTCCTAGGGAGGCGAGCGATGCGCATCGAGCCAAGCACCTATTTCTCGACGGTCGAGGCTGCCGCCGCCGCCAGGCGCGACACGCGGCCTTATCAGGAGGCGCTGGAGCGCTGTGTCGCCAAGCTGCGCCAGACGATGCCCGTGATCGGTTTGCGCAATCCCAAGATCGGCCTGCCCGACAACAGCTGGGTCTATTGCGGACCCTATGACTGGGTGGTCAGCTTCCAGGCGGGGCAGCTCTGGCTGGCGCTGCAGTTGACGGGGGATCCGGTCTTCCTCAACGCGGCGCGGGCGCGGCGGGCGGTGTTCCGCGGCATCCTCGCTCATCAGAATGCTCAGAACCACGATCTCGGCTTCCAGTTTTCGCTGAGCTGCGTCGCCGAATGGCTGATGACGGGAGACGGGGAGGCGCATGAGATGGCGCTTGCTGCGGCACGGCAGCTGGTCGCCCGCTACCGCCCGGACGGGCGCTACATCCAGGCCTGGAATGCCAGGCAGGTTCATTCCCAGCGCATGCAGGCCGAATTCGCCAATGGCCGGATCATCGCCGACACCATGCAGAATCTCGCATTGCTCTACTGGGCCCATCGCGAGACCGGCCGGGCGGATTTCCGCGAAGCGGCCGATGCCCATGCGCAGACCACGCTCGACCACATCGTCCGGCCGGACGACACCTCCTTCCATACCTTCGTCTTCGACATCGCCAGCGGCAAGCCGCTGCGCGGCGAGACTCATCAGGGCTATGCCGACGCTTCCTGCTGGTCACGCGGCCAGGCCTGGCTGATCCACGGCTTCGCGCAGTCGGCGCTGACAACGGGCAATCCGGCCTATGCCGAAGCGGCCCGGCGGCTCGCGGCCAAGGCCGAGGCGCTGATGGAGGAGGACGCCGTGCCGGCCTGGGATTTCGGCGCGCCGGACCAGCGCGGGACGCACCGCGACAGTTCGGCCGCCGCGGTCATGGCGGCGGGCGTCTATCTGCTGGCGGACCAATCCGAAGCGGGGGAGGCGGCCCGTTGGCGCGGTCTGGGCGACCGGCTGCTCGCCGGCCTGCTCGATCACTGCGACCTGACCCGTGATCCAAAGGCGCTCGGGCTCCTCGCCCACGGCGCCTCGCATGTCAGGGCCGGCTATGCCGATACGATGCTTCCCTATGGTGATTATTACTTTATGGAGGCGTTGATGCGCTCGCTCGGTCACGACCAGTTCTTCTGGTCGTGACGGGGCGCTCCATTCCCTGTCTCTCCCATTGCGGGAGCGGTCTGCAGAAGTGGCCCGGATGAGTGACGACGAGACCCTGGCGCCGACCCTGCGCGACATCGCCGATGCGGCGGGCGTCTCGGTCGCGTCCGTCTCCAAGGTGCTGAACAATCGCGGTGGCGTCAGCGACGAGAGCCGCCGCCGGATTCTCGGCCTGGCGGAGCAGCTGGGCTATCAGGGCAATCGCAGCGCTCGCTCGCTGCAGAAGGCCGGTGTCGACGGCGCGGTGCTCGTCATTCCGGCGGAGGCTTACTCGAACTCGCAGTTCTACGAGGGCGTCGTCCAGAGCGTCATCACCGAAGCTGCGGCGAACTCGCTGAAGCTCGATGTCCGGCTGACCTCGCATGCCGATGGCCGGGTCGTCGCCGAGCTGGACGAACTGCTCGCTGCCCGGCCGGGCGCCGTCATGGCTGTCGGCATGGACGACCCCGCGGTCATTGACCGACTCGTCACCTCGAAACTGCCGGCGGTGCTGGTCAACGGCATGGACCGGACGATGCGGCTCGATTGCGTGCTGCCCGACAACTGGAGCGCCGGCTGGCTGGCGACGCGCCGACTGCTGGAGGCCGGCCACCGGCACATCGTGCATGTGGCCTCGCGGCATCGCCTGTCGATGCAGCGCCGTCTCGAGGGCTTCAAGATGGCGCTGGAGGAGGCCGGGATCGAGTTCGACCCCGACAGGCACCTGATCGACCTGCTCCAGATGAAGGTCGAGCTGCCACAGGCGCAGCGCGCCATCAGGCAAGCCCTCCAGGACGGGAGGCTCGACGGCGTCACCGCCTTCTTCTGCGCGACCGATGTGGTCGCGCTCAGCGTCATGCAGGGGCTCCAGAGCGAAGGGGTCAGGGTTCCCGACGACATCTCCATCATCGGAATCGACGACATCTCGATCGCGACCAACAGCCGACCGCCTTTGACCACGATCCGGATCGATCGCGGCGAACTCGGGCGGCTCGGCGTGCAATCCCTGATGCGCCGCATCGCCGATCCGGAGGCCAGCGTCCTGCGCGTGAACATCGGCGTCAGGCTGATCGAGCGGGCGACCATCGGCCAGATCCCGCCCGCCGCTTAGCTCTGCCAGCCGGGATGTCGAAGCCGGCTGGTCGCATCCGTCGATATCGCCGGGCAGGGCAACTCGGCGAGTTTCCCTGTGTTCACAGTCGGCCTGCGATCGGCATGAGACTCCCAACCGCGCGGCTACGAATGCGATTCGCATAAGACATATTATGGAACTTTAACTGATACCCGGAAATCCCCGAGGAGCCGACCTGCCGTAGCTCGATCCGTATTCGGCCACCTCGATCGGCCCGAGGAAAACCACGGTCTCACAGTGGCTTGCCTGTCGTCTCTTGCTCCACCTGTGAGATTGGCGGCTTGAACATCGCATCGCCCGCCGCGCCATCGACGATCTGCGGCAGCAGCGCCGTCCAGGCTGTGATCAGCCCGCGATAATAGCCGGGCTCCGGACGCAGCACGGTCTGGACGCCCATGCCACGCACCAGGCAGAGCGTCAGGTTGAGGATGACCTGCGCCTGGTGCGGCGGACGCTTCGCCGGGTCGCAGAACACGCTCCAGATGCCGTCGAGCGCCTGATGGAAGCGCTTGACCACCGGGATCATCCGCTCGCGCAATTCCGGGTCGTTGCGAGCCTCGGTGATCATCTCCAGCGACAAATAGAAGAAGCGCCCGGAGAAAAGCTGCCAGAGGAATTCGACGAAGCCCTCGAGCGAACCTTGGCCGGCCTGGACCTCGTCGGCCACCGCCTTGATCTGGCGTGTGCCGTCCTCCAGCAATTCCTCCATCGCTGCCAGCACGAGATCGGCCCGTGCGGGGAAATGATGCAGCAGCGCACCGCGCGAGACATTGGCGCGCGCAGCGATGTCCTGAGTCGTGGCGGCGTGGTAGCCGACCTCGAAAATCTCGTCGAGCGTCGCCTCGATCAGGCGCTCGCGCGTCTCGACGCTGCGGATCTGCTGCCGGCGCTTCGTCTGTCGCATCGATGGGTCTCGTTCCAGCTCCAGCCCGGCGATGTGCAAGAGCTTATAAAAACAATCTTGCCTGCTTTTTTAATGCGATCAGGATGGGGGTCAACCGCATCTTGGAGCGTGGGAGGAAGCAGATGAGCGACGACTACAAGAACCGCAGCTATGGCGAGATTCCGGTCGGCTTCGGCAAGAAGCCGGGCATCGTCGTGGTCGATTTCCAGAAGGGCTTCACCGAGGCGCAATACCCGCTCGGCGGTGCGCCCTTGGTGATGCGGGCGCTCGAAAACACCGCCAGGCTGCTGGAGGTCGCGCGCCGCTACGGCGTGCCTGTCGCGACCTGCAACACCGCCTATATGAACGAGCGTGAGATGCCCTATTGGAAGATCACCGCCGTGCGCGAGACCTTCCGGCACGACCATCCCAGCGCCGAGCTCGACCCGCGCATCTATGACGCCGGTTACGACCTCAGGGTCTGCAAGAAGGGCCCGTCGATCTTCTTTGGCACTGGCGTCAGCGACTATTTCACCAAGGAACGCGTCGACACGGTGATCGTCACCGGCTGCAACACCAGCGGCTGCATCCGCGCGACCTCGATCGATGCCTTCAGCTACCGCTATCGCACCATCGTGCCGGAGGATTGCGTCGGCGACATCGAGGAGCAGCCGCACAAGGACAATTTGCGCGATCTCGGGCGCCGCTATGTCGACGTCTCCGACCTCAGGACGGTGCTCGCCCAGCTGGAGGACTGGCATCGCCAGAATGCCGACTAAGCGCCCTGCTCCGGCTAGCTCTCGATCGTCAGCTGCATGCCGTCGAACGCAGGTTCAATGTTCGCCGGCAAGCGCTTGGACAGGCTGGCATAATCGAGATCGACATGAAGGTTCGTCAGGATCGCGCGGCGCGGCTTCAGCTGGGCGATCGCTTCCAGTGACTGCTCCAGATTGAAATGGCTCGGATGCGGTGATTCACGCAGGCAGTCGAGCACCAGCATGTCGAGCCCGCTCATTGCCGGCAGCGATTCCGGCGGGATGGCGCTGACATCCGGCGCGTAAGCGAAACCGCCGAAGCGGAAGCCGAGCGCGTCATAGTTCGGGCCATGCTCGAGCCGGAACGGCAATGTCTCGATCGCGCCGCCGGGACCTTCGATCATGAGTGGCTCGCCGGCGGCGAGCGGCGCGAGATCGAGGATCGGCGGATAGAGGCTGCCCGGCGGCGTCTCGAACAGATAGGCGAAGCGCTGGCGCAGCGTCGCCCCGGTCACGGCATCGGCATGGACCGGGATGCGCTTGCGCATATGCAGGACGAGCGCGCGCAGATCGTCGATGCCATGGGTGTGGTCAGCATGATCGTGGCTGAACAGCGTGGCGTCGAGCCGGGTGACCTCGGCTGAGAGCAGCTGCTCGCGCAGGTCCGGCGTGGTGTCGATCAGCACGCTGGTCGTGCCGTCCGGGCTGCGACGTTCGACCAGGAGCGAACAGCGCCGCCGCCGGTTCTTCGGATTTGCCGGATCGCAGGCGCCCCAGCCGGAACCTGGCCGCGGCACGCCGCCGGATGAACCGCAGCCGAGGATGGTGACGGTCAGGCCCATGTGGCGCGGCTTATCTCAAGCGACCCGCGCCACGGGCGCTGCGTGGTCCATTTTCCAGTAGCAGCGCCGGGCGTTGTCCGTGGTGATCCTCGCGATCTCATCGAAAGACACGCCCTTGACCTCGGCCAGGACCTTCGCGGTTTCAACGACATAGGATGGTTCGTTGCGCTTGCCGCGATAGGGCGCGGGAGCAAGGTAGGGCGCGTCGGTCTCGACCAGCAGATGCTCCAGCGGGATGTCGCGGGCGATATCGCGCAGCGCCTGCGAGGTCTTGAAGGTCAGGATCCCGGAGAAGGAGACGTAGAGCCCAAGCTCGACGCCGGTGCGGGCCAGCATCTCGCCAGCGGTGAAGCAGTGCAGGATGGCGGGGAAGGTGCCCTTCCCCATCTCCTCGCGCAGGATCGCCGCCATGTCCTCGTCGGCCTCGCGCGAATGGATCACCAGCGGCAGCTGGGTTTCGCGCGCCGCGGCGATGTGCGTGCGCAGGCCCTGCTCCTGCGCCGCGCGCGGGCTCTTGTCGTAGTGGTAGTCGAGCCCGGCCTCGCCAATGGCGACGCAGCGCGGATGGCGCGACAGCGCGACCAGCTGTTCGGCAGTGACGTCAAGTTCCTCATGGGCGCCGTGCGGATGCGTGCCGACCGTGCACCAGACCGACGGGAAACGCTCGGCCAGCGCTGCATAGGTCGCAAAGCGCGCGACTCTCGTCGAGATCGTCACCATCCGGCCGACGCCGGCCGCTTCGGCGCGGCCGACATAAGCTCCGATATCCTCGGCGAAATCCGGGAAATCGAGATGGCAGTGCGTATCGATCAGCATCAGGCTGCCTCGCCGCCTTCTGGCTCGACATAGCGCGGGAAGATCGCGCTCGGCGCCGGCAGCGCCGTGCCCGAAGTCAGGCGGCCGGCCTCGCCGAGCGACGCGAAGCTCCGCGCCTCGGCTGGAACCGCCAGCAAATCGAGCAGCCTGGCCATGGCCTGCGGCATGACCGGCTGGGTCAGGATCGCGATCTGCCGGATCGCCTCGATCGTGACGTAGAGCACGGTATCACGCCGGGCCGGATTGCTCTTGGAAAGCTTCCACGGCTCGTTGTTGGCGAAATAGCGGTTGGCTTCGGCGACCACGGCCCAGATGTCCGCCAGGACGACATGCAGGGCGAAATCCTGCATGGCGGTGCGCGTCTTCGTCAGCAGCCCGTCTGCCTGCGCCAGCATGGCGCGATCGGCTTCGGTCAGCGTGCCGGCCGGCGGCACCCTGCCCTCGCAGTTCTTGGCGATCATCGACAGCGAGCGCTGCGCCAGATTGCCGAGGTCGTTGGCGAGATCGGCGTTGATGCGGCCGACGATCGCCTCGTGGCTGTAATTGCCGTCCTGGCCGAAGGAGACCTCGCGCAGGAAGAAGTAGCGCAACTGGTCGACGCCGTAGATATCGGCGAGCGCGAACGGGTCGACGACATTGCCGACCGATTTCGACATTTTGGCGCCCTTGTTCAGCAGGAAGCCATGACCGAAGACGCGCTTCGGCAGCGGCAGGCCCGCCGACATCAGGAAAGCCGGCCAGTAGACCGTGTGGAAGCGCACGATGTCCTTGCCGATGATGTGGACATCGGCCGGCCAGTAGTGCCAGCGAGGATCGCTCTCGTCCGGGAAGCCGCAGCCGGTGACGTAGTTGTTGAGCGCGTCGACCCAGACATACATCACATGCTTCGGATCGCCCGGGACCGGCAGCCCCCAGTCGAAGGTGGTGCGGCTGATCGAAAGGTCCTCGAGGCCACCCTGGACGAAGGAGACGATCTCGTTGCGGCGCGTCTCCGGCGAAACGAAGTCCGGCACGTCGCGATAGAGCGCGAGCAGCTTGTCCTGGTAGGACTTCAGGCGGAAGAAATAGCTCTCCTCCTCGACCCATTCGACCGGCGTGCCCTGCCCGCCCAGGCGCGTGCCGTCGGGCTGGAGGGTGGTCTCCTCCTCGCCGTAGAAGGCCTCGTCCCGGACCGAATACCAGCCGGAATACTTGGCGAGATAGATGTCGCCATTGGCCTCCATCCGGCGCCAGAGCTCCTGCGTCGAGGGCAGGTGGTCGGCGTCGGTGGTGCGGATGAAGCGGTCGAAGGAGCAGCCGAGCCGCTGTTCCATCTCCTGGAAGCGGGTAGCCAGGCCGTCGACGAAATCCTTCGGCGAGAGCCCGCTCTGCGCAGCGGTGCGCTGAACCTTCTGGCCGTGCTCGTCGGTGCCGGTCATGGCGAAGACGTCATAGCCGTCGAGGCGCTTGAAGCGGGCGATCGCGTCGGCAGCCACCATCTCATAGGCGTGGCCGATATGCGGCGGGCCGTTGGTGTAGTGGATCGCGGTCGTCAGGTAGAACTTCGGGGCCGAGGCCATGGTCTGTCCGGTCGTCAAAGAGTTAGAGCAGGATTTGTGCGAAAGCCGGTTTCCACTTTTCGCATCCTGCTCTTGGTTTCAGGCCGCGCGCGAACGGGAAACCGCCTCCGACAGATCGTGAAACAGCGACATGACGAGGGGGCGGCGATCGAGATTATAGGTTTCGACCTCGTTCGCGGCGCGTGCAAGTCTCTCCCACACCTCCGCGAGGGGCGCAAGCCGGGCAGGACCTGCGGCGGCATGCGCATGCAGATGGGCGCCGAGCCAGCCCTGCACGGTCTCGATCATCACGTGGAAGTCGGCCTCGCCTGCCCTGCCCGCGACGTCCTCGCCAAGTGCCAGCAGCGCGGTCAGATCGACCGAGGGCAGCGCGTCGAGCCGCGCCCTCACCGCCTCGACCAGCGCCAGCGTCTCCGGATCGACATAGGTCAGCGCCCGCTTGACCGAGCCCTCGGACAAGGCTGCGGCGCGCCCGAGCGCCGAGGCATCGTATGGCAGGCGCATGCGCTCCAGCGCGATCGCGCCGGCCTGCGCGACGTCATCCTCGCCGAGCGACTCGAAGGACAGCAGCCGGCAGCGCGAGCGGATTGTCGGCAGGACACGGCCGGGCACATGCGCGACGATCAGGAAGAGGCAGCGCGGCGGCGGCTCCTCCAGCAGCTTCAGCAGCGCATTGGCGCCCGGCCGGTCGAGATCCTCGGCGGAATCGACGATCGCGACGCGCCAGCCGCCCTCGCCCGCGCTGGAACCGAAACGGTCGATGATCCGGCGCACCAGATCGACCGGGATGTTGCTGGTGAAGCTCTTGCCGTCCGGCTTGGCGATGCGCCGCAACAGGTGCAGGTCCGGATGCGACTGTGCCGCGATCTTGCGGGTGGCGCCGTCCGCGTCCGGCATGGCGAGATCGCGGGCGGTCTCCGCCCGACGCAACGGGTCGCCCTCGGCGAGCATGAAGCGGGCAGCGCGATAGGCGAAGCTCGCCTTGCCGGCGCCTTCCGGGCCGCCGAGCAGCCAGGCATGGTGCATCCGGCCGGAACGCAGCGCCGTCAGGAAGGCCTCTTCCTGACGATGATGGCCGATGAGCGCCAGCGTCTCGCGCGGATGCGGCGCGTTCGGCAGGCGGTCGGGTTCGTTGCTCGATTCGATCATGCCGGCGCAATCTGCGGCAAGGGCAGCCGACTGGAAAGCGCCTCCCAGGCCTTCTCCGCCAGCACCTCCGGCGCCAGGCTGGCATCGAGCACGACGCAGCGCTGCGGCTCGGCGGCGGCGATGTCGAGAAAGCCCTGGCGCAGGCGGCGATGGAAACTGATCGTTTCGCTTTCGAAACGGTCAGTCACCTCGCCCGGCTGGCGGCGGCGGGCGGCGCGAGCGAGACCCGTCTCCGGTGCGAGATCGAGGATGAAGGTCAACTCGGGCATCAGGCCAGCGATGGCGACGGCTTCGAGCGCCGCGAGCTTGTCGCCTGCGATCTCACCGAGCGTGCCCTGGTAGACGCGGGTCGAATCGATGAAGCGGTCGCAGATCACCCAGGCGCCGCGCTTGAGCGCCGGCCTGATGCGGCTGTCGACATGGTCAATGCGGGCAGCCTGGAACATCAGCGCCTCGGCGAAGGCGCCATAGGGCTTGATCCTGCCGGCTAGCAGCGCCTCGCGAATGCGCTCGGCCTTGGCCGAGCCGCCGGGCTCGCGCGTCAGCTCGACCGCGAGGCCGTGCCCTTCCAGCCGCGCGGCGAGCGCCTTGGCCAAGGTCGACTTGCCGGCCCCCTCCCCGCCTTCGAGCGTGATGAAATGCCCCGCGGGGCGCGCAGTCGCCTTCGTCCTGGCCACGCTCAGCTCCGCTTCAGGGCCTTGCGGACCCACCCCGTTGCGGCTTCCATCAGCGCGTCGAGTGCCCGCCGCTGCAGGC
Source organism: Allobosea sp. GW821-FHT10B12 (assembly GCF_059415545.1). NCBI lineage: Bacteria > Pseudomonadati > Pseudomonadota > Alphaproteobacteria > Hyphomicrobiales > Alloboseaceae > Allobosea > Allobosea sp. GW821-FHT10B12. Next base: position 483,525 of record NZ_JBWKNL010000002.1, read on the forward strand.
TGCCGACAGCCACGCTCTCGGCCGCGTAGAGCGGGATCTCGAGCGTCTTGATCTCGCCGCGCGTGATCAGCAAGCGGCCGACCTCGGTCCCCTCCGCCACCGGTGCCTGCAAGGGGCCGCGATAGACGATGCGGGCGGCGAGCCGCTCGCTGCTGCCGCGCGGCACCAGGAGGCTGACCGACCCCTTCGCCCGCAGCGCGACGCGGCCCTTCTCGCCACCGAAGACGCTGGCCTCGCCGACGCTCTCGCCCTCGGCGAAAACCTGGCGCTGCTCGAAGGAGCGGAAGCCCCATTCAAGCAGCTTGCGGGCCTCGCTGGCGCGGTCACGGGCATTCTTCAGCCCGTTGACCACGACGATCAGACGCTGGCCCTTCTGCACGGCCGAGCCGACAAGACCGTAGCCGGTCTCGTCGATATTGCCGGTCTTGAGGCCGTCGGCGCCGATATCCATCGCGAGCAGCGGATTGCGGTTGCTCTGCTTGATCTTGTTCCAGGCGAAGTCGCGCTGGCCGAATATCTTGTAGAGCTCCGGATAGGTCTTGATGATGTGGTCGGCGAGCAGAGCGAGCTCGCGCGCCGTCACCTTCTGCTGTGGGTCGGCCATGCCGCTGGCATTGCGGAACTGCGATTTCGTCAGACCGAGCGCTTGGACGCGTTCGGTCATGATCCTGGCGAAGCTGGCCTCGTCGCCGGCCACGGCCTCGGCCAGGGCGATCGCCGCGTCGTTGCCGGAGTGCACGATCAACCCCTGCAGGATGTCGCCGAGCTTTACGCGGCTGTGCACGATGGCGAACATGGTCGAGCCGCCGGAGACGCCGCCGCCCTTGCGCCAGGCGTTCTCCGAGATCGAGATCTCGGTCTCCAGGGTCATCTTGCCCGCCGCGATCTCCTGGAAGGCGACGAGGGCGGTGGCGAGCTTGGCGAGGCTCGCCGGGACCATCAGCTCGTCGGCGGCCTTCTCGTAGAGCACGGCGCCGCTGCCGGAATCGAGCAGGAGGGCATAGGGTGCAGCCGATTGGAAGGCCTGCGCTCGGGCAAGCCCAGGGGCAAATGCCAGCAGCGTCGCGCAGACGGCGAGAACCCTGCTCCAAATCGGAAGATAGGCGCGCGCCATCCCGGATCGACCACACGTCATATCGAGATCAGATGATGCGCCGGACCGGGCGGTCAAGCCCGGAGCAGAGTCAATTCCGCGCCAGCGGCTGCAGAGTCTGCGCCTTCATGCTGGTGAAGCTGGCGCGCGGTACCGGCATCGGTGCAGTCACGGTCGCCGGACGCAGCACGGGGACCGGCTTGCCGGCATTGGCGATGGTGTCGAGATCGAACGGGCGGGACGGCGGCAGGCGGACGCCACGGACCGGCACGCCTTCCGGCGACGAGGTCGCAGCGCTGGCGACGATCGGGCTCTGTACTGCGATGGTGCGTGGCTGCTCGGGGGCATAGGCCTGCACCACGGGCTGGGCCGCGACCGGAGCGGGCTCTGCCCGGACGGGCGCCGGTGCCGGCCTTGCCGACTCATCGTCGAGATCCGGTCCGGCGGAACGGCCGAGGTCGACTTGCGACGCGGCGCTCGCGATCATCGTGCGGCTGCTCTGGCCCGGGACCGAGGCCGGCGAACCATCGGTGCGCAGCGAAGCGAGCAGCATCTGGTCGTCCGAGCCGGCGAGCGAGGCCTGACCGAGATACTCGATCTTGACGCGCGCGGTGCCGAGATGGCGGAACGCGAGCGCATCGGCGGTCTTCTGCGAGACGTCCATGACGCGGCCGCCATGGAACGGGCCCCGATCATTGACGCGCACGATGATCGAGCGGCTGTTGGTGACGTTGGTGACGCGCGCATAGGCCGGCAGCGGCATCGTCGGATGCGCGGCGCTGATGCTCATGCGATCATAGACTTCGCCATTGGCGGTGCGGCGGCCGTGGAAGGCCTCGCCATACCAGGAGGCGGTACCGACCGCGGTATAGCCGACCGGCTTCTCGTAAGGGGTGTAGCGCTTGCCCGCGACGGTGTAGCTGCGGCCGATCAGCTCGCGGCCGCCACCCTTCGGTACCGGCTGCCCCTCCTCGACGACCCGGGCACTGGCCGGGCCGTATTTCGAGGACGGGAAGGCGCCGATCTCCTTCGACTTGCCGCGGCGGGCGACCTGATCATTGGCGCAGTTCGCCAGGAAAAGGCCAGCCAGTACGACGCAGCCAAGGCGGGTTGCGGTCGCGAAGGAAGAGGAAGCGCGGGAGGCGTCGCCGGATTCAGCCATAGAGGGAGTGACCGCCGATGCTGAAGTGCCTGCGCCTCGCGTCATGCCGCATTCCCGTTCGTCGCGCCGAAAATGCCACGACCACCCAGCCACGAACGTGGCAAGGTCGCAGTTTTCGACCAATCCAATTAAGGGATCGTTAAGCGGCGGGAGCGCGTACGCGTCACCGTTAACGGAAGCCCAGCCCGGCCTTTGGGCGGGCATAAAGGTGTCGGAAATGCGGCAACTGTCAATCCACCACCCCATCGTCGCCATTTTTCAGGGGAGCGTGCCTCTTGCGCCACGCCGAGGCGGCTGACCGAAACAGCCGACCGCCGCGAATTAGAGAAGCAGGCAAGCTATTGAATATGTTTCGATTTCCGTGATTTCGTGCGATACGCGGCATCATCCTTGCGCTTGCGGCTTGCAAAAATCGGTGGGGAACGGCAATGACGGGGCGCCGGAAGGGTGGCCGAGTGGTTTAAGGCAGCGGTCTTGAAAACCGCCGTGGGTGCAAGCCCACCGTGGGTTCGAATCCCACCCCTTCCGCCATCAGTCGCCGATTGCCCCTGTGGCGCGATATAGCCGCCGATCGCCGGCATACGCGATGAAGCCGCCGATTCTACTCCGGAGCCCGATATATTGTGCTCGGGGTTATCTGAGCTGGCTCAGCGCAATAGCGGCAATTTTCGACCCTGTCTCAACCGTTCAGAGTGCGCCCTGGTGCACTGGAATGCAGACGTCACTCAAGTTTTCATGGCGCTGCTGCTGCGAGCGCTGCGGCTAGTACATCGGTCAGGCCCCGCCCAGCGCTGCCATCCTCATCAAGGCGCGGATTGTAGATGGTAATCTCGAGACCGGCTGCCTTGCCGCTCCCTAAGGCAATCCGGAGCGCCGCACCGAGCTCCTCCCACGACAACCCACCCGGCACGCGGAAATCGACAGCCGGCATGATGGCGTCGTCGAGGCAGTCGGCGTCGAGATGGATGAAGAAGCCTTCCAGTTCCTCTCGCATCAGGTGGTCGACCGCTTCGCGCGCGGCAGCCTCGATGCCCACCGCGCGCACGGCGGGGAGGTCAAGCGCCTTGAGCTCCTGAGGGAGCGGCTGGCTTGCGTACTCCTCCTGATCCTTGTAATCGCGATACGCGAACGCGACAGCGTCTTCAGGACGGACCAGAGGACCGCGTCCTTCAATGTCGGTCAGGAGTGACGGGCCGTAGCCGGTGACGAAGGCGAGGTCCATCGAGGCGCCCTCACCATTGGGTTCCGCCTCGGGCTGAAAGAAATCGGCGTTGCCGTCGATGAAGAACAGGCCATAGCGGCCGCGCCGTCGAAACGCGAGCATTGTGCCCAGCACGATCGTGCAATCGCCGCCCAGCACCACCGGAAACTCGCCCGCATCAAGCACTGCTTCCACGGCGTCGGCGAGCTTGGGCGACCATGCCGCAATTGTCTTGGCGTTCAAGATGCCGGTCTCGGGATCGGGCGTCGGGTCCTTCGCTGGCACCGCCAGCCGCCCGGCGCGGCGCGCGTGGATGTGCTCCGCAAGACCGAGGTTCAGGAGCTGGTCGGGCAGGCGCTCCACACCGTCGGTCGCCAGACCGAGCGTGGAAGGAGCTTCGATAATTGCATAGGGAAGGATCGTCACGGGCGCCTCCGGTAGCGACTATTTGGCGAAGTAGGTCACTGCCCCCGATGGTGTGACCGTCTGGATCGCAGATGAACGCCCCCTAGTCGTTGATCGCAATTCGGCCGCAGCCACGGCTCGCCACGGCAAAGGCGATATCAGTGCCGTTTTCCGCAGTCGCGGGTTCTCCACCAATTGGAACCTGGACGCTGAAGTGAAACGCGCCGCTTCTGCAATCTAGTCCACCTGGTCCCTTGCTCCGTAACGGCAGTTTCCGGTCATTGTTCCCTCGAGGCCGACCGCAGTCGCGCTCCCTCTCTTGCGTACTCACTCTCCGCCAGCGCTTTCTCATTTTCATAGCTCGTCGGCGTCGACTACGAGATGACGCCGACTGGCCAGGCCCGCTCGATTGACACACGCAGCACGCCCTTCATGCCCGCGGTGGCCGCGTGCCCCTGCCCCGCGCATGGAATGTCTTGCGCCGTGCCTCGCGTTCCGCCGCGAACGCCTCTCCAATCACGACGCGCGCATCGCGTGCGCCGAACGGCTCCTCGCAGGCCGGGCAAATCAGCTCGAGACCTGTCGCATGCCCGCAGCTCCGATGAATGACCTGAAGGGCCGGCGGCTCGTTCGGGGGGAAGCCGCCCCATGTCTCGCCCCAAGATTTGAGCCCCAGCAGGATGGGGTAGAGATCGAGCCCCTTCTGCGTCAGGCGGTATTCGTGCCTGATCGGACGGTCGCTGTATCGGCGGCGGCCGATCACATCGTCGGCTTCCAGACGTTTCAGCCGGCCGGAGAGGAGGTGGGAGGACATGCCGGTCTGCGCCTGGAACTCCTCGAAACGCCGTGTCGTCAGGAACAGCTCCCGCAGGATGAGCATCGTCCAGCGGTCACCGACGACTGCAAGGGCTCGCGCGACCGGACAGGCGGTGCTGCCCACTTCGGACCAGCTCATATTGACTCCCTTCAATAATTGAAGGCACTTTGATCCGATGGCCCCGTGAGTTCAAGGGGATGACGCATGACGACACGAGACGTCGAGCCGACCGGGGACGCGCCGCGCCATCTCGAGGATTTCAAGGCTGGCGACCATTTCAGCTCGGGCAGCTTCGAGGTGACGGCGGAGTCGATCAGGGCATTCGCCGAACTCTACGACCCGCAGCCGATGCACATCGACGAGGAGGCCGCCCGGCACACCATCTTCGGCGAGCTGGTCGGCAGCGGCTGGCAAACGCTCGCGATCACCATGCGGCTTCTCGTCGATGCCCGCTTGCTCGGGGGCGATCCCATCGTCGGCGCTGAATTCGCGAATGTGCGGTTTCATCGTCCGATGCGCCCTGGGGACAGGCTTCGGGCGACGGCGGATGTGCTGGAGACCCGACTGTCGCGCAGCCGCAGCGATCGCGGTTTCATGGATCTGCGGGTTACGACCATCAACCAGGAGAACGAGACCGTTCTCACCCAGAAATGGACTCTGATCGTCCCGACGCGCTCCCATTCCCGATAGCATCGTGGCCGTTCCCGGTCCGGAACCGGACCGACGACCGACGCCTGCGCCCAGGCTGCACTCTGGCTTGGCCCGCGCCCGCTGCCTAACACTTGTCGACGGCCGATTTCCGGCCGATCGCGTTTGCCGAGGAGGGCATCCGAATGCTGGACTGGACCACATATCGTTCCGAGCTGAAAAGCCGGGTCGGCGATTTCGGCAAGGCCGCTCCGGAAGCGCTCCGCGGCTATGCCGCGCTGGCGGGTGGCGCAGCCAAGACCACGCATCTCGACGCCCGCACGCGCGAGCTGATCTCGCTCGCCGTTGCCGTCACTACACGTTGCGACGGCTGCATCACCTCTCATGTCGATGCGGCGATCAAGGCCGGGGTCAGCCGCGAAGAGATCGCCGAGGCGCTCGGGGTCGCGATCGCCATGAATGCCGGGGCAGCGCTGGTCTATTCGGCACGCACTCTCGACTGCTTCGAGCAAATGACGGCCCCTCCGCCGGCTGCTGCGGAGTGAGATCGTTTCGCCCCTAAGGAGCCGTCGCCTGCCTCCGATGAGCTCATGCGAGCGCCACATTGCGGTGACAGATTGACCGGGAGGCGCGGAACGCTGGTGGCGTTCCGTCGTTTCCTCGTCGACCGCAACGGAACCAGGAGGACGAGATGAGTCATACTGGCAAGGCCGAGCGCGAGATCCGCAAGATCGCCTATGCGCTCTGGATGGAGGAAGGACAGCCGGAAGGCCGCGACCATGAGCATTGGGAAGCGGCCAAGGCGATCTGGACCTTCCGCAACCGCAGCGAGGAGATTGTCGACCACGGCGCCGAGGAAGAGCTCAAGGGCGAGCGCACCCGCCGCCGCGAGCAGGAATGGCTCTCCTGACGCCGCTTGCAGGGCTGCGATCCGCCGCAGCCCTGCCATTCGCTCTCTGCATGATTGCAACCGAAGACAAGCGGTCGCGCCACGCCCACATTGTGGCTGAAGCGGTGCCGGCGTTTGCGTGTCGGCTCCAGCGGAGAGCAGTCATGACCCAGCATGTCGAAACCGGCCGAATCGCCGTCGTCGAACGACCGGAAGCCGGACGCTTCGAGCTCGATTTTCCCGGCGGACAGGCTTTCGCCATCTACCGCAGCGACGGTGACCGGATCGTCGTGACCCATACCGAGGTGCCGCCGGCCTTCAACGGGCGTGGCATCGGCTCGCAACTGGCCGAAGGCATCTTCCGGATCGCGCGCGCCAGTGGGCGCCGGGTCGTGCCGCGCTGCTCCTTCGTCGCCGCCTGGGCCCGCCGTCATCCCGGCTATCACGACGTTCTAGCCTGAGCGCCCTCGCCTGTCTCGATCGCTGGACGAGCTTGCCTCGTGCTCGTCGATCGCGTTTGAAGGCTCCGTCACAGAACGGGGCCTGTCATGCCGGACGATCTCGCCATCACCGATTTCCCATTGCGGGCGCAGGACAAGCTCCGCTACGGCGACACCGATCGCCAGGGGCACGTCAACAACGCGGTGTTCTCGACCTTCCTGGAGACCGGGCGCGTCGAGCTGATCTATGATCGTACCCGTCAGCTGGCCGAGCCAGGAACGGCCTTCGTCCTAGCCCGGCTGGAGGTGGATTTCCGGGCTGAGCTGCGTTGGCCCGGCGCGGTCGAGATCGGCACGCGCGTCGCTTCGATCGGCCGCAGCTCCGTCCGGCTCGAGCAGGCGATCTTCCAGGGCGAGCGTTGCGTCGCCAGTGGGATTTCGGTGATCGTCCAGATGGACGAGACGACGCGCAAGGCGCGGCCGTTCTCGGATGTGGTGCGCGAGCAGCTGGCGCAACTGGCTGCGTCAGGAAACTGATCTAGGCGATCTCCTCCGGCCAGCCGACCAGCTCGGTCGGTGTCCAGCGCGCTTTTCGGCGCTCACGCCGCACCTCCAGTGCTTCGCCGCTGAAATCACGTGGTTCGGCTGGCATGGTGAAGCGGGTGCGCTCGTCGAGCGCGTCGATATTGATCGTCGTCCAGGCCTCGTCGCCTTCTTCCATCAGCATGGCGATGTAAACACCGCAACGATGGCACAGTACCACTTCGGAGGCCGCGAGGCCGAAACGATAGCGCTGGAGCTGAGCCGGCTCATGCGCCACGAGCCGGGCGCTGGCCTTCGGATCCGAGACCGTCCGGGCATTGTGCTTGCGGCAGAAGGAGCACTGGCAGGCGCCGATGATCTCTTCCTCGGGCGGGCGCGGCAACGACAGTTCGACACCGATCGCGCCGCAGTGGCAGCCGCCGTTCAAGCGATGTCTCATGCGATCCTCCCCGTCGGACCTTGTCACATCACTGAAGCGATGAGAGTGCGATCATCAGATCAAAACAAGTGATTGGATACCGCATCGAATCGGGGGAACGGAATCACCCCCGCCGCGTTCGGAGCCAAAATGCGGGAGGACAATATGAGCAGCCTTGTTGCGGTCTCGGCGCTGTTCCTGGCCGGCGGCCTTTCTACTGTGACCATGGGGGCTGTGCCCCTGCAAGGCGTTCTCAACGATTTCTTCTGGGCCGGCCTCGCCATTTCGGCCTTCATCACCACGGCCGGGCTCGAAGCGTCGAGCTGATTGCCGATCACCAAGGCTGGCTGTCCAACATACTTTTGCGCCTGACGCGTTGAACCGCCTGGCTCCGTTCAGGCGGTTTCGGCCAGAATGTGCGTGACGTTGTGCTCGCGCTATGGTTGCGGTGGACTCTGGTGAGGGCCGCCGACATGGCAACCGAAGCGCACGTGCTTTTCAATGCGACCTTGCCGGCCATCAAGGACATCAATGCCGAGCTGAGATTGCTCGGCTTTCCTGTCAGGCTTCAACACGGACATGGCTCTCTCGCCAACCATAGCGGCTTCCTCCCTGCGACGCTGCGGCGTCAGCAATCCGGCTGCGAGTTCGATGTCCGCGCCAGCCCTGATGCCGCAGCCGATCTCGAACCGCCGGACTCTGCCAAGCCTTTCTCATGCTGTGTCAGCCTGCGTTGGGCGAGCGATGAGGATGAAGCCAGTGTCGGCCTTTGCATCGCCGCCGCCCTGGCCAAGCTGACGAAAGGCATCGTGCTCGAAGAGGGGCCAGGCGAATGGCAGAGCGCCGGCAAGGCGGTCGACTATGCCAGGCAGCACCTCAAGGCTGCGGGCGTGAGGGGCGGTCCGGCTGAACCGGGAACGCGCCCGGCGGACATCAAGCACTATCTGAAGAGCCTCCTGGCCGAACGGGACGACCTCGTACTCGTCGGTCGGCGTCTTTTGATCCGTCCCGTGCGCCACGTTCTAAGAGGTGTGTTCTTCGAGTCCATGGGCGGCCGGACGCGCTTTCGGATCTGGCCCTATCTCCATCCTCTCTACGGACATCCCGAATCCACCGGCTGCTTGGAGCCGATCCACGGATCGCTTTGGGACGTCACCGCCGCGCATTTCATGCCGCTGTTGCATGATGCGCTGCTCCACGACGTGTTCACCGATATTGGGTCTGTCACCACGCTGCCAAAGCTGGCCAGTCGACTGGAAGCCGATCGGCAAAAGGTGACCGTCTGCGTGGTCGCCTTGGCCCTGTCCGGACGACATGAGACAGCCTGCGCATTCCTGGATGCCATCTCGGCGCGAGATCCGACATGGGACCCTTGGCTGATCAGGGATCGGCAATTCCTCGAACGAGACATCAAGGTCATCTGCGCCGAGTTCCACGAACGGGAGGAACGAACGGTCCAGGCGCTCAAGATCGCGTCGATATGGGAGCCGTCTCCCTTTCCAGCCGAGCTGCCGGACCATGAGCGCGAGAGCGTGGCCGAGCCGCAATTCCATGCGGGCCGCTGGCCCGCGACGCCAGACGGCCTGTTGGCGCCGCTGCCCGAGGAGCACGGCGAGCTCAGCTTCGGCAAGGACTATATCCTTCGCCGCAACTTTCCCGTTCTGCTGGAGCCAATAACGAGCGAGGCCGGGCTGCGGGCTTATCACGCCCATGAGCGACTGATCGCGGCGCAGCGCCTACCCGATGGGAAGATTCTGCTCAGCATAGTGGACCCTCATCGCGCGCATCAGAGTCTGGTCGATCAAGCACCACCCGGCGCCGATCCGATCGGGTATCACTCGCGTTTCCTCCTCTACGGCAGCGAGCGCCTGGTCGAGGTTTCGCTTCATCGTCGATCGCTGTCCGAGGAGCCGCTTTCTATCCATTCGCTCGATATTCGAACGATGGATCGCCGGCGCCACATCTGGCGCTGCAACTACGACCGTGAGCAGGCTTACGGGATCGTGTTCGATAGCTGCGGCGCGCCGAGAGATGGCGTCAGGTTCGATCTTCCGACAGAGCTGCATGCCGCACTGGTGCTCGATCATCCCGTGCCAGGCGCGCCGGACGATATCCTGCGCCGCACGCGACAGCTCCTCGCCGGCATGGGATATGGCGAACTCGATCTCGACCAGCCCTTCGAAAGGTCCTGATCTTTACGCCGCCCTTATGCCCCCGCCTGCCCTTCCGGCTCGACCGCTTAGCAGGCCCGGCACCACATCACCGGTCTGAACCCAGGCTGGAGATCCATCATGGCCGATATCGTCTTTCTCGCGCTCGGAGCCGGGGCCTTCGCGCTCTTCGGCTGGTACGCAGCGCTACTGCGCAAGGTCTGACGCCATGGGCCTGACCTTGCTCTATGCCGCCGCCGCCCTCGGGCTCGCGGTCTACATGGTCGCCGCGCTGCTGCGCCCCGACCGTTTCTGAACCAACGATAAAAAAGGAGACCTCGCATGGACTGGCGGGGCTGGGCTGAGATCGTCTTCACGATCGCGCTGACGGTAGCCGTGGGCTGGCCGCTCGGCATCTATATGGCGCGCGTCTGGGCAGGCGAGCGCACGCCGCTCGATCCGGTGCTGAAGCCGGTCGAGGCCGGCTTCTACGCCGCGCTCGGCATCGACCGGAACAAGGGGCAGAACTGGCTCGGTTATGCCGGGGCCGTGATCGCCTTCAGCGCGGCCGGTTTCTTGCTGCTCTATGCCCTCCTGCGACTGCAAGGGCAGCTGCCGCTGAATCCGCAGGGCTTCGACGGCCTGTCGCCGCATCTCGCCTTCAACACGGCCGTCAGCTTCGTCACCAACACGAACTGGCAGTCATACGGCGGCGAGACGACGATGAGCAGCCTCAGCCAGATGCTGGGCCTGACCGTTCAGAACTTCGTCTCGGCCGGTGCCGGCCTCGCCGTGGCGGCCGCCGTGGCACGCGCCTTCGCCGCCGACCGCGGCGAGACGCTCGGCAATTTCTGGGTCGATCTGACCCGCTCCGTCCTCTACGTGCTGCTGCCGGTCTCGATCGTCACCGCGCTCGCGCTCGTCGCCGCCGGCGTGCCGCAGAGCCTGCTCGCCAACGTCACCGCCAAGACGCTCGAAGGCGCCGACCAGATCATCGCGCTCTTCCCGGTCGCCAGCCAAGAGGCGATCAAGCAGTGGGGCACCAATGGCGGTGGCCTGTTCAACGTCAACTCGGCCCATCCGCTCGAGAACCCGACGCCGCTGACCAACCTGATCGAGGTCGTCTCGCTGAACGCGCTCGCCTTCGGTACCGTCATCGCCTTCGGGCGTGTCGCCGGCGCCCGCAAGGAAGCGCGCGCTTTGCTCGCGGCCATGGTGATCCTCGTCGGCCTCGGCGCCGCCGCGATCTACTCCTCGGAGACGCTGACGCCGCAGCCCGCGATGATCGCTGCCGGCATCACCGACGCGCCGGCCAACATGGAAGGCAAGGAGGTGCGCTTCGGCGCCGCCGCCTCGTCGATCTGGGCAGCGCAGACCACCGGAGCCTCGAACGGCTCGGTCAATGCAATGCATGGCTCGTTCATGCCGCTCGGCGGCGGCGTCGCGATGTTCCTGATGCAGCTCGGCGAGATCCTGCCGGGTGGTGTCGGCTCCGGCCTCTACGGCATGGTGGTGATGGCACTTCTCGCGGTCTTCGTCGCCGGGCTGATGGTCGGGCGCACGCCGGAATATCTCGGCAAGAAGGTCGAGAGCCGCGAGATCAAGTTCGCCATGCTGGCGGTTCTGATCCTGCCGCTCGCCATCCTCGGCTTCTCGGCGATCGCCGCGGTGCTGCCGGTCGCGCTCGAGGGCTTGCTGAACAAGGGACCGCGCGGCCTCACCGAGATCCTCTACGCCTATTCCTCGGCTGCGGGGAACAATGGCTCAGCCTTTGCGGGTCTCACTGCCAACGCACCCTGGTGGAACACGACGCTCGGCATCGCCATGCTGCTCGGCCGCTTCGCCTACATGGTCCCGGTGATCGCCCTGGCGGGTGCCATCGCTGCCAAGCCGAAGCTGAAGCCGACCGCCGGCACACTGCCGAGCGACTCGCCGCTCTTCGTCGGCCTCCTCATCGGCATCATCCTGATCCTGGGTGGCCTGCAATTCTTCCCCGCGCTCGCGCTCGGGCCGATCGTCGAGCACTTCCAAGTGCTTGCGGCCTCTCGCTGAGCCGACAAAGGAACTCCTTCGATGAGTGTCTCACTCGCCAAATCCAGCGCCTTCAGCCAGGCGATCGTCCTGGCGGCGTTGAAAAGCGCCTTCGGTAAACTCGACCCGCGCAAACTGACCGGCAACCCGGTGATCCTCGCGACCGAGGTGGTGGCTGCGCTCGCCACCGTCTCGGCCGTCGTCGCAATCGCCAATGGCCAGCCGGCCGCCTTCCCGATCCAGATTGCGATCTGGCTCTGGCTCACCGTCGTCTTCGCCAATTTTGCCGAGGCGATCGCCGAAGGGCGCGGCAAGGCGGCGGCGGATTCGCTGCGCGCCACCCGCGTCACCACCAAGGCCAAGCTGATCATCGACCCCGAGCGCAATGCGATGATCCCGACGCCGGCTCACGAACTCGCGCCGGGTGACGTCGTCCTGGTCGAGGCTGGCGATGTCATCCCTGCCGATGGCGAGATCATCGAGGGTGTCGCCTCGGTCAACGAGGCCGCCATCACCGGCGAGTCCGCCCCGGTGATCCGCGAAAGCGGCGGCGACCGCTCGGCCGTCACCGGCGGCACCACGGTCGTCTCCGACTGGATCAAGGTTCGCGTGACCTCGCGGCCGGGCTCGTCCTTCCTCGATCGCATGATCGCGATGGTCGAGGGTGCCGACCGGAGGAAGACGCCGAACGAGCTGGCGCTTGCGGTGCTGCTCGCCGGCCTGACCCTGGTCTTCCTGATCGCGGTGGTCACCCTGACCGGGTTAGGCGCCTTCTCCGGCGTCTCGCTCGACCCGATGGTGCTCGGCGCGCTCTTCGTCACGCTGATCCCGACCACGATCGGCGGCCTGCTCAGCGCCGTCGGCATCGCCGGCATGGATCGTCTGCTCAAGGTCAACGTGCTCGCGACCTCGGGCCGGGCGGTCGAGGCAGCCGGCGACGTCGATACGCTGCTGCTCGATAAGACCGGCACCATCACCTACGGCAACCGTATGGCGGTCGAGGTGATCCCGGTCCCGGGCGTGCGCCCGGATGCGGCGCTTCGCGCGGCGCTGATGGCCTCCCTCGCCGACGAGACGCCGGAAGGCCGCTCGATCGTCGAGCTCGCCCATAACCAGGGCGTCACCGCCGATGTTCCGGCGGGAGCGACGACGATCCCGTTCAGCGCCACCACGCGCCAGTCCGGCCTCGATCTCGACGGCAAGTCCTGGCGCAAGGGCGCGGTCGACGCCGTGATCAAGACGCTCGACCTCGCCGAGAGCCAGGTGCCGGCGGAACTGCGCCAGGCGGTCGACGGCATCGCCCGCTCGGGCGGCACGCCGCTCGCCGTCAGCGAGAACGGCGCGCTGGTCGGCGTCATCCACTTGAAGGACGTGGTGAAGCCCGGCGTGAAGGAGCGCTTCGCGGATCTCCGCCGCATGGGCGTGCGCACGGTGATGATCACGGGCGACAATCCGGTCACCGCGGCGGCGATCGCCTCCGAGGCCGGCGTCGACGACTTCCTCGCCGAGGCGACGCCGGAGGACAAGCTGCGGATCATCCGCACCGAGCAGGCCAAGGGCCGGCTCGTCGCGATGTGCGGCGACGGCGCCAACGACGCCCCTGCCCTGGCTCAGGCCGATGTCGGCGTCGCCATGCAGACCGGCGCGCAGGCCGCGCGCGAGGCCGGCAACATGGTCGATCTCGACAGCGACCCGACCAAGGTCCTGGAGATCGTCGAGGTCGGCAAGCAGCTGCTGATCACCCGCGGCGCGCTCACCACCTTCTCGATCGCCAACGACGTCGCGAAGTATTTCGCCATCATCCCGGCGCTCTTCGTCGTCTCGCTGCCGGCGCTCGGCGCGCTCAATATCATGGGGCTGGCGAGCCCGCAGAGCGCGATCCTCTCGGCGGTGATCTTCAACGCGCTGGTCATCGTCGCGCTGATCCCGCTCGCCCTGAAGGGCGTGCGCTATCGGGCGATCGGCGCGGCCAAGCTGCTCTCGCGCAACCTCACCCTCTACGGCATCGGCGGCATCATCGCGCCCTTCATCGGCATCAAGCTGATCGATCTCGCCATCGCCGCCCTCAAGCTCGTCTGACGGCCTGATAGGAGAGCCGTATCATGATCGCCAATCTTCGCCCCGCCATCGTCTCGATGGTCCTCTTCACCGCCCTGCTCGGCCTCGCCTACCCGCTGGGGGTCACCGGGCTGGCGCAGGCGCTGTTCCCGGCCCAGGCCGGAGGCTCGCTGATCCGCAACGTCTCCGGCGAGGTCGTCGGTTCGCGCTGGATCGGGCAGAACTTCAAGGACGAGGCCTATCTGCGGCCCCGCCCCTCCGCCGCGGGCAAGGACGGCTACGACGCCGCCGGCTCGTCCGGTTCCAATCTCGGGCCGCTGAACGAGGATCTCGCCGCCCGCATCAAGGCCGACGCCGAGGCGCTGCGCGCCGAGAGCAAGGCGCCGATCCCGGTCGACGCCGTCACGACTTCGGGCTCCGGCCTCGACCCGCATGTCTCGCCGGCCAATGCGGCGCGGCAGGTCGCGCGCATCGCCGCGGCCCGCAAGGCCCAGCCTGCCGACGTGCTGGCAGTGATCGCCGCCAACACCGAGGGCTCGACCTTCGGCCTGCTCGGCGAGCCTCGCGTCAATGTGCTCGGAGTCAATTTGGCACTCGACGCGCGCTGGCCGCGCGCTCAACGTTAGGTTCGATGGCAACAGACGAATCCCAATTCAGAGAGGCAGGGCGGCCGGACCCCGACGCCCTGCTGGCTTCAGCCGGCCGCGGCAAGCGCGGCCGGCTGAAGATATTTCTCGGCATGGCACCCGGGGTCGGCAAGACCTACGAGATGCTGACCCAGGCCAAGCGCGTCGTGGAGGAGCACGGCGAGGTGCTTGTCGGCGTGGTCGAGACGCATGGCAGGAGCGAGACGGAAGAGCTGCTCGACGGGCTCGAGGTGATGGCGCGCCGGCCGCTCGAGCATCGCGGCCGGCTGATGATGGAGTTCGACCTCGACGCGGCGCTGGCGCTGAAGCCGAGGCTGCTGCTGGTCGACGAATACGCCCATTCCAACGCGCCCGGCAGCCGCCATCCCAAGCGCTGGCAGGATGTCGAGGAGCTGCTCGATTCTGGCATCGACGTCTGGACCACGCTGAACGTTCAGCACCTCGAAAGCCTGGTCGACGTGGTCTGGAAGATCACCGGCGTGCGCCAGCGCGAGACGGTGCCGGACAGCGCGCTCAGCCGCGCCGACGAGATCGAGCTGATCGACATCACGCCGACGGAACTCCGCCAGCGTATGGAGGAAGGCAAGGTCTACGTGCCTGAGACGGCGCGGCTCGCCGCCGGCAATTTCTTCAAGCCGGAGAATCTGACTGCGCTGCGCGAGCTGGCACTGCGGCGCGCGGCCCAGACGGTCGACGACCAGCTCAGCCAGGCGATGAAGCGCGCCGGGGTGGAGGGGCCGTGGGCCGCAGGCGAGCGCATCCTGGTGCTGATCGGCCCCGATGCGATGGCCGGGTCGCTGGTGCGCGCCGGCCGGCGCCTCTCCGACATGATGATGGATGCGCCCTGGACGGTCGCCCATGTCGAACGGCCGAACCGCGGCGGGCCTGATCCAGGACAGGGCGCACATCTCGCCGAGGCGCTGAAGCTGGCCGAGCAGCTCGGTGGCGCCAGTGTCGTGCTCAATGGCGACGACCTTGTCGGCGCCGTGCTCGACTATGCCAGGCGCAACAACGTCACGCAGATCGTCGTCGGCAAATCGCATCGCAAGGGCTGGCGAGCCTGGTTCAGACCTTCCCTTGCTCCCGAATTGCTAAAGGCGCAGAACGGCGCGGCGCTGCACATCATCACGGAGGTGACGACCGGACCAGTGCGACAGGCGACGCCTGTCATCGTCTGGCCGCGACCGGGCTGGCTCAACCATCTCGGCGCAATCACCATGGTCGGGGTCGCGATCGGCCTGGCGGCGCTGATCGACAAGCGCGTCGAGAACGTCAACCTGGCCATGCTGTTCATGGTCAGCGTGCTCGGCGCCGGCCTGATCTTCGGGCTTTGGCCTGCGGTGACGGCGGCTGCGCTCGCCGCCTTCGCCTACAACTTCTTCTTTCTCGAGCCGCGCCTCTCCTTCTGGATCGGCCATCCGGCCGATGTCCTGACCTTCCTCGTCTTCTTCGCCGTGGCGCTGACGACCGGCGGTCTGACCGGGCGGATCCGCGACCAGGCCAAGGCGACGGCACGGCGCGCTTCGGCGATCACCGCCCTGCTCGCTGCCAGCCGCCGGCTTTCGGCTGCGGCGCGGCGCGAGGATGTCGCGGCAATTCTGGCGGAGCAGGTCTCGGCCGCGACCTCCGGCAAGGTCGTGGTGTTGCTGCCGGTCGACGGCGAGATCGCTGCCAGCGCGGGCGCCCCCGAGCTCGAAGCGCTCTCGACAGCAGACATGACCGCCGCACGCTGGACCTGGAATCGCGGCGAGCCCGCCGGTGCCGGCACCGGCACCTTGCCGAACGTGGCCTGGACCTTCCGGCCGCTGCAGGGTGTACGCGCCCGCTCCGGCGTGGTCGGCTTCGAGCCGAAGGCGCTCGCAACGGCCGAGAATGAGCGTTTCGCCATGGCGCTGCTCGACCAGGGCGCGATCGCGATCGAACGAGCCGAACTCGCCGCCGCCGCCGTCGATGCCGAGGCGCTGCGGCGCAGCGACCGCCTGCGCTCCGCCCTGCTCAATTCGGTCAGCCATGATCTCCGTACCCCGCTCGCCACCGTGCTCGGCTCGGCGACAACGCTGATCGACTATGGCGATGGCATGAAGCCCGCGGTGCGCGACGATCTCCTGCTCTCGATCCGCGAGGAGGCCGAGCGGCTCAACCGCTATGTCGGCGATTTGCTCGACATGACCAGGCTCGAGGGTGGCGCGCTGGTGGCGCGGCGCGACTGGATCGATGTCCGCGACGTGATCGCATCGGCGCTTTCACGCGTGTCACGTCGGCTCGGCCAGCGCCGGGTCCATCGTGACTTTCCGGCAGAGCTCTCTTTGGTTCGGGCCGATCCCGGGCTGCTGGAGCAGGTGCTGGTCAACATTCTCGAGAACGCCATCGCCTATAGCGAGGACGGCGCGCTGATCGAGGCCGCGGCCTATGAGGATCGCGGCAATGTCGTGATCTCGATCGAGGACGAGGGCCGTGGCATCCCGACCGCCGAGCTGGAGCGCGTCTTCGAAAAGTTCAGGCGGCTGGAGGAATCGATCGACCGCGGCGGCGAGCGCGGCAAGGGGGCCGGCCTCGGCCTCGCTATCGCCAAAGGCTTCGTCGAGGCCATGGGCGGGCGCATCGCCGCCGCCAGCCCGATCCATGACCGCCCCGACGGCAGCAAGGGCGGCACCCGCATCCTGATCAGCCTGCGCAAGGACGCCGCGGGCGGAGAGAGTAAGAGTTCGCAATCATGACCGCCTTTCGCCCGCGCATCCTCGTCATCGACGACGAGCCGCAGATTCACCGTTTCCTAGGGCCCGCGCTCGATGCCGCCGGCTACGAGCCGATCCGCGCCGACGACGCCACGACCGGTTTGCGCGAGATCGCCCGCAAGCCACCGGACGCCGTCGTGCTCGATCTCGGCCTGCCCGACATGGACGGCAAGGAGGCGCTCGCCAGGGCGCGCGCCTTCTATGACGGGCCGGTGATCATCCTCTCGGCCCGCGACCGCGAGACCGAGAAGATCGACGCGCTCGACGCCGGCGCCGACGACTACGTCGAAAAGCCTTTCGGCGTCGGCGAATTGCTGGCACGCCTGCGCGTCGCGCTGCGCCATCGCCTCGAACGTCAGGGCTCGGAGCCGGCGCTGCAGGTCGGCGATGTCGAGATCGACCTGGTCAATCGCCGGATCAACAAGGGTGGCGTGGCAGTGAAGCTCTCGCCCAAGGAATACGACCTGTTCGCCTGCCTGGCCCAGGGCAATGGCCGCGTGCTGACTCACAAGCAGATCCTCACTGCGGTCTGGGGCCCGGCGCATGAGCACGACGTGCAGTATCTGCGCGTCTTCGTCGGGCAGCTCCGGCAGAAGCTCGAGGATGATCCGGCCGAGCCGAAGCTGATCGAAACCGAGCCGGGCGTGGGTTATCGGCTCGGTGGCTTAGTCTGACGTTGGCCATCCCGCTGTCGTCTTGTCGCGGCAGGGTCATGTCCCTACCGTTCGGCCATGACTCCTGTGAGGCGACTGTGCGGGTTGTGATCCTAGGCATGCTGCTTGGTGTTGCTGCGATCGGCGGAGCCGCAGCCGAGTGGAAGCCGAGCATTTTCGACGGCGAGAGCAAGCGTGCCATCCAGGGCTGCTCTGCAACGATGACCGATGATTCCTGGTCCTGTGCCTTCATTCGTTGCGAGGCGGACAAGCGGCTCGGGCTCTATCTCGACATTCCTGGCGTGCTCTCGGAAGGACCGATCACTCTTGCGATCGATGGCCGCGACTTTCCGCTCAATCTCAAGGACACGTCGGGGCCGTTCGGCGGTGCCTACCGCGTGGTCGGCGCGGAGGGCGAGATGTTCGCGGTGTTGTCCAACGGCCGTTCGCTGCGTATCCGCCAGCAGGGCCTCAAGAAGGGCTATGACGTGATCCCGCTCAAGGGAGTCGGGCCGGCACTGCGCAGGTTGAGTCAGTCCTGCGGGGTGCGCTGACAGTTCTGCCGGAGAAAATGCTTCCCCGAATTTCGGCCGCCGAACCACCGTGAAGAGAGATTTCCTCTTTTTGAACGGGAATAAGAAAAATCACACTACCCGGCGTGAATTGATGCTCGAAGGCTCGTGCTTTATGTAAAACGTTCGGAATAGCGAACGTAGCGAGCATCATTCATGGCTGCCGCCAAGCGCCCTGCCCTGCCGGTGATCCTGCTGGCCAACGACCTGCTCGACGGCGATGTCGTCTTCGCGGCGGGCGATGCCAATGGCTTGCACTGGTCGCGCGATCCCGGTGCGGCGCTGGTCGGTAACGACGATGCGACCGCAGACCGCCTCGACGCCTTCGCCACCGCCGAACTCGGCAACCAGCAGGTCGTCGACGCCTATCTCGTCGATGTCGCGATCGAGGACGGCGTGCCGGTGCCGCGCCACTACCGCGAGCGGATGAAGACGACCGGCCCCAGCATCCGGCGCGATCTCGGCAAGCAGGCCGACCTGCCGCTCGCCCAAGCATTCCTGAGAGCCTGACGCATGTATCGTTACGACGAATTCGACGAACGCTTCGTGCGCGAGCGCGTCGCGCAGTTCCGCGACCAGGTCGGTCGTCGGCTGAACGGTTCGCTGACCGAGGACGAGTTCAAGCCGCTGCGCCTGAAGAACGGCGTCTATCTGCAGCTGCACGCCTATATGCTGCGGATCGCGGTGCCCTATGGCACGCTGTCGTCGAAGCAGATGCGCCAGCTCGCGCTGATCGGCGAGCGCTATGACCGCGGCTACGGCCATTTCACCACGCGCACCAATCTCCAGTTCAACTGGCCGAAGCTGCGCGACATCCCGGACATTCTCGACCTGCTCGCCGATGTCGAGATGCACGCGATCCAGACGTCCGGGAACTGCATCCGCAACGTCACCGCCGACCATTTCGCCGGCGTCGCCCAGGACGAGGTCGAGGAT
This sequence comes from Allobosea sp. GW821-FHT10B12, assembly GCF_059415545.1. Taxonomy (NCBI): domain Bacteria; kingdom Pseudomonadati; phylum Pseudomonadota; class Alphaproteobacteria; order Hyphomicrobiales; family Alloboseaceae; genus Allobosea; species Allobosea sp. GW821-FHT10B12. The sequence continues at coordinate 502,923 of NZ_JBWKNL010000002.1, forward strand.
CCGCGCCCGACCGCCGAGCTGATCCGGCAATGGTCGAGCCTGCATCCCGAGTTCGACTATCTGCCGCGCAAGTTCAAGATCGCGGTAACCGGCGCCGAGCACGACCGCGCGGTGATCAAGGCGCACGATATCGGCCTGCGCATCCTGCGCCATCCGGACACTCACGCGATCGGCTACGAGGTCATCGTCGGCGGCGGCCTCGGCCGCACCCCGATGATCGGCAAGGTGGTGCGCGAGTTCCTGCCCAAGGCCGACCTGCTCGCCTATCTCGAGGCGATCATGCGAGTCTACAATCTCGAAGGCCGCCGCGACAACAAGTACAAGGCCCGGGTCAAGATTCTCGTCCACGAGATCGGCACCGAGGAATTCTCCCGCCGCGTCGAGGAGGAGTTCGCCCGGCTCGACGGTCCCTCCGTCAATGCCGATTCGGCCGAGGTCGCGCGCATTGCGGCGTACTTCGCGCCGCCGGCCTATGAGACGCTTCCGGCGACCAGCGGTGCCTTCGAGGCGGCCAGGGCCGGCAATCCCGATTTCGCCCGCTGGGTCGAGACCAATCTCACGCCGCACCGGCAGCCGGGCTATGCCGCGCTGACGATCTCGCTGAAGCCGATCGGCGCGCCTCCGGGCGATGCCACCAGCGAGCAGATGCGCGTCGTCGCCGATCTGGCTGATGAGTTCTCGCTCTCCGAGATCCGCGTCACCCACGCCCAGAACCTCGTCCTGCCGCATGTGAAGCTGTCCGACCTGTTCGCGGTCTGGCAGCGCCTCGGCGAGGCTGAGCTGGCGACGGCGAACGCCGGGCTGATCACCGATATCATCGCCTGCCCCGGCCTCGACTATTGCGCCCTGGCGACGGCCCGCTCGATCCCGATCGCGCAAGCGCTCGCCCAGCGCTTCGCCGACCCCATCAGGCAGAAGGAGATCGGTGTGCTCAACATCAAGATCTCCGGCTGCATCAATGCCTGCGGCCACCACCATGTCGGCCATATCGGCATTCTCGGCTTGGAGAAGCGCGGCATCGAATCCTACCAGATCACGCTCGGCGGCGACGCGACCGAGAACGCGGCGATCGGCGAGATCCTCGGCCCCGGCCTCGCCGCCGAGGACGTGCCGGACGCGATCGAGCGTATCGTCTCGGTCTATCTGGCGCAGCGCCAGGCCGGCGAGAGCTTCATCGACAATGTCCGCCGGATCGGGCTCGCGCCGTTCAAGGCGGCTTTCCAGGAGGTCAGCCATGCCGTTGCTTGATCGTCACGGCGCCAAGGCCGAGATCTGGACCCGCAGCGAAGGCGCTGCGATCGACAACCTCTCGCATGCGCTCGTCGACTGGGCAGTGTTGCCGGAGGCGTTGGCGCAGAAGACGCGCGACCAGCGCATCGGTGTCGTCATCCCCAACACCGTCCGCATTCCCGAGCTGAAGCTCCTGATGCGGCAGCTCTCGCTGATCGCGATCAGCTTCCCCTCCTTCGGCGACGGACGCGGCTTCAGCCTGGCGCGGCTGATCCGCAATCACGGCTTCACCGGCACTCTGCGCGCCAGCGGCCCGCTGATCGTCGACCAGTTCGCCTATGCCATCGCCTGCGGCTTCGACGAGGTCGAACTGCCTGAGGCGAGCGCCGCGCGCCAGCCGGTCGAGCAATGGGTCAATGCGCTCGGCCAGATCAGCCATGGCTATCAGCGCGGCTATGGCGACAGCGGCAACATCCTCGACCGGCGCCGCTCGGCCCGGCTGAAGCATGCAGCGGCGGGCTGAGACGATGCACGGTTCGGCCCAGACCAGCCTGCGGCGGCCGGCCGATCGCCATAGCGACGATGAATGGGAGGAGGCCGTGTTGAACGACGCCCTGAGTCACTCCGCTCCCGGCCCGCGCGAGCGCTGGTTCGATCTTTGCTTCCGGCTTATCATCCTGGTGCTTGCCGGTCTGTGGCTGTTCGTGCCACCTGCGGGCGATAGCCGGGTGCAACCCGATGTGAAGGCCGTAGCGACGCAAAGATGAGCGCAAGACGCCCGGAGACAATCGCCCCGCGCCGGATCGACCGGCTCGCGACCCTGCCGCTCTTCCACAAGCTGGAGGGGCGCAAGGTGGTGCTCGCAGGTGCGAGCGAAGGCGCGCTCTGGAAGGCGGAATTGCTGGCCGCTGCGGGTTCAAACCTGCTGATCCTCGCCGGCGACCAGCCGGAGGTTTTCGCGAGCCTCGCCTCCGATCCGCCGGCCGGCTCCGTCACCGTGCTGCCGCGCGCCTGGCAGGCTGATGATCTCGACGGCGCCGCGCTCGCCATCGCCGACATCGATTCCCTCGATGAGGCCAAGGCCTTCGCTGCCGCCGCCCGCCAGATCGGCGTGCCGGTGAATGTCGTCGACAAGCCTGAATTCTGCGATTTCGCCTTCGGCTCGCTGGTCAACCGCTCGCCGCTGGTGGTCGCGATCTCCACGGACGGCGCCGCGCCCGTCTTCGGCCAAGCGATCCGGGCCAAGATCGAGGCGATGCTGCCGGCGGGCCTCAAGTCCTGGGCCCAGGCCGCGCATGACTGGCGCCCAATGGTCAAGGCGCGCGAGCTCGCCTTCCCATTGCGCCGTGATTTCTGGGAGCGCTTCACCAGCCGCGCCCTCGCCGAGCCGCAGCGCCGGCCCGACGAGAGCGACCGGGACAGCCTCTCCGCCGTGCTCGACGAGATCGAGCGTGGTGGCACGCCGAACGGCCGGGTCACGCTGGTCGGCGCCGGCCCCGGCGATCCGGAGCTGCTGACACTGAAGGCGATCCGCGCGCTGCAGAGCGCCGACATCATCCTCTATGACGATCTCGTCTCTGCCGGCGTGCTGGAACTCGCCCGGCGCGAGGCCAAGCGCATGCTGGTCGGCAAGCAAGGCTATGGCCCGGCGGTGAAGCAGGACGACATCAACGCGATGCTGGTCTCGCTCGCCGGCCAGGGCAAGCATGTGGTCCGGCTGAAGGGCGGCGATCCCGGCATCTTCGGCCGTGCCGGCGAGGAGATCGAGGCCTGCCACCGCGCCGGCATCCCGGTCGCGATCGTGCCCGGCATCTCGGCGGCGCAGGGTGCGGCGGCCTCGCTCGGCCTCTCGCTGACCCATCGCGACCATGCCCGCCGGCTGCAATTCGTCACCGGCCATGCCCGCGACGGCAAGCTGCCGCAGGATCTCGACTGGAAGGCGCTCGCCGATCCAGCTGCGACGACGGCCCTCTATATGGCGCGTGCCACGCTGCCGCTGTTCCGCGAAAAGGCGCTCGCCGCCGGCCTCGATCCGGCGACGCCGGCGATCGCCGTGCTCGGCGCCACCACTCCGGCGGAAACGCGGATCGCCAGCTCGATTGCGCAGCTGCCAGAGCGGCTTGGCGAGCTGCCGAGCCGGGGTCCTGTCCTCGTCCTGATCGGCCATGCCATGGGTGCCGCCCTGCCGGCGGCGGCAAGTGGAAAATTGGCTCAAGCCTGACGTGAACCAAACTGCCGGAGATGCGTTTTCTCTCTGGCGCGAAAAGTTTGGAAGGGCTCTACTGCCGCCACCAGTTGAGCGATGACCGCCAATTCAGTACGTTCTGTTTGTTTTTCAGAACAGTTTCGAACCGTTTCGGCGGTCTTCTCGACTGTTCAGCACGGAGCACTGAGATGACGCGACAGAGACTTCACCGCCTGCTGCAGGCCGGCCTGACGCTCGGAGCCTTCGCCCTGTGCTTCGGCGTGATCAGCGGCGCCCGCGCCCAGACCGAGCTGCTCAACGTCTCCTATGATCCGACCCGCGAGCTCTATCGCGAGATCAACACGGCCTTCATCGCTGAATGGAACGGCAAGAACGCCAAGAAGATCAGCACGATCCGCCAATCGCATGGCGGCTCGGGCGCGCAGGCCCGCACCGTGATCGATGGCCTCAATGCCGATGTGCTGACGCTGGCGCTCGCCGGCGACATCGACGCGGTCGCCGAGCGTTCGAAGAAGCTGCCGCTCGACTGGCAGAAGCGCCTGCCGCAGAACTCCTCGCCCTACACCTCGACCATCGTTTTCCTGGTCCGCAAGGGCAATCCCAAGGCGATCAAGGACTGGGGCGACCTGGTGAAGCCGGGCGTCCAGATCATCACGCCGAATCCGAAGACCTCGGGCGGCGCACGCTGGAACTATCTCGCCGCCTGGGCTTATGCCGAGAAGGCCTTCAACAAGGATGAGGCCAAGGTCCGCGACTATATCGGCAAGCTGCTCGCCAATGTCCCGGTGCTCGACACCGGCGCGCGCGGCGCCACCACGACCTTTACCCAGCGCGGCATCGGCGACGTCTTCCTGTCCTGGGAGAACGAGGCGTTTCTGGCGCTGAAGGAGTTTGGCGAGGACAAGTTCGACATCATCGTGCCCTCGCTCTCGATCCTGGCCGAGCCGCCGGTCACTGTGGTCGACGGCAATGTCGACGCCAAGGGCACCCGGGCCGAGGCGCAGGCCTATCTCGAGTTCCTCTACACGCCGAAGGGCCAGGCGATCATCGCCAAGCATTACTATCGCCCGCGCAATCCCGAAGCCGCCGATCCGAAGGACATCGCCCGCTTCCCGAAGGTCGAGCTGGTCACCATCGACGAGAGCTTCGGCGGCTGGGCCAAGGCGCAGCCGGCCCATTTCGGTGACGGCGGCACCTTCGACCAGCTTTACAAGCCGGCCCGGTAAGCCATGACGGCGACGGTCTCCCGCTGGCGCGAGCCCAGCATCCTGCCCGGCTTCGGCCTGGCGCTGGGCATCACCGTCACGGCGCTGTCGCTGATCGTGCTCATTCCCCTCGCCGCCTTGTTCCTCAAGGCGGCGAGCGCCGGTCCGGCTGACATCTGGGCGGTAGCGACCTCACCGCGCACGCTGGCGGCATTGAAGCTTTCATTCGGGGGCGCGTTCTTCGCTGCGGCGGTCAACGCGGTCTTCGGGCTGATCCTCGCTTGGGTCCTCGTGCGCTACGATTTTCCCGGCAAGCGCCTGATCGATGCGGCGGTCGACCTGCCCTTCGCCTTGCCGACGGCGGTCGCCGGCATCTCGCTCGCGGCGATCTATGCACCGAATGGCTGGGTCGGGGGGCTGCTTGCGCCCTACAACATCAAGGTCGCCTATACGCCGCTCGGCGTGATGGTGGCGCTGATCTTCATCGGCCTGCCTTTCGTGGTGCGCACCATCCAGCCGGTGCTGGAAGAGCTGCCGGCCGATATCGAGGAGGCTGCGGCCCTTCTCGGCGCCAGCCGCTGGCGCACGGTCTTCAGCGTGCTGCTGCCGCCGGTGCTGCCGGCGCTGCTGACCGGCTTCGTGCTCGCCTTTGCGCGGGCGGTCGGCGAATACGGCTCGGTGATCTTCATCGCCGGCAATGTGCCGATGGTGTCGGAGATCGCGCCGCTGCTGATCGTGATCCGGCTCGAGCAGTTCGACTATGCCGGAGCGGCCGTGGTCGCGACGATCATGCTCCTGCTTTCGTTCTCGCTGATCCTGCTGGTCAACCTGATCCAGGCCAGTGCGCGGCGGAGATTCGGCGATGTCTGACGCCAGCCTGCCCTACCAGATCGAGGATCTCGCGCCTGCCCGGGCGGCCCGGCGCATCAAGGGCGAATCCCGGCTCGTCCAGTTCCTGCTGGTCGGCATTTCGCTCGCTTTCCTCTGCCTGTTCCTCTTCCTGCCGCTGATCTCGGTTTTCGTCGAAGCCGGAGCGCGCGGCTGGCAGGCCTATCGCGAAGCGATCCTCGAGCCCGACGCGCTGGCGGCGATCCGGCTGACCCTGCTCATCGCGGCGATCGCGGTGCCGTTCAACGTCATCTTCGGACTGGCGGCCGCCTGGGCGATCGCCAAGTTCGAGTTCCGCGGCAAGAGCCTGCTGATCAGCTTCATCGACCTGCCCTTCTCGGTCTCGCCGGTGATCTCGGGCCTGGTCTTCGTGCTGCTCTTCGGCGCTCAGGGCTATTTTGGCCCCTGGCTCGCGGCCAACGACCTCAAGATCATCTTCGCCGTGCCTGGCATCCTGCTGGCGACGATCTTCGTCACCTTTCCCTTTGTCGCCCGCGAACTGATCCCTCACATGCAATCGCTTGGCTCGGCCGATGAGGAGACGGCCCTGACGCTGGGTGCCTCGGGCTGGCGCACCTTCGTCAAGGTGACCCTGCCGAACGTGAAGTGGAGCCTGTTCTACGGCGTGCTGCTCTGCAATGCCCGCGCCATGGGCGAGTTCGGCGCCGTCGCCGTCGTCTCCGGCAAGATCCGCGGGGTGACCACGACCATGCCGCTGCATGTCGAGATTCTCTACAACGAGTACATGGGCGCCGCCGCCTTCGCCGTCGCCTCGCTGCTGGCGGGCCTGGCCCTCGTCACGCTCGTCCTGAAAACCGTGCTGGAATGGCGCTTCGCGGATTCAATCGCCGCCAGCCGCCGTCACTGAGTGGAAGAGCCCATGTCGGTCGCCGTCACCATCGAAAGCGTCGAAAAACGCTTCCAGAACTTCCCCGCGCTGCGCGGCGTCTCGCTCGACATCCAGCCGGGCGAGCTCGTCGCCCTGCTCGGTCCCTCCGGTTCGGGCAAGACGACGCTGCTGCGCGTCATCGCCGGCCTCGAACAGGCCGAGCGCGGCCGCGTGCTGTTCGGCGAGACCGATACGCGCGAGCTCTCGCTGCGCGAGCGCCGCATCGGCTTCGTCTTCCAGCACTATGCGCTGTTCAAGACGATGAGTGTTGCCGAGAACATCGCCTTCGGGCTGAAATCGCGACCGCGCGCTGAACGGCCGAGCCCCGCGGAAATCAAGAAGCGCGTCTCCGACCTCCTGGAGCTCATCCAGTTGCCGGGGCTGGAGAAGCGCTATCCGAGCCAGCTTTCCGGCGGTCAGCGCCAGCGCATCGCGCTTGCCCGGGCGCTCGCGATCGAGCCACGCGTGCTGCTGCTCGACGAGCCCTTCGGCGCGCTCGATGCCAAGGTCCGCAAGGACCTGCGCGCCTGGCTGCGCCAGTTGCATCAACGTACCGGCCACACCACCGTCTTCGTCACCCACGACCAGGAGGAGGCACTGGAACTCGCCGACCGGGTCGCGATCCTGCACGACGGCCGGCTTGAACAAGTCGGCTCGCCCGATGACGTCTACGACCATCCTGCGACGCCGTTCATCTGCCAGTTCCTCGGCGACGCCAATCATCTGCCGGTCAAGGTCGTCGGCAGCCAGGCCTTCTTCCAGGACCGGCCGGTGCTCGGGGGCCTGCGCCAGAATCAAGGCGGGCCGGCCTCGCTCTATGTCCGGCCGCAGCATTTGCGCATCGTCGACGATGCGCCGCTCGCCTTGCCGGGCGTGGTCGAGCACCTGCGCCGCAACGGCCCCTTGCGCCGGGCCGAGGTCGCAGTCGAAGGACTGCCCAAGCGGCTCGACGTCGATCTCGCCAGCCAAGTCGCCCCGGCGATCGGCGAGCGCATCCGGCTGCGCATCACGCATGGCAATCTGTTTGCTGCGGCCTGACGTCACCCTCGCCTTTCGCGTACCGGGCGGGTTATGCCTGTCGCCTGACACGTTCTGACGACGGGAGACGGCCATGAAGGCGCGGGCGAAATGGGTCGAGGGCATGGCCTTCTTGGGCGAGGCCGGCAGCGGCCATGCCGTGGTCATGGACGGCGCGCCTGAATATGGCGGCCGCAATATCGGCATCCGGCCGATGGAGATGCTGCTGATCGGGCTTGCCGGCTGCACCGGCTTCGACGTCGTGCAGATCCTCAAGAAGGGGCGTGAGGCGGTGACCGGCTGCGAGGTCGAGGTCGAGGCCGAGCGCGCGACCGAAGACCCCAAGGTCTTCACCAAGATCCATATCGCCTATCGTGTCAGCGGCCGCGACCTGTCGCAGGCCAAGGCCGAACGTGCCGTCACATTGTCGAAGGAAAAGTACTGCTCCGCTTCGATCATGCTGGGGGCAACCGCCGAGATGACCACGTCGCTCGTGGTCATTGACGAACTGCAACAGGAGGCCGCGGAATGACGGATATCCCGACCTCGGGGCTGGTGTCTCCCGAAGTCCTGGCTCGGGCGTTAGGCTCGCCCGGCCTCGTCATCATCGATATTCGCGCTGCCGCCGAGGGCGGACGCCAGGCCTTCGAGGCCGGCCATATCCCTGGCGCCGTGCACAGCGACTATGCCGCCGATGGCTGGCGCGCCAAGGTCGGCAATGCACCCGGCATGCTGCCGCCGCTCGACCATCTCGCCGAGCTGGCCGGCCGGCTCGGTATCATCCCGCCGAGCAAGGTCGTGATCGTGCCGGCCGGGCTCGCGGCCAGCGACCTTGCCGCTGCAACGCGTGTCTACTGGACGTTGAGGCTGATCGGCCATGGTCAGCAGGCGATCCTCGATGGCGGCTTCAAGGGCTGGCAGACGTCTCCGGGCCTGCCGATCGAGACCGGCCCATCCAAACCGGAGCCGGCATCGCCCTACCCCGTCGTGATGCAGCAGAAACTGCGCAGCACCGCCGACGCCACGCTGGTAGCGTCGCGCAGCAAGCTGGCGACGCTCGTCGACGCCCGCTCCGCCAGCTATTTCGAGGGCAAGGAGAAGGCGACCGAGGCCGTACGCGCCGGGCACATCCCCGGCGCCGTCTCGCGCGACTACGCCGCGGCCTTCGATCCGGCGACCGGGCGCTTCAGGCCGGCCGGAGATCTCAGCGCCCTGTTCGGCCCGGTGCCGAAGGGGCCGGCGATCTCCTACTGCAACACCGGCCATACGGCGTCGCTCAACTGGTTCGTGATGTCGGAGCTGCTCGGCCGCGAGGAGGTCTCGCTCTATGACGGCTCGATGACCGACTGGACGCAGGACCCGGAGCGGCCGGTCGCAGCTGGAGCCGCCTGAGCGGCGGCTCCAGAGGGCTGGCGGATCGCCCGCTTATCGGCTGGTCGAGACCGCGCGGTTGCCCTGGCGGTCGACATGGACGCCGACGCGGGTGCCATCGGCCTGGGTGGTCCAGGTCGAGGTGATGCCGGTCTGCGGATTATAGGTGGTGCGGCTGCGGGCGCCGGGCTGGCCGGCACGTTGCCCGGCCGGACGGAAGCCCGTGCGGACGACGCCGTCCGGAGTGATCGTCGTGACGAAGCGATCGCCGCTGGCGAGCCCGACGGAGCGGATGCGCGTACCATCGGGCAGGACCGTTTCGGCCGAAGCCACGCCGACCTGATGCTGCATGGCGCCAGCGCCAGCGCGAGCTCCACCAGCGCGATCGGCCCGGCCGCCATGACCGTAGCTGCTTGCCGATTGACCGAGCTGCGGCTTGTTGTGGAACACGGCCCAGCGGTCATCGCCGCCACCGCCTCCGCCGCCACCCCCGCCGCCTTCACCAGCAAAAGCCGGCGCCAGCGGCGCGGACAGGCAGAGTGCGATCAACAGCGAACCCGAAATGCGAAGAGACTGCGTAGCCATGACCGGCCCCCTGAAAAGGCGTTGCGCGGCGGCACCTGCCGTAGCGCTTAGGCACTAGGCTTCCAGCGGCACGGCCTGCTCGGCCCTATCGCCGTTGGGATATCCCAGCCTTGTTGCGGTTTCCGCGGTTTTCGCAGCGCTGGAAAAAACGCCGCTGTTCAGCTTCCAGGGGCCGGCCGAAGACTCGTCCCCTGTTCGGCCCGGTGCCGAGCGGCCCGGCGATCTCCCATTGCAACACCGGACCTACAGCCTCGCTGAACTGGTTCGTGATGTCGGAGCTGCTCGGCCGAAACGATATCTCGCTTTATGATAATGCGACGACCAATTGGATGCAGGATCCGGAGCGGCTTGTCGCGATGGCTGGCAACTGAATCTGCTCCGCAGCAAGCGGGATGATTCTTCCGCTCGGAGCTACTCCGTCCGTTTGGCTTGGCGCGAAAACCACCCTCCCGCCACCAAGTTGAACCGCAGGAGGGCCAGAGCATGCCCCAGATGCAGTGGCGTTCGAACATGATCAGCGGCCTGGTCCTGGTACTGGCCATGGGCCTGTCGGGGCCCGGCCGCGCCAACGAGGCTCAAGCGGCCTATGACAAGGGCGACGTCGCCAAGGCGATGCAGCTCTGGCGGGCACAAGCCGAAAGCGGAAACGCCGAAGCTCACTACCAGATCGGTATGCTCTACGATTGCGGTAACGGCGTGCCGGTGGACCACGTCCAGGCCGCCCATTGGTACCGCAAGGCCGCTGCACAGGGGCATGTCAAGGCCCAGCACAACCTCGCCATGATCTATGACGACGGCAAGCCTGGCGTGCCGGAAGACAATGCCGAAGCCACCAAATGGTACAGGAAAGCAGCTGAGCAGGGTCATGCCGCCGCTCAGAACAACCTCGCCACGATCCTCGATGACGGCGAGACTGGCGTCGCGTCGGACAAGGTCGAGGCACTCAAATGGTACAAGCTCGCCGCCGCGCAGGGCAATCTGAAGGCACAATTCAATCTCGGCCTGCTCTATGACAATGGCGGGAGTGGCGTGCCGGAGGACAATGTCGCAGCGATCCGATGGTATAAGCTCGCCGCCGCTCGCGGTGACAAGGATGCCGCCTTCAACATCGCGCTGATCTACGACGACGGCGAGACCGGCGTCGCCGAAGACAATGTCGAGGCCGTCAAATGGTACAAGCTCGCGGCCGAGCAAGGCCATGCCAGGGCCCAATATAATCTCGCGATCACCTATGATGAAGGTGAGAGCGGCGTGCCGGAGGACAATGTCGCGGCGGTCAAATGGTACCGAATGGCCGCCGAGCAAGGCCTTGTGAAAGCTCAGTACAACCTCGCCATTCTTTATGACGAGGGCGATGACGGCGTTCCCGAGGACAATATCGAGGCGGTGAAATGGTATCGGATGGCTGCCGAGCAAGGCTACGCCGACGCCCAGTACAATCTCGCTCTCATCTACGATGAAGGCGAGCGCGGGGTTCCCCGCAACCACGCCGAGGCGGCGAAATGGTACCGGCTCGCCGCCGAGCAGGGAACGGCCGAGGCGCAAAAACGTCTCGGTTACATGTATGCGACCGGCTTGGGCGTCGCGAAGGATCCTGCACAAGCGGCCTATTGGCTGCGCAAGAGTGCCGCAGGGCGCGGCAACTGAGGGAGCAGCGTCCTTCGCCTGCCTATCCGAAGAAGCGACGCGACAAGCCGGCAGCGGCGAAGCAGGGATGGGCTCGCGCTGATCAGCTTGCCGGAGCGCGCATTGTCGCTTGTCCCATTTGCAAATTCGTCCAAAAAGGATCAAAGGAAGCGCCAATGCGCCGGCCTTGCCGCGCCCTTCCTCTCTCCGTGTCAGAGTTCCGCCGCCGATGAACGCCGTCGCGCCGAAAATCTCGTTCGTTTCTCTCGGGTGCCCCAAGGCGCTCGTCGATTCCGAGCGCATCATCACCTCGCTGCGCTCGGAGGGCTATGAGCTCAGCAAGAGCCATGCGGGCGCCGATGTCGTCATCGTCAACACCTGCGGCTTCCTCGACAGCGCCAAGCAGGAATCGCTCGAGGCGATCGGCTCGGCCATGGCCGAGAACGGCAAGGTCATCGTCACCGGCTGCATGGGCGCCGAGCCCGAGCAGATCCGCGACGCCTTCCCGAACCTGCTCGCGATCACCGGTCCGCAGGCCTATGAGAGCGTCGTCTCGGCCGTGCACCAGGCCGTGCCGCCCAAGCATGATCCCTTCATCGACCTCGTGCCGGACCAAGGCATCAAGCTGACGCCGCGGCACTACGCTTACTTAAAGATCTCAGAAGGTTGCAATAATCGCTGCAGCTTCTGCATCATCCCGAAATTGCGCGGCGACCTGGTCTCGCGGCCGATCGGCGATGTGCTCCGCGAGGCCGAGAAGCTGGTCAAGGCCGGCGTCAAGGAGCTGCTGGTGATCTCGCAGGACACCAGCGCTTACGGGCTCGACATCAAATATGCGCCCTCGATGTGGAAGGATCGCGAGGTCCGCACCCGCTTCTTCGAGCTGGCGCGCGAGCTCGGCCAGATGGGTGTCTGGGTGCGGATGCACTATGTCTACCCCTATCCGCATGTCGACGAGGTCATCCCGCTGATGGCGGAGGGCAACGTGCTGCCCTATCTCGACATCCCGTTCCAGCACGCCTCCCCGTCCGTGCTGAAGGCGATGCGGCGGCCGGCCCATCACGAGAAGACGCTGGAGCGCATCCGGAAGTGGCGCGAGATCTGCCCGGATCTCGCCATCCGCTCGACCTTCATCGTCGGCTTCCCCGGCGAGACCGAGGACGATGTCGACTTCCTGCTCGACTGGCTGAAGGAAGCGAAGCTGGAGCGCGTCGGCTGCTTCAAATACGAGCCGGTCAAGGGCGCGACCGCCAACGATCTCGGCCTGCCGCTCGTCGCGGAGGACGAGAAGGAAGCGCGCTGGCACCGTTTCATGAAGACGCAAGCCGAGGTTTCAGCCCGCATCGTCAAGGGGCGCGTCGGCAAGCGCATTCAAGTGATCATCGATGAGGCCGGACCGACCGTCGCCAAGGGGCGCTCGAAATGGGACGCGCCGGAGATCGACGGCAATGTCTATGTGTCGAGCCGCCGGCCACTGCGGCCCGGCGATATCGTCACGGTGAAGGTCGAGCGCGCCGACGCCTATGATCTGCATGGCATGGCGGTCTGAGCCGGCTTCGGCTCAGGCGCGACCAGCATGCGACGGATCGGCTTCGACGAGCCGGGTCGAGCGCGGGCAGGCATTGCGCTTGGGCTCGACGGGGCGGGTGAGACGTGGACGCTCCAGCCGAACGATGGGAGCGGCGACCGCGGATCCAGACTGCGACATCTCCCACTCGGCCTTGGCCGCGAACTGCGCCGTACCGACACTGAGGACGGTCAGGCAGGAGAGGCAGAGACCGGCGCGGCGCAGATGACGTTTCATGACGCGGGATCCGGAAGGGGTGTTGCTCCCTCCTTGATCGTTCCAGAGCAGATTTCGCGTTTCGATTTCGGAATTTTCGCTTTTCTGCAGAAAGCGCAGCCCGTCAGGCGGTTGCGTGGCGGGTGCGGCCCAGTCGCCCCAGCCACCAGCCGAGGCGCTGCGCCGTCATGGCGATGGCCAATGCGTAGCCGAGCAGAGCCAGCATCCAGCCGGCCGCCTGCAGGCTCAGAGCGCCGAGCACGAGCGCCGAGCGCCCGAGCAGCTTGAGGACTGCGCGCGCCGTCGATGGCTTGGCCGCCGCGAGCTTCGCCGCCCGGCGGACGTCCCCGGCATCTTCGGCGACGGCAAGCACCTGGCGCAGGCCGCGCTGACCGGTTCGGGCATAGAGCGCGCCGGCATCCCGGCCGAGCGCGGTGAAGCGGGCCAGCGCCGCCGGCCGGACGATGCCACCTGCGGCGACCTTCGCTGCCACAAGGTCCAAGCGAGCCGCCGCGCCGAGGCTCGCCGCCAGGGCCGGTCGGTCGAGTGCGCCCGCCGCCATGCGGCCCATGTTCGCGGTTAGCGCTGGGGAGAGCAGGCTCGCCTTGCTTGCTGCCTTGACGGCGCTGATGCCGCCGCGGGCCGGAAGGCCGCCACCGAGGCTGATCCAGGTTGCTGCGCTGATCGCAAGACCGACGGCAGCGAGCGCCATCACCGTCTCGTCCGCCTGTTCTCCGCCGGCGAGCTTGCGCCCCTCGCGGGCAAGGTCGCGCAAATCGCCGAAGCCACTGATATCTCCCACCAGCGCGCCGGCGAAGGCGGCATCGCTTTCGCGTTCACCTGCCAGGAAGCCGTAACCGAAATCGGAAAGGGCTCGCGTCAGCGCAGTCTCGCGCAAGACGCCGATCCGCGCGCGTTGCTCGGGTGCGATGGCGGTCCCGCGCTCGGCTGCGAGCGCGACAAAGCTTTCGGCAAGATCGAGATCGCGGGCTGCAACTGCCCGATCGATCTCTTGAGCGAGGCGATCCGCCGTGGCGACGCCATCGAGGCGCAACCGCGACAGTTCGGCCGGATCATCTTTCGCCTGATGAAGTCGCCAGCCCTGCAGGGCCGGCGGAGCGATCATTGCCCCGCCCGTTGCGAGAGCGATGACGATGATCGATGTGACGGCGAGCCTGGCGATGCGCAAGCGGGATACCTGAAACGGAAACGGTCCGGCCGCCGGGCCGGACCGCAGTTCGTATAGCCTTCGATTCAGGCGGAAATTGCGCGGCCGAGCTACGGCACGATCACGGTCGAGCCGGTGGTGCCGCGGCCTTCCAGCGCCCGATGCGCGTCGGCTGCGTCCTTCAGTGCGAAGCGGGCATTGATCGCGACGCTGACCTTGCCGGAGCCGACCGCCTCGAACAGGTTCTTCGCCATCGCGACCAGGGTCTCGCGCTTGGCCGTGTGCGTGTTCATCGTCGGGCGGGTGACGTAGAGCGAGCCCTTCGCCGAGAGGATGCCGAGATTGAAAGCTTCGACCGCGCCCGAGGCGTTGCCGAAGCTCGCCAGCAGGCCGAAGGGCTTCAGCGAGTCGAGCGAGCCCATGAAGGTGTCCTTGCCGACGCCGTCATAGACGACATCGCAGAGCTTGCCGCCGGTGATCTCCTTGACACGCGCCGGAACGTCCTCGTCGCGATAAAGGATGACATGGTCGGCCTTGTTCGCCCTGGCAAGCTCGGCCTTCTCCTTGCTGCCGACGGTGCCGATCACGCTCGCGCCGAGCGCCTTGCCCCATTGGCAGAGGATCGAGCCGGTGCCGCCCGCTGCGGCATGGACCAGGATCGTGTCGCCCGGCTTCACCGGATAGGTGCGGTGGAGCAGGTATTCGGCCGTCAGACCCTTCAGCAGCATGCTGGCCGCGGCCTCGTAGGAGACGTTGTCCGGCAAGGCGACTACCGCCGATGCCGGAACGATGCGCTCCTCGGCATAGGCGCCGTGCGCGGCGACGACGGCGATGCGGTCGCCCGGCTTGAACTCGATCACGCCCGGGCCGACCGCAAGCACGTCGCCGGCCGATTCATTGCCGAGCGTGAACGGCAACGGCGCGGGGTAAAGGCCGGTGCGGAAATAGGTGTCGATGAAGTTCAGCCCGATGGCGCGGTTGCGGATCAGGATCTCGCCCGGCCCCGGCGCTGGCAGGGCGACCTCCTCCAGCTGCAGAACCTCGGGTCCACCGGTCTTGTGTACGCGGATAGCTTTCGCCATGGCGATCTCCTGATGTCGATGAGGCAACGATAGGGACTTGCCTTCCGCTTGCGCAACGGCTGCGCTGCATCCGGGGCCGGCATTCTGCGCCGAGCCGTGCTGGCGATTTTGCATAGGCGCCGCCGTCCTGCGGCAAGCACGCGCTCGCCAGCGGCGCCGGCATCGGTTACCGAAAGGCCATGACGGACAAGCAGCATTGCGACATCGCCATCGTCGGGGCCGGTGCGGTCGGGCTTGCGGCCGCGCTTTCGCTCGCCGCAACTGGGCGCGAGGTCGTGCTGTTCGGGCAGGCGAGCGCCCCGCGCGACGGCCGCACTGTCGCCCTGCTCGATGGTTCCTGGCGCTTGCTCGAAGCGCTCGGCCTGACGGAGACGCTGGACGCGGTCGCGGCGCCGCTCGCGGTGATGCGCCTCGTCGACGATACCGGCAGCCTGTTCCGGCAGCCGCCCGTCGAGTTCAAGGCGGCGGAACTCGGCCTGCCGGCCTTCGGCTGGAATGTCGAGAACGTCGTGCTGGTCGAGGCGATGGCAGCCAAGGCAGCAGCCGAGCCGGGTATCCGCATGATCTCGCAGGCGGTGACGGAGATCACAGCTGGTGCTGACAGTGTCAGTCTGGCCGGCGACGGCTTCACGCCGGTCGAGGCAAAGCTGGTCGTCGGCGCCGACGGCCGCAAGTCGCGGGTCCGGGAGGCAGCCGGCATCATCGCGCGCGACTGGAGCTATCCACAGGTGGCGCTGACCGCGATCCTGAGCCATCGCCGCGAGCACCGGGACGCCTCGACCGAATTTCACACCCGCTCCGGTCCCTGCACGCTGGTGCCGATGTCCGGCCGCCGCTCCTCGCTGGTCTGGCTGGTCGAACCGCATGATGCGGACCGCCTCGCTGGCATGGACGACCTCGCTTTCGCTCGCGAAGTCGAGCGCCGGACCCATTCGATTCTCGGCGCTATGACGGTTGCAGGTCCGCGCGGGCGCGTGCCGATGGGCGGGCTCTCGGTTGACCGCTTTGCAGCTGATCGCATGGCGCTGATCGGCGAGGCCGCGCATGTCTTCCCGCCGATCGGGGCGCAGGGGCTCAATCTCGGCCTGCGCGACGTTGCGGCGCTGCGCGATACCATTGCCGGCGCTGAGGATCCCGGCGAGGTCGAGGCGCTGTCTGCCTATGATCGCTCGCGCCAAGCGGATGTGCGCCTGCGCACCGGCGCCGTCGATGCGCTCAACCGGACCTTGCTGACCGATCTGTTGCCGGCGGACCTGATGCGCGGCGCTGGGTTGCTCGCGCTCTCTCGGATCGCTCCCTTACGCCGCCTGGTGATGCGGCAGGGGCTGGCCGGCGGCACCGCGGCAGGCTGAGTTTCAGATCTCGTAGTCGCCGATCGGCGGGCTCGCCCGCAGCGCCGGCGCGGCATCGCGGAAAACCGGCGCGAGCGGCAGCGGCGTCGAGACCATGCGCCGCCCACCTGGCTCCTCGACCTGCCGGTCGAGCAGGCCGCGGGCGGTGAGATGCGGATCGGCCAGCGCCTCGTCGAGCGTCCTAACCACCGTGCAGCAGCAATCGAGCGGTTCGATCGTTTCCCGCCAATGAGCGGCCGGCCGGGAAGCGATGATCGCGGTGATCGCCACCTGTGTCGCGGCCGGATCGCGTCGGTCGTTGCGCAGTTCGGCGTCGAGGCCGATGCCGTCGCAGAAGCTGGCCCAGAACTTTTCCTCGAGTGCGCCGACGGCGAGGAACCAGCCATCTTCGGTGGCGTAGAGGCCGTAGCGCGGGCTGGCGCCGGTGAGCAGCCCCTCCCCGCCATTGGGATAACGGCCAGCGGCCTGTCCTTGTGCGAATGCGTACCAGGAGAAGGCGAGCATCGCGTCGGTCATGGCGATGTCGAGATGGCAGCCCTGCCCGGAGCGATCGCGCTCGCGCAGCGCCAGCAGGATATTGATCACCGCCGGCATGGCGCCGCCGGCGATGTCGGCGACCAAGGTCGGCGGCAGCGGTGGTTGCCTGCCATGGGCGAGCGACTGGCCGAGCAGCCCGCCGATCGCCTGGTAGTTGATGTCGTGGCCGGCCTCGAAAGCGCGCGGGCCGTTCTGACCGTAGCCGCTGATCGAGCAGTAGACCAGCCGAGGGTTGAGCGCCTTCAGCGCCTCGTAGCCGAAGCCGAGGCGAGCCATTACGCCCGGCCGGAACTGCTCGATCACGATGTCGGCCTGCTCGATCAATGGCTTCAGGCGTTCTAGCGCATCGGGCGCCTTGAGATCGATGGCGAGGCTCTGCTTGCCGCGGTTCAGCGCGGCGAAGGGCGCAGAGGTCTCGCCGAAACGCGGCGGAAAGCGGCGCATGTCCTCGCCGTCCGGTCGCTCGATCCGGATCACGCGCGCGCCGGCTTCGGCGAGGAAGAGGCTCGCCAGCGGGCCGGGCAGCAGGGTCGAGAAATCGAGGACGAGGAGATCGGAGAGCGGCTGCATCGATGGGCCCGGGAAGGCAGGCCCTTGCAGGCCCTCAGTGAAACAGGTCAGCCGGCATCCTGCCTGTCTTCACCAGCCACAGGAAGCCCGTCAGCGTCACCGTAGAGACGACGGTGCCGACGAGGATGCAGGCCGAGGCGCGCTCGATGCCGACGCGGTACTGCGTCGAGATCACGAAGATGTTCAGCGCCGGCGGCAGCGCCGCCATGATCACGGCGGCATAGACCCAAGGCGCGGAGAAATTCCCGAATGTCGAAAGCAGCAGCCAGACCAGCAGCGGGTGCAGCAGCAGCTTGATCGCGACAAGCCAGGGCAGCTCACTGGGCATCTGCCGGATCGGCTGCAGCGCGACCGTGACGCCGAGCAGGAAGAGCGCGCAGGGAGCGGCCGCCTGCGAGAGCCAAAGCGTCATCTTGTCGATCGCGGTCGGCAATTCGAGCTTGAGGAAGGCCGCGAGCACGCCGGCGACGGTCGCGACATTGAAGGGATGGGTCACGACCCGCCGGACCACCTCTGCAGCGGTCGCGGCAACGCTCCTCTTCTCGACGCCGGCCAGCGCCATCAGGAACGGGATCAGCGAGAACAGTAGCAGGTTGTCGAAGACGAAGATCAGCACGACCGGCGCGCTGGCGGCTGGACCCAGGGCGGCCAGGATCAGCGGCGGACCCATATAGCCAATGTTCGAATAGGAGCCGGCGACGCCCTGCATCACCGCTTGCGGCATGTCGCCTTTGGTGTGGCGCCAGCCGAGCGCGAAGGAGAGCACGAAGGCGCAGAAGGTCGCGAGCGTCGTCACCGCGACGAAGCGCCAGTTTGTGAGCTCGCTCAGCGGCTTGTCGGCGATCAGCCGGTAGAACAGGCAAGGCAGCGCGACATAGATCAGGAAGAACTGCATCCAGGCCAGCCCCTCGCCCGGCAGGCGCTTGTAGCGGCCGATCAGGAAGCCGAGCAGGATCAGCCCGAAGAAGGGCGCGACGAGATTGAACAGGCTGGCGATGTCGGCCATGCGGCGGCGCATCCTGAGCGAGGCAAGAGCCGGCTGGCACGTTCTCGGCTCACCGACCGCGGCGACGGCACCGCCTTATAGGATGGGCGGGTCTTCATGAGAACCCTGCGAGGAGTGGAAGCCCCTGCACGCGCTGCAGAACCTGGCTGCGGAAAACGGCCGCCTGCCCTCGCTTTTGCACAACCAAGAATTGCAGAGTCCGGGCATGATGGAAGCGATCGGGTAACATATTTCTGCCATGTTCCGGGAAGGGCTGATGGAACAGGCGATGACGAGCAGCACTCAGGCGACAACGGGCAACCCGACATCCGGGTCATCCTGGCGCTATTTCACGACGTCTCCGACGTTCTGGATCGTGTCGTTCCTGGTGCTGGTGATCCTTGGGCTGGCATTCCCCGTGCGCCTGCCGCTAGGGCCGAATTACTGGGACACCGACATCTACCTCGATGCCGCCCAGCGCATCTGGCAGGGCCAGATTCCGAATATCGATTTCTTCACCTCGATCGGTCCGCTCGGCTTCTATCTCACAGCCGGAATCCAGGCTCTCTTTCCGCAGGCGCAGCCGGCCCTGCTCGCCAACTGGGCGATCGTGCCCCTCTCGCTGCCGATCGTGGCGCTGATCGTCGGGGATGTCGATCCGCGCTCGCGCCGATTGGCTCTGGCGATCCTGATCCCCTTCCTGTTCCTGACCTCGCTGCCGATCAACCTCCACAGCCTCTATCCGTCGCCCGGTTTCGACGGTTTCGGCTATTACAACCGCCATGTCGCACTGCTTCTTTATCTCCTGCTGGCGACGCTCCTCTTCGTCGAGAGCCGGGTCCTGCTGACGAGCCTCGTCGCGGTGCTGATGACGGCGCTTTTCCTGGTCAAGGTCACCGGCCCGGTGTCGGGGGCGGTTCTCGTCGGCTATGCCGTCCTGGCCGGCCGGATGCGCTTCCGCGACGCCGCGATCGCCGCCCTGACCGTCATCGGCGTCCTGATCGCGCTCGAACTCTCGACCGGCGTCATCTACGCCCATGTCGAAGACGTCTTCATCCTGGCGATGCTCAACTCCGCCTCGCTCCTGCGCCGCTTCCTGACCCTGGCCTCGATCAAGTTCAACGTGATCGCGCCCTGCTTTTTGCTGATCGGCGCGCTCGCCTTCGCTGCCTGGCGCGACAAGCCTTCGTTCGCAGACTTGCTGGCCTCGCCGCTCGGTTGGCTGACCGCGAGCCTGTTCGCCCTCATTCTAGGCGAGACGCAGAACAGCGGATCACTCGAGTTCATCGGGCTCTGGCCGGTCCTGATCCTGATCCTCAAGACCTACCACTCCCGCTCCGATGATCGCTTGCGCCCCTATGTTCTGGTCCTCGTCATGACCGTGTCGTTGCCGAGCGCCGTGATCTTCCTGGAGAGAGGCGCTCGCGCCGTCATCGCCGCCCCGCGCTATCAGGCGCTGCACGTGCCGGATGTCGGGCCGCTGGGCAGAGTGAGCCTGAAGCCGGAGTTGGCCGAGCGTGCCATCGCGCAGGTCGATCACTACCCGAAATACAATGACGCCTATGAGGACCTCGTCCGCCGCGGCTTGCTGCCATCAGCGACGCTGTTCTCCGAGATCGACCACCAGGCGACCTGGCTGCTCGAGGTGCAGCAGGGAATCGATGCGATCAGGCGCTGGGAGGCGTCGAACGGCCGCCAGCTGAACGGCTTCTTCGCGCTCGATTTCGTCAGCCCGTTCAACCATCTGCTCGGCCGCGCCGCGCCGCTTCATGTCGCGCTCGGCATCGACACCGAGCGGACCAACCCCAGGGTGACCGCCGAGATGCTGGAAGCCCTGCGCGACATCGACGCGATCATGCGGCCGAAATGCCCCGTGGAGGTGAAGCGGGCGGCGATCTGGAAGCAGTTTGCGCAGGCGCTGGAAGGCCGCCGGCTCGTTGCTCTCTCGCCTTGCTGGGACATGTACCTGAGAAAGTAGGGCGCTTCGCGGACGGCCCAACGATGCGAGCCTAGCCGCCGGCGCTATTGATGCGCATCGAGCAGCGTCCCGACCTCGTCACGACGCTCGGCCATATGCCGCAGCAGCGGATCGAGATGGGGAACCCGGTCGCCTGCCGCGGCGAAGGGAACGGCCTCGCGCGCCATTGCGAAGAGCTTGCCGGTCACTGCGCCGAGCGGCGTCGCCTTGCGGCTCTCGACCGCCTGGGCCGCGACCATCAGCTCGACGCCTGCGATCGACCTGCACAGGCCGGCGACCTCCGCCGTCTTGCGCGCCGCGAAGGTCGCCATGCCCGCCCGGTCGAGATTGCCGTTGGAGTGGCTGGAGCTGGCGAGTTCCTGAACCACCGGCGCCGTCGCCAGCCTCGCCTCCGAGGCGATCGCCTTGTGGAACTGGGCGAGGCCGTTGAAGCCGGGCAGGCCGACGCCGTCCTCCTCGATCAGCCCGACCGTCAGGCCCGACCAGAAGGAATCGACCTGCTTGGCGACGCGCTCGGCCGAAGCCGTCACCACTGGCGCAAAGGCGAGCCGGGCGATATCGAGCGCCATCGACAGCGAGACCGTGTCGAAATTGGCGACGGAGACGAGCGAGCGATCTTCGAGCGAGACGATCGGGTTGTTCTGGCTGGAGCGGAACTCGGTCTCGACCTGGCGCCAGGCGAAATCCAGGCTGTCCGCCGCCGTGCCATGCAACAGCGGCAGCGAACGGAAGCTCAGCGGGTCCTGTAGATGGCGCGGCCCGCCCTTGGCGAAGAGATAACTGCCGTCGAGATAGCGCCTGATCCGGCTTCCATGCCGCTCCAGCCCGGTGAAGGGGCGCGAGCGTAGCGCGGCCTCCGAGACGATCGAGGGATTGGCGGCGAAGCCTTCCATGCTCAGCGCGGCGATCAGGCTCCAGAGGTCGAGGCTGCGCTTGAGGTCAGCCATGGCAAGCGCCGCGATGCCGAGCGCAAGCGCGCTGGAATTCAGCAGCGCCAGCGCCTCGCCGGCCTGCAGGTCGAGATCGCCATAGAGCGCGAGCGCCAAATCTGTGATGGGGGCCATGTCGCTCTGGCCCATCGAGCCCCAGATATGGACGTCGATCGCTCGATCGGCGTTGAGCGCCTCTAACAACCGTTCGGCCAGCAGCGGGCGGACGCCGAGACGCCCGCTCGCCATGGAATTGAGCAGAACGAGCATCATCACCCTGACGGCTTCGGGCGGAGCGAGGGGGCCGTGCGCGACGTTGTGGGTCAGCAGCAGGCGGCGGTTGAACTCGCCGATGCGCTCCGGGGCGAGTGGCACGCCGGTCTTGGCGCCGACGCTGGTGGTGACGCCGTAGACCTTCTCGCCGCGCGCTACGGCCTCGTTGACGATGGCGCGGGCCGCCTGCATCCGGACGAGGGCATCCGGCGTGATCGATACCAGTGCCTTCTCCCTGGCGACGCGGACGATCGCGTCGATCGTCAGGTCGAAGCCGGTGATGTCGACATGGCTCATGATCGCTCGTCCTGTTCTTGACCGCCCGGATGCCGGCAGCCCGCATCCCTGGCTGATCCCGTCAATAAAGCGAAGCCGGAATGCCGGGCCGTGCGCGGTCTCGATTTCACTTAGCGAAACGCTGTGAGGGCACCCAGCCGACTTCTGTCATTCGACTAGTTTCACGCCGTCGAACGGACGGTGCGCATGGCAATCACTTATGATCTGGTCAAGGAGGTCACGGCCAATCTCTATGATTGGTCGCTGCGCCGTATCCCCGAATCCTCGAAGGCCGAGTTCCGCAAGGCGCTGGCGACGGAAACGGAACCTCAGGCCCGCCAGACGCTCGCTTTCATGCTCGACAGCGCCGAGCGGGCGGAGACCACCGGCAAATTCCTCTGCTCCGATGCCGGCGTGCCGAGCTACAGCATCAAGATCGGCTCCGGCGCGCGGATGGAAGGCGACATCCGCCAGGCCATCGTCGACGGCTTCGCCGAGCTCACCCGGACGATCCAGCCGCCGCTGCTGCGCTTCGTCACCAACCCGCTGACCAACGAGCGCAGCTTTCACGGCAAGGACATGCCGCTGGTCTCCTGGGACCTCGTCGGCGAGGGCGATTATCTCGACATCACCTGCGCCCCCAAGGCGCTCGGCGGCGGGCGCTGGGCCGCGGTCGAGATACTGGTCAGCCCGAACCTGGACGAGATCGAGCGCTGCATCCTGGAAATCGTGCTGCGGGCCGGCGGCCAGCATTGCCCGCCTGTGGTGATCGGCGTCGGCATCGGCGGCACCTTCGACCATGCGGCGAAACTCTCCAAGGACGCGACCCTGCGCCCCTTCGGCGAGCGCAATCCCGAGGCGATGGTTGCCGAGATGGAGGAGCGCCTGACCCGCGCGGTCAACCAGATGGGCTTCGGCCCGATGGGCGTCGGCGGCGCGACCACGACCTTCGGCGTCCATGTCGAATACGCCTCCGGCCACGGCTTCACCCCGGTCGCGGTCTCGTTCAACTGCTGGATCAACCGGCGGACGCGGGCGCGGATCTACAATTCCGGCATGGTGGAGCGGATCGAATGACCAGCCCCTCCCCGATCCGCCTGACACTGCCCCTCACTCCTGAGGCAGCGCGCGCGCTGAAAGTCGGTGACGTCGTGCTGCTCGACGGCGATGCGGTCGCGACCGTCGGCATGCCGACCCAGAAGCGCATGGCTTCGGAAGTCGAGGCCGGGCGCGAATTGCCGCTCTCCCTGCGTGACGGCGCATTCTTCCACATGGGCGTGAGCTATGAGGACGGCGATGGACGGCCCGGCGTGGTCCATTACGTCAACCCGACGACGTCCAGCCGCTTCAATCATCTGATGCCGACACTGATCCGGGGCCTGCGGCTGACTGCGACCGGCGGCAAGGGCGGGCTCTCGCAGGACAGCGTCGATGCCATGCGCGAGGTCGGCTGCGTCTATTTCTCCTTCGTCGGCGGCGCTTCGGCCCTGCTGAGCGAGGGCGTCGAAGCGGTGACTGATTGCGCCTGGCGCGACCTGATCATGCAGTTCCGCCTCAATCGCCTGCGGCTGAACGGCTTCGGGCCGGTCATCGTCGCGATCGATGCCCATGGCAACTCGATCTATGAGCGCCTGATGTCTTCGGCCCGCGAGCGCCTGCCCGAGATCATCCGCTCGCTCCACCCGGAACACGACAACGAGACCCACTGATGCAAGCGATCGAGATCACCACGCCGGGCGGCCCCGAGGTCCTCGCCTTCTGCGAGCGCCCCTCGCCCACCCTTGGCGCAGGCGACGTGCTGATCCGCGTCCGCGCAGCAGGCGTGAACCGGCCCGACATCCAGCAGCGGCGCGGCCTCTATCCGCCGCCGCCCGGTGCGACCGATTTGCCAGGCCTCGACGTCTCCGGTGTGGTCGATGCAGTCGGCGCCGAGGTCACCTGGCCGAAGGTCGGCGATGCCATCTGCGCGCTCGCCAATGGCGGTGGCTATGCCGAGTTCTGCGCGGTGCCGGCGCTGCAATGCATGCCGCTGCCGAAGGGCTTTTCCTTCGCTGAGGCGGCGGCGCTGCCGGAGGTGTTCTTCACCGCCTGGAACAATGTCGTCTGGCTTGGCAGGCTGGCTGATGGCGAGACCTTGCTGGTCCAGGGCGGCACCAGCGGCGTCGGCATGGCGGCGATCCAGATCGCCAGGCATTTGCGCGGCGCCCGCGTGATCGCGACCGCCGGCACGGCCGAGAAGCGCGCCGTTTGCCTGGAGATCGGCGCCGATCTCGCCGTCGACTATCGCGCCGATTGGGTGGCGGTGATCGAGACGGCGATCGGCAAGGAGAAGGTCGATGTCGTCCTCGACGCGCAGGCCGGCCCCTATACCGAAAAGCAGCTGCAATTACTGGCGCCCGATGGCCGCGTCGTGCTGATCGCCAGCCATCTCGGCCAGATGGCCGAGGTCAATGTCCGCAACATCGTCCGCCGGCGGTTGACTCTGACTGGCTCGACGCTGCGGCCGCGCGATGCCGCCTATAAGGGGCGGATCGCCGCCAAGCTGGTCGCGCAGATCTGGCCGCTCTTGGAGAGCGGGGCGATCCGCAGCCATATCTGCGCGAGCTTCGACTGGCGCGATGTCCGGGATGCGCATGCGCTGATGGATGCAGGCGACCAGGTCGGCAAGGTCGTCCTGACCATGCCGGAATAGTCCGGCAGGCTGCGCGAATAACTATCGAGTTTGGAGAATTCTCATCTAGAACAGCGGTTCGTGCTCGTTTAGCCGGATCCGCTGCGTGTTCTCCTTTGCGCCTGTCCAGTCCGTTCTCAAGGCGCTGCGGCTGCTGACCGAGGTCAATCGCTGCAGCGTCGCGACCGTCGGTGAACTGCATCGCCGCACCGGCATGCCGAAGCCGACGATCGTGCGCCTGCTCGAGACCCTGATCGAAGCCGGCTATGTCGTTCGCGACGAGCGCATGCGCGGCTATCTCGTGACGTCTCAGGTGGCGCATCTGAGCTCGGGCTTCCATGGCGCGCCGATGGTGATCGAGGCGGCGCGGCCCTGGGCGACGGCGCTGACGCGCCAGATCAAATGGCCCTGCGCCGTCTGCCTGCTCGATTATGACGCTGTGGTCGTGCGCTTCTCGACGATCCCCGATAGCCCGATCTCGCCGTTCCATGCGACGCTCGGCTACCGGCTGAATCTCGGCGGCCGGGCGCTCGGGCGCGCCTATCTCGCCTTCTGCCCGGACGAGGAACGAGAGGTGCTGCGTGCCGCGATGCGGGCCTCGTCCGAGCCGGAGAACAGCAGCCTCAGCGACGAGGATGTCGCGCGCATGATCGAGCAGGCGCGCCGGCGTGGCTATACCGAGCGCGATCCTGCCGCTGAGCCCAAGAATTCCGCGACGATCGCGGTACCGATCAAGCTCGGCGAGCGGGTGCTCGCGACCTTCGGCGTGACCTTCTTCCGCGCCGCAGTCCCCAACCCGGATGACAAGGCGAAAATCATCCATCCGCTGAAGAAGGCGGCGGCGAACATCGAGGCGCAGCTGGAGGCGCTGTCGCAATCCATGGGCGTTGCGTTTCAAGGCGAGAAATAGCGGCGCTTTCCCGCGAGCCTGTGACGGGCTCGTGCCTAGTGTCCGGACAACAGCTTCAGAACACCTTGTCCGGAGGAAACCTCAGATGATGCGGCCGATCTCACGCCGTCGTTTCATGGCGTCCATGGCAGGCGCCGGTGCGCTGGCTACCCAAGGGCGGGCCTTCGCCGATACCTGGCCGAGCCGGCCAGTCACCATCGTCGTGCCGTTCCCGGCGGGCGCCTCGACCGACGTCGTCGCCCGCCTGCTGGCGGAGCGTTTGCGCAGCGAGCTCGGCCAGGGCTTCGTCGTCGAAAACAAGACCGGCGCCGGCGGCAACATCGCGGCGACCGGTGTCGCCCGGGCAACGCCGGATGGCTACACGCTGCTGTTCTCCTCGTCCGGGCCGCTCGCGACCAACAAGCTGCTTTACAAGACCATGTCCTTCGATCCGCTGGCCGATTTCGCGCCGGTCGCGCTGCTCGGCGACGTCCAGGGCATCGTCAGCGTCCATCCCTCGCTGCCGGTCAAGTCCTTCGCCGAGCTCGTCGCCTACGGCAAGGCCAATCCGGGCAAGCTCACCTTCGGCAGCCCCGGCTTCGGCCTGATGGGCCATGTCACCGGCGAGCTGATTCAGCGCAAGGCCGGCTTCCAGATGACGCATGTGCCCTATCGCGGCTCGGCGCCCCTCTCGGCCGATCTGGTCGGCGGCATGGTCAATGTCGCGATCGACTTCATCCCGGCCTATATCCCCCATGTCAAAAGCGGCGCGATCCGCGCGCTCGCCGTGACCAGCGACCAGCGCGCCCCGCAATTGCCGGACGTGCCGACCTTGTCCGAGGCCGGCTTGCCAGGCGTCAGCGCCACGGGCTGGTTCGCGCTGGTCGGCCCGAAGGGATTGCCCGAGCCGATCGCGGCGCGCATCGCCGCGATCACCCGCGCCTATGTCGAGAGCGCGGAAGGGCGCGAGAAGCTCGCGACGATCGGCGTGCGCGCGCTCAGCGGCGACGCCGCGGCGGTGCGTAACGCGCAGACGCAGGAAGTGGCGAAGTGGGCGGATGTCGTAAAGGCTGCGGCGATCTCGCTGGATTGAGCTGAAAAATTATCAGATAGGAGGCTTGCCGAGGCCAAGCTTCTCATCTCCATTGTGGCGGTTCAATACAGGACCCGCGTCACGCGTCGATGCCGCACCAGTCGGCGGCGAACAGCGCGAGCGCCTTCGTAACCCGCTTGAGCGAAGACAGACTGACTCGCTCGTCAATGCCGTGGATATTCTCTGTGATCGGCCCATAGACGAGCGAGGGGATGTTTCCGTGCACTGCGAAGATGGCTGCATCGAGATAGGCTGTCATGACAGAGGCGGTGAGGTCGTTGCCGCCTTGGGCGCGTCGGTGAGCGGTCCGTAAGCACGCTTCGGCCGCCGAGCCTTCCGCGAGCTCGTAGCCCGCATGCATCACGCCAACCCAGTCGACATCGACCAGATCGCCACTGGCAAAAGCCGCGTCCTCCTCCTGAATCTTTGCCACGAAGCGTTCGAACTCGGCAGCCCGCGCTTGCGGGTCCTCGCCGGGATAGAAGCCGATGCGGCCTTCCGCCACGCAATCGCTTGGGATCGAAGCGATCCAGTCGCCGCCGGTGATCGTCCCGAATGTCAGGGCGACGGGATTGGCAATGCCCTCGAAACCGCGCTTGCCCTTCGCCTCGCCAATCCATTTGCGTTCCAGAGTGCGCAAGTGGCCGATCAGCTTGATCATCAGATCGATCGCGCTCTGGCCGGACTCGGGTTCTCGCGGGTGAGCCGGCCGTCCTCGCGTCGTCAGGCGGAACTTCAGCACGCCGGAGTTGGCGCGGACGAGTTGCTCGTCCGTAGGCTCAGCGCTGACAATCACATCGGCAATGAAACCGTTGACGAAGGCCGTGGCGGCGCCATTCCCCGTGATCTCCTCTTCCACCACCGACTGGATCTGAACGTCTCCGCGAAGGGTCAGTCCCGCGTGCTCGATCGCTTCGAGAGCGTAGACGGATGCTGTTAGTCCAGCCTTCATGTCGCCGGCGCCACGGCCATAGAGCCAATCGCCCTCCCTGCGTGCTGTGAACGGCGGCGATGACCACCGTGCCGCGCTGGCCGCAGGCACGACGTCCATGTGGGAGTTGAAGGCCAGTGAGCGCCCACCGCGCCTCTGGGCGGGTCTGAGGCCGACGATGTTCCAGCTCGACCGATAGTCGATGGTCGTCGGCGAAAAGGCCGGATGCTTGCCGATCTGCGTAGCGTCTGTCTGAAAGCGCCTGACTTGGTAGCCCCGCTTCACCAGGTTCGCCTCCAGGAAGCTCTGCGCGTCGTCCTCCTCTTCGCGAAGCGTGCGATAACCGACGAGGGCGGCGAGGAACTCCACCTGCTCTTCGAACAGATCGTCGACGGCTTGAAGGATCCGGTCTTCGGGAGCGGTCATGATCGATATCCTGCAAGGTGGCGAGACAAGCTGGTCGGCTGCATTATAGCTCCCTCATACGCGGCATGGCGGCGTTCACATCCATCACAGGTACTGATTGCTGCGATATAAGTTCTCTTCACGCAGGATTTATGCGCCATGACGCTGGACGAAATTGATCTGAAGCTTCTCCAGGCCGTGCAGGCGAATAATCGTCTGACCTCGGACGAGCTCGCGGAACTCGCGAACCTGTCGGCGACCGCATGTCAGCGCCGGATGAAGCGGTTGCGCGCCTGCGGCGTGATCGAGGGCGACGTCTCGATCGTGTCGCCAAAGGCGGTCGGGCGCCCTTTTTCAATGCTGGTGCTGGTCTCGCTGGAGCGAGAGCGAGCCGACATCATCGACCGCTTCAAAGCGGCCATCAAGGCAACGGCGGAAGTGATGATCGGATTCTACGTCACCGGCGACGCCGACTTCGTACTCGTGGTGACGGCACGCGACATGGAGGACTACGAGCAATTCACGCGCCGCTTCTTCTATGAAAATGCCGACATCAAGGGGTTCAAGACCCTGGTCGTCATGGACCGCGTCAAGGCAGGCTTCGCTCTGCCTATGGAACTCTGAAAACGCGGCCTTCTTGGCCAATGGCGAGCGGACCTGCCCGGTGTTTGCTATGGGTCGCGAGCGGGCCGTCTCGCCGGCCTCTGCCCTTCTATCAGGCGGTTGCCTCCAACCCCAGCAACTCCGCAGCATGCCCGCCGGTCAGGCGCTTGATCTCGACTTCCGTGAACTGCAGGTCGAGCAGGTGGCCGACGATCTCGCGATAGCCGTCGATCGGGCGCGGCGAGCCGGTGAGGCCGAGATCAGAGCAGAGCACGGTGTTCTCGACGCCGGCGACCTCGATCACCCGGCGCAGCTCCGGCGGCTCGAACTTCTTCGACTTGCCCTCGACGAACATGCAGATCGAATGCTCCATCACCGCGCCGAGCGAGACGAGGTCGCGGATTTCCGCATCGCTGCAATTGTTGACCATGTAGGTCGGGTGGTTGACGAGCAGCTTCCTGACGCCGCGCGCCTTCGCCTCCTCGAACACGGCGAAGAGCTCGGGCGTCGAGAGATGCCCGCCGGCGAGGATGATGTCGCCGGCTGCGATCAGGTCGAGGATCAGCTTGACGTCGTCGGTGAGCTTGCCGTCGCCGCCGAACGGCGTCAGCGGGATCGGATCGAGCATCTTCTGGGCGGTCTTCGGGAAGGTCTTCACCGCGCCGGAAGCGAGCACATCGATATGGTTCTTGGCCGAGAGCGTCGGCATCCAGACGATTCTGCCGCCGAGCTTGATGGCGTGGTCGACTGCATGCGGGTTGAAGCCGCCCGAGGCATTGTTGAGCGCGATGCCGGAGAACAGCCTGACGCCGGTGTCCGGCACCAGCTTCTCGAGCAGGATCGAATGGGCGGTGCCGAGGTAGAAATGGTCCTTGTAGACGACGGCGCGGAATTTTGCCGCTGCGGCGTCGAGCATCGCCTCGTGATGGTCGAGGATGCGCGGCATCGCGGCCGGGCCGCTATGGCAGTGCAGGTCGACGGCGCCGACCAGGAGATCGGCGATCTGGCGGCTGCGCGCGTCGGTGGTCTGGGTCGTGGCGGTCATGTCGGGAGCCCTCAGGCGGTTTCGCCGGGCATCGGATAATCCGCGGCGTTGATGACCCAGCCGGGCTTCTGCGAGAAGTCGAGGCGGGGCGGCGAGAAGATGTCGATCATCTGGTTCAGCCCGGGCAGGACCGAGCGCGAAGTGTGGATCGAGGGCGGCGGGATCACGGTCAGCGACGGCGCCGCCATCAGTTCGTGCTCGTCCTCGCGCCAGATCCGCATGTCGGGCGTCCACGGCCAACGGATGTCGTGGATATAGCCGCCGTCGATCACCAGGGAGCCCTGCTCGAAATCGTCATGGTGATGCGGCGAGAGCGCGGTGACGTCGCGCAGACCCAGGCGCGGATCGAGCATGTTCACCATCAGCGTGGTGCAGCGGAAGATGCGGCCGAAGCGGCCTTCGCCGGCGCCGGCATCGAGGCTGTAGGCGCGGATCTTGAAGCCGCCCCGCGGCTCCGGCCAGGGCTCCAGCAGCGCGACATTGGCATGGGGCTGCGCATAGGAAGCGGCGTTGGAGCAGGAAGCCGCCAGATCGGCCGCGACGCTGGAGAAGATGCGGATGGCGCGGCCGGTGCCGTTGAAGGTGATACGTGAGGCGCCTGGCGGCACGAAGACGATCGAGCCGCCCGCGACCTCGACCGTCTCGGCCCCGGCCGTGACCGTCGCGCCAAGCTCCTTCTCGGGCAGGATCAGGCAGTATTCGTCCGGCTGCGCCGCGCGCGCCAGCGCGGCGCCCGGCTTCACCTCGGAATAGGCGGTGATGAAGTTCTGCCCGCGCGCCAGCCAGGTGCGTTCGGTCTCGTTCGCCTGCTGCGGCTCCTCGGCATAAAAACGGGCATAGTCGGCGCCGGCATAGGCTTTGACCGGGGCGGCCTTCGCCGCCGCCGGAGCGGCGAGCTTCGAGCGCGGATCGCTGGAGGGATAGCTCACGGGTCGATGTCTCCTATCGCGCGCCGGGGTTCTCGACCCGGCTCCTGGCTGTCTGCATCTGCGCCAGGGTTTCACTCGCCGCCTTGCGCAAAAAACCCTGGTCGGAGGAGAGGATGAAGGCGCTGGCGCCGCGCTCGGCGAAGGCAGCGGATTCCTCGCCATTGTCGGTCATCACGCAGACCGGCTTGCCGGCTTTCTTCGCTGCCCGCAGGATCGTATCGACGGCGTCGCGGACCTCAGGCGCATCGCGGGTCGGCGCACCGAAGGCGACGGTGAGGTCGCCACGGCCGATGAAGGCGGCGTCGAGCCCCTCGACCGCGAGGATGGCGTCGATCTGATCAAGCGCCGACGGGTCCTCGATCATGGCGATCGTCGCGACCGAGGCATCGGCCGTATCGACGAGCTCCCACATCTTGCTGCCGCCATAGCGGCCGGCGCGCGTGACGCCGGAGAAGCCGCGCTTGCCGCCGCGATAGCGGCAGGCGGCGACAAGCGCCTGCGCATCCGCGACGCTCGCGACATGGGGAGCGAGGATGCCGACCGCGCCGCAGTCGAGCGAAGCCTGGATCGCGTCGCTCGTCAGCGTCGGCACGCGGACGACGCCGGCGATGCCTGCCGCCCGCGCCGCCAGCAGCACGAGATCGGTCGTGCCGCGGTCGAAAGGCGCATGCTCCTGGTCGACGACGATGAAGTCGAAGCCGCTATTGCCGAGGATCTCGGTCGCATGCGGGCTCGGCGTCTTGACAAAGCTGCCGGCGATAAAGGCGCCGCTGACGAGACGATGACGGAAGCTGGTTGAGACAGGAGTCTGCATGGATATGCCGTGCCGATGTCGATGATCGGATGATGGCACCGCCTCTCCAGGATATGGCCGGAAGTCGCCTCGTTTCACATCTCGAAATCGACCGAGGCGCGCGCCCGGTGCTTCAGAATGCCGTCAGGATCACCCGGGGTTTGACGAGGAAACATCGGATACGAACCCACTCAGAAAGGGCATCCGAATGAAGACACGCCTGTTGCTCATGGCCGGCCTGATGGCCGCCTGCGCCCTGCCCGCCACTGCCGGCACCCTGGAGACCGTGCGGAGCCGCGGCGAGATGGTCTGCGGCGTCAGCCCGGGCGTCGCCGGCTTCTCGGTGCCCGACGAGGCCGGGCGCTGGGGCGGCTTCGACGTCGACATCTGCCGGGCCGTGGCCGCCGCCGTCTTCGGCGATGCCGGCAAGGTCCGCTATACCCCGCTTAGCCCGAAGGACCGCTTCGTCAGCCTGCAGAGCGGCGAGATCGACGTCCTCTCGCGTCAGGCGACCTGGACGCTGTCGCGCGACACCCAGATGGGCCTGCGCTATGTCGGCGTCGGCTATTATGACGGCCAGGGCTTCATGGTCCGCAAATCGCTGAACATCAAAGCGGCCAAGGAGCTCAATGGCGCCTCCGTCTGCGTGCCGACCGGCACGACCACCGAGCTCAACATCGCCGATTATTTCCGCGCCAACGGCATGAAATATGAGGGTGTCGCCTTCGAGGCCGGCGATCAGGTCGCCAAGGCTTTCGAGTCCGGCCGCTGCGACGTCTTCAGCAACGATGTCTCGGCGCTCTCGGCCTATCGGCTGAAGCTGGTCAACCCGACCGAATACGTCATCCTGCCCGAGCTGATCTCGAAGGAGCCGCTCGGCCCGGTGGTGCGCCAGGGCGACGAGACCTGGACCAGCATCGTGCGCTGGTCGCTCTATGCCATGCTCGTCGCCGAAGAGCTCGGTGTCACCAGCGCCAATGCCGAGGAGCTGAAGCGCTCCGGCTCGCCAGAAGTCCAGCGCCTGCTCGGCAGCACCGGCAATCTCGGCGAGTCGATGGGCCTCAAGCCGGACTGGGCCCTGCAGATCATCACGCAGGTCGGCAATTACGGCGAGGTCTATGAGCGCAATGTCGGCGCGGGTTCCAAGCTCGGCATCGAGCGCGGCCTCAACAAGCTCTGGACCAAGGGCGGCCTGCAATACGCGCCGCCGGTGCGCTGATGCCGGCGCCGGGCCGCTATCCCGCGCAGGCGCTGAGCCGCTTCGCCACCGCCCTGCTGGAGGCGGCCGGGACGCCGCCCGACAATGCCGCTTTGGTGGCCGAGGCTCTCGTCGATGCCGATATCGAGGGCCTGGCCTCGCATGGCCTGCTCCAGCTGCCGATGTATCTGGAGCGGATCGAGCGAGGCTCCGTCGACCCGGCGGCGAAAGGCGAGATCGTCGTCGATGCCGGCGCGCGCCTGACGCTCGATGCCCAAAACGGGCTCGGCCAGGTCACGGCCGAGCACGCCTGCGATCTCGCGATCGCCCGCGCCGCCGAGTACGGCGTCGCCGTGGTGGCCGTCCGCAACGCCTTCCATTTCGGCGCAGCCGGGCGCTTCGCCCGCAGGATCGCGCTCACCGGCAAGATCGGCATCGTCATGGCCAATACGCGGCCGATGCTGCCGGCCCCCGGCGGCGCGGAGGCGGTCGTCGGCAATAATCCGCTGGCGATCGCGGTACCGACCGGGGGCGAACCGATCGTCCTCGACCTCGCGATGAGCGCCGGCGCGATGGGCAAGGTCCGGCTGGCGGCGAGCAAGGGCGAGCCCATTCCCGAAGGCTGGGCCCAGACGGCTGATGGCCTACCGACCCGCGATGCGGCGGAGGCGATCAAGGGCGTGCTCCTGCCGGCGGCAGGCGCGAAGGGATTCGGCCTCGCCGTCATGGTCGATCTGCTCGCCGGAGGCCTGTCGGCCGGCGGCATCGGCAGCGAGGTGTTGCCGCTCTATGGCGATCTCGCCCGACCCTATGGCAGCGCCAACCTGTTCATGGCGATCGAGATCGAAGGGATGCGGCCTGTTCCCGAGTTCGAGGCTGCATCGGCGGCGTTCGCGAACCAGGTCCGGCAATCGAAACCGATTCCCGGCGCGCCTCCCATCCGCTTGCCCGGCGACCGCGCGGCGGAGGCGCGCAAGCGTTTCGATGGCTATTGCGTGCTCGCGGCGGAGACGTTGGCGGCGCTTCGTTCATACGCCCAGCGTAGGGGCGTTGCGATCCCGGCAGCTCTCGATGGATAGGGATGCGGCTGGTTAGCCGAGCTCTCCAACAGCCGCTGCGCCATTCGATATTGAAGTGGCGCGGTCTACGGGAATCGAACCCGTCTTCCCAGCGTGAAAGGCTGGTGTCCTAACCGATAGACGAAGACCGCGGGCCTGAGCGCGAAGCGCTCTTGCGAGGCGGGGCGAGCTATAGTGTCCCGGCGAAGCTTGGGCAAGCCCGCTGTCAGGGTTTTTCGCAATGGTTCACACCGGGCGGGCGAGATCGACCACGCGCAGCTCGGCCCGCTCGCTGCCGCCCCAGCGATTCAGTGTCAGCGTGCCGGCGAGATGGACGCTCTCGCCGCGCGCCGCCAGCAGCGCCTGGCCGAGCGGCTCGCGCGCGGCGCGGAAGGCGATGCCGCCGATGGTGGCGCCGTCGCCGGAGCGCAGCTTGATGCGCAGATGCCCGCCCGCACCGACCTCGATCACCTCGGTCAGGCGATGGGCCGGCAGCACGAAGACCGGCTCGGGGCAGCCGGCGCCGAACGGGCCGGCCTGATCGATTTCGGCGAGCAGGCGCGGATTGGCGCCGCCGGCGCTGATCGCCGCGTCGATCAGCAGCGCCTCCGCCTCGCGCGAGCTTGCGACACCGCTGGCGAGCCGCTCACTGATGAAGCCTGCGAAGGCAGCCTCCTGCCCTGGTGCCAGCGTGATGCCGGCTGCCATGGCATGGCCGCCGCCCTTGACCGCCAGGCCCGCCTCGACGGCCCGGCGCACTGCCGAGCCGAGATCGACACCGGCGATCGAACGGCCCGAGCCGGTCGCGCCGCCATCGCCGTTGCGTGCAAGCGCGAAGGCCGGCCGGCGGAAACGCTCCTTCAAGCGCCCGGCGATCAACCCGACGATGCCCGGATGCCAATCGGCCGAGCCGACGACGAGCACCGGATGCGCCGCGGCATCCTCGAAGCGATGCTCGACCTCGGCCACTGCCTCCTCGACCGCGGCGCGCTCGATCTCCTGGCGCTCCTGATTGAGCCGGTTGAGCTCGGCGGCGATGGTCCGCGCCTCGACCTCGTCGCGGGTCAGAAGCAGCCGGGCGCCGAGGGCGGCATCGCCGATGCGCCCGCCGGCATTGATGCGCGGTCCGAGCAGGAAGCCGAGATGCCAGGGCTGCACCGGCCCGTCGAGCCCGGCGACGTCGAGCAGCGCCGAGAGCCCAGGGCGCTGGCGCGTCCGCATCATGGCGATGCCCTGCCGGACGAAAGCGCGGTTCAGGCCGATCAGCGGGACGACGTCGGCGATGGTCGCGAGCGCCGCGAGGTCGAGCGCGGCGAGCAGGTCGGGCTCCCCGCCCCTCGCCTGCCAGGCGCCGCGCCGGCGCAATTCGCGATTCGTCGCGACCAGCGTCAAGAAGACCACGCCGGCGGCGCAGAGATGACCGAGGCCGGCAAGATCATCCTGCCGGTTCGGATTGACCAGTGCCCGGACCTCGGGGAGCAGTTCCGGCGCCTGGTGATGGTCGAGCACGACCGTATCGAGGCCGAGCCGCGTCGCCTGCTGCAGCGGCTCATGGCTGGTCGTGCCGCAGTCGACGGTGACCAGCAGCGTCGCGCCCTCGCCTGCCAGCATGGCGATCGCCTCGGCATTCGGGCCGTAGCCCTCGATCAGACGGTCGGGGATATGGATGCGTGGCCGCGCACCTGCCTCGGCGAGGAAACCCGCAAGCAGAGCCGCCGAGCAGGCGCCGTCGACGTCGTAGTCGCCGAAGATCGCGACCTTCTCGCCCGACATCGCCGCCTGCGCCAACCGTTCTGCGGCGCGATCCATGTCACGCAGCACGGATGGGTCCGGCAGGAGATCGCGCAGTTTCGGCTCGAGATGGCGCAAGGCCTCGCTGGAGACGACACCGCGGCCGGCCAGGATGCGCGCCAGCGTGTCGGGCACGCCTTCGACCTGCGCCAGCGCCTCGGCCTGCGCCAGGCCGGCGGCGTCGAGCCGGTCGCGCCAGGGACGCCCGAGGGCTGAGTGCCCGATGCCGAGGAACAGGCGATTCTGTCCGGAGGTCATGCGTCACCGCTGGCGCAGTGGCGCGGCTTCGTCAATCGGCGGCGCATCACTCGAGCGGCTTCTGGTCCTCGATCGCCTGCGCCGTGACCTTGCGGGCACTCACCGGCGCGTGGCCGGAGACCTCGGCGCCGGCATCGGGCTTCAGCTGCATCATCCAGAGAACCGAGGAGGCGGAGATCAGGCCGACGAGGACGAAGGCGGGCCAAAAATCGCCGGCCCCCAACGCCTTGCCACCATTGTAGAGGTTGGCGGCCTCGAGCGCGAAGGCGCCGATGGTGACGCCGAGGCTGAGCGACAATTGCTGGGCGACGCTGGAAAGGCTGGTCGCGCTCGACATGTCGCGGTTCGAGACATCGGCATAGCTCAGCGCGTTGATGCCGGTGAATTGCAGCGAGCGGAAGCAACCGCCGACGAGCAGAACGCCGAGCATCAGCCAATGCGGCGTCGTCGGCGTGAACAGGCCCGAAGCCGCCAGGAAGGCCGAGCCGATCAGCGCATTGAAGGTCAGCACGCCGCGGAAGCCGAAGCGGGCGAGGATCGTCTTCGCCAGTGTCTTCATGATCAGCGCGCCGGCAGCCGAGGCGAAGGTGATCAGGCCCGATTGCAGTGCATCGAGCCCAAAGCCGAGCTGCAGCATCAGCGGCAGCAGGAACGGGATCGCGCCGATGCCGACGCGGAAGACCGAGCCGCCGATCACGCCGATCCGGTAAGTCGGAATCCGCAGCAGCGAGAGGTTGAGCACCGGATAGGCCAGCCGGCGCGCGTGGAACCAGTAGAGGACCAGCGCCGCGATGCCGAAGGCGACGCAAGCATAGGACACGGCGACCGGCACGAGATGGCGTCCGCCCGTAGCAAGGCCGAGCATCAGGGCGGCAAAACCGGTCGAGGAGAGCAGGAAGCCGCTGATGTCGAGCGGCGCGACATCCTCCTCGCGGATGTCCTCGAAGAACATCGTCGCGAGCGCGATGCCGAGCAGGCCGATCGGCAGGTTGATGAAGAAGATCCAGCGCCAGTCGAAATAGGTGGTGATGAAGCCGCCGACGACGGGCCCGACGACCGGTCCGACCAGGGCTGGAACCGTCAAATAGGCGAGCGCGCTGACGATCTGCGACTTCTCGACGCTGCGCAGGATGACGAGCCGGCCGACCGGCACCATCATCGCCCCGCCCATGCCCTGGATGAAGCGCGCCCCGACGAAGGCGCCGAGCGAATTCGAGAAGGCGCAGAGCACCGAGCCGAGCATGAAGATGCCAAGCGCCGTCCTGAAGATGGTGCGGGCGCCGAACTTGTCTGCCATCCAGCCGGAGATCGGGATGAAGACGGCGAGGCTGACGAGATAGGAGGTCAGCGCCAGCTTGAGCGCGATCGGGTCCTCGCCGAGCGACTGGGCGATCACCGGCAGCGAGGTCGCGATCACCGTCGAGTCGGTGTTCTCCATGAACAGCGCGCAGGCGACGATGAGGGGCAGGAGCTTGGCGCGCTGCAAGGAATCGGACTTTCGGATTTTGGGCCGCCAGCTGCCCTTTAATGCGGGTCTATCCGGCTGGCGAGAGCGGATCAAAGCATGGTGGCGAGGGTTGCGCCTGGTGCATGGCGGCGAACCGCGTCGATTCAAGGAGAGCCGGCTTCAGATCTGCTCTCAGGTCGTCACAAGGACGTGAAAGCTGCTCTGTTATGCGTTTCAAGCAGGGCAATCGCGGCGAGCCGTACCTATCTCCGGGTCGAAGGGGCGATGACTTCGCATACGCCGACGCGGCCGGTCCGCGGGCAAGAGGTGTTCTCATGATTACATTCACTCACCACAACGTCCGCGTCGCCATTCCGGCCTCAGTCCGGTATGGCGCCGCAGTTGCCCTGCTTGCCGGAGCTGCTCTGTTCGGCGCTGGTCAGGCGCCGGCCTCCGCTCAGTCGATGAGCTGGGAAGAAGGCTGCGCGATGCGTGTCGTCACGCCAGGCTCGGGCGACATTCTGCGGACCACAAATTGCGGCCGCCAGAAGGATTGCCAGCAGATGGCCAATGCTCAGGGCAGCATGATGATGGGCAATGGCTGCTTCTTCGTGATGCCTAACGCTCCGGCTCCTGCGGCGCAGGCCAGCCAGACGCGTCCTGTCCGGAAGCAGTAAGGTCTGCTTGCGCTGACCTAGGCGGCCGCGGCTCCGCGCCGCGACCGCCAAAGGCAGTTTTTGTTGCACTGCCCCTAGCGGGCGCGCCACACGCGTGATATCGGGCCTCGTCAACTCGGCTTAGGGCATATCCGCCCTGCCCCTTTCAGAGCCGGCTCGGCCGGCCCCGGAGTTGACGATGGCGACGATAACTGACGGTCTCATTCGCGACGGTTTGACCTTCGACGATGTGCTGCTCGAACCCGGCCCGTCCGAGGTGATGCCGGGCGATGTCGACATCTCGACCAAGCTGACCAAGACGATCTCGCTCAACCTGCCGATCATCGCCTCAGCGATGGATACCGTGACCGAAGCGAAGATGGCGATCGCCATGGCGCAGGCTGGCGGCCTCGGCGTCGTGCATCGCAATCTCGATCCCGACCAGCAGGCGGCGCAGGTCCGCCTCGTCAAGAAGTTCGAATCCGGGATGATCGCCAACCCGATCATCATCCACCCGGACGAGACGCTGGCCGATGCGCTGGCGCTGATGAAGAACAATGGGATTTCCGGCATTCCGGTGGTCGAACGCGGTCCGCAGGGGCACAATGGCAAGCTCGTCGGCATCCTGACCAATCGCGACGTGCGTTTCGCCGCCAATCCCGAGCAGCCAGTCTCGGAGCTGATGACCAAGGACCGGTTGATCACGGTGCGCGAGGGCGTCGGCCAGGACGAGGCGCGGCGCCTGCTGCACCAGTTCCGGATCGAGAAGCTCCTGGTGGTCGACGACCATTATCGCTGCATCGGCCTGATCACCGTCAAGGACATGGAAAAGCAGGTCACCCATCCGCACGCCGCCAAGGACGCGCAGGGACGGTTGCTGGTCGCGGCCGCGACCACGACCGGCGATCAGGGGTTCGAGCGCTCGGAGCTTCTGATCGATGCTGGTGTCGACATCATCGTCGTCGATACCGCCCACGGCCACTCCGCCAAGGTGCTGGAGGCAGTGACGCGGGTGAAGAAGCTTTCCAATACCGTCCAAATCATCGCCGGCAATGTCGCGACTGCAGGCGGTGCGCAGGCCCTTATCGATGCCGGCGCCGATGCGATCAAGGTCGGTATCGGGCCGGGCTCGATCTGCACGACACGGATCGTCGCCGGGGTCGGCGTGCCGCAGCTCACTGCGATCATGGACGCAGCCTCTGCGGCGCAGAAGGCGGGTATCCCGGTGATCGCCGATGGCGGCATCAAGTATTCGGGCGACCTCGCCAAGGCGCTCGCCGCCGGCGCCTCCTGCGCCATGGTCGGCTCGCTGCTCGCTGGCACCGACGAGACACCTGGCGAGGCCTTCCTTTATCAGGGGCGCTCCTACAAGGCCTATCGCGGCATGGGCTCGGTCGGCGCGATGGCGCGCGGCTCGGCTGACCGCTACTTCCAGCAGGACATCAAGGACGCGCTGAAGCTGGTGCCGGAGGGCATCGAGGGCCAGGTCGCCTATAAGGGGCCTGTCTCGAGCGTGCTGCACCAGCTCGCCGGCGGCCTGCGTGCCGCGATGGGCTATGTTGGTGGCCGCAATCTCGAGGACTACCGCAGCAAGGCGCGCTTCATCCGCATCACCAGCGCCGGCCTGCGCGAGAGCCACGTCCACGACGTGACGATCGTCCGCGAGAGCCCGAACTATCCGACGCGTTCCTGATCTCGGATCGCCTCACGGCGATCTGTCCTTTTTCGATCGGGCATCAGATACTTCCGGAGGGTGGACCCAGTTGTCGGTCCGCCGCTCCGCGAAGAGGACGACATGACGCTCAAGCTGATCTATCCGGCGCTGGCACAGATCCTCTGGAGCTTCGTCGTTCTCGTCATCATGTTCCTGCGCCGCCAGAAGGCCTTCGCCAATCGCGAAGTCGGGCTGGCGGACATCGCGATCTCGACCGAACGCTACCCGGATTCAGCGCGGCTTGCGGCAGCCAATTTCAGTAATCAGTTCGAGACACCGGTTCTGTTCTTCGCGCTGACCCTGATCGCGATCCATGTCGGCGCGACCGGTTATGTCATGGCGGTGCTGGCCTGGGCTTATGTCGCGACACGAGTCGTCCATACATTGGTTCATACTGGAACCAACAGCCTGAAACAGCGTGCGCTCATCTTCGCAGCCGGCATTGCCTGCCTGTTCTTGATGTGGGTTGGAATCGTGATTGCTGTTCTCTGAGCAGCCTTTGCTTAGCGCACGCAAGACGTGCACCGGCGAGTTCTCTCCGCCGAATTGTCGTCTCTGTCACATCCTCGCTACAGGGGGCGATAAACCGTATTCGACACTTGCGTCCAAACTGCACCCTCTTCATGCTAAATACTTGCGGTAAGGACGGTTTGGGGAGCGGCCGTTCGATAGGTTCGACGAGGCGCTCCCCGTGGCGCAAGGCTTTCTATGGCGGTGCTGACTTTCGGGCGTGTGGCTCTGTTCTCGGCCGCGGGCGTTCTCGCCGCGGGCGCGTTTCTTCACGTGACCGGGCGTCCCGTCCCTTGGCCACTCGATCAGATTCCCTATGGCAAGGTGATCCCGGCGCCGGCCGCGCCGGCGGCGACAGCCTCGGCGCCTGCGGCCGGCGGCAATCGCCCCGGACCGGGCAACCGGCCGCCGGTGACGATCGTCACCGCCAAGGTCGAGCGCCGCGCAATGCCGGTTCGCATCGATGCGATCGGCACCGTCCAGGCGATCTCGACCGTCAACATCCGCTCGCGCGTCGACAGCCAGATCATGGCGGTCGAGTTCCGCGACGGCGCCATGGTCAACAAGGGTGACGTGCTGTTCCGCCTGGATTCGCGCCAGCTCGAGGCGCAATTGCGCCAGGCCGAGGCCAATGTCGCGCGCGACAAGGCCTCGCTCATCGCGGCCGAGTCCGATCTGCGCCGCGCCGAAGAGCTCTCTCGGCGCGAAATCGCCACCGACGCGCGGCTCGATACCGCCCGCACGGCGGTGAGCACGCTGCGTGCCGCGATCCGGGGCGGCGAAGCGGCCGTCGACAGCCTGCGCGTCCAGCTCAGCTACTACACGATCACCGCACCGGTCTCGGGGCGTGTCGGCGTCGCCGCGCTGAAAGAGGGCAATATCGCCAAGAGCGGCGACAGTTCGGCAATGCTGGCGACGATCAACCAGATCGACCCGATCTATGTCAGCTTCGCCGTGGCGCAGCGCTATCTGCCCGAGATCCGCGAGGCTATGCAGGCGAAGACCGCGGTCGTGCAGGCGACCCAGCAGGGCGTCGGCAAGAGCGTCGAGGGCACGATCGCAGTCATCGACAACGCGGTCGACGCCACGACCGGCACGATCCAGATACGCGCCAGTTTCGACAATTCCGAGGAGACGCTCTGGCCCGGCGCGCTCGGCCAGGTGCGGCTGACGCTGCGGACCGAGCCTGAGGCCGTTACAGTGCCGCGCGAGGCGGTTCAGACCGGGCAGAACGGCTCCTTTGTTTTCGTCATCGATAACAATGTCGCCCGCGCCCGGCCGATCGTGCTCGCCCGCAATGTCGATGACCGCGCCGTCATCGCCTCCGGCCTGACCGGTGACGAGACGGTGGTGATCGACGGACAACTGCTGCTGACCGAGGGCGCGCGCACGATCGAGCGTGGCCGCGGCGGCCAGAGCCCGCCGGCACCCAACCTCACCTCCCAGCG
This sequence comes from Allobosea sp. GW821-FHT10B12, assembly GCF_059415545.1. Classification (NCBI taxonomy): domain Bacteria; kingdom Pseudomonadati; phylum Pseudomonadota; class Alphaproteobacteria; order Hyphomicrobiales; family Alloboseaceae; genus Allobosea; species Allobosea sp. GW821-FHT10B12. The sequence continues at coordinate 544,312 of NZ_JBWKNL010000002.1, forward strand.
GGGGAGCGCCGGCTGATGAACCTGCCCGAGCTCTGCATCCGTCGCCCGGTCATGACGACCCTTCTGATGGCGACGTTCCTGATCTTCGGGCTGTTCGCCTTCAAGCAGCTGCCGGTCGCGGCGCTGCCCCGGGTCGATTTCCCGACCATCAATGTCAGCGCCCGCCTGCCGGGCGCCAGCCCCGAGACGATGGCGTCCTCCGTGGCCGCGCCGCTCGAGCGCGAGTTCGCCTCGATCTCCGGCATCACCTCGATGTCGTCGGTCTCGCAGCAGGGTTCGACCTCGATCACGCTGCAGTTCGACCTCAACCGCAATATCGACGGCGCCGCGCTCGACGTGCAGGCGGCGCTCAGCGCGACCGTGCGGCGCCTGCCGCCGGAGCTCCCTGCCCCGCCGAGCTTCAGGAAGGTCAACCCGGCCGACCAGCCGGTGCTGTTCATGGTGCTGACCTCGGCGACCAAGCCGCTCTACGAGGTCCATGAGTTCGGCGAGAACATCCTGCAGCAGCAGATCTCGCAATTGCCGGGCGTCGCCCAGGTCAACATCTTCGGCGCACAGAAATACGCGGTGCGCGTGCGAGTGAACCCCGACGCCGTCTCGGCCCGAGGCCTCTCTCTCGCCGAGGTCCGCACGGCCATCGCCGCGGCGAACTCCAATTCCCCGGTCGGCACGCTGAACGGCGCCAACCAGCGCCTGACACTCGGCGCCACCGGCCAGATGGAACGCGCCGCCGAATACGGCAACCTGATCATCTCGCAGAAGAACGGCGTGCCGATCCGGCTCAACGACGTCGCGCAGATCTACGACTCCGTCGAGAACGACCAGACTGGCAGCTGGTTCAACGGCCAGCGCTCGATCATGCTGGCGGTCTATCGCCAGTCTGACGCCAACACCGTCCAGGTCGTCGATGCCATCAAGGGCCGGCTCGACGCCTATCGCGCACAGTTGCCCGCGGCGATCGATCTCGTCGTCCTCAATGACCGTTCGATTCCGATCCGCGAGGCGGTGGAGGATGTCGAGGTCTCGCTGATGATCGCGATCGCCCTCGTCATCATGGTGATCTTCCTGTTCCTGAAGAGTTTCGCCGCGACGGTGATCCCGACGTTGGCATTGCCGATCTCGCTGGTTGGCACCTTCGCGATCATGTATGCGCTGGGCTATTCGCTCGACAACATCTCGCTGCTGGCGCTGACGCTTGCCGTCGGCTTCGTCGTCGACGACGCCATCGTCATGCTGGAGAACATCATCCGGCATATCGAGATGGGCAAGAAGCCGTTCCAGGCAGCGCTCGACGGCTCGCGCGAGATCGGCTTCACCATCCTGTCGATCACCATCTCGCTGGTCGCCGTCTTCATCCCTGTCTTCTTCATGGGTGGCGTCGTCGGCAAGGTCTTCGCCGAATTCGCCGGCACCATCGCGGCGGCGATCATCGTCTCCGGCTTCGTCTCGCTGACGCTGACGCCGATGCTCTGCGCCCGCTTCCTCAAGGCGCACGACCATCACAAGAAGCCGAACATTGTCGAACGCGTGTTCGAAGCCGGTTTCCAGGGCATGCTCGGCGCCTATCGCTGGACGCTCGACCTCGTGCTGAGGGCGCGCTTCCTGATGCTGCTGGTGACGCTCGGCACGGTCTATGTCTCGGTCCAGCTCTACATGGACGTGCCTAAGGGCTTCTTCCCGACCGAGGATACCGGCCTGCTCCGCGGCTCGACCGAAGGCCCGCCGGACACGTCTTTCGAGGCGATGGCGGCGCGCCAGATGCGCCTCGCCGAGATCGTCCGGGCCGATCCGGCGATCGACTACCTGACCTCGAATATCGGCGGCTTCAACGCCACCAATAACGGCTTCATGTTCATCGCGCTGAAGCCCAAGGAGCAGCGCGACAAGGCCGAGGTCGTGATCGCGCGCCTGCGCCGCGCCGTCTCGGAGGTGCCGGGCATCACCGCCGTGTTCCAGCAGGTCCAGAACATCAACCTCAACGCCGGCCGCTCGTCGCGGGCGCAGTATCTCTATTCGCTGCAGGGGCCGGATCTCGGCGCCCTCTTCAATTATGCCCCGCTGATGCAGCAGCGCCTCTCGCAGCTGCCGCAATTGCGCGATGCCAATATCGACCTGCAACTGCGCAATCCGCAGTTGTCGATCGACATCGACCGCGAACGCGCCGCCAGCCTCGGTATATCGAGCGACCAGATCCGCCAGGCACTCGGCAATGCCTTCGGCTCGCGCCAGATCGCGACGATCTTCACGCCGGCGACCGACTACCAGGTGATTATGGAGGCCGAGCGCGCCTACCAGCAGGACCCGGCGGTGCTGTCGCGGCTGATGCTGAAGGCCGCCAACGGCCAGAACGTGCCGCTGGAGACGGTCGCGACGATCAAGCCGAGCGTCGGGCCGCTCGCAGTCAACCGCATCTCGCAGCAGCCGGCGGTGACGATCTCGTTCAACACGGCGCCCGGCATCTCGCTCGGCGACGCCGTCAACGCGATCCGCGCCGCCGAGCGCGACATCAACTTGCCCGCTTCGATCGTCACCAGCTTCGCCGGCTCGGCACAGCTCTTCCAGGATGCGCTGAAAGGCCAAGGCCTGCTGATCTTCGCGGCGATCCTGGTGATCTACATCATCCTCGGCATCCTCTACGAGAGCTTCATTCACCCGATCACGATCCTGTCCGGCCTGCCTTCGGCGGGCCTCGGCGCCCTGCTCGCTCTGCAGTATTTCCACATGGACCTGTCGGTGATCGCGATCATCGGCATCCTGATGCTGGTCGGCATCGTCAAGAAGAACGCCATCATGATGGTCGACTTCGCGATCGAGCGCCGCAAGATGGGCGACGATGCGCTGACTGCGATCCGCGACGCCGCGCTCGTCCGCTTCCGGCCGATCATGATGACGAGCTTCGCCGCGATCTTCGGCGTGCTCCCGATCGCATTGGGCGCCGGCGCCGGCGCGGAACTCCGCCAGCCGCTCGGCATCGCCGTGGTCGGCGGTCTCGTCGTCTCGCAATTGCTGACGCTCTACATCACGCCCGTCGTCTACTTCTATCTCGACAAGGTCGACAGCTGGCTGTCCGGCCGTGGTCGTGGCGAGCGCGAGGAAGCAGCGTCCGTTCCCGGCGCGGTGCCGGTCGCGATCCCGCAGGCAGTGCATCGCCAGCCGGATTGAACCGGCTTCAGGGCTGCCGCTCGCTTCAAGCCGGCAGCCCTTCCACGCCAATCAGCGCATTAACGATGACGCCGGCTTTGCGGTGATCGCTGCCGTGCGGCCGTTGAGTCTTAACGAAAAGTAAACTAAGCCAATCAAGCGGCGGACAATGAACCAGCGAGCGATGGAGTGATCGCGGTGCTTCGTGTCCGTAATGTCGATTGCCTGCGTTCCGATCCCGTCCCGCCGACCGGTTCCAGCTCCTCGACGAAGGTGAACCCCGTTTCGCGCGGCCGCAGCAGCGGCCTGCGCCTTGCTGCCATGGCCGGATTCGGGCTCGTGCTCGGCGCGGGCGGCACGATCCTGACGGTCTCCCTGGTCCAGGCCGAGGACGACGCCGGCATCCGCGCCTTCCATCGCGAGGAGGCTGCTCGCCGGGCGGAACGTGCGCCCGCGCGGGCCACTTACGCGTCCGTTCCCGTGTCGGCCTATGCCCCGGCCCGCCAGACCTGGGCCGCGCCGTTCTTCCAGGCGCGCCCGGAAGGACGCCTTGCACCGCCGCCGATCGCGCTCAACCCGTTCAAGCCGGTGCAGGCTGGGGCGAAGCAGGCACAGCAGAAGCCGAAGCTGCCGGCGATCCGTTACGATACGGTGTCGGGCGCAGCCGATGTCACGCGCACCATCTGCGTGCGCCTCTGCGATGGCTTCCATGCGCCGATCGGCCATCTGCGCGCCCAGTCTGACCTCAAGGCGCATGAAGCGCTGTGCCAGGCCGCCAATCCGGGCTTGCCGGTCAAGGTCTTCAAGGTGGCCGCTGGCGCCGCGACGATCGACGAGGCTGTGGCGAGCGACGGCAAGACCTATCGTGCATTGCCGATGGCCTATGCCTATGAGCGCGGCGCCGATACGGCCTGCCGGCCAGCCATCGCGACCGCGAACGACCGCCGCGTCTCGCTGCTGCGCGACTTCACCTTGCGGCCGGGCGACAGCATCGTGCTCGACGGGCGCGTGCGGACCTTCACCGGTTCCGGCAAGTGGCCCTACACCGCTGCTGACTTCCGCGACTTCCGCGGCTCGCCCGAGCTGACTGCCAGCGACCGCCGCAAGATCGACGAGAAGGTCGGTCTCTCGCACGCCGAAGCGCAGGCCCGTGCCTGGCGCCGCCAGATGCGGGTGCGGGAAGCCAGCCTGCATGACGACAACCAGGCCAGTGACGCGCTCGGCCTGCGCGGCGGATTTGATCCGGCCGCCCCCGCTCAACCTGCGCGTATTGTGTTGCAGACGCCGTTCTCGCGGAACTGAGCAATATATTGGGATGATTATCCTGGGTCTAAAATCCTAGGATAATTCGCCCAATCTCCCTCGAAAGACCGATGGACGGCGGTCTGCCCTTCCGGCACATTCGCTGCATTGCAGCATGGAGCCGAGCATGACGACCAAGACGCCGCGCCAGTTCTACCGTCCGCTGGCGATCGGCGCGCCCGAGCCCTATCGCGAATTGCCGCTGCGGCTGGAGCGGATGATCCATTTCGTGCCGCCGCATTTGGAGAAGGTGCGTGCCAAGGTGCCGGAGCTCGCCGGCCAGGTCGACATCGTGCTCGGCAATCTCGAGGACGCCATTCCGGTCGAGGCGAAGCAGGCGGCGCGCGACGGCTTCATCGAGCTGGCCAAAGCGACCGATTTTGGCGCGACCGGCCTGTGGACCCGTGTCAATGCGCTGAACTCGCCCTGGTTCCTTGACGACATCGCTGCGATCATGGCCGAGATCGGCGGCAAGCTCGATGTCGTCATGGTGCCCAAGGTCGAGGGCCCCTGGGACATCCACTATGTCGACCAGCTGCTGGCGCAGTACGAGGCGCGGCATGCCCTGCCGAAGCCGGTGCTGATCCACGCCATCCTGGAGACGGCCGAGGGCGTGAAGAATGTTGACGCGATCGCGACCGCCTCGCCGCGCATGCACGGCATGAGCCTGGGACCGGCCGACCTTGCCGCCTCGCGCGCGATGAAGACCACCCGCGTCGGCGGCGGCCATCCCGAATACAAGGTCATCGCCGACCCCTCGCCCGATGGCGGCCCGCGCGCCGTCGCACAGCAGGATCTCTGGCATTACACGCTGGCGAAGATGGTCGATGCCTGCGCCTCGGCCGGCCTGAAGCCGTTCTACGGCCCGTTCGGCGATTTCTCGGATGGCGCCGCCTGCGAAGCGCAGTTCCGCAACGCCTTCCTGCTCGGCTGCGCCGGTGCCTGGACGCTGCACCCCTCGCAGATCGAGATCGCCAAGCGCGTCTTCAGCCCCGATCCGGACGAGGTCGCGTTCGCCAGGCGCATCCTGGAGGCGATGCCGGACGGCTCGGGCGCAGTGATGATCGACGGCAAGATGCAGGACGACGCGACCTGGAAGCAGGCCAAGGTCATCGTCGACCTGGCGCGGCAGGTGGCAGCGCGTGATCCGGCTCTTGCGGCTCGCTACGGGCTTTGAAGAATTAGTGCCCGCGACATCCACGGACATTGACGCATTTGCGACGTAATCCTAGGTCAAGCGCTGGGCGCGGCGACGACATCGGCGGTGATGGCCGATCTGGGGCTGAACGAGGGACATGGAATCACGCACGGCGAAATTTCGGATCGGCGACGTGGTGCGCCATCGCGTCTACCCGTTCCGGGGCGTGATTTTCGACGTCGATCCGGTGTTCTCCAATTCGGAAGAATGGTGGCTGGCGATCCCGGAGCATCTGCGCCCGTCCAAGGACCAGCCCTTCTATCACCTCTTCGCCGAGAACGAGGAGACCGAGTACGTCGCCTACGTCTCGGAACAAAATCTCGTGATCGACGAGTCCGGCCAGCCGATCCGTCATCCCCAGGCGCGCGAGTATTTCCGGCGCGACCGCAAGGGCAAGTATCGGCTCGACAAGGCCGAGCTGAACTGAACTTCGGCCTTGTGCTGGCCATGCTGCGTGCTGACGAAGGGGCGGGTTCGTGAGCACTGGCCATGCCGACATCGTCATTCTCGGCGGCGGGCATAACGGGCTCGTCTGCGCCTTCTATCTCGCCAGGGCCGGGCTCAAGGTCACCGTGCTCGAGCGTCGCGCCGTGGTCGGCGGCGCAGCCGTCACCGAGGAGTTCCATCCCGGTTTTCGCAATTCCACTGCGAGCTACACGGTCAGCCTGCTCAACCCGCGCATCATCGCGCAGATGGAGCTGGCGCGGCACGGGCTCAGGATCGTCGAGCGGCGGATGGCGAACTTTATGCCGTTGCCGGACGGGCGCTATCTCGCGGCCGGAGAAGGCCGAACCGAAGCGGAGGTGGCGAAGTTCTCGGCCCGCGATGCTGGGCGGCTATCGGCCTATGGCGAGCGGCTGGAACGGATCGCCGCCATGCTGCGCGACCTCGTGCTGCAGGCTCCACCTAACGTCGGAGAAGGCGGCTGGCTTGCCGCCTTGCCGCAGATGCTGGAAGCGGCTGCGCTCGGGCGGCGCGCAGCCGGGCTCGACCAGGCCGGCCGACGCGACCTGCTCGATCTCTTTGCCAAGTCGGCGGGCGACTGGCTCGACGGCTGGTTCGAGAGCGAGCCGATCAAGGCCCTGTTCGGCTTCGACAGCGTCGTCGGCAACTATGCCAGCCCGTACACACCGGGCTCGGCCTATGTGCTGCTGCATCACGTCTTCGGCGAGGTCAACGGCAAGCGCGGCGCCTGGGGCCATGCGCTCGGCGGCATGGGCGCGATCACGCAGGCGATGTCGAAGGCCTGCGCCGAGCAAGGCGTCGAGATCCGGCTGGAGACGCCTGTCGCGCAGGTGCTGACCGAGAAGGGCCGCGCCGTCGGCGCCGTGACGGAGCGCGGCGATATGGTGCTAGCGCGTGCAGTGGTGTCGAACCTGCATCCGCGCCTGCTGTTCGAGCGGCTCGTCGACCCGGCGATCGTCCCGGGCGATTTCGGCGAGCGCATCCGCCGCTATGCCTCGGGTTCAGGTACCTTCCGGATGAATCTGGCGCTGTCGGAGCTGCCGCGTTTTGCCTGCCTGCCGGAGCCGGGCGACCACCTGACCGCCGGCATCATCATCGCACCATCGCTCGGCTATATGGACCGTGCCCACGCACAGGCGCGGCTGTCAGGCTGGTCGAGCGAGCCGATCGTCGAGATGCTGATCCCCTCGACGTTGGACGACAGCCTTGCTCCCTCGGGGCAGCATGTCGCGAGCCTGTTCTGCCAGCATGTGGCGCCCCGCCTGCCGAACGGCGAGAGCTGGGATGCGCATCGCGATACGGTGGCCGATCTGATGATCGACACCGTGGACCGTTACGCTCCGGGGTTCCGCGCTTCCGTCATCGGCCGGCTGGCTCTGGCGCCGAGCGATCTGGAGGCGCGTTTCGGGCTGATCGGCGGCGACATCTTTCATGGGCGGCTGACGCTCGACCAGCTTTTCAGCGCCCGCCCGGTGCTCGGCCATGCCGATTATCGCATGCCGGTGCCGGGCCTCTATCTCTGCGGCTCCGGCGCCCATCCGGGCGGCGGCGTCACCGGCGCGCCGGGCCACAATGCAGCCCGCTCCGTGCTCGCCGATCTGCAGCCCCGGCGCTTCGCGCTGCGGCTACTGCGGGCGTAACCGAACTAGCTGATCAGGGACTGTCGCGCTCGGCCTGCGGGAAGCGCGCTACGAAGGCCCCTTCCCGCTCGGGCGGCAGCCGCACCAGCAGGCTGAGCGCTCCGTCTTCAGCATCCTCGCGCTCGAGGATCTCGCCATTGCTGTGCAGCCAGGCCAGCGACTTGCCATCGCCCGGCTCCAGCGTAAGCCGATAGACCGGCCGGGTCCGCGCAATGCGCTGCTCGATCGCATCGGTCAGCCGGCCCATGCCTTCGCCGGTCAGGGCTGAGACCAGCACCGGCCGCGAGGCGTCTGGCTTGAGTTCGGTCAGGGCCGCCTGACGCTCGCGCTCGTCTCCTGAGAGCAGATCGGCCTTGTTCCAGACCTCGATGACGCGATCGCCGTCTTCCGGATCGATGCCGAGATCGCGCAGGATGCCCTGGACATCGGCAGCCTGGGCCTGCGTGTCCTCATGCGAGACGTCGCGGACATGCAGCAGCACATCGGCCTCGATCGCATCTTCGAGCGTAGCGCGGAAGGCGGCGACGAGCTGCGTCGGTAGGTCGGAGATGAAGCCGACCGTGTCCGAGAGCATGATTTTGGCACCATGCGGCAGCTTCAGCGCCCGCGCCGTCGGATCGAGCGTGGCGAAGAGCATGTCCTGCGCCAGCACTTCGGCCGAGGTGAGCCGGTTGAACAGTGTCGACTTGCCGGCGTTGGTGTAGCCGACCAGCGCAACCACCGGATAAGGCACGCGTTTGCGGCTGGCGCGATGCAGCGAGCGGGTGCGCTTCACACTATCGAGCTCGCGCTCGATCTTGCTCATCCGTTCCTGGATGATGCGCCGGTCAGCCTCGATCTGGGTCTCGCCAGGGCCGCCGAGGAAGCCGAAGCCGCCGCGCTGACGTTCCAGGTGGGTCCAGGACCTGACCAGACGGCTCTTCTGGTAGTTGAGATGGGCGAGCTCAACCTGCAGCGCGCCCTCGCGCGTGCGGGCCCGCCGGCCGAAGATCTCGAGGATCAGGCCGGTCCGATCGATGACCTTGCAGCCGAACGCCTTCTCCAGGTTGCGCTGCTGCACCGGGGACAGGGCGCAGTCCATCACGACGAGGCCGATCTCCTCGATCTTGACGCGCTCGGAGAGCTCCTCGACCTTGCCCTTGCCAAGATAGGTCGCGGGCCGCAGCGCTGTCAGCACAACGGGGATCGCCTCGACGATCTGCAGATCGATGGCGCTGGCCAGTCCGAAGGCCTCGTCCAGCCGAGCCGCATGGCTACGCTGATTCTCGTCGGCAGCTGCAGCCCGGCCGGCGGCATGGCGCGCCAGATAGGGACCGATCACGAAAGCGCGAGTATCGGCCGCAAGAGCGTGCTCGGCAGCGTCGATCGAGAGGCCGATCGCATGTCCGCTGCCCGTCGTAGACGAGCCCCCGGTCTTCCCGCCCACGGTCAGGCCTTGTCCGTGTCCTCGGGCTCGAACAGCTGCACCGGGTGGCCGGGCATGATCGTCGAGATGGCGTGCTTGTAGACGAGCTGGGAATGCCCGTCGCGCCGCAGCAGAACGCAGAAATTGTCGAACCAGGTGACGACGCCCTGCAGTTTGACGCCGTTCACGAGAAAGATGGTGAGGGGAATCTTCTGTTTGCGGACGTGGTTGAGAAACGTGTCCTGAAGATTTTGAGCCCGCTCGGCGGCCATGGGTAACCCCTGTTGTTGGGATCGCAACTCGGCTTGAACATGCGATCCAGATCGTTCCGTTCGGCTTCGGCGCCAATCGCCGGGCCGTCGGAACACCGACGTTCCATTAGATCGCGACCCAGCGAGCGCGCGCAAGGGTTGCGAGGCGCGAATTTCGATCGGTCGCCTTGCGTGCAATGCAACACGACCGCCGGCTTTCAGCCCACCCCGAGCGATTTGAGCTTACGGTGCAGGGCTGAACGCTCCATGCCGATGAACTCCGCCGTCCGGGAAATGTTGCCGGAGAAGCGGGCGATCTGCGCCATCAGATACTCGCGCTCGAAGATCTCGCGGGCATCGCGCAGTGGCAGGCTCATCAGCTTCTCGCCGCCCGAGCCGGACGGCGTCGTCGGCACCATGGCGCCGACCTCGGCCGGCAGCATGTCGACGGTGATCTCCGAGGTCGGATCGCCTTTCGTCAGGATCATCAGCCGCTCGACATTGTTGCGCAGCTCGCGGACGTTGCCCGGCCATTCGTGCGATTGCAGGATCGCCATGGCGTCGCCGCCGATCCGGCGCTGGGGCAGACCGGTCGCGACCGAGATCTGCTCCATGAAGAAGTCGATCAGCTCGGGTACGTCCTCCCGCCGCTCGGACAGGGCCGGCACGCGGATCGGCACCACGCCGAGCCGGTGATAGAGGTCTTCGCGCAGCAGCCCGTCGGCGATCAGCTGGGCAAGGTCGCGGCTGCTGGACGAGATGATCCTGACATCGACATGGACCCGGGTCGCACCGCCGACGCGCTGAAAGTTCTGATCGACCAGCACGCGCAGGATGCGGTTCTGGGTCTCGCGCGGCATGTCGCCGATCTCGTCGATATAAAGCGTGCCGCCATGAGCCTCCTCGAGTGCTCCGACGCGACGGGAGCGCCCGTCGCCGCCCTCGATGCCGAACAGCTCCTCTTCCATGGTCTCCGGCGTGATCGTCGCCGCATTGATCACGACGAACGGACCGGTCGAGCGGGTCGAGGCCTCGTGCAAGGTACGCGCGGTCAGTTCCTTGCCGCAGCCCGGCTCGCCCGTGATCAGCACGCGCGCATTGGTCGGCGCGACACGCTCCAGCGTCTGGCGCAGCTGGTTGACCGCGGTCGAGCGGCCCACGATCCGGCTGGCCTGCACAGAGCGGGTCTTGAGCTCGCGCACCTCGCGCCGCAGCCGCGAGGCTTCCAGCGCGCGTTCGGCGACGAGCACGAGCCGGTCGGCCTTGAACGGCTTTTCGATGAAGTCATAGGCGCCGCTCTTGATCGCCGAGACGGCGGTCTCGATGTTGCCGTGGCCGGAGATCATCACCACCGCGAGGTCGGGATGGCTCTCCTTGATCAGCTCCAGCACCTGCAACCCGTCGAGCCTGCTGCCCTGCAGCCAGATATCGAGGAAGACGAGATTGGGCCGCCGGGCCGCAATCGCGGCCAGGGCCTCATCGGCGGAACCCGCCTTTCGCGTCCGGTAGCCTTCGTCCTCCAGGAGGCCCGCCACCAGTTCGCGAATATCGACCTCGTCGTCGACGACGAGAATGTCAGCACTCATGCTTTCGTCCCGTTCACTTGTCGTGCGGCGGAATCCGCCGTGCTATTGCCCGTTTCTGATCTGTCTTCGCCGGCCGCCGGTGGCCCGGTCTCGATGAACCAGAGCCTGATCCGTGCGCCGCGGGCGCCGTCGGGGCGATCGAGCAGCTCGATGCCGCCGCCATGGTCCTCGAGGATCTTGCCGACGATGGCTAGGCCAAGCCCCGTGCCGCCGTCGCGGGTGGTCATGTAGGGCTCGAGCAGCTTCTGACGCTGGTCGGCTGGCAGCCCCTTGCCGTTGTCGAGAATGTCGATGACGATCCGGCCATCCTGAATCCGCTCGAAACCGATCTCGATACGGCCTTTGCCGCGGTCCTCGGCCGGTACGGCCTGGATCGCCTCCGTCGCATTCTTGACGACGTTGGTCAGGGCCTGCGAGAGCAAGCGCCGGTCAAAATGCGCCAGGACCGCCGCCTCGGGCAGGTTATCGGAAATATCGATCTCCGGGTTGCCGACGCGCATCAGGAAGATGACCTGCCTGATCGTCTCGACGATATCATCGCGTGCCGGCGAGGGCTTGGGCATGCGTGCGAAGGAGGAGAACTCGTCGACCATGCGGCGGATATCCTCGACCTGCCGCACGATCGTCGCCGTGCACTGGTCGAAGATCTCCTTGTCGTCGACGATGATCCGGCCGAATTTGCGGCGGATGCGCTCGGCCGAGAGTTGGATCGGCGTCAGCGGATTCTTGATCTCGTGGGCGATGCGGCGCGCCACGTCCGCCCAGGCGGCGGTGCGCTGTGCCGAGACGAGGTCGGTGATGTCGTCGAGCGTCACCACCAGCCCGGCGCCGGCGCCCTCGCCTTCGCGCGTCGCCCGGATGTTGACCATGCGCTCGCGGCCGCCGCGGGTGATCGCGACCTGGTTGGAACTCAGGCGCTGGCGGCTGGTGAGCGCTTCGGAAACGAACCCGGCGATCTCCGGGACGACGCGTGCGACCGGTTCGCCGAGCAGGCGTCCGCCAGCTCCGAGCAGGGCCTCGGCCGAGCGGTTGCTGATGGTGATGTGGCCATCCTCGTCGATGCCGAGCACGCCAGAAGAAACGCCGGAGAGCACCGTTTCGGTGAAGCGTCGGCGCCGGTCGATCACTTCGCTTGCGGTGACCAGCCCATCGCGCTGGCGGCGCAGTTCGGCGGTCATCTTGTTGAAGGTTTCGCCGAGATGGGCGAGATCTCCTTCCGCCCGCCTGATCGGCACCTGGACATAGAAATTGCCGCTGGAAACCTGGTCGGTGGCATGAATCATCCGCCGGATCGGCGCGACGAGGCCATTGGCGAAGTTGAGGCCGAGCCAGATCGCCGAGAGCAGCAGGATCACCGAGATCAGCGCGTACATCGAGGCGAAGGCGATCTGCACGCCCTTCCGGCGCGCATCGATGCCGAGATACTCGACCGCGGCGCCGCGGGCGACGGCCGGGAATTCAACGGCGAGCGGATCGACCTCGCGAGCGACATAAAGGAAGGCGCCGTCATAGCTCGGCAGCTTCATCAGCGCGCCGAAGACCCGTCCTGCCGAAGGCAGCACGCAGATCGGCTCCGGCGAACTCTGCGCATCGTCGAAAGCGTCGGCGTTCGGCTTGCTGGCGTCGCGCAGCACGTCGATATTGGCCCGGACGAGGATGGTGTCCGGCGGCTTCATGATCCAGACCACCGGCAAGCCGAGTGCCGTGGCGCGCGCGGTCAGGAAGCTTTCGAACCAGCGCCGGTCGGCATCGTAGGCTGTCTTCGCCCTGCCGAGATCGTCCGAGAGCAGCCGGATTTCGCGACCGAGCGAGCGGCACTGACCGGTCGTGTAGGCGTCGGCGACCTCGACGGATTTGAAGATCACGTCGCGCATACGATCGGAGAACCAGGGCTCCAGGCCCCGTTCCAAGGTCGCGGTCGCAATGATCGCAACGAGAACGGCCGGCAGAGCCGCGACGATACTGAACAGGCTGACGATCCGCACATGCAGGCCGGCGGCCGCTACGCCCCTGCGTCTGGCGCGGATCAGCACCGCCGCCTCGAAGGCGACGATGATCAGGAGCAGCAGGATCAGCAGGGCATTGATGACGAAGACGCCAACCACGACCTGGTGGACCGGTGCGACCGGAGTCGCTCCCGAGAGCACGAGGAAGGTGGTGAGCGCCGAGACCAGTGCGAAACCGACGACGAGCGCGCCGAGCCAGCCCGAGACCCGGCGTGGTGGGTCGTCGTTCCGGGGCGCCATGCGCATGTCACCGGTCGAGGCCGTCAAGGTGATATCTAAGCTCCGTTGCCCCGGCGCCTTGTCATGGAAGGCGCCACGCGGCGCACTGATGCGCCGCCGCAACGGTGTTGTCAAAATATGACAGATGCAAGGCAGCCACAGTGCCTTGCTGTTAGCGCGGCGAGCGAACCACCTGCATATCGAGTTCGCGGATCTTCTTGCGCAAAGTGTTGCGATTAAGTCCCAGCAGCTCGGCAGCGCGAATTTGGTTGCCGCGCGTCGCCGCCAGGGCTGCGGCGATCAGGGGCGGTTCGACCTCGCGCAGGATGCGGTGATAGAGCCCCGGCGGCGGGATCTGGTCACCGAAACCGCCGAAATACTGGCTGAGATGGCGCTCGACCGAACCCGACAGGGTTTCCGCCCGTTCCGGCGCGCCGCCGGCGGCGGTCTGCATGGGAGCTCCGGTCGCCGGCTGCAGCTCGGCTTCGACAATCGGCGCGGTGATCGTCTCCTGCGGATAGAGCGCGGCCAGTCGCCGCACCAGATTCTCCAGCTCGCGGACGTTGCCGGGCCAGCGATAGCGCCGCAGCACGTCCATCGCCTCCGAATCGATCTGCTTGCGCGGCAGGCCCTCCTTCTCGACCAGCGCGAAGAAATGGCGGACGAGGTCGGGGATGTCCTCGACCCGTTCGCGCAGGGGCGGCAACCGGATCGGCACGACGTTCAGGCGGAAGAACAGGTCCTCGCGGAACAGGCCATGCGCGATCGAGATGCGCAGATCCTTGTTGGTCGCGGCGACGATACGGACATTGGTCTTGATCGGGGTGCGCCCGCCAACCGTGGTGTACTCGCCCTGCTGCAGCACGCGCAGGAGGCGCGTCTGCGCCTCCATCGGCATGTCGCCGATCTCGTCGAGGAAGAGCGTGCCGCCCTCGGCCTGCTCGAAACGGCCGGAGGAGCGGGTCAGCGCCCCGGTGAAGGCGCCCTTCTCGTGCCCGAACAGCTCCGATTCGATCAGGTCCTTCGGGATCGCCGCCATGTTGATCGCGACAAAGGGGCCGTTGCGGCGCTTGCCGTAGTCGTGCAGGGCACGGGCGACCAGCTCCTTGCCTGTACCGGACTCGCCGTTGATCATCACGGTCAGGTCGATCGGCATCAGGCGCGCCAAAGCGCGGTAGACGTCCTGCATCGCCGGCGAGCGTCCGACCAGCGGGATATCCTCGGGCTCGGCGGCATGATTGCGCGGTGCATCGCCGCGGGGCCGCGAGAGCGCCCGCCCGACGATGGCAACGAGCTCCTTCAGGTCGAAGGGCTTGGGCAGGTATTCATAGGCACCGCGCTCGGAGGCCTTGATCGCGGTCATGAAGGTGTTCTGCGCGCTCATCACGATGATCGGCAATTCGGGCCGGACCCGCTTGATGCGTGGCAGCAGATCGAAGGCATTGCCATCGGGCATCACGACGTCGGTGATGATGAGGTCGCCGAGCCCCTGCGCTGCCCAGGTCCAGAGCGTCGCCGCCTGCCCCGTCGTGCGAACCTCGTAGCCAGCGCGGGCGAGTGCCTGGTTGAGGACGGTGCGGATCGCGGCATCGTCGTCGGCGATGAGAATGTTACCGGTCGGCATGCGGTTCCTGTGTCCTGCTCGCCTCTCACCCGGCCAGAGGCGACTTCGCCTCGTGCAGGGGCAATCGAATTCGGAATGTCGTGCGTCGCGGCACGGACTCGCACTCGACGATTCCGCCGTGATCGCCGATCACCTTGGCGACAAGTGCAAGTCCAAGGCCACTTCCCTGCGCCTTGGTGGTGACGAAGGGATCGAACAGGTGCTGGTGCAGGTCGGGCGGCACCCCGGGCCCGTTGTCGCGAATGCCGATCTCCAGTGGCAACGCGAGCCGAGCCCCCGAGCCGGGCGCCTGCATGCGGATGCCGGGGCGATAGGCGGTGGTCAGCGTGATCTCGCCGTCGATGGCGTCGTTGCCGATCGCCTCTGCCGCATTCTTCACCAGATTGAGCAGCACCTGGACGAGCTGGTCGCGATTGCCGGCGACCGGCGGGAGCGAGGGGTCGTAGACCTCGCTGAAACGGATGTGCCGGGCGAAGCCGGACTGGGACAGCCGCTTCACATGGTCGAGCACGTCATGGACGTTGACCGGCCCGCGCTCGGCCGGCCGGTCGTCGCCGAACAGTTCGACGCGCTCGACCAGCTTCACGATCCGGTCGGCCTCGTCGCAGATCAGCTGCGTCAGCAGGCGGTCATCATCCTGGACCGAGGCTTCGAGCAATTGCGCCGCGCCGCGGATGCCGGAGAGCGGGTTCTTGATCTCGTGCGCCAGCATCGCGCCGAGCGCAGTGATTGAGCGGGCTGCCCCTCGATGCGTCAATTGCCTGTCCATTTTTTCGGCAATTGTCCGTTCTTGCAGCAAAAGCACCACTGCATCCGGCTGGCTGGGCAGCAAGGAGGCAAAAACGTCGACCACCCGGTCGAGGCCGAGCCGCGGCGAGGCGAGCTCGAGCCGGTACTCGCTGACACTGGCGCCGCGCCGCTGCACCTCCTCGACCAATCCAAGGACCGGCGAGCCGAAGGCGACGAGATCATCGAGGCGCTGGCGCTTCAGCACGAGCGCGCTGGCCTGGAAAAAATCCTCGGCGGCAGTGTTGGCGTAGAGCACGCCATGCCCCTCGCCGATCACCAGCACGGGCATCGGCAGGACGTTGAGTGCCTGGACTTCAAGAAGGTCGTACAAGGCTTCGTGCTGCCCCTCCGCGCCATCGTTGAACATCGCCATCGTCATAGGCAGGGCTTTCATGGTCAGGCGGCGGCGCCGAGATGATCGGTGGAGAACAACTGTGCGAGCGCCGCGATGGCGCGCGCAGGCTCATTCGTGGTCAGCAACTCGCGGCGCGCGGTTTCGTCCGTCTCGAGTCCGCTGGCGAGCGCTTCGTCGGCATAGGCGGCCAGGTGCTTGCGGGCGTGACGAACGCCCGTCTCGCGCCCCATCAGCGAGAGCAGGCCCTCGTAGTGCTCGCGGGCGATCTCATGTTTGGCGGCCAGCGAAATCTCGACCTGCTTGCGCCCTGCGAGCGCGGCTCCGATCGCGCCGGGCAGCCAGGGCCGGCCGAGCGCGGCGCGCCCGACCATGACGTAGTCCGCCCCCGACTGCTCCAGGCAGCTGCGGGCCTGGGCGAGCGTGCCGACATCGCCATTGGCGACCAGCGGGAACCTGCCCTCGGCTCGAACCGGCTGGATCGCTGTCCAATCGGCCTCGCCCTTGTAGAATTGCTGGCGCGTACGGCCATGGACCGTGATCGCAGCCGCCCCGGCGGTGACAGCCCGGCGCGCCAGCTCCGGAGCGTTGCGGCTGGCGTCGTCCCAGCCGAGCCGCATCTTGACCGTGACCGGCACCTTTACTGCAGCGACCACAGCCTCGACCAGGCCGACCGCATGGTCGAGGTCGCGCATCAGCGCCGAGCCGGCCCAGCCACCGACGACACGCTTCGCCGGACAGCCCATGTTGATGTCGACAATGTCGGCACCCGACGCCTCGGCGACCTGCGCAGCCTCGGCGAGCCAGCGCGCCTCGCAGCCGGCGAGCTGAACGACATGTGGCGTGACGCCGGCCCCCTCGGCTCGCAGCCGTGCCTCCTCGCTACCACGCACGAGTTCGTCGGAGGCAACCATCTCGGAGACAACCAGCCCGGCGCCGAAGCGCGCGGCGATCCGGCGCATCGCGAGGTCCGTCACCCCCGACATAGGTGCGAGAAAGGCACGCGACGCAGGCAGCAATCCGCCGATCGCGACTCCTTCGCCTGAATTTGAGGCAATCTGCATTCTGCTGATTTATTGGACAAATGCTGCGATGCGCAAGGGAATTCCGCGACATATTGCAATGCAATATCGACATGTGTGCTCGGAGATGATCGTCGCAGGGCCGCGATCGCAGCGGTGACGGCTTGGCGACTGAGCCGGGCCGTCCTATCAGCGAGGCCTTGATATTGGAGCCATGAGGATCGATGACGCCGGCTGTCGCAGCCCTGATCGTTGCCGCCGGACGCGGCCTGCGTGCCGGAGCCGAAGCGCCGAAGCAATATCGGCGGCTCGGCGGCGCGCCGGTTTTGTGCCGCACGCTCGCGCCGTTTCTGGTCGAGAGCCGGATTGGGAGCGTGCTGGTCGTGATCGGCCCCGGCGACGCCGCCCGCTACGGCGAGGCGCTCGGCCAGCTTCCAGAGAATCTGCGCGCCCGGCTCGTCACGCCGGTCGAGGGCGGCGAAACCCGCCAGGATTCGGTTCGTGCCGGACTGGAGGCGCTGGCCGCTTCCGGATTCACCGGCAGGGTACTTGTGCATGACGCGGCGCGGCCCTTCGTCTCGCCGACTCTGATCGAACGGGCGCTCGGCGCAGGTGCAGGGCATGCGGCCGCGATCCCTGCGCTCGCCGTCACCGACACCGTCAAGCGAGTCGATTCCTCTGGGCTGATCGACGAGACCCTGCCGCGCGAACAGCTGGTTTCGGTTCAGACGCCGCAGGTCTTCGACTTCGGCGCCCTGCTCGATGCACACCGAAGCGCTCATACAGCCGGAGCCGGCGGCTTCACCGATGATTCCGCCATCATGGAATGGGCCGGCCACCGTGTCGCGACCTTCCCGGGAGATCCGATGAACCTGAAGCTGACCTATCCGGGCGATTTCGAGCTGGCCGAGCAGCGTCTTGCCCGCCCGCTCGTGACGCGTACCGGCACGGGCTACGACGTCCATGCCTTTGCTGAAGGCGACCATGTCTGGCTCGGCGGCATCCGGATCCCGCATGGCCGCGGCGTCGTGGCCCATTCCGACGGCGACGTCGCACTGCACGCGCTGACCGACGCGCTGTTGGGCGCGCTGGCCGATGGCGACATCGGCAGCCATTTCCCGCCGAGCGATCCGCAATGGCGCGGCGCGTCGTCGGATCGTTTCCTCGCCTTTGCGGCCGGCCGCATCCGGCAGCGTGGTGGCCGGATCGACCATCTCGACCTGACCATCGTCTGCGAGGGGCCGAAGGTCGGCCCGCATCGCGATGCGATTCGGGTCCGCATCGCCGAGATTTCCGGCCTGCGCCTCGACCAGGTCGGCGTCAAGGCGACGACCTCGGAACGCCTCGGCTTCACCGGGCGCGGCGAAGGTCTCGCAGCGCTCGCCACCGCCACCATCCGCTTGCCCGAGCCGGAGTAAGGCCATGTTCGATCTCGATATCCGCTCGCTCGCTGTCGAACTTCTGAATATCTCACGCGAGCGCGGCACCACTGTTGCGACGGTCGAATCCTGCACGGGCGGGCTCGTCGCCGGGGCGCTGACCGCGATCTCCGGTTCGTCGAGCATGGTGCTAGGCGGCCTCGTCACCTATTCCAACGAGGCGAAGACGGTGCTGGCCGGCGTTCCGGCCGAGCTGATCGCCAAGCACGGCGCGGTCAGCGAACCGGTCGCGCGCGCCATGGCGGAAGGCGGCCGGGAGCGCCTGTCGTCGCAGCTCGCCGTTTCGATTACCGGCGTCGCCGGTCCGGACGGCGGCAGCGAGGACAAGCCAGTGGGGCTGGTGCATTTCGCCTGCGCCAGCGGCGTGCGGACGCTACATCGCGAAAAGCGCTTCGGTGCCCTGGGACGCGACGAGATCAGGCGCCTCAGCGTGCTCGAGGCGCTCGCTCTCTTGCGAGAGGCGGCGCTGTCGTAAGGCCGCGCACCCTCTGAATCCACTCAGTTGGAAACCAGCCGGCGCCAGATCGCACTGACGATGTCGGCGTAGTCGTCGCTCCACGGCCGGGTCGCCCCGGGCCCGACCTGCTCGCGCCAGCCTTGCTTCACGACCGGGCCGGGGTCGACGCCCGGACGGAGGACCAGAGCAACCTCTGGTGCGGTCTTCATCGCCTGCAGATCCTCGGCTGTGCGGACAGGCGTGTTGAGCCAGGTCACCAGCCCCTGCGCGGCCGCGGTTGCCGTCACGACCGAAGCAAGCTCCATGTTCCGGTTCGAGATGTGCAGGAGCACGCCACCATTCGGCTTGAGCTTGCGCATGTAGAGCGTGAGTGCCTCGCCGGTGAGGAGATGGACCGGGATCGCATCGGAGGAGAAGGCGTCGACGACGATCAGATCGAGCGAACCATCGCGCGCATCGGCAAGCGTCAGCCGTGCATCGCCGATCACGAACGGCGTCGCCGGAGCACAGGAGCTGAAGAAGGCGAAGCGGGCGGGATCGGTCGCAATGCGGATCACGGCCGGGTCGATCTCGTAGAAGCCCCAGGTTTCGCCGGCGCGGCTCTGACAGGCCAGCGAGCCGCTGCCGACGCCGATGACCGCCACTGCCGGCAGAAGACCGCCATGGGCGCTGCGCAGCGAGTCGACACCATCGACGATGCCGCCGCCGCTGTAGAAATAGGTCAAAGGTTCGGGACGGCCCGACACCGGCGTGCCATCGTCATGGCGCAGCCGCTGCGCGCCATGGATCGTGCTGCCATGGCCAAGCAGGCGGAAGCGGCCGTCCTGGGTTTCGATAATGCGATGGATGCCGAAGAACGAGCGTATGGAATCGGTCCGCGACACTTCGCTGAACACGAGGCTGCCAAAGCCGATGATCGCCACCGAGGCGAGCGCAAGCGCCCCGCCACGCGGCAGCCGAACTCCACTGAATCCCGGACGGCAGAGCATACCGGCAACGACCAGCAACGGGTATTCGACAACGGAGTTGAACAGCAGCGGCGCGAGCAGCGCCGAGAACAGGCCGCCGAGCACACCGCCGAGCGACATCCACAGATAGAAGCCCGTCAGGCCCGCTGCCGAAGGCCGCAGTCGCGCAAGCTCACCATGGGCCACCATCGCCGTGACGAACAGGATTGTGAGGTGCAGCAGCAGCTGGAGCCCCCAGCCCATATTGACGGCCAATGCCGTCGTAGCCGTGAACACCAGGACAAGGGGAAGCTGCGCAGCGAGCATCCAACTGTGACGCAGCAGCGGCTTGCGCTGGAAGACGATGACGAAAGTCAGCAGAAACAGCGCCAGCGGCGCGACCCAGAGCAACGGGCTCGCCGCGACATCCGTCGAGATATGGGCGGTGACCGCGACCAGCAGGCTCGACGGCACGAAGGCAAGGAAAAGCCAATGCAGCTTGCGGCTGGCCGAGACCGGCTCGGCCACGAGCGGTGCCATTTCCCGCACACCCGGTGACCGCCCCAGACTCAGGCCGGCGCAGGCAGTGATCCCCGCAAGCAGCAAGCCGAACCCCCATGTCCAGGCCGTGGCCTGCGTCGCCAGTCTCAAGACCGGCTCGACCGCGAAGGGATAGGCGAGCAAGGCGAGAAAGCTGCCGATATTGGAGGCGGCGTAGAGGAAGTATGGATCGCGCGCATGCTCGTGCCCGGTACGTGCGAACCAGGCCTGCAGCAGCGGCCCATTTGCCGAGACCGCGAAGAAGGGCAAGCCGACCGAAGCGGTGAAGAGCAGCAAGAGCCAGGCGAATTCGCCCTGTTGCGGCGGCCGCTCGAAGCCCGCGGCGATGCCGATCGGCAGCGAGGTCGCCAGGACGGCAACCATCACGACGATGTGGATCAGGGCGGCGCGCCGCACGCTGAAGCGGCTCACCAGCCAATGGGCATAGGCATAGCCCGCCAGCAGCATGGCCTGGAAGAAGACCATCGCCGTCGACCAGACGGCCGGCGAGCCGCCAAGCTTCGGCAGGACCATCTTGGCAAACATCGGCTGGATGCCGAAGAGGAGGAAGGCGGAGAGGAAGATCGTGCCGGCGAAGACCGGTAGCGTCACACTCAATCGACGCGCTTCGACACTGGTGCGCGCCGATACCACTGGAGATTCCATGCCGTCCCCCTGCCAGAACAGCGGAACAGTGACACGGACAGCTTAAGACTAGGTGAGTGCGGCCGGGCTGTTTCGCCCGTAGATTGCATCGGCACGTTTCTCGAAGGCTTCGGCGAACTTGTGGAAGGCCTTGTCGAACATCGCGCCCATCAGCAGGCCGAGCATGCGGCTGGCGAATTCATAGGAGATGAAGAAGCCGATTTCACAGCCCTTGTCGTGCAGCTTGAAGCTCCAGCGGTTCTCAAGATAACGGAACGGCCCGTCGACATATTCGACCAGGATCTTCAAATTCGTCGGGTCCAGCGTGACGCGGCTGGTGAAGGTCTCGCGGATCGCCTTGTAGCCGACGGTCATGTCGGCGAGCACCACCTCGCCGCCGCCGTCGCGCGGTGTGCGCCGGCGAACCGTAAGCCCCTCGCAGAGCGGCAGGAACTGCGGGTATTTCTCGACATCTGCCACGAGCGCATACATCTCTGCGGGCGAATGCTTCACCCGGCGGGTGCTGTTGAACATCGGCATGGATGCTGAGCCGATCAGTTACCGAGCTTGGCCGCGCGCGCCGCACGAAGCTTGGCGAAGTCCTCGCCGGCATGGTGGGAGGAGCGCGTCAGCGGGGTCGAGGAGACCATCAGGAAGCCCTTCACATAGGCGATGGTCTCGAAACTCTTGAACTCGTCCGGCGTGACGAAGCGCATCACCGCGTGATGCTTGCGCGAGGGCGCCAGGTACTGGCCGATGGTGATGAAGTCGACTTCGGCCGAGCGCAGATCGTCCATCAATTGCAGGACCTCGTTCCGCTCCTCGCCGAGGCCGACCATGATGCCGGACTTGGTGAAGATGGTCGGGTCGAGCTCCTTCACCTGCTGCAGCAGGCGCAGCGAGTGGAAATAGCGGGCGCCGGGGCGAACCTTCAGGTACTTGCCGGGCACCGTCTCGAGATTGTGGTTGAAGACGTCGGGCTTGGCCGCGACGACGATCTCGAGCGCGCCGGGCTTGCGCAGGAAATCGGGCGTCAGGATCTCGATCGTCGTGCCGGGCGAGGCCTCGCGGATGGCGCGGATGACGCGGGCGAAGTGCTCGGCGCCGCCATCCTTGAGATCGTCGCGGTCAACCGAGGTGATCACGACATGCTCGAGGCCGAGCTTGGCGACGGCGTCGGCGACCTTGCGCGGCTCGTCATGATCGAGCGCCTCGGGCACACCGGTCTTGACGTTGCAGAAGGCACAGGCGCGCGTGCAGGTGTCGCCCATGATCATGAAGGTGGCGTGCTTCTTCTCCCAGCACTCGCCGATATTGGGGCAGCCCGCCTCCTCGCAGACGGTGACCAGCTTCTCGGCCTTCACGATCTTCTGGGTCTCGGCCCATTTCGGCGAGCCCGGCGCCTTGACCCGAATCCAGTCCGGCTTGCGCAGGATCGGGTTCTCCGGCCGCTTCTGCTTCTCCGGATGGCGCAGCTCCGGCTTCACCTCGGATTTCGGGTTGCCGGCATTGGGGCGCGGATCGCGGTTGAGGAGGTCGAGCACGACGGCCATGGACGGGTCCGTTACTGGCACCGCACAGCAAGGCGCGGCCACTCCCGTCTAGCTAATGCCGAAGTGCCTCGCGAGCAACCCGCGCGGCGCGATCGGCTCAGTTGCGCACGGCGCGCCAGACCACGATCAGCAGGCAGGCGCCGGCGATCGCTGCGATCAGGGTCCGCCAGAAGCCGAAGATCGAGATATCCATGAGCTCGGCGATGCGGCTGCCGACGAAGGAGCCGGCGACACCGACGATCATGTTGGTGAAGAGCCCGTGGTCGGACGAAGTGACGCGCTCGGCGATCCAGCCGGCGATCATGCCGATCAGCAGCGTCATGAAGAAGCCGTAGCCCGGCGTGCCGAGCGCGGCATAGATCTGGTCGTTCATGGCAATCCCCCTGCCCTCAAAGACCGGCCGTGCGGCCGCCGACGACAACGCGCGGCGCGTGCCTTGGTTCCTCAGGCGATGAAGCGCGCCAGCAGCACGACCAGGATCGCGCCGATCACTGCCATCGCCATCGAGTCGAGAAAACGATAGCCGGTGCTCGCCCGCCAGCCGGTGATATGGACGATGCCCTGCCCGACCAGCATGCCGAGCAGGCCAACCACGGCATGGCGCAGGAAGCCGCCGCCACCGACGACGAGGCTGGCGATGAAGCCGGCAGCCGTGCCGAAGGCGACCGGCGGCAGCAGCCGGGCCCAATCAAACGTCAGCTTCCGGCCCGGCGGCAGGATCTCGACCCTGTCGTCGGGCACGATCCGATCGGGCTTGGCGGATTTGCGGGCGCGGCTCATCGGGCCGATATGGCCTGCGCCATGCCGGAATTCCAGCGCCGGGAGATCAGGCGATCAGCCGCGCCAGGAAAACCACGACGATCGCGCCGATCGTCGCGGTGACGATCTGCGAGATCAGCGGGTTGCCGATGCCGAGGCTAACACCGAGCGCCTGTAGCAGGAAGCTGCCGACGAAGGCGCCGATCAGGCCGGTGATGATGTAGCGGATCAGCCCGCCGCCACCCATGACGATGCTGGCGAGCCAGCCGGCGACGGCGCCGATGGCGATGGCGACGAGAATTGCACGTAGATCCATGGCGGTTCTCCCAGTAGCCTTCGCGTGACCTGTGCGTCTAACCTAGCCTGGTAACCGTGGGTGTCTCCACCCAAACCGTTTCAATACCCAGCCAACGCTCGATGGCCGGTCTCCGCTCCATGCTATAGCTGCCGCGAGATGGATACAGCACCATGACAACCCATAGCGCCAGCCCAGCAAGAAGCAGCGGTCGAGCCGTCTGCGCAGGATCAAGTCCTAGGACATAGAATGCGAGTGGACCTGGGGCGAGTATCACTATTCCAACGGCGAACATGGACATGCTCCGTGTGATCGTCTGCCACCAGTCGATGCGGCTGCCATCGACACACTGTGTCGTATAGCCAATCGCGAGTTTACCTGGCGACCCACCCAAGAGCCGATGAAAAATTGCGCTACCAACCAAAAGAGCCAACGTCATCCACAGCATCACTTCAAGATAACTGAGGTGGTGTGCCTCAGTGTATGGGCGCTTATGGATACTAAAAGGCGGCTTTACGTTAGCGAAAGCCATCACCACGTTCCAGACAACGAGGAAGAGTAGGCCGTCTATGGTTCCATAGACGGCCCGTTCTCCTGCCGAGGCGTGGTGTTTGATCAAGCGTTCAGCACCTTGCCATAGGCGTCGAGCACGGCCTCCTTCATCGTCTCCGACAGGGTCGGATGCGGGAAGATGGTATGCATCAGCTCTTCTTCGGTGGTCTCGAGATTCATCGCGACCACGAAGCCCTGGATCAGCTCGGTCACCTCGGCGCCGACCATGTGGGCGCCGAGCAGCTTGCCGGTCTTGGCGTCGAAGATCGTCTTGACCATGCCGCTGTCCTCGCCGAGCGCCACCGCCTTGCCGTTGGCGACGAAGTTGAAGCGGCCGACCTTGAGCTGATGACCGGCTTCCTTGGCCTTGGCCTCGGTCAGGCCGACGCTGGCGATCTGCGGGTGGCAATAGGTGCAGCCCGGGATCATGTTCTTGTCCATCGGGTGCGGATGCAGGCCCTTGATCGCTTCGACGCAGATCACCGCCTCATGCTCGGCCTTGTGCGCCAGCATCGGCGGGCCGGCGACGTCGCCGATCGCGTAGATGCCCTTCACATTGGTGCGGCAGAGCCCGTCGATCGCGATCACGCCGCGGTCGAGCTTCACGCCGAGCGCCTCCAGGCCGAGATTCTCGACATTGGCGACGACGCCGACCGCCGAGATCATCCGCTCGGCGGTGATCGTCTGCTTGTTGCCCTTCTCATCCTCGACATGGGCGGTGACGGAATTCGCTCCCTTCTCGACCTTGGTGACCTTGGTCGAGGTCAGGATCTTCATGCCCTGCTTCTCGAAGGCCTTGCGGGCGAAGGCCCCGATCTCGGCATCCTCGACCGGAACCACCTGCGGCATGATCTCGACCACCGTCACCTCGGCCCCTAACGTGCGGTAGAACGAGGCGAACTCGATGCCGATCGCGCCCGAGCCCATCACCACCAGCGATTTCGGCATGGTCGGCGGCACCAGCGCCTCGAAATAGGTCCAGATCAGCTTGCCGTCCGGCTCCAGCCCCGGCAGCGCGCGCGGGCGGGCGCCGGTCGCGACGATGATGTGGTCGGCGGTGTAGGTGCCCTCGCCCTTGGCGCCCTTCGGCACCGGTCCCTGCGGCTGCATGGCCGGCTTCTTGGTCGGGGCGACGACGATGGTGTTGGCCTTGGTGAGCTTGGCCTCGCCCCAGATCACGTCGACCTTGTTCTTCTTCATCAGGAACTGGACGCCGTTGTTCATCCTGACCGCGATGCCGCGCGAGCGCTTCACCACCGCCTCGAGATCGGCCTTGAACGAGCCTTCCAGCGTCAGCCCGTAATCCTTGGCGTGCTGGCCGTAGTGCAGGATCTCGGCCGAGCGCAGCAGCGCCTTGGTCGGGATGCAGCCCCAGTTCGAGCAGATGCCGGCGAGATGCTCGCGCTCGACGATCGCGGTCTTGAAGCCGAGCTGCGCCGCCCGGATCGCCGCGACATAGCCGCCGGGGCCGGAGCCGATGATGATGATGTCGTAGTCAGCCATGGGAAATGCCTCGGCTCGTTCTGCCCACCGCGGGCAGTGTTGCTGTTGCGGGGCAAGCCCCGGTCGAATGTCGTCTACGGGCCCGCGATCCGCAGCGCCGGCCCGCGCGCCGGCAGCGGAAGGCCGAGCAGTCCGTCCACGACCGGCGCAAGCGCCAGGCCGATCGCGCGGGTGTTGTCGGCGTCGAGATGGATGCCGTCCTCGCCGGTCACCGTCGCGACCGCCGCCGCGTCGAAGAAGCTGACCCCGATCTCATCGGCGATGCGGCGATAATAGGTCGCCAGCAGCGCCATCTTCTCGGGCGCGCCTTCCATGAAGAAGTTGGCCTCGTGCTCGGGATCATCAGGCCCGCGCACGACAGGCGGCGCGACGATCAGCACCTCCGGCACAGGCATGCCGGGCTCGACCGGCGGACGCTGCGCCACCTGCGCCAGCATCCGCATCGAGCGCGCGACGTCGTAGGGCGCGAGCGAGTGCTGGCGCTGGCAGTCATTGGTGCCGAGCATCAGGATGACGAGATCGAGCGGCGCATGGCACTCGATGAAGAGCGGCAGCAGCGAGATGCCGGAGCGATAGGGCCGCAAGGGGTCCTCAAGCGCGATCCGCCGCCCGTTGAGCCCTTCCTCAATCACCGTGGCGTAGCCGCCGAGCGCCTTCTCCAGTACGCGCGGCCAGCGCACATCGTCGCCATGTCGCTCCGGCCGGTTGGCGATCCGGCCCCAGGTCAGGGAATCGCCGAAAGCGAGAATGCGGGCCTGGCGGGTCATCGCGATGCTCCCACACGCTTCTGCAGTGCGGCGATCGTCTGTGCCTCGCGCCCGAGCGGGAACGGCGCCGAGGTGCGCGCCGCCAGGCCGAAGACGTCGCCCTTGCGGGTTTCCTTCACGGTCTCGCGCTGGCGCGCATAGGTGCCGCATTCGAAGCCGCCGCCGCGATGGCCCGTGACCGGGT
The DNA here is from genome assembly GCF_059415545.1 of Allobosea sp. GW821-FHT10B12. Classification (NCBI taxonomy): domain Bacteria; kingdom Pseudomonadati; phylum Pseudomonadota; class Alphaproteobacteria; order Hyphomicrobiales; family Alloboseaceae; genus Allobosea; species Allobosea sp. GW821-FHT10B12. The sequence continues at coordinate 570,953 of NZ_JBWKNL010000002.1, forward strand.
TGTAGGTGTTCGCCCCGTAGCGGAAGCAGACATAGTTGAGCTTGACCTGGCCGCGGTAGCGGCCCTCCTGCGGGTCGTCGATCTCGGCTGAGGCGTTCTCCCAGAGCACGGCGAAGGCGCCGCGCAGGATCGCGTCATTGCCCGGGTACCAGAGGAAGCTGTCGCCGTTTGCGGCGATGTACTCGACCTGGGTGCCGTGCTGGGCGCTGTGAGTCAGGATGGTGCGGTCGCCGAAGAAAGCCGCGACCATCTCCGGATCGGCCGCCGCGCTCGGCAGCGAAGCGCCCCTGGGAGCAGCGTTGCGCGCCGTGTATTCGGCCTGCGTCAGTACCGGCCGCGCTGAAAAGATGTTGCGGGCGCGGCGGAACTGGCTCGAGACGCCCGGACCGAACTCGACCACGGGGGGATGATTGGCTGCCGGGGCGGGCGCGGTCTGCGCCTGTTCCGACGACGAGACGCACCCGGCAAGCCCGAGCACAAGAGCTGCCGCCGTGATGGCACCGGCCCATCGCACCTGCCAGAGCCCGGCAGATTGCTTCCTCGCAGCTTGGGATATCGCCCGTCCCTCACTCATGCGCTCACCGCTCCGCCGCGCCATGTCGGCCCGCCACTGGCGCGCTAGACCAGCATCGCCATCGGCTTCTCGATATAGCCCTTGAAGGCCTGGAGCAGCTCGGCGCCGAGCGCGCCGTCGACGGCGCGGTGGTCGGTCGAGAGCGTCACCGACATCACGGTCGCGACCGCAAGCTGGCCGCCCTTGACCACGGCGCGCTGCTCGCCGGCACCGACCGCCAGGATCGTCGCATGCGGCGGGTTGATCACCGCGGCGAAGTCCTTGACGCCGAACATGCCGAGGTTCGAGACCGCCGAGGTGCCGCCCTGATACTCCTCCGGCTTCAGCTTGCGCGCTTTAGCCCGTGCCGCCATGTCCTTCATCTCGTTGGAGATCTGGCTCAGCGTCTTGTGGCAGGCATCGCGCACGATCGGGGTGATCAGGCCGCCCGGGATCGAGACGGCGACGCCGACATCGGCATGCTTGTGCTTGAGCATGGCGCCATCGGTCCAGGAGACGTTGGCGTCCGGCACGGCCCTGAGCGCCAGCGCGAGCGCCTTGATCACCATGTCGTTGACCGAGAGCTTGTAAGCCGGCTTGCCGTCCTTCTCGGGCGCCGCGGCATTGAGCTCGGCGCGCAGCTTCAAGAGCGCATCGAGCTCGCAATCGAGCGTGACGTAGAAGTGCGGAATCGTCTGCTTGGCTTCGGTCAGGCGGCGCGCGATCGTCTTGCGCATGCCGTCATGCGGGATCTCCTCATAGGAGCCCGGCGCGAACAGCTTCTTGGTCTGCTCGTCCGAGGGGCCGCTCGCGAGCGGCGCGGCGGGCTTCGGCGCAGCGGGTGCGCCAGCCGCGGGAGCTGGCGCAACCTTGGCAGCTCCGCCCTGCTTGGCGGCCTCGATGTCCTTCTCGACGATACGCCCATGCGGGCCCGAGCCCTGGACCTTGCCGAGGTCGATGCCGGCATCCTTGGCGAGGCGGCGCGCCAGCGGCGAGGCGAAGGGGCGATCGCCGGATGCGGGCGCCGCAGCCTGCGCGGCCGGTGCCGGAGCAGCGGCCGGGGTCGGGGCCGGAGCAGCAGCCGGAGCTGGTTCGCCCGCCTTGCCGTCCGCCTTCGGGGCGGGCTCGCTCTTGGCCGGCGCAGCACTGGGGGCCGAGACGCTCTTCGCATCCTCACCCTCGCCGGCGATCACGCCGATGATCTCGTTGACCGCGACATCGGCGGTGCCTTCCGGTACGACGATCCTGGCGAGGATGCCCTCGTCGACCGCCTCGACCTCCATGGTCGCCTTATCGGTCTCGATCTCGGCGATGATGTCGCCGGACTTGATCGTGTCGCCTTCCTTCTTCAGCCATTTGGCGAGATTGCCCTTCTCCATCGTCGGCGAGAGCGCGGGCATCAGGATGTTCACGGGCATGGCATCAGCTCACTCTTGATCGCTGAAAAGCGCGTATCGGGGCATGAGGTTGTTAGTTCACAGCGCAGGCGCGGCCGCCTGCGGTCGATGGTCCGCAATAAATCAGCATGGCGCCTTCCTCTCGAGACCGAACCGGAAGGAGCAGCATGTAGTCGACTTGCCCGCTCCGGTTACAGGTCACGTGCCATGACGCAGCCTTTGGTCCGAGCGCAGCCAGAGATTGGCTGGAGTTGACGCATGACCGGCCCCATGCGCGCTGCGCCAGCCGATCGACCGACTGAGCGCGGCTTGCAGGCGAAAGACGTTCGAACTCAGCGTGGACGAAGGGCGTCGGCTTGACAGCTGCCCTGGTCGGCTGCGCGATCGCCTCGGCTACCGGCAGCGCGCCGAAGCAGAGCAGACACGCGGTGAGCGATGTCTGGTTTCTGTTCGGCCCGCGGGACAGCGCCATCTCTCGCCCTCTCAGCGGTAGCAGACGGCCTTGGCCGCCGCGACGACCTCGCCAATGTTCGGCAGCGCCAGCTTTTCGAGATTTGCGGCGTAGGGCATCGGCACGTCCTTGCCGGTGACGCGCGCGACGGGCGCATCGAGATAATCGAATGCCGCTTCCATGATCTTCATGCCGATCTCGGCGGTGACGCCGGACTGCGGGAAGCCTTCCTCGACCGCGACGCAGCGATTGGTCTTCTGCACGGAGGCGATGACCGTCTCGATGTCCATCGGCCGGATGGTGCGCAGGTCGATGACCTCGGCGTCGATGCCTTCCTTGGCCAGCGCTTCGGCGGCGCCGAGCGCATAGGTCATGCCGATGCCGAAGGAGACGATGGTGACGTCGTTGCCGGGACGCACGACCTTGGCCTTGCCGATCGGGATGAGGAAGTCATCGCCCTTCGGCACGTCGAAGGAGCGGCCGTAGAGGATCTCGTTCTCGAGGAAGATCACCGGGTTCGGATCGCGGATCGCGCTCTTCAGCAGGCCCTTCGCATCGGAGGCGCTGTAAGGCATCACCACCTTCAGGCCCGGCACGTTCGAGTACCAGGCGGCGTAGTCGTGGCTGTGCTGCGCGCCGACGCGGGCGGCGGCGCCGTTCGGGCCACGGAAGACGATTGGGCAACCCATCTGGCCGCCGGACATGTAGAGCGTCTTGGCAGCCGAGTTGATGATGTGGTCGATCGCCTGCATGGCGAAGTTGAAGGTCATGAACTCGACGATCGGCTTGAGGCCGGTCAGCGCCGCGCCGACGCCGATGCCGGCGAAGCCGTGCTCGGTGATCGGGGTGTCGATCACGCGACGGGCGCCGAACTCCTGCAGCAGCCCCTGCGTGACCTTGTAGGCGCCCTGGTATTCGGCGACCTCCTCGCCCATCACGAAAACGTCGGCGTCGCGCCGCATCTCCTCGGCCATGGCGTCGCGCAGCGCCTCGCGCATGGTCATCGAGACGATCTCGGCGCCGGCCGGGAATTCGGATGAGGCGTCGTAGGATTTCGCCTGCGCCGGAACGCTCGGCGCTGCGGCAGGAGCCGGGCTGGCGGGCGCCTCGGCCGGTGCCGCCGGAGCGGCAGCTTCCGCAGCCTGCGGAGCCGGAGCCGCCTTCGCAGCTCCACTCGCAGCAGCGGATACGTCCTCGCCATCGGCGGCGATCACCGCGATCGGCGTGTTGACCGCAACGTTCTCGGTGCCATCCGCGATCAGGATCTTGGCGAGGACGCCTTCATCCACCGCCTCGACCTCCATGGTCGCCTTGTCGGTCTCGATCTCGGCGATGATGTCGCCGGCCTTGATCTTGTCGCCCTCGGCTTTCAGCCATTTGGCGAGCTTGCCCTGTTCCATGGTCGGCGACAGGGCGGGCATCAGAATGTCGATCGGCATTTACGCACCCGGAGTTCTGGGATGGCCGCGAGGGCTGAAAGGGCGGGGAGGATGGGCGCGGCGCGTCAGGCCCGCGCCGTCTCCAGCAGGATGTCGGTATAGAGCTCGGAGACGTCCGGTTCCGGGTCGTGCGTCGCGAATTCGGCGGCGTCGTTGACGATCTCGCGGACCTTGGCGTCGATCGCCTTGAGCTCGTCCTCGCCGACCTTGTGCTCGCGGGTCAGGCGGGCGCGGACCTGCTCGATCGGATCGTGCTCCTCGCGCATGCGCTGGACTTCGTCCTTCGAGCGGTACTTCGCGGGGTCGGACATCGAATGGCCGCGATAGCGGTAGGTCTGCATTTCCAGGATGTAGGGGCCCTTGCCGGAGCGGGCGTGCTCGATGGCGCGGTTCGCCGCCTCACGCACGGCCCGGACGTCCATGCCGTCGACCTGCTCGCCCGGGATGCCGAAGGAGACGCCGCGCTTGGAGAAGTCGGTCTGGGCCGAGGCGCGGTTGACCGAGGTGCCCATGGCGTAACGGTTGTTCTCGATCACGAACACGACCGGCAGCTTCCAGAGCTCGGCCATGTTGAAGCTCTCATAGACCTGGCCCTGATTGGCGGCGCCATCGCCGAAATAGGCCATCGAGACCCGTCCGTCCTGGCGGTACCAGTTGGCGAAGCCGAGGCCGGCACCGAGCGAGACCTGGGCGCCGACAATGCCGTGGCCGCCATAGAAGTTCTTCTCGCGGCTGAACATGTGCATCGAGCCGCCCTTGCCGCGCGAGTAGCCGCCGCGCCGGCCGGTGAGCTCGGCCATCACGCCACGCGATTCCATGCCGCAAGCGAGCATGTGACCGTGGTCGCGATAGCCGGTGATGACCTGATCACCCTCTTTCGAAGCCATCTGCATGCCGATGACGACGGCTTCCTGGCCGATATAGAGATGGCAGAAGCCGCCGATCAGGCCCATGCCGTACATCTGGCCCGCCTTCTCCTCGAAGCGGCGGATCAGCAGCATCTCGCGATAGGCGTGAAGCTCTTCGTCCTTGTTGAAGGTCGGGACGTTCGAAAGCGCCTTGGCCGCACCCTTCGGAGCGCTCTTCGCCAATGCCTTTCCGGCCGCCTTGGCGGGCGCCCCTGCTTTCGTCTTCCGTGCGGCAATGGCCATGAACGGTCCTCCCAGAGCTCTACTGCTTTGGTTGTAGAGGAAGCCCCAGGCCTTGGCGAGACGGACATCTCGCACTGCAACATTGATTAAGTAGCTGATATTTCTATTGTTATACGATTTAACCTATTATCGGTTAATCGATCTTTTTGCGACCAATGACGCAACGAAAGCCGGCTCAAAGCCGGCATGATCCGACCGGACCAACCCGATCGGGCACCCCGTATTCCCGGCCCGAGGCAAGGGCCGGCCATGCTGGCTGGCATGTGATATGAGCCGACGGCAGGAGCCTCAGCGTCCCATGACGACGACGTCGTTGCGGTGGACGCGGCCGAGCATGGCCCGGGCCCTTTCCTCGAGCAGGTCGCGGTCGACAGCCTCGTCCCGCATCAGGCCGAGCCGCTTCTCCCAATCCTGCCGCTCGCTGGTCAGAGTTGCGAGCTCGGCCTCCATCTCGCCAAGCCGTTCACGCAGCCCGCCAAGAGCTTCCAGTCCCCGGGCGCCATGTTGCGCATGGAACAGGAAATAGCCGACCACGGCGCTCGACACGAGGTAGAGCGCGAGCGTGACAAGGATGGAGCGGAGGCCGCGGCGGATGACCATGTTGCGACGGTAGAGTCGCTTGGTTGACGCGCAGTTAACGAGGCACGCCGACGACAGTCAGCGCCGGATCGTCTGGAGCCGGTTTGCCCTGCCCCAACGCGATCAGATCAGCTTCGATCCTGCGCGCGATCGGCAACCGGTAGTGCGCGGGATCCCAGTAATTCGTATCCTCGCGTGTCAACGGTGAGGGATGTGCGTAGTCGGCGACCACCGCATGCTGGCGCATCGCCAGCGCAACGATCTCAGCCTTGCAGGCTTCAAAACGCTGCCAGGCCGCACTGCCTTCGCGCGGAAGAGCGCCGGCATGCACCGGCGGCAGCACGATCAGCCGTCGCGTCGTGGCCGGAAAGGCGGCCAGGCCCTGCTCGAGCCAGGCCAGCGCTGGGAAACGCCAGCTCGCGCGCGCCGCGGCCGAGGTCGCCACGGGCGGCGATTGCGGCGTCAGATCGGGCGCGTGGCCGCCGTAGCCGCGATACAGATGAAACCGGGCACGGGCGAGATCATAGGTCGCCTCGGGTGGGGTGAAGACCTCGTAGCCGTCACCACGCAGGCGCTGCGGCTGCAAGCCAAGCCGGTGAGCAGCGAGCCGGAGCGCGATTTCGAGCGTGGTGAAATTGAGTTGCTTGGGCCAATCGTTCCAGGGATTGTCGTCGTAGAGCCAGGGCGGGAACGGCCGCGGCGTCAACCGGCGGGCCTCATCGGTCGCATCCGCCTCGCACCAGGTCTGGTCGACGCCCCAGATCACGATCTTCGGCGCAGCGACCCGGCGCGCGAACAGGCCGGCGATCTGGGCCTGCTCCCAGGGCGTCGCGGCGTTCATGCCGAGATTGGCGAAGTGGACGGACAGCCCCGTCGATAAAATCGCCGGATCGAGAAGGCGCAAGGTCGAGGTGCCGATGACCGCCGAATCGAAAGCGCCCGACCTGACGATCTGCGGGTACATGAAGCGCTGGTTGAGATCCATCAGCGGCCGCGCCGATTGGCCGGCCTGCACGCGCGCGCCATAGGGATCGAGCACGGCGATGAAGCCGAGCAGCGATGTCGTCAGCGTCAGCGCCGCCAATGCGAACGCCTTGCTCCAACCACGCCAGCCTTGCTGCGTGCCCGCCAAATCCGCATCTGTCCCGTGTTCATTAGCCATCGCCGCGGCTTCTGCCATGACATGGTGGCGGGAACAATGTTGACCGATGCGCGCCACCTGCCTATGTCAGCGCCCCAGTGAGGGCGGGTAGCTCAGTGGTAGAGCACGTGACTTTTAATCATGTGGTCGAGGGTTCGATCCCCTCCCCGCTCACCACATAGGCCGCAAAACCGCCGCGAGCCTGCCCGCCAGGCATTCCGCTCCGAAGCGAGGCATGCGGTCGGACCTTAAGGCCTGCGGCTCAGGAGACCTCCGACCAGGCCGGCTTCCGATAGGGACCCGCCTGCTCATCGAAGCTTTTCCAGCCGTCGCGTTCATACTCCGAACGACGCGAGGTCGCGTCGATCGGGCCTGCCCCATCCATGATCTTCTCGACTGCCGGGACATGGCTGTCGCTGGTACGGGCTGACACGACAGCGCCGCCGCGGCGAACGGTTTCCGCAAGGAAGTGAGCCTCGTCAGCATCGATGCCGGCGCCCGTCATCGCGCCGATCAGGCTGCCGGCAGCGGCGCCGGCGGTAGCGCCGACCGCCAGGGTGCCGAAGATCCAGCCGGCCGCGAGCACCGGGCCCACTCCCGGGATCGGCAGGGCAGCCAACCCGGCCATGAGACCGGCCCCGCCGCCCAAGGCACCACCGACCTCGGCCCCTCTGGCGGCGTCGGCTCCGATCTTGTCCGGGCTGTTGCTGAGGACCGTGATATCGTTTGATGAGAGACCGGCGGCTTCGAGCCGGACGACGGCCGTCTCGGCATCGGCGTAGTTCTCATAAGAACGCGTGACTATGCGAGCCATGATGCAGCTCCTTCGATGGGGTGCACCCTTGGGACGAACCTGCCGTCGCGCATCTTGTTCCAAACAATCCGCGCAACCGCGAAGTGCCGCGACTGCGCGAGCAGCATCTCGGTAAAGCGAGTGTGCCTCGGCCCGCCGGCTCAGCCCAGGCGGCTGACGGCTCCGCCGCGGCGCGGCAGCGGGCGCTTCTGCGGTAGAATCGGCCCCTCCTGGCCGACGCCGCCATAGCCAGGCGCGATCGCCCCCGCATAGCCGTCGAGCTCCCAGCAGCGCCAGCGCTGGTATTCGGCTGCCGTCGTCCCTTCCGAGCAGATGCGCCATTGCGAGCGCTCCCAGAAGGCCGCGGCGGGCGCCGTCGTCGCTATCATGCCGAGTGCGACAAGGCCGAGAAGCGAAAGATTCCTGCTCATCCTGTCAGGCTCCGAGCCCTAATGGCCAGCCGCCAGCAAAGCGCGCAGGCCTTACGGAAGCGCTAAGCCGACGTCCGACACGCGTTTCCGAATCCGTCAAACGACAGACGCATGCTCCCCATACGCGAACCAAAATGCCGTTTCCGCGTTGTTCGGTCATTCCGCAGATGCGGAGACGACAGGAGGACACCGATGTACAAGCGTCACGTTGCATTGACGGCTATCGGCGGCGTCATGCTTGCCGCTGCTGCCGTTGCGCAGACCAGTTCGCCCTCGAACCAGCCGCCAAGCCCGCAGCCGACCTCGCCGTCGACGAGCGCGCCGGCAGCCCCGGCACCGGCGGCCGAAACCGCCAAGGCGCCAGAGAACAACCTCGCCGGCCAGGGCAAATGGCGGGCGTCGAAGCTGATGGGCGTCGACATCTACGGCCCCGACAACAAGAAGGTCGGAGACGTCACCGAGGTGGTGTTCGACAAGACCGGCAAGATCGAGCTGGTCACGGTCGGCGTCGGCGGCTTCCTCGGCATCGGCGCGAAGGATGTCGCGATCCCGTTCGAACAGGTGCAGTGGAGCGAGGAACCGATGGTCACTCCGGCTCCTGCCCCGTCGGGCGGCACCGGAGCGGGCGGCAGCAGCGCTGGTGGCAGCACTGCGATGAACGCGCCGCCGGCGGCCAAGAAGGGGCCGGAGATGTATCCGGACCATGGCAAGATCACGATGACCAAGGAGCAGCTGACGTCGGCTCCGGCCGTGACCTACGCCGCCCGCTGATCGCCGTCTGATCTATCATCACAGGCTCGCCCTTCGGGGCGGGCCTTTTTTGCAGGTGGCACAGCTCACTCTTCGAGCGCCGCCAGCACGCCCGGTATCGCTTCCGGCAGATCGTCGGCGATGAGGCCGAGGCCGAGGCGTTCACCAGCGCGGCCATGCAGCCAGACGGCAGCGCACGCCGCCTCGAAGGCGGGCATCTTCTGCGCCAGCAGGCCGGCAACGATTCCGCCGAGGACATCACCCGATCCTGCCGTCGCCAGAGCAGGCGAGCCGCTTGCGTTGATCACGGCCCGTCCATCCGGCGCGGCGATGACGGTGTCCGGGCCCTTGAGCACGATGACGGCCCCGGTCGAGCGGGCAGCATGGCGGGCTCGCTCGAGCTTGCCGCGGCTTGGCTCGAAGCTTCCAACTTCGCCGAACAAACGTTTGAATTCGCCCTCATGCGGCGTCAACACGGCGGCGCCGGCGCGCCGGTGCAGCAAGGCTGCGAAGGTCGACCTATGGACGCCGATATGCGTGAGGGCGTCAGCGTCGAAGACGCAGGGCCAGGCTCCTCGCAGCGCGCTCGCCACCCATGATCGCGCCTCGACATCGAGACCGAGCGCCGGCCCGATCAGCAGGGCGTCGACCTTTCGTGTTGCCAGCGCTGCCTCGAAGCCTGCGGTATCGGCGGCCGCCATTTGCATCAAGGCGTCAGGGCCGCGCGCCGCATGCGCCATGAGCGCTTCAGGCCGGCAGATGATCGTTGCGAGGCCCGCGCCGATACGCAGCGCCGCTCGCGCGCCGAGCCGTGGCGCCCCGACGCTCGAGAGGCCGCCCGCGGCGACTGCGACCGCGCCGCGGCTGTATTTGTGAACCCCGGCGGCGTGATCGGGCAGATGAACGCGCCAGAGGGCCGGAACATTGCGAAATGCCGTGGAGCGGCTCCTGTCCGGCATGAAGGCCATCTCGGGCCGGATGCCGATATCGGCGAGGGTGACGATGCCGCAAAGCGCCCGGCCAGGATGGAGCAGATGGCCGGGCTTCAGCCGGAAGAAGGTCACCGTCTCGTCAGCGCGGACAGCCGGGCCCTGGGCCAGGCCGGTATCGCCATGGACACCGCTGGGCACGTCGACCGCCACCACCGGCCGGCCGGCGGCATTGACCCGATCAAGCAAAGCCGCGAGCTCACCCGAGATGGGCCTGCTGAGGCCGGCGCCGAACAAGGCGTCGAGGACGAGATCGTGCTGGGCGGGCTCTACCGCGTCGACGGTCGCGACCGGACCAGTCCAGGACGCTGCCGCCAATGCGGCGTCCCCCTTCAGGGCCGCTCGCTCGCCGGCGAGCGCGAGCGTCAGGCCGTAGCCGCGTTCCGCCAGGAGGCGGGCTGCGACGAAACCGTCGCCGCCATTGTTGCCGGGACCGCACAGCACGAGAATGCGCTGGCCCGGTCTGACCCGCCGCGTCACCGCGTCGGCCACTGCCCTGCCCGCCTTCTCCATCAGGACGATGCCCGGCGTGCCGGCAGCGATCGCGGCCGCATCCGCCGCCGCCATCTCGGCGACAGTGAGCAGCGCGAAGGTCGAGGGATCAGCAGCCGTCATCGATCGGGGATTGTCCGCCAGCCCAGGCAATCAGGCAAGGAAGCTGATGATACCGCCACCTGCACGTGATATAGGCATTTGCATAAATTTTAGACGGTTTTTCGCCTCTTCAACAGGCGGTTTGTCCCCTGCACCATCATGGCGGCCCGCCTGCGCCGATGCTATGAGCAGAACAGGCGAGGTTTTGCTGGACGCGCCGAGATTGATCCGGGCAGGCCGAGATGGTCAGAACGGAAGAAGGCTGCGTACAGTGGCGCAAGCTCACGCCAAGGAGGTCGATCGGCGCATGAAGAAGATCGAAGCGATCATCAAGCCCTTCAAGCTCGACGAGGTGAAGGAGGCGCTGCAGGAGGTCGGCCTCCAGGGGATCACGGTGCTCGAGGCGAAGGGTTTCGGCCGCCAGAAGGGCCATACCGAGCTCTATCGCGGCGCCGAATACGTGGTCGACTTCCTGCCGAAGGTGAAGATCGAGATCGTGCTGGCCGATGACATGGTCGAGCGCGCGATCGAGGCGATCAAGAAGGCCGCCCAGACCGGCCGGATCGGCGATGGCAAGATTTTTGTATCGAGCGTGGAGGGGGCGATCCGCATCCGCACCGGCGAGTCCGGCGCGGACGCGATCTGAGGAATTTCCCTGAAACCCTGAGGAATGCGTGTGCCGGCGGAGCCCCGCAGGCAACGTCTGTCGTGAGACCCTAGCAGTCGACAAAGGAAGTCGTGAGATGAAGAACGCCAAAGAGGTCCTGAAGGCGATCAAGGACAATGACGTCAAGTACGTCGACTTCCGCTTCACCGATCCGCGCGGCAAGTGGCAGCACGTCACCTTCGACGTCTCGATGATCGACGAGGAGATTTTCGCCGAGGGCACGATGTTCGACGGCTCCTCGATCGCCGGCTGGAAGGCGATCAACGAGTCCGACATGCTGCTGATGCCCGACCCGACGACGGCCTGCATCGACCCGTTCTTCTCGGCCTCGACCATGGTCATCAACTGCGACGTGCTCGAGCCGGCCACCGGCGAGCCCTATAGCCGCGACCCGCGCGGCATGGCCAAGAAGGCCGAGGCGTATCTGAAGTCGACCGGCATCGGCGACACCGTCTATGTCGGCCCCGAAGCCGAATTCTTCGTCTTCGACGACGTCAAGTTTTCGGCCGATCCGTACAACACCGGCTTCAAGCTCGACAGCGTCGAGCTGCCGATCAACGGCCAGACCGAATACGAAGGCGGCAATCTCGGCCACCGCATCGCGATCAAGGGCGGCTACTTCCCGGTTCCGCCGCAGGATTCGGCGCAGGACATGCGCGGCGAGATGCTCGCGGCCATGGCGGCCATGGGCGCCAAGGTCGAGAAGCACCACCACGAGGTCGCCTCGGCCCAGCATGAGCTCGGCCTGAAGTTCGACACGCTGACCCACATGGCCGACACCATGCAGGTCTATAAGTACGCGATCCACAACGTCGCGCAGAGCTACGGCAAGACCGCGACCTTCATGCCGAAGCCCGTCTATGGCGACAACGGCTCGGGCATGCACGTCCACCTGTCGATCTGGAAGGGTGGCAAGCCGCTCTTCGCCGGCAACAAGTACGCCGACCTGTCGCAGGAGTGCCTGTGGTTCATCGGAGGCGTGATCAAGCACGCCAAGGCGTTGAACGCCTTCACCAACCCGTCGACCAACTCCTACAAGCGCCTGGTCCCGGGCTATGAGGCGCCGGTGCTGCTCGCCTATTCGGCGCGCAACCGCTCGGCCTCCTGCCGTATCCCGTGGACGACCTCGCCGAAGGCCAAGCGCGTCGAGGTCCGCTTCCCCGATCCGATGGCGAACCCCTATCTCGCCTTCGCCGCGCTGACGATGGCCGGCCTCGACGGCATCCTCAACAAGATCGATCCGGGCCCGGCGATGGACAAGGATCTCTACGACCTGCCGCCGCGCGAGCTGAAGAAGATCCCGACCGTCTGCGGTTCGCTGCGCGAGGCGCTCGACGCGCTTAAGAAGGACAACGCCTTCCTCAAGGCCGGCGGCGTCTTCACCGACGACTTCATCGAGAGCTATATCGAGCTCAAGATGCAGGACGTGGCGCGCTTCGAGATGACGCCGCACCCGGTCGAGTTCACGATGTACTATTCCTACTGAGCCTCGAGCTCAGACCAGGATTTCCTCCCGACTGCGGCGATCCGCAGTCCACCTTGCGAACCGGGGCGGCGACGCCCCGGTTTTTTGTCGAGACGGCAGCGCAAGCAGCGCCGCGCAACAAGCGGCTAGAGGTAGCGGTTGTGGCCGAAGGTGACGCTGCCGACGGCCGTGGCAAGGTCGTTGCCATATTCCACCGTGCCGACCCGGTTCATCGTCGTGCCGGTGAAGACGGTGGGCACGATGCCGCCGATGCTGGCGCCGCGCACGATGTTGCCGGAAACGATGACAGAGCGGCCCGCATTGGTGACCGCCTCGTTCGACACGCCGACGCCGATGGCGACGTTGCGCACGAAATTGCCGGTGATGACGAGATCCCGCGCCGCGGTATTGATCCCGGCCTGAATCCCGACGCGCGCCGCACCTTCGATGAGATTGCCCGAGACCACGCAATCCTGCTCGATGATGATCCCGTTGCCGATGGTCGAGGGCGGATAATAGCCCGGGTCCGGGATCGGGTTGTCGGTGACGTTGGAAATGCGGTTGCCTTCGACCACCACGCTGCGCGCCGTGCCGTCGCTGAATTGGCCGGAATTGGCGACGAGGATGCCGCTCCCGACCGTCTCGAGACTGTTGTTCGAGACGATGCATCCGGTCAGGTCGATGCCGGCTCCGGGCGCCTCGATGAAGATCGCCACCTCGCGGGTGTTATAGATGTTGTTGTTGCTGACATTGTGCAGCCCGCCGCCATTGCAGCGGATCGCCGAGAACTTCGTGCTGAAGATCTTGTTGTCGGTGATCGAGACGCCGACTGCCCGGAAGATGCTGACGCCGTTGCCGTTCTGCCCGGTCCCGCCGGCGACCGTATCGATGCCGTTGATGAAGTTGCCGGTGATGGTCGAGCTGTCGCCTGTGATCGTATCGCGCCAGATGGCGATACCGTTGTTCTGCATGCCGGCAATGGTGTTGTTCAGCGCCTTGATCTGAGCGTTCTCGCTCCAGATCCCGACCGAATGGTTGCCGAAGTAGCAGGCGCGGAAGACGGCGCCTGAAGAGCTCGCGACATAGGCGCCGATGCCTGGCGAGTTGAGCACCTGACAATTCTCGAACGCAATATCCTGCGCATTGTTGGCGATGGCGATCAGCGCCGGACGGCCGAACACATAGTCGGACAACGCCCGATTCTGCCCATCGAAGGTGATTCCGTCGAAACGGACCTGATTCTGCCCTTCGATTCGAAGGAAAGTGTTCACGCCGTTGAAGCGCAGCGACACCGATCCGGGGATTGCCCGGGCGTAGAGCGGCTTGCCGCCGCCATTGCTCGGCAGAACCGTGGTCGTGCCGGAGTCGTAGACGCCAGGCTGGAAGAACAATGGTCGCCCCTGATTGCGGGCGTAGTCGAAGACGGTCTGCAAATCCGTGAACGCCGTCCAGCCTGCGCTGGCCGCGGCGGTTCGGGCCACAACGGTATCATCGAACAATGCGAATGAGGGCATATGAATCTCCTCAAAAGAGCTGAAACATAACGTGAACAAACTAGGCAATTATTCCTACAATGTCAACCCCGTAATGGCGTCGATCGTGGCGTGGAAGAGTCTCGCGTAACGTGACCTTCAGCCTTTTTGGCTATGCTCGCGCGCCAAACGTCCGCAGCGAGGCCTCGGTCCCTTGAAGGTCATTTCGATCAATGGTCGCTTTCTCGGCCAACCGCTGACCGGGGTTCAGCGCTTCGCACGCGAACTCACGGCTGCGCTCGACAGACGCATCGGACAGGGCTCGCTTCCGTCGGCACTTCAGGATGCGCGTTGGCGCATCCTCATGCCGGAAGGCGTGGCGGCCGACCTGCCGCTCCGGAACATCGCTTCCACCCAGATCGGCCGGTCAACCGGGCATTTCTGGGAACAGACCACGCTCGCCTGCGAAACCCGCAACGACATTCTCGTCGGCTTCGGCGGTAGCGGCCCCCTCTTCCATCGTCGCCAGCTGGTGGTCATTCACGACGTCACGATCTTCCGCCATCCGGAAGCCTTCACGCGCAGTTACCGCGCAACCCATGCGCTCCTTGGCTTCACGCTGGCCCGTACGGCTCGGATCGGCACCGTTTCGCACTTCTCGCAGGAGGAGCTGAGCAAGGTCTTTCGGATACCGCATGACGCAATAGCCGTGATCCACAATGCACCCGACCATTTCGCCGCGCTCGAGCCGGACAATTCGGTGCTGGACCGGCTCGATCTATATGGTAAGAATTTTTTCCTTCTAGTTGGCACCCTCAAGCCGAACAAGAACATCGCCTTCGCCGTCGATGCCTTCACCGCCCTCGGATTGCGCGATTGGAGCCTGGTCATCGTCGGGAGCATCGAACCCGGCGTGTTCAGAACCACGACCATCGGCGCGGCAGATAATCTGCTCTTTCCGGGACGCCTTTCGGATGCCGAGATCGCGGCGCTGGAGCAGCGCGCCGGGGCATTCGTCTTCCCCAGCCTCTATGAAGGCTTCGGCATTCCGCCGCTGGAAGCGATGACCCAAAGCTGCCCCGTGCTCGCAGCCGACATTCCTCCGGTTCGTGAAGCCTGCGGCGAGGCCGCGCTCTATTTCGATCCACGCGACCAGGACAGCCTGATGCGGGCGATGCGGCAGATCGTCGATAATCCGCCGCTGCGCGCCGAGCTCGTCGCGAAAGGAAGCGCCAATGTCGCGCGCTTCTCCTGGGAGAAGAGCGCGGATGCATTGCTGGCCGTTATCGCGGACATGGCGGTGCCGAACGCGCGTTGAGCCCTCAGTCCAGGGACAGGATGCGTAACGGATCGAGCCGGCCGCGGGCGCAATCCCATAGGGCAAGCAGATTGCCCCTTAACCGGCCGCGTCGATCGACCATGCCTTGCGGTCCGAGACTGCCGAGAAGATTGGCCCCGGCATTCCCGATGGCAAAGCGCAGGGCCCGCGGCCACCGCATGGTACCCTTGCGCGCGACATAGATCGTGTTCGCGATCTGCGAATAGCCGAAGCGGAAGCCGGATGTGCGGCCGCGCTTGACGCCACGGTGCACGCCGCGCAACGCGGTGGAAAGCACGATCCGGCCCCGGCCAGCGAGCTGGCCGGAGAAATCGATATCCTCGTGCCAGCCATAGAGCGGCAGGTTCTCATCGAACCGAGCGCCGATATGGCTGATCGCGGCCATCCGGAAGGCCATGTTGCAGCCATAGACGTTCTCGATCGCCGAAAGGCTAGCCTCGTCAGGCGGCCGGTCGTTGGCCAGAATGGCGAGCGCTTCGGACAAGCCGATGCCCGGACCGCGTATTCCGTCGGCCAGGACATGGCCGGTCGCGGCGATAATGTCCGGATATCGCAGGAACAGTCGCTCGGTTTCGGCGATGAAGCGATCGGCCGGCAGATAGTCGTCGTCCAGGAACAGGATCAGATCGGCGTCGCCTGCGGCATCGAGGATGGCGTTGCGCTGCGCGCTCGACCCTCGCGGGCCATCGATGCGCTCCACCGGAATCGCAAGGCTCGCCGCATGGTCCCAGTCGACGTCATCCGGGGCAACGGGGCAGATCAGGATGCGCTCCGGGCGGCGCTCCTGCCGCTCGAGTTGCGAGAGCGTTTCCCGCAGGACCTCACGACGCCCCGTCGTGGCGATGCCAACGACGATGACAGCGGATTCGGTGTGGGAGTTATCGGCCATGGTGCCTCAACGCGCGATCCAGCGGACAAGGGTGGACAAGGGATAGGCGCCAACAGCGATCGTCGCGGCGAGCGCCGCGCCAGTCGACGGCAAGAGATCGCCGGCAAACCAGGAGGCGCTCAGCCAGGACAGCACAAGTGCGGCTCCGGACAGTAGCACTGGCGTCCAGGGCATGACGAAAGGTTGCCCGCGTAGCATCAGCACGCCGATCGCCATCGCAATGGCCGCACCGCCAGCCGCTCCTGCGGCGATCGCCGAATCGGTGCCGGCAAAGAGCGTGACCGCCGCCAGAGCGCCGGCGCAGGTCAGGATGCAATCGAGTGTCGCCAGCCCGATGATGGCGGTCAGGCGTCGCTGCAGGTGCGCCGGTGTCGGCAGCAAGGTGCTGATGAGCGCCCGCAGCAGCGCCAGCAACAGGACGAATGGCGCTGTCCGCAGGAACGAGGCCTGCAACCCGGCCGGGATGACGGCCCAGCTCGCAAAGCCGAGCAGAGCGATCACGCCGGCAGCGCCGATCAGGGAGAATCCCGTCAGCATCGCATAATAGCGGCCGAGTTCCGTCCGGATCACCTCGGCATCGCCCTTGCGGTCGAACAGCGAGACCAGCTCCGGATAGCGGATCGCCTGCAGCGACGACACGATCATCACGAAGGGACGCTGCAGGAGGTCGAGCGCCAGCATCGGCCCCGCGGCAGCCGTGCCGAGGGCGCTGAGCAGGATAGCCTTGAGACCTAGCGGCGTGAGCAGGTTCGCGACGCCGGCGGCGGCGGAGACGCCGCCATAGACCAGGTTCCGCCTCACGATGTCGGTACGCCAACAGGCGAAGACAGGCAGGATATGGCGCGCTCGCCCCCAAGCCACGGCGCAATAGATCAGGTTGCCAGCCAGGATCCCCGCGAGGACGTGGCCGAAATCGGCATGGATCACGGCGCCGGCGATCGTAGCTGCCGCCAGGATCGTGGCGCGCGCGCCTTGTAGCCAGGAGAACAGATGGAATTCCTGGCGGAAGCGCAGCATGGTCAGATGCAGCTCTCCCACCCCCTGCAGGATCGCCACCACGCCTGCGATCAAGCCGAGCCAGATCGAGACGCCGAAGAGCGGCGCGGCGAGAGCCGCGAGAAGACAAAGGGCCGCGCTGCCCGCGAGTTCGGCTACGATGACGCCGCGCTCGGTCCGCTCACTCTCATCGTCCTGCCCCGGATAGAAACGGCTGCAGGCCGCGCGGATCCATTGAAAGCAGGCAATGTCGGCGAACTGGGCGATCGAGATGAACAGCGAATAGGCTGCGTAATCAGAGGCCGGCAGCAGGTTGGAAACAGCAATGAGGAGGCCGAGGGCAAGGACGGACTGATAGAGATACGACCCCAGTGCGGCGATCTTGGCCATCGCCGCCTCAGATTGTCCGCCGCGGCACGATCTTTCGCAGCTGAGGGGTGTTTTTGACCTTCCCCCCAACGTCCTCAATCGAGCTGCAATCGCCGACGATCACCACGCGCATGCCGAGCCTCCCATCGAGGCTCTTCTAGCTCTCAAAGATTGAGGAAGCGCTGACGCGGCTCAGCGCAGGGCGACAACCACCAGGCCCAACAGTGCGACGATCGCAGCGCCCCACCAGAGCCGGCGCAGCTGAGCGGCTTCGACGTCGTGTCGCGTCTCGAAGCCCGAAAGCTCCTCATAGGCGAAGGATTCACCAGCGAAGCGCGCAGCCCGCTCGAGGCCGGCGATACGGATCTTGGGAACTGCGGAACGCGACGCCACGTGACCTTCCCCCTTGGTACCAGCTTAGCCGAATGCGCGGCCGGGACCAGTCCCGATTCGCCTGTCGATGATGAGACCCCGGCCGTTAACGGCTGCTGAACCGGCAAGCGACGAGCGTGGTTCCACGAGGCGGCTGTGCCATCCCGGGATGACACTTCGGCGACGGCCTCGCTCATCCTGACTTTCGGCGACGGTCCGATCGGTTTATTGCGGAGAAGCGGCGGGTTATAGGGGCTCCGGCAAGCGGCCGCCGGGCCGATACGGTATCCTGCAGGCCAAGCGAATCAGCGAGCGCGGTGACGATGACGGACGATCTCTTCGGCGAAGACGGCGGCAAGGACATGCGCGAGGAATCGCGTGCGCCCGCCCCTGCGCCGAAGCCGGCCGCACGCCCTGCCCCGGCTCCCCGCAGTGGCACGCCGTCCGAGGCAGGCTACGACGCCTCCGCGATCGAGGTGCTCGAAGGGCTAGAGCCGGTGCGGCGCCGGCCGGGCATGTATATCGGCGGCACCGACGAGAGGGCGCTGCATCACCTTTTCGCCGAGGTGATCGACAACGCCATGGACGAGGCGGTCGCCGGCCACGCCAGCTTCATCGATGTCGAGCTCTTTGCCGACGGCTCGCTCGCCGTCACCGACAACGGCCGCGGCATGCCGATCGACCCGCATCCGAAGTTTCCGGACAAGTCGGCGCTCGAAGTGATCATGACGATCCTGCATGCCGGCGGAAAGTTCGACTCCAAGGTCTACGAGACCTCGGGCGGCCTGCACGGCGTCGGCGTCTCTGTCGTCAACGCGCTCTCCGATCTGGTCGAGGTCGAGGTTGCGCGCGGTCAGATGCTCTATCGCCAGAGCTTCTCGCGCGGCATTCCGCTGGGACCGCTGGAGACCGTCGGCCGGGCGCCGAACCGGCGCGGCACCCGCGTGCGCTTCCATCCCGACGCGCAGATCTTCGGCGAAGGCGCTCATTTCGTCCCGGCGCGCCTGTTCCGCATGGCTCGCTCGAAGGCCTATCTTTTCGGCGGGGTCGAGATTCGCTGGCGCTGCGCACCCTCGCGTTTGCTGCCCGAGGGCGACGTCGCGGCCGAGGCGGTGTTCAAGTTCCCTGGCGGCTTGCGCGACTACCTCGCCCGCGAGATCGAGGGCAAGGACCTCGTCGCCGAGCCGATCTTCTCGGGCAAGATCACCAAGGAAGGCGGCCACGGCTCGCTCGAATGGGCGGTGGCCTGGCTCGCGACCGGCGAGGACGGCTTCTCCTCCTCCTACTGCAACACCATCCCGACGCCGGAAGGCGGCACGCATGAATCCGGCCTGCGCATCGCCCTGCTGCGCGGGTTGCGCGATCATGCCGAGCGCATCGGCCAGTCAAAGCGCATGGCGCAGGTCACCGCCGACGACGTCATGGCGACCTGCGCCGCCATGCTCTCGGTCTTCATCCGCGAGCCGGAATTCCAGGGCCAGACCAAGGACAAGCTGGCGACGCTGGAAGCGGCCCGCATCGTCGAGAACGCGATACGCGATGCTTTCGATCATTGGCTCGCCGCCTCGCCGCAGCAAGCGCTGAGGCTGCTCGACTGGTCGGTCGACCGGGCCGAGGAGCGGCAGCGTCGCCGGCTCGAGAAGGAAGTCTCGCGCAAGACCGCGACGCGTAAGCTGAGACTGCCTGGCAAGCTCGCCGATTGCAGTAATGCTGGCGCGGCAGGCTCCGAGCTTTTCATCGTCGAGGGCGATTCCGCCGGTGGCTCGGCCAAGCAGGCGCGCAATCGCGCCAACCAGGCGATCCTGCCTCTGCGCGGCAAGATCCTCAACGTCGCCAATGCGACGCGCGAAAAGCTCAACGCCAACCAGCAGCTCGCCGACCTGATCCTGGCGCTGGGCTGCGGCATCGGCAGCCAGTTCCGTGAAGACGACCTGCGTTACGAGAAGGTCATCGTGATGACCGACGCCGACGTCGACGGCGCCCATATCGCCTCGCTCCTGGTCACTTTCTTCTGGCGTCAGATGCCGCGCCTGATCGAGAAGGGCCATCTCTATTTGTCTGTGCCGCCGCTCTATCGGCTGCGCCATGGCACCAAGTCCGTCTATGCCCGTGACGATGCCCACAAGGACGAACTGATCGAGACTGTCTTCAAGGGCAAGAAGCCGGAGATCGGCCGCTTCAAGGGCCTGGGCGAGATGATGCCGGCCGAGCTCAAGGAGACCACGATGGACCCGAGCAAGCGCTCCTTGCTCAAGGTCATGGTCGATCATGAGGCGAAGGAAGAGACCTCCGACACGGTCGAGCGACTGATGGGCAACAAGCCGGAAGCGCGCTTCCTCTTCATCCAGGAGCGGGCCGCCTTCGCCGGTGAGCTGATCGACCTGTGAGGCGAAGACTGGCCGGCTTGCGCGCCGGGCTCCCCGGCAAGTCTGCCGGGCTGCCTCGTACCGCGCACGCGCCCATCCTGCGGGCATGCCGACCGATCCGCACGATGCCGACCATGACACTGCCCGGCGCCATAGACCTGCGCCCTATCTCTGGCCGCTGAGCGCATGGGCGAGCCTCCTGCCTCTCCATCTCGACGCGATGCCCAGGCAACGGGACACGCCTCACTCTGGGCCGATCTCGAAATCTTCCACGCCATCGCGGCCACGGGCGGCCTTGCTCTGGCGGCGTCTGCGCTCGGACTGAGCGAGACGACAGTCGCGCGACGCCTGAAAGCCTTCGAGGCGCGGCTCGGCGTGCCACTGTTCAAGCGCGGCGCCAACCGGCTGATTCCGACCGAGATCGGCCTCTCGCTCGCCGAGGATGCGGCAGCGGCGGCCGAGGCCGTCGCGCGTTTCGAGACGCGGGCAAACGCCGCCCGCGCCCGCGGCGACGCCCCCGTCCGTATCACGGCGACGACGTCGATCAGCCTGTTCCTGACCCAGCACGCCGCCCGTCTCTCGGCTGCCGCCGGCGGCATCGAGATCGTCATCATCAGCACGCGCGAGCGGCTCGATCTGGCGCGCGGCGAGGCCGAGATCGCGATTCGCATGCGCAAGCCGCCGGGAGAAGCCGGCTATTTCGGCCAGAAGGTCGGCAAGCTGGCGCAGGCCTTCTACGTCCGCCGCGATGTCGACCCGGCGACCGCGCCGGTGATCTCGGTCAGCCGGGACGTGTCGTCGCGCATAGAACAGCACATCCTCGCTTGGGCGGCGGGGCGGCCGATCGCTGCCCGCGTTGGAGACTCCGCCGCGCGTTATGAAAGCATCCGCTCGTCAGGCGCGGTCTCGATGGCGCCCTGCTTCCTGGCCGATGCCGACACGAGTTTGATCCGGCTGGAGGAGCCGCCCGAGGCGACCGCCGACGAGATCTTCCTGGTCTCGCATGAGAGCAGCCGGCAGCGACAAGCCGTGCTGGCCACGCTCGAAGCGCTGCGCAAGCTGTTCCGTGAACACCGGGGCAAGCTCGAAGGGCACGCCTGAAAGATTGTCCCGACAGCGGAGACAAACCGCTAACCAAGTTTTTACAGCAGCCGGCGCAGAGTTTCCTCACCGGCGCCTGGCGCCTCTTCTTGATACCTGGAGAGCAGCGATGCGTCTCGTCATCGCCTTCCTGCGCAATCAGCGCGGCACCATGGTCGCCGATGTCGCCAAGGCCGGCGCGGCGATCGCCTTCCTCTCCGTCATCGCTGCCAACTTCGTCTCGAGCCATACAGCCCAGCTCGACCGCGACGCGATGCGCCAGGCCGCTCAAGCCGCGGCCAAGGGCCAATCATTTGATCCCCTGACCACCGGCTCGATCGTCAAACGGGCCGGCGAGACCAGGCTCGATCCCTGCGTGGCCCCGCGCTGAGGTCAAGCGAGCCAGTCGAGCAGCGCCGACGTCACCAGTTCCGGCGCTTCCAGCGTCGAGAGATGGCCGCAGCCCGGTATCTCCAGATAACGCGCCCTCGCTCCGATGCCGGCGGCGATCTCGCGCGCTTCGTGCGGCGGGGTGATCGCGTCCTCTGCGCCGACGACAACCAGCGCGGGAACCGAGATCGTACCGAGGACAGGCCGGGCATCGGACCGGCCCATGATCGCACGCTGCTGACGGATGAAGCCAGCTGCTCCCACGGCCTCCGCCATTGCTTTCACTTCGAGCCGCAATGCCTCGTCTACAAGCCGGTCGGGTGCGACCAGCTTCTGCCAGAGCACGGTCACGACATTGTCGAAGGCGCCCTTCCCGGCCAGCGCGATCATCTGCTCGCGCGGTGCGTTGGTCTCAGAGGTCGGCGGTTTGGCGGTGGTATTGAGCAGAGCCAGCCGCGTCACACGTTCCGGTGCGCGCCGCATCACTTCGAAGGCGATGTAGCCGCCCATCGACAATCCACAGAGCGCGAAGCGCTCCGGTGCGGCTGCCAGCAACCGCTCGACCATGCCGGCAATCGTGTCGTCGACAGTGTTGTCGGTGACGAGAATCTGCCGGCCCGATGCCAAGGCCGGCCATTGCGGGGCATAGAGTGCCGGCGTGCTGTTCACCGCGGGGATCAGGACAAGCGGCTCCGGAATCCTGGTCTGAGTCGCAAGCATTCTTGAGCAACCTCGCTGGAGTCGAATTCGATCAGGTTCGATCAATCTGATCGATGAATCGGTCTCCTCTTTCGGATGGATACCAGTTTTATCGATCGGTCTGAGATGCAAGCTGATTGGAACAGGCCCTAGAATGTTGACTTTGCCCTGTTTTTTCTGCATTCCACGGGCGTCCGAAGGCGCGCAGGCAAGCAAAGTCGCGCCACCGTCGCGGTTGAACGGTCATCCCGCCACGTGTCACCGACCCTTGAGAAGCGCAACCCTCGATGTCTTTTGCCGAACTCGGCCTGAGCGATAAAGTTCTCACGGCGGTCTCGACCGCCGGCTATACGACGCCCACCCCCATCCAGGCCCAGGCCATCCCGCACGTACTCGCCCGCAAGGACGTGCTCGGCATCGCCCAGACTGGCACCGGCAAGACCGCTGCCTTCACCCTGCCGATGCTGACGATCCTGGAAACCGGCCGCGCCCGCGCCCGGATGCCGCGTACGCTGATCCTCGAGCCGACGCGCGAGCTCGCCGCCCAGGTCGAGGAGAATTTCGTCCGCTACGGCGTCAACCAGAAGCTTTCGGTGGCGCTGCTGATCGGCGGCGTCTCCTTCGGCGACCAGGATGCCAAGATCACCCGCGGCGTCGACGTGCTGATCGCGACGCCCGGCCGCCTGCTCGATCATGTCGAGCGCGGCAAGCTCCTGCTCACCGGCGTCGAACTCCTCGTCATCGACGAAGCCGACCGCATGCTCGACATGGGCTTCATCCCGGACATCGAGCGTGTCTGCAAGCTGGTGCCGTTCACGCGCCAGACGCTGTTCTTCACGGCGACGATGCCGCCGGAGATCACCCGGATCAGCGAGCAGTTCCTGCACAATCCGGTGCGCATCGAGGTCGCCAGGCCAGCGACCGCCGCCGCGACGATCACCCAGCGCCTCGTCGCCTCGCACAACCAGGACTACGAAAAGCGCGACACGCTGCGCCGGCTGATCAAGGATGCCAAGGATCTGCAGAACGCGATCGTGTTCTGCAACCGTAAGCGCGATGTAGCAACGCTGCACAAATCCCTGCAGAAGCATGGTTTTCCGGCCGTGGCCCTGCATGGCGACATGGATCAATACGCCCGCATGGCGGCGCTCGACTCCTTCCGTACCGGCGAGAACCCGATCCTCGTCGCCAGTGATGTCGCGGCGCGCGGCCTCGACATCCCCGCTGTCAGCCACGTCTTCAATTTCGACGTGCCGACCCATGCCGAGGACTATGTCCACCGCATCGGCCGCACGGGCCGCGCCGGTCGTGAAGGTGCGTCCTTCACCATCGTCACCCGGCATGACGACAAGCTCGTCGCCGCGATCGAGAAGCTGACCGGCCAGAGCATCGAATGGGCTGGGCCGGGCTTGGAGAGCCTGCCGGCGGCGGAACCGCGCGAGGAGCGCCGTGGTGGCCGCCGCGGCGAGGAACGACGCGAAGGCGGACGTCCCCGGCGAGGCCGCGATGGCAAGCCGGCGCGGACGGAAAGCCGACCCGAGCGGAGCGAAAGCCGACCGGAGCGGGCCGAGCCCGACGCCGTGCGCGGCAATGATGCTCCGCGCTCGCCGCGCCGCGAAGAGACCTCCGGCAACGGCGCCCCGCGCGGCAACCGGGGCCGCTCGCCGCGCCGTGACGACCTCGACGATGGCCCGCAGGTCAAGGGCCTCGGCGACCACGTGCCTGCCTTCCTGCTGCGCCCCGTCCGCGCCGGCTGAATCAGGCATCCTGGCAACCTTGCATTAACTCCGCTTGTCCTACGGTCAGGCGCGTAGCGGGCGCGGAAGAATTTCGCGTCCGGCGGGGACAGGACGTCATGACCACCAGCCGCTCGGGCTTGCCGCAGGCTCACGACCTCGCCGAACAGGTTGTCGCGGCGATGCGACAGCATTATTCCCCAGGCTATCCTCGCGCCTTCGAAGTCTGGTACGCCCATCTCAGCGGTGAGGTGCCCGCTCTCAGCATGGCAATGGATGCGGTGATCGCCGCCAGCAACGGCGAAGTCGGCGCCGCCGACATCGACACGCTCTACGAGAAGTTCATCAGCACCGATCGCCTCTCGCGCCAGGCCGAGCGCACCAGCCTGCAGGTGCTCGCCGAGATCGACAGCATGATGGCGCTGGTCGACCGGGCGCTGAGCTCGACCGAGCAATATCACGGTCGGCTCTGCGCGATGTCGGAAGAGGTGCCTCCCTCGGCTGACCGGCAGAAGCTGCGCGAATGGGTCGAGGCCCTGGTCCTGTCGACCCGCGAAGAGGTCGCGCGCAAGACCCAGCTCGAAACCCAGCTGCGCGAAAGCGCGCACGAGATCCACAATCTGCGCGAGGCGCTGGAATCGACGCGGGCCGAGGCTCTGACCGACCCGCTCACCGGCCTCGCCAATCGCCGCCATTTCGAGGAGATGCTGCAGAAGGCGATCGATCAGGCCACCTTGCGGCGCGAGCCCTTCGCGCTGGTCATGGCCGATATCGACTTCTTCAAGCACTTCAACGACATGCATGGCCATCTGACAGGAGATCAGGTGCTGCGCCTGGTCGCCAAGACGATGAAGGACAAGTTCAAGGACAAGGCGATCATCACTCGCTTCGGCGGCGAGGAATTCGCCATCATCCTACCGGAGGCAGACGTCGTCGCGGGCAAGTTCGGCGCCGAGACCGTGCGTCAGGCGCTCCTGACCCGGGAACTGGTGAAGCGCTCGACCAATGAGAGCCTCGGGCGCATCACCATCTCGCTCGGCGTCGCGGTCTATCGGCGCGGCGACACCGCGAGCTCGATCGTCGAGCGCGCCGACAATGCGCTGCTTCAGGCCAAGCGCGACGGGCGCAACCGCACCGTCACCGAGGACGCGGTCCAGGACGCGGCGAAGGTCGCCTGAGCGGCCGCTTCTTCAGCGCCGCTTCGCTCGCCGCGGCCAATGCGAGCTCGGTGAAACGGCGCAGAAGCTCCTCGTCATCGAAGGCTGCCGCCGGCAGGCGCCAATAGCCGGTCTCGCGCTTGCGGCTGCGTGCGACATAGCGAAACGGCTCGCTGCCGGCCGCGATGAATTCAGGCCGGGTCGTATCCGTGGTCTTCAAGAAGATCTCGCCATCGAAGGTGAGCGCGAACATCGCCTCGCCTGAGTAGATGCCGAGCCCGCCGAACATGCGGCGCGTGCGGACCACAACCACCGGCGCGAACAGCTCCGCGATGGCCGCGGCGTCCATCTCGGCTACTGAGCCGCCAGCGCAGTCTCCGTGCGCGGCTTGATCTCGACCGATTCGCCACAGCCGCAGGCCGAGACCTGGTTCGGGTTGTTGAAGACGAAGGTCGAGGAGAAGCGGTCGGTCTTGAAGTCGAGCTGCGTGCCGAGCAGGAACAGCACCGCCTTGGCGTCGACGACCACGGTCGCGTCCTTCTCGGTCACGACCTCGTCGCCCTTGCCCGTCGCGCGTGCGACCTCGAAGGTGTATTCCATGCCGGCGCAGCCGCCCTTCTTGACGCCGACGCGCAGGCCGAGCGCGGGCGAATCCGGGTTGTCACGCGCCGACTGCGCCATGATCTCGCGAATGCGGGCCGCGGCGGCATCGGTCAGAGAGACCACCTTCAGGCCGGGTATCGAAAACATTCCTCGTCCCTCCTCGACCGGATTCAAGGTCCGGTGAAAACAGGATTGCTCACGGCAACATAAGGATTGCTGAGCGCAACGTCGAGATGCGCCGGCCGGGATGGCGCCATTTGCCTGCGTCCATTGCTTGCAACGCAGGCCCGTGCACTCTGCCGGGACCATTCCAATCACCGACTGAGAGCCATGACCTCGTATCGCCTGCACCGGCCCGACGCGCTCCGCGCCCTCGCTCGCGCCATGATCACCGCCGCCGGCTGGAGCGAGGCGGAGGCGCAGGAGACGGCCGAGCATTTGGTGCTCGCCAATCTCAGCGGCCATGACAGCCATGGCATCGGCATGTTGCCGCTCTATTTCAACTCGCTCGCCGACGGCCATCTGAAGCCGCAGGCCAAACTCAGCATTCGTAGCGAGGCTGGCCCCTTCCTGATCGCCGACGGCAATGTCGCGCTCGGCCAGCCGACCGCCCGCAACGCGGTCGATCGCGCCATCGCGATCGCGCAGGTCGGCGGTGTCGCCGTGCTCAACCTGCTCGATTCCCATCATATCGGCCGCATCGGCCATTACTCCGAGGTCGCGGCGGCGGCTGGCCTGATTTCGGTGTTCTGGGTCAATGTCGCTGGCCGGCCACCAATCGTCGCGCCCTTCGCCGCCAAGCAGGCGCGCTTCGGCACCAATCCGATCTCGATCGGCCTGCCGGTGCCCGGCGGCGAGCCACTGATCCTCGATTTCGCCACCAGCCGCATGGCGCACGGCAAAGCGCGCGTCGCGCTCAACAAGGGCGTCAACGTGCCGGAGGGCTACATCATCGATGGCGAGGGCCGCCCAACCGTCGAACCAAGGCATGTCTTCCTGCAGGAGGGACTGCCCCTCGGCGCGCTGCTGCCCTTCGGCGACCACAAGGGCGCCGGCCTCTCGCTGATTGCCGAATTGCTTTCGGCCGGGCTGATGGGCGCCGCACGCATCGATCAGAAGCCGCACAAGACCTGGATCATCAATTCGCTGTTCGGCGTGCTGATCGACCCCGCCCGCCTCGAACCCGACGCCAGCCTGCGCCAGCAGCGGATCGAGAGCTATCTCGCCTTTGTCCGCGCCGCCGCACCGCAGGATCCGTCGCAACCCGTACTGGCGCCGGGCGACAAGGAGCGCAAGACACGGATCGAGCGCGAGCGTGACGGCATTCCGCTCGACGACGAGACCTGGTCGCAGATCGCCGCCGCCGCCAAGGCCCATGGTGTCGGTGCCGAGAGTTTCTAACCACTGTTAGGTTCGGGCCGTTGGCGATCGCGCGTATGCTGCTCGGCGCCCTTCTGGTGCGCCAGCCAGGGCTCGCGGCGGATGGTCCAGAGCTCATAGGCCGGCACCAGCGCGCTCGGCGGGCTGTCCAATGTGCCGAGCTTGATCTCGATCTCGTCGGAATCTTCCGCCCAGCAGAACAGCGGCGAGCCGCAATTCGGGCAGAAGCGCTCGCCGCCCGCTCGGCTCTGCCAGCAGCCGAGCTCGCCAGACAGGATCACACTGGCTCTGGGCCAGATCCCGAAATACGAGAAGGATGAGCCGGAGCCCTTCCGGCAAGTCTCGCAGTGGCAGATGCCAACCCGGATCGGCTCGCCGTCGAGTTCGTAGCGGACTTGTCCGCAATTGCAGCCACCGGAGAGTTTCATCGTGTCGCCCTCGGGTTTTCACCGTCACAAGCGGCAAACCAACGAGTGTGACCCGAACTGGTTCCAGAGACCAGTCTGACAACGCCTCAGCCCGGATGGCCAGCGTCGCCCCGCATCACTCCGGAAGGCCGGCCTTGCGGAAGCCGTCGACAAAGCGCTCACGCAGCGCAGCATCGCGGAATGGCTCCATAGCCGCCCAATGGCGGATGCTGAAGTCCGGATTGCCGACCAGGAACAGTTCGGCCTCCGCGCGCGCCTCGTCGAGATAGCCGAGCTGGGCCAGGCTCGCCGCCAGGAAGCGGCGCGAGCTCGTCCGATGGGTCTTGTCCCGGCGCAGCGCCTCGACTGCGGCCTGATACTCGCCGGCCGCATAGAGCGCCTGGCCGAGTGGCAGATAGTACCAGCTCGCCGGAAACGGATTCAGCCGGAAGGCCTTGCGGATGTGCTCGAGGCCTTCATCGACCCGCCCGGCCAGCACCGTGATGTCGGAGAGTGCTGCCCAGGCGTCGGCCTCGTTCGGGTCGAGCTCGATCGCCCGGGCAAATTCCGCATCCGCCGCGGCGAAATTGCGCTCATAGGCGAGCAGATAGGCCAGGGCCCAGCGGCAGCCAGCATCGCCCGGATCGATCGTCACGGCCTTGCGCGCCAGCTCCAGCGCGATGCCGCGGGAGGCCTTGCTGGGGCCGCCGGAATGCACCCAGCCCATCCAGTGGTTCAAGGCGAGCCAGCGATAGGCCTCGGCATAATCCGGATCGAGCGCGATCGCACGCGTCAACAGCAGATGCGCCTCTTGAGCGGCCTGTGGCGTATCGTCCATCAGCCGGCGCGCCCGCACGCAGAGATCATAGGCTTGGAGACTCTTCGGCCGCTGACGCGGTGGCGGCGGGCGCAGACGGCCGAACAAGGCCTCGACGATCCTGGCCGTGACCTCGTCCTGGACAGCGAAGATGTCGTCGAGCTTGCGGTCGAAGCGTTCTGCCCAGAGATGATCGCCAGTCAGCGCGTCGACCAGCTGGGCGTTGATACGCACGCGCCCTGCAGCGTGCCTGACGCTCCCCTCCAGCACATAGCGCACGCCGAGCTCTTCGGCGATCTCGCGCACAGCCCTCGCCTTGCCCTTGTAGGCGAAGGCCGAATTGCGCGCGATGACGAACAGCTCCGATGTCCTGGACAGATCGGTGATCAGGTCCTCGGTTAGCCCATCCGCAAAGGTTTCCTGCTCGGGATCGTTGCTGACATTGGCGAAGGGCAACACGGCGACCGACGGCTTGGCGGGCAGTGGCAAGGGCTTGCGCTGCGCATCGCCGAGTTGTTCGACCACGCCCGTGAAGCGGTAGCCGACACGCGGGATCGTGGCGATCCATTCCCCGCCAACGGCAGGCGTACCGAGCACCTTCCGCAATTGTGCGACTTGGACGGTGAGGTTGCCCTCCTCGACAGCCATCCTTGGCCAGGCCGCGTCGAGCAGCTCGGCCTTGCTCAGGATGCTGCCAGGCCGCGCGACGAGCGCCGCGAGAAGCTTCAGGCCGCGATAGCTGGCGGTGACAGGGACATCGTTCTCGAGGAGTGTTCCCGCACTCGAATCGAGCACGAATGGGCCAAAGGCAAAGCGCGATCCCGGCATAAGGCCAATCCATAGCCCGTTTGGAAGTTTTTGGAACTCTTCGGGCGGGCTTAAGGACCACCCCGCCTGCATCAAGCAGAACGAAACCTCCCCTCACTCCGAGCGCAGAGCGCTCACGAACCATGGGAGGTTGCCATGAATGATGCTGCTCCCACTCTCGCGACGTCACCACAAACTGCACCGCAAGGCATCCTAGCGACCTGGTGCGAGCGGATTCGCGCGCGCTGGAAGCTGGCGCAGATGGCGCAGGAGAATCCGCATCTGCTCAAGGATATCGGCCTCACGAAGCAGCAGGTTGAGACCGAGATCGCCAAGCCGTTCTGGCGGAAGTAGCGCGCTTCAACGATGTGGATCGAAGCGTCGGCTCCCGTCACCAATCGGAGTCGTTTGGGCTATCAATCGATGCGACGCAGCGGCCCACGACAGCAGGACAACATGACTCTCGCCGAATACAACGCCTTCTGCGCCGCCCTGCCCGCCACCAGCCATGTCGTGCAATGGGGCGGCGCCGATGTCTGGAAGGTCGGCGGCAAGGTGTTCGCGCTCGGTCGCGACGATGCCGAGGGGACGCTGTTCGTCTCGTTCAAATGCTCGCCGCTGGCCTATGAGATGCTGCGCGACGCGCCCGGCTGCAGGCCGGCGCCCTATCTCGCCTCGCGCGGCATGAAGTGGATCCAGCGCTTCTCCGACGAAGGCCTGCCGGACGACGCCTTCCGCGACTATTTGCGCGAGAGCCACCGGCTGGTCGCGGCTGGGCTGACGCGGAAGGTTCGTGCGGAGCTCGGGCTGTCCGTCTGAGTGACGGAATCTTACACCGTCGCCTCGCCCTTCAGCACCGGCACACAGCCGCCGCCGACGGTGGCGCGAATCTCGCCGTCGACGCGCCGTGCCGTGACCTGCAGCAGGCTCGGCCGGCCCATCTCGACGCCCTGCGCGATTTCGAAGGCGATACTGTCCTTGTCGGAGAGCGACAAAGTCAAGGCCGCCAGGGTCGCACTGGCGCTGCCGGTCGCCGGGTCCTCCCAGGTGCCTGCGAGGGGCGCGAACATGCGGGCGCGGACCCTGTCGCCGTCCCAGGCGTAGAAGAAGACCGACAGGCGCTTCTCCAGGGCCGGATAGGCCTGTTCGAGGCGGCGGTAGGCGGCGATGTCCGGCGTCGCCCGCGTCAGCGCCTCCGGCGTGACCTCGGCCAGGACGAACCTGACGCCGACCGAGGCCTGCTGCGGCGGGTGGCGGCCAGTGAGCACATCCTGTACCTCCAGCCCGGCGCAGGCTGCGATCGCGTCAGCCGGCAGCTGGATGCCGAGCGAGAGCGCCTGCGGCGCGGCGATGGTCGCGCCCGTGACCAGCCCGGCGGCATCGCGCGCGACCCGGACTTCGACGAGGCCGGCGAGTTCTTCGAACAGCAGGATACCATCACGGTCCCGGCCATAGCCAGCGAGGACGCAGGCAGTGCCGACATTGGGATGGCCGGCGAAAGGCATCTCGGCGGTGCGATGGAAGATGCGGACGCGCGCCGTGTTGGCCGGATCGCTCGGCGGCAGCACGAAAGTGGTCTCGCTATAGTTCATCTCGGCCGCCAGCGCCTGCATCTCGGCATCGGAGAGGCCGCGCGCATCGGTGAAGACGGCGAGCTGGTTGCCGCCGAAACGGGTATCAGTGAAGACGTCGACGGTCTCGAACGGGTAGGATGGCATGACGGTCTCCGGCGGCCTGATCAGGCGCGGAGACTGCCACCCGACACGGTGCTGGGGAAATCAGGATTCGGAATGCGACCGATCAAGCGGCAGTGGACTCAGGCCCACCAACGCTCGCCGACCGGGAAGCGGCCGGCCGCCTCCTCGATCACCTGGCCGAGCGAGAACAGCGTCTCCTCGTCGAAGGGCCGGCCGATCAGCTGCAGGCCAAGCGGCAGGCCCTGGCTGTCGAGCCCGGCCGGCACGGCGATGCCCGGCAAGCCGGCCATGTTCACCGTCACCGTGAAGACGTCGTTTAGATACATCTCGACCGGGTCGGACGAGCCCTGCTCGCCGATGCCGAAAGCGGAGGACGGCGTCGCCGGCGTCAGCACCGCGTCGATGCCCTGATCGTAGACCTGCTCGAAATCGCGCTTGATCAGCGTGCGCACCTTCTGGGCGCGCAGGTAGTAGGCGTCGTAGTAGCCCGACGAGAGCACATAGGTGCCGATCATGATGCGGCGCCTGACCTCGGCGCCGAAGCCGGCGGCGCGGGTCTTCTCGTACATCTCGATGATGTCGCGGCCCTGCTCGCGCAGGCCGTAGCGGACGCCGTCATAGCGGGCGAGATTGGACGAGGCCTCGGCCGGCGCGACGATGTAATAGGCCGGCAGTGCGTATTTCGTGTGCGGCAGCGAGATCTCGACAATCTCGGCGCCGGCCGCCCTGAGCCAGTCGATGCCCTGCTGCCAAAGCGCGTCGATCTCGGGGTTGAGGCCCTCCAGGCGATACTCCCGGGGTATGCCGATCTTCATGCCTTTGACCGAGCGGCCGACGGAAGCCTCGTAATCCGGCACGGTCCGATCGACCGAGGTGGTGTCCTTCGGGTCGTGCCCGGCCATGGAGCGTAGCATAACAGCGCAGTCGCGCACGGTCTTGCCGATCGGCCCGGCCTGGTCGAGCGAGGAGGCGAAGGCAACGATGCCCCAGCGCGAGCAGCGGCCATAGGTCGGCTTGATGCCGACCGTGCCCGTGAAGGCGGCCGGCTGGCGGATCGAGCCGCCGGTGTCGGTCGCGGTCGCGGCGAGGCAAAGATGCGCGGCCACCGCCGCGGCCGAACCGCCGGACGAGCCGCCCGGCACGAGATGGTTGCCCTCGATCGCGCCGGCCGCCCCTGCCCCGACATTGGAGCCCTGACGCCGCCAGGGATTGACCACCGGACCGAAGGCCGAGCTCTCGTTCGACGAGCCCATGGCGAACTCGTCATTGTTGAGCTTGCCGAGCATGACAGCGCCGTCGCGCCAGAGCTGCGACGAGACGGTCGACTCATAGGGCGGCACGAAATTGCCGAGGATGCGCGAGCACGCAGTGGTGCGCACGCCCTCGGTCGCGAACAGGTCCTTGATGCCGAGCGGCAGGCCTTCGAGCGGACCGGCCTCGCCTTTGGCGAGCCTCTCATCGGCGGCGGCGGCCTGCTTCAACGCATGCTCAGGCGTCTCCAGCACATAGGCGTTGAGCGCGCGCGCCTGCTCGACGGCGGCAATATGCGCCTTGGCGAGCTCGGTGGCGGAGAACTGCTTGGCCTTAAGCCCTTCGCGGGCTTCGGTCAGGGTCAGGCGGTTGAGATCGGTCACGGGAAAAATCCGTAAAACGTATAGGAACGGGCGATGAGGGTGAGCGGAACGCCTCAGGCGCTCACTCGATCACCTTTGGCACCATGAAATAATCGTCCTCGGTGGCCGGCGCGTTGGCGACGATCTCGGCGGCGATCTCGCCGTCATTGACCACGTCCTGGCGCTTCTTCATCACCATCGGGGTGACCGAGGTCATCGGCTCGACGCCGGAGACGTCGACCTCGTTGAGCTGCTCGACGAAGCCGAGGATGGCATTGAGCTCGCCTTGCAGCTTCGGCACATCCGCATCATCGACGGCGATGCGCGAGAGATGCGCGACGCGTTTGACGGTGGCGGCATCGACCGACATGGGCGGGCTCCTGCTGGGATCGGCGCAACGGCGCCGGTAATGGTTCGCCAGCGCTATAGCGCGCGGACCGCCAGTAAGTCAGCACTTACTTGCGGCCCGCCGGTTGCGCACGGCCGACAATGACGGCGGCGTCAGACCGCCACCGCCTTGCCCTTCTCCGGCACCAGCGCCTCGACGCCGCTGCCCTTCAGCCCCTCGACGAAGACCGCCGCGTCCTGGGCGATGATCGGGAAGGAGCCGTAATGGCAGGGAATCGCGAGCTTCGGCTTGACGAAGCGGGTCATCGCCAGCGCCGCCGTCTTCGCCCCCATGGTGAAGCGGTCGCCGATCGGGCAGATGCAGGCCTCTACGCCGTGGATCTCGGCGAGCAGGGCCATGTCGGAGAAGATGTCGGTGTCGCCCATATGCCAGAGCGTCTTCTCACCGGGTGCCTTGATGATCGCGCCATTGGCGTTGCCGACCGGGACGGTCACGCCCGCCTCGCCCATGCCGGCGGAATGATCGGCCCTGACGAGCGTCACCGAGAAGGCGCCGAGATCGACGCTGCCGCCGGTGTTCATCGGCTGGAATTTTTTCAGCCCCTTGGAGGCAAGATGCATGCACAGATCGTAATTGGTGATCACGGTGGCGTCGTTCGCCGCGGCGATCGCGAGCGTGTCGCCGACATGGTCGCCATGGCCATGGGTGACGACGATATGGCTGACGCCCTTGCCGGCCGCGGCGGCATCGCCCTCGAAAGCCGGATTTCCGGTGAAGAATGGGTCGATCAAGACCGAGGCGCCGGGCAGGTCGAGCCGAAACGCCGAATGGCCGAACCAGGTGAGCTGCATGATGGTCTCCGCGAATGGCGACTGGACAGCGCCTGTCTAGGCCGGCGAGATGGCGTAGCCAAGCCGGCCCGAACCCGGAGCACTCTACCATGACCGATGCAGCCACCCTCGCCCGCCGGATCGCGCAAGGACGCGGCGACGAGCCGGCCGATCTCGTGATCCGCGGCGCGCAGCTGTTCGACCTCGCTACGGGCGATCTCACCCCGACCGATATCGCGCTCTGCGGCGACACCGTCGTCGGTACCCATGGCCGCTACGAAGGCAAGGCGAGTTTCGATGCGACCGGCCTGATCGCGGTGCCGGGCTTCATCGACACGCATCTGCATGTCGAATCCTCGCTGGTGACGCCGTTCGAATTCGAGCGCTGCGTGCTGCCGCACGGCGTGACCACCGCAATCTGCGACCCGCACGAGATATCAAACGTGCTCGGCGCCGAGGGCATCCGCTATTTCCTCGAATGTGCGCAGGCGATGCGTATGGATCTGCGCGTCCAGCTCTCGAGCTGCGTGCCGGCGACGCATCTGGAGACGGCTGGCGCTGCCCTGGAAGCCGCAGACCTCACCCCGTTCATGGATCATCCCAAGGTGATCGGCCTCGCCGAGTTCATGAACTTCCCCGGCGTGCTGCATCGCGATCCCGGCTGCCTCGCCAAGCTCGAAGCCTTTTCGCATCGGCATATCGACGGCCACGCGCCGCTGGTGCGTGGGCTCGACCTCAACGGCTATCTCTCTGCCGGCATCCGTACCGACCACGAGACCACGACCGCCGAGGAGGCCCGCGAGAAGCTCGCCAAGGGCATGGCGATCCTGATCCGCGAGGGTTCGGTCTCGAAGGACCTGCATGCGCTGATCCCGCTGATCACGCGCGACGCCTCGCCTTTCCTCGCCTTCTGCACCGACGACCGCAACCCGCTGGATATCGCCGAGGAAGGCCATCTCGACTTCATGATCCGCACCGCGATCGCCCATGGTGCGGATGTGCTCGCGACCTATCGCACGGCGAGCCTGTCGGCGGCGCGGAATTTCGGCCTGTTCGACCGCGGCTTCATCGGCCCGGGCAAGCGCGCCGACATCGTGCTGGTCGACGATCTCGCCGCCTGTCGTGTCAAACAAGTGTTCGCCGGCGGCCGGCTGGTCGAGAGCGCCCTCTTCGCCGACCGGAAGGCGGTTCCGCCCGTCGGCCTCGCCAGCGTCCGCAGCCGCAAGCTCGCGCCGGAGGATTTCGCGGTGAAGGCACGCGAGGGCGAGACGCCGGTGATCGGCGTCGTGCCGGGCCGCATCATCACTGAGCGGCTGTCCATGCGGCTGCCGGCGAAAGACGGTGCCGCCCTGCCCGATCTCGCTCAGGATGCGGTCAAGGTCACCGTGATCGAGCGCCATGGCCGCAATGGCGGCATCGCCAGCGGTTTCGTCCATGGCTTCGGCATGAAGCACGGCGCCATCGCCTCATCGGTCGGCCATGACAGCCATAATCTCTGCGTCGTCGGGGTCGACGAAGCCTCGATGGCGGCAGCCGCCAACCGGTTGATCGAGACCGGCGGCGGCTTCGCTGTGGCCGACGGCGGCAAGGTCACGGCCGATCTGGCGCTGCCTGTCGCCGGGCTGATGAGCGACCAGCCCTTCGAGACGGTGCGGCATGAGCTGGAAGGCCTGCGTGCGGCGGCGAAGGCGCTCGGCGTCGTGCTGGCCGAACCCTTCCTGCAAGTCGCCTTCCTGACACTGCCGGTGATCCCGCATCTCAAGATCACCGACAAAGGCCTTGTTGATGTTGATCGATTCGATTTCGTATGAGCCTCGCTATCATTCTCGGGCGAAGCGGAGCGGAGACCCGAGAATCTCGTGACGCGATGGCGATCAGAGCCTCAACCTGCCTGAGATGCTCGGGTCAAGCCCGAGCATGACGGCTTACTTTAGAGATCGATCTCGATCCCCTCGGCGCGCGCCTTCGCGCGCAACCCCAGCCGCCTGACACCCGGCAGCCGCGTTCCAGGCTGCTCCTCGATCGCATGCGTCAGCAGCTTCATCCGCTCGGCGAACCAGTTGCCGCCCATGCTCGCCGGGTCGATGGCGAGGATGAGCTGGCCGGTATCGGGCGGGCCGCCCTTGTCGTCGAGAAAGGACGAGGCCTGGAAGGCGAAATGGGTGCCGACCAGCGCCGCGGCGAGGATCTCGACCATCATGGCGAGCGTAGCACCCTTGGCATCGCCGAGCGGCACCATGGTGCCGGCGATCGCCGCAGCCGGGTCGGTCGTCGGCTTGCCGGCCGCGTCGAGCGCCCAGCCCTCGGGGATCGCCTCACCCTTCTGCCTGGCGGCGACGATCGGTCCGCGCGCCACCTTGGACAGCGCCATGTCGATGACTAGCGGCTCCCGGCCGGCCAGCGGCGCGGCAAAAGCGATCGGATTGGTGCCAAAGACGGCCTTCGCCCCGCCCCAGGGCGCCATCGCGCCGGGCGTGTTGGCGAAGAGCAGCGCGACGAGGCCCTGCTCTGCCAGCCGCTCGACATGCAGGCCGGCGGCGCCACAATGGTTCGAGCGGCGGATAGGAGCGGCGGCGATGCCCTGCTTCCGGGCGATCTCGGGCAGTTCGATTACGGCAAGGTCGATCGCCGGATAGGCGAAGCCGTGCGCGGCGTCGATCGCCAGCACGCTGGGCTTGGGCTGGCGTGCGATCGGCACGGCCTGGCCGTCGATCTTGCCGGAGCGCAGCATGGAGAGATAGGTCGGCACGCGCGACAGGCCATGGCCCTTCAGCCCGTCGGCTTCAGCCATGACCAGCGCCAGCGCGACGGAAGCCGCATTGGCGGGCGAGGCGCCGGCCTCGATGAAAAGGTCCGCGACCTTCTGCTCGGCCGCTTCCAGCGAGAGCTTGGTCATGCCCTGCCCTCCAGCGCCGCCATGACCCGCTCGGCGACGAGACCGGAGACGCGCCCGTTCGATTCCACCGTATTGCCGGCGATGTGCGGCGTCAGGATCAGATTGGGCGTGCCGGCGAAAAGTTTTGCGCCATCGGCCTTGAGCGGCTCCTGCTCGAAGACGTCGAGGGCCGCGCCGCCAAGGCGGCCGCCCTTCAGCGCCGCGACCAGCGCCGCCTCGTCCATGATGCCGCCGCGCGCCGCGTTGATCAGGATCGCATCGGGCTTCATCGTCGCGAAGGCCGCCTCGCCGATCAGCCCACGTGTCTCGGGCGTCAGCGGCAGATGGATCGAGATCACGTCGGAGGTCGCAAGCAGCGCCTCTAGATCGAGCCTCTCGGTGCCCTGCCAGACAGGCGAATCGACAGGAACATAGGGGTCATAGGCGGAAACCGTCATGCCGAGCGCCCTGGCATGCTGCGCCGCATCGCGGGCGATCGCGCCGAAGCCGACCAAGCCCATGCGCTTGCCGGCAATCTCGCGCCCGATCAGCTTGGTCTTCGGGAATTCGCCAGCAAGCATGGCGGCATTGGCGAAATAGGCGCCGCGCAGCAGCGTCATCGCCGTGCCGATCACATACTCGACCACGGAAAGGCTGTTGGCGCCGGTCGCCGGAAAGACCTGGATGCCGCGGGCCGAGCAGGCGTCCATATCGATATTGTCGAGGCCGACGCCGAGCCGGCCGACGACCTTCAGGTTCTTGGCGCCAGCCAGCAGCGCGCCGCGAACCTGCGTCTGATTGCGCACGATCAGCGCCGGGATGTCGGCGACCAGGCGCGCGAGCTCGTCGGGCTTGCCGAAGAGGTCGGGGTCGTGATGCACGCTGTAGCGCGCCTTCAGGGCCGCCACCGCCGCCTTGTCCATGAATTCGGTGATGACGATATCGGTCATGGCTGTTTCCGCTGTGGGGTCCAATCAGCCGAGCAGGATGAT
This sequence comes from Allobosea sp. GW821-FHT10B12, assembly GCF_059415545.1. NCBI lineage: Bacteria > Pseudomonadati > Pseudomonadota > Alphaproteobacteria > Hyphomicrobiales > Alloboseaceae > Allobosea > Allobosea sp. GW821-FHT10B12. The sequence continues at coordinate 608,588 of NZ_JBWKNL010000002.1, forward strand.
CCCGCCCGTGGCGACGACGAGGATGACGAGGCTGGTGCCGATGACCACGGCGAGATGGCGCCAGCCGAGCCGGGCCATCGCCGCGATCGAGGTTCCCAAGCCGAGCGCAGCGATCGCGATCAGCAGGCCCCAGCGCGAGACTTCGAGCAGGATATCGCGGATCGGCAGGTAGACTCCGGCAAGGCCCGTCTGCGTGCTCAACACACTGTTGACCACGCACATGATCAGGAAGACGAAGGCGAAGACCGGGACCGGCACCTTGGCGTCGCCATGGGTCTCGCCATGGCGCGTCAGCCACCAGCCGACGATCAGCACTGAAGGCAGCAGCAGGAAGACCCGGAAGAGCTTGACGATGACAGCCGCGTTCGCCGCCTCGTCCGAGACGGCCTGGCCGGCGCCGACCACCTGCGCGACGTCGTGGATGGTCGCTCCCAGCATCACGCCGGTCTGCTGCTGCGAGAGGCCGAGCCAGACGCAGAGCAGCGGATAGGCCAGCATCGCGATCGTCGCGAGCACGTTCATCGCGATCACGGTGAAGGCGGTGTCGGCGGCCTTGTTCTTGTAGTCGGGCACGACCGTCGATGTCGCGAGCGCGGCCGAGGCGCCGCAGACCGCCGTCGCGACACCGCCGAGCGCACCGACACCGGGCTCGCGGCCGAGCAGCCGCGCCAGCACGAAACCGGTGACGATGGTCACGACCATGGAGAGGACGACGAGCACTGCGGTGCCCAGGCCGAGGGCGATGATGTCGCCGAGCGCAACGCGCAGGCCGAGCAGCGCGATCGCCCAGCGCAGCAGCTTCTTGACGCAGAAGGTCATGCCCGGCGCAAAGCGCTGCGTGTTCGCGACCGGATGCATGATCATGCCGATCACCAGCGCGATGACCACCGCGGGGATGCCGACGCGCCCGCCGGCGAGCTGCTTCAGGACGGGCTCGGCCAGCACGGAGGCGATCGCCACCACCGTCGAGAGCGCGATGCCCGGGAGGAGCGGGCCAAGGCCTTTCGCCAGGCGCGGGACGGCTGCTTCGGTCATGACTGCAAATCGATCCGGTACATCAGGCGCTCCCCGGGTCCGTAGAACCGAGCAACGAAACTCTCAACGAAACGCCCGTCATTCTTCTCGATGATCCGCCGCGAGGCCGCATTGTCGGCGTCGCAGGTGATCGTGACGAAGGGCAGGCCAATAGTGCGGGCCTCGGCCAGCACGGCCGCCAGGGCGGCGCTGGCATAGCCGTTGCCGGCATGACCCGGCAGGACGGTGTAGCCAACATGGCCAAGCACATGCGACGGCAGCTGCGTGATCGGCCTGCCAGCCTCGTCCTCCTGCCAGCGCAGGTTGATGCTGCCGACGAAAGGACGCTCCGGCTGGCCGGTTGCGATGATCCAGCGGGTGATGCCCGGCAGTCGATCGACTTCGCTGCCGTCATGCATGCGAATCTTGCCGCCGCGCCCATTCAGCCCGGCAAGGAAGGCGTCAGGATCGCTCGCGATCGCCGCGAGCTGCTCGGGCGCGACGTCGCGCATCGTGTTCGGCGACCAGCCCGCTTCCAAGGCACGGACATAGGCGGGCAACACGTCCCGCCCCGGCGCATGCAATGAAACAACCCTGGAAACGATCCCGTCCGACACTTCTCTCGTCTCGTCGCGCCCGGAGACGCTGCTCCTCAGGCGCTGCGGTATAGCTTGGTCATCGAGAACTCGCGATGGCCGAGCGCTTCGGCTGCCGTGAGGCGGCCATTCGCGGTGCGCACGATGTTCTCGATCAGCGCATCGCCGGCCTGCGGGATGGTGAGGTCACGCCGCAGGATGCCGGAGACGTCGACGTCGATGTGCTCGGGCATGGTGCGCATGGTCTTCGGGTTGCCGGTGATCTTGATGACCGGGACGATCGGGTTGCCGATGACGTTGCCCTGCCCGGTCGGGAAGGTGTGCACGACATAGCCGCCCGCCGCCATCAGGGTCACGCACTCGGCCGCAGCCGAGGAGGTGTCCATGTAGTAGAGGCCGGGCCCCTTCTCCGGCGCCTGCGCCGGCTCGAGGATGTCGATGAACTTGCACTCGCGACCGATCTTCTCGAGGTTGCCGAGCGCCTTCTCCTCGATCGTGGTCAGGCCGCCGGCGATGTTGCCCTTGGTCGGCTGCGAATCGGAGAGGTCGTCGGTCTTGTGGGCCTCGATGACGTCGTCCTGATAGGCCTTCCACATCTTGTACCAGCGCTCGCCGACCTCCGGCGTCGCCGCGCGCGCCTTGCACAGGTGCTCCGCGCCGGTGATCTCCGAGGTCTCGCCGAAGACGCCATAGACGCCGCGCGGGATCCACTTGTCGTACATGTTGCCGACGGTCGGGCAGGAGGACAGGCCCGTCGTGGTGTCCGACTCACCGCATTTGGTCGAGACCCAAAGTTCCTCGATGCCGCACTTGGTGCGTTGCAGCTCGGTCGCCCACTGCACGAACTCCTTGGCAACATAGGAGGCCTTGGCGATCGTCGCGATGTCGCCATGGCCCTCGATACCGAAGCCGACCACCGGCTTGCCGGTCTTGGCGATGCCGTCGACGACGCGCTTGGTCCAGCCGTCCTCGATGCCGATGACGACGACGGCGGCGACGTTCGGGTTCGAGCCGGTGCCGATCAGGGTGCGGAAATGGACCTCGAGGTCCTCGCCGAACTGCAGGCGGCCGTAGGCGTGCGGAATCGCCAGCGTGCCCTTGATGTTGTTGGCGACGGCCTCGCAGGCAGCGTTGGAGAGGTCGTCGAGCGGCAGCAGCAGCACATGGTTGCGCACGCCGACGCGGTCGTTCTCGCGGCGCCAGCCCAGGAAGGAATCGAGGCTGCGGCCGGTCGGGCGCTTGACGAAGGGCGTCTTGAACTCGGGCGCCTCGATCTTGCGGCCCTTCACCCTGGCGAGCTTGCCTTTGACGAGGTCGAAATTGGCGACGATGGAGGACATTGGCGTTTCCTGGATGGTTGCGGGCTCGACCTGGCGGGAGCCCGGAGATCGGGATGGACGACTGCCGGCGCTTACCAGCGCCGAGTGCTCACCAACGTTTTGTCTTGGCGTTGTGAACGTGGAGATGTTCGCCCTGCTTCACGTCGGCGACGGCCTTGCCGATGTCCTGGCCGTATTTCCAGATCGTGTCGCCCTTCTTGATGTCCTTCAGCGCGACCTTGTGGCCGATCGGGATGTCCATCTTCGCGGCGAGACGGAAGTCGGAATTGTCATGCGTGACGACACAGAGCATGTCGGTCCCGGCCTTCAGGCCCTCGACGACGACGACGCCGACCGTGTCCTCCTTCTCATGCACCAGCAGATGCGGTTTGCTCATGGCGAACTCCCCTGAACCGATTTCGTGACCTGCACGCCGACCCATTGCGAAATCGGGCTCGACGTGGCGGCGCCCAAGTCTTATATAAGACATATGAGTGTGCACAAGCTCGAAATCGCAGGGCCGCCACGCGAGTCCGACACGCCGGAGACGCTGGGCTTCCGGCCGCTTTATCGGCAGGTGAAGGCGATCTTCGTGCGCAGGCTCATGGATGGCGTCTGGGCGCCTGGAGCGGTGCTGCCGAGCGAAGGCCAGCTCGCCGCCGAGATCGGCGTCAGCCAGGGCACGGTGCGTAAGGCACTCGACGAGCTCGCCGCCGAGAACCTGGTCGTGCGACGCCAGGGTCGCGGCACCTTCGTCGCCGAGCATGACGAGCGCCGTATCCTGTTCCAGTTCTTCAAGCTGGCGCCGGACCAAGGTTCGCCGCGCTTCCCCGACAGCGTCGTCCTCTCGGTGACGACCGCCCTGGCCAGCGAGGCCGAGCGCGCGGCACTGGATCTGGCGGAGGATGCTGGGGTCATCCGCATCCGCCGGCAGCGCGCTTTCGACGGCGCGCCGCTGATCGTCGAGACGCTCAGCCTGCCGCAGCAGCTTTTTCCCGGGCTGGAGAACGGGCCGATCCCGAACAATCTCTACAGCCTGTATGCGGGGCACTACGGTATCACCATCGCCAATGCGCGCGAGCGGCTGAAGGCGGTGGCGCTCTGCGCTGAAGACGCCGCGGCTCTCGGTGTTCAAGCCGGCGAACCGGCCCTGCAGATCGACCGCATCGCCCTGTCGCTCGACGGCACGCCCGTCGAGCACAGGCTCAGCCTGTGCCTGACCCAGGAGGTTCACTACCTGTCGGACCTGCGCTGAGCCGCCCCCGCGCTTCACAGCCGCATCAGAGCGCCGATCGATCGTAATCGACGCATCATCAGTTTGTTGCCAAACATTTCTAAAGTTTCGCTCGAACAGAGCGTTCCAAGCTCGAGGACCAGATGGCCCGAGATTTCGACCAAGCCGACGCAGAGCGGCCGCCACACCGGAGGAAACGAATGATCGCCCATTTCCGCAGATTCCTCATGACGCGCCGCGGCGCCCTCGCGGGGCTGTTCCTGCTGGGGTTAAGCACGCCGGCACTCGCCCAGAGCTTCCCGAGCAAGCCGATCACCTTGATCGTCCCCTTCGCCGCAGGCGGCCCAAGCGACGTAATCGCCCGCCTGCTCGGCGAGCATATGGGCCGCACCCTCGGCCAGCAGATCATCGTCGAGAACATCGCCGGCGCTGGCGGGACGGCGGGCGCCAAACGCTTGGTTTCAGCCGCGCCCGATGGCTACACGTTGCTGATCCATCATCTCGCGCTTGCCGCAGCGCCGGCGCTCTACAGCAATCTCGGCTACGAGACACAGACTGCCTTCGCGCCGGTCGGCCTCGTCAACACCGGCCCGATGGTGATCGCCGGCAAGCTCGCTTTGCCTCCTGTCGACGGCAAGGCCTTCTTCCCTTACGCGAAGCAGCAGGCCGAGAAGCTCACCGTCGCCCATGCCGGTATCGGTTCGAACGCGCATCTGTGCGCCGTGCTGATCTCACAGGCACTGAGCGTCAAGCTCGCCCAGGTCGCCTATCGCGGCACGGGACCGGCGATGAACGACCTCGTCGGCGGCCAGGTCGACGTGCTCTGCGACCAGTCGACCACGGCGGTGCCGCAGATTCAGTCCGACAAGATCCGCGCCTATGCCGTGACCTCGCCCGAGCGGCTCGGCGTGCTGCCGAACGTGCCGACCTCGCGCGAAGCCGGCACCGAGATCGACATGACGATCTGGCATGGACTCTACGCCCCGAAGGGCACGCCGGCAGCGGCACTCGACAAGCTGAACGGCGCATTGCAGGCGGCACTGAAGGACCCGGCCGTGCTCGAGCGCTTCAAGGCAGTCGGCACCAGCGCCTTCCCGGCGGCGGAATGGACGCGCGAAGCCCACGGCAAGCGCTTCGCCGCCGAGGTCGCCAAATGGAGCGCGGCTTTGAAGGCCGCCGGCCTGACGCCGCAGAACGCCAACTGACTCGGGCGGGCCGCTCGCCTGTACGGGCGGCCCGTGCTACCGGCAGCGGATGACCAACCTTGTCGCGCTCGACCACTTCCTGGCATTGCCGGAGCAGGCCCGCCTGCTCGGGCTCGATCTCGGGACCAAGACGATCGGGCTCGCCCTCTCCGATGTCGAGCGCCGGATCGCAACACCGCTGGAGACGATCCAGCGCGTCAAGTTCAAGCTGGATGCGGCGGCACTGCTGAAAGTGGCGGAGAAGCACGCCATCGCCGGCCTCGTGATCGGCCTGCCGCTCAACATGGACGGAAGCGAGGGGCCGCGTGTCCAGTCGACCCGGGCCTTCGTGCGCAACCTCGCGCCGCTGACGACGCTGCCGATCGTGTTCTGGGACGAGCGGATGTCGACGCTCGCGGTCACCCGCACCTTGCTCGACGCCGACGCCTCGCGTGCCCGGCGTGCCGCCGTCGTCGACAAGATGGCGGCCGCGTACATCCTGCAGGGGGCGCTCGACCGACTCGCTCGCCTCGCATCGGATGGAAGCGAGCCGGGAGAGGACTGGGCTACGGAATGACGTAGCCGCGCTTGATCGCCTTCTTCTGCGCGTCGCGGTGATTCTTGAGCGCCTGCTTCTGGTCTTCAATGCTCATCCGGTTGACCGGATTGCCGCGGCCATAGCCGCCGCCGTAGCCATTGTCCCCGCGATAGCCGCGGTCACGCCGGCCCTGATCATAGCCACGATCGTAGCCGCGATCATAGCCACGGTCGTAGCGGGGGCGATCGCGGCGGCCATAGCCATCGTCATAGTACTGGGCCACAGCAGTGCCGGACCAGAACGCCGCCAGGGCGACCGCGCCACAGCCGGACAGCAGCGTCTTGAACGAGGGTTTCATCGTCTTTCTCCAAGGTCGACAAGGCAACGGCTCCGGGATCGGAGCCGCGGGTTCCCGTACGCCGTGAAAAGGGCCGCCGCCGTCGAGCGACGGAAGCGACCCTTCAAAGCTTAAACTTCAGGCGTTCAGAATTGATTAAGGCTGTTGCCCTGGCCGGATCTCAGCGATAGCTGCCGCCAGCCGGGTCCCGGATATTGTCGGGATAGTAGCCGTAGGAGCGCGGCGCATAATAGCGCCGCGGCGCCACATAAACCGGCTCCTCGTAGACATAGCGCGGCTCATAGCCATAGCCGTCATCATAGCCATAGACCGGCTCGGCATAGCGCGGCCGGCTCGCCGCGATTGCCGCGGCGCCGAGGATGCCGAGGCCGACTCCTGCCGCGATCGCCGCGCCGCGATTATTACCGCGCCAGCCGCGACGATAATACTGAGAATAGTCGACCTGTGCCGCATCGAGGCGGCTCTTGTCGAAGCTGACCGAACGGGTCTCGCCCGCCATGACGGGGGTCAGACCCGCCGCCAGAATGCTGCCGGTGACGGCGAGCGTCACGAGGAAGCGACTCTTTCCGAAAGCTGACATGGCATTCTCCTTGAGGGCGGATGTCCGCCTTGACGCCCGATTTAGCTCGCCCCGGTTGAACCGGGCCTGAACCAATCGCGGCTGAATTGCGACCGCCGAGGAACGCGCAGATCAGGAAAACGTTCCATCACAAGAAAATTTTATGCACGCAGTGATTGCATTATTGGAAAGCGAGTAGCAAGAATAGAGCCTATCGAACACCGGTTCGTTCCCGGGCTGAAGCGACCGCGAGGCCAGATAAGATGAGGAAAGCAACGTCACGTCGTATCAAGGAGGATAAAATCTATCCGGATGACAGTCGCTTGCCCCGAGTTTCCCGCCTAAGCCGCAGCGCCGTGCCCTCCCCTGGCCCGCACAGGATGGATGCGCTTGCGCGCATGCAACTTGAAGTTGCTTCGTATATCGAAGAGATCAGCATCGAACTCGGCGCGATGGCCAAGGCCGCACAACTCAGCAGCCTCGCCTATTTCGTCGACATGCTGCGGCTCGAAGCTGTGATCAATCGCCGAACCTGCCAATTGCAGCTCGGCGAGGCAACCGACCCTGACAAAACTGTTTAGGCAAACATGTCCTTTGCAGATTATTAAATCATAGGTTGCGATACTATCGATCAGCAACCTGACGGGAGTGCCTCATGCCGGCTCCTCCGACGACCGATGCTTACGCTTCCAGCGACCATGTGGCTTCTCGGAGCTTGTACGTCCTTGGCGAACCTGAGGCTCTCGCGCTTCAGCTGCTCGTCGAGAAGAGAGCGCGACAACGCGACCTTCAGCGCGATGTGGCAGTCAAGGCGGCCAAGATGCTGGCCGAACTCGGGACTCAGGCTCGCGCAGCCGATCTTGATCTGCTCGGCACCTTCCTGGAACTTGCGGCGGTAGAAGCCGAGCGGGAGCGTTGCCGTTGGGGCGAGGCGACGGACCGATAATTCCTCAGCCGCCAGTTCATGCCAGCCGTGAGAGCGTGCCGCCGGCGTGCCGTTGCACTACGCCTTCCAGTTCCAGTTCGAGCAGTATTTGGCTGACTTCACGTGCGGGCTGGCCGCTGGCGCGAACAAGGTCGTCCATCGCCATCGGTGTCGAGCCGATCAGATCGAGCAATCGCCGGCGCGGCACGTCCTCGGTGATGTCCTGTGGCGGCAGCAACTCACGCTCGAACTCGGTTTTCGGCGCAGGCAACACGTCCGGCAAGTCCAATTCGTCCCAAAGCGGTTCCTGGCGGCGCCCAGGCTCCCCCTCTTCACGAACGAGAATCGGCGCAGGCCCGAACAGGTCGTCGCGCCTCAGCATCGGCGACAGCGCATCGATGACATGAGCCGCCTCGGCGCAGAGAATTGCGCCCTCGCGAATCAGGTGATTGCCGCCCTCAGCCCGCGGATCGAGCGGCGATCCGGGCACGGCGAAGACCTGGCGCCCCTGCTCATTGGCAAAGCGCGCGGTGATCAGCGAGCCGGATTTGCGCGCCGCCTCGACCACCACCGTACCGAGCGCCAGACCCGAGACCAGGCGGTTGCGGCGCGGGAAATCGCGCCCGCGCGGCACCCAGCCGAGCGGCATCTCGCTCAGCGCCGCGCCGCGCTCGCGGATGCGGTCCAGCAAAGGGATGTTCTGCGGCGGATAGACCTCGTCGAGTCCGCCGGCGAGCACCGCGACTGTGCCGCTTTCCAGGCTGGCCTGATGCGCGGCGGTATCGATGCCGCGAGCCAGGCCGGAGACGATGACGAAGCCGGCCTCGCCCAGTTCGCGTGCCAGGGTCGCGGTGAACTTCAACCCGGCGGCGGACGCATTGCGCGATCCGACCAATGCGATGCAAGGGCGATTGAGCGCCGCCGGATCACCATCGATTGCAATCAGCGGCGGGGCCGAATCGATCGCCTGCAGCGGCACCGGATAGGCCGCCTCCCCCAGCGCGATGAGATGGGCGCCGCGCCGCCGTAGCGCCTCGAATTCACGCTCGGCCTCGGCAGGCGTGCACAGCCGGAGCGTCCGCCCGGCCTGCCGGCCGAGCTCCGGCAAGGCGTCGAGCGCTCCGGCTGCGCCACCGAAACGGTTGACCAGGGTACGAAAGGTGCGCGGGCCGATGCTCTCGCTGCGGATCAGGCGGAGCCAGTCGAGGCGTTGCCGGTCGTCGAGAGCGAAACCGGCCATCGGCATTCAGCCCTTCTGCCCGATCTTGCCCTCGCGGCCGGAGAGCAGTCTCGCGATGTTCTCGCGATGCATGAACCAGAGGAGCAAAGCGAGGACGGCCATCAGCCCGGCCATCTGCACATCGCGCACCCAGAACCAGAGCAGCAGCGGCGTCAGCAGGCTGGCGATCAGGGCCGAGAGCGAGGAATATTTGGAGAGATAGGCGATGCTGAGCCAGACCGCGGCGAAGATCAGCGCGATCGACCACTTCAGCCCGATCAGGATGCCGAGAAAGGTCGCGACCCCCTTGCCGCCCTTGAAGCGCAGCCAGACCGGGAAGATATGGCCAAGGAAGGCGCCGAGGCCGGCAGCCAACGCCGCCCCCTTGCCGCCGAGGAGCCAGCCGGCAAGCAGGACCGCGGCCGTCCCCTTCAGCATGTCGCCAAGTAGCGTCAGCGCCGCCAGCTTCTTGTTGCCGGTCCGCAGGACATTGGTCGCGCCGATATTGCCGGAGCCGATCGTGCGCAGATCCGGCCCGCCTGCGAGCCGGGTCAGGATGATGCCGAACGGGATCGAGCCGCAGAGATAGCCGAGGACGAGCGCCGCAAGCCCCATTGGGCCTGGAAACGTCCAAGCGAACGCCTCAGCCATACAACCTCCCCTGCCCGCCTTAGCTGAGCTTAAGCTGCTTCGCCGCGATAGACCACCCGGCCACCGACGAAGGTCGCCTGCACCAGCCCCTGCAGCCGCGCCTCGTCGAAGGGCGAGTTCTTGGCGCGCGATTTGAGCTTGCGCTTGTCGACGACGAAGGGCGCGTCGATGTCGATCAAGGCGAGATCGGCCGGTGCGCCTGCCACGAGGCGGCCACAACCCAGGCCCAGCAGTTCGGCCGGCCGGCTCGACAAGGCGGCGAACAGCGAGGCAAGGCCGATCTGCTCGCCGTGATAGAGCCTGAGCGCCGCCGGCAGCAGCGTTTCGATACCGAGCGCGCCATTTGCGGCCTCGGCGAAGGGCTGGCGCTTGGTCTCGACATCCTGCGGGTCGTGGTCGGAGACGATGACGTCGACCAGACCCTCGGCTACCGCCGCGATCATCGCCAGCCGCTCGTCCTCGTGCCGGAGCGGCGGCGAGACCTTGCAGAAGGTGCGGTACTCGCCGACATCGTTCTCGTTCAGGCAGAGATTGTTGATCGAGACGCCGCAGGTGACGGAAAGCCCGTCCTCCTTGGCCCGGCGGATCAGGTCAAGCGAATCCGAGCAGGAGATCATGGCGGCGTGGTAGCGGGCGCCGGTGGCCCTGGCGAGGCGCAGATCGCGCTCCAGCATCACCGTCTCGGCCTCGTGCGGGATGCCCGGCAGGCCCTTGCGGCTGGCGAACTCGCCCTCGTTCATCACGCCGGAGCCGCGCAAATCGGGGTCTTCGACATGGTTCATCAGCAGCGCGTCGAAATCGCGGGCGTAGATCATGGCGCGGCGCATGAGCTGCGGGTTGCGCACGCCGTTGGCGCCGTCGCTGAAGGCGACCGCGCCGGCCTCGAGCAGCAGGCCGAACTCGGTGATCTCCTTGCCGGCCAGCCCCTTGGTCAGCGCTGCCGCCGGCAGGACATTGACGATCGCCTTGTCGCGGGCGCGGCGCTTGATGAAGTCGATCACTGAGGGGTCGTCGATCGGCGGATCGGTGTCCGGGCGGCAGATCACCGTGGTGACGCCGCCTGCTGCTGCGGCCTGCGAACCGGTTCCCAGCGTCTCGCGGAATTCGGCGCCGGGCTCGCCGAGAAAGGCGCGCAGGTCGACGAGGCCAGGCGCCAGAACGAGGCCGCGCGCCTCTTCCACCTCGATACCGGCGGGCAGCTCCGGGCGATCGCCGCCCCAGTGGACATCGGCGATCAGCCCGTCGCGGATCAGGACGCTGCCGACGCCGTCGCGGCCGGAGGCCGGATCGACCAGCCGCGCGCCGAGGATCGCAACGTCGCCACTCTGCCCGCTGCCGTCAGCCATCGCTACGCTCGACCCCGTTTTCGCGCTCGCGGCGCTGCGTGAAGACATAGTGCCAGAACCCGACCAGCCCCCAGATGCCGACGCACAGGAGCGCGCCGAGCAGCACAATCAGCCAGGTCCAGGCCGAACGCGGCTCGGCATAGACGAAGCCGGCCACGACCAGGAGATAGAGTCCGACGAAGACAATCCGAGCCCGGCGCATCTGACGTAGCAGCCAGGCGAGGAAGAGCTCCATCAGGCTCAACCATTCGGGAGATGCTGCGCAAGCGCATCGAGCACCGCCATGCGCACGGCGACGCCCATCTCGACCTGCTCGCGGATCAGCGACTGGGCGCCGTCGGCGACCTCGGAAGAGATCTCGACGCCGCGATTCATCGGGCCGGGATGCATGACGAGCGCGTCGGGCGCCGCCAGCGAGAGCTTCTCGCGGTCGAGCCCGAAATAGCGGAAATACTCCTTCGAGGACGGCACGAAGGCGCCGTTCATGCGTTCGAGCTGCAGGCGCAGCATCATCACGATGTCGACGCCCTCCAGCCCCTTCTTCATGTCGCGGAAGACCTCGACCCCCATGCGCTCGACACCGGTCGGCAGCAGGGTCGAGGGCGCGATCAGGCGCACCTTGGCGCCAAGCGCGCTGAGCAGGATGATGTTGGAGCGGGCGACGCGCGAATGCACGATATCGCCGCAGATCGCGACGGTCAGCCCGGCGATGCGGCCCTTGTTGCGGCGGATCGTCAGAGCGTCGAGCAGCGCCTGTGTCGGATGCTCATGGGCGCCGTCGCCGGCGTTGACGACCGAGCAGTCGACCTTGCGGGCGAGCAGGTTGACCGCGCCGGCGGCGTGATGACGCACCACCAGGATGTCGGGCCGCATCGCGTTCAGCGTCGCGGCGGTGTCGATCAGCGTCTCGCCCTTCTTCACCGAGGAGGAGCCGACCGACATGTTCATCACATCGGCGCCGAGGCGCTTGCCGGCGAGCTCGAACGAGGCTTGCGTCCGCGTCGAGGGTTCGAAGAACAGGTTGATCTGGGTGCGTCCGCGCAGCGTCGCGGTTTTCTTCTCAATCTGCCGCGATAGCGCGACATAGGTCTCGGCGCGCTCGAGCAGCGCCTCGATATCCAAATGAGACAGCCCCTCGATCCCGAGGAGGTGCCGGTGCGGATAGAGCGGTGCGGGCGATGTCATTTGAAGACCGCTGTTTAGGGGCGAGTCGTGGCCGGCGCAAGGCAGCGGACGAACTTGCTGTGGAGCTTCGTCACTCCGCCTTCAGCGCGTAGACATGCTGCTCGCCCGGAAACTGCCGGCTGCGCACCTCGGCGGCATAGGTATGCACCGCTTCGCGCGCCTGCCCGGCGAGATCGCCATAGGTCTTGACGAATTTCGGCACGCGGCCGGTGAGGCCGAGCATGTCGTCGAGGACGAGGACCTGGCCGTCACAGGCCGCCGAGGCGCCGATGCCGATGGTCGGAATCGCGATCCGGTCGGTGATCTCGGCCGCCAGCGGCTCCGCAACCGCCTCGATCACCAAGGAGAACGCACCCGCGTCGGCTATCGCCGTGGCATCGGCGATAATCGCCGGCCATTCCGCCTTGCTGCGCCCCTGCGCCTTGTAGCCGCCGAGCGTGTTGACCGCCTGCGGCGTCAATCCGACATGGCCCATCACCGGCACGCCGCGCTCGACGAGGAAGCGCACCGTCTCGGCCATCCTCTGGCCGCCCTCGAGCTTGACCGCCCCTGCCCCGGTCTCCTTGAGCAGCCGGGCGGCATTGCGGAAGGCCTGCTCCCGGCTTTCCTCATAGCTCCCGAAGGGCATATCGATCACGACAAGCGAGCGCGTCGTGGCGCGCGTCACCGCCTGGCCATGCAGGCTCATCATCTCCAGCGTCACCGGGACAGTGCTGTCGAGCCCGTAGACGACCATGCCGAGCGAGTCGCCGACCAGCGCCACGTCCGCAACCTCGTCGACGATCCGTGCCATCGGCGCGGTATAGGCGGTCAGCGCGACGAGCGGCTCGCCGCCCTTGCGCCCGCGTATGTCGAGAGAGGTCAGCCGGGTTGTCCGGTTCTGCGACGACATGCTCAGCTCTCCATGACATACATCAAAACAGCGTTGGCTGGTGACGTAGCCTGACCACCCTGCCCTCGAAAAGCAGAATCGGGTTTGACAGGGCCGGCCGCGTGAACCACTTTCGCGCGCAATCCCGAACCGCTATCAACGCGCCCCGCGCCAAGTTCGGCGAGGCTGGCAAGATATGTGCGCCGGCCTCACCTCTTGCTTATGAGATTTGAAGCGTCATGAAGCTCCTCGTCGTCGAGTCGCCGGCCAAGGCCAAGACGATCAATAAGTATCTGGGCCCCGACTACGAGGTCATCGCCTCGTTCGGGCACATTCGCGACTTGCCCGCGAAGGACGGCTCGGTCGACCCCGAGAACGACTTCGCCATGCTGTGGGAGACCGAGGGGCGCGGCGCCAAGCAGGTCGCCGAGATCGCGCGGGCAGCCAAGAACGCCGAGAAGGTCATTCTCGCCACCGACCCGGATCGCGAGGGCGAGGCAATCTCCTGGCATGTGCTGGAGGCGCTGAACCAGAAGCGCGCCATCAAGGGCATCCCGGTCGAGCGTGTCACCTTCAATGCCGTGACCAAGGATGCGGTGCAGAAGGCGCTGGCCAATCCACGCCCGATCGACCAGGCGCTGGTCGACGCCTATCTCGCCCGCCGCGCCCTCGACTATCTCGTCGGCTTCACGCTCTCGCCGGTGCTCTGGCGCAAATTGCCGGGCGCCCGCTCGGCCGGGCGCGTGCAGTCGGTGGCGCTGCGCCTGGTCTGCGACCGCGAGCGCGAGATCGAAGCCTTCCGGGCGCGCGAATACTGGTCGCTGATCGCGACGCTCGCGACCGGCAGCGGCGCGACCTTCGAGGCGCGCCTCTCCGGCGCCGACGGCAAGAAGATCACGCGGCTCGACATCGGCACAGGCGAGGAGGCGCAGGCCTTCAAGGCAGCGCTGGAGACCGCGCGCTTCTCCGTTGCCGAAGTCGAGGCCAAGCCGGTCAGGCGCCACCCCCAGCCGCCTTTCCAGACCTCGACGCTGCAGCAGGAGGCCTCGCGCAAGCTCGGCATGGCGCCTGCCCGCACCATGCAGGTGGCGCAGCGTCTCTACGAGGGCGTCGACATCGGCGGTGAGACCGTCGGACTGATCACCTATATGCGAACCGACGGCGTCGACATGGACGGCTCGGCGATCGCGGCGGCGCGGCGCGTCATCGGCAAGGAATTCGGCGACAATTACGTGCCGGACGTGCCGCGCAAATACACCGTCAAGGCCAAGAACGCGCAGGAGGCCCACGAGGCGATCCGCCCGACCGATCTCGGCCGCCTGCCGGCAATGGTCTCGCGCCATCTCGAACCGGAGCAGGCCAAGCTCTACGAGCTGATCTGGAAGCGCACCATCGCCAGCCAGATGGAATCGGCCTCGATCGAGCGCACCACCGTCGACATCGCCGCTCAGGTTGGTGCCCGTGCACTCGAATTGCGTGCCACCGGCCAGGTCGTGCTCTTCGACGGCTTCCTGACGCTCTATCAGGAGAGCCGCGACGACGAGGAAGACGAGGACTCAAAGAAGCTGCCAGCAATGAAGGCCGGCGATCCGCTGGAGAAGCGCGCCATCGCCGCCGACCAGCATTTCACCGAGCCGCCGCCGCGCTTCTCGGAAGCGAGCCTGGTCAAGCGCATGGAGGAGCTCGGCATCGGCCGCCCTTCCACCTATGCCGCGACGCTGGCGACGCTGCGCGACCGCGAATATGTCCGCGTCGAGAAGAAGCGGCTGGTGCCCGAGGACAAGGGCATGCTGGTCACGGCATTCCTGGAGTCCTTCTTCAAGCGCTATGTCGAGTTCGACTTCACTGCCAGCCTGGAGGAGAAGCTCGATCTGGTCTCCAGCGGCGATGTCGACTGGAAGGCGCTGCTGCGTGAATTCTGGGAGGAGTTCACCAAGTCGATCGGCGAGACCAAGGAACTGCGCGTCGGCGACGTGCTGGAGGCGCTGAACGGCATCCTGGGCGAGCACGTCTTCCCGCCGCGCGCCGATGGCGGTGATCCGCGCAGTTGTCAGGTCTGCGGCACCGGCACGCTCTCGCTCAAGCTCGGCAAGTTCGGCGCCTTCGTCGGCTGCTCAAACTATCCCGAATGCCGCTTCACCCGCCCGCTCAGCGCCTCCGCCGCCGACGGCGAGGCCTCGGCAGAAGGTGGGCAGGCGCAGAACGGCGTGCGCATCCTCGGCAAGGACCCGGTCACCGATCTTGAGGTCACCGCACGCGACGGCCGCTTCGGCCCCTATATCCAGCTCGGCGATGGCGAGAAGCCGAAGCGTTCGAGCCTGCCCAAGGGCGAGACCGTCGGCTCGCTGACGCTGGAAAAGGCGCTCGCCCTGCTCTCGCTGCCGCGCGAGGTCGCGAAGCATCCGACCAGCGGCGAGCCGATCCTTGCCGGCATCGGCCGCTACGGGCCTTACGTCCAGCACGGCAAGACCTACGCCAATATCGACAAGGCCGACGATATCCTGGAGATCGGTGCCAACCGGGCGATCGATCTGATCGTGGCCAAGGAAAGCGGCGCGGGCGGCCGCCGTTTCGGCAATGCCGCGGCGACGCCCGGACGTGAGCTTGGCGAGCACCCGCAGGGCGGCAAGATGGAGGTCAGGGCCGGCCGCTACGGACCTTACGTCGCCTGGGGCAAGGTCTACGCCACCCTGCCGAAGACAATGGCGCAGGAGAGCATCACTGCCGAGCAGGCGATCGAGCTAGTCAACGCCAAGGCAGCGGCCGGCGGCGGCGCGAAGGGCAAGGCGAAGGCTCCTGCCAAGAAGCCGGCGGCCACCAAGAAGGCCCCCGCGAAGGCGAAGGGTACCAAGGTCAAGAAGGCCGACGCCGCCGAGACGTAGAGCAAGCCGTCATAGAACGCAGCTCCATGACAGGTTTCGGAGCTGCGTTGCTTGCGTCGCTTTCCCGGAACGACGCTTCAACCGATTAAAAATTGCTCTGAGGCCAATCGCAGTTAACTCTGGATTCAAGGCCTCTCGCTACCTTGCAGCGCCGCAGTCGAACTAGCGGCCTGCGAGGGGACATCATGAAATCCATCAGGACCCAGATTCTGGGGCTGATCGCGATCGTCGCGGCCGGCGCCTTGGTTGCAGTCGGTTGCGCATTGCTGGCGATGACCCGCATCGACACGATGAACGAGCGCTCATCACAGCAGAACCATATCGCCCTCGCTGCCGAACGGCTCAATGCCGCGGTCAACCTGGTGGTCGCCGATTCCTATCTCGTCTACACCGCCCGCAATCCGCATTTCGCCGGGATCGCCGCGACGACGGTCGAGGGCGGCCTGACCAAGGTCGAGGAGCGCCGCAAGGACCTCGCCAAGCTGGTTCCCGCCAGCGAGCGCGAACGCATGGAGAAGATCAGCGCGCTGATCACCGAGTTCGTCGCCATCCGGCTCGAGACGACACGCATGGTCCGCGAGATTTCGGCACGCGCGGCCGAAGCCTGGGGCAACAGCGACGCCAGCAAGAAGAACCGGACGACGCTGCAGGAAGAGCTCACCGGACTCAGCGGCGCCAACGAGGCCCTCGCCAACGAAGTCGACGCAGCCTCGAGCGCCTTTTCTGAGCAGGTTCGGACCTGGCTGCCGGTTGCGCTGATCCTGGTGCTCGGTGCCGCCATTTTCGGCGCGCTGGTGTTCTCACGGCGCTCGATCATCCGTCCCCTGATCGATCTTGGCGGAACGATGAGCCGCCTGACCGCAGGCGACACCCAGATCGAGGTGCCGCATACCAGACGCCGCGACGAGATCGGCGAGATGGCTCGCGCGGTCTCGGTGCTGCGCCAGAGCACGGAGCAGGTCGCGCTGCTGCAGGAGCAGGAGCGTGCGGCCTCCGCGGCGCGGATTCGCTCGGCTGATGCGATGGCCTTGGTGGTGTCGGATGTCGGCGAGGTCGTCGCTGCGGCGGCGGCTGGCGATTTCTCGGCCCGGCTCCAGATCGAGCATGGTGACGAGCAGATGCAGCAGCTGGTCGCCGGGATCAACGAGATCAACGTGGTGGTCGACAATGCCACCACGGAATTCGTCGCGGTGCTGCAGGCCCTCGCTGCCGGCGACCTGACCCATCAGGTGCCGACCGCCTATCGCGGCCGCTTCGCCGAGCTGAAGGATGCGATCAACGAGACGATGTCGCGCCTGTCCTCGACGGTCAGCACGATCCAGACCATGTCGGCGGATGTCGGGCTTTCGGCGCGCGAGATCAACACAGGCGCGGACGACCTTTCCAAGCGCACCGAAGAGCAGGCCTCCTCGCTGGAAGAGAGCGCTGCGACGACCGAGCAACTCGCTGCCTCGGTGAAAGCGGCCGCCCAGGCCGCCCAGCAGGCAGTGCGCCAGGCCGGCGAAGCGATGCAGGTCGCGCAGACCGGCGGCAACATCGTCACCGACGCCGTCTCGGCGATGGAGCGGATCGAGGCGGCCTCGAAGAAGATCTCCGACATCACCCGCGTGATCGACGATATCGCCTTCCAGACCAACCTGCTGGCGCTGAACGCGGCGGTCGAGGCGGCGCGTGCCGGTGATGCCGGCAAGGGCTTCGCCGTGGTCGCCAGCGAGGTGCGCACCCTCGCCCAGCGTTCCGGCGAGGCGGCCAAGGACATTTCGGGTTTGATCTCCTCCTCGAACATCGAGATCGAATCCGGCGTGAAGCTGGTGCGTCAGGCCGGCGATGCGCTCACCCGCATCGTCTCGGCCTCGCAGAACGTCCAGGCGACCGTCTCGGAAGTGGCTGCCGCTTCGAGCGAGCAGGCCAACGGCATCGAGGAGATGAGCCAGACCGTCGCCCATATGGACGAGATGACCCAACAGAACGCCGCCCTCGCCGAGCAGAGCGCCGCCTCGGCCGGCGCGCTGTCGAGCAAGATCGGCGAGCTCAACACGCTGGTCTCCGGCTTCCGGACCGGCGAGGGCGCCGGCGCGAGCTCGCATCAGTCGGCTGCGCTTGCACCAGCCAATGCGTCCGAGCCGGAGCGGCTTCGGGGGCTGGCGGAGGCGGCCTTTGCGCAGCAGCAGCGGCCTGCTCCACGCCGCGAGCGCGCTACCCCAGCCTATGCCCCGGCCTCTGCCCGCAAGGTCGCGAACGCCCGCGGCGGCGATGCCGGATGGGAAGAGTTTTAAGCGGACGACGCGCAGGGTCGGCGGTCACTCCGCGGCCCTGCATGCTGCTCAATGGATTGGGGCCAGCTTCGCGCTGGCCCCTTTTCGTTTGTCAGTACCGCCTGATGCGTTGGAGGTGGCAGACCTTGACGCGCCCGCCCCTTCCGTCCGAGCGCCAGGTGCAGCCCGAATTGCGCGGCCGGCCTTCATGGATGTGATAGACGCCGCGATTCCTGCGGTCGAAGCGCTGGTTCGAGACGTCATGCCCGCCAATGCGGACATTCTTGCCGAAACGCACTTCGGCAGTGGCCGGACCGGCCACTGCCAATGGGAACGCCAGCACCGAGAACGCCAGCAGGCGTATCGCAAGATCGGCCAGTCTCGTCATTGGCCGATCAGACCAGCCTGATGCCGATCGCGCAAGGCAGGCGGAGCGCTTCAGCTCCGGCCGGCGACGACGACGAGTTGCTTGATCTCGCCACGCAGGAAGGCCTGCAGGAAGCGATCATAGTCCTTGACCGAGACGCAGCCATTCGAGTCGCCGCGCGGCCCGAGCAGGTAGTTGTGGACCAGCAATCCGGCCCGGCCGAAGATCTTGCCGCTGCCGCCGACCGGATGCATGCGGATGGCGCGCACGCCATGGAACAGGGCTTCGCGTTCGGTCAGATTGTAGACGTGCGGCGGCGTCGGCCCCTTCATCCGCACGTGGACGAAGCGGAGGTCGTTCATCATCTCACCGAAGCCGGAATTGGCCTCAAGACGCTCGCCATTGGGCAGGTACACCACGCGCGCGCTGATGTCGTAAACCGCGGTCTTGCCGCTGGCTGCCGGCGGCGTCGACGCCATCGGCGCCGGCATGGGGGCCGGCGCGACCGTGAGGCCGCTGCCGCGGCCGCTGCGCTGGGTGATGTCGTCCTGCGGCGCGGCATAGGCGAGACGCTCGCCGGAGCTCTGCGGCGCATTGGCATTCACGCCGAAGAGCTTTTCGAAGAAGGAGCGGTTGTCGGTGGGCTCGACCTTGGCGACGACGTCCTTGCCTTGGTGAGTCGTCGCACGCACGGCGACGCGCGGCTCGGGCGGCGTCGGCAGCTTGAGATCGGAAGGGCGCGGGACCGGGCGCGGCGCGATCAGCGCGATGCGCGACGGTTCGGTTGCGGGCTGAACGGCGATCGTGGTCGTGCTCGTCGCCGCGCTCGGGCCGACCGGTTCGGACGGCGCGATCGAGCCCGTGGTCTCAGGATCGAACACCGTTGCAATCTGTGTCGGCATCGCAGACTGGAACCGACCGGAGAGCGGACCGCTGTCGGCGAGCGACTGCGCGACATAACCGGCGACATAGCCGGGGCGGAGCAGCGGCGTCGAAGTGTTTGCGGGCATGGCCGGCCGGTGCTGCGCCTGTTTCGCAGCGACATGTCCGATGCTGGCAACCGGCACGACCTGCCGGTTCGACCAGGCCGACATGCCTGCCACCGCACCGCCGGCGACCGCTATGAGCACGCCGAGGCGAATGAACGGGATGCTACGCCGGCGCTTCAGACTATAGGAATAGCCGGCGAACTTGGTCGAGCTACGCATACGCAACGCCTCGGGACACCTTGCAGGCTTCCCGCTGAGGCACAGCGCCCTACTCGTCTAGCCATCGCGCTCGATTGCGCGCTGGGCAGACCGTAGCGGCCCGTTCGTCAGTCTCGGGAAGCCCCAACCTCTCGAGGTTCATTCAGCGCGACCTTGGTTAATTCGCGATGAATCAAAAGCAATTTTAGGGAACGCCTCTCGCGCTGCGGCCGGGGTGGCCGTAGCGCGTTTTTATGACCCGGACGTCGTCAGGCCAGGGGCTTCAGTCCGGCCTCGATCGTCGCCCGCTTCGACTCCAGGAAGGGGGGCAGCGAGAGCCCCTCGCCCATGGTCTCGAAGGGCTCGTCGGTGGCGAAGCCCGGCCCGTCGCTGGCGATCTCGATCAGCACCCCATTCGGCTCGCGCAGATAGAGCGAGCGGAAATAGAAGCGATCGACCGGCCCGCTATTGGGGTAGCCCGAGGCGCGCAGCCGCTCGGCCCAGGCATCGTACTCGCCGAAGCTCGGCGTACGCAGCGCCAGGTGGTGGACGCCGCCAGCGCCTTCGCGCGCCGGAGCAAGACCGGCCTCGACTGCGACGTTGAGCTCGGCTGCCGGGCCGCCCTCGCCGATCCGGAAGACATGGATGTCGCCGGTGGCATGGGCCGCGTCGCGATAGTCCGCGATCCGCTGCAATCCGAGCAGCTTGGTCAGGACGAGCTCGGTCCGCTCGATTTGCGGTACCGAGATCGTCACTGGACCGAGGCCGCGGATCTGGTGCTCGGCCGGAACCGGACTCTTCTCCCAGGCGACGAAGGGGATCGCACCACCATCGACGACGAGCGTCAGGCGCTGGCCTTCCGGATCCTCGAAATCGAGTGCGGCGCGACCATTGAGAAGACGCGTATCCGAGACCGCAACGCCCGCCGCCGTCAGGCGCTCGCGCCAGAAGTCGAGCGAGGCTTCGCTCGCGACCCTGAGCGCGGTGCGGGTGATCGAATGCGTGCCGCGCCTTGCGGGAGCCGTGGGCCAGTCGAAGAAGGTCAAATCGGAGCCGGGCGAGCCGGCGCCGTCGGCATAGAACAGGTGATAGGCGGAGGTGTCATCCTGGTTCACCGTCTTCTTGACCAGCCGCAGGCCAAGCGTCTCGACATAGAAGCGCCGGTTCTGCGCGGCCTGGGCGGTGATGGCGGTAACGTGGTGGATGCCGGTGAGCTGCATGGTGCTGACCCCTTGGTTGCACGCCTCATCTGACGAGGCGCTTCCGTTGCCCACCAAGATAGTCGTTGCGTCTACGCCATAAAGGCGGCGCACATCCAATCATAAATTGCGCCAATGCAATGTCAGGCGCATCTCCAGCGCTTCTGGTGTTGCGGCGTTGCGCGGCTTCTCCGGAACTACGGAGGAGTTTCCACTACTCCGCCGCCCGTGCGACCGAAACCGCCGGAGCGCCGCCATGCCGGCTCGGCTTGGCCTTGATCTTCAGGTCCTGCAGCTCTTCGCGCTCGCGCGGCGTGTTGCGCATGAGCTGATCCTTGCCGGGCTGGTACTGCACCGGCTGGGCGACATCGGCGCCATACCAGGCTGCGGCCCGCAGCACGAAGGAGGGATCGGCCAGATGCGGCCGCCCGAGTGCGACGAGATCGGCGCGCCCGGCAGCGACGATGGTGTTGGCCTGGTCGGCAGAGGTGATGGCGCCGACACACATGGTTGCGACACCGGCCTCGTTGCGGATCCGGTCCGCGAAGGGAGTCTGGAACATGCGGCCATAGAGCGGGCGCGCGCGCGGCGTGGTCTGACCGGTCGAGACGTCGACGAGGTCGCAGCCCGCCTCGGCGAACGCTTCCGAGATGGCGACCGAATCCTCGGGGCTGATGCCGCCCTCCTGCCAATCCGTCGCCGAGATGCGCACCGACATCGGCTTGTCGGCCGGCCATGTCTGGCGAAGCGCGGCAAAGACTTCGAGCGGGAAGCGCAGACGGTTTTCGAGCGAGCCGCCATAGGCGTCGGCGCGCTGATTGGTCAGCGGCGAGAGGAAGCTCGCGAGCAGATAGCCATGGGCGCAGTGCAGTTCGAGCATGTCGAAGCCGGCGCGCAGGCCGCGCTCAGCCGCCGCGACGAAGTCGGCCTTGACCCGGTCCATGTCGGCACGTGTCAGTTCGCGCGGAATCTGGCTCTCGGGATAATACGGCAAGGGCGAGGCCGAGACGATCGGCCAGGCGCCTTGCGCAAGCGGACGGTCCATCCCGTCCCACATCAGCTTGCTCGCGCCCTTGCGGCCGGCATGGCCGAGCTGCAGGCAGATCTTCGCAGCCGAGTTGTCGTGGACGAAGTCGACGATACGGGTCCAGGCCGCTTCCTGCTGGTCATTGTAGAGGCCGGTGCAGCCGGGGGTGATGCGGGCATCGGCCGAGACGCAGGTCATCTCGGTGAAGACGAGCCCTGCCCCACCGACGGCGCGGGCGCCGTAATGCATCAGGTGCCAGTCGCCCGGGAGGCCGTCCTCAGCCGAATACTGGCACATCGGCGAAACGACGAAGCGGTTCGCGACCTTCATCTCGCGCAAGGCGAACGGCTGGAAGGCCGGCGGCACCGGCGTGCCGTCGCGGCGCGTCGCCTGATCGGCGCCGAGATCGTCGGCGACCAGCCGGTCGATCGCCGCGACGAAGTCCGGCGCGCGCAGAGCGAGATTGTCGTAGGTGATCGCCTTGGAGCGGGTCATCAAGCCGAAAGCGAAGCGCAGCGGCTCGAAATCCCAGAAGCGCTCGAGTTGCTCGAACCAGACCAGCGAGACATCGGCGGCGTGCTGGGTCTTCTCGACCTCCTCGCGCCGCCCGGTCTCGAAGGCGGCGAGCGCCGCTCTGACGTCGAGCCCGGCACGATGGAAGGCGCGGTGCAGCGCGATCGAATCCTCCATGGCGAGCTTGGTGCCGGAGCCGATCGAGAAATGCGCCGTCGCCTTGGCGTCGCCGAGCAGCACGACATTGTCGACCACCCAGTTGCTGCAGCGGATCATCGGGAATTGCCGCCAGAGCGAGCGGTTGGCGATCAGCCTGTGGCCCTGCAGTTCCTCGGTGAAGACCTCCTCCAGGAAGGCGGCGGTGCCGGCTTCGTCCATGCCCTCCAGCCCGGCGCGGGCGAAGGTTTCGGGATCGGTCTCGAGCACCCAGGTCGATTGCCCCGGCTCGTACTGGTAGCAATGGGCGATGAAGACGCCATGCTGCGTCTGCTTGAAGAAGAAGGTGAAGGCGTCGAAGGGCCGGGTCGAGCCCATCCAGACGAAGCGGTTCGGCCTGAGGTCGACCTCAGGCGCGAAGCGCTCGCGATCACCCTCGCGGATGCGGCTGTTGATGCCATCGGCAGCGACGACGAGGTCATAATCGCGCTTCAACGCCGCGACATCCTCGATCTCCTGCGAGAAGGTGAGCTTGACGCCGACCTGGCGCGCCCGCTCCTGCAGCAGCATCAGCAGCGTGCGGCGCGAGCAGCCGCAGAAGCCGTTGCCGGGCACGCGGCGCACCGTGCCTTTGAAATGGATCTCGATATCGTCCCAATAGGCGAAGCTGCGGACGATCGCCTCATAGCTCGGCAGATCGGCGGCCTTGAACAGGTCGAGCGTCTGGTCGGAGAAGACGACGCCGAAGCCGAAGGTGTCGTCGGGGCGGTTGCGCTCGAAGACGGTGACGTCGAGCTCGGGCCAGTCCCGCTTCATCAGCAGCGCGTAATAGAGGCCTGCCGGCCCGCCGCCCACCACCGCAATGCGCATGACGCTCTCCCTGGCTGAGAAAATCATTTTAAACCTAAAATAATTTTGGCTCAAGCCTCCGATCGGAAGTTAGCGTCGAGCCGCTGCTCATTCGGGCCAAACTCAACAAGAACATGCATAAAACTCTGATATTTCGGACCATTCTGCACCAACGTGCAACTCCCCCCTCGCCTCTTGCAAAATGTTTCAGACCTAAAATATATTGACTGCCAAGAGGGAGTGAACGGCATGGCATCGGCTCTGGCGGGACAACATGCCCTGGTGAGCGGCGGCGGACGCGGCATTGGCCGCGCTATCGCCTCCACCTTGCGCCAGGCCGGCGCCCGCGTCTCGATCATCGGCCGCAATGACGACATCCTGCAACAGGCGGTGCTCGCCGGCGCGGCCGATTCCGCCCATGCCGTCGACGTCACCGACGAAGCGGCGGTGCGCGAGGTGATGGCCGGGCTCGCGGCGGGACGCCCCTTCGACATCGTCGTCGCCAATGCCGGCGCGGCCGAGAGCGCGAGTTTCCAGCGCAGCGATGCCGAGCTGTTCCGGCGCATGGTCGAGATCAACCTGATCGGTGCGGTGAACTGCTTCCGGCCGGCCTTGCCGGGCATGACCGAGCGCCGCTCCGGCCGGCTGATCGCGATAGCCTCGACTGCGGGCCATCGTGGCTACGCTTACGTCTCGGCCTATGTCGCAGCCAAACACGCCGTGGTCGGCCTCGTGAGGTCGCTGGCCCTGGAAACGGCGCGCAGCGGCGTCACGGTCAACGCCGTCTGCCCCGGCTATACCGATACCGACATGGTCGCCGGCAGCCTGACGACGATCGCCGCCAAGACCGGCAAGAGCCGCGAAGAGGCGTTGGCGGAGCTGACCAAGGACAATCCGCAGCATCGGCTGATCACGCCGGAGGAGGTTGCTGCCGCCGTGCTCAATCTCTGCGGCCCGCAGAGCCGCGGCATCACCGGGCAGTCCATCCTGATCAATGGCGGGGAGTTCTGATCATGGAGATCCCGTCCACCGCCCCCCTGCTCGACCGCGAGACCAAGGCGAGCGAGCGCCCCGGCGACCATAAGGACGAGCTTCGGCTCTGGCTGCGGATGCTGACCTGCTCGACCCTGATCGAGAGCGAGATCCGCACCCGCCTGCGCGAAGAGTTCAAGACGACACTGCCGCGCTTCGACCTGATGGCGCAGCTCGAGAAATCGACGACCGGCATGACCGTCGGCGAGGTCTCGCAGCGCCTGATGGTCTCGAACGGCAACGTCACCGCCGTCGTCGCGGGCCTGCTCGCCGACGGGCTGGTCGACAAGCGCCCGGCGGCGCAGGACCGGCGCGTCCAGGTGCTGACGCTCACCGCCCAGGGCCGGCGCGCCTTCAAGGCGATGGCCGAGCGCCATGAGGACTGGATCGCCGAGCTCTTCGCCGGGCTGGGACCGGCCGAGATCGGCCAGCTTTTCCGGCTGCTTGGTGGGGTCAAGACCTCGCTGCACCAGGCCATCAGCAATCGCCAGAACGGCACGCCGTCCACGGCGGGAGAGAACGAATGACCAGCGCCAACCCCGTCACCCTGCCGCTCTCCGGCTTCAAGCCGCAGCATTTCCAGCTCTCGGTCGCCGGCAAGGTCGCGACGGTGACGCTGAACCGGCCTGAGAAGAAGAACCCGCTGACCTTCGAGAGCTATCGCGAGCTCACCGACTTCTTCCTGGCGACGCAGAAGGAAGAGGACGTCAAGGCAATCGTGGTCACCGGCGCCGGCGGCAATTTCTCCTCGGGCGGCGACGTCTTCGAGATCATCGGGCCACTGGTCGCGATGGACACCAAGGACCTCCTCAAATTCACCCGGATGACCGGCGAGCTGGTCAAGACCATGCGCGCCTGCCCGCAGCCGGTGATCGCCGCGATCGACGGCATCTGCGCCGGCGCCGGCGCGATCGTCGCGATGGCCTCGGACCTGCGCCTCGGCACGGCCGAGACCAAGATCGCCTTCCTGTTCAACCGCGTCGGCCTCGCCGGCTGCGACATGGGCGCCTGCGCGATGCTGCCGCGCATCATCGGCCAGGGCCGTGCCGCCGAGCTGCTCTATACCGGCCGGGTGCTCAAGGGCGACGAGGCCGAGCGCTGGGGCTTCCTCAACCGCCTGATCGCCCGCGAGACCGTCCTCGCCGAGGCGCAGGCGCTTGCCGCCGAGCTCGCCGACGGGCCGACCTTCGCCAACGCCATGACCAAGCGCATGCTCGAAATGGAATGGGCGATGTCGGTCGAGTCCGCGATCGAGGCGGAAGCGGTGGCGCAGGCGCTGTGCATGCAGACCGAGGATTTCGCCCGCGCCTATCACGCCTTCGCCGAGAAGCGGAAACCGGTGTTCGAGGGCAATTGAGATGGCTTCGCTCGGCACCGGCATTCTTGGCGACACGCTCGACTGGCCCTTCTTCGAGGCCGATCACCGCGACTTCGCGCAGCGGCTCTCCGCCTGGGCCGACGCCACCCTGCCCGGCCTGCCGCATGACGACGTCGACGAGGCCTGCCGGGCCCGGGTGAAGGCGCTGGGTGATGCTGGCTTCCTCAGGGCCGCGGTGCCGGCCGAACATGGCGGACTGCATGCCGCGCTCGACGTGCGCACGCTCTGCCTCGCCCGCGAGATCCTGGCCGCCCGCGACGGGCTCGCCGATTTCGCCTTCGCCATGCAGGGGCTCGGTACCGGCTCGATCAGCGTCGCCGGCTCGCCCGAGATGAAAGCACGCATCCTGCCGGCAGTGGCGCGTGGCGAGGCGATCGCTGCCTTCGCCCTCTCCGAGAAGGAGGCCGGCTCCGACGTCGCGGCGCTGGCGACGACGGCGACGCCGGATGGCAATAGCCATGTCCGGATCGACGGCGAGAAGACCTGGATCTCGAATGGCGGCATCGCCGACCATTACGTCGTCTTCGCCCGCTCCGGCGAAGCGCCGGGCGCGCGCGGCCTCTCCGCCTATCTGGTCGAAGCCGATACGCCCGGTCTCTCGATCGCCGAACGCATCGACGTGATCGCGCCGCATCCGCTGGCGACACTGCGGTTCGATGCCTGCCGCATCCCCGTCACGAACCGCATCGGCGGTCCGGGCGACGGCTTCAAGGTCGCGATGGCGACGCTCGACATCTTCCGCTCGACAGTCGGCGCCGCGGCGCTGGGCTTCGCCCGGCGCGCCCTGCACGAGACGGTGTCGCACGCCAAGAACCGCAAGCTCTTCGGCGGCACGCTCGGCGACCTCCAGCTCTCGCAGGCGGCGATCGCCGACAGCGCGACCGAGGTCGATGCCGCCGCCTTGCTCGTTTACCGCGCCGCCTGGACCAAGGACCGGGGCGCGGCCCGCGTCACCCGTGAGGCGGCACTGGCCAAGCTGGTCGCGACCGAGAACGCCCAGAGGGTGATCGATCGCGCCGTGCAGATCCATGGCGGGCTCGGCGTCACCCGCGGCGTCAAGGTCGAGGAACTCTACCGCGAGATCAGGGCGCTCAGGATCTACGAGGGCGCCAGCGAGGTGCAGAAGGTCGTGATCGCGCGCGACCTGCTGAAGTAGGCGCGAGCATAGTCCGCAAACGGGGGAGCCGGCTTTGCGACAGGACCATGCTCGAGAGATAGACCAGGGGAACGAGATGGGTACCGCAGATTTCATGCGGTCGGGACATGTGGACAGTTTCGCGCGGGACAACCTGCCGCCGCGCGAGAGCTGGCCGCGCCTCGACCTCGCCGCCGCCGGGCTGAACTATCCCGAGCGGCTGAACGTCGTCACCGAATTCGTCGATCGCCATGTCGCCGAGGGGCGCGGCGGGCGCGATGCGGTGATCGGGCCGAGCGAGACCTGGAGCTATCAGGCGCTCGCCGACACTGTGAATCGCATCGCCAATGTGCTCACTCGCGATCTCGGCATGGTGCCCGGCAACCGCGTGCTACTGCGCGCCGCTAATACGCCAATGATGGTCGCGACCTATTTCGCAGTGCTGAAAGCGGGCGGCGTCGTGGTCGCGACCATGCCGATGCTGCGCGCCGGCGAGCTCGCCTATCCGATCCGCAAGGCGAAGATCGGCCTGGCGCTCTGCGACGCGACGCTGATCGACGAACTCAAGGCAGCGCAACAGCTTGCGCCGGAACTCTCGACCATCGTCACATGGGGCGACGGCGGGCTCGAAGCGCTGATGGAGAAAGCCGGCTACGAACATTTCGAGCCGGCTGACACGGCTCAGGACGATGTCTGCCTGATCGCCTTCACCTCGGGCACCACCGGCGAACCCAAGGGCACGATGCATTTCCAGCGCGACCTGCTGGCGATCTGCGATGCCTATGGCGCGCGCGTCCTCAAGGCAGCGCCCGATGACCGCTTCATCGGCTCGCCGCCGCTCGCCTTCACCTTCGGGCTCGGCGGCATCGTGCTCTTCCCCTTGCGGATCGGCGCCGCCTGCGTGCTGCCGGCCAAGGTCGCGCCGCCCGATCTGACCGAGGCGATCGAGCGCTATCGCGCCACCGTCTGCTTCACTGCTCCCACAGCTTATCGCGCCATGCTCGGCAAGCTCGGCGAGCGCGACCTCTCCTCGCTGCGCATCTGCGTCTCCGCTGGCGAAGCCTTGCCGAAGGCGACCTTTGACGCCTGGCGCGAAGCGACGGGCATGTCGCTGATGGACGGCATCGGCGCGACCGAGATGCTGCACATCTTCATCGGCGCGCCCCACGAGAAGATCCGGCCGGGCTCGACTGGCCTGCCGGTGCCAGGCTACGAGGCGAAGATCGTCGACGAGGACGGCACGGAGGTGCCGGACGGCACGCCCGGGCGCCTCGCCGTGCGCGGCCCGACCGGCTGCCGCTACCTCGCCGATCCGCGCCAGGCCAAATACATCCTCGATGGCTGGAACATCACCGGCGACACCTATCTGCGCGATGGCGACGGGTATTTCTGGTACCAGGCCCGCTCCGACGACATGATCATCTCGGCCGGCTACAACATCGCCGGGCCGGAGGTCGAGGCCTGCCTGCTCACGCATGCGGCGGTGGCCGAATGCGGCGTCGTCGGCGCGCCCTGCCCCGAGCGCGGCCAGATCGTGAAGGCCTATGTCCTGCTGCGCGAGGGTTTTGCCGGCGATGCCGCCCTCGCCAAGGCGCTGCAGGACCACGTCAAGGCAGCGATCGCGCCCTACAAGTACCCGCGCGCCATCGCTTTCGTGACAACCCTGCCGAAGACCTCTACCGGGAAGCTGCAACGCTTCGCCCTGCGCGAACTCGCGCGTCAGGAAGCCTCGGCGTCCTGACTATTGCTTGAGAAAGATCACGCCATGACCAGCGGCATGCCGCCCTCCGATACCGCTTCGCGTCGCGCCCGCGCCGTCCTGCCCGAGGGCTGGCCGCAGCCGCGCGGCTATGCCAACGGCATGGTCGCCGAAGGCAAGGTGCTGATGACCGGCGGCCTCGTCGGCTGGGATGTGCAAGGCGTCTTCGCCAAGGGCTTCGTCGCGCAGGTCGGCCAGACGCTCGCCAACATCAAGGCGGTGGTCGAGGCCGGCGGCGGCCGGGTCGAAGATGTCGTGCGATTGACCTGGTACGTCACCGACATCGAGGCCTATCGCAACAGCCTCTCCGAGCTCGGCCCGGCCTACCGCGCCAGTTTCGGGCGACATTTCCCGGCCATGGCGGTGGTCGCCGTCGCGGCGCTGGTCGAGCCCGAGGCGATGGTCGAGATCGAGGCGACGGCGGTGCTGGCGGGCTGAGCATTCCGCCCAGCAAGGTTTCCGGGCTGATAGGAATTTACCAAGAATTATCCACGATACTCGACCGCGCCGTCCATACCCGGGCGGTGCGTAACCAGGAGTATCGCATGACAAGCATTGGCGGCGTTGGGGGCTTTCGGCCACCACCGCCGGGAAAACCACCGAGCTTCGACAAGCTCGACGGCAATGCCGACGGGGCGCTCAGCCTCGATGAGTTTGCTGCCGGCGCGCCGAAGGGCGCCGACAGCAAGAAGACCGAGCGGCTGTTCAAGGCGATGGACGCCGACCAGGACGGTTCGGTCAGCAAGGCGGAATCAGACGCCTTCAAGGCGAAGTTCGAGAAGGCCGAGCAGCAGATGCAGGCCCTCCTGCTGATGCTCCAGTCGGATACGACCAGCACCAAGACGGACGCCAAGGATGGCGAGGACAAGAACTACTTCGCCAAGCTCGACGCCGATTCCGATGGCAGCGTCGCCAAGGAAGAATTCCTGAAGGCGGTCGCCCCAGATGGCGACAGCTCGAACGGCCTGCTCAACCGCCTCTTCGCTGCGATGGATGCGGACAAGGACGGCAAGATCTCCAAGGAGGAGATGGCCGACTTCAAGAAGCAGATGGAGGAGCGTGCCTCGCACCGGCCGCCTCCGCCACCGCCGCCGGCCGAGATCACCGGCGCGTCGGAAGCCTATGGCCAGACCTACCAGCTCGGAACAAAGGCTTCCGCTGGCACGACCTACTCCCAGGCGGCTTAAGTCACCGCTTGCGCAACGCCGGGCCGGCAGAAGGCCGTCCGGCGCTCTTCAGCTTCCGCTTTTCAGATTCCGGCCCCGTCATAGAGCGCAGGCGGCGTCCGCTTCGCCCACACTCTCGCATGCAGGCCCTTCAGCAATGGCCGCAGCGCGACATCACCGAGCCCCAAGGCAGCCGCAAGGCTCCACTGCCCCGTCGTTAGCGCTACCGCGGCAAAGACCAGCAATCCGCTCGCCAGACGCCAGCTCGCCGCCTCGAACCAGGCTCGCCGCTCCTGCGCACCGCGCCAGCCTACGAGACGCAACGCCGCACGGCGAGCCGAGCCGGCCTCCACTGTCAAACGCTCGTTAGATTTATTCTTGCGCGCCTCGATGAAACCGAACGCGACCGTCTGGTTGCTGAGCCTGTCGATCAGGATGAAGCCGCCGAGCTCGCGGCTGTGAGTGTAGTCGAGCACCGCAAGCTGTCGGTCGAGCGTCAGCGTCGCCAGCCCGATGCCGTTCATCGCCAGGCTCTCGGCCGGCGCCTCGGCATAGCTCTCGATGTCGACGCTGTGATGCAGCCGGACGATCTGGGCGTTGGCCGTCGCGGTGGCGAGCTTGAGGATGAACTCACCGCCTTCGCGCAGCGCCGCCTCGCCGGTCCAGAGCAGCCGCGCCTGCAGTTCCTGCTTCACCAACGGGGCATGCGCGACCGAGGCGATGACGTCGCCGCGCGAGATATCGATCTCGTCCGCGAGCGTCACCGTCACCGACTGGCCGGCGCTCGCCTGCGAGACGTCGCCGGACGGCGCGAGGATGCGCGCGATCGTGCTGCGGCGGCCTGACGGCAGCGCCGCGACCGCATCGCCGACGCGCAGGCGTCCGCGCGCCACCGTGCCGGCAAAGCCACGGAAGTCGAGATCGGGCCGGTTCACCCACTGCACCGGCAGCGCGAAGCCGGCCTCGACCTCAGCCTCGGCGACGACCACGACGGATTCGAGCAGCGGCAGCAGCGCGGGCCCGCGATACCAGGGCGTCAGCCTGGACAGGCTGGTGACGTTCTCGCCGTCTCGGGCCGAGACCGGGACGAAGTCGATGCTGGCGAAGCCCAAGCCCGCCACCGCCTTGCGATAGTCCAGCTCGATCTGGCGGAAGACCGCCTCGTCATAGCCGACCAGGTCCATCTTGTTGACGGCGACGACGACATGGCGAACCCCGACCAGCGAGACGATGAAGGAATGCCGGCGCGTCTGCGGCAGCAGGCCCTTGCGGGCGTCGATCAGGATGATGGCGAGATCGGCGGTCGAGGCGCCGGTCGCCATGTTGCGGGTGTACTGCTCATGGCCGGGCGTGTCGGCGACGATGAAGCTGCGAGCATCGGTCGAGAAATAGCGATAGGCGACATCGATGGTGATGCCCTGCTCGCGCTCGGCCGAGAGCCCGTCGACCAGCAAGGCGAAATCCGGTGCCGCGCCCTGCGTGCCGAACTTGCGGGAATCGCTGTCGAGCGCAGTGAGCTGGTCGTCGAAGACCGCGCCGGCCTCGTAGAGGATGCGGCCGATCAGCGTCGACTTGCCGTCGTCGACCGAGCCGCATGTGATGAAGCGCAAGAGCGCGCGGGCGCTGCCCTCGGTGTTCTGACCCTGGTCATTGGCGGGATGCGGCTGGCCAGCCGGCGCCGGCTGGCCCTTCAACTTCGCGAGCGCCGCCATCAGAAATAGCCTTCCTGCTTCTTCTGCTCCATCGAGCCGGAACCGTCATGGTCGATGACGCGCCCTTCGCGCTCGGAGGAACGTGACGCCCGCATCTCAGCGATGATGTCGGTGAGGTTCGCCGCCTCGCTCTCGACCGCCCCGGTCAGAGGGTAGCAGCCGAGCGTGCGGAAGCGGACCATGCGGGTTTCGAGCTGTTCGCCGGGCAGCAGGTCCATGCGCTCGTCGTCGCGCATGATCCAGGCGCCGTTGCGGCGCACGACCGGACGCGGCGCAGCGAAATAGAGCGGCACGACCGGGATGTTCTCGAGCGCGATGTAGTCCCAGACGTCCTTCTCGGTCCAGTTCGACAGCGGGAAGACGCGGAAGCTCTCGCCCTGGGCCTTGCGGGTGTTGAACAGCCGCCAGGGCTCCGGCCGCTGGTTCTTCGGATCCCAGCGATGCTGGGCCGAGCGCAGCGAAAACACACGCTCCTTGGCCCGGCTCTTCTCCTCGTCGCGGCGGGCACCGCCGAAGGCCGCGTCGAAGCCGTATTTGTCGAGGGCCTGCTTCAGCCCTTGCGTCTTCATCACATCGGTGTGCAGGCGCGAGCCCGAGGCGAACGGATTGACGCCGGCGCTAACGCCCTCCTGGTTGATATGCACGATCAGGTCGAGCCCGAGCCGGCTGGCGGTCTGGTCGCGGAAGGCGATCATGTCCCGGAATTTCCAGGTCGTGTCGACATGGAGCAGCGGGAATGGCGGCTTGCCGGGATAGAAGGCCTTCATGACGAGATGCAGCAGGACGGCCGAGTCCTTGCCGATCGAATAGAGCAGCACAGGCTTCTCGCAGGTCGCGGCCACCTCGCGGATGATGAAGATCGCTTCAGCTTCGAGCTTCTGCAGATGACTGAGCTGGATCACGCCAAAACCTCCGCAGCCGGCTTCGACCGCACCAAACGACCATCCGGGCCGACATGCAGACCGCATTCCTTGGCGGCCTCCTCTTCCCACCACCAGCGCCCGGCCCGCTCCGGCTCGCCCGGCTGGATGGCGCGGGTGCAGGGCTGGCAGCCGATCGAAAGGAAGCCTCGCTCGTGCAGCGGGTTGAGCGGGATATCGTTCTTGCGGGCGAAGGTCAGCGCCTCGTCGCGTGACCAGTCGAGCAGCGGGTTGAGCTTGATCAGGCCGCGCTCCCGGTCGACCTCGGCAAGTGCGACGCCGCCGCGTGCAGCCGACTGGTCGGCGCGCAGGCCGGTGATCCAGGCGGCGGCGCCTGCGAGCGCCCGGCCGAGTGGCTCGACCTTGCGGACAGTGCAGCAGGCCTTGCGGGCCTCGATCGAGTTGTAGAAACCGTTGATGCCATGGCCGAGAACGAACGCCTCGACGGCATCGTGACGCGGATAGAACGGCGTGATCGTGATGCCGTAGCGCGCCTCGGTCTCAGCCCAGAGCGCGTGGACTTCGCCGAAGAGCCGGCCGGTATCGAGCGTGACGATCTCGATCGGCAGGGCCTGCGTCGCGATCAGATGGGTGACGACCTGGTCCTCGAGGCCGAAGCTGGTGGTGAAGACGAGGCGACCCGCGACTTGGCGCACCAGCCCCGCAAGGCGCTCGGCAGCATCCGCCGTTCCGAACGCAGCGTTGAGGTTTTCGGCCTGATCCTGCAACTCGAACATGTGTTTGCTCTGCGCATGCGTGGCCAACGCGAGCCGCTCAACGCTGCCCTCGCTCGCCGCCACCCGCCATACCACTCGTCATTCGGGTGTTCTGTAAATCGAACAATCCACATATAACCTGAACGCCGTCCAATCAATTTACATCAGGTAGCGTGAATTTTCTTATTTGACGGAGGAAGGAGAAGATCCTTCCCGCGTTACCCAACTCACGCGGCGAACACCGGTGCGGCTGGCCCTTTGCCATAGGAACTTTCGCTCCGGCACCTGCGTTGAGCGGACAGGCAGGCAGGGCCCTGCGACGCAACAGGGGAACGTCATGGTGAATTCCACGAACCAGGCGGTCGAGAGCTTGCGCAAGGAGCAGCGCGAGCAGCGTAAGGACGAGAAGAAGGCCCGCGGCAAGGGCGAGAACGAGCTCGACAAGGCGCTCGAGGGCACATTTCCAGCCAGTGACCCTGTCGCCCCCCAAAGCCCAACCAAGTCCGGAGCGCCCAAGCGCGGGGCCTGATGCTGACAGGCCTGGTTGAGAATGCAGTTACTCTCCCCCATCTCGACCTGACGAGATGGAGATGACTATGCCCGAGCGCGCCAGAGTTGATGCCTTCGTTGCCGCTGTCGTCAGCGGTGACCATGTCGGCGCCATTCGCGACTTCTACACCGACGACGCGACGATGCAGGAGAACGCCAACGAGCCGCGCCGCGGCCGCGAGGCGCTGATGGCGCATGAGGCGCGCGCTTTGGCGAGGCTTGAAAAGATGCACACGCACCCTGCCGTCGCGGTTCTGGTCGACGGCGATCATGTCGTCGTCCGTTGGATTTTCGATGCGACCGACAAGGCAGGCGTGACGCGCCGGCTGGAAGAGCTCGCATTCCAGCGCTGGCAGGGCGACCGCATCGCCGAGGAGCGCTTCTTCTACGATACCGGAAGCGCCTGGCGGGAGGTCGGCTCCGACGCTCTCTGACCCCCGAGCCGGGCTTTCACGGCCTCCATGCTTGCGCTTGCTGCCGCTGCAGCGGGGGCGCTATCGATCTCATTTCGAAAGCGAGAGCATTGATGGCCCCACCCGATCGGAATGATATCCGTCATGCCGCCATGTTCCTGCCTGGCGGAGTTCGGCTCCACCTGACGGAATACGGCCCGCAGGAAGCAGAGGCGGTGCTCCTTCTGCACGGATGGCCCCAGACCTCCTACGCTTGGCGGCATGTTTCACCGCTGCTTGCAAAGGCTGGTTACCGGGCGATTGCGGTCGACCTTCGCGGCTTCGGCCATAGCTCGAAGCCGCCAGGCGGCTACGACAAGAAGACGGTCGCAAGGGATTTGCTCGAATTGCTCGACAGCCTCGCCATTCAGTCGTGCTGGGTCGTCGGTCATGACATGGGTGGCCAGGTCGCCTACCCCTTCGTGGCGCAATGGCCTGAACGGGCGAAGGGTCTGGTCTTCATTGAATCGGGGCTCCCCGGCTTCGGCCAGGAGAACGCCATGAATGTTGCGCGGGGCGGCAGCTGGCATTTTGGCTTCAACGCGGCTGGCGACATTGCCGAAGCCTTGGTCGCCGGCCGCGAGCATATGTTCATCCGCCACATGATCCATCGCGACAAAGTCGGGCTATGGGACCGTACGGCAATCACTGAGGATGATATCGCAGCTTATGCCGCCGCCGCAGCAGCGCCCGGCGGCTTGAGGAGCATGTTCGCCTACTACCGGACCCTGTTGTCGCATGATCTTCCGGACAACATTGCGCTGGGCGCGCGCAAGCTCCCGCTTCCAGTCCTCGCGATCGGGGCGGAGCATGGCTATCGCGACGCAGCGCTCTCGACGATGCAGCAGGTCGCGTCAAATCCGCAAGGCTGGATCGTGCCGAACTGCGGCCACTACGTGCCGGAAGAGCGTCCGAACGAGCTCGCCGAGCGGCTTGTGTCCTTCTTCGCACATGCCGATCAGGGCTAGATTTGGCAATGCTCTGAACCTCAGCGCAGGCCGCTCGGCCCGACCGCCAGCTTGTCGCCGAGCTGGATGAATTTCAGCGGGTTGCGCGCCTCGTCCAACAGCCGTGTCTCATAGTGCAGATGCGGGCCGGTCGAGCGACCCGTCGAGCCGACGCGGCCGATCACCTGCCCGGCGGCGACGATCTGCCCTTCCTTGACGTCGAAGGCCGAGAGGTGGCCATAGCGCGTGGTGATGCCGTTGCCGTGGTCGAGCTCGATCAGATTGCCGTAGCCGCCGGCGACCTCGGCGCGCAGCACCTTTCCGGCTCCGGGCGCGCGGATCGGTGTGCCGGTCTCGCCACGGAAATCCATGCCGGCATGCATCGCCGTGCCGCCGGTGAACGGATCGGAGCGCGGGCCGAAATTGCTGGTCGTGGTGTCATCGCCTTCGAGCGGGCGCTGGAACGGCATGATCGCCGCCAGATCACGCCAGCGACCGAAGACCGCCCTCGCCTCGCCGAGCTGCATCAGCGCATGCTCGAAAGTGCCGGGCTTCACAGTTATGGGGATGAGCGGCCCGCCCATGCCGGCACGGCCCGGCGGCAGCTTGACCTTGGCCGGGTCGAGCCCGACCTCAGCCAGCGCCGCCCTCACCTCCTGCACGCGGCCGACGAGTTGGCGGCCAAGCGCGGAAAGCTGCTGGTTCTGGCCGTTCTGAACCCGGTCGAGCGATTGGCTGAGCACGGTGATGCGCTGGTCGAGCGACATGGTCTCAGTTGCCTTGACCGCCGCCGCGACCTGCCGGCGCTGTTGCGCCAGCACGGCGGGATTGACGCGGTCGAGCACATTCTGACCGTCGGCGAACTGATTGCCGCCCGGCGCCTGCGCGCCGCCCTGCGGCAGGATCGGCCCGACCGCCTGGCCCGTGAGCGCGCCGAGCAGCGCCTGGCGGGCCTCCAGCTCGATCTGGCGGGTGATCAGGTCGGCGAGTTGGTCACCCGCCCTGCCCGCTGCGGCGGGCTGGCCCGGCTGCGCCGGCAGGCCGGGCGAATTGCCGGAGGCGACGATGGCGCTGACGAGGCGGCGCTGCAGCGCCTTCAGCTTCTCGTCATAGCTGCTCTGCAGGATCGCCTGTTCCTGCTGCAGGGCGGCGACGCGGCCCTTCTCCTCATAGAGCAGGTAGCCGGTGACGCCGGCCCCGACCAGGGCGAAACAAGCCAGACACCAGGGCAGGACGCTGCCCCGGCGACGCGGCGAACGTCCGGTCGGTGGCGGCTCGCGAAAGCGCCGCGGAGAGGCGCTCTCGCCATCCGAGATGGCGACTGCCGGCACCGCTTCATCGCGCCGCTTCAACCTGACCGGTTGCATCACTCCTGTTCCATCCCCACGGGCCGCTCAGCCGAACCACGCCGGCGGGCGCACGATCAGAACTTTTGCCGTCTTGTTGCTCTGAATATATTTCGCGCCACCATTCGTCTTCACTCCGTCCCAGCTCTTGCGGTTGTGCTTGGGTCCATAGTGACCGCTGCCGTCCGTAGCACCACTCGATTCGGCGACGAATAATGTATCCGTGCTGATATCGACATCGGATATCAAGGCGATGTGGCCGGGTGCTTTTGTCTCGACCATCCGGCTGTTCATCCAGACCATCATATCGCCGACCCGCACCTGGTCCAATTCCCAAATCAATGCGCTTTCCAGGCCCGGGGCCTTGTTCTTGACCGCTCGCTGGACAAGGTAGGGGCAACCAGCTCCGCCCTTGTACTTGTCGATGTCGATACGCCCGATCTCGCTGTAGTAGGCGACAACGAAACCCGTGCAGTCGACCCCGAGGCATTGGTCGGCCCATTTCTGCAGGTCAGCGGCTTCGACCAGCTTGCTCCTCACGGCAAGGATGAGGATATGCTGGCAATCGGCGGGGCTGACCTTGCCGACGCTCGCCCGGAAGAAGGCGTTCGCGTCGACGCGATGGTTGAGCCTGGCGGCGGCCTGGGCAACGGCCTTGCGCTTCAGACCACCCGCATCCGAGTCGTGGGTCCCGATCATGTATTTGTTGATCGAGATGTAGTCATCGTCGACCTGCACATTCCAATAGGCCTCGACCATGTCGACCGGCTTGAAATGATAATTGCTGATGTCGCTCGCATTGTTGATGTCGGGCACGGGCATGATCGCATCTCCTTCGCAGGCAATCCGAATGTGTCCGTCTCCTGCGGCCGTACGGCCGCAGGGATCGTCAGTACTCCCTGCGGACCGCCTGAGCGGCAGCCCGATCCTCAGTTGCAGGCATAATGGAAGGCGCCGTCCTCGACCGTGACCTTCGCCTCGGTCAGCGGCTTCTTCTCCAGTTGCAGGTTGAGGATGCTGCGTGACAGGGCCGGCAGCATCGAATTGGTGATGATGTTGTCGATCATGCGCCCGCCCGAATCCGGGTCGTTGCACTGGGCGACGATGTGCTCGACCACGGCGTCGTCATAGATGAAGGCGGCGTTGTGGTTGTCGCGCAGGCGCTTGCCGATGCGGCCGAGCTGCAGGCGCACGATACCGCCCAGCATCTCGCCCGAAAGCGGGTAGTACGGGATCGTCACGAGGCGGCCGATCAGCGCCGGCGGGAAGACCTTGAGCAGCGCCGGGCGCAGCGCCACCGCGAGCTCCTCGGCATCCGGGCGGCTGGTTTCGTCGCCGGCCATGCGCATGATCTCGTCGGTGCCGACATTCGAGGTCAGGATGATCAACGTGTTCTTGAAGTCGATGCGCCGGCCGGTGCCGTCCTCCATCTGGCCCTTGTCGAAGACCTGGAAGAACAATTCGTGCACGTCGGGATGGGCCTTCTCGACCTCGTCGAGCAGCACCACCGAGTAGGGCTTGCGGCGCACGGCCTCGGTCAGCCGTCCGCCCTCGCCATAGCCGACATAGCCGGGAGGCGCGCCCTTCAGCGTCGAGACGGTATGCGCCTCCTGGAACTCGCTCATATTGATGGTGATGACGTTCTGCTCGCCGCCATAGAGCGACTCGGCCAGCGCCAGCGCCGTCTCGGTCTTGCCGACACCGGACGGGCCGCAGAGCATGAACACGCCGATCGGCTTGTTCGGATTGTCGAGCCTGGCGCGATTGGTCTCGATGCGCTTGGCGATCATGCCGATGCCGTGCCCCTGCCCGACGACGCGCTTGTTCAGCGTCGCCGCGAGGTTGAGCACGGTCTCGATCTCGTCCTTGACCATGCGGCCGACCGGGATGCCGGTCCAGTCGGAGACGACCGAGGCGACCGACTGCTCGTCGACATGGGCATAGATCATCCGGTTGGCTGGATCGATCGCGCCGAGCGTATTGAACTTCTCCTTCAGGCTGGCGCGCGTCGCCTCCGGATCGGCCGGCGCTTCGGCTGGCGCAGCCTCGGCCAGTGCCTCGCCATCGGCAGGCGCAGCGTCCGCGGCCGGCTTCTCGCCGAGCTTGCCGCGCAGCAGCGTGATCTCCTCGACCAGGGCTAGCTCGGAAGCCCAGTCGGCCTCCAGCTCCTCCAGCTTCGCTGTCAACGTGGCGTTCTCCTCGTCGATCTTGCCGAGGCGCTCATCGGTGGCGTCGCCGAGGTCCTTGTCGGCGATCAGGGCCAGCTTCTCCTTTTCGAGCGCCGAGATCGCAACCCGCGCATCCTCGATTGCCGCCGGTGTCGCAGTCTGACTGATCGCGACACGGGCGCAGGCGGTGTCGAGCAGGCTCACCGCCTTGTCGGGCAGCTGACGGGCGGGGATATAGCGCGAGGAGAGCTGGACGGCGGCGACGATGGCGGCGTCGGAGATGCGTACCTTGTGGTGCTTCTCCATCGGGCCGATCAGGCCGCGCAGCATGGTGCAGCAGCGCACGACATCCGGCTCGTCGACTTGCACGGGCTGGAAGCGCCGGGTCAGCGCCGGGTCCTTCTCGAAATATTGGCGGTATTCGGACCAGGTCGTCGCCGCGACAGTACGCAAGGTGCCCCGGGCCAGCGCTGGCTTGAGCAGGTTGGCGGCATCGCCCGTGCCGGCCGGGCCACCGGCACCGATCAGGGTATGGGCCTCGTCGATGAACAGGATCACCGGGGTCGGCGAGGATTGGACCTCGTCGATCACCGAGCGCAGGCGCTGCTCGAACTCGCCCTTCATCGAGGCGCCGGCCTGCATCAGGCCGATGTCGAGGGCGCAAACCTTGACCCCGCGCAAGGGCGGCGGCACGTCGCCGGCGACGATGCGCTGGGCGAAGCCCTCGGCGATCGCGGTCTTGCCGACGCCGGCCTCGCCGGTGAGGATCGGGTTGTTCTGGCGCCTGCGCATCAGGACATCGATGACCTGGCGGATCTCGTCGTCGCGGCCGAGGATCGGGTCCATCGTGCCGGAACGGGCCTTCTCGGTGAGGTCCTGCGAGAAGCGATCAAGGGCCGTGGTGCCCTTGGCGCCTTCCGCCTGCTCGGCGCCGGGCGTGCCCGCGGCACGCAGGCCCGAGCCATCCATCGGCCGCAGGTTCTCTTCTTCCGAGTCCTTCCAGATCTTGGCATGGCCGGCGGCGAGTTCCTCGACCGGGATCTTGCCGAACTCCTTTGAGATACCGGTCAGCGCGCGCTTGAGCTCGAGCGATTTCAGCGCCGCGACCAGGACATGGCCGGTCCTGATCTGGGTCTCGCCAAAGAACAGCGTGGCGTAGTGCCAGCCGCGGTCGAGCACGTCGACGACGTTGTTGGCGACGCCGGGCATCTCGGTCTCGTTCTTGCGGAAGCCCTCGATGACCCCGCCGATATCGGTGGCGAGCCGGGCCATGTCGAGGCCGTAATGCTGCGCGGTCAGCCCGATATCGGTCGAGCGCCGCTGCAGGATCTGCGCGAGCCAGTGCGCCAGCTCGACGTTGCGGTTGCCGGCCCCCTTGGCCTGGCGCAGCGCCTGGATGAAGGCCTCATAGCCGACGCGGTTGAGTTTGCCGGTGACGGCCTCGAGACTGATATCGGCCATGACTGCCTCCTTATCGTCGGTTCTGCGTCTGTTGGCTGCTCTTCAGCCGCATGCGTTCGGCGGGATGGAAACGGGCATCGCGGCGCAGACTGCCGTCGGGCACGTTCCAGTTCGGCGAGATCCAGCTCGACCAGCCGAGCGCGCCGGAGCGGCCAAGCTGCATCGGCCTGACCTTGCCGACCGGCAGAGCGAGCTCAACGTCCCATTCGAACTGCTCACCGAGATAGAAGAACACCGCGTCGGCGAGGGGCTCGCAGCGGTCGCCATTCGGCAGGAAGCGATTGAACTGCTCGAGGTCGCGCGCGACGAGCTTGACCCGGAACTTGTCCTCGACGCTGTAGACACTGGCGCCGAGCAGGACATTGCTGCCGAGAGCGCATTGGCCGCGGCCGAGCTTTGTCCGATCCTCCGGATCGAAGACCAGCCGCATGCCGACGAACTGCTCGACCTCGACCTCGATGTCGAAAAGGCCGGCAAGCAGGCTACGCAAACGCGAGGCCGACTTGGCCTGCGCACCGGCAAGGCCGGCATGGGCCAGTTTCTCTGGATCGGGAACGCTGTCGCGGTTCTGATAGGGCTTCGAGCCCAAGCCCACCATGCTGCCGACATAGGCGATGAAGCGGTCCTTGTCGGGCCGGTCATGCTGGGCGACCGGCCTGGAATCCGCCCAGGCCCGGTAGAAGAGCTGCAGGAAGCGGTTGTTGAAAATGTCGAGGAAGCGTGGGAAGGCGTCGTCGCGCACGAGCTGCCAGTGATAGCTCTCCTCGGTCGTCGCCAGCGGCAGCGCGCCCTGGGGGCCGAGCAGACCGAGGAACTTGACGAAGAGCCGCAGGCGCCCCTGCAGATCGCGATCGGCCTCGGCGAAAGTCGAGGCCGGGAAATCCATATAGGCCTGCTCGCCGAGCGCGACATATTCGTCGCGTCTGGCTGCGACATCGCCGATGCGCTCGTGCTCCGGAAAACTGCGCTCGATCCGCCGCAGCACTGCATAAAAGTCGTGCCGCCAGGGCTCGGCCCGCAGCCCCTCGACGAAGGGCGGCTCGACGCGCAGCTCGTCGAGCGCAGCCGGCGGCGGCAATGGAGCGGTCTCGTTCACAGGATGCGCCTCGTACCCGCACGCGGCGGAAAGCGCATGACCTCGCCGCGTTCGACGGTGCGGATCACCGTCTGGGTGAAATGGTTCATCGCAGCATACTCGGCGAAGAAGCGGTCGAGGATCGCGCCGAGCAGGAAGACGCCGCTGCCCTCGAAAGCCTTCTCGTCGAGCACGACCGTGATCTCGAGCCCACGGGCGGCTCCCGTTCCGGCCCGCTGCGGGAAACGCCGGACGACGGGGCGGCTGTCGACGCTCTTGATGCCGCGGATGCGGCGCTCGGTGGCGCTGTCGGCAAGATCAGCAAAGAGCGAGAGCATCTCGCGCAGGGCCTCGGCATTCTCGCCGGCCCCGCGCTGGACGAGGCCGAGATGGTTGAGGCTGAGCATGTTGATCAGCCGCCAAGTCACCACGCCGGTGCTCGCCGTCTCGGAGCGGAGCCTGAGCTGCGAGACAATCGGCTCGCGTGGCGGCGTCGGCCCGGCCAGGCACGTCACGTCGAGCACGACATTGTCGATCAGGCGGAAATCGGCACCGCCAATGCCGGTCGGCAAATGCTCGGTGAGATGGCGGTTGGAGCAGAGCGCGCGGATGCTCAGCTCGGCGACCGAAGCAGCATCGGTCACCGTCGCCGGCTCGTAGAGCGAGATGAACATCTCGGTGCCGGTGTAGTCGGACGCCCGCCCCTCGCGCCGCTCGGCGGCGGAACGCCGGCGCGGCAGGCGCCTTTGCGTATAGAGCAGCCCGTGGGTCGGCGAGGCGCCCTCGGGCGAGGAATAGAGGGGATGGGCAGGCTGCTTGTCGCGGCCGCCGGTATAGTGCGCATAGACGTCGAGGATCGAGTGCGGCTCATAGTCGAGCATACGGCTGCGATCGGGCACGACATGGTATTCGTGCTCGTTCCGCCGCACCGGGATGCGGTCGGTGGTCTTCTCGAACAGATTAACCGCCGGCGCGGCGTAAAGGGCGAACATCTCGCGCTGGACCGCCGCCGGCAGGCGCGTATTGAGCTCGTCGAAAACCAAGATGATATCGACTGTCTTGGCCTTAAGCCGCGACATCACCTTGTCGAGGCCCGCCAGCTTGAAGCCGAGGAATTTGCGTGGGAACCAGAACTGCTCGCGCAGCAGGTCGAAGCCGCGGAAGATTCGCGTATCGGCCGGCAGCAGTGCCTCGTCTTCGTCGAAACCGATCTGCTCCAGCAAGCATTCCGCCCCCGATACGACCACCGGATCGCCGAATTCGTCGAGATAACGGAAATAGATGCCGAGGCGGTCGGCGAAGATCTGCTCGTAGAGCGCGATCGCATCGGCTTCCCCGCCGAGCAGATGCACGGTCAGCTCTCGCGTCTTGCAGCCGGCAAACCAGCTGGTCGGCAGCTTGCTCGCCTGCTCCGGCGACGGCTCCTCGGCAGGGTCGCTGGCGATGCGATGGGTCAGCGAAAGACGCAGCCCCGAAAGCACCCGCTGATCGGCCGGGAGCCCCAGCGCCTGCAGCCGGCCGGGCGCGGCGATGTACTCGGCCGAAGCGACGTCGAACGGCCAGAGCGTCACGGCTGAGCCCAGCCGATAGCGGCAGGCGACGCGCCGGTCGCGCTCGACATAGGTTGCGTCGAGATAAGCGCCGCGCGGCACCTCGACACCTTCGCGCAGGGCCGGATCGCCATAGGTCGGCGCGATGCCGGCGAGGAGCGCAGACGGCGTCGGTGCCAGATAATTCGGGATGAGCTGCTCGAGCAGGTTGTTGGTGAATTCCGGGAACTCGTGCTTGAGCTTGAGCTGCACCCGCGCGGCAAGGAAGGCGGCGCCCTCGAGCAGGCCGCCGACCATCGGGTCCATGTGCTCGCCGACCAGCCCGCCGAGACGTTCGGCGATCCCGGGATATTCCTCGGCAAACTCCTTCGTGTGCTCGGTGAAGAGCCTCAGTTCGCGATTGTAGAAGTCGAGGAATTCCTGGTTCATGACGCGCTATCTGTTCTTGATCGCGATCTTGCCGGTATCGAGCTCGACATCGGCGACGAATTGCACGGGAATGTTGAGCGGCTCGCAATTGAGATCGGCCCGGACGATGAAGCGGATCTTCAGCTCGGCCTTGTCGAGCCCCTCGTCGCGCTCGACAATGATAGACTGCTTCAGCAGCCTCGGCTCGTAGGCGAGCAGCACCTGTGCCAGCTCGTTCTTGATCGAACCGACCCGGTGTT
This sequence comes from Allobosea sp. GW821-FHT10B12, assembly GCF_059415545.1. Lineage (NCBI taxonomy): Bacteria > Pseudomonadati > Pseudomonadota > Alphaproteobacteria > Hyphomicrobiales > Alloboseaceae > Allobosea > Allobosea sp. GW821-FHT10B12. The sequence continues at coordinate 652,056 of NZ_JBWKNL010000002.1, forward strand.
CGTCGATCGACTTGTTCTGGACGTCCGGGAAGCCATGGTTGAGCACGGAACGGCGAATGTGCTCGAAACGCGACAGGTCGGTTGACGAGCCGAAATTGATCGTATTGACCAGGGCCTCGAGATCGATCGCGATCTCCTGCCGCAGCTTGCTTTCGGTGATCGCGGCCCGCTGCGCCGCACGACGGCCGGCGACGACCCGTTCACCACCCGAGTCACGCAGATCGAGATGAACCTTGGCGTCCTTGGCACGATGCGCCTCGCGGAAGGCGAACATCAGCGGCGGGCGCAACCGGTTCTTGATCTTGGGATCCGCCATCCCGAACTCCCGCGCCACTTGGCTTCCAAGCGGCGGACTCCCCGCGATCGCAGGGAGTCCGCTTGTATCCGCCCGATGGCCCGAACCATCGCGCCATCAAGGTACCGCCCAGCCCGACCGCGTCTCACTGCGATCGGCCGGGCGGCAAAGCTTACTTCTCGTTCTTCTTCAGGTTCCAGGTTCCGGTGACAGGAGCGCCGACAGCGCCCTTCTCGTCCTGGGCCTTGTACTCGTACTTGATCTTGTTGAAGTTGAGCGAGAACTGGTCGGTCGGAGTGGGGTTGCCGCCCGTGCTGTCGCCGGACTGGTAGCTCGACACCAGCAGCTCCTCGAGCGTGACGGTGTAGAACTCCTGCTGCTTTTCACCCTGCTTGCGAACGTGCAGCACAGCCTTGGTGATGTGCTTGCCGTTCGCGCAGAACTGCATCAGATTTGGCGAAGCCTTGCTGACGTTCGCCGTGCAATGCAAGTCTTGGTAACTCACCTTGCCGGCGCCGCCGCCCGTGCCGGCCGCGTGCGTGCCGGAGTTGCTGAGTCCCCAGGAGAAGGATTCGATCTCGATCGCTTCCTTGAACTTGTGATCTTGGCTTTCGCCCTTGATACCGTCGATCTCTAGCAGGAAATCGCTCGCCATGGTGCTCTCCAATGGTTGGCTGTCTGAGGTGATTTAGGCATAGAACTCGCGTCGCCTGGAGAGCTCCCCCCATGCGTCGCCACTCTCCCTGCGCGGTTAGCGCAGGGCCAACTATCGTCCCGGATGCCCTGCGCGCCGTGGGCGCGACTGTGGGCTCAGGTCTTGGGCGCCGGCAGGCGCGAGACGAGGCTCAGGCCGATATCCATGCCCTCGAGCTGGAAATGTGGCCGGAGATAGAACTTGGCCGAATAGTAGCCTGGGTTCTCCTCGTCCTCGAAGACGTCGATCCGCGCTTCGGACAGGGGCCTGCGCGCCTTCGTCTCCTCGCTGGAGTTCAGCGGATCGCCGTCGACATAGTCGGTGATCCACTCCTGCAGCCAGCGACGCAGGGGTTCGCGCTCCTTGTAGGAGCCGACCTTGTCGCGCACCATGCACTTCAGATAGTGCGCAAAGCGCGACACGGCGAACATGTAGGGCAGACGCGAGGACAGGTTGTCGGAAGCGGTCGCCGCGACGCCGTCGGGCCCGAAGAAGGCCTTGGGCTTGTAGAGCGACTGCGCACCGATGAAGGCTGCCTTGTCCGTGTTCTTCCGATGGATCAGCGGGATCAGGCCGGACTTGGCCAGCTCCGCTTCGCGGCGATCGCTGATCGCGATCTCCGTCGGGCACTTCAGGTCGACACCGCCGTCATCCGTCGGGAAGGTGTGGGTCGGCAGGTTGAGCACCTCGCCGCCCGACTGGACACCGCGGATGCGCGTGCACCAGCCATATTCCTTGAAGGCCCGGTTGATGTTCACCGCCATGGCGTAGGCAGCGTTCATCCAGGCATATTTCTCGCCCTTGTGACCGTCGGTGTCCTCCTCGAAGGCGAACTCCTCGACCGGTTCCGACTTGGCCCCGTACGGTACTCGCGAGAGCACCCGCGGCAGGCACAGCCCGACATAGCGGGAGTCGGCCGCGTCGCGCAGGCCCTTCCAGGCCGCATAATCCGGTGTATCGAAGACCTTGCCGAGATCGCGCGGATTGGAAAGCTCCGTCCACGAGTCCATGCCCATCAGCGTGGGGTCGGCACCGGTGAAGAAGGGGGCGTGCGCCGCGGCGGCGACCTTCGAGAGATCGCGGAGCAGTTGCACATCCGTCGGGACATGGCTGAAGTGATAGTCGCCGACCAGGCAGCCGAAGGGCTGGCCGCCGAGCTGGCCGAACTCCTGCTCGTAGAGCTGCTTGAACAGCGGGCTCTGGTCCCAGCGCGCGCCCGGATAGGTCTTGAGGTTGCGGTAGAGCTCCGTCTTGCCGACGTTCATCACCTTGATCTTCAGCTGCGAGTCGGTCTCGGAGTTGAAGACGAGGTAGTTGAGGCCGCGCCAGGCGCTCTCGAGCTTCTGGAACTCCGGCGCGTGCAGCACCTCGTTCATCTGCTCGGTGAGCTTGGCGTCGAGCCGGGCGATCATCTCCTCGATCGTGTCGAGCACGTCGCTCTTGATCAGCGTCGAATCTGCGAGCGCCTGGTTGACCAAGGTCGCGACCGCGTTCTCGACCTCGGTCGCCGCTCGTTCGGTCTTCGGCTTGAAGCTCTGCTTCAGAAGGGCCGAGAAATCGTCGGCACCTTGCGTTTCAGCAGTTGCCGCGCCGGGTTGTTGGATCTGTGCTTCCGCCATGGCCGCCTCGCTCAACCGTTGCCGTCCTGCTTGTCGTCACCAGCCGGCTTTTCGCCGAGCTTCTCCTTCAGCGCCGCCATCAATTGCGGGTCGGCCAGGAGGGCCTTGATCTGGTCGCTGGCCGCGACCTTCCCGTCCATGTAGCGCATCAGATTGGCAAGCTGCTCACGAGCCTCGAGCAGTTTCGCCGTTGCCGGAATCTGGCGGGCGATCGCTGCCGGGTTGAAATCGTCGTACTTCTTGAACTTCAGCGAGACCGAGAGCTTGTCGCCCCCCTCGCCGCCAAGCTTGTTTGGCACGGTGAACGCAGCCCCAGGCTCGATCGCGGCCATGCGCTGATCGAAATTGTCCATGTCGACATCGAGGAACTTGCGTTCGGCGATATCCGGCTTCTCCACGGCGGAGGCATTGCCGGAGAGATCGGCAAGGACGCCCATTACGAAGGGCAGCTCGATCTTCTGATCCGCGTTATAGGGATCCTCATAGGTAATGTGGACCCGCGGCGGCCTGTTGCGGCGAATGAATTTTTGCCCCGAATCTCCGGCCATGACGGCGCCCCTTCCTCTAGAGGCATCACGCAAGGAGAGCGTGATACCACGCCAACGATCCAGCTCGCTATACCATACACACTTGCCGATCGCTTGACAGTTCTCGTCGAACTGCTCGCATCGGCCAGGAGAGATCCAGCCAGCTGAGGTTTGCAGGCGGATGACGTCGCCGCATCCACCCGACGAATGAGGCGCGGCGCTCCATCAGTGGATCGTCGCGCCCTATTCGTCGCTGCTCTGCCTTATGCCGACGTCAGGGAGGATATCGCTGAGGAGCGAGAGAAAATCTTGCTGTGCCAGCGCGCAGGCCTTGTCCATCAGCAGGGGGACCGGGTTGGACGGCTCGGCGTGGCGGTAGAAGGCAGCGACGGCCTTCATTCGGGCGACCGCCTCGACACGGCTCGCGACGGTGATCGCCGGCACAGGCGCGCCTGCCGATGCGCTCGTCCCGGGCTCGCTCCGCGCCTCCGGCTGCTCGCTTTCGGTCGCGCCGTCGGCCCCCTCGGCCTCGGCGCCGTCCGCTTCGTCGATCACACCGTCTTCGGCACTCGCCTCCTCGTCATAGGATGAGCTTTCCTCGTCGCCATCGGACGAATAGCCCTCATCATGGCTGCGACCGTCATCGCTGCTGCCGCTGTCGTAACCGTCGCCACCTAGGCGCTCCAATGGCAGCTGGTACTTCGTGTCGCTGCCGATCTCGAGCATCGCCTTGTCGACGTGCTCCGGGAACATGATCTGGATCACCTCGATCAGCGACTTGCCGATCAGGCGCTGCGCCTGGCCGATCAATAGCACCGCCGGGCTCGACGGCTCGATCCGCCGGAAATAGGCGAGACAGCCGGCGAGCGCGGCCTGCGCCTCGGCGACGGAGGCGCAGGCCCCGGCCGGGACTGCGACTTGCGCGATCGTGACCGTCCCCGCGGTGCCGGCAGCGGTTTCGGCGGCTGCCGCACTCTGCCCGCCCGGAGCACGGCGCTCGATCGCGGCTTCGAGAAAGCTGATGATCTGCTCCACAAGGCCGGCGAGGCGCGGAAAGGTCACGGCCTGATCGGCCCCGAGGCGCTCGCCCCAGATTGCTCGCAGCCGGGTGAGCGCGTCACGGATGGCGCCGACATGACCGCGCATTGCCGTTAGATCGGAGAGCTCCGCCTCCTTCAGAGCAGCGGCGATCCCTCCGGCATCCGGGTGCTGCTCGTCCTCGCTGGCGCGCAGCTCGCCCGAGGCGATGAGCTGGCTACGGAAGATCACCGGCCCCAGCCGCTTGCTCATGAAGATCGGCGCATGCTGCAACGGCAGGACGATGGTGGCGTTCTCGTCGAGGCCCTGCAACGCGACTTCACGCATGATGAAATCGCCATCTTCGGCCCTGGGATAAACCTCCTCCCAATAGTCGCCGAGATGGCTCACGATCAGCCCGAGGCTCGCTGCGAAGCCGGCGATATCCCGATTGAGCAGGCAGAGCTTGGCCGCCAGGACGAAGCCACGCAGATCGCGGCTCTGCTTCAGGACTTTGCCGAGATCGCCGAAGGCCGCCGGAAAATCGATCGTAGCGCGATCGAAGGGCATCTGCCGCCCTTCGTCGTCGCGCCGGAAATACGACGTCGGCAGCGCCACTTCCAGGCGCGCCAGGACATTCATGATGTCCGGTTCGGCATCCGGATCGGGGCCGCAGGGATCGTCGGCCGAAACCGGCTTCGCCAGATCAGCGAAATTGAGCGCGGCCATGGCCCCTCACCGTCGATCTAGAATACGGGCCTGGCCGCCAGATTTCACTCGACCTGCAACCGCGTCTCGACCCGGCGATTATCGGCGGAGAACTTGTCGGCGGAGAGCGGCTTGGTCTGGCCCAGGCCGCGCGGCACGAGCTTGGCGGTATCGACCCCGCGCTCGCTGAGATAGCGCACCACGGCCTTGGCCCGGCGATCCGACAGGCTGAGATTGTAGTCCGCCGTGCCGCTGGCATCGGTATGCCCCTCGACCAGGAAATTGCTGGTCGAGAGCTGCGGGTCCTTCAGCGCCTTGGCGAACTCGTCGAGATTCGCCTTCGCCTCGGGCTCAAGCAGGTCGGAATTGTACTTGAATTTGACGACGAGATCGAAGGCGGTCGGTGGCTTCACGACGTGACCGGCCTTGTTGCATTCGGCCTCGGTGCCGACGCAAAGGCCGCGCGAGACGCCGAGATTCGGCTTGCCGGCTCCGAAGTGCTTGACGATATCGTCCGCTTTATAGGCTTGTGCCTGCGCGGAAAACGGCGACAAGGCGCAGAAGCCTGCGGCAAGAGCGGCACTAACCATGACAAGGGCCTGCTTGCGCACGGTCTTCCTCCCGTTTAGGTTCGCTGAGGCGGTTGAAGACTGACGGCACGAAGTATGCCTCGCAGCGTTTGCTGCGTCAATAGTCGTCTCTTGTCGCAAGCCACGAGGTTTGGTTAATGGCCGCCGCCCCTGGACAATCGAAAAGACTTGCCTCCTTTACGACACCGGCGGGTCAAGATGTCTTTTCGCTTCTGAAGTTTGAAGCACGAGAAGCTCTCAGCGAATTGTTCGTTTATCAGATCGAGGCTGTGAGCACATCTCGTGGCGATGAGCTTCAAAACTTGATTGGAGAGAAGTGCCATATCAAGATGACGCTGAAGAACGGTGAGAACCGGATCTTCAACGGCGTCTTGGTCGAGGCGCAATGGCTCGGCCGGGACCAGGATCTCGACCATTACCGGTTCGTGCTGCGCCCCTGGCTCTGGCTGCTCTCGCAGCGCTCGGATTGCCGCATCTTCAAGAACAAGACCGCGCTGGACATCATCAAGACGATCTTCGGGAAAGAAGACAAGGCGAGCTTCGAGGACCGCGTCAGCGAGGCGCCGCCGGAGATCGACTATTGCGTGCAGTATCGCGAGAGCGACCTCGACTTCGTCCTGCGTCTGATGGAGAAGTACGGGATCTACTACTACTTCAAGCATACCGAGGGCGATCACAAGCTGGTCCTATCGGATGCCCGCAGCTCGCATGATGCGGTCACCCCCGCGGCCGAACCGACTTTCGGCGCGGCGCCCAGTGCCTATCCCTTCATGCCGACGGATGGATCTCAGCGCCGCCAGATCGAGCATCTGACGCAATGGACAGCGCAGCGGCGGCTGCGCACCGGCAAGATCGAGCTCAAGGACTATGATTTCGAGAAATCGACCTCCGACCTGACGGCGCGCGCCGAGGATGGCTTCCCGCGCACCAAGTCGTACGAGGTCTTCGACTATCCCGGCGCCTATATCGAGCGCGGCAAGGGCGAGAAGCTCGCCCGTATCCAGGTCCAGGCCGAACAGGCGCAGGACGAGCGCCGCCTTGCCGTCGGCGAGGCCCCCAGCCTCAATCCCGGCACTCTGATGACGCTGACCGATCATCCGGTCGGCTCGGAGGATGCGGAGTTCCTCGTGGTGCGGGCGACGCACAGCTACGGCGTGCAGAGCTATCGCTCCTCGAAGCGCACCGACCAGGCGATCTATCACGGCTCCTACGAGCTGCAGAAGGGGACCAAGCGCTTCCGCGCCCCGCTGGTCACGCCCTCCCCGCTCCATATCGGCCCCGACACCGCCAAGGTGGTCGGCGAAAAGAACAAGGGCGAGGAAGGCGACATCGACGTCGACAAATACGGCCGCGTCTGGCTGCGCTTCCACTGGGATCGCGAGAAGGATTCGACCTCCTGCCGCGTCCGCGTGGCGCAAGCCTGGTCCGGCAAGAACTGGGGCGGCCAGATCATCCCGCGCATCGGCCAGGAAGTCGTCGTCTCCTATATCGGCGGCGACCCCGATCGGCCGATCATCACAGGCGCGGTGGTCAACGACCAGCACATGCCGCCCTATGATCTCCCCGCCAACAAGACCCAGTCGGGGCTGAAATCGGAATCGACCGACGGCGGCGGCAAATCGGGCAAGTTCAACGAGATCAAGTTCGAGGACCTCGCCGGCAAGGAGGTCTTCTCCATGCAGGCCGAACGCGACCATAAGACGGAGGTCTTCAACCTCGAGACCCGCGATGTCGGCAAGAATTTCGAGGGCGGCCCAACCGACTTCGCCCGCACGACGCAGATTCTGAGTGGCAGCGACAAGCTGCACGTCAAGCAGGGCAAGCGCTATGTCGAGGCGGCGCTGGAGATCAAGCTGGTTTGCGGTCAGAGCGAGATCACGATGACCCCGACCGACATCACCATCACGTCGCCGATGATAAAGGTGGAAAGCACCGCGAAGACCGAGATCAACGGCGGCGGCATGACCATCATCACCGGCGGTGTCGTGAAGATCAACTGAGGCCGCGATGTCGAAGCTTCGTTTCAGCACGGCGCTGCAGGTCTTCGAGGCCTTTCCGACGGCCCGGCAGGTCATCGCCACCGCGCCGACCACCGAGCCCCCCCTGACCTTCCTGCGCAGGCTCGTCGCGTCCGGCGAGCACAAGGACGCGATCGGCTTCTGCGCCTTCCTGATGCCCCGACGCGAGACGGTCTGGTGGGCGCTGCAGAGCGTCCAGCGCATGCAGCCGGCCGGAGCGCCGCCCGACCCCGCTCTCAACGCGGCCGAGGCCTGGGTGCGCGACCCGACCGACGAGACGCGCCGGGCCGCGCTGGCGCACGGCGAAAGCGGCCATCATGCCAGTCTGGGAACCTGGGTTGCGCTGGCGGCCGGCTATTCCGGCGGCAGCATGGTTTCGACCCATGCCGTGCCCTGCCCGCCGGACCTGACGGCCAAGACAGCACGGATCGCGGTGTTAACCGCACTCGGACGGGTGCCCGAGCCCGAGCGCGATGCCGCATTGCGAAATTGCGTCGAAGCATGCATTCGTCTGGTCGATGACGAAAGCGGCAGAACGAGAGCGTAGCATAGCCCCGGCGCCGATGCGGCAGCCGGCGTTCGGCCACAACGAAGCGGGCGGCCCGACATGGCGCTGACGCTGACGATCGAGAATCAGGCCTCGTTGCCCGATGGCGGACCGCTGAGCGTGTCGCTGAGCGGCGGGCGCGGGCTCGACATCGGCCGCGACCAGCATCTCGACTGGTGCCTGCCAGATCCGAGTCGCGCCATCTCCGGGCGCCATTGCGAGATCCGCTTCAACGACAACGCCTATTGGCTGCGTGACATCTCGACCAATGGCACCTTCGTCAACGGCGCCGCCTATCGCGTGCAGTCGCCCTATCGGCTGCAGCATGGTGACCGGCTCGAGATCGGCCACTACATCATCGCCGTCGCGATCGACGAAGCGGAACGTGGAGCTGCGGTTCAGACCGGGCAACCAGCGATGCCGCCGCCATCCGGCGAATCCCTATGGGAGTCGAATGGCGACGAAGCGCCACCGATCGCCCGCCGCGACCTGATCCCGCCGCAGAAATACCAGCCGGTGCATGCCCCCTTCATCGACTGGGCGGCAGATATCCCGACGCCGGCCGATCCGGCGCAGGCTTATCCCGCGCCCCCACCCCCATCGGCGCCCCCGCCGCGCCAGGATGACATGGCCTGGGCGCCCTACCAGGCGCCGCCGGCGCCGGTGCCCGAGCCGATTGCCCCGATCCCGACACCGCGGCGGCCGCCTTCGGCCGGCCCCGTCGGAAATCCTTGGGACGAGGCATCGGCCGAGCCGCCCCCACGTCCGAGTTTCGATGCCCCCTACGAGCCGCCGCCGCGGCCCGCGGCTTCACCGCAGCCACCTCCGCCGCCGATGGGCGCCCCTGCTGGCGGCCCGTCTATCTCGCCCGGCGAATTCATCGCCCGCTTCGCCCGCGGCGCCGGCCTGCCGGTCGAGGAACTGTCCTGGCAGGATCCCGGCGCCTTCGCCGAGCAGACCGGCGCGCTGATGCGCCTGATCGCGATCGAGCTCAAGGCGCTGCTGGCGGCGCGCGCCGAGAGCAAGCGCATCGCACGCAGCTCCAACCAGACGATGATCCAGGCGCAGGACAACAACCCGCTGAAGTTCTCGCCGACGATCGAGGACGCGCTGAAGCTGATCTTCGGCCGGCCGACCAGCGGCTATCTCAACGCCCAGAAGGCGTTCGAGGAGAGCTTCAAGGATCTCAAGATCCACCAGATCAAGACCTATTCGGCGATGCAGCACGCGCTGCGTATGCTGGTCGAGGACCTCGATCCGCAGGCGGTCGCCGAGGGCCTCGACGCCGGACGCGGGCTCGACGGCCTGCTCTCCTCGCGCAAGGGCAAGCTCTGGGACGCCTATGTCGCGCGCTGGGAAGCGAAGACCGCCCCTTACGAGGACGGGCTGGTCGACGCCTTCATGCTCTATTTCGCCGAGTGCTACGACCGCGGCGGGCGTTGAGGGGGCCGTGGACGAGAAGCCACTGCCCTCCCTCCTGAAACGCCACTAGTCCCGCATAGGCGCCTTGCTGAGGGAAGATCGACGGTACTCGCGCCAAAGCAGCAGTAGCGATGCTCCAACGGTCATCGCACCGATTGCCGCCAGAGCGGCCCGCGGGAACACGTGATCATCGGCAAGAGGCCACGGCTCTCCTGCGAGCAGGACTGCGGTCAACAGAATGGGAGCGAGTACCGGCATGACAAGGCCGGCAACGCCAAAGCCGATAGAGGTGCCGAAACTGCCGCCTGCTCCGACCAGGATCGCAAAAGCACAACTCAACAGGGCAGCGAAGACAAACCCTTTGGTGCCAGATTGATGTTCAGCCTCTGCAGGCATGAGCCCCTCGTCGCTAAGCCAGCGGCACCACCATCCCGTCGCGGATCGTGACCTGGCGATCCATGCGCCGTGCAAGGTCGAGATTATGCGTCGCGATCAGCGCGGCCAGGCCCGAGGCGCGTGCCAGCGCAACCAGCGTGTTGAAGACGTGCAGCGAGGTGTGCGGATCGAGATTTCCGGTCGGCTCGTCGGCCAGCAGGACTCGCGGTGCATTGGCAACGGCGCGGCCGATCGCGACGCGCTGCTGCTCGCCGCCCGACAATTCGCCCGGCAGATGGTCGAGCCGCTCGCCGAGGCCGAGGAAGCTCAGAAGCTCGGTCGCGCGCGATTGCGCCTCGGCCTTGCCGAGGCCGCGGATGCGCTGCGGCAGCACGACGTTTTCCAGCGCGGTGAATTCCGGCAGGAGATGGTGGAACTGGTAGACGAAGCCGATCTCGGTACGCCGCAGCCGGGTCAGACCCTTGTCGTCGAGCTGCGAGGTCGGCACGCCGCCGATGAAGACCTCGCCGCCATCGGGGCTCTCGAGCAGGCCGGCGACATGCAGCAGGGTCGACTTGCCGGTGCCGCTGGGCGCGACCAGCGCCACGAGCTCGCCCGGCCAGATCGCGAAATCGGCCTTGCGCAGCACCTCGAGCGGGCCGTCGGACTGGGGGTAGTAGCGCTCGATCTGGGAGAGGAAGAGCGCCGGAGTCTCGGTTGCCATCGGTTGCGCCCTCACCCCATCCGCAAGGCTTTGACGGGGTCGAGCCGCGCCGCCTTCCAGGCCGGATAGAGCGTCGCCAGCAGCGACAGGACGAGCGTCATCACCACCACGGCGGTCACTTCACGCCAGTCGATCACCGAGGGGATATCGCTGAGGAAGCGCACGGTCGGGTCCCAGGGGTTGACGCCGAGGAGGCTGCTCAGCCCCTTGTTGATCGTCTGGATATTCTTGGCGAAGACGACGCCGAGGACGAAGCCGGCGAAGGTGCCGAACACGCCGATCGCCGCGCCCGTGATCAGGAACACCCGCAGCACGGTGCCGCGCGAGGCGCCCATGGTGCGCATGATCGCGATGTCCTCGGTCTTGTCCTTCACCAGCATGATCAGGCCGGAGACGATGTTGAGGGTCGCGACCAGCACGATCAGGGTCAGGATGATGAACATCACATTGCGCTCGACCTCGAGCGCATTGAAGAAGGTGCGGTTACGCTGGCGCCAGTCGGACAGCACCAGCGGGCGCGGCGCGTCCTGCTCGATCCGATCGCGCACGGCCTGCGTCTGATCGGGATCGTTGATGAAGATCTCGATGACGTTCACGTCGCCGTCGCGATTGAAATAGGCCTGGGCCTCGCCGAGCGGCATGAAGACGAAGGAGGCATCGAACTCCGACATGCCGATCTCGAAGATCGCCGTGACCGGATAGGCCTTGATCCGCGGCGCCGTGCCGAACGGCGTCGAGGCGCCGCGCGGGGTGACGATGGTGATCGTGTCACCCACCTGCAGGCCGAGCGAGCCCGCGAGCCGCCGGCCGATCGCGACGCCATTGGCGGCGGCGAAGCCGTCGAGCGTGCCCTGACGAACGTTGTTGGCGATGAAAGGGATCGACTTGATGTCGTTTTCCGAGATGCCACGGACCAGGACGCCGCCATTGCCGACCTGCGAGGAGGCGAGCGCCTGCCCCTCGACCAGCGGGATCGCCAGCTTGATGCCCTGGACCTGGCGCAGCCTGGCCGCGACCTGCTCGTAATCGTCGAGCGGCCGGTCGATCGGCGTCGCGAAGATGTGGCCGTTGACGCCGACGATCTTCTCCAGCAGCTCCTTGCGGAAGCCGTTCATCACCGACATCACGATGATCAGCGTGGCGACGCCGAGCAGGATGCCGAGGAAGGAGAAGCCGGCGATGACCGAGACGAAGCCCTCGCGCCGGCGCGTGCGCAGATAGCGGCCGGCAAGCAACCATTCGAAGCCGGCGAACGGCTTCGTGCCGGTCGGCACGCTCTCCCGAGCCTCGGCGACGGCGCTCATGACCGCCCTCCTCCGCTCACGCGTTCGTCTCCGCGCCCTTGCCCGGGAAGCGCGCCAGCGCCGCGTCGAGCGAGACCAGCTCGCGCTCGCCGCCGGCGCGGCGCTTGAGCTCGACCTTGCCCTCGGCCAAGCCCTTCGGGCCGACGATGATCTGCCAGGGAATGCCGATCAGGTCGGCAGTGGCGAACTTGCCTCCCGGGCGCTCGTCGCGATCGTCATAGACCATGTCGTAGCCCTTGGCAGCGAGCCCCTTGTAGAGCTGCTCGCAGGCGCCGTCGGTCGCCGCATCGCCGGTCTTGAGGTTGAGCACGGCGATGTCGAAGGGGGCGATCTCGTCGGGCCAGACGATGCCGCCCTCGTCATGACCGGCCTCGATCAGCGCGGCGACGAGACGGCTCGGGCCGATGCCGTAGGAGCCCATATGGACCGGGACCAGTTGCCCGTCGGGGCCAGTGACGGTCGCGCCCATCGGCTCGGAATACTTGGTGCCGAAATAGAAGATATGGCCGACCTCGATGCCGCGCGCCGAAACTTGGCTTTCGGCGGGAATAGCCTCGAACGCATCCTTCTCGTGCATCTCCTCGGTCGCAGCGTAGAGGCTCGTCCACTTGTCGACGATGCCCTGTAGGCCTTCGACGCTGTCGAAATCGGTGTCGACTGCGGGCGTCGCGAAGTCGAGATAGTCCTTGTGGCAGAACACCTCGCTCTCGCCGGTCGAGGCGAGCACGATGAACTCGTGGCTGAGGTCACCGCCGATCGGACCGGTATCGGCGCGCATCGGGATCGCCTTCAGGCCGAGCCGGGCGAAGGTGCGCAGATAGGCGGTGAACATGCGGTTATAGGCATGGCGGGCGCCGGCCTGGTCGAGATCGAAGGAATAAGCGTCCTTCATCAGGAATTCGCGGCCGCGCATCACGCCGAAGCGCGGGCGGACCTCGTCCCGGAACTTCCACTGGATGTGGTAGAGATTGAGCGGCAGGTCCTTGTAGGACTTGACGTAGGAGCGGAAGATCTCGGTGACCATCTCCTCATTGGTCGGCCCGTAGAGCATCTCGCGGTCATGCCGGTCCTTGATACGCAGCATCTCCTTGCCATAAGCGTCGTAGCGCCCGCTCTCGCGCCAGAGATCGGCCGACTGGATCGTCGGCATCAGGATCTCGATCGCCCCCGCGCGGTTCTGCTCCTCGCGCACCACGGCGCTAATCTTGTTGAGGACCCGCAGGCCGAGCGGCAGCCAGGAATAGATGCCGGCCGACTGCTGGCGGATCATGCCGGCGCGCAGCATCAGCCGGTGCGAGACGATCTCCGCCTCCTTGGGCGTATCGCGCAGGATCGGCAGGAAATAGCGGGACAGGCGCATCGGAACACTCGTTGGAGGACGATGCGCCGGGACCGCGCACCGATTCAGATTAGTCCAGAGACACCATCGGCGTTTGCAAATTGCAAACGCTAATGCACATCGCCATCAGGCAAATGCACATCGATAGCGTTTGCGCAGGTGTCAGCGCTTGGCGAACTTCGCCTTCAGCCTGTCGCTGACTAGGGGCGGAACGAAGGCGGAAACATCGCCGCCCATCGATGCGACCTGGCGCACCAGCGTCGCGGTGATGTGGCGGGCCGGCGGCGTCGCGGGCAGGAAGACCGTCTGCAGTTCCGGCACCATGGTGTGGTTCATGCCGGCAAGCTGCATCTCGTAGTCGAGATCGGTGCCGTCGCGCAGGCCGCGCACCAGGATCGTGGCGCCGACCCGGCGGGCCGCATCGATGGTGAGGTCGTCGAAGGTGACGACCTCGAGCTTCGTCCCGGATGCAGTCGCGATCGGGCCGCAGATCTCGCGCAGCAATGCAGCGCGCTCCTCTGCCGAAAAGATCGGCGTTTTGCCGGGATGGATGCCGATGGCGAGGATCAGCCTGTCGCACAGCCGGCAGGCGGCCTCGATCATGTCGACATGGCCGTTGGTGACGGGGTCGAACGACCCGGCATAGAAGGCGGTGTGGCTCATGCCCTGAGCGTTAGCCAACGCCGGCCCGCATCACAAGCGCTCAGGCGACGCGCAGCTCGCCGATGACATGATCGACGCGCGCATTCAGCGCCTGGGCCAGCTCAGTCAATTCGCTCGCAGCCTTCAGCACCGCATCGGACGCGCCAGCGGTATTGCGCGAAGCGAGCGCGACCTGGCTGGTGGCCTGTCCGATCAGGACGATCTCCTGCGTCGCGGCGAGCACGTCGGCGGCGATGGCGTGGGCCGCCTCATGCTGGCGCAGCATAGTCTGGCTGGTGCGGCGCGTCGCCTCATTCAGATCCTGCACCAGAGCGCGAATGCCGGCGATCCCTTCGACCGTCGCGGCGGTCGCGTGGTTCATCGCTTCGATCTGGCGGGCGATGTCCTGCGTCGCAGTGGCGGTCTGCGTCGCCAGCGATTTCACCTCGTTGGCGACAACGGCGAAGCCCTTGCCGGCCTCGCCGGCGCGAGCCGCCTCGATGGTGGCGTTGAGCGCGAGCAGGTTGGTCTGGCCGGCGATCGCCGAGATCAGCCCGACCACCTCCGAGACGCGGGCTGCGCCGTTGGAGAGGCCATCGACGATCCGGCTGACCGAATCCGCGTGCTGGCGCGCGTGGCCGGCGGTCGCATCCGAAGAGCGCACCTCCTCGGCCAGAGCGTCGACGGCGCCGAGCAGATCCTGCGCCGCGCGCTCGATCGACCTGACGCTGCGGATCGCATTGCCGGTGGCACCGTCGGTATCGGTAGCGCCGGCCTGAGTCTCGCGCGCACCTTCCGCGAGTTGATGCGCCGTCGTGCCCAAGGTTGCCGCAGAAACCGAGACGGAGGCCGAGACGGTCCGCACCGACTCCTCGAGCTCGCCCGCAAGCTCGTTCAGCAATGTGCGCCGATGCTGCTCTGCCTCGGCCCGGCGCGTATCCTGTTCCGCCTCGCGCCGGCTTGCCTCGCCGCGCAGGGTTTCGCGGATCAATTCAATCGACTTGGCGATGCCGCCAATCTCGTCGCGACGCCGGGCACCGGGAATCTCCTCTTCGGTCCGCCCTGCGGCAACGCCCGCAAGCCTGTCCGAGAGCCGGGCGATCGGGCGCGCCACCGACCAACCGAGCAGGATCGCGATGCCGAACAGCGGCAACAGCACCAGCAGGCCCGCGGACACGACGGCGCTGCGAATCGTGCCGACCACGGCGAAAGCGCTCTCCTCCGGTGCGGTCAGCCAGAGCAGCCAGCACCAATCGCCGATCACCACCTCCTCGCCGCTCGCGACGAGCGGCAGGCCGTCATGGCTGGTCATGCGGATAAGCGCATTCGTCGGCTGCGCGGCGAGCCGGGTCCGGTCGAGCGTCTCGCGCGGCGAAGCCCCGTTGCGCCGGGCCGCAGGATTCGAGCGCATGAACCCATCGGAGCCGATCACGAAAATCCGCTCGGCGCTGGAGCCGACCGGGTTGAAGGCAAGCACATCGTCGATCAGACGCGTATCGACGGCGATGACGATCGTCCCGACCTGCTCCCCCCCGCCCGCCTCGGCGTCGTAGAAGGGTGCCGCCAGGAAAGCGCGCGGATCGCCGCCAACCGGATTGTAAGGGGCAAAGTCGAGCACCACCTGCTCGCCGGCGGGCTTGCCCCGCGCCAGCTCGACGGATCGGGCGAGGCCAGTGCCTGCCAGGTCCTCGTCGCTCAGCAGGCGGCCGAACTCCGATCCCTTGGTGACGCTGTAGACCACCCTGCCCTTGCGCGAGACCAAGTAGATGTCAGCGTAGTTGAACTGCTTCAACGCCGCGGCATAGGTCTCGTGGATCGGCACATGCCGCCAGGAATAGCCGTGCTGATGCTCGCGGCCGGTGCGGGCGATGCGTTCGGCCAGGGGCAGCGAGCCATCGCCCTGATAATGGCCGAGGATGCTCCGGTAATCGTGTTGGCCGAGCTCCATCCATTTGCCGATCTCATCGAGCGCAGAGACGGTGAAGGCACTGCGGGCCTGGACGGCGAGTTCGGCGCGAAGCTGCGACCAACGACGCTCGATGGCACGGACATGGCTCTCGGCCAGAGCGTGCATGCGCTCGCGCACCGCGCCCTGCGCCCAGCTCGACACGGCGAGATAGGCCGACGAGCCCACAGCCAATGCGGCCAGTAACGCCAAGGCCAACATCGCGATCGGAAGCCTGATCCTGAGGCTGAACACGAATCAGGGTCCCCGCCCGACGTCGACTGCGTCGAAACAGCCAACACGAGCGCGGTTAACGTTGCTTGAAGCGCGAGCGCCTTCTCGGCCTCACAAGGCGTTGGGAAGTGGCGCGAAAGCGGCGAGCGCAGCCGCGCCGCCGAGGATCACGGTGAGCAGCGCGACGGCGACGGCTGCGAGCGACACCCGGCGCGGTCGCCGGACCAGAGAGTCGAGCTGCATGGATCCTCGGTGCGAATCAGTGCGTTACCCCAACCCATGCCTGCTGCGACCGCCCGGCCATGCCGTGGCGGAAACATGGAGAAACCGTGGCTTGCCCTTGCGCAACCGTGACCGCCTGGACTGACTCTGGCGAATTCCCGTACTCGGCCGTTTCCAGCGAGGGCGAAAGCGCGCTAAACCCCGCCCGCCATGCTGACCCTCAACGACATCACCTATCGCCTCGGCGAGCGCCTGCTGCTCGACCACGCCAGTGCTTTCCTGCCGACCGGCTCGCGCGTCGGCCTCGTCGGCCGCAACGGCACCGGCAAGACGACGCTGTTCCGCATCATCACCGGCGACCTCTCGCCGGAGGGCGGCAACGTCGCCCTGCCCAGGGGCATGCGCATCGGCGGGGTGGCGCAGGAGGCTCCCGGTGGCCCGGAATCGCTGATCGAGGTCGTGTTGGCCGCCGACACCGAGCGCGCTGCGCTGATGAAGGAAGCGCAGAGCGCGACCGACCCGATGCGGATCGCCGAGATCGAGACACGGCTTGCCGATATCGGCGCCCATTCCGCCCCGGCGCGGGCCGCGACCGTGCTGTACGGGCTCGGCTTCGACGAGGAGGCACAACGGCGCCCCTGCTCCGACTTTTCCGGCGGGTGGCGCATGCGTGTCGCGCTCGCCGCCGTGCTGTTCTCCGAGCCGGACCTGCTGCTTCTCGACGAGCCGACCAACTATCTCGACCTCGAAGGCACGCTCTGGCTCTACGACTATCTCGAGCGCTACCCGCACACGGTGCTGGTCGTCAGCCACGATCGCGAATTGCTCGACACCTGCGTCGACCACATCCTGCATCTCGACCAGGGCAAGCTGACGATCTATCGCGGCGGCTACAGTGCTTTCGAGAAGCTCCGGGCCGAGAAGCAGGCCCATCTCGCCAAGGCGCGCGAGAAGCAGGAGGCCGAGCGCAAGCACCTGCAATCCTTCGTCGACCGCTTCAAGGCCAAGGCTTCCAAGGCCAGCCAGGCGCAATCGCGCGTCAAGCGACTGGAGAAGATGCAGGAGATCGCGGTCATCCAGGATCGCGATGTCCAGCCGTTCAACTTCCCGCCACCGGAGCGGCCGCTCTCACCGCCGATGATCGTGCTGGAGAGCGCCAGCGCCGGCTATGGCGAGCGCAAGGTGCTGCAGCGGCTCAACCTGTCGCTGGCGCCTGACGATCGCATCGCCTTGCTCGGGGCCAATGGCAACGGCAAGTCGACGTTCTGCAAGCTGATCGGCGGGCGCCTTGCGCCGCTGTCAGGCGAGATGCGCCGCTCCTCCAAGCTGGAGACGGCTTATTTCGCCCAGCACCAGCTCGACGAATTACGGATGGAAGACACGCCGGTCGGCCATATCCGCGAGTTGATGCCCGATGCACCGGAAGCGCGGGTGCGGGCCCGCACCGCGCAGGTCGGCTTTCCCGCCAACAAGGCCGACACTCCGGTCAAGAACCTGTCCGGTGGCGAAAAGGCCCGGCTGATGCTCGGCATCGCCACCTTCGGCGGCCCGCATCTGCTCATCCTGGACGAGCCGACCAACCATCTCGACATCGACAGCCGCACCGCGCTGGTCAACGCGATCAACGACTATCCCGGCGCCGTCATCCTGGTCAGCCACGATCGCTTCCTGATCGAGGCCTGCGCCGACCGGCTCTGGCTGGTCGGGGACGGCACCGTGAAGAGCTTCGACGGCGACATGGACGATTATCGCGACTACGTGCTCGGCCGCGACAAGTCGGCCCAGCGCGGCAAGGCGGAGGCGGATGGCGCGAGCAAGGCCGACGAGCGCAAGGGCGCGGCAGCGAAACGTCAGGCGCAGGGTCCGCTCCGGCAGAAGCTCAATCTGGCCGAAGCCCGCATCGCCAAGCTGACCGGGCTGATCGAGAAGGTCGACGGCGCGCTCGCCAACGGCGCCTTCTCGCGCGAACCGGAGAAGGCATTGCTGCTCTCGCGCCAGCGCGGCGAGCTGACGGAGGCGCTTGTCGCCGCCGAGGAGGAATGGCTGATGCTGAGCGAGGAGCTGGAAAGCGCCTGAGGCTCAGGGCAGCGGCGCGAGCTTGAGGCCGAGCTCCCTGACCTGCGAGGGAGTGAGCTTCTTGACTGCGACACGGGTGGTGTAGCTGCCATGCATCTGGCCGCCCGACATGTAGTTCCAGTCGCTGATCATCGCGCTGCCGGCACGATAGCTGTCGCCGTTGCTCAATCCGTCGAGATGGACGGGATCGTTTGCGATCCTGCCGATGAAGACGTCGCCTTCGATCGCCGTCAGGTTCATCCAGATGTGCTCACGCCCGCGATCATGGGGGATAGCGACCTTCACGGCATGACGCTCGCCCTTGCCGCTGCGATAGAGCGCGACGAAATCCGGCAGGGTCTTGCGGGCCTCGGCGATCGCGCGGTTCATCTCGCGGTCAGAGGAACGGAAGTCGACCACCTGCGCGGCCAAGGGCGACGCGACCATGAGTGCTGCGCCCAAGAACCCCAGGCCGCCGAGCACCGCCCGCCTCTGCCGTTGAACCTGCATTTCGACACTCCCGCTTCTGCGCCTTCGGCCGTTCCGATCAACTCACAAACGAGCCAATCGATCGAACGGTTGCCTTGGCCGGGTCAGAGACGGATTCCTCGGTCAAGCAGCCTCGACGTCTCGCCGAGCCGCAGAGGGATGGTTGATTCTGAGCCGCTTTACACGACGGCTCTTATTGCGGCCATTCGCCACCATTCCGACTACGGACGCGTGCGCGCGCTGCATCCAGCAACGCCCGATAATCGGCGTTCATCGCCTCCGGTATATTGCGTTCGAGCGCCGAATTTAGAGCGTTCAGCGCCCAAAGCTCGGCATCATCCACGATTCTGTCTCGAATAGTTCGACCACATTCGTCATCGAACCAGCGATGCAACAGCTCGGACAGGACCAAAATCTCGTCTTGTCCGATATCGAGAACTTTCGACATCACTCAGCCCTGCTGCTCGGGCTGCCCCGGCCTGACGATCCGGCTCAGCCGGTTGTCGGTGAACATGTAGATCTCGCGATTGGCCGGCTCGGAATAGAGCACCTGCACCTCGCGCTGCCCCCTGCCATTGTCACCGATCAGCACGTCGGTCGGCCGCTTGGCCTTGAGCCTGACGAGCTCGCATTCGGTGATGCCGACCGCGATCTCCTTGGGCAGCGGCCGCGTCGAGGGGTCGAGTGAGACATCGGCGCTGCATTCACCCTCCGGCGTCAGCATCGCCTCCTGCGTCGAGACGCGGGCCGAGGCACTGCTGGTTTGGGTGCCGCGCTCATTGGACACAAAAGAGAATCCGCCCATGTCGACGGAGCAGCCGGCGAGCGCAGCCGCCAAAGCGAGGGCAACAGGAACTTTCACGCTTTCTTCTCCCAGCGGCCGGTCTCGTCCTGCTGCCAATAGGTGGCGGCGATGCCGAGCGTCCGCAGCTTTTTCCAGTCTTCCCGAGCCGAGGCGAGCGCATCGGGATCGTCGCCGTCGAACATCAGGATGACGCGCTCGTAAGACTCCAATGCGTCCGGAATGCGAACGCCATCGACGCAGAAGCGAACCTGCGCGCCGTTCGGGTTGTCGGAGGCGGTGGTGAGCACGATCGGATTGGTGGCGGCGTCCGGCTCGGCCGCCGTCGCATGCGGCAGGAAGGATTCGTCGGCATAGGTCCAGAGCCGGTCGTCGAGCCCGGCCAGACGCTCGCGGCTCGACAATTCCACCACCGCCTTCCAGCCGCGGGCAAGCGAACGCTCGAGCAGGGTCGGAATGACCTGCTCGAGTGGGCGTCCCTGCAGATGGTAGAACAAGACCTCGGCCATAACCAAATTAACTCAAATTCTTATGCGATTCGGCTGATAATCCGAATCAGCTCTCGTAGTGATCTGCCACCAGCCGGTCGAGCAGGCGCACGCCCCAACCCGAGCCCCAGGAACGGTTGGTCTCGCTGTTCGGCGAGCCCATGCCAGTGCCGGCGATGTCGAGGTGCGCCCAGGGCGTATCGTTGACATGACGCTGCAGGAACTGCGCCGCCGTGATCGAGCCGCCATGGCGGCCGGCCGAGTTCTTCATGTCAGCGAACTTGGAATCGATCATCTTGTCGTAGGCGGGCGACAGCGGCATGCGCCAGACCGTCTCGCCGGTCGCCTTGCCGGCAGCCGAGAGCCGCTCCGACAGTTCGTCGTTGTTGGAAAACAGCCCGGCATTCTCCTGCGCCAGCGCGACGAGGATCGCGCCGGTCAGCGTCGCCAGATTGACCATGAAGGCCGGCTTGAAGCGCTCCTGCGTGTACCAGAGCACATCGGCCAGCACGAGCCGCCCCTCGGCGTCGGTGTTGATGATCTCGATGGTCTGCCCGGAGAGCGAAGTGACGATGTCGCCCGGCCGCTGGGCCTTGCCGTCCGGCATGTTCTCGACGAGCCCGATCACGCCGACGGCGTTGACCTTGGCCTTGCGGGCGGCAAGCGCCTGCATCAGCCCAGTGACGCAGGCCGCGCCCGCCATGTCGCCCTTCATGTCTTCCATGCCGCCGGCCGGCTTGATCGAGATACCGCCGGTGTCGAAGGTCACGCCCTTGCCGACGAAGGCGACCGGCTTGTCGCCCTTGCCGGCGCCGTTCCAGCGCATCACCACGACGCGGCTCTCGCGATGCGAGCCCTGGCCGACGCCGAGCAGCGCCCGCATGCCGATCTTCTTCAGTTCCTTCTCGTCGAGAATCTCGACCTCGACACCGAGCTTCTCAAGCTTGCCCGCCCGTTCGGCGAACTCTTCGGGGAACAGGACGTTCGGCGGCTCGTTCACGAGGTCGCGAGCAAGCTCGACGCCGCCGGCAATGGCTTCGCGCGCCTTGAGCGCCTTCTTGACCGCAGCCGGGTCGTCGACGCGCAGTGTCACCGTCTTCGGGTCGGACTGGTCCTTGTCGCGGCTCTTGGTCTTGTAGCGGTCGAAAGCATAGCTCCTCAGCCGCAGGCCAAGCCCGATCTCGGCGATCTCGGCGGCCGAGAGCTCGCCCTCCGGCAACGCCGCGATGATGTCGGCGCTGCGGCCGTGCCCGAGCTTGCCTGCGATGGCGCCGCCGAGCGCGGCGAATTCGAGCTTTCCGCGTTCAGTCGCCGGCCCGGTCCCGATCAAGATCAGGCGCTCATAACCTGCTCCGTCCGGCGCGAGCAGTGTCAGTCCCGAAAGCGCCTTGCCCTTGAAACGCTCGGCGGCGGCGGCGCGCGCGATCAGGGTATGGGCCCCTGGGCCGATCCACTCTTCCGTGGCCTTTGGCGGCGCCAGCCTATCCGAGACAAGGATGACCAGATCCTCCCCGGCAATGGCGTTCAGGGCTTTGACCTCAAGCTTCAGGCGCTGCGACATCGAAGGCTCATCGGTTACGGGATAAGGAGCGGACCGGGATCGGGGCTCGCAAAGGCCACAAACGATTCCCGTTTGCGCCATGATCGAAGCTATACCATAGGGAGTTCGAGGCGAGCCGTCCAAGGGGAGCGCCTTCTTCAAGGATGGCAGCCCCAGGATCCTCACCCTCGTGCGTTTCGGACTTCTCGACCGCTACATCCTGAAGATCGCCACCAGCGCGGCGGTGATTCTGCTCGTCGGCCTGACCAGCGTGATCTGGGTGACGCAGGCTTTGCGCGAGGTCGACCTGATCACCGGCAAGGGCCAGACCGCGCTGATCTTCTTCACCGTGACCCTGCTCTCGCTGCCGGCACTGATCGCCGGTATCGCGCCGGTCGCGCTGTTCATGGCGACGCTCTACACGCTCAACAAGCTCAACAGCGATTCCGAGCTGATCGTGATGAATGCCGCCGGCGTCGCGCCACGCCGGCTGACACGGCCATTCATCGTGCTGACGCTGATAACCGCCGCTTTGGTCGGCTGGATGTCGCTTGGGGTGATGCCGGCCGGCTTCCGGGCGCTGCGAGACCTGATCACGCTGATCCGCGCCGATTTCGTCGCCAATGTAGTGAAGGAAGGCCAGTTCGTCTCGCTCGATTCCGGCGTCACCTTCCACTATCGCGAGAAGCAGGGACAGGCCCTGCTCGGCATCTTCATGCAGGACCGACGCGACCCCAACCAGCCGGCGGTCTACATCGCCGAACGCGGCCAATCGGCCGAAGCCGGTGGCAACAGCTTCCTGATGCTGGAAAAGGGTACGATCCAGCGCGAGAGCCGCAATCAGAACTCGAGCTCGATCATCTCGTTCGAGCGCTACGCTCTCAATCTCTCCGCGCTGACGGGCGACGCCGACGGCGCCGGCGGCGGAGATGGCGACAAGGTGATCTACAAGCCACGCGAGCGCACGACCTGGGCGTTGCTCACTCAGGACCGGAACGAGCCCTACTACAAGATTCAGGAGGGCCGTTTCCGCGCGGAGCTGCACAACCGGCTGTCGGCGCCGCTCTATCCGATCGCCTTCATGCTAGTCGCCTTCGCCATCCTCGGCGAGGCGCGCACGACCCGCCAGGGCCGCGCCGCCGCGATCCAGATCGCGATCTTCCTGGTCGGAGCCATCCGAATTGGCGCCTATGCCGCCTGGACCGCCAGCGTGCGCTCGCCCCTCGCGGCCGCCCTGCTCTATATCCTGCCGCTCGCAACCATCCTCCTCTCGGCCCTCGCCATCGGCTTCGGCTCGCGCACCCGCGTCTTCATCGACCAGCTGACGGAGCCGCTGATCGCCCCCCTCCTCGCCTTTACGGCACGTTTCCGGCGCGCCTGATGCTGCTGTTCAAGACCTTCGGCCGCTATCTGACGGCGCGCTTCCTGCGTGCGATCCTGAGCGTGTTCGGCACCTTCTTCTTCCTGATCGCGACACTCGACTTCGTCGAGCTGATGCGGCGCGCCGGCGATTCTCCCACCGCGACGACGCCGAGCATCATCCAGCTTGCGCTCTATCGCGCCCCCTCCGTCGCCGAGCAGATCTTTCCGTTCGCGGTGCTGTTCGGCGGCATGTTTGCCCTGCTCAATCTCAGCCGGAAGCTGGAGCTGGTCGTCGCACGCTCGGTCGGCATCTCCGCCTGGCAGTTCCTGCAACCGGCAGCGCTGGTCGCCGGCCTGGTCGGCCTCATTTCAATCGGCATCTACAATCCGGTCGCCGCTGAGCTGAAGCAGCGCGCCACCGCGCTCGAAGCCTCGCTCTTCGTCCGCACCGGACAGGTCGTCGGCGGCAAGGAAATCTGGATTCGCCAGCGCAGCGTCGACGGCCAGGCGATCATCCGCGCGGCCGCAGCCCTGCAGGATGGGGTGGGGCTCGCCCAAGTCGCCTTCTTCACCTTCTCGCCCGATGGCGGCTTCAGCGAGCGCATCGAGGCGAAGCAGGCGGTGCTCTATCGCGGCTATTGGGAATTGTCGGAGGCGCGCGTCACCTCGGCCACGGAAGAGCCACAGACGTACTCGACATACCTGGTCGCGACGACGCTGGAGCCCGACCAGGTGCGACAAAGTTTCACCCCGCCCGACTCCGTCGGGTTCTGGTCGATGCCGGCCGTGCTGGACCGGACCCAGAAGGCGGGACTCGACACGACGCGCTACGAATTGCGCTATGAATCCCTCAAGGCACGGCCGTTGCTGCTGATCGCGATGATCCTGGTGGCAGCATCCGTTTCCTTAAGATTTTTCCGGTTTGGTGGTGTGACCAGATTGGTGGTAGGTGGCGTCGCGGCTGGGTTCATGCTCTATGTTGCGACACAGTTATCTGAAGAGCTGGGCTCATCGGGGATCGTCAACGCCTCGGTGGCCGCTTGGCTGCCCGCAGTCGTGGGCACGCTACTCGGCGCACTTGCCCTGCTCCATCAGGAAGATGGCTGAGAATACGGTGGCTATGGTTAATTTTGGATTGAGTTCATGGCTTCCGGCGTAAGACGCATCACGCGCCTTGCGGCTGCGACCGCGCTGGCGACCACCCTCGCCCCGGTCCTTGGCTGGACGAGCCTTGCCTATGCCCAAACTCCGGCGGCCAAGCCGCAGGAGCGCATGGTCGTCGACGCGCGCGAGCTCGTCTACGACAAGGACAACAACACCGTCTCGGCGGTCGGCGATGTCCAGATTCTCTATCAGGGCCGGACGATCGAGGCCGACCGCGTCGTCTATGACCGCCAGAGCAAGCGTGTCGTCGCGACCGGCAACGCCCGCATCACCGAATCCAACGGC
This sequence comes from Allobosea sp. GW821-FHT10B12, assembly GCF_059415545.1. NCBI lineage: Bacteria > Pseudomonadati > Pseudomonadota > Alphaproteobacteria > Hyphomicrobiales > Alloboseaceae > Allobosea > Allobosea sp. GW821-FHT10B12. The sequence goes on from NZ_JBWKNL010000002.1 coordinate 676,463, forward strand.
ACGGTGATCACCGGCGACCGCTTCAACCTGACCGACGATTTCCGCGACGGCTTCATCGATTCGCTGCGCGTGGTGAACACCGACAAGACCCGTTTCTCGGCGCCCCGCGCCGAGCGCACGGACGGCGAGGTCTTCGTCTTCGACAAGGGCATCTACACCGCCTGCGAACCTTGCGTGGACCAGCCCGAGCGCCCGCCATTCTGGCAGGTGCGCGCCGCTCGGATCATCCACAAGAAGTCCGAGCAGATGATCTATTACGAGGAGGCCCGGCTCGAGTTCGCCGGCATCCCGATCGCCTATGTTCCGTTCATGTCGGGGCCGGACGCGACCGTTAAGCGCAAGACCGGTTTCCTGGCGCCGAAGTTCATCAACACCTCGGCGCTCGGCTACGGCGTCGGCCTGCCCTATTTCATCAACCTCGCGCCGAACTACGACCTGACGGTCACGCCGACCTACCTCTCGCGCCAGGGCCTCCTCGGCGAGGTCGAGTGGCGGCACCGCTTCGTCAACGGCTCGTACAACATCCGCGCCGCCGGCATCTTCCAGCAGGAGAAGGAAGCCTTTCTGCCGAGCCCCTTCGGCGCCGGCGACGACAAGTTCCGCGGCTCGATCGAGAGCTCCGGCAAGGTGTTCATCAACCCGCGCTGGAATTTCAGCTGGGATGTGGCCGGCTCGACCGACCGGTTCTTCTTCAAGAACTACCGGATCCGCAGCGAGAGCATCACCGCCTCGACCTATCTGCAGGAATCGACCTCGACCGTTTCGCTCAACGGCCAGACCGCGGATGCCTGGTTCGACATGCGCGGCTACTATTTCCAGCCGCTGACCTATTACGACTGGCAGAAGCAGCAGCCTGTCGTCGGACCGGTGGTCGACTACAACAAGCGAATCCACAAGCCGTCGATGATCGGCGGCGAGCTGTCGTTCACCGTCAATCTGACGCATCTGCAGCGCGAAGCGGCCGCTTTCAAGGAACTGCCGCTGCAGAAGAGCTACCTGATCTCGACGCCGCAATACTCGCTGTTCGACGGCTGTGCGGTCTACCAGAAGGGCCAGTGCCTGGTGACGGGCCTCGCCGGCTCGATCGCTCGCGCCACCGCCGAGGTCGACTGGCGGCGCAACTTCGTCGACCCGATCGGTCAGGTCTGGACGCCTTATGCCTCGCTCCGGGCCGACGTGTTCTCGATCAATCCGAACACGACCAACTACGCCAACGCCAATGTCAGCACGATCGCGGACGTCTCCGATGAGGTGTTCGGCCGCGCGATGCCGGCGATCGGCCTGATGTACCGCTTCCCCTTCGTCGCTTCGACATCCTGGGGCACGCATATCCTCGAGCCGGTCGCGCAGGTCGTGGCGCGCCCGAACGAGACTAACAGCCTGCGCGTCGCCAACGAGGACGCGCAGAGCCTGGTCTTCGACGACACCAACCTGTTCGAATGGAACAAGTTTTCCGGCTACGACCGGGTCGAGGGCGGCAGCCGCGCTAATGTCGGCCTGCGCTACAGCGGCACGTTCGGCAAGGATTCCTACGCCAACCTGCTGGTCGGGCAGTCCTACCATCTCGGCGGCCGCAACTCCTACGCCACCGGTGATCTGGTCAATACCGGCCTCAATTCGGGGCTAGACACCCGCCGCTCCGACTATGTCGCCAAGGCGCAATACCAGCCGTTCAGGGGCCTGCTGCTGCAGGCTGGCGGGCGCTTCGACGAGTCGACCTTGGAGCCGCAGCGTGTCGATGCCTCGGCGGCCTTCAGCTACAAGTTCCTGGCGACCACGGTCGGCTACAGCCGCTACGAGCCGCAACCGGATCTGGGCATCCCGCGCCGCCGCGAAGGCTTGAGCATCAGCCAGTCCGTCTCGTTCGCCCAGTATTGGAGCGTGCGCGGCAGCGTGCTGTTCGACCTCGACAAGTTCAAATACGACCGCGAGCGCTATCGCGATGCGCTGTCGCTCTACATGGCGAACCCCGCCGCCTATGCGAACCCGGTCTATCCGAATACCGGCCCGTTCCAGACGGCGTCGGCATCATTGGGGCTGCGCTATCAGGACGAGTGCACGATCTTCGACGTGTCCTATTCGCAGTCCTATGCCGACCGGCAGGCGGGCTCGACCAAGGATACCCGGACCGTCATGTTCCGCCTGGAACTGCGCACGCTCGGCGAGATCAGCTATTCGCAGAATCTCGGTGCGTCCAGCGCTGGCGACGGCGTCTCCTCCAGCAGCCGCTGAGCGCGCTTGTCGCGGCATCTGCTCGCCCTGACACAAGGCGATCCGGCCGGGATCGGCCCGGAACTGGCGCTCGTCGCCTGGCGGCAGCGCGAGGAGCGGGCCGTCCCGCCCTTCGCCTATCTCGGCAATGCCTCGGCGCTCGCCGGATTGGCGGAGAGGCTCGGCCTCCAGGTGCCATTGCGCACTATCGGCTGGGACAAGGCTGAAGCCTGCTTCGCGACCGCCCTGCCGGTGATCGAACTCGACAACGGTTCGCCGGCAACCGCCGGGTCTCCCGATCCGGCCAACGCAGCCGGCGTGATCGAAGCGATCGAGCGAGGGGTCGACGCGGTCGAGACCGGGCGGGCTGCGGCGCTCGTCACCAACCCGATCGCCAAGAGCGTGCTCTACGCCGCCGGCTTCCGGCACCCAGGACATACCGAGTTCCTGGCGGAGCTGGCGGGCCGTGGCCGAGACGCCACGCCGCGGCCGGTGATGATGATCTGGTCGGAGGAGCTCGCGGTCATTCCGGTGACCATCCATATTCCGCTGGAAGCAGTACCGGAGCAATTGACGACGGAATTGATCGTCGAGACCGGCCGGATCGCTGCGGCCGATCTCAAACGCCGCTTCGGCGTTGCCCGGCCGCGGCTGGCGCTATGCGGCCTCAATCCACATGCCGGCGAAGGCGGCGCGCTCGGCAAGGAGGATGCGGCGGTGATCCTGCCAGCCGTCGAGCAGTTGCGGGCGCTCGGCATCGAGGCGAGCGGCCCCTATCCAGCCGATACCCTGTTTCATGCACGGGCGCGCGCCGGCTACGATGTGGCGCTCGGCATGTATCACGACCAGGCGCTGATCCCGATCAAGACGATCGCCTTCGACGAGGGGGTCAACGTCACGCTCGGCCTGCCCTTCATCCGGACCTCGCCTGACCACGGCACCGCCTTCGACATTGCCGGCAAGGGCATCGCGCGGCCGGACAGCCTGTGCGCGGCCTTGCGGCTTGCGGCCCGCATGGCCGAGGCCGAGCGCGGAACAGAGGCATGAGCAGCGCCACCGCCCAGGACGGATTGCCGCCACTGCGCGAAGTGGTCGAACGCCATGGGCTGATGGCGCAGAAGGCGCTCGGCCAGAACTTCCTGTTCGATCTCAACCTGACTGGCCGAATCGCCCGCGCCGCCGGCCCGCTCGAAGGCCAGACTGTCGTCGAGATCGGCCCCGGCCCGGGGGGACTCACCCGCGCTTTGCTGGCGAACGGAGCCGGGCGCGTCATCGCCATCGAGCGCGACCGGCGCTGTATGCCGGCGCTGGCCGAGATCGGCGCGCATTATCCGGGACGGCTGGACGTCGTCGATGGCGACGCGCTCGCGGTCGACCTCTCCGGCCTGCTCGGCGGCAGCCCGGCCCGGATCGTCGCGAACCTGCCCTATAATATCGGCACGCCCTTGCTGGTCGGCTGGCTCAGCGCCGAGCCTTGGCCGCCCTGGTGGAGCTCGCTGACACTGATGTTCCAGCGCGAGGTCGCCGAGCGCATCGTCGCGACGCCGGAGCAGCGCGCCGCCTATGGCCGGCTCGCCGTGCTCGCCAACTGGCGCTGCGAGACGAAGATCCTGTTCGACGTGCCGAAGACTGCCTTCGTGCCGCAGCCGAAGATCACCTCCTCGATCGTCCAGCTCGTGCCGCGCCAGCAGCCGGAGCCCTGCGACAGGCGTTTGCTCGAACGGGTGACGCTTGCCGCCTTTGGCCAGCGCCGGAAGATGCTGCGCCAGAGTCTCAAGGCCGTGCTCGCCGACCCGGCGGCGATGATCGAAGCCGCCGGGCTGTCGCCGACCATGCGGGCCGAGGAGGTCTCGGTCAGCGGCTTCGTCGCGCTCGCCAACGCCTTTGCTCGGCAGAGCTGATCAGCTGGTCTTTTCGCCCAGCAGGGTTTCGACGAATGCCGGCATGCCTGTGGCCCGGCTGCGCTTCAGCCGTTCGGCGGCCAGGATCGAGCGAACCGCCTCATAGGCGGCGCCGAGATCATCGTTGATGATGACGTAGTCGTAGACGTTCCAGCGCGCGATCTCGTCGCGGGCATTGGCGAGCCGCCGCGCGATCACCTCCGGAGCGTCTTCGGCGCGCCGGACCAGGCGCGAGCGCAGCTCGGCCATGGACGGCGGCAAGATGAAGATCGCGACGACGTCCTCGCGCGCCTTCTCCAGGATCTGCTGCGTGCCTTGGTAATCGATGTCGAACAGGACATCGCGCCCGGCCTTCAGCGCCTCCTCGACCGGCCTGCGCGGCGTGCCGTAGCCATTGCCGTGAACCTCGGCCGACTCAAGCAGATCGTCACGCTCGCGCAGCAGATCGAAAGCGTCGCGCTCGATGAAGCGGTAATGGACGCCATCGATTTCCGACGGGCGGCGCTCGCGCGTCGTCACCGAGATCGAGAGATCGAGATTGGTTTCCTTCTGCGACAGCGTCCGCGTCAGCGTCGACTTACCGGCGCCGGAGGGCGACGACAGGACCAGCATGAGGCCGCGGCGAGCCGGACGGATGAGATCGGCCATTGCGGTCACTCCACGTTCTGGACCTGCTCGCGCAGCTGGTCGACGGTCGTGCGCAGCTCCAGCCCGATCCGCGACAGGCCGGGGTCGCCAGCCTTGGCGCAGAGCGTCGAAGCCTCGCGACCGAACTCCTGCGCCAGGAAATCGAGCTTGCGGCCGATCGGCCCGCCCTGGGCGAGCAATTCGCGCAGCGCCGCGACATGGGCATGCAGCCGGTCGATCTCCTCGCGGATATCGGCCTTGACCGCAAGTAACGCGGCTTCCTGGTGCAGGCGCTGCGGCTCCAATGCGGTGCTCGCTTCCAGCAGCGCCGCGATCTGTCCCGTGAGGCGGGCGCGGATGGCTTCGACGCTGCGGCCAGGATGAGCTTCGGCATCGAGAGTCAGACGGGCGATGGTGTCGAGATGGCCGGAGATGATCGCCTCCAGCGCCCGCCCCTCGGCGAGCCGCGCCTGCTTCAGCGCCGCGATCGTCTCGGCGAGCGCAACGAGCACCGGCTTTTCGAGTTCCGACAGCACATCCCCGCTCTCCTCGGAGACCTCGACCACGCCGCGGATCGCCAGCAGGCCGTCGAGCGTCGCCGGGGCGATGCCGGCCGGCAGCTTCACCTGGCTCGCGGCCTCGATCAGCGCGGCAAGCGCCTCCTGGTTGATGCGCGGGCGCGGAGCGGACGCTTCACTGGTGATGGCGAGGTTGACATGGAGGGTGCCGCGGGTGAAGGCGGCCGAGAACTGCTTACGCGCCGCTTCGGAGAAGCTGTCGAAGCCCGTGGGGACGCGGACGCGGACGTCGAGGCCGCGGCCGTTGACGCTGCGGACCTCCCAGGCGAAGGCATGCATGCCGGTCGTTCCAGCCGCCCGGGCGAACCCCGTCATGCTCTCGATCGCCATATCGTTCAAACCCTCTTCCGGAATGCGGCCGGACCGTAGAGAGGCGTTGCCCCGGTCGCAAGCTGCCGGCGCAGCAAATTTGGGGGCATCATTCCGCCGACGCTCCATCGGCCCTGATCCATCGTAAGTCCGAACTCGCGTCGCTCACGAAGCAAAGTCGAATTTCATTCGGGCCGATCAATCGGCCGGCATGCAGCTTCCCGCGATATAGGTGTCGACGGCTCGGCCGAGCCGCCCGGCAGCCGCGATCAAGTCGCGATCGTCATGTCCTGAAAAGCCGAGAATGAAGCCCTCCGTGCTGCTTGGGGACAGGCTGGTCTCGGACAGCAGTCTTGTTTCGACCGCAGCCATCGCGCGAATGCGGGCACCGGCATCGATGGGAAGGCCGGCGGGGAGATAGGCGACCATATGCAGGCCCTGCGGCGGCACGGCGATGCGCAGCCGCCCACGGCTCGCGTCCTCCAGCGCCGATGCAACGGTTTCGCGAGCCTGACGATAGCGCAGGCGAGCACGCCGAAGATGTGCGGCAAGCGCACCATTCGACATCAACTCGGCCACCGCATCCGACAGGAAGGCGGGCGGAAATCGATCAGCCGCGCTCCTGGCCTTTATCACCTGCTCGGCTACCGTCCGGGGCAGGACGAGGTATGCAAGGCGCAAAGAAGGAAACAGCGTCTTCGAGAAGGTGCCGCTATAGATCACGCGCTCGCCGCCAAGGCCGGCCAGCGCCGTAAGCGGTGGCCCGGCATAACGAAACTCGCTGTCGTAATCGTCTTCGATGATCCAGGCCTGCACCGCATTCGCCCAATCCAGCAACGCCACCCGCCGCGCCATGCTCATGGTGACGCCGGACGGAAATTGATGCGAGGGGGTCACGTAGGCGGCCCGCGCCAAGGGAGCGAGCTCTCGGCCATCGTCCACCCTGATGCCTTCGCCATCGACGGGCACCGGGATCAATTGCATCCCGGCGGCGCGCAAGGTGCCATGGGCTGCGTAATAGCCCGGCTCTTCCAGCCAGATCGCATCGCCCGGGGACAGCAGGGCTTCGGCGCACAGGCGCAAGCCCTGCTGCGTGCCGCCGGTGATCATGATGCAACCGGGATCGCAACGAATGCCCCGGCTGGCCGCGAGATGCCGGGCGATCTCGATTCGAAGCTGCAGGCTGCCGCGTGGATCGCCGTAGCCGAGCTGGTCCGTGCTCGCCGCGACGATATGACGGCGAACGCTCGTGCCGAGTTGGCGCAGCAGGCCGCCATCGACATGAGTCCGCCCCAACGCAAAGGCGCGGCTCGGAAGGCTTTCGACGTCGAGCCGTGTGGGAACCGCTGCTGAATGAGCCGCTGGCAGATTGACTGCCACATAGGTGCCAGAGCCATGCCGAGCCTCCGCCAGCCCATCGCTGAGGAGCTGTTCATAGGCCGCGACGACGGCATTGCGGGGCACACTCCATTGCTCGGACAGCGCCCTGCTGGATGGCAGCTTCAGACCGGCGCTCAAATAGCCGTCGACGATGGCCCCTCGCAGCGCGGCATGAACCCGCGACGCTTGATTGGAGATGCCCGCATCCAATGCGATCGGCAGGTCGAAAGTTCGCCGCGACGAAGTGGTTGCCATTTCCACTCTCAAAGTGGGCCTATCAACAACCACTTTCGCCATGCGACGCCTCTCAAGTCAAACGCCGAGCTGGGAGGCAGATCATGCGGGGAATCGGTGTGGGCTTGTTGTTCCTCGGCGCCTTGCTGACTGCCACGGGCTATGGCGCGACATTCTTGCTGACGGAGCATTTCCGCAGTCTCGGCGGCAGCGAGATCGAGACCGGCAGGGCTCTCGCCGGCGCGATGGTCGGCACCTTTGTCGGAGTTCCCCTGATCGGATGGGTCGGCGCCCGGTTCGGCGGCGCACGCCTTGCCGCCATCGGGTCCGTGCTGGTCGCTGCCGGCTATCTGCTGCTCGCCGGCATCACCTCTCTCCCCAGCTCCATCGTGATCGCCGGCTTTATGGTCGGCTGCGGCTGGGGGATGTTCTATCTGGCCGCCCCGATGGCGGTTTCGGAACGGGTGAGCGATCTCGACCGCGGCTTCTGGTTCACGCGCTTCGGCGCATTTCAGATGGCGGGTATCGGTGGCGGACCGGCATTGGCCCTGCTCTTCGTCAACCTGTTCGGCCTGTCGACCACCGCGCTTTTCCGCCTGCTCGCGCTCGCCTGCCTGTGTGCCTCCGCCTGCTTGTGGGCCTTCGAACTGACCACGCCTCGGCCAGCTCGCCCTCTCGCCGCTGGCACCCAGGCGCCAAAGAACTGGATCATGTCGATCGTCCCCCTGGCCGGAACCAGGGCGATCTATCCAATCCTCATGGTGGGGGTTGGGGCTTGCGTCTTTACGGGCATGCTGACGTTTCAAAGCTCGCTGGCGCGCGGCGGTGGCCTCGACCCCAGCCTGTACTTCACCACTTATGCACTCGTGGTTGTCGTCGCGCGCTTTACGCTCGCTCCCGCCATCAACCGCGCCGACGGCAGCCGGATGTCGGTCTTGCTGCTCATCCTGATGTCGGCTGGCGTTCTGACCTACTTCGCTATCGGCTATGGCGCTCCGGTCCAGATCGTCAGCGGCATCCTGCTGGGGCTCGGCTACGGGCTGGTCTACACGGTCATTCAGACGCAAGTCGTGAACGACGCGCCGGAAGCTCACCGTACCGGCGCGCTCACATGGTTCGTCATGTCGTACTTCGTCGGAATCTTCGGCTTCCCGGTGATCGGCGGGTGGCTGATCGTCCGCTGGGGCACACAGGCCTTCCTTGCGGTCGTCCTTGTCTGTGCCCTGGCCGAGCTTGCTCTGGCTCTCGTGCGGAACCGATCCCGCAGGAGCGATGATGCCGCGCTGACCACTGCTCCCCGCCCGTAATTGGGCGTTTCCTGCGGGGCAACGCCTCAAATGCGTCAGGGCTTCAGCGGCGGGACTTGCTTGGGGCTGTTGAGATCGAAGGTCTTGTTCAGCAGCGGATCGCGCGCCGTGCCTTCCGAAGCGTCGAAAGCGCGCGCCCTCGTACCGGCCGGACCGCTCCCTGCGTCGGCAGCGGCGCGACGGTTGCCCGGAACGGGGAAGGTTTCCGGCTCAGCCGCCTGATTGTCCGGGCGGCCGGCGGCCGGCGCCTCGGTGCGCTGATCGGGTGCCGGCGGCGGCTCGGCGCGGTCGACGCCGCCATCGACCGGCGGGCGGCCGGATTCGCGGCGGGCCGACTCGACCTGGCGCCAGCGCACGACATTGCGGTTGTGCTGATCGAGGGTCTCGGCGAAGGCGTGACCACCGCTGCCATCCGCGACGAAGTAGAGATCCTTGGTCCGCGAATGGTTGACGACCGCCTCCAGCGCCGCGCGGCCCGGATTGGCGATCGGACCCGGCGGTAGTCCCTCGATGACATAGGTGTTGTAGGGCGTCGCCTGGGTGATTTCGGGGCGGGTGATGCCGCGGCCGAGCGTGCCCTTGCCGCCGACGAGACCGTAGACGATCGTCGGATCGGATTGCAGCTTCATCTTGCGGTTCAGCCGATTGATGAAGACACCTGCGACGCGCGGGCGCTCATCAGCGCGGCCGGTCTCCTTCTCGACGATCGAGGCGAGGATCACCAGCTCCGCCGGCGTCTTGATCGGCAGATCGGCCGGCCGCTTGGCCCAGACTTCTCTGAGGATGCGGCTCTGATCGCGCGTCATCCGGTCGACGATGGCCTGGCGCGTCGAGCCGCGCTGGAACTTGTAGGTATCAGGCAGGATCTGCCCCTCGCGCGGCACCTGGATGACATCGCCGGAGAGCATATCGTTCTGCTGCAGGCGAGCCATGATCTGCTCGCTGGTCAGCCCCTCGGGGATGGTGATCGAATGCTCGACCGCCCTGCCCTCGGCGATGACGTCGAGGATGTCCTTCTGGCTGGCGCGCGCCTTGAACAGGTACTCACCGGCCTTGAGGCTGGCCGCCTTGCCCGAGGTGTAGGCCGAGACCTTGAAGGCCCAAGGATGCTCGATCAGCCCCTCGCGCTGCAGCAGGTCGGCGATCTCGGTCACCCCGTTCTCTTTTGGGATGATCAAGACGCGATCGGTCGCGAGCGGGCCGGGTGCCTTGCTGCGGCTGTCGAGATAGGCAATGCCGCCGCCGAGAGCGCCGGCCAGAATGAGGGCCGTCGTGAACAGCCCGCTGAGCAGGGCGATGAAGGGCGAGCGCCGGCGCTTGCGCACCTTCGGCGGCGGGGCCGGCGGCGCGACTGGCTTCAGCGCTTCATTGGGGCTCCTCGGCGCGACGCGAGGCGGCTGACTCATGGTGCTTTCGCCTGATTCCCTGACATCGCGCCCGGCGATGCCGGCGTCGACCCGTTCCAATGGCAATGCCGGCCGCATACTGGCACGACGGCGGCGACAGGCTAGCGAAAATTGTGGCGAAAGCGCGCTTGTCCTCAGTCGGCCAAGCGGCGCATCACCAGCGAGGCGTTGGTGCCGCCAAAGCCGAACGAATTCGACAGGGCGATATCGACCTTCCGCTTCTTGGCCTTGTGCGGCACGAGATCGAGCTCGGTCTCGACGGAGGGATTGTCGAGATTGATCGTCGGCGGCACGATCTGGTCGCGGATCGCCAGCACCGAGAAGATCGCCTCGATCGCGCCGGCGGCGCCGAGCAGGTGGCCGGTCGCCGACTTGGTCGAGGACATGGCCGGCCGGTTCGGCGCATTCGCGAGCAGGCGCTCGACGGCGCGCAGTTCAATCTCGTCGCCAACCTGAGTCGAGGTGCCGTGCGCGTTGATGTAGTCGACATCCGAGGCGCGCAGGCCCGCGCGCTTCAATGCCGCCTGCATGCAGCGATAGGCGCCGTCGCCATCCTCGGAGGGCGAGGTGATGTGGTAGGCGTCGCCCGACATGCCGTAGCCGACGATCTCGGCATAGATGCGCGCACCGCGCGCCCTGGCGTGCTCGAGCTCCTCGAGCACCACGACGCCGGCGCCCTCGCCCATGACGAAGCCGTCGCGATCCTTGTCATAAGGACGCGAGGCCTTCTCGGGCGTCTCGTTGAAGCCGGTCGACAGCGCCCGGCAGGCGCAGAAACCGGCGATGCCGATGCGGTTGATCGCCGATTCGGCGCCGCCCGCCAGCATGACCTCGGCATCGCCGAGCGCGACCATGCGGGCCGCATCGCCGATGGCATGAGCCCCGGTCGAGCAGGCGGTGACGACCGCGTGGTTCGGCCCTTTCAGCCCATGCTCGATCGAGACATAGCCGGCGGCGAGATTGCTGAGGCGGCCGGGGATGAAGAATGGCGAGAGCCGGCGTGGGCCGCGCTCCTTGAGCAGGAGCGAGGCCTCGTAGATGCCGCCCAGTCCGCCGATGCCGGAACCGATGGCGACACCGGTCGCGATCTGGTCCTCGTAGCTCTCGGGCTTCCAGCCGGAATCACGCAGCGCCTGCGTCGCCGCGGCCATGGCGAAGATGATGAAATCGTCGACCTTGCGCTGCTCCTTCGGCTCCATCCAATCATCGGGATTGAAGGTGCCGTTCGAGCCGTCGCCGCGCGGGATGCTGCAGGCGATCTGGGCCGGCAGGTCGGAAACGTCGAAAGTAGTGATCGGGCCGGCGCCGCTTTCGCCAGCCAGAATGCGCGACCAGCTCGGCTCGACCCCGCATCCGAGCGGGGTCACCATGCCCAGTCCGGTGACGACGACACGTCGCATCGGTCTTCCTCAATTCAGCTCCGGCGCGCGTGAAGCGCGCCGGGGCCAAGGCCTTGTCAGGCCGACTTCGACAGGAACTTGACCGCGTCGCCGACGGTCACGATCGTCTCGGCCGCGTCGTCCGGGATCTCGACGCCGAACTCTTCCTCGAAAGCCATGACCAGCTCGACCGTGTCGAGGCTGTCGGCGCCGAGGTCCTCGATGAAATTGGCGCCCTCGACAACCTTCTCCGGCTCAACGCCGAGGTGCTCGATCACGATCTTCTTCACGCGCTCGGCGACATCGCTCATGGGTCTTTCCCTCAAACCTCGAAAACACACCGCTGACAGCGACGCGTGGGTGAAAACTGATTTCCCGGCCCGGATCCTTCGCCTGGCGGCGGACCACGCCGGGAGTTCATGGCTGCACAAACGCAACAACCGGGCCGGCGTCAAGTCCCTTGAACACCGATCGGCGCTTGGCCGGCAGGGTCATTAACACACTCGTAATGGGCTGGCGAGAGCGCAACCCAAACCTTTAAGTGTGCAAAAAGACCCGTCTAACCGGCTCAGATCATTACCATTCCGCCGTTGACGTGCAGGGTCTGCCCGGTGACGTAGCCGGCCTCGTCGCTGGCGAGATAGGCGACAGCGGCGGCAACGTCCGCTCCCTGCCCAAGACGCCCCATCGGAACGTCGGCCAGAATGCCCTCGCGCTGCTTGTCGTTCAGCGCGTCGGTCATCGGCGACTCGATGAAGCCCGGCGCGACGACGTTGACGGTGATATTGCGGCTCGCCACTTCCGCAGCCAGCGACTTCGACATGCCGACCAGCCCTGCCTTGGAGGCGGCATAGTTGCCCTGCCCGGGATTGCCGCCGGTGCCGACGACCGAACCGATCGAGATGATGCGGCCATAGCGGCGGCGCATCATGGTCTTGACCGCGGCGCGCGAGAGCCGGAAGGCGGCTGTGAGGTTGACGGCGAGGACGAGGTCCCAGTCATCGTCCTTCAGACGCATGAATAGGTTGTCGCGGGTCACGCCGGCATTGTTGACGAGAATGTCGAGCCCACCGAGCTTGGCCTCGGCCGCCGGCACCAGCGCCTCGACCGAATCGCGGTCGGACAGATCGCAAGGGGCGATCTCGGTCCGCTCGCCCAACTCCTTCGCCAACGCCTCGAGCGCCTCGACGCGAGTCCCGGACAGGGCGACGGTCGCGCCCTGGGCATGCAGCCTGCGCGCGATGGCGCCACCGAGGCCGCCGGTCGCGCCGGTGACCAGCGCCTTCTTACCCGTCAGATCGAGCATATTGCCTCCCTTGTCCCGGCTCTGGCGCCGGTTCAGCCCTTCTGGGCCTTGTAAGCCGCGATATCATCGGGCGAACCGATCGACACCGCAGCCGTTCCCGCCGCGATGCGCTTGACCAGACCGGCGAGCACCTTGCCCGAGCCGACCTCGTAGAACTGGGTCACGCCGGCAACCGCCATCGCCTCGACGCATTCGCGCCAGCGCACGGTACCGGTGACCTGCGCCACCAGCGAGGCGCGGATCGCGGCCGGATCGCTGAGCGGAGCGGCGCCGACATTGGCCATCACCGGCACGACCGGCGCCTGCATCGAGACCTCCGCGAGCGCCGCCTGCATGGCTTCGGCCGCTGGCTGCATCAGGGCGCAATGGAAGGGCGCGGAGACCGGCAGCAGCATGGCGCGACGCACGCCGCGCTCGCCGGCGAGCGCGATTGCCCGCTCGACCGCCGCCTTGGCGCCGGACAGGACGACCTGACCGCCGCCATTGTCGTTGGCCGCCTGGCAGACCTGGCCCTGCGCGGCATCGGCTGCGATGGCGCGGGCCTGGTCGAGCTCGACGCCGAGCAGCGCCGCCATCGCGCCCTCGCCGGCCGGCACGGCCTTCTGCATCGCATCGCCACGGATGCGCAGCAGGCGGGCCGTGTCACCGATCGAGAAGGTGCCGGCCGCCGCCAGCGCCGAATATTCGCCGAGCGAGTGGCCGGCGACGAAGGCCGCGTCGCTCTTGAGCGAGAGCCCAGCCTCGGCCTCGAGCACACGGATCGCAGCGAGGCTCGTCGCCATCAGCGCCGGTTGGGTATTGGCCGTCAGGGTCAGCTCTTCGCCAGGACCTTCCCACATCAAGGTGGAGAGCTTCTGCGAGAGCGCGGCATCGACCTCGTCGAAGACAGCCCGCGCCGCCGGGAAGGCTTCGGCAAGCGCCTTGCCCATCCCAACTGCCTGCGAACCCTGCCCCGGAAAGATGAACGCCGTCGCCATATCGCACTGATCCTGAAAACGATGCTTGGTTAACAAGTTGGGGCGCACTCGCACCGTGCAGCCGACCAAGTCAAGGCGTTTACGCGACGAAAGTCGACTTGCACCGGCATTTTCCGGTGTTTTCCGCTTGCATGATGGTCTGCCTCGCTGTAACGACCGCCTCGGTTTGTTCGGCCGGAGGCTGAACGGACGGCGAGGCGATTCCCACAAGGAAGCGTTTCGTAGGCTCCTCATTGAAGGGCCGCCGTCCCGTGTCTCCGCCTTCGAAGAAATCCTGTCGGGCCTTTATCCAGGGCTCGGAGGGCTCCGCGTCGAACGAAACCGGTGAACGAAGAAAGGCCAATCATGGCATTGTACGAGCACGTTCTGCTCGCGCGGCAAGATGTCAGCGCGCAGCAGGTCGAGGCCCTTGTCGAGCAGTTCAAGGGCATCGTCGAGGCGAATGGCGGTTCCGTCCCCAAGGTCGAGTACTGGGGCGTGAAGTCGCTGGGCTATCGCATCAAGAAGAACCGCAAGGCGCACTACTCGCTCTTGAACATCAACGCTCCCGCCGCGGCGATCGCCGAGATGGAGCGCCAGATGCGCATCAACGAAGATGTGCTGCGCTTCATGACCATCCGCGTCGAGGAGCTCGAGGAAGGCCAGTCGGTCATGCTGCAGAAGCGCGACCGCGACGAGCGCAGCGATCGCTTCGACCGCGGCCCCGGCGGCGGCGACCGTTTCGACCGCGGCCCGCGCCGCGAGCGTCCGCGTCGTGACGACGAAGCGACCACCGAAACCCCCGCTGGGGAGGCCTGAGCATGTCGACTGCATCCGCCGGCGCTCGCCGCCCCTTCTTCCGTCGCCGCAAGTCCTGCCCGTTCTCGGGCGAGGGCGCGCCGAAGATCGACTACAAGGATGTGCGCCTGCTCTCGCGCTACATCTCCGAGCGCGGCAAGATCGTGCCGTCGCGCATCACGGCCGTCTCGGCCAAGAAGCAGCGTGAGCTCGCCCAGGCGATCAAGCGCGCCCGCTTCCTGGGCCTGCTGCCCTACGTCATCCGCTGAGCGGATGAGGATTTTCCCGGCGGCGCCAAGCGCCGCCGGGTCTTCTATCTGACATAAGCCTACTGCATCGGCTTTTCCGAAAACCGGTTTCCACTTTTCGGGCCGATGCTTTCGAGTCGCCAGGCGGTGAAAACCCGTCTGGTATGTTGAGGCGATCAGCCTCTCACCCTGCCCTTTTGAGCAGCGGGACAGCAGGACGGACATGTTACCTATCGTCGGCATCGGCGCCGGGCTGGTCTCAGCCCTTCTGTTCACAGTGGTGATCACCGGATCGCCGCTGGCGCTGCTGTTGTCCTATGTCGCCCCGCTCCCGGTCTTCATCGCCGCACTCGGCTGGAACCATCGCGCCGGGCTGGTGGCAGTCGCCGCCGGCACGCTTGCCGTCACCGTCGTGCTCAAGCTGTCGCTCGGCCTCGCCTTCGCGATCGGCGCGGCACTGCCGGCCTGGTGGATCGCCTACCTGGCCTTGCTCGCCCGCAACGACGGCCAGGGCAACAGCGAATGGTATCCGCTCGGGCGCCTGCTGGTCTGGATCGCTACCGTCGCGACGCTGGTGACGGTCGGCGGCGCGCTCGCCATCTCGACCGATTTCGAAACCTATCACCGCGTGATGACGCACGGCCTGCAGCTGGTGCTTACCGGGGGCCAGGGCATCGGCCCGGTGGTCCGACTGCCGGCCGGCGTGGATGCCGGCGAGCTCGCGGCGCGGCTCACAGCCCTGGTCCCTGCCGCGGCCGGCGCCTCCTTCGTGCCGATGATCGTCGCCAATCTCTGGCTGGCGGCGAAGGCGGTCCAGCTTTCCGGCCGGCTGCCGCGGCCCTGGCCTTTCATCCCGTCGACCCGTTTGCCGCCCCTGGCCGTGGCCGGCCTCGTCGGCGGCATCCTGCTGAGCCTCGCCGGCGGTTTCGTCGGCCTTGCGGGCGCAGCTCTTGCCGGCGCGCTGATCGCTGCATTCGGGCTCGCCGGGCTTGCCGCCATCCACGATCTCAGCCGCGGCAAGGCCTGGCGGTCGCCGACCCTGTTCGCGCTCTATCTCGCGCTGGTGATCATGCTGATCACCGTCTTCCCATTTCTCGCGCTGCTCGGCATCGCCGACGCGCTGATCGACCTTCGCCGGCGCAAGCCGCCAGCGTCGCCTGCTGCCTGAACCTACGCCTATTCACGAACTCAAAGGAGAAGACTCATGGAAGTGATCCTGCTCGAACGCGTCGCCAAGCTCGGCCAGATGGGCGAGACCGTGCGCGTGCGCGACGGCTATGCCCGCAATTTCCTGCTCGCCCGTGGCAAGGCCCTGCGCGCCACCGAAGAGAACAAGAAGCGCTTCGAGACCCAGCGCGCCCAGCTCGAGACCCGTAACCTCGAGCTGAAGCGCGAGGCCGATTCGGTCGCCGAGAGCCTGAACGGGCAGTCGGTCGTGATCCTGCGCCAGTCGGGCGAGTCCGGCGTGCTCTATGGCTCGGTCTCGACCCGCGACATCGCTGAGGCGCTGAGCGCCGCCGGCTTCTCGGTCGACCGCAACCAGGTCACGTTGAACACCCCGATCAAGACGCTCGGCCTGCACACCGTCCCGGTCGTGCTGCATCCGGAAGTCTCGGTCACCGTGACCGTGAACGTCGCCCGCTCGGCTGAAGAGGCTCAGCGCCAGGCCGCCGGCGAGAACGTCACCGCCCGCGAGGAGTTCGACCTCGACGATCTCGGCCTCGAGGTCGGCGCGGCGCTGGCCGAGGCCGGCGACGACGACCGCTGAGCCCTTTCAGAGGCTTGCACGAGTCAATGGGCGCCGTGGCAACACGGCGCCCTTTTTGTATCGCCTGTGAACTTGGGTGGATTGCGTTCCTGACACTCGCCAAGCGCCAGCAAATGCTAGAGTGAACTAGTCCCGACTCATCCTAGCGAGATTGCCTGCAGGCTATGGCCACTGCCACCGCCCTCGTCGCCCGCCTCGAGACGAATCAAGAGGCGAACTTCCGCGTCCAGCCGCACAATATCGAGGCTGAGCAGGCGCTGCTGGGCGCCATCCTGGTCAACAACGACGCGTTCTACCGGGTCTCGGACTTCCTGCAGCCCGAGCACTTCTTCGAGGAGTTGCACCGGCGGATCTTCGAGCTGATGAGCAGCATGATCCGGGCGGGCAAGATAGCGACGCCGATCACGCTCAAGACCTTCGTCGGCGAGATCGACCTCGGCGGCATCACCGCGCCGCAATATCTCGCCCGGCTCGCGGCCGAGGCGACGACCGTCATCAACGCCGCCGACTATGGCCGGACCATCTATGACCTCGCCATCCGCCGCCAGCTGATCGGCGTCGGCGAGGAACTGGTCAACGTCGCCTATGACGCGCCGGTCGAGATGGCGCCGCGCGAGCAGATCGAGGACGCCGAGCGCAAGCTCTACGCGCTCGCCGAAAAGGGCCGCTACGAAGGCGGCTTCCAGAAATTCGACGGGGCGCTGCGGCTCGCCATCGACATGGCGGCTAGCGCCTTCCAGCGAGCCGGCGGCCTCTCCGGTATCTCGTCCGGCCTGCGCGACCTCGACCAGCGCATGGGCGGCCTGCAGCGCTCCGACCTGATCGTGCTCGCCGGCCGCCCGGCCATGGGCAAGACTTCGCTCGCCACCAACATCGCCTTCAACATGGCCAAGGCCTGGCGCGGCGAGCGCCAGGAGGACGGCTCGATCAAGTCGGTCGACGGCGCCATCGTCGGCTTCTTCTCGCTCGAAATGTCGGCTGACCAGCTGGCCACCCGTATCGTCGCCGAGCAATCCAGCATCTCTTCCTACAAGATCAGGCAGGGCCGCATCACCGAGGCCGATTTCGCCCGGCTGACCGACGTTGCGGCCCAGATCGAGAAGTTGCCGCTCTATATCGACCAGACCGGCGGCATCTCGATCGCCCAGTTGGTCGCCCGCGCCCGCCGGCTGCAACGCCAGAAGGGTCTCGACGTCCTGTTCATCGACTACCTGCAGCTGCTCTCCGGCTCGTCGAAGAAGGGCGAGAACCGCGTGCAGGAGCTGACCGAAATCACCACCAGCCTGAAGGCGCTGGCCAAGGAGCTCAACGTCCCGATCATCGCGCTCTCCCAGCTCTCGCGCCAGGTCGAGAACCGCGACGACAAGCGCCCGCAGCTCTCGGACCTGCGTGAATCCGGCTCGATCGAGCAGGACGCCGACGTGGTGATGTTCGTCTATCGCGAAGAGTACTATCTCAAGGCCAAGGAGCCCCGGCCGGGCACCGATGAGCACAACAAGTGGGTGATGGAGATGGAGGCGGCGCATGGGCTGGCCGAGCTCATCATCGGCAAGCAGCGCCACGGCCCGACCGGAACCGTCGCGCTGCAGTTCGACGCCGACGTGACGCGCTTCTCCGACAGGGCTGACCAGAGCCATCTACCGGAACGCCTCGAATGAACGCCTTCGACACGCCCGAAAACGCCGGTCACGGCGCCATCCTGACGATCGATCTCGGCGCGCTCGTCGCCAATTGGCGCATGCTGAAACAGCGTGCCGGCACGGAGGCCGCCGCCGTGGTCAAGGCCAATGCCTATGGCATCGGCATCGAGCCGGCGGTGACCGCGCTTGCCAAGGCCGGCTGCAAGAGCTTCTTCGTCGCGCACCTCTCGGAAGCCGTGCGGGCGCGCGCCGTCGCGCCGGAGGCGACGATCTACGTGCTCAATGGCCTCGCGCCGGAGACCGGCGGGATTTATGCCGAGCACGACCTCTCGCCGGTGCTGGGCTCGCATGAGGAGCTGCTCGAATGGGCCGGTTTCCGGCAGAGCGGCGCCAGGGTCAGGCCGGCAGCACTGCATGTCGACACGGCGATGAACCGGCTCGGCCTCTGGCCCGGAGAAGGCCTCGACCTGGCGCGCGAGAAGAGCGGGGTCATCGCGGCCGCCGGCATCGGGCTGGTGATGAGCCATTTCGCCGCCTCGGAGGTGATCGACGACCCGGCCAATGCCCGGCAGGTATCGGCCTTCGCCGAAATCGCCGCGGCCTTCCCAGGCGTGCCCGCCTCGCTGCTCAACTCCTCCGGCCACTTCCTGCCGGGCTGCCCGTCCTATCAGCTCACCCGGCCGGGCTATGCGCTCTATGGCGGCAATCCGACGCCCGGAAAGCCGAATCCGATGCAGCCCGTCGTCGGGCTCGAGGCGCAGATCATCCAGCTGCGCGAGGTCGAGGCCGGAACGCAGGTCGGCTATAACGGCACCTGGACGGCGAAAAGTCGGCGCAAGCTCGCGACCATCTGCCTGGGCTATGCCGACGGCTATCCGCGCAATGGCAGCTGGACCGACCGCTCGCAAGGCGGCTCGGCGCTGGTCGGCGGCGTGCGCTGCCCCTTCGTCGGCACGGTCTCGATGGATCTGATCATCGTCGACGTCTCCGACGCCCCGGCCGATGCGGCCGTGCGTGGCGCGGCGGTGACGCTGATCGGCGGCGAGCTCGACCTCGAAGCGGTCGGCGCCGGCGCCAAGACGATCGGCTATGAGATCCTGACCAGCCTCGGCCGCCGCCATGTGCGGCGCTATCTCGGGCTCTAGGGCGTAAATGGCCAAGCGCGGCCCGACTTACATCTGCCAAGCCTGCGGCGCGGTCTACCATCGCTGGCAGGGCAAGTGCGATTCCTGCGGCACCTGGTCGTCTCTGTCCGAGGAGGCGCAGGCTGCGCCGGCTCCCGGTGGCGGCCGGCCGCCCTCGGGTGGGCGGGCGCGCGGCCGTATCTTCGCGCTGGAGAGCCTGAAGGGCGAGACGCAGGATGCTCCGCGCATCGTCTCCAGCATCGGCGAACTCGACCGCGTCACCGGCGGTGGCTTCGTGCCGGGCTCGGTCCTCCTGATCGGCGGCGATCCCGGCATCGGCAAGTCGACGCTGCTGATGCAGGCCTGCGCCGCCATGGCGATGACCGGCCGGCGCGTCGTCTATGTCTCCGGCGAGGAATCGACCAGCCAGGTCCGCCTGCGGGCCCAGCGCATGGGCCTCGCCGAGGCGCCTGTCGACCTCGCGGCCGAAACCAATATCGAGGACATCATCGCGACCCTCGGCCAGGGCGAGCGCCCTGCCCTCGTGGTGATCGATTCGATCCAAACCATGTGGTCGTCCGAAGTCGAGAGCGCGCCCGGCACCGTGACCCAGGTGCGCGGCTCGGCCCAGGCGCTGATCCGCTATGCCAAGACCTCCGGCGCCTGCCTGATCCTGGTCGGCCACGTCACCAAGGACGGCCAAATCGCCGGGCCGCGCGTGGTCGAGCACATGGTCGACGCGGTTTTGTCCTTCGAGGGCGAAGGCACGCATTCCTTCCGCATCCTGCGCGGCCAGAAGAACCGCTTCGGCGCGACCGACGAGATCGGCGTCTTCGAGATGACCGGCGCCGGCCTCTCCGAAGTCGGCAACCCCTCTGCCCTGTTCCTCGCCGGACGCGACCAGGATGCGCCGGGTGCGGCCGTGCTCGCCAGCATCGAAGGCACGCGGCCGGTGCTGGTCGAGATCCAGGCGCTGGTCGCACCGAGCGCGCTCGGCACGCCGCGCCGCGCCGTGGTCGGCTGGGAGAACAGCCGCCTCGCCATGGTGCTGGCCGTGCTGGAGACGCATGGCGGCCTGAAGCTCGGCCAGCACGACGTCTATCTCAACGTCGCCGGCGGCCTGCGCGTCGGCGAGCCGGCAGCGGACCTTGCCGTGGCCGCTGCGCTTGTCTCCTCGCTCACCGGCGCGATCCTGCCCTCGGGCGCGGTTCATTTTGGCGAGATCGCCCTGTCGGGTGCGATCCGACCCGTCTCGGTCGCTGCAGCGCGGCTGCGCGAGGCTGCCAAGCTCGGTTTCGAGAGCGCCGTATTGCCTTCGGCGGGAGCCGATATCGGCGACGGAAACGGCCTGAGACTGAGGCGCCTTAGCCACGTTGGCGAACTCGTTGCAGAAATCGCGGCGAGTGCCCCTCGCCGCAGTGCAAAATGAGCCGACTGCATGGGTGACGCGCGGCACGCGAGCGGGTATAGCAAAATCCGCCCGGCCCACCCATTTGACGCGTGCCGGCCCCGATTTTGCAGCGAAGCGGCCCTGACATGCCTGTGACCATTCTCGATCTCGTCGTCATCGGCGTGGTGCTGATCTCGGCTTTGCTGGCAGCCGTGCGCGGGCTGACGCGCGAAGTGCTGGCGATCGCGTCCTGGGCCGCCGCCGCCGTCGTCGCCTGGATCTTCCACCCACAGCTGCTGCCGCTGGCGCAGCAGTATATTCCCAATAAGACCGTGGCGCTGGTCGCGGTGATCGCGGCGCTGTTCCTCGGCACGCTGATCGTCGTCTCGCTGATCACGGCGCGGATCTCGGACTTCGTGCTCGATTCGCGCATCGGTGCGCTCGACCGCACCCTCGGCTTCGTCTTCGGCGCCGCCCGCGGCCTGCTGCTGGCAGTCGTCGGCTATCTCTTCTTCACTGCGCTGGTGCCGGAGAAGATGCAGCCGGCCTGGGCGCGCGATTCGCGCTCGAAGCCATTGCTGGAAGAAACCGGCCGCAGCCTGCTCACAATGTTGCCGCAGGATATCGATTCAGAGTTCGTGAAGAAGCTGCTGCAGCCGAAGGCGCCCGAGGCGACGGAGCCGCCGGCCGAGGAGCCGCGCACGCCCGGCACCAACCCACCGGCCGGCACCGCCCCTGCCGACCCGCAGCGCCGCACCCAGGCGCCCGCCACCGACCGGCAGGCGCTGCAGCGCGTGATCGATACGACCGCTCCGGCCGCCACCGGCGCGACACCTGCCCCGGCGCAACGCCGGCCCTAACTGAGACCAGAGCATTGTTCATCACAAAACCGGCAACCGTTCTTGTGATGGGGCGATGCTCCAACAAGTAGTTGGCAAATTCTTCCCGTTGGGTCGGTCCGGCCGAATGGAAAGCGTACTGAAGCCGCGATGGAGCCTGCGATGAGCCTGATCCACGATGCCGACGCCGTGTTCGATCCGAACGCCGATCGTTTGCGCGAGGAGTGCGGCGTCTTCGGCATCTTCGGCCATGACGACGCCGCGGCGCTGACCGCGCTCGGCCTTCACGCGCTCCAGCATCGCGGCCAGGAAGCGACCGGCATCGTCTCCTTCGACGGCAAGCGCTTCCACACCGAGCGCCAGCTCGGCCTGGTCGGCGACGCCTTCTCCGACGCCAGCGTGATCGAGAAGCTCAAGGGCAAGCAGGCGATCGGCCATGTCCGCTACTCGACCACCGGAGAGACCATCCTGCGCAACGTCCAGCCGCTCTTCTCCGAGCTGCATGGCGGCGGCTTCGCGGTGGCGCATAACGGCAACCTGACCAACGGGCTGACGCTGCGGCGCAACCTCGTCCGCGACGGTGCGATCTACCAGTCGACCTCCGACACCGAGGTCCTGCTCCATCTCGTGGCGCGCAGCCGCAAGCCCAAATTCATCGAGCGCTTCATCGACGCGCTGCGCCAGATCGAAGGCGCCTACGCCTTCGTCGGCATCACCAACAAGAAGCTGGTCGGCGCCCGCGATCCGCTCGGCATCCGTCCGCTGGTGCTCGGCGAACTCAACGGCTGCCCGATCCTGGCCTCCGAGACCTGTGCGCTCGACATCATCGGCGCCAAGTTCGTGCGCGAGATCGAGAATGGCGAGGTCGTCGTCATCTCCGAGCAGGGCATCGAGAGCCACAAGCCCTTCCCGCCGGTGCCGGAGCGGCCTTGCATTTTCGAGTACATCTACTTCGCCCGGCCGGATTCGATCGTGAAGGGCCGCAGCATCTATGAGCGCCGCAAGGCGATGGGCGCGCAGCTCGCGGCGGAAGCGCCTGCCGATGCCGACGTGATCGTGCCGGTGCCGGATTCCGGCGTGCCGGCGGCGCTCGGCTACGCCCAGGCGAGCGGCATCCCGTTCGAGCTCGGCATCATCCGCAACCACTATGTCGGCCGCACTTTCATCGAGCCGACGCAGAAGGTGCGTGAGCTCGGCGTGCGCCTGAAACACTCGGCCAATCGCAGCGTGGTCGAGGGCAAGCGCATCGTGCTGGTCGACGATTCGATCGTGCGCGGCACGACCTCGCTGAAGATCGTCAAGATGATGCGCGAGGCCGGTGCCCGCGAGGTGCATTTCCGCATCTCTTCGCCGCCGATCACCCATCCCGACTATTACGGCATCGACACGCCGGACCAGGCAAAGCTGCTCGCCGCGACCCATTCGCTCGAGGAGATGCGCCAGTTCGTCGGCGCCGATTCGCTCGCCTTTATCTCGGTCGACGGGCTCTATAAGGCGATGGGGCACGAACAGCGCGACGCGACCCGGCCGCAGTTCACCGACCATTGCTTCACCGGCGACTATCCGACCTCCCTGACCGATGTCGTCGGCGAGAGCGCCAAACAGCAGATGTCGCTACTGGCCGCCGGCTGAGCCTTTCGACGGGACTTTCATGACCAAGCCTCTGGAAGGGCGCATCGCGCTCGTCACCGGTGCGTCGCGCGGCATTGGCCGCGCCGCGGCGCTCGCCTTCGCCGAGGCCGGCGCCCATGTGATCGCGCTGGCGCGCACCACCGGTGCCCTGGAAGAGCTCGACGACGAGATCCGGGCGATCGGCGGCAGCGCGACACTCGTGCCGGCCGATCTCGCCGACGGCGCCGCGATCGAGAAGCTGGGCCCTGCCCTGCTGGAGCGCTGGGGCAGGCTCGACATCCTGCTCGCCAATGCCGGCATCCTCGGCCCGCTGGCGCCGCTGACCCATGTCAGCCCGAAGGAATGGGCCGAGGTCTTCGACATCAATGTCAGCGCCAATTGGCGGCTGCTGAAATCGGTCGAGCCGGCGCTGAAGGCTTCCGCATCCGGCCGGGCGATCTTCCTGTCCTCCGGCGCAGCCCATAAGGGCCTGGCCTATTGGGGGCCGTATGCGATTTCCAAGGCGGCGCTCGAGGCGATGGCGCGCAGCTATGCCGACGAGACCCGGAACACGAATCTGCGGGTCATGCTGGTCAATCCCGGACCCTTGCGGACCCGCATGCGCGCCCAGGCCATGCCGGGCGAGGACCCGATGACGCTGAAGACACCGGAAGACCTGGCGCCACATCTGGTCGCGATCGCCGCGCCAAGCTGGAGCGAGACTGGCAAGATCTTCGACTTCCCGCAGGGCAAGGTGCTGACGTCGCAGATGCCGGCTTAGGGCGCAACCGGTCCCCCTCTCCCCTTGCTTGAGAGGGTTAGGGTGAGGGGGCGCGCGACGCTGATCGCGATCTCACGGTCTCGTAGCCGATGCCTTCCAGACCTGAGCGACCCCTCATCCGCCTGCCGGCACCTTCTCCCGCAAGGGGAGAAGGGAAGAACTGCCCGAGCATGACGCGCTCTTCACACCGTCGCCGCGTACTCCCGCACCACCGCGATCAGATCCGGCACGGTCAGGTTCGGCAATGCCGCCATCTCGTCGAGCGAGAACCAGCCGATCCGGACATGCTCGTCGGAGAGGTTCTCCGCCTCGCCGCCGTCCCAGCCCGAGACGACATAGATGTGGTGCAACGCCGCGCCGTTGCGCTCGGGAAAACGCTCCTCAGCCGAGAGCATCAAGCGGTAGGTCAGAGGCGTCAGCCCGACCTCCTCGCAGCATTCGCGGATGAGCGCAGCGTCGAGAGCTTCATCCTGCTCGACCCGGCCGCCTATGGCGTCCCAATGATCGGCCCAGGCGCGCTTCCATGAGGCGCGCAGGCCGAGCAGCACCCGCCCGTCGGCGCGCAGGAAGAGCGCGCTGACGGTCTCGAGCATCAGCCCTTGCTCTTGTCGTAAGGGTTGCCGCCGCCGCGGGTATAAAGCCGGACGGGCGTGCCCGGCAGCTCAAAAGCCTCGCGCAGGTTGTTGGTGAGATAGCGCAAATAGGAGACCGGCAGATGCTCGAGCTGGTTGCCGAACAGCGCGAAGGTCGGCGGTCGCGCCTTGGCCTGCGTCATGTAGCGGATCTTGATGCGCCGGCCGGCCACCGCCGGCGGCGGATGGGCCGAGAGCACGCCTTCGAGCCAGCGGTTGATCTTCGCCGTCGAGACACGGCGGTTCCAGACCTCATAGGAGCGGAACACCGCCTGCATCAACCGGTCGATGCCCTCGCCGGCGATGCCAGAGAGCGGCACGATCTCGACGCCCCTGATCTGCGCCAGCAGATGATGCGCCTTCTCCTTGAGCTCGGCGAGCAGGCCCTGCTTGTCGGCGACCAGGTCCCATTTGTTCAGGCCGATGACGACGGCGCGGCCCTCACGCTCAGTCAGGTCGGCCAGCGTCAGGTCCTGCTTCTCGAAGGGGATGGTCGCGTCGAGCAGCACGACGACGACCTCGGCGAAGCGGATGGCGCGCAGCGAATCCGCCACGGCGAGCTTTTCCAGCTTCTCGTCGATGCGGGCGCGCTTCCTCATGCCGGCGGTGTCGAACAGCTTCACCGGCCGGCCGCGCCATTCCCATTCGACCGAGATGGTGTCGCGGGTGATGCCGGCCTCGGGGCCGGTGAGCAGGCGCTCCTCACCGATCATCTTGTTGACCAGCGTCGACTTGCCGGCGTTCGGACGGCCGATGATGGTGACGCGCAGCGGCCGGTTCGGATCGGCATCCTCATCGGACGCGTCGGCGGCAGGAGCGTCAGCCCAAGCCTCTTCCTCCTCGTCCTCCTCCGGCTCGTCGACGACGTAGGGCGCCAGCGCCTCCAGCAGGTCGGAGGTGCCCTCGCCGTGTTCGGCCGAGAACGGCACAGGATCACCGAGGCCGAGCGAATAGGCTTCCATGACGCCATCCTTGCCCTTGTTCCCCTCGGCCTTGTTGGCGAGCAGGATGACGGGCTTGCCGGAGCGGCGAACCAGCTCGGCGAAAGGCTGGTCCATCGGCGTCAGGCCGAGCCTGGCATCGATCATGAACAGAATGACGTCGGCCTGGTCGATCGCGGTTTCAGTCTGGGCGCGCATGCGGCCGGCAAGCGAATCCTTGTCGGCCTCCTCTAGGCCGGCCGTGTCGATCACCGTGAAACGCAAATGGCCGAGGCTGGCCTCGCCCTCGCGCCGGTCGCGGGTGACACCGGGCTGGTCGTCGACGAGCGCCAGCTTCTTGCCGACGAGCCGGTTGAACAGGGTCGACTTGCCGACATTGGGCCGGCCGACGATGGCGATGGTGGCGCTCATGATCCGTCTTTAATGCAGCATTGGGCCTCGTCCGGAAAGTGGTCCCACTCTCCGGTCCGAAACCCAGGCCTGGAGGACGACCGCCGGGGGGCGGCGGTGCCCGATTTCAGTTCTTGATGGTAACGGGGCCGCCGCGCACCAGCGTCAGATAGAGCTCGACGCGCTGGCGCAGCACCTGCGGCGATTGCGGATCGGCGACGACAGCGTCGAACCAGCGCCCGGCATCATCGAAGAGATTGGCCTTGAGCGCGGAAATGCCGAGGAATTCACGGGCCGAATGGCGCCAGAGCCCGGTCGGCGTCGCCAGCGGCTCGAGCTCCTTGCGCAGATCGGCATAAGGCAGCGTGTCGACGCGCAGCAGGCCGGCGCGCAGGCGGGCGAGATCGCGATAATACTGGTCGAGCGAAGCGTCGCCGGCGAGTGCGTCGAAGGCCGCCGCACCGGCAGCAGCATCGCGCTTGCCGACCTCGGCCGCGAGACGGAAACGCGAGAGCTGGCGATAGCCCGCGGGCGCATTGGCGGCGAGCTCGGTCAGGGTCGCCTCGGCCGTACTGGCGTCGTTGTCGCGCGAGGCACGTACCGCCGCCTCGAACTTGGCGCCGACGGCCTCGGCCTTCTTGCGCTCCTGCTGCTGCCAGAACTGCCAGCCGCCGACGCCGGCGACAGCCAGGACGGCGATGGCGATGAAGACATTGCCATACTTCTTGAAGATGGCGGTCGCCTTGTCGCGGCGAACCTCCTCGTCGATCTCGCGGAAAATATCGGACATGACGCCTCAAAACTGCTTTCGCCAGCCGGGTAGCATCTTTGCCGGCGGAATGCGAGCCGGAACGGCCACATAGGGCCGTCAGCGCGAGCCTATTGCGGCACAGCGCCAGGCATAGCCAACCCGACGAGTACCGTATCGATGAGCTTGCACCATTCGCCGGGATCGGCGCCGGCTGCGATGGCGAGCGAGGCCCTGTCATAAGCGGCGCCGAGCAGTTGTGTGGTCGCTGCCAATGGCAGGGACGGCAGCGCACCGGCTCGCATCGCGGCGCCAAGCCCCTCACGCAAGGTACGCCCGGCATGGCGAGCATCGATGGCGTCAAGTTCTTCGCGGCCGAGCACGGAGGCGGCATCGATCAGCAGCAACTGGGTCCGGCCCGGCACCTGCATCGCCTCCAGGAAGGCTGCGCCGCCTTTGCTGAGCGCCTTCAAGGGCGGAAGGCCGGGCCGAGCTGCGCTCTCGATCTCGTGCGCAATCGCGGCTGACTCTGCCTCGACGACGGCCCGGAACAGGGCCTTCTTGTCGGCGAAATGATGGTAGAGCGCGCCCCGCGTCACGCCTGCCTCTGCGACGAGCTCGGGCGTGCCGGTCTCGGCATAGCCGCGGCTGATGAAGAGCTTGCGCCCCGCCGCGATCAGCGCAGCGCGGGTGGTGTCGGAGCGGTCCTTGTTAGATCGGCGCGCCATCTCTTGCATACGTGCAGCCTGTATGTTATTTCATTAAAACATACAGATTGTATGTTTATGACGAAAGACAGGCAAGCCCATGAAAGTCACCAGCTATTACCCGGTGATCATGACCGAGAAGGTCGCCGAGACCGCCGCCTTCTATATCGCGCATTTCGGTTTCCAGGCCCTGTTCGAGGCCGACTGGTATGTCCATCTGCAATCGACCGTCGACGAGCGGGTGACGCTGGCGGTCCTCGACGGCAGCCATGAGACGATACCCCTCCCCGGCCGCGGCCGTGTCAGCGGGCTGATCCTCAACTTCGAGGTCGAGGACGTCGATGCGGAGCATGCCCGGCTCAAGGCGGCCGGGCTGCCGATCCTGCAGGAACTGCGTGACGAATGGTTCGGCCAGCGCCACTTCATCACCGCCGACCCGAACGGCGTGCTGATCGACGTGATCAAGCCGATCCCGATGAGCACCCCGCCCGAAGGCCACGCTTGATCGCGCGGTCCGTGGCAGGCACCTTGCTTCGGCTTCCGCCTTCACAGCGGCAAGGAGAGCACCATGAACCGGATCGCCAGCGGGCTGGGAGCAGCCCTTCTCAGCCTCGCCCCGCTCGGCATTGGCGGCGCGGCCGAGGCGGCGCCGATCAAGGTCAAGGTCTTCGTCGCCTCAATGTTCGAGATCGGCGCCAATACCGGCGACAGGGCCGGCGAGTTCCAGCACTGGTATGAGCGCTATTGGCAAAAGAGCCAGCCGCACGAGGCGCGCGGCGCCTTGAAGCCGGTTTACTGCAACGGCGACGGCGTTTGCGGCGCCGTACTCGGCATGGGCAAGGTCAACTCCTCCTCCTCGATGCAGGCGATCCTGCTCGATCCGGACTACGACTTCTCGCAGGCCTATTTCGTCATCACCGGTGTCGCCGGCACGCCGCCCTCGCGCGGCACGATCGGCGACGTCTCCTGGGGCACCTGGCTGGTCGACTATGATCTCGGCCATCGCTGGGCGCCGGAGGAAGGCAAGCCGGGTGAGCCGGTCTTCGTTCCGCGCAAGGGCTATGAGGAGTACCGGGTCTTCAAGCTCAACCCGGCGCTGGTCGGCTGGGCAACGCGGCTGAGCGCCGGCGTCAATCTCCAGGATTCCGATTCCGCGAAACAATATCGCCAGCGCTATCCGGACGAGAAGGCGCGGGCGGCGCCGTCCGTGCAGACCGGCACCCACATGACCGGCGACACCTTCTTCCACGGCCCCGGGCTGTCGAAGGAGGCGCAGTATATGGCCAAGCTCTATGGCGCCGACGACTATGTCATCACCGAGATGGAAGCCGCCGCGATCACGCTGGTGATCAAGCGCCAGTTCGGCACCGACCGGATCCTCAGCCTGCGCGGTGCGGTCAATTTCGACCAAGGCAACCCGAACGAGACGACGCTGCAGCATCTCGACCCGGCGCCGGGCCAGACGGCCGGCGGCTTCGCCGAGACCGTCGCCAATGTCGAGGCGGTCGGCTCGCGCGTCGTCGATCACATCGTCGGCAATTGGGGCGAATGGCAGAAGGGCGTGCCGCCGCTGCCGGCCAAATAGCGCTCAGGCCGGCGTGTCGGCCCGGAACAGCAGGCTGCCGTCGCCATAGGAATAGAAGCGATAGCCCTCGGCGATGGCATGGGCATAGGCGCGCTTCATCAGATCGAGCCCACTGAAGGCCGAGACCAGCATGAACAGCGTCGAGCGCGGCAGATGGAAATTGGTCATCAGCAGGTCGACGGCGCGGAAGCGATAGCCCGGTGTAATGAAGATCGCCGTGTCGCCCGAGAATGGCCCGATGACGCCGTCCTCAGCCGTCGCGCTTTCGAGAAGGCGCAGCGAGGTCGTGCCAACCGCGACGATGCGGCCACCGGCTGCCTTGGCCGCGTTGAGCGCGTCGGCCGTCGCAGCGCCGACGGTGCCCCATTCGGCATGCATGCGATGCTCGTCGGTGTCATCCGCCTTGACCGGCAGGAAGGTGCCGGCGCCGACATGCAGCGTGACGAAATGGCTGGAGACGCCGCGCTGCTTCAGCGCGTCGAACAATTCCGGGGTGAAGTGCAATCCGGCCGTCGGCGCGGCGACGGCGCCTTCCTCGCGGGCATAGGTCGTCTGGTAGTCGCGGGCATCAGCCTGGTCGGTCGCGCGCTTGCCGGCGATATAGGGCGGCAGCGGCAATTCGCCGAGCCGCGCAATCGCCTCGTCGAGATAGGGGCCGGTCAGCGAGAAGCGCAGGCCGATATCGCCGCCCTCCCCCTTGTCCTCGACCTCGGCCTGAAGTCGCGCGAGCTCGCAGGCATTGCCGGCGCCGTCGCTGTCGAAGACGACCGTCTCGCCGATCGCGAGCTTTTTGGCCGGGCGGGCGAAGGCGCGCCAGCGATCATCCGCCTCGCGCTTGTGCAGCATGATCTCGATGCGGGCCGAGGCCTCGCCGCGATAACGCCGCCCCCAGAGCCGGGACGGGATGACGCGGGTATCGTTCAGCACCAGCGCGTCGCCCGGCTGGAGCAGCTCGACGAGGTCGCGGATGCCGCGATCCTCAAGCGGCTCGGGCGTACCCGGGCGGACAACGAGCAGCCTTGCGGCATCGCGCGGGCTCACGGGCCGCAGCGCGATGCGTTCTTCGGGCAGGTCGAAATCGAAGAGGTCGACGTCCATAAGGTCGATCCTAAAAAATCATCCCGGGCCGACCGGAGGTCGACCCGGGATGATTTTGTTTTCTGAAAGCGTGGGAACGCCTCAGGCGTCCGCCTGCACCTTCAGCGAGACGATGGAGTCGGGATCGCGCACCGGCTCGCCGCGCTTGATGTTGTCAACGTTCTCCATGCCTTCCACGACCTGGCCCCAGACCGTGTACTGCTTGTCGAGGAAGCGGGCGTCGTCGAAGACGATGAAGAACTGGCTGTTGGCCGAGTTCGGGTTCTGGGCGCGGGCCATCGAGCAGATGCCGCGGACATGCGGCTCGGCATTGAACTCCTGGGCAAGGTCGGGATAGCTCGAGCCGCCGGTGCCGGTGCCGTGCGGGCAGCCGACCTGGGCCATGAAGCCGTCGATGACGCGGTGGAAGACGATGCCGTCATAGAAGCCCTCGCGGGCGAGCAGCTTGATGCGCTCGACATGCTTGGGGGCAAGGTCCGGACGCAGCTTGATCACCACGCGGCCCTTGGTGGTCTCCATGACGAGGGTGTTCTCGGGGTCGAGCGACATCAGACTGATCTTTCGTTGGTCGGCACGCGGCCGAAGAAGCGGATGGTAATCGGGCGGCCTGCGATACTCCCTCCGAGCCCCGGCGACAACCTCATCGGCGTGCAATCGCGCACGGCGCGCATCAGCGAGTCGGTGAAACGCTCGCGCAGGCCGGGCGGCGCGCGCCGCATCTCCCAGGTGACGCGCGGCTGGCCGAAGAGGCTGCCGTCGCGGCGCAGGCTGAAGCGGACACTGGCGCTCGCACTGTCTCCCACTTGAAGGGCCGGCGGCTTCCAGCAGCGCCGCAACGCCGGGCCGATGTGGTCGAGCCGGTCGACAGTCTCTTCGCCGAGGCCGATCGTCTCTGGGTTGACGGTGCCGATGACGCCGCGATCGACGCCGGGCGTCGGCGACGGCACGACCGGGCGGCGTGCGCCCTCGCCGAAGGGGCCGCCGATGCCGGGCATGTAGCGCTGGCCCGATTGCGGCGGCAGCACCGGGTTCTGCGAACCGGACGGTGGCGGCAGGACGGGGTTCTGGAAGCCGGAGGCGGGTGGCAGGCCAAGATCGCGCGTGTCCTGCGCCAGCGCCATGCCGCCGGCTGAGGCCAGCAGCAGGAGAGCGAGCGCAGGAACGCGCGAGCGGCGCATGGGCTTACTTTGCGTCCGCCAGCAGACGCATGCGGATGATCTTGTCGGGGCCACTGACCGAGCCGTTATTGGCGCTGCTGCCCTTCTTGATCTTGCGCACGGCATCCATGCCGGAGACGACTTCGCCAAACAGGGTGTACTGGCCCGTCAGCGAGCCGCAGCCCTCGAAGCAGATGAAGAACTGCGAATTGGCCGAGTTCGGGCTCTGCGAGCGCGCCATGCCGACCGAGCCGACCTTGTAGGGGGTCGGGGTGAATTCGGCCGGGATGTTCGGCAGGTCGGAGCCGCCGGTGCCGTCGCCCTTCGGGTCGCCGGTCTGGGCCATGAAGCCGTCGATGACGCGGTGGAAGACGATGCCATCATAGAAGCCGCGCTTGGTCAGCGCCTTGATCTGCTCGACATGCTTGGGGGCGAGGTCCGGCTGCAGGCGGATGGTGACGCGCCCGTCCTTGGTGTCGAGCGCCAGGGTGTTCTGCGGATCGAGATTGGCCGGCGCGGGGGCCTGAGCGTGAGCCGCGGCAATCGAAGCGGAAAATGCCATGGCGGCGAGCGTGGTGCGAAGCATCGGAAACGTCTCCTGACCGCCGGAACGGCCCGGCGCATCTGAGGCAGCGAGGTAGCGGCATCCTATGACTGGAACAAGGCGCTGAATCGCCACCGAAGCACAATGTTGCACCGCACAAGAGCAAACTGGAATAATTTTGCAAAAAGTTCGGTCGTGACCTGCCTAAACAGGTGACAACATTATTGCGATCCGCTAATCAATTCAGCGCTGGCTCGCCCGACCGTTTTCAGGGCGCCGCGGACCAGGTCTCGGGAGGAACAAACAGCCGTTCAGTATATGAGTGCGCAGGTATAATGGCGCGCCGATACTGCGGTAAAAAACAGACTTCCAAGGGCAAGGCGCAAGCCTTGCCTTTTGTTTTGGACTATACGCTGGATTGTACTGAACGCTGTTCAGATATCGAACTGGGTCCAGATATACCAGACGATGCAGAAAACGATCGCAGCGATGATCGTTGTCGCGATCGCCTTCTTGGCGAGGCCGGGCAGGACCGGCGCCCCAGGATCGGTCCCCTTCTCGACAGTTCCGCTTTCCGCCTGACTGCGCACGCCGAAGGGCAGCGTGACGAACAGCACCGTCCACCAGATCACGAAATAGACCGCAAGCCCGCCGCCGATCGTCATGATGCGCTGCCCTCCCCGGCCAGGGCTATGCAGGCGAAGGCGACCCTGGCATCGGTCGGCACGCCGAAACGGGCCGTGTGCCGAGCCGGCAAGCCATTCGGAAAATGCTTCACATATTCGGCGTTGCAGGCGGCGTAATCGCCGGGATCGGTGATCAGCATCGTCATCTGCACGACGCGATCGAGACTGGAGCCGGCCTGTTTCAGGATGAAGCCAACGCGCAGCAGCGCGTTGCGCACCTCCTCGGCCGGCGTATCGCCGCGGAAAACGCCAAGCGCGGGATCATGTGGCGCCGACTGGCCGGAGACGAAGACCAGGCCGCCCGCCCGCGTGGCAAGGCTGAAGGGCCGCGGCAAGCCGGCCCCCGGTTCGCCGAAGAATGCGATCTCGGACGTCATGGCTCAGGCTTGCTCCAGCTCGACGAGCGTGCCGCAGAAATCCTTGGGGTGGAGGAAGAGCACGGGCTTGCCGTGAGCGCCGATGCGCGGCTCGCCCGAGCCGAGCACGCGCGCACCCTGCGCCTTCAGCCGGTCGCGCGCCGCGAGGATGTCGTCGACCTCGTAGCAGATATGATGAATGCCGCCATCGGCATTGCGCTCGAGGAACTTGGCAATCGGCGAATCCGCACCCATCGGCTCGAGCAACTCGACCTTGGTGTTCGGCAGCTCGACGAAGACCACGGTGACGCCGTGCTCCGGCTGCGGCAGCGGCTGCGAGACACGGGCGCCGAGCGTATCGCGATAGAGCGCCGTCGAGGCGGCAAGATCCTTCACGGCGATGGCAACGTGGTTGAGGCGTCCGATCATGCAGAATCTCCGAGAGCCAGAATAGCCGGCATACGCAGCGCCATCGCTGCGGGATAGGGCCCATCATCCTTGAATGAAGAGACTGGCTCATAGTGGCTGAAGTGCATTGTATGCGTCCCGCGCCCTCCACTCATCGCTCGGAGCGAATTCGCATAGCCGAACAGAGTCGCAAGTGGCGCCATGGCGCCGACAACCGCCATCGAACCATCTACCTCGCAGCTCAATATGATCGCTCGGCGAGACCGCAAATCGGCAAGGACAGTCTCGATTGCATCGTCAGAGGCACGAACCTCCAATGCCATGATCGGTTCGAGCAGTACGGATCCGCCCTTTTCCAGACCTTCGCGAAACGCGCGACGAGCTGCCTGTCCGAAAGCAGCCTCTGACGAATCCCGATCATGATAGGCCCAGTCGAGCAGCCTGATCGCAATGTCGGTCACGGGAAAACCCGCGAGAACGCCAGAGCGCAGAACCAGATCGACACCTCGTCCGATGGCTTCCCTATATGCGGCGGATTCCAGATCGGGCGCGATATCGGAGACGAAGGTATTACCCTGGCCTCGATCGCGCGGCGCGAGGCCGAATTTGACGCGGGCAAAGGCGCGCTGGTTACCCATCTGCTTGAGGGTGAAATCGACCTCGACGCTTTGCGAGATCGTTTCGAGATACGCGACCTGCGGGCTGCCGACATTCAGGTCGAGCCCGTATTCACGTCGCAGGGCTTCAACCTTGCCGGCAAGATGATCTTCTCCGGCCCCGCCGATGATGATCTGTCCGCTCTCCTCGTCGGTCCGAACCTCAAAGCTGCCATCGGCCGCTTCGAGTTCGCTCAGCGCTGCGATGACGCGAGCCTGATCGGCTCTGAACCGAGGTTCGATGGCCACATTTATCAGAATGGGAGCGGGGTTCATCGCGCAAGCAAGGCCTTAGCGAGAGGTGACGACACAGGGTCGGCTCAAATCCGAACTTGATCAAGCCAACCCCGAAACCATGCCCGATCCTACACCGTGATCACCAGCGCGTTCACCAGCGGCTTCTTGCCCCACTCCTCGTTGACGGCGCTCCGGACGCCACGTTCGAGGGCATTGCGCACGGCCTCGGGATCGCGGCGCTTGCCCCTGGGCAGGCCCTCGATCAGGTCCTCGACCGCGTCGGCGACGATGTCGTCGAAGGGGGTGCCGTCCTTGGCGGCAAGCGGCAGGCCGATCAGCGCGACTTCGGGATCGCCGGCGAGTTCGCCCTTCTCGTCGAGCGCCACCGCGATCGAGATCACACCGGCGAAGGAGAGCTTGCGACGCTCTGGGATCGTCCGGTCGAGCGCACCGACCAGCAACTCGCCATCCTGGTAGAGCCGGCCGTGCTGGACCTCGGTGAGCTTGCGGGCACCGTCCTCGGCGATCGCGACGACGTCGCCATTGCCGGCGCGCAGCACATGCTTGACGCCGAGACTGCGGGCGAAGGTGGCGTGCTCGGAGAGGTGCAGGTCCTCGCCATGGGCGGGGATCGCGATCTTCGGCTTCAGCCAGCCATAGAGCCGCGCCAGCTCCTCGCGCCTGGGGTGGCCTGAGACGTGCACCAGATGAGTGCGGTCGGTGATGATCTCGATGTTGTCGCGCGCCAGCCGGTTGAGGATAGCACCGACCGCCTTCTCATTGCCGGGAATGGTGCGCGAGGAGAAGATCACCCGGTCACCGGGCGAAAGGGCGATCTCGGGGTGATCGTCCGCGGCGATACGCGAGAGCGCGGCGCGCGGCTCACCCTGGCTGCCGGTCACCAGCGCGACGACCTTGTCGCGCGGCAGATAGCCATAGTTTTCGACACCGCGGAAGGCCGGAATGCCGTCGAGAAAACCGCATTCGCGGGCGACATCGATGACCCGGTCCATGGCGCGCCCGACCACGACGACCTCGCGCTGATTGGCCATCGCGGCTTCGGCGACCGCCCGCAGACGGGCGACGTTCGAGGCGAAGGTTGTGACGGCGACGCGGTTAGGCGCGGAGGCGACCAGTTCCTTCAGCTTGGCGGCGACATCCGCCTCGCTCGGGCTGATGCCGTCGCGCAGGACATTGGTGGAGTCGCAGACCAGCGCCAGCACGCCCTCCTCGCCGAGCTCGCGCAGGCGGGCTTCGTCGGTCGGCAGGCCGACGCGCGGGGTCGGGTCGATCTTCCAGTCGCCGGTGTGGACGACGAGGCCAGCCGCGGTGCGGATGGCGAGCGCGTTCGATTCCGGGATCGAATGGGCAACCGGAACGAACTCGATGTCGAAGGGCCCGAGCGTGAAGCGGCCGCCCTGGGCGACAATGTTCATCTCGACCTTGGGGGCGCCCGGCTCCGACAAGCGCCGCGTCGCCAGCAGGCCGGCGGCGAAGCGCGTGCACCAGACCGGCACGCGCAGCGAGGGCCAGAGCGCGGCGAGCGCGCCGATATGGTCCTCGTGCGCGTGGGTGATGACGATGCCGAGCAGGTTGGCCCGGTCCTCGATGATGTAGCTGAGGTCGGGCAGGACGATGTCGACGCCCGGCACCTCCGGCCCGGCGAAGGAAAGCCCGCAATCGACCAGGATCCATTTGCGCTTCTTCTCCGGCCCGAAGCCGTAGAGCGCGGCGTTCATGCCGATCTCGCCAAGGCCGCCGAGCGGAACGAAGACAAGCTGGTCGCTGGAACGGGTCACTGGCTATCCTGACATTCTATGCTGAGGCGGGCAAAGCGGGCGGCGGGCAGGCCTAGCATGCTCTCCGACGCGTCTCCATAGCGGCAGGAGAGGCAGACTGCCTTGCATCAACCTGCCGGAGCTTGCGATGTCGATGTCGAGCCGAAATAGAGGTCGCCGGCGTCGATCAGCCGCCTTCCGCCCTCGATTTCGAGTTCCAGCCGTCCGGATGCATCGAGGCCGAGGAAGCGACCGGAGACCGGGCCCTCCGGCAGGCGCATGGTGATGGTCTCACCGAGATAGGCGGCACGTTCGAGCCAGGCGGAGCGGGTTGGGCCGAAGCCACCGGGCAAAGACCAGGCCGAGAAGCGCTGATGCCAGGCGTCGGACAGTGCCAGCAGCAGGCGTTCGACATTCGCTTCGTCGGCGTGCGCGGCAAGGCGTGTCGCCGGATAGGGCGTATCCTCCGGTGCGGAGGCGACGTTGACGCCGATACCGATGATGACGTTGAACTGCCCTGCCCGATTCTCGCCCTCCAGCAATAGGCCCGAGGTCTTGGCGCCGTCGATCAAGAGGTCGTTCGGCCATTTCAGAGCGAGCGCCGGATGGGACAGCCCGGTCACCGCCGCTGCTGCATCATGCAAGGCGAGGCCGGCGACGAAGCCGAGTTGCGGCGCGAGCGCCGGCTCGCAGGGCGCGACCAGGAGCAGGCTGGCGTAGAGATTACCGGGCGGAGAGCCCCAGTGCCGGCCATGCCGGCCGCGGCCGGCGTTCTGGCTCCGGGCGACGATCCAGAGCCGCCCGGGATCGCCTTCTCCCAGCGCCCGCCGCGCCTCCTCCATCGTGGAGGCGACCTCGTCACGGACGATCAGGCGATAGCCGGCGGCGCGTGCGGATTCGCTCAGCATGCCGATCCCAGGTCGTCATGCTCAGGCTTGACCCGAGCATCTCGGAAACCAGCGTCTTCTGGTCCTGAGATTCTCGGGTCTGCGCTTCGCTTCGCCCGAGAATGACGGCGGAACATCAGAATAGCGACTTCGCCGCCGCAGCAGCGGAATCGAACAGCGGCGCCGGCAGGAAAGACAGCACCAGCACGAACAGCGCCGAGATCAGCAGCACGGTGCGCACCCCGGCATCGCCCTTGTCGAAGGCGGGCTTGGCGTCGTCGAAATAGATCACCTTGACGATGCGCAGATAGTAATAGGCGCCGACGACGCTGGTGACGACGCCGACGACGGCGAGCACGTAGAGCTTGGCCTCGATCGCGGCGAGGAAGACGTACCACTTCGCCCAGAAGCCGGCGAGCGGCGGGATGCCGGCGAGCGAGAACATCATCATCGACATCGCGAACGCCATCCAGCCATTGGTGCGGGACAGCCCGGCGAGTTCGCCGATCTCCTCGACCGGCTTGCCGTTGCGATTCATCATCAAGACGCAGGCGAAGGCGGCGAGCGTGGTGGCGAGGTAAATCGCCATATAGGTCATCACGCCCTGGACGCCGGCAGCCGTACCGGCGGCGAGGCCGACCAGCGCATAGCCCATATTGGCGATCGAGGAATAGGCCAGCAGTCGCTTGATATTGGTCTGGCCGATCGCGGCGAAGGCGCCGAGTGCCATCGAGGCAATCGCCATGAAGACAATGATCTGCTGCCAGTCGTGCAGCGCACCCGGGAAGGCGCCGACGAAGATGCGCACGGTCATCGCCATCGCCGCCATCTTCGGCGCCGAGGCGAAGAAGGCCGCGACCGGGGTCGGGGCGCCCTCGTAGACGTCAGGCGTCCACATATGGAACGGCACGGCCGAGATCTTGAAGGCGACACCGGCGGCGACAAAGACGAGGCCGATGATCAGGCCGATTCCGGGATGACCGCCCTTCACCGCCTCGGCGATGCCGGCATAGCTCACCGTGCCGGTGAAGCCATAGACCAGCGATGAGCCATAGAGCAGCATGCCGGAGGAGAGCGCGCCGAGGACGAAGTATTTCAGGCCGGCCTCGGTCGAGCGCGGATTGTCGCGGTCGAAGGCGGCGACGACGTAAAGCGCGAGCGATTGCAGCTCGAGGCCGACATAGAGCCCGATCAGGTCGCTGGCCGAGATCATCATCATCATGCCGACGGTGGCGAGGACGACGAGGATCGGGAACTCGAAGCGCATAGCGCCGTCGCGGCGCAGGAAATCGGCCGAGAGCACGATCGCGGCCGCGGCGCCGATCAGCGTCAGCACCTTCATGAAGCGGGCGAAGCCGTCGGCGATGAAGGCGCCGTTGAAGGTGACGACCTTGCCCTCGCCGCGCAGGACGAGCACCAGCGCCAGAGCCAGCAGCGCGAGCGCCGCGATCTCGAGCGTGCGCGTCGAGCGCTCGCCCTGGATCGCGCCGTAGAGCACCATGGCGATGGCGCCGAGCGCCATGACGATTTCCGGAAGCGCCGGACCGAGAGCAGGCAAGGTGGTCATCGGAGCAGCCTTACTGGACTGCCAGCATCGCCGTCTTCGCGGCGGTGATGGCGGCCTGATAATTCTTGATGAGGGCTTCGGTCGGCGCCGCGAAGGCGTCGAGGATCGTGCCGGGCGCGATGCCGTACCAGATCGTCAGCAGGACGAGCGGCACGAAGATCGCGATCTCGCGGGCGTTGAGGTCGGTGATATCCTTGAGCCCGGGCTTCACCAGTTCGCCAAAGACGACGCGGCGATAGAGCCAGAGCGCATAGCCCGCCGACAGGATCACGCCGGTGGTCGCCAGGAACGCCACCCAGGGATTGGCCTTGAAGGCGCCCATCAGCGTCAGGAACTCGCCGACGAAGCCGGCGGTGCCGGGCAGGCCGACATTGGCCATGGTGAAGATCATGAACACCACCGCATAGAGCGGCATGCGGTTGACCAGGCCGCCATAGGCGGCGATCTCGCGGGTGTGCATGCGGTCGTAGATCACGCCGACGCAAAGGAAGAGCGCGCCCGAGACCAGGCCGTGGCTGACCATCTGGAACATGGCGCCCTGGATGCCCTGCGGCGTCAGGGTGAACAGCCCCATGGTGACGAAGCCCATATGCGCCACCGAGGAGTAGGCGATCAGCTTCTTGATGTCCTCCTGCATCAGCGCCACCAGCGAGGTGTAGATGATGGCGATGACGGAGAGCGCGAAGACCAACGGCGCGAACATCGCCGAGGCGTCAGGGAACATCGGGATCGAGAAGCGGATGAAGCCGTAGCCGCCCATCTTCAGCAGGATCGCCGCCAGGATGACCGAGCCGGCCGTCGGCGCCTCGACATGCGCGTCGGGCAGCCAGGTATGGACCGGCCACATCGGCATCTTCACCGCGAAGGAGGCAAAGAAGGCGAGCCAGAGCCAGGGCTGCATCTGGACCGGGAACTTGTGGGCCAGGAGCGTCGGGATGTCGGTGGTGCCGGCGTTCCAGTACATCGCCATGATGGCGAGCAGCATCAGCACCGAGCCGAGCAGCGTGTAGAGGAAGAACTTGTACGACGCGTAGACCCGGCGCTTGCCGCCCCAGATGCCGATGATCAGGAACATCGGGATCAGGCCCGCTTCGAACAGCAGGTAGAACAGCACGAGGTCGAGCGCGACGAAGACGCCAATCATCAGCGCCTCGAGGATCAGGAACGCGACCATGTATTCGCGCACCCGCTTCTCGACCGAGGTCCAGGACGCCAGGATGCAGAACGGCATCAGGAAGGCGGTCAGGACCACGAAGGGGAAGGAGAAGCCGTCGACGCCGAGCTTGAACTTGATGATGTCCGAGACCCAGGCATGGCTCTCGACCATCTGGAAGCCGGGATTGGCCGAGTCGAAACGGCCCCAGGCGACCAGGGCGAGAACAAATGTCCCCACCGTGAAGAAGAGCGCCGCCCAGCGGGAGTTGGAATTGACCGAGGCCTCGTCGCCGCGCAGCGTCAGGATGAACGCGGCGCCGACCAGCGGCAGGACCAGGAGACCGGTGAGGATACCGAAGCCTAACATCATCTCACCCGCGGGCCATGAGGTACCAGGTCACCAGCCCGGCGACGCCGATCAGCATGGCGAAGGCATAGTGGTAGACATAGCCGGTCTGCAGCCGCACGACCCGGTTGGTCACGTCGACGACACGGGCCGAGACCCCGTCCGGGCCGAGGCCGTCGATGACGGCGCCGTCGCCCTTCTTCCAGAGGAAGCGGCCGAGCCACATCGCCGGCTTCACGAACAGGAAGTCGTAGATCTCGTCGAAATACCACTTGTTGAGCAGGAACTTGTAGAGAACCGGATTGGCGGCAGCGAGCTTGCCGGGCACGTCCGGGCGCAGCACGTACATGTAGAGCGCCAGCAGGAAGCCGATCAGCATCGCCACGAAAGGCGACCAGACCACCCATTTCGGCACTTCGTGCATGGCGTGCAGGATGTGGTTGTCCTTGCCGGTGAACAGCGCCGCCTTCCAGAAATGCTCGTAGTCGTGGCCGATGAACGCCTCCTTGAAGACGTAGCCGGCCGCGAGTGCACCGAGTGAGAGCACGGCGAGCGGGATCAGCATGGAGAGCGGGCTCTCATGCGGCGTG
Source organism: Allobosea sp. GW821-FHT10B12 (assembly GCF_059415545.1). NCBI lineage: Bacteria > Pseudomonadati > Pseudomonadota > Alphaproteobacteria > Hyphomicrobiales > Alloboseaceae > Allobosea > Allobosea sp. GW821-FHT10B12. The sequence goes on from NZ_JBWKNL010000002.1 coordinate 716,724, forward strand.
TGGTCGTGACCATGACCGTGGCCGTGATCGTCGTGGGCATGCGCTGCGTGGGCGTGATCGTCGTGCCCGTGGCCATGCGCGTGATCGTCATGACCGTGCGCGTCATGTCCGTGACCATGGCCAGCCCAGCGCGGCTTGCCCTCGAAGGTCATGAAGTAGAGCCGCCAGGAGTAGAACGAGGTCATCAGCGCGGCGACGACCAGCAGCACGAAGGCGTAGGAGCTGGCGAAGCCGCCATGCGCCACCGAGGCATAGGCGCTCTCGATGATCGCATCCTTGGAGAAGTAGCCGGCGAAGAGCGGGAAGCCGGTCAGCGCCAGCGTGCCGATCGTCATCGCCGCTGCGGTCAGCGGGATGTGCTTCCTGAGGCCGCCCATGTTCCGCATGTCCTGCTCGTGGTGCATCGCGTGGATGACCGAGCCGGCGCCCAAGAAGAGCAGCGCCTTGAAGAAAGCGTGGGTGAAGAGATGGAAAATGCCGGCCGAATAGGCGCCGACGCCCATCGCCACGAACATGTAGCCGAGCTGCGAGCAGGTCGAATAGGCGATGACACGCTTGATGTCATTCTGCACCAGGCCGACGGTCGCGGCGAAGAAGGCCGTGGTGGCACCGATGACGACGACGACGGTCAGCGCGACCGGGGCGTATTCGAAGATCGGCGACAGGCGCGCCACCATGAAGACGCCGGCGGTGACCATGGTCGCGGCATGGATCAGCGCCGAGACCGGGGTCGGCCCTTCCATCGCGTCCGGCAGCCAGGTGTGCAGCAGGAACTGCGCCGACTTGCCCATGGCGCCCATGAATAGCAGCAAGGCGGTCAGCGTCAGCGCATTCCAGTCATAGCCGAGGAAGCGGAAGCTGCGCTCCGTGAGACCAGCGATCTGCGGGAAGATGCTGTCGAAGGCGACCGATCCGGTCAGCACGAAAACCAGGAAGATGCCGAGCAGGAAGCCGAAATCACCGACGCGGTTGACGACGAAGGCCTTGATCGCCGCGGCGTTGGCCGAGGGCTTCTGATACCAGAAGCCGATCAGCAGATAGGAGGCGAGGCCGACGCCTTCCCAGCCGAAGAACATCTGGACGAGGTTGTCGGCCGTCACCAGCATCAGCATGGCGAAGGTGAACAGCGACAGATAGGCGAAGAAGCGCGGCCGATGCGGATCCTCGTGCATGTACCCGATCGAGTACAAGTGCACGAGCGAGGAGACGGTGTTGACGACGACCAGCATGACCGCGGTCAGCGTGTCGATGCGGAAGGCCCAGTCGACGCGCAGATCCGCCGAGGCCAGCCAGGTCGCAACCTGGACGCGGGTGGTGCCGGAGCCGAAGCCGACCTGGACAAAGGAGACCCAGGACAGCGCCGCCGAGATCAGCAGCAGCGTGGTGGTGACGATCTCCGAGGCGCGCGCGCCGATCAGCCGGCCAAAGAGGCCGGCGATCAGGAAGCCGATCAGGGGGAGGAAGACGATCGCTTGATACATGGCAGGTTACGGGCGCGTTGCCGCGCTCAGCCTTTCATCATGTTGATGTCTTCCACCGCGATCGTGCCGCGGTTGCGGAAGTAGACGACGAGAATGGCGAGCCCGATCGCAGCCTCGGCAGCGGCGACGGTCAGCACCAGCATGGCAAAGACCTGGCCGACGATGTCGTTCATGAAGCTCGAGAAGGCGACGAAGTTGATATTGACCGAGAGGAGGATCAGCTCGATCGACATCAGGATGACGATGACGTTCTTGCGGTTGATGAAGATGCCGAGCACGCCGAGCGTGAACAGGATCGCGGCGACCGCCAGATAAGAGCCAAGCCCGACCATCACGCCATCTCCTCGGGAACGCCGGCGCGCGAGGGCACCTTCTTCACATCCATCGCCGCTTCCTTGGTGCGGGCGTTCTGCGTCGGGATATCCTGGCGCTTGATGCCCTTGCGGTCGCGCAGCGTCAGCACGATCGCGCCGATCATCGCGACCAAGAGGACGAGGCCGGCGGCCTGGAAGTAGTAGATGTACTTCGTATAGAGCACCTGGCCGAGCGCCGCCGTGTTGGTGACGTTGGCCGGGATCGCGGCGACCGGAGCGCGCACGATCTGCGGGTCGATCACCCAGGCACCTACGACCAGCAGGAGCTCGACCGCGAAGATCAGGCCGATCAGGCCGCCGATCGGCAGATATTGCAGGAAGCCCTGGCGCAGCTCGGCGAAATCGACGTCGAGCATCATCACCACGAAGAGGAAGAGCACCGCGACGGCGCCGACATAGACGACGACCAGCAGCATCGCCAGGAACTCGGCCCCGAGCAGCAGGAACAGGCCCGCCGCGTTGACGAAGGCGAGGATCAGGAACAACACCGAATGAACCGGGTTGCGCGCCGAAATCACCATCAGCGCCGAGGCGATGGTGACGCCTGAGAAGAGATAGAAGAAAGCCGCTGCGGCATTCATCTTCGCCAGCCTTTCCGCCCTTGCGGGCGGCCCTCGTTTCGTCAAACGGCGGGCCCGAGTCCCGCCGCAGTTTGGAGCGTCTATAGTCAGGCCCGCCTAGCGCGACAACCGCGCGACGGGCCGCAATCCTCAGCGATACGGCGCATCCATCGCGATGTTGCGCGCGATCTCGCGTTCCCAGCGGGCGCCGTTATCGAGCAGCTTGTCCTTGTCGTAGAACAGCTCCTCGCGCGTCTCGGTAGCGAACTCGAAATTCGGGCCCTCGACGATGGCATCGACCGGGCAAGCCTCCTGGCAGAAGCCGCAATAGATGCACTTCGTCATGTCGATGTCGTAGCGCGTCGTACGGCGGGTGCCGTCATTGCGGCGCGGGCCGGCCTCGATGGTGATGGCCTGCGCCGGGCAGATCGCCTCGCAGAGCTTGCAGGCGATGCAGCGCTCCTCGCCGTTCGGATAGCGGCGCAGCGCGTGCTCGCCCCGGAAGCGCGGCGAGAGCACGCCCTTCTCGAAGGGATAGTTCAGCGTCGCCTTCGGCTTGAAGAAGTAACGCATCGACAAGGCGAACGCGCCGACGAACTCCTTGAGGAGCAGTCCCTTGGCGGCTTGCGCGAGTGACATCCTACTCGTCCTTCTCTCGTCTCAGCCGAACAAAGTCCGGCCGATCAGGTAACCGACGATGGGCAGCCCGCCCACCGAAACCACCAGCACAGCCGCCTTCAACAGGCGGATGCGCCGTTCGTAATCATCCTTCTCGGCCTGCGTCTGCGAGCTGTCGGTGCGGCGCAATGCGCCGACCACAACGCCCGTTACGAGCCGATACTCGATCAGGCCGACGACGAAGCCGATCAGGGCTCCGATCAGGCCGGCCTGCCCCGCCATCAGGGAGCGGGCCCCCAACCGGTGATCTGCAACACCGCCGCAACGATCACGACACAAGCCAGCGACAGCGGCAGGAAGACCTTCCAGCCCAGCCGCATCAGCTGGTCATAGCGGTAGCGCGGCACGAAGGCCTTCACCATCGCGAACATGAAGAAGACCATGCAGACCTTGAGCGCGAACCAGAACACGCCCGGCAGCCAGGTGAAAGGCGCGATCGGGAACGGCGGCAGCCAGCCCCCGAGGAACAGGATCGTGGTCAGCGAGCACATGGTCATGATCGCCACGTATTCGCCGAGCATGAACAGCAGATACGGGGTCGAGGAGTACTCGACCATGAAGCCGGCGACGAGCTCCGATTCCGCCTCGGCCAGATCGAAGGGCGGCCGGTTCGTCTCGGCCAGCGCCGAGATGAAGAAGACGATGAACATCGGGAAGAGCGGCAGCCAGTACCAGCCGAACAGGCCCGCCTTCGAATTCTGCGCCTCGACGATCGCCGAGAGATTGAGCGAGCCGACGCAGAGCAGCACGGTGACGATCACGAAGCCGATCGAGACCTCGTAGGAGACCATCTGCGCCGCCGAGCGCAGCGCGCTGAGGAACGGGTACTTCGAGTTCGAAGCCCAGCCGCCCATGATGATCCCGTAAACGCCGAGCGAGGAGATCGCGAAGATGTAGAGGATGCCGACATTGATGTCGGCGATCGCCCAGCCTTCCGCCACCGGGATCACCGCCCAGGCCGCCAGCGAGAGCATGCAGGAGATCAGCGGCGCCAGCAGGAACACGCCCTTGTTGGAGCCCGACGGGATGATCGGCTCCTTGAAGACGAATTTCAACAAGTCGGCGAAGCTCTGCAGCAGGCCGAAGGGGCCGACCACGTTCGGGCCGCGGCGCAGCTGCACCGCCGCCCAGATCTTGCGGTCGGCCAGCAGGATGAACGCGATGAAGACCAGCAGGCAGACCAGCAGCAGCAGGCTCTTGCCGGCGATGATCGCGAGGTCGAGGACGAGGTCCCAGTTCATCTGAGGCTTACTCCGCCGCCTGGCGCATGCGGCCGGAGGCCAGCGCCGAGCATTCCGCCATCACCGCCGAAGCGCGGGCGATGGGGTTCGTGGTGTAGAAATCGGCGATGGCCGGGACGAAGCCAGCCTTCTCGGTCGCGCCGCCCTGCCCGGCCAGTTTCGCCAGACCGGCGCGATCGCTCTCCGCCACCGTGTCGACGGCCGCGAAATGCGGATGGGCGGCATAGAGCTCGCGGCGCAGCGCCGACAGCGAGTCGAAGGGCAGCGCTTTGCCGAGCGAAGCGGAGAGTGCCCGCAGGATCGCCCAGTCCTCCTTGGCGTCGCCGGGGGGGAAGGTGGCGCGGGCCGCCATCTGCACCCGCCCCTCGGTGTTGACGTAGGTGCCGGACTTCTCGGTGTAGGTAGCCCCCGGCAGGATCACGTCGGCGCGGTGGGCGCCCTTGTCGCCATGGCTGCCCTGGTAGATCACGAAGGCGCCGGCCGGCACCTCGATCTCGTCGGCACCGAGCAGGAAGAGCACGTCGAGCGCGCCCGCCGCCGTCATGCCGGCGACGTCGAGACCGCCCTCGCCCGGGACGAAGCCGAGATCGAGCGCGCCGACGCGGGCCGCCGCGGTGTGCAGCACGCCAAAACCGTTCCAGCCGTCCTTGACCGCACCGAGCACCTCAGCGGCCTTGGCCGCGAGCGAGAGCACGGCAGCGCCATCCTTGCGGGAAAGAGCGCCCTGCCCGACCAGCACCATCGGCCGCTCACCGGCCGCCGTCGCGCGCTTGACCAGATCGGCCAGCGTCTCAGGGCCGGCGCCGAGATAGTCATAGGCGTAGGTCAGGTCGACATTCTCGCCGATCAGCGAGACCTTGAAGTCGCCGCGCAGCCAGCGCTTGCGGATGCGGGCATTGACGATCGGCGCCTCGCGACGCGGATTCGAGCCGATGATCAGCAGCGAGGTCGCGTCCTCGATACCGGCGATGCCGGTATTGAGGATATAGCTGGCGCGGCCGAAGGCCGGGTCGAGCTTGGCGCCATCCTGGCGGCAATCGAGGTTGTTCGAGCCGAGGCCTGCGATCAGCGCCTTCAGCGCATAGATCTCCTCGACCGCGGCGAGATCGCCGGCGATGGCGCCGATCCGCTCGGGCTTGGCGGCCTTGAGCTTGGAGGCGACCAGCGCGAGCGCCTCGTTCCAGCTCGCCGGGCGCAGCGCGCCGTTCTCGCGAATGTAGGGGCGGTCGAGACGCTGGGTCCGAAGACCGTCGGCGATGTGGCGGGTCTTGTCGGAGATCCACTCCTCGTTCACCGCCTCGTTGACGCGCGGCAGCACGCGCATCACCTCTCGGCCACGCGAGTCGACGCGGATGGCCGAGCCGACCGCGTCCATCACGTCGATGGATTCGGTCTTGGTCAGCTCCCAGGGCCGGGCCTTGTTCTGGTAGGGCTTGGAGGTCAAGGCGCCGACCGGGCAGAGGTCGACGACATTGCCCTGCAGCTCCGAGCTCATCGCGTGCTCGAGATAGGTGGTGATCTCCATGTCCTCGCCGCGGCCGATCGCGCCGAGGTCGGAGGCGCCGGCGACCTCGGTGGTGAAGCGGACGCAGCGCGTGCACTGGATGCAGCGCGTCATCGAGGTCTTGACCAGCGGGCCGATATACTTGTCCTCGACGGCGCGCTTGTTCTCTGCATAGCGCGAGGTGTCGACGCCGTAGGCCATGGCCTGGTCCTGCAGGTCGCACTCGCCGCCCTGGTCGCAGATCGGGCAGTCGAGCGGGTGGTTGATGAGCAGGAACTCCATCACCCCTTCGCGCGCCTTCTTGACCATGGGCGACTTGGTCAGCACGACCGGCGGCTCGCCGTTCGGGCCGGGGCGCAGGTCGCGCACGCCGATGGCGCAGGAAGCCTGCGGCTTCGGCGGGCCGCCCTTAACCTCGACCAGGCACATTCGGCAATTGCCGGCGATCGAGAGCCGCTCATGGAAGCAGAAGCGTGGCACCTCGGCGCCCGCCGCCTCGCAGGCCTGGAGCACGGTGTACTCCGGCGGAACGTCGACCTCGATGCCGTCGATGAGGAGTTTGGTCATAGTCTCACTCCGCCGCCATGAGCCTGACCGGCTCGCCATGCGGGTTGGCGGCATAGTCGTCGATGCGCTGCTCGATTTCGTGACGGAAATGGTTGATCAGGCCCTGGATCGGCCAGGCGGCAGCATCGCCCAGCGCGCAGATGGTGTGGCCCTCGATCTGCTTCGACACATCGAGCAGCATGTCGATCTCGCGCTTCTGGGCGCGGCCTTCGGCCATGCGGTTGACGACACGCCACATCCAGCCGGTGCCTTCGCGGCAGGGCGTGCACTGGCCGCAGCTCTCATGCTTGTAGAAATAGCTGATGCGGGCAATGGCGCGGATGATGTCGGTCGACTTGTCCATCACGATCACCGCCGCCGTGCCGAGGCCCGACTTCAGCTTCGAGAGCGAGTCGAAATCCATCGGCGTATCGATGATCTGCTCGGCCGGCACCATGCGTACCGAGGAGCCGCCGGGGATGACCGCCTTGAGATTGTCCCAGCCGCCGCGGATGCCGCCGCAATGGCGGTCGATCAGCTCGCGGAAGGTCAGGCCCATCGCCTCTTCGACGTTGCAGGGCTTGTTCACATGGCCAGAGACGCAGAACAGCTTGGTGCCGACATTGTTCGACGTGCCGATCGAGGAGAACCAGCTGGCGCCGCGGCGCAGGATGGTCGGCGCGACCGCGATCGACTCGACGTTGTTGACGGTGGTCGGGCAACCGTAGAGGCCGACATTGGCCGGGAAAGGCGGCTTCAGCCGCGGCATGCCCTTCTTGCCCTCGAGGCTCTCGAGCAGCGCCGTCTCTTCGCCGCAGATATAGGCGCCGGCGCCGTGATGCACATAGAGATCAAAGGGATAGCCGTGCTTGTTGTTCTTGCCGATGAGGTTCGCCTCATAGGCCTCGTCGACGGCACGCTGCAGCGCCTCGCGCTCGCGGACATATTCGCCGCGGATGTAGATGTAGGCCGCATGCGCACCCATGGCGAAGGAGGCGATCAGGCAGCCCTCGACCAGCGTATGCGGGTCGTTGCGCATGATCTCGCGATCCTTGCAGGTGCCCGGCTCCGACTCGTCGGCGTTGACGACGAGGTAGTGCGGGCGCCCGTCGCTCTGCTTGGGCATGAACGACCATTTCAGGCCGGTGGGGAAGCCGGCGCCGCCGCGCCCGCGCAGGCCCGACTTCTTCATCTCGTCGATGATCCAGTCGCGCCCCTGTTCGAGCAGGAACTTGGTGCCGTCCCAGGCGCCACGTTGCATGGCGCCCTTCAGCGACAGGTCGTGAAGGCCGTAGAGATTGGTGAAGATGCGGTCGCGATCAGCAAGCATCGTTGTTCGCCTCAGTTCGCCGGCTTGTCGCCGAGCTTGCTCTCCGGCCGCCAGCCGGTAGCGAGCTTCTTCGCCTGCGAGATCCAGTCGTCGCGGACCGCCCTGCCCTTGAAGCCGGTCAGCCGGGCATCGACCCAGGCGAGCTCGGCGGGGGTCCAGGCGGCAACCTGGTCGAAATGCCAGATGCCCATCTCGTTGAGCATCTTGCCGAGCTTGGGACCGACGCCCCAGATGAGCTCGAGGTCGTCGCCCTTGCCGCCGCGGGCCGCGGTGAGCAACTCGGGCTTCGACTCGGCAACTGCGGCGGCGGGTTCGGCAGCCGGCGCGGCCTTGGCAGCCGGCGCCTTCGGAGCCTCGCTCTTGGCGGTGTCCTTGATCGCCTTGCTCGTCGCCGACGGAGTGTCCTGCGCGGCGCTCGCCGGCTGGTTCGGTTCGGACGGCTTGGGACGAGCTGGCGCAGCGGCCTCGGGAGCCGGCGCGGTCTTGACGTCGGTCGGGCCGGCCTTGGCCGTCGCGGCCGCCGTCTCGGCTTCCGCCTTGGCCTTGGCCTCGGCCGCGGCCTTCTCGCTGGCGATCTTGATCGCTTCTTCGCGCTGGGTGGTGATGCGCTTTTGCCAGTCGCCCAGACCGATCATCGAGCCGTCGAAGAGGGCCGGATCCTTCAGCGTCTCGCCGCCGCCAAGCGGCTCCGAGCAGGAGCGGTCGACCTGCGGGCCGGGCTTGGTCGGCCGGCCCTCGCGCAGATCGCCGAGGAGCTTGCGGAAATTCTCGGGCGTCAGGTCTTCGTAATAGTCGAAATTGATCTGCGCCATCGGGGCGTTGCAGCAGGCGCCGAGGCATTCGACCTCGAGCCAGGAGAGCTTGCCGTCGGCGGTGACGGTCGACTGCGGACCGATGACCTCCTCGCAGACCTTCTTCAGCGCCTCGGCGCCGCGCAGCGCGCAGGGCGTCGTGCCGCAGAGCTGGACGAAGTGCTGGCCGACCGGCTGCAGGCTGAACATGGTGTAGAAGGTCGCGACCTCCAGCACCCGCATCGGCGCCATGCCGAGCTTGCGGGCGACCTCCTCGATCGCGGCACGCGGCAGCCAGCCATCATGCTGCTCCTGCGCTTTCCAGAGCAGCGGGATGACGGCCGAGGCCTGGCGGCCCTCGGGATATTTGGCGATCTGCTGATCGGCCCAGTTCTCGTTCGCCGCGGTGAAGGCGAAGGAGGCAGGCTGAACGTGATCGGGCGCGAGACGACGGACGGACATCAGCGGTCCACCTCACCAAAGACGATATCGAGGGAGCCGAGGATCGCGGAGACGTCGGCGAGCATGTGCTTGCGGCACATGAAATCCATGGCCTGGAGATGGGCGAAGCCCGGCGCCTTGATCTTGCAGCGATAGGGCTTGTTGGTGCCGTCGGAGACGAGATAGACGCCGAATTCGCCCTTCGGCGCCTCGACGGCCGCATAGACCTCGCCCTCGGGCACCTTGTAGCCCTCGGTGTAGAGCTTGAAGTGGTGGATCAGCGCTTCCATCGAGCGCTTCATCTCGCCGCGCTTGGGCGGCACCATCTTGCCGTCGAGCGAGGAGATCGGCCCGCCGCCGTCAGCCGAGAGCAGCTTCTCGCAGCACTGCTTCATGATGCGCACCGACTGGCGCATCTCTTCCATGCGGATGCAGTAGCGGTCGTAGCAATCGCCGTTCTTGCCGACGGGGATGTCGAATTCCATCTCCTCGTAGCACTCATAGGGCTGCGACTTGCGCAGGTCCCAGGGCGCGCCGGAGCCGCGCACCATCACGCCCGAGAATCCCCATTTCCAGCAGGTTTCGAGATCGACGACGCCGATGTCGACATTGCGCTGCTTGAAGATGCGGTTGTCGGTGAGCAGGCCTTCGAGATCGTCGCAGACCTTGAGGAACGGATCGCACCATTCGGCGATGTCATGGATCAGCGAGGTCGGCAGGTCCTGGTGGACGCCGCCCGGCCGGACATAGGCCGCGTGCATGCGCGCGCCGCAGGCCCGCTCGTAGAAGATCATCAGCTTCTCGCGCTCCTCGAAGCCCCAGAGCGGCGGGGTGAGCGCGCCGACGTCCATCGCCTGCGTGGTGACGTTGAGGATATGCGAGAGGATGCGGCCGATCTCGGAATAGAGCACGCGGATCAGCTGGCCGCGGCGCGGCACGGTCACGCCCATCAGCTTCTCGACGCCAAGCGCGAAGGCGTGCTCCTGGTTCATCGGCGCGACATAGTCGAGCCGGTCGAAATAAGGCACGGCCTGGAGATAGGTCTTGTGCTCGATCAGCTTCTCGGTGCCGCGATGCAGCAGGCCGATATGCGGGTCGACGCGCTCGACGATCTCGCCGTCGAGCTCCAGCACCAGGCGCAGCACGCCGTGTGCGGCCGGGTGCTGCGGGCCGAAATTGATCGAGAAGTTGCGGATGTTGTGTTCGGTCATGGTTCAGGACCGTTTCTGCGGCTGGAGAAAGATGTTCTCAAGCGGATCGGATTTGAGGCGGCCCGCATATCGCTTGCAGGCGGTGGCATTCGCTGAATTTTCCGAAGCCGCCGCGAGAACCTCTTCGCGATCGTAACTCGGCAGCGTGGCGGCCTGGCTCAACATGCTTCGAACATAGGAGGGTTCGGCCACGGCCGAGCGCACGATCTGCGGAGCGCAGGCCTTCAGGACATGCTCCGCCGCCAAGGCCATCCGAAAGACCTGAACGCCCATCAGGGTCGCTTCCTGTTCGTTCGGGAGGCGCACCGTCACTGAGCGCGTTTGCTGAGCCCATGCAGCCGGGGCCAAAGCCACGAGCAAAACGGCCGCCAGGCTCTTCAATCCGCGGCGATAGCGAAAGGCACTCATCATTCGCGCCCTCCGGCCTGCTGCGCTCCGAACTGAGCCGTGAACTCGGCGATCACCTGCTCGCCGGTCTTGCGGCGACGCTCGCCCGCGAAGGCGTAGAGGTCAGGCTTCTCGTCGATGAAGATCTCTTCGGCGAAGACGAGATCGGAAGGATTGTCGAGGCTCGGGAACGCCACCGCGACATGGCCCTCGCCGGAACGCTGGCGCCAGAACAGGCTGGTGCCGCAATTGCGGCAGAAGACGCGCTCACCCCATTCGGACGAGGTGTAGACGGCAAGATGCGTCTCGTCGGCGACCGCAACCTCCGTGCAGGGCACGGTCATCAGCACGCCGCCGCTCCATTTGCGACACATGTCGCAATGGCAGACGTCCATCTCCGGCTTCGCCAGCGTCGCCGTAAAGCGAACCGAGCCGCAAAGACAGCCGCCTGAAAGTGTGTGGCCTTCGCCCATCGGCTCAGCCCACCTTGGCCTTCTCGTCGCCCGGCAGGACGTATTCCGTCCCTTCCCAGGGCGAGAGGAAGTCGAAGTTGCGGAACTCCTGGTTCAGCTTCACCGGCTCGTAGACGACGCGCTTCTGCTCGTCGTCATAGCGGACCTCGACGAAGCCGGTCAGCGGAAAGTCCTTGCGCAGCGGATAACCCTCGAAGCCGTAATCGGTGAGGATGCGGCGCAGGTCCGGATGGTTCGAGAACAGGATGCCGTAGAAGTCGTAGGCCTCGCGCTCGTACCAGTTCGCCGCCGGGAAGACCTCGATCACGGAAGGGACCGGGGTCGCCTCGTCGGCCTGGACCTTGACGCGGATGCGCCGGTTATGGCGCGGCGACAGCAGGTGATAGACGACCTCGAAGCGCTTCTCGCGCTGCGGATAGTCGGCGCCGGCGATGTCGGTGAAATTGACGAAGCGGAAGCGCGGATCGTCATAGAGGGTCTTGAGGACCCGCACGATCTCGGCGGCCTCGGCGAGCACGGTCAGCTCGTCATAGGCGACGACGACATCGCTCACCGCGCCGGGCAGCGCCGCCTTGATCTCTTCGCCCAATGTCACGAGCGCTTCGCTCATCGCATCATCCTTCGAGAATGACCTGGTGATGCGTCACCACGTCATCATAGCTCAACAGCACGGCTGCAGCCGCTGGCTCGACCACTGCTGCTTCCAGCTCCGGCTGCGCAAAAGCCACGATCGCTGCCATGCTGTCCCAGCGGGTCTGCACGGTGATCTCGACTTCGCCGGCAACCGGGCGGTTGAGCAGCGAAACGCCGCGAAAGCCGGCCAGCGCCTGCAGCTGCGGCAGCACCGAACCGGACAGGTGCGCGCGATAGGCGAGCGCTCCCTCCGGCGTGGCTCTTGCCCGCCATTGCCGCATCACGCTGGCGCCAGCTTCGCTCACCGCTCGATCGTCCCGGTCCGCCGGATCTTCTTCTGCAGCAGCAGCACGCCATAGAGCAGCGCTTCCGCGGTCGGCGGGCAGCCGGGCACATAGACGTCGATCGGCACGATGCGGTCGCAGCCGCGCACCACCGAATAGCTGTAGTGGTAATAGCCGCCGCCATTGGCGCAGGAGCCCATCGAGATGACGTAGCGCGGCTCCGGCATCTGGTCGTAGACCTTGCGCAGGGCCGGAGCCATCTTGTTGGTCAGCGTACCGGCGACGATCATCACGTCCGACTGGCGTGGGCTGGCGCGCGGGGCGAAGCCGAAACGCTCGACATCGTAGCGCGGCATGGAGAGCTGCATCATCTCGACCGCGCAGCAGGCGAGGCCGAAGGTCATCCACATCAGCGAGCCGGTGCGGGCCCAGTTGATCAGGTCGTCGCTCGCCGTGACGAGGAAACCCTTGTCCGCCAGCTCGTTGTTGATCTCGACGAAATAGGGATCGCGCGTGCCGAGCGGCTTGCCATCCGGGCCGAGCAGGCCCCTGGGTGCCGGCGCGACGAGCGGATCACCGCGATCGATCGCTGTCATGGCCATCAGTTCGAACCTTTAGGTTTCGTCGAATGTAAGAACACGGACAGGAGCGTATCAGGTCTCTGCGACAAAGCGATCAGTCCCACTCGAGCGCACCCTTGCGCCACTCGTAGACGAAGCCGACCGTCAGAACGCCCAGGAACACCATCATCGACCAGAAGCCGACCCAGCCGAGGCCGCCGAAGGCGACCGCCCAGGGGAAGAGGAAGGCGACCTCGAGATCGAAGATGATGAAGAGGATGGCGACGAGATAGAAGCGCACGTCGAACTTCATGCGCGCGTCGTCGAAGGCGTTGAAGCCGCACTCATAGGCGGAGAGCTTCTCGGCGTCCGGCTTGGAATAGGCCACGGCGAACGGGGCGATCAGCAGCGCCAAGCCGATCACCAGCGACAGGCCGATGAAGATCGCCAGAGGCAGGTAGTCCGACAGCAGGGACTGCACAGGAAGAGCTTGCATCTGTCACCCCGCTTCAACCCGGCGCCGAGGCGGCGCCCTCAATCTCGCCAGTCGATTAGACCCTGCTTTAGAATCACGCAAGGGTTCGCCGCGCCGCACAACGCGGCTGTCGCCATGTCTTTGCCGCATATGTCGACCGGGCTTGCGAAAGTGTCATGATTCCCGGTCGTTTCAGCGCCAATTTTCGTGATCGGCCGCACCCGGCGCAAGGTGGTTGTCGCAGCGCGTCGAAGCATGGCAAACGGGGACGTAACGTCAGTCTTCGGTCCCGGCACGATTCGTCGGCCAGCACTGCCGATGCGTCAGGAGAACGGTTGCGGGAATGCCGAGGCCAACAACGCATCGTGACCGTGCGCCCCTGGCCGCTGTCCTGCCGTCGGCGGCCCGCGAAGCATGAGCGCATTGCGGCGAGTCGTGCTGGCCGGCGTCTGTGTCGCCACGATCGGGCTCGGCGGTCCGGCCGCAGCGCAGATGATGCTCGCGCCGCTGCCACCGGAGCGTCCGTTCGATCTCGACTTGCAGATCAATCCCGGCGCACCGCCGATCGTCGTGCTTCCCCAGGCTCCGGTCGAAGCCAGCGTCGTGACGACGCCTGGACCGGCCCCCACTCTCGCCCAGCCCGAGCCCGATGACGATGAGGGGCCGGAATGGCCGCAGCGCACACCGGGGCAAACTGCCGAGGAACCCGCCTTCGATCCCAATGAGAAACCCGACAGACCGGGCATCTCGACCGATCCCGGCACCTCGATCGTCTGCCTGCCGCCGGTGCTGAAGAGCATCCTCGGCAAGATCTCGGACAAGTACGGGGCGGTGAAGGTGACCTCGACCTGGCGGCCGCCCTGGCGGGCGCGGCGCGGCTCCTATCACAAGCGCTGCGAGGCGATGGACTTCCGGGTGCCGGGCGTCAGGCCGCGCACCGTCCTGGAATGGGCCCGCAACCTGCCCGAGGTCGGCGGCCACAAGGTCTACTGGAACGGGCTGATCCACATCGACACCGGGCCGCGCCGGCCCTGGTGATCAGGCGCAGGGCATCAGCCCAGCTCAAATCTCTGTGACGGCTCCCCGAACCGCCTCCAGCGTGGCATCGACGATCGCCGCATCATGCTCTGACGACACGAACCAGGCGCCGCGCTCCAGCACGCGCACGCCGCGCCTGAGCAGCGCATGGGCGAAGCGGCCATAGGCGACCTTGTCCGCGCGTGCGACATCCCGGTAGTTCCGCGCCGGCGCGTCGAGCCCGAAGGCGACATGGAACATTAGCGGGAAGCCGGCGACCTGCGCCTTGATACCCGCATCTGCCAGGATGGTGCGGATGCCGTCCTGCAGGCGCTGGCCATGTGCGGAGCTACGCTCATAGTGCTCGGGCGTCAGCAGCTTCTGCGTCGCGACCATCGCCGCCATCGCGATCGGCTGGGCGTTGAAGGTGCCGCCATGCAGCACCCCGTCTGCGAACAGGTCGACGAGGTCGGCGCGGCCGGCGACCGCAGCGACCGGGAAACCGTTGGCGATAGCCTTGGCCATGAGGGTGAGGTCGGGCGTGACGCCGAAGCGCTCCTGCGCCCCGCCGCGGGCGAGGCGGAAGCCGGTGATGACCTCATCGAAGATCAGCAGCGCACCGTGCTTGCGGCAAGCTGCGAGCGCGCCTTCGAGGTAGCCAGGTGCCGGGGTGATGGCACCCTGATTGCACATCGCCGGCTCCATCAGCACTGCCGCGACGTCGCCCTTGGCGAGGCGCGCCTCCAGTGCCGCCAGATCGTTCCAGCCGAGGATAGAGAGCCCCTCGCCCGCTTGCGGGTCCTGGCCCTTGCTGCCGATCACGGGAGTCGGCACATCCTCCGGCCCGGCCGCATTCAGCCCCGGCGCGGTGGACCAGAGGATGTTGTCGAACCAGCCGTGATAGTGCCCCTCGAACTTCACGATGGTCCGCCGACCGGTGGCGGCGCGGGCGAGCCGGATCGCCGCCTGCGCCACCTCCGAGCCCGATGAGCCGAAGCGCAGCCGCTCGGCTGACGGGATGCGCTCGCAGATGAGTTTAGCCGCCTCGTATTCGACCGGCGCCTGGCCAGCGAAGAGAATACCCTTCTCCGCCTGCCTCCTGACTGCTTCGAGCACCGGCGCTGGCGTATGGCCGAGCACGGTCGCGCCCATGCCGCAGTAGTAGTCGATGATCCGGTTGCCATCGACATCGATCAGGTAGGCGCCCTCGCCGCGCTCGAAGACGAGCGGCCCCGGGGCCATGCCGAGGCGGAAATTGCTGTTCACGCCGCCGGCGATGAAGCGCGCATTTTCTCCGATCTGCCGGGCGGATTCCTCGAAGCGTAGTGCTCCCGTCTGCTGAGTGCCGCTCGCTGCCACCTGCATCGCCTCCGCTGCATTCCGCCCGAGCAGACCAAAGCGCTCCATCCGCGTAAAGGAACGCGCGTTTCGTGTTGCGGAATTCGACTGGACTGGGCTATGCCGGCTGAGCTTTTACGGAGCAACCAGACTCGCCATGCCGAAGACGAGCGAGAATCCTTACGTGGTGCAGCCGGTGATGAAGGCGCTGAGAGTGCTTGAGCTGGTCGCGCGCCACGGCCACGAGATCGCGCTCACCGCCGTCAGCAAGGAATTGCGGATCCCGAAGACGACGACCTTCCGCTATCTGCAAACATTGTCCGCCGCCGGCTTCCTCGACCACAACCGGGCAACCGATCGCTACACGCTCGGCCCGCAGATGCGTTCGATCGCCCGCGCCGATGCCAGCGTCAGCAAGATCCGCACGCTCGCCCGCCCGGCGATGACCGAACTGATGCACGAGTTCAACGAGACGGTGAACCTCGCCGTGAAGGGCAACGGCACGATCGTCTATATCGACCTGATCGAGGCCAATCGGTCGCTCAGGATGCAGGCGCGCATCGGTGACAGCCATCCGATGCACTCGACCGCGCTCGGCAAGGCGATCCTCGCCTTTCTCCCGGAGGCTGAACGGCAGCGCCAGCTCGACCTGCCGCTGACCGAGCGCACCGGCCGCACCCTGCTCGAACGCGAGGAGATCGAGCGGCAATTGCGCCAGGTCGCGCGCACCGGCTACGCCACCGAGATGGGCGAGAACGAGGACGGCGCCATGTGCATCGGCGCGCCGATCCTCGACGAGCACGGCTACCCCGTCGCGGCGCTGTCGATCTCGGCGCCATTGATGCGGATGCCGCATTCGCTTGCAGCCAAGGCTGGTGCGCGTTTGCGCGAGATCGCGGCCGGGATTTCGGCCCATCTCGGCTCTCAGCCAGTGGCGACTGGCTGACGCCCGGCTCATCGGTATTCGATCCGCGGGTCGATCCAGGCGTAGAGCATGTCGACCGCGAGGTTGATCAGCATGTAGGCGATCAGAATCACCAGGATGCAGCCCTGGATCAGCGGATAGTCGCGGGTGGTGATCGCCTGGATCAGGAGGCGCCCGAGGCCGGGATAGGTGAAGACCGCCTCGGTCACCACGGCGCCGCCGATGAAATGCGCCATCATCAAACCGACGATGGTGACGAAGGGCAAAAGCGCATTGCGCATGATGTGCAGGCCGACGACGCGCTTCTCGGGCACGCCCTTGGCGCGGGCGGTGCGGACATAATCGGCCCGCGCCTCGCCGATCAGCGAGGCCCGCAGGAAGCGCCCGAGCACGCCGGAGACGTAGACGCCGAGCGTCAGTGCCGGCAGGGCAAGGCTGCGCAGGGCATCGAGCGGCGCTTGCCAGAGCGGCACATAGCGCGAGGCCGAAGGCAGCCAGCGCAGTTCGACGGCGAAGAGCAGGATCAGGAGGATGCCGAGCCAGAAGGTCGGCACGCCGAGCGCCAGAGCGCTCCAGCCGCTGAGCACACGGTCGAGCCAGGAATTCGGCCTGACCGCGCTGGCGATCGCGACGGGAATGCCGATCACGAGCGCGACAAGGATGGCGCAGAGCGCAAGCTGCAGCGTCGCCGGCAGCCGCTCGCCGATCAGCTGGAGGACCGATTGGCGGCTGTGCAGCGACAGGCCGAAATCGCCGGTCAGTGCCCGGCCGAGCCAGTCGGCATATTGCACCAGCATCGGCCGGTCGAAACCGAAGCGCCGGGTCACCTCGGCGATCTCCTCCGCCGTGGCGTTCTCGCCGGCGATGACCGCGACCGGGCCGCCCGGCACGGCGTAGATCATCGCGAAGATCGCGAAGGAGGCGATCAGCAGCACGGGCAGCATCTGGGCAAGGCGGCGCAGGACGTAAGACGTCATCGCCGGCCTCCGATCGTCGCGCCGGAGGCGTCGGTCTCGTCCCGGTCGAGGATCGCGGTCAGCGCCCGGCCGATCGTATCGAAGGAGAGGATGGTCAGGGTCAGGACGAGGCCGGGCAGTACCGCATAGGTCGGAGCTTCATAGAGATAGGATTTGCCGGTGCGCAGCATCTCGCCCCAGCTCGGCGTCGGCGGCGGCACGCCGACGCCGAGGAAGGCGAGCGCCGCCTCGAGCAGGATCGCGATCGAGGCGAGCACGATCGCCTGCACCACGAGCGGGCTGAGGATGTTGGGCAGCAGGGTCCGGAGCATGATGTAGCCGGGACCGCCGCCGAAGCTGCGCACCGCCATGACGAAATCGAGCTGGCGCAGCGCCATCACCTGCGCCCGAGCAATGCGGGCGAAGCCGGGGATGCCTGCAATGCCGACGGCGATCAGCGCAGCACCCTGGCTGCGGCCGAGCACGGCGATCAGCGCCATGGCGAAGAGGATGTTCGGCAGAGCGAGCAGCACGTCGATGCAGCGCATCAGCAGCGAGTCGCGCCAGTCGCCGTAGAAGCCGGCGACGAGCCCGACCGGCACACCGATCAGCGCCGCGATCAGGACGGCGCCGAAGGCCGTGACCAGCGAGGTGCGGGCGCCGTAGACGACGCGCGCCAGGATATCGCGACCGAGCTCGTCGGTGCCGAACCAGGCCTCGGCCGAGGGTGGCTTCAGGGAATCGGCAATGCTTTGCGCCAGCGGGTCGAGCGGCAGGAGGCCGGCGAAGAGCGCCGTCAGAGCGACGAGTGCGAGGAAGGCAAGACTGAGGGCCGGGCCGCGCCGGGCAAGCAGCCGGCGCAGCAGATTTCCCAGGGTGACCAATGTCTCCGTCATCGTGCCTTGTCGCGCAGGCTGTCAGCTGCGCGCACGGTGCCCAATCGCCTCATTTGAAGCCGATGGTGCGGGCGATGAAGAGGTTGTCGATGTCGAGCGTGATGCCGCCGATCTTCTCGGAAGCGACGATCAAGCCGACATCATAGGAGTTGGTCGGAATGCCGAAGGCGTCCTCGACCATGACGCGGTTGAGGTTGTCATAAGCGGCCTTGACCTCCGCCTCGCCGCCGGCAGCAGCGTCGACCTTGGCGATCGCCGCGACATAATCCGGATGCGGGTGCGGATCCTTGAGGATCGGATTGCCTGAGGTGCGGTAGATCGAGTTGGTCGTCACCCGAGACGGGAATTTCTGGACATTACCGACCGCGCCGAAGGTCGCGGCGAAGTCGCCGCCGAGCAGCGCGGTGACGTATTCGGCGCCCTGGCGCATGTCGAGCTCGATCGGCACGCCGACCTTCTGCAGCGAGCCTTGCACGATCTGGCTGATCGCAACGGAGGCCTCGTCGCTGCCGTTGACCAGCAGCTTCCAGCCCTTGATCTCGTCGGCGGAGAGGCCGGAGGCTGTGATCAGCTTCTTCGCCTTTTCAAGGTCATAGGCGTAAGTCTTGGTGTAAGTATCGTCGAAGGCCGGGCTCGCCGGAGCCCAAGGCAGCGCCACGACCTTGCCCATGCCGGCATAGCCGACACGCAGGATGCTGGCGCGATCCATCAGATGATTGAAGGCCTGCCGGAACGACTTGTTGCGGAACGGGCCGCGCGTCGAGTTGATGCGGAAGACCTGCACCAGCGGCCCCGGCCCGGCGAAGACCTGGTAGCCGGCGCCCTTCAGCCTGACGGCGCTGCGCGAGGAGCCGTTGTAGACGATGTCGACCGCACCCGATTCCAGCGCCGCGGTCGCTGCCGCGTCCTCGCTGAACACGGTGAAGACGAGGTCCTGCGCGACCGGCTGCTTCTCGCGCCAGTATTTCGGATTGGCCTTGAGAACCAGCCCCTGGCCGACGGCGCGGCTGACCAGCGTATAGGGGCCCGTCCCGGCCGGCACGGTCTCGACCGTGTCGATGCCCTTGGCCTCGATCGGGATCAGGAACTGCAAGAGGTCGAGGATCTGGCGCTCGGGCGCCGGCGCCTTGAAGTTGATCACCACCGTGCGCTCGTCCGGCGCCGACCAGTCCTTGACGATCGACATGGTCGAAAAGACGTTCTTGCCGCGCTTGGGATCGGCGCCCTTCTGCAGCGTCGCCAAAACGGAATCCGACTTGAACGGCGCGCCGCTGTGGAAGGTGACGCCGTCGCGCAAAGTCAGGCTGACCGAGGTCTTGTCAGGTGAAATTTTCCACTCGGTCGCGAGGCTCGGCTGCGGTTTTCCGTCCGGCGTGTACTCGATCAGGCTGTCATAGAGGTTCTTGATGACGTGGAAATTGACCGTCGAGAGCTGCTGCGGGTCGAAATTGGCGAGTTCACTGAGCACGCCGACGCGCAGCGTGCCGCCCTTGAGCTGCTGGGCGAAGACCGGGCCGGCCGCCAGCAGCGGCGCCGTTCCAGCGAGGGCGAGACCGGTCATGCAGAATTGACGTCGCGACAACTTCATCATCGCTCTCCCCTTTTTCTTGTTCAGGTCGACAATCAGCCCGTTCCCGCTCCCGGCTGGGACGAATGCGCCCGCCAGTCGCTTATTGTTTCCAGTGGGTAGACCGGCCGTGGAATGCGCTGCCACGGCAGGGTGAAGACATCGGACTGCCCCGGCCCGCGCGTGTCGGCGCGGATCACCTGCGCGGTGATCGGGGCGAAGTACTGGAAGTTCGAGGCGGTCTTGAGCACCGCCATCTTGTAATCGGCGAGGTCGATGCCGAAGGCCTCGTAGACCCCCGGCACATTGCCGGCGACACCGCGCAATTCGCTGATCAGCAAGGTCACCGGTCCGACGTCGAAGATGACGACGCGGCCCATGTCGACCTCAGGCTGGTGATTATAGTCCAGCCGCACCGGGCCGCCGCCGATCCGCCGGACCCGACCGGTCACGGTGAGCGGCCTGAAGAAGGCGATCGCTGCGTCGCCACCGAGCGGCAGCGTCACTTCGGCGCCCTCGCCCGCCGCGACCAAAATCGCAACCGCCTGCGGTGAGATCAGCGGGATCAGGGTGCGGCTCCTGGTGCCCTGCCTCAGGATCGACTCGAGGATCAGGTTGCTGTCGCCGGCCGCGCCGCCGAAGACGGTGTCGCCGGTATCGCTCAGCACGATCATGCCACGCTCGGCGGCATCACCCGCCCGCACGGCCTCGTCGACCGAGACCGCTTCCCGGACCTGGAAGTCGTCGCGCATCGACCAGGCGAGATCGGCGAGCTCGTCGGCCAGCCGCTCAGCCAGGGCCTTGTTGCCATCGGTGACGACGATCGTCGACCAGCCACCCTCGGCGACATCGAGCCAGGGCTGCATCGGATAGTTCGAGGCCTGCAGCACACGCGGATCGGTTTCCAGCGCCCTCGCCCGGTCGAACCAGATCTTCATCGGCCCCTTCGAGGTCAGGAACTGCTCCTGATGCGAGAGCAACGGGATCTTGCGCCAAGCCATCACCGGTTTCAGCCCGTCGGTCAGGATGCGCAGCAGAACCTCGGTCCCGACCTTGCCGGTATCGAAGACGTCGTGCGGCTGAGTGCGGTGGCCGACGATCGCCGTGCAATTGGCCATGATCTTGTGGGTGACATTGGCATGGTGATCGAGCCCGAGCAGGATCGGGACATCGGGGCCGAGGATCTGCCGGCAGAGCTCGGCCTGCTCGCCCTCGACATCGTCGACACCCTCGGCGGCACAGGCGCCATGCAGATGCAGGACGAGCCCGTCGATCGGCCCGATCGCTTCGAGGCCGATGCGGATCTTCTCCTGGAAGAAATCGAAGGCTTCGCGCGAGATCCGCCCGCCGGCGACCGCCCATGCACGGATGATCGGGATCGTCTCGATCTCAAGACCTGACTCTCGGACGGCGGCATAGTGACCGCCGATCTGGCCGATATCGCTGAAATGCCGGGCGATGTCCTCGCCTTCATAGAGGCCGAAGGCCTGGAAGTCGGCGAGCGTGGTCAGCACCGGATTGAAGTCGTTGGTCTCCTGGACAATGTGGATCAGCGCAAGACGCACATCGACCTCCCGGACATCGGCAGCCGCTACCGGACCGCCGATCGCAGCAGTGAGCCGCCTCCCTCAAGTCTCACTCTGGCAAGGCTTGTTTGCCGAGACGGAAGGCGCACAACCTAGCCAAAAGCGTAGTTGCCGCGGTTATTTCGCGTCAAGGATCGCCGGTTTCGCGACAAGAAACATGAACTCAGAAGAAGCTCCGGATCGCTCCCGTGACGCGATAGTCATCGTCGACCAGCATCAGGTGCGCCCATTTATCGAAGGTGGTGCAGGGATGGCCGATGCCGAAGGCGACCATGTCGCCGACCTCAAGCGGGCTCTCCAGCGGCGTCCCGAGATGGCAGTGCTGGTCGTTGAGCGCGAGCACCGTGTGCCCGGCCGGCATCGGCTCCGGTCGGGCCATGGCACCACCAGGCCGATACCAGCGCAACGGCACCGGGAAGCCGGAATCGTAGCTGATGTCGCGCTTGCCGACGGTGAGTAGGCTGCGCCCGCGCTCGGGCCGCGACTGGACATAGGCCCAGACTTCCAGTGCCGGTTCCAGCCCGCCCGGTGGCAGCGTCAGGCTGGTTTCCATGGTGATCCGGCGGAACGAGGCTGTGTAGGTCGTCGAGTCATGGGTGAGATAGCAGCCGGAGCGCAGCAGCTTCAGGATCGGCCGAACGAAGGAGGCGGCGTTGAAGCGCTCGCCGGCACGGTCGAACAGCGAGGTGCCGCCGGCGCTGAGCACCATCGGCTCGGGGCCGAGCAGCCCTTCGGCTTCAGCTGCCGCTGCGGTCGCGACCACTTCGTCGAGCAGCCGATCGGCTGCCTTGGGCTCGCTGAGCAGGCCTTCGAAGCACTCGAAGCCGGAGAGCCGCAGGCCCGGCGAGGCAGCCACGGCGCATGCCACTGCCAAGGCTTCCTCCCGGCTGCGTGCGCCGGTGCGCCCGCCCATGAAGCCGATCTCGACGAGGATGCGCAGTGGATTGATGTTGCGATGCTTCGCGGCGGCCTCCGCCAGCAATGCGACGCCGGCGGTGCTGTCGGCGAGGCAGTAGAGCTCGAAGTCCGGCTCAGCCAGCGCGTCGAAGCAGGCGGCGATCTCCTGCTTGCCGACCGGCTGGTTGGCAAGGATGACGCGCTTAACCCCATAGCGGCGGCAGACGGCGAGCTGCTGCACGGTCGCGACCGTGATCGCCCAGGCGCCATCGGCGATCTGCAGGTCGAAGAGCTGCGGCGCCATGGTCGTCTTGCCGTGCGGCGCGATCAGGAGATCGTTGGCGGCGGTGAAG
The DNA here is from genome assembly GCF_059415545.1 of Allobosea sp. GW821-FHT10B12. NCBI lineage: Bacteria > Pseudomonadati > Pseudomonadota > Alphaproteobacteria > Hyphomicrobiales > Alloboseaceae > Allobosea > Allobosea sp. GW821-FHT10B12. The sequence continues at coordinate 739,228 of NZ_JBWKNL010000002.1, forward strand.
GCAGCCATCCAGGCGCTGTTCGCCTTCAGCACGCTCTCGCGGATGACGGCGAGCGGCATCGGCATGTCACCGGCCAAGACGTTCCAGCCCTGCTTGCCGATCTCGCCGAGCCGGAGCGAGGCTCCGGGCGGCACGCCCTTGATCGTCCCGTCGAGCTGCTGGTCGTCGATCTCGCCGAGCGACAGGCGTGGAATAGCAGCTATAGCCATGGGTTCGGATCCAGAGGTGAGAAAGGTCGCCTGACCTTGGTATAGGGGATCTTGCTGGCATCAGGCGGATAGGGCCCGCCGCTGTCGAGATAGAGCACGCTCGCGGCGATCGGCGCGAAGGCGGCGTGGAAATGGTTCGAGGATTTGACCACGACCAGCGTCTTCGCCGTAAGGTCGACCCCGAGATCGGTGAACACCGGCGGGCTGAAGGTCTGGGCGCGGGTCGAGGCCAGCACGATGTCGAGCTTGCCGATCCGGATTGCAGCGGCAGGACCGAGCGAGACCCAGCTCTGCTCGAACGGGATCAGCAGATCGGCTGTCGTCCCGACGACCTGTACAACGGCGTCGATCGGCCGACCGGAGGACGGCGCGGCCTTGCCCGCGAAGCGCAGCGGAATCTCAGCGCCGATGCCGGCGGCGCGGCAAAGGCTGACGGCGATCGGGTCCCAGAGCGCGCCGATCGCCGCCAGTATCTCGGGATGGCGCAGCAGCGCTTCGACCATCACTGAGGAATCGCCAGCGACGCCGCCGCCGGGATTGTCCCAGCGATCGGCGAGGATGACGGGCTTCCCCGGCTTGGCCAGTTCGATCGCAGCCGTGATTCCCTCATCCGGCTTGTAGTGTTTGGGCGAGGCGCCCTGCCGCCAGCCGAGAATCTCCAGTCCGAGCTGCTTTGCCAGCGCCGCGGCCTTGTCCCGATCGCCATCGGCGATGACGAGGACCTTTGTGCCGACATCGGCGACATCGGCCGCCTGGAATCCGTGCGCGACCGAGATGCTGAGGATGCCGTCCCGGCCCTCCAACGCCTTGATCCGGTCGACGAAGCCGCGGCCGGGTTCGCGGCTGGTCATGAAGGCGGCAAGCCCGCGGCAATCGAAGACGGCGCTCACTGGCTGCACCCCGCCACGCGCGGTCCTGAGGCAGAGCTCCAGCAGGTCCTCGGCCCGCGCCAGGAAGTCGGTATGCGGGAACTCCTTGAAGGCGACGATGATGTCGGCGCCCTTAACCATCTGCGTGGTCAGATGGCAGTGCATGTCGAGCTCGACGCCAATAGTGCAGTGCGGCCCGGCGAGCGCTCGCACCCGCTCGATCAGGTCGCCCTCGCAGTCGTCGTAGCCCTGCGCCACCATGGCGCCATGCAGGCCGAGCAGCACGATGTCGACCGGCAGCGCCGCGCGGAGCTGGCTCAGAATCTCGTCGCGCAGGCTCTCATAGCCGTCGCGCGAGACGAGCCCCGCCGGCTCGGCCCAGGTCGCCGTGCCCTCGACCAGCTCGTAGCCCTCGCTGGCGGCACGGCGCCGCGCTGCGACGATCGGGGCCGAGCACAATGTCGGCGTCTCCGGATGCGTGCCCGGTGGGCAATAGAAGGCGCTCTCGAAGGCGCTGCGATCGACATAGAGCGGCGCGAAGGTGTTGGTTTCCGTCGCCAGCGACGCAGTGAAGACGCGCATGCGGATCCATTCCCGAGCAGCGCCGGCGCCGCCTCTTCGGTCACCGGCGCGGTCATGAAACCGGGAGCGGACTTGCCCTGTCAAAGCGTCGGCGTTCCCTGCAATGGAACAATGCAGGCTTGATCCGGAACAGATGAGCCGCCGAGATGCTCCTGCTTCGTCTCCAGGGAGCTGCCGAGACCATGTCGCAACGTCGCCGCATCCTGCTCGGAGCGCTCTTCCACGAGACGCACAGCTTCGTCGACGAGATCACCGGCCTCGCCGACTTCACCATCCGCAAGGGCGACGAGCTCCTGCAGCGGCGCGGCGACGGCTCGACCGTGGACGGCTTCCTGGAGGTCGCGGATGCGGAAGGCTGGGAGGTCGTGCCGACGGTCGACTACACCGCCCTGCCCGCCGGCAGCGTCGACCATGCTGTGTTCGCGCATTTTCTTCGCAAGTTCGATGCCGGACTAAAGGCGGCGCTGACCTCCGGCGGCCTCGATGGCATCTGGCTGGCGCTGCACGGCGCCATGGTCACGACCGAATGTCTCGATCCCGAGGGCACACTGCTGGCTCATATCCGCAAAGTGCCTGGTTGCGAGACGCTGCCCGTTTTCGGGGTCTTCGACCTGCACGCCAACTTCACCGCCGCCATGGCGCTGAACGCCAACGCCCTCGTCGCCTATCGCGAGAACCCGCACATCGATGCCCGCGACTCCGCCGTTCGCTCGGCGCGGTTGCTGGCGCGGGCTTTGAACGAGGGCGAGCTGCCGCGCATGCTCTCCTGCAATGCGCCGGTGATGTGGCCGCCGACCGGCACCAGCACGGCCGACCGGCCGATGCGGGACCTCGAAGCCTTGGCGCGCCGGATCGAGGAAGAGAATGCCACGATCTGGGTTGCGAACGTCATCGGCGGCTATTCCTTCTCGGATGTGCCGGAGGCTGGCGTCGCCTTCTCAGTGGCCTTCACCGGGTCGGAAGCCGCGGCCCAGGAAGCACTCGAACGGCTGGCGCAGAGCGCGACAGAGCTGCGCGAGCTCGGCCTGCCGGCGGAATGGGATCTCGACGAGGCCATCGCCGAGATCCTGCGCTCGCCAGGCGGACCCTACATCGTCGTCGAGCCGGCCGACAATATCGGCGGCGGGGCGCCGGGCGACAGCACCTCGGTGCTGCGCGCCTTCTTGCGCCATGGCGTCGAGAACTGCGCAGTTGCCATCGCTGACCCGGCCGCCATCGCTGCGATGTCCGGCGCGAAGCTCGGCGAAGTGCGCAGGCTCTCGATCGGCGGCAAGGGCAGCGCGATCGCCGAGGGGCCGGTGGAGATCGAGGCAACCTTCGTCAGCGCCAGCGACGGCGCGTTCGCACTCGAAGACCGCAACAGCCATCTCGCCGCATCGCAGGGCTCGCGCTTCAGCATGGGCCCCAGCATCGTCGTGGAGGCCAATGGCGTCACCATCCTGCTGACGAGCCGCAAGACGCCGCCCTTCGACCTCGGGCAATTGCGCTCGCAAGGCATCGAGCCAGAGGCTCTCAAGGCTATCGGCGTCAAGGCAGCGGTGGCGCATCGGCGCGCCTATGACAAGATCGCCAAGGGCAGCTTCACCGTGGCGACGCCCGGCCCCTGTACCAGCCGGATCGAGACCTTGCCATTCAAGCGGCTGCGGCCCGACGTCTTTCCGATCAACGACGGAACGTCCCGCCGAGCACCGACGAACGGATCCGGCGCGCTTTAAGAAGCAATTTCAAATATCTGGATTGTTTCTGGAAAATGGCGCGGGCGACGGGGCTCGAACCCGCGACCTCCGGCGTGACAGGCCGGCACTCTAACCAACTGAGCTACGCCCGCGCGGGCGGCGGAGGAACTCGTCCCCGGCGGCGTTGGGATTATGGCCCCAGGCTCTGCCTGTCAAGCACTGAAGCCGTCAAAATGTTGATCATCTCCAAAGTGCAGCGAAACAGGCCGAAACCCGACGGTTTCCTGATTTCCAGATCGCTGCGATGCCGACGGACCATCGTTACGCTCACCAGGCGATAGCGAATCTCGAGTTTTGCCTCGGTGGCAGCGCCAAGCCAGCGTGGCAGCTTTCGCCTTCGGGGGCGGCGCTCGCCGCCCCCGCCCCGAGTTCGCAGTCGACCAAAGGCTTCGCGGGCTGCACAGTGGCTTGCGAAGCCGGGCTCATGGCCTTAAACGGCGGACAAGGGCGGTTAGCTCAGTCGGTAGAGCGCCTCGTTTACACCGAGGATGTCGGCGGTTCGAGCCCGTCACCGCCCACCAGCCCTTGCCTGAAAGCCCGCTCAGGCCGGCAGCATCCAGAGCGTATGGACGCGGCCGTCCTGGCCGAAACCGATGCCGCATTGCAGGGCGCCCTTGGCGAATTGCGCCTCGTAGACGTCGACTCCGTCCTCGCCGATGCGGCGGAGTGCCAGCTCCCGGAGACTGCCCTTCGATTCGAGCTCGGCGCTGACGATCGGCTGCTGCTCGCGCACGATTTCCGCCAGCTCCTCGCTCAGAAGCTCGAACGGCATGGTGCCGCGCTGCTGCTGTACGAGGAACTCGCGCAAGGTCTCCTCGCTGCGCGGATGTGGGACCCGGTCGCGCACCCGCTGGCCGAGCTCCTCCCGCTGGCGCTTCGCCTCCGCCTCGTCGATGCGCGTGGCGACCGCCTCGTACCCGCCCTGATGCAATGTCAGTGCTTCGGCCCTGTCGTTGTCGGATGGCGCGAAGGTGAGCTGGGCCGGCACGACCTTCAGGAAGAAATCGCTGCCGCTCTCGGCGAAGAGCTCGACCTTGGGCTGCCCGGTGAGTTGCAGAAAAAAGCGATCCCCCTCCAGGGTGACGGCCATGATCTGGCCAGCGGGGTGCCGGTAGAAGCCGGTGCAGCGCTCGAAGCGACTGGGATCGATCTTGACCTCGGTGCGCGGCCGCGCCTGCTCATAGCGCCGCCAGGCGACAGTATCGGTATTGTTCTGCGTCATATTGGCCTCCTTCGCGAGCCTGATCAGTTCATCGGCGGTGAGGGAGGTGCCGGTTGCGAGCTTGCTTTGCGCGGCACGGACGAGAGCAAGGCCCTGTTCGGCCCGCTCGCGCTGCTCGCTGAGCAGGTCGTGCTGGATGGCGAGCACGCCGGAGAGATCGACCGCCTTGCCTTGCAGCAAGGCGGTGATCCGCTGCAGGCTGAGGCCCAGCCGCTTCAGCGCCAGGATCTCGTGCAGACGGGCGATCTCGTCGGCGCCATAGAGCCGCCAGCCCTTTTCCGTCCGGCGCGGGCGGATCAGGCCATGCTCCTCGTAAAGCCGCAGAGCCCGCTTCGACAGCCCGATCCGGGCCGCGCACTCATTGGCCTCGAGCCAGATCTCACCCTTGTTTCGCGCGCTCATCGGCACCTCCTGACCCAGCGCTAAGCTATGACGCAGGGTGCGGCTCAAGCCCCTGCCAACGAAAAAGGCCGCCGGCGATGCCGGCGGCCTCTTCATTCGCGAGCGCTGGGCTCAGTGGGCGACGGAAGCCAAAGCCGCGTCGTCCTCGGCGCCCTTGGGCACGGGTGCCTTCAGGTCCTCCTCCCAGACGATCGGCGTCGGCTGGCGCACCAGCGCGTGCTGGAGCACCTGGTCCATCCGCGAGACCGGGACGATCTCGAGCCCGTTCTTCACGGACTGGGGCAGATCGACCAGATCCTTGGCGTTGTCCTCGGGGATCAGCACCTTCTTGATGCCGCCGCGAAGCGCCGCCAACAGCTTCTCCTTCAGGCCGCCGATCGGCAGCGCCCTGCCCCGCAGCGTGACCTCGCCGGTCATGGCGACGTCGCGACGGACCGGGATACCGGTCATGACCGAGACGATCGCTGTCGCCATGCCGATGCCGGCCGACGGACCGTCCTTCGGGGTCGCCCCTTCGGGAAGGTGGACGTGGATGTCGCGGCGGTCGAACAGCGGCGGCTCAATGCCGAAATCGATGGCGCGGGAGCGGACATAGGACGCCGCCGCCGAGATCGATTCCTTCATCACGTCGCGCAGGTTGCCGGTGACGGTCATCTTGCCCTTGCCGGGCATCATCACGCCTTCGATCGTCAGCATCTCGCCGCCGACCTCGGTCCAGGCCAGGCCGGTAACAACGCCAACCTGATCCTCGGTCTCCGCCATGCCATAGCGATAGCGCGGCGGACCGAGATAATCCTCCAGCACCGCAGGCGTGACCGCGACCTTCTTCTTCTTGGTCAGCACGATCTCCTTCACCGCCTTGCGGACGGTGTTGGCGATCTCGCGCTCGAGGTTACGAACGCCGGCTTCGCGGGTGTAGCGCCGCACCAGCGTCGTCAGGGCCTCGTCATCGATCGACCATTCCTTGGACTGCAGGCCGTGCTTGGCGATCGCCCCTGGGATCAGGTGGCGGCGCGCGATCTCGGCCTTCTCGTCCTCGGTGTAACCAGCGATGCGGATCACCTCCATGCGGTCCAGCAGGGCCGGCGGGATGTTCAGCGTGTTCGCCGTGGTCACGAACATCACGTTCGACAGGTCGTAGTCGACCTCGAGGTAATGGTCGTTGAAGGTCGAGTTCTGCTCGGGGTCGAGCACCTCGAGCAGGGCCGCCGACGGATCGCCGCGGAAGTCCTGGCCCATCTTGTCGATCTCATCGAGCAGGATGAGCGGGTTCGAGGTCTTGGCCTTCTTCATCGACTGGATGATCTTGCCGGGCATCGAGCCGATATAGGTGCGGCGGTGGCCGCGGATCTCGGCCTCGTCACGCACGCCGCCGAGCGACATGCGCACGAACTCACGGCCGGTCGCCTTGGCGATCGACTTGCCGAGCGAGGTCTTGCCGACGCCCGGAGGGCCGACGAGGCACAGGATCGGGCCGGCGAGCCGGTTGGCGCGCTGCTGCACGGCGAGATATTCGACGATGCGGTCCTTGACCTTGTCGAGGCCGAAGTGATCGTCGTCGAGCACCTGCTGGGCTGCGGCGAGGTCCTTCTTGATCTTCGACTTCTTGCCCCACGGAATGCCGAGCAGCCAGTCGAGATAGTTGCGCACGACGGTGGCCTCAGCCGACATCGGCGACATCTGCCTGAGCTTCTTGACCTCGGCCAGCGCCTTGTCGCGCGCCTCCTTGGTCAGCTTGGTCTTGGCGATGCGCTCTTCCAGCTCGGCCAGCTCGTCACGGCCTTCCTCGCCGTCGCCGAGCTCCTTCTGGATCGCCTTCATCTGCTCGTTGAGATAGTACTCGCGCTGGGTCTTCTCCATCTGGCGCTTGACGCGCGAGCGGATGCGCTTCTCGACCTGCAGCACCGACATCTCGCTCTCCATCAGGGAGAGCACCTTCTCGAGCCGGTGGGCGACGTTCATCACCTCGAGCACTGCCTGCCGGTCGGCGATCTTGACCGCCAGATGCGAGGCGACGGTATCGGCGAGCTTGGCCGGCTCGTCGATCTGGGAGACCGCCGCGACGATCTCGGGCGAGATCTTCTTGTTGAGCTTCACATAGTTCTCGAACTCGCTGACGACCGAGCGGGCGAGCGCCTCGACCTCGACCTTCTTGCCATCCTCCTCGGCGAGAGCCTCGGCCTGCGCCTCATAGAAGTTGTCGGTCGCGGTATAGGTCGTCGCCTTGGCCCGGCCGATGCCCTCGACGAGCACCTTCACGGTCGAGTCGGGCAGCTTCAGCAGCTGCAGCACGCGGGCGAGCGTGCCGATTTCGTAGATGTCTCCGGTCTCCGGATCATCGTCGCCGGCATTCTTCTGCGTGGCGAGCAGGATCAGGCCATCGTTCTTGACCACCTCCTCGAGCGCACGAATGGACTTCTCGCGGCCGACGAAGAGCGGCACGATCATATGCGGGAAGACGACGATGTCGCGCAGCGGCAGGACCGGATAGGTGTCGGTCGTACCGGGGACGAGCGGAGCGCGGGGCGTCGAGCCAGTCATGTCTAGTCCTTCAAGTTTTCGCCCGGCCGACCCCTTTGAAAGGCAATCGAGCGGACGTACCGCGCGGCGCGACCATTCGCGCCAGGCGCCCCTGCCGGCCGCGCCCTCGACAGGCACGCGACTCTAGCAGGTGATCCTAAGGTGGATGCTTCGACGCCGGCTTTCAAGCGACGCCTCACGCAGTCCACCGCCGCTTCTGCCACAGCCGGCACACGAGGCCGTGATGGCTCCGGCACGGCAAAAGCAGGATCGGGGCAGCTTTAGCCGCCCAGGCTCGCAAGGCAAAACGCGCGCCAAGGGCGCGCGTTCTGAATTGAAGCAGAAACCGGTCCGCGCCGGCCGAGCTAGTCCTGAATTCACCTTCGGCTACACCGATGAGCGACCGCACGCTGCTACAGCTTCACGCCGCCACGCGAGCGAATCCGCACGCTGTTCCGGTCGATCGTCACATCGAAGCGTGCGAGGAAGCTCATGCCGAGAAGGCCGTCGACACCGGCGCCGTAGCTGCCCGCCGCGTCCGACTGCACGACGACGGCAACCTCAGTCGCCTGAACGCGCTTGAGCTCGATCAGGGCGGCCTTGCCGCGATGAGCCTCGATGATGCCGTTGGCCGTATGCAGGCGGACCTTGCTCGTCGCATCGACGGTGACCTTGGCGCGCTCGGCAAAGCTCTTGCGGAGCGAAACGAAGGTCGCGCCTGTATCGATCACGAAGACCCCTTTCGTGCCGTTGATGGTGGCCGCCACGGTCACGACCTGGCCGCTTCGCGTGATCGGAATGGTCTCGTCCGCGGCAAAGGCCTTCTCGGCGCACTGGCCCTTGCTGCGCAGTGTGCCAATCACGGCTTGCGTGCGGCTATTGTCGTTGCGCAGCGGATTCAGGGCGATCCAGGCCTCGATGGGAACGATCGCGTCGCAGTACTGCCCGAGCTTCTCATAGGCGCGGGAAGCGGCGAAATAGCCGACCGAGGAGATTCGCTCCTTGTTGGCAAAGAGCGCGATCGCCGTCAGGTAGTCGTCGATCGCTTCGTTGAGCTTACCCGCCTTGTCGTTGGCGACGGCCCGGAGATAGTAACCATTGTCGGAATGCGGCTGGTCCTCGATGATCTTGTTCGCGACGGCGGCGGCCTCGCTCCAATCCGACAGATCCATCAGGATGTTCGCGGCGCGGCGCAGGGCGTCGGTAAAGCCGCCGCAATTCTCGGAGAAGCGGACCAGCGCCCGAGCGCCCTCGCGGCGATAGCCGGCCTGCTTCAGGCTCTCCGCGAAGGCCACGACGGCCTCGCGATCGCAGCGCTCGCGCGCCAAGGTGTCGATATGTCTGGCGACCGGCCGGGAGGTCGAGACCACGGCCGGCAGTTCGCCGATCCCCAGATCGGTCAGGACCCGCATCACCGGGTCCGCACCGGACTGCGCCGAAGCCGGCCCGGGCAGCAGCGTCGCTCCCAGCAGCCCCAGGAAAACGAAAACGCGGCCGACGACGGCACCAACCGTCATCGAACCGCGCATGCAGCGTCGTCGCTTGATCACGTAGCCCCCAGCATAGCCCCGCTTACGAGGCTACGCCGTGGCGACGGACCGTCAAGCCAGCAAGCGGCTCAGGCCGAGGCCGACTTGGTCTCTTCTTCGCGGTCCGCGTAGATGAACAGCGGGCGCGACTTGGATTCGACCGCTTCCGGCCCGATGACGACCTGCTCGACGCCTTCCAGCCCCGGCAGTTCGTACATGGTCTCGAGCAGGATGCCTTCCATGATCGAGCGCAGACCACGGGCGCCGGTCTTGCGCTCGATCGCCTTGCGGGCGATCAGGCTGACCGCCTCGTCGGTGAAGGTGAGCTCGGTGTCCTCCATCTCGAACAGGCGCTGATACTGCTTGACCAGCGCGTTCTTCGGCTCGGTGAGGATGGTCTTGAGCGCGGCCTCGTCGAGGTCCTCAAGCGTCGCCAGCACCGGCAGACGGCCGACGAACTCGGGGATCAGGCCGAACTTGAGCAGGTCCTCCGGCTCGACCTCGCGGAAGATCGCGCCGGTGCGCCGGTCGTCAGGAGCCTTCACGGTCGCGCCGAAGCCGATCGAGGTGCCCTTGCCGCGGCTCGAGATGATCTTGTCCAGCCCGGCGAAGGCGCCGCCGCAGATGAACAGGATGTTGGTGGTGTCGACCTGCAGGAACTCCTGCTGCGGATGCTTGCGCCCGCCCTGCGGCGGCACGGAGGCGACGGTGCCTTCCATGATCTTGAGCAGCGCCTGCTGGACGCCCTCGCCCGAGACGTCGCGGGTGATCGAGGGATTGTCCGACTTGCGGCTGATCTTGTCGATCTCGTCGATGTAGACGATGCCGCGCTGCGCCCGCTCGACATTGTAGTCGGAGGCCTGGAGCAGCTTCAGGATGATGTTCTCGACGTCCTCGCCGACATAGCCGGCCTCGGTGAGCGTCGTCGCGTCTGCCATGGTGAACGGCACGTCGAGGATGCGGGCGAGCGTCTGCGCGAGCAGCGTCTTGCCCGAGCCGGTCGGCCCGATCAGCAGGATGTTCGACTTCGCCAGCTCGACGTCATTGTGCTTCGTCGCGTGGCTGAGCCGCTTGTAGTGGTTGTGGACCGCAACCGAGAGGACCTTCTTGGCGTGGTCCTGGCCGATGACATAGTCGTCGAGAACCTTGCGGATCTCCTTCGGGGTCGGCACGCCGTCCTTCGACTTCACCAGCGCGGACTTCGATTCCTCGCGGATGATGTCCATGCAGAGCTCAACGCATTCATCGCAGATGAACACGGTCGGGCCCGCGATCAGCTTGCGGACCTCGTGCTGGCTCTTGCCGCAGAAGGAGCAGTAGAGCGTGCTCTTCGAATCGCCGCCGCTGGCCTTACTCATCGTGGTTCTCCATCTCGGAGGACAAAATCCGCCACCGAAAAACGGCAGGCTGATGTCGTCTCCCCGTCATAATAGGCGCTCAGATCACGATTATTAGGTTAACGCGTCGCTCTGGCGCAGGCGGCGACGAAACTGACCCAAAATCGGACCGCTCGAGCGCCTTACCGCGCCCTTCCGATGCCCCATGCAAACATGGGGCCTAGTCTCAAAGCAATATGGCCCTTCGGAAGCCACTCGCCAACCCACAGGCGCGTGTACCTGGACGACCTCAAGCCGCCTCGTCCGCGCGCTTGTCGATGACCTTGTCGATCAGACCGAACTCCTTGGCCTGATCGGAGGTCATGAAATTGTCGCGCTCCAGCGCGCCCTCGATGTCCTCATAGGAGCGGCCGGTGTGCTTGACGTAGATCTCGTTCAGGCGCCGCTTCAGGCTCTCGACCTCGCGGGCGTGGATGAGGATATCGGTGACCTGGCCCTGGAAGCCGCCGGAAGGCTGGTGGACCATGATGCGCGCGTTCGGCAGGGCGAAACGCATGTCCTTGGCGCCGGCGGTCAGCAGGAGCGAGCCCATCGAGGCGGCCTGGCCGACGCAGAGCGTCGTCACCGGGCAGCGGATGAACTGCATGGTGTCGTAGATCGACAGGCCCGAGGTGACCACACCGCCGGGCGAGTTGATGTAGAAGGAGATTTCCTTCTTCGGGTTCTCGGCCTCGAGGAACAGCAGCTGCGCCACGATCAGCGATGCCGAGTAATCCTCGACCGGACCGGTCAGGAAGATGATGCGCTCGCGCAGCAGGCGCGAATAGATATCGAAGGCGCGCTCGCCGCGGCTCGACTGCTCGACCACCATCGGGACGAGATTGTTATAGGTCTCGATCGGGTCACGCATCATCGTCGGTCCTTGGGGTCAAAGCGGGCGGGAATCAGCCGATAGCGGCGAACCCTCACATAAGCATGCCGGCGGCGGCTGAAAAGGGAAACGCCGCCCGCAGAGTGCGGGCGGCGTGGACTTCGCAAGCCGAGGGGGAGGATCAGGCCGAAGCCTCGTCCGCCGCCTTCTTGGTCTTCTTCGCCTTGGCGGCCTTCGGCTTGGCCTCGGCAGCGCCTTCTTCCTCGTCATCGGCGAAGAGCGCTTCGCGCGAAACCGACTTGTCCTCGACCTTCACCTGGCCGAGCAGATGGTCGACGACCTTCTCCTCGAAGATCGGGGCGCGGATCTCGGCGAGCGCCTGCGGGTTCTTGCGGTAGAACTCCCAGACTTCCTTCTCCTGACCCGGGAACTGACGGGCGCGCTGGATCAGCGCCTGCGTCACCTCGTCATCGGAGATCTGGACCTTGGCCTGCTCGCCGATCTCGGCCAGCACCAGGCCGAGGCGCACGCGGCGCTCGGCGATCTTGCGGTACTCGGCGCGAGCCTCGTCCTCAGTGGTGTTCTCGTCGGCGAAGGTCTTGTTGGCGTTCTTCATGTCCGCCTCGACCTGGCTCCAGACCGCGGTGAACTCCTGCTCGACCAGGGTCGGCGGCAGTTCGAAGCTGTACTTGCCGTCGAGCGCGTCGAGCAGGCTCTTCTTGACCTTGCGGCGCGACTGTTCGCCGAACTCGCGGCCGATCTGCTCGCGGATCGCGGTCTTGAGTGCGTCGAGCGACTCCATGCCGAAGCCCTTGGCGAGTTCATCGTCGATCTTGAGCTCGCCCGGCGCCTGGACATCGTCGACGGTGACGGCGAACTCGGCCGGCTTACCGGCAAGATGGGTCGCGGTGTAGTTCTCGGGGAAGGTCACCGAAACAGTGCGCTGCTCGCCCTTCTTGACGCCATCGAGCTGCTCCTCGAAGCCCGGGATGAACTGGCCGGCGCCGAGCTCGAGCGGGATTTCAGAACCGGTGCCGCCGTCGAAGGGCTTGCCTTCGAGCGTGCCGACGAAGGAGATCAGCAGGCGGTCGCCCTTGGCAGCCTTGGCGCCGTCCTTCTTCGACTCGAAGCTGCGATTCTGCGAGGCCATGCGCTCCAGCGCGGCATCGACATCAGCCTCGGGAACCTCGGCAACGGGCTTCTCGAGCGAGACGTCCGAGATATCGGCAACCTCGATCTTCGGTAGCACTTCGAGCGCGACGGTAAAGGCGAGATCGCCCTTGGCCTCCATCGCGGCCTCGATCTCGTCCTTGTTGTCGGGGAACTTGATCTGCGGCTCGAAGGCGAGCTTGAGCTCGTTGTCGGCGACGATCTTCTGGTTCGCCTCGTTGACGGCGTTCTGGACCACATCGGCCATGACCGAGCGGCCATAGAGGCGGCGCAGATGGCCGACCGGGACCTTGCCGGGCCGGAAGCCGTTGATCTTGGCCTTGCCCTGCAGGTTCTGCAGCTCGCCATCGAGCCTCGTCTTGAGGTCCGTGGCGTTCAGCACCACCTGGAATTCGCGCTTGAGGCCCTGGGACAGGGTTTCCGTCACGTTCATTGTTCGATCCGCCAACAGCTCTTTACTTCAATGTCCAAAGCGCGACGCCGGGTGACCGCCGCCGCGCTCGCGAAACTTGCATCCTGGTGCGGGCGAAGGGACTCGAACCCCCACGACTCACGTCGGCGGAACCTAAATCCGCTGCGTCTACCAGTTCCGCCACGCCCGCCGACCCGGTGCGCCGCACCGCGGTCGTCGCGACAGCAGCACCGATAGGCCGCGCCGCTATAGCATTTCGGGCGCGTCATGCAGCAAAAAAATGCGACATTTCTGCGAAGGTCGCTCCCGCGCCGCTTTGCGCTCGCCAGAACGGCGCCATCCCGCTATGTCGCGGGCATGAGCAAAGACGCTTCGCCAACGGCCTCATACCCTCATCCGAGCCGCCGCCGGGTCATTGCGCAAGGCGCGGGGCTGGCGACGCTGCTCACCCCCCTGCTCGCGCTGGCCCAGCAAGCACCGACGGCCCCGCAAACGGCTTCGGCAGGGGACACGCGGAACCTCGTCGCCGCCTCCGCCAAACTGCGCCTGCGGCCAGCGCCGGCGCCAGAAACCGAAATCTGGGCCTTCGACGGCGCCGCTCCCGGCCCGGTGCTCAAGGTGAAGCAGGGCGAGACCTTGCGTCTCAACCTGCAGAATCGCACCGACAAACCGCTCTCGCTGCACTGGCACGGCCTGCGCGCCGACCACGCCATGGATGGCGTCGGCGGCTTCAGCCAGGAGCCGGTGCCGCCAGGCGGGCAGTTCGAATACCGGCTGACGCCGCCTGATTCCGGCACTTTCCTCTATCGACCGATGCTGCTCGGCGGCTCGTCCGAACCGGCCGGGCGTGGGCTTTCCGGCCTGCTGATCGTCGAGGAGAAGGAGCCGCCGGCGGTCGATCTCGACCTGCCCGCCCTGATCGGCGACTGGCTGCTCGGCGACGACCAGAAGCTGCTGCCCTTTGCTGCGGACGGGCAGGACGGCGCCGCAGCCGGCCGGCTCGGCAGCTGGCTGACGGTCAACGGCAAGCCGCCGCCGCTGCCGGTCAAGCTGCCGCCGGGATCGCGTGTCCGCCTGCGCCTCGCCAATGCCTGCAATGCCCGGATCATGCGGCTGCGTTTCGACGAGATGAAAGCCTTCGTCGCGGCGGTAGACGGCCAACCTACCGAGACCTTCGAGCCCGTCCGGGGCCAGCTGCCCTTCGCGCCGGGCACGCGCTACGACGTGATCTTCGACATGCCGGAGACGGTCGGCGCCGCAGCCAGCATCACCGCACTTATCGGTCCCGGCGTGCCGCTTGTGCGCTTCGTCAGCGAAGGTGCGGCGAAGCCGGCCCGCCCGGCGATCGCGGCAATGCCGCTCAATCCGGCGCTGCCGGCGGCGGTGCGGCTCCAGGATGCCCGGCGCAGCGAGATGATCATCGAAGGCGGGGCGAAAATCATGCCGGAGAACAAGCTCGACCTCGCCGGGCTCGATCTCGCCCGGCCCTGGACCGTCAATGGCGGCCAGGGCGATCCGAAGGGCAAGCCGCTGTTCAACGTCAAGCGCGGCGCGCCGGTGGTGATCGGCATCACCAACAAGACCGCTTTCCTGCAGCCGTTGCACGTCCACGGCCACAGCTTCCGCCTGCTGCATCCGCTCGACGACGGCTGGGAGCCCTATTTTCTCGATACTGTGCAGATTCCTGAGGGCAAGCGCCTGCACATCGCCTTCATCGCCGACAATCCCGGGCGCTGGCTGATCTCGTCGACCGTGCTGGAGCGCTTCGACCGCGGGCTGTGGAGCTGGTTCGAGGTGACGTGACGCTACGGCTGCTTGTCACGGCGACAGGCGGCTTCTAATACCCGCGACCTTGAGCAAGGAGCCCGCCATGACCGCCAACGCCATCGTCACCGTGGGCACCGATCTCGCCAGCCCCGTCCGCTTCGGCAACGAGCTGCCGCTCGCCTTGATCGCCGGCCCCTGCCAGATGGAGAGCCGCGATCACGCGCTCGAGGTCGCCCTGGCGCTGAAGGAGATATCGGACAAGCTCGGCATCGGCCTCGTCTTCAAGACCTCCTTCGACAAGGCCAACCGCACCAGCGTGAAGGGCCAGCGCGGCGTGGGCCTGGACGCCGCCCTGCCCGTCTTCGCCGAGATCCGCGAACGCACCGGCCTGCCCGTGCTGACCGATGTGCATGACGCCAGCCAATGCGCGCCAGTGGCCGAGGTCGTCGACGTGCTGCAGATCCCGGCCTTCCTCTGCCGGCAGACCGACCTGCTCGTCGCCGCCGCCAGGACCGGTCGCGTCGTCAACGTCAAGAAGGGTCAGTTCCTGGCGCCCTGGGACATGGTCAACGTCGCCGCCAAGGTGACCGAGAGCGGCAATCCGAACGTCATGCTGACCGAGCGCGGCGTCTCCTTCGGCTACAACACGCAGGTCACCGACATGCGCGCTTTGCCGATCATGGCGGAGATCGGCGCGCCGGTGATCTTCGACGCCACCCATTCGGTGCAGCAGCCCGGCGGCAAGGGCGCTTCGAGCGGCGGCCAGCGCGAATTCGTGCCGGTGCTGGCGCGCGCCGCGGTCGCGGTCGGCGTCGCCGGCGTCTTCATCGAGACCCATCCCGACCCCGACAACGCTCCGTCGGACGGGCCGAACATGATACCGCTGCGCGATTTCCATGCGCTGATCGCAGAGCTGCAAGAGTTCGATCGGCTTGCCAAGCGCAAGGCGCATTCTACGCTGGCGTATGTCTGAGATATCAGCCAATGCGGCTCCTCCTCCCGCGGCGCCCCCGCCTCGTTCGCTGAATTCGCTCATCCTCGTACTCGGGGCGTGCGGCTTCGCCTCGACCTTCACCATGCGTCTACTCGACCCGCTGGTGCCGACGCTGGCGGCGGAGTTCACCCGCAGCATCGTCCAGATCGCAGCGGTCGCGACGGCCTTTTCCTTCGCCTATGCGGTTGGCCAGCCCTTTCTCGGCCCGATCGCGGATTCGATCGGCAAGCTCAGGACGATCGCGATCTGCCTCGGCGCGCTCGCCCTGCTCTCGATCGCCGCCGGCTTCGCCGGCTCTTTCGAGATACTGACAGCGGTCCGCACGATCGCCGGCGTCGCCGCGGGTGGCGTCATTCCTGTCGCGATGGCAGCGATCGGCGACCGTGCGCCCATGGCCGAACGGCAGATCATGCTCGGCCGCTTCCTCGTGCTGATGATCGTCGGACAGATGGTCGGCGCCGCCTGCTCCGGGCTGATCGCCGAGCATCTCGGCTGGCGCTACGTCTTCGTGATGGCGGGTGTGGTCGCCGGCATTGCCGGGTTACTGGTCGTGCTGGTGCTGAAGCCGAGGCCGGACGCGCTGCGCCCACCGCTCAGCTTCAAGACCGCGCTGGCGAGCTATTCCGCCGTTTTCGCCAATCCACGCTCGAAACTGCTCTACGGGCTCGTCGTCGTCGAGGGCAGCCTGATCTTCGGCATGCCGCCCTATATCGCCGCGATCCTGCACGAGCGTGCCGATGTCGGCCCCTCGCAGGCAGGCCTCGTAATCGCGGGTACCGGACTGGGTGGCATCATCTATGGTGTTCTGACCCGGATCCTGGTCGAGCGGCTCGGGCCGACCCGGATGACCAAGTTGGGCGGCATCGTGATGGGCTTCGCCTACGCGCTGTTCTCGCTCGCCTTCCTGCCCTGGTGGAGCGCGATCGCGATCTTCACGCTGAGCGGCTTCGGCTTCTTCCTGATGCACGGGACCTTCCAGGCGCAGGCGACCGAACTCGCCCCAACCGCCCGCGGCTCGGCGGTGGCGCTGTTCGCCTGCGCCCTCTTTTGCGGCCATGCGCTCGGGCCGGTGCTGATGGGCACCGCCCTGCACCTGTTCGGAACCAGCGGCGCGATCCTGATCTTCGCTGCCGGGATCACAGTGCTCGGCGTGCTGGCGCCGCGCATCCTGCCGCTCTCCGGCAGCAGAACGTGAGTTCCTCTTGAGCGTGCCGTAGCCCGAAAACCGCTTCGCAGTTTTCGGCGGCAAGCTCGTCAGCGGCCGCGATAGGGCGCGACGCCCTGGTCGGGCAGCCACAGACCCTTCGGCGGCTCTCCGGTCTGGAAGAAAACGTCGATCGGGATGCCGCCGCGCGGATACCAGTAGCCGCCGATGCGGAACCATTTCGGCTCGAGCAATTCGACCAGCGTCTTGCCGATGCCGACGGTGCAATCCTCGTGGAAGGCGCCATGGTTGCGGAAGGCGCCGAGATAGAGCTTGAGCGACTTCGATTCGACCAGCCAGTCGCCCGGCAGGTAGTCGATCACCAGGATGCCGAAATCGGGCTGTCCGGTGACCGGGCAGATCGAGGTGAATTCCGGGCAGGTGAAGCGGGCGAGATAGTCGGTACCGGCATGCGGGTTCGGCACGCGGTCGAGACGGGCTTCCTCCGGCGAGCGCGGCAGCTCGCTCGCCTTGCCGAGGTGGAGGGTCGAGGCGTCGATGGTCATGGGCGTCATCCTGAACAGGTGGGCACCCGTCGATAACGGGCGCTGGAGTTGCCGCGGCTTTTAATGCCGGGCCCGGATAAACGCCACCGCCCCTTCCCGTCGCCGCCGCTTGTGTCTAGAAGCGCGGCATCGCTTGCCCACCTCAGCTCCGGAGCCTGACATGACCGCGATCATCGACATCATCGGCCGCCAGATCCTCGATTCCCGCGGCAACCCGACGGTCGAGGTCGATGTCGTGCTCGAAGACGGCTCGATGGGCCGCGCCGCCGTGCCGTCGGGCGCCTCGACCGGCGCACATGAAGCTGTCGAACTGCGTGACGGCGACAAGAGCCGCTATCTCGGCAAGAGCGTTCTCAAGGCTGTCGAGGCCGTCAATGTCGACATCGCCGAGGCGATCGTCGCCATGGACGCAGAAGACCAGACCGCGATCGACCAGGCGATGATCGAGCTCGACGGCACTCCGAACAAGAGCAAGCTCGGCGCCAACGCCATTCTCGGCGTCTCGCTCGCCGTCGCCAAGGCCGCGGCGGACGCCTCGGGCCTGCCGCTCTATCGCTATGTCGGCGGCACCTCGGCCCGTGTCCTACCCGTTCCGATGATGAACATCGTCAATGGCGGCGCCCATGCCGACAACCCGATCGACTTCCAGGAATTCATGGTGATGCCGATCGGCGCGCCGTCCTTCGCCGAAGGGCTCCGCATGGGCGCGGAAATCTTCCACACGCTGAAGAAGGCGCTGCACGACGCCGGCCACAACACCAATGTCGGCGACGAGGGCGGCTTTGCCCCCAACATCAAGTCGGCAGAGGCGGCACTCGATTTCGTCATGCAGGCGGTCGAGAAGGCCGGCTACAAGCCCGGCGAAGACGTCGCGCTGGCGCTAGACTGCGCCGCGACCGAGTTCTTCAAGGACGGCTCCTATGTCTATGAAGGTGAACGCAAAACCCGCGATCCGAAGGCGCAGGCCAAGTACCTTGCCAAGCTGGTTGCCGGCTATCCGATCATCTCGATCGAGGACGGCATGGCCGAGGACGACTGGGAGGGCTGGAAGGCACTGACCGATCTCATCGGCAACAAGTGCCAGCTGGTCGGCGACGACCTCTTCGTCACCAACGTCACCCGCCTGTCGCAAGGCATCAAGGCAAAGACCGCGAACTCGATCCTGGTCAAGGTCAACCAGATCGGCACGCTGACCGAGACGCTCGCCGCGGTCGAGATGGCCCAGCGGGCCGGCTACACCGCGGTAATGTCGCATCGCTCGGGCGAGACCGAGGATGCGACCATCGCCGACCTCGCCGTGGCGACCAATTGCGGGCAGATCAAGACCGGCTCGCTCGCCCGCTCCGACCGGACGGCGAAGTACAACCAGCTGCTGCGCATCGAGGAGGAGCTCGGCAACCAGGCGATCTACGCCGGCCGCTCGGCGTTGAAGGCTCTCGCCTGAGTTTATTGCGCTGCAACAGCCACTGGCGCGGCAGCGCCATGCGCCTGCGCCACTAACTGCATGCTCCGGCCTCGAAGTAGGCTGGAGCATGCATCAAACTGTGCCCCTATCGGACCAGCGGCTGCGCCGGCGCCGGCAGCTTGCCTTTGCCGGCATGGCCCTCGCCATGGTGATCTTCGGGGCCAATTTCGTCGTCAGCCGCCATGCGGTGCTGAACGGCCTCTCCTCGCACGACATGCTGGCGCTGCGCTTCGTCACAGCCGGCTTCCTGCTGCTGCCCAGCTTCATGATGGCCGGAGGCCTGCGCGACTGCGCCGGTCTCGGCTGGAAGCGCGGCCTGATCCTGGCGGTGATGAGCGGCTTCCCGATGAGCTTCCTGCTCATGACCGGGCTGACTTTCGCCCCGGCAGCCCACGGTGCGGTGATCGGGCCCGGCACCGTCACGGTGATCGGCATCGTCGGCAGCGTCGTCCTGTTCGGCGCGCTGCTGACGCGACAGCTCGTGCTCGGCGTCGCGGCGGTGCTCATCGGCCTCGCCTGCCTCGGCATCGCCGGCACCACCCATGCCAATCCAAGCATAGTCTTCGGCGATCTCTGCTTCCTCGGCGTCGGATTGGTCTGGGGCGGCTATCCCCTGCTGATCCAGCTCTGGCGGGTCGACGCGCTCAAGGCGACGGCGGTCGTGTCCGTGCTGTCGATGGTCTATCTGCCGATCTACTTCGCCTTCTATTTCCGCGGCTTCGACGTCGCGCCATGGTGGGTGCTGCTGGCGCACGCGATCAATCAGGGCGTGCTCAATGTCATTGTCGGCCTGTGGATCTGGAGCTGGTCGACGCCGGTGCTCGGCCCCTCGGTCGCCGGGCGTTTTCCACCGATGATCCCGGTCGTCGGCACGCTACTCGCCATCCCCGTGCTCGGCGAAATCCCGGGCGGGCTGCAGATCGGTGGCATCGCGCTGATCATCGCCGGACTGTTCGTCGCCTCATGGCGGCGCGCGGCGGCGCGCTAGCATCATCAAACCCAAATTCCAGACGATACAGACGAGCAGGCCGAGGCCGAGCCCGGCCCATGAGCCAACGAGCGGCGCCGTGGCGTGAACCGTGGCGAGCCCCAGTCCGAAGCCAAGCAGGCCGAGCGCGCTGTTGGCGATGACGGCCGCGCTGGCCGGCCCGCCGATCCGCGGCTGCAGGATGGCGATCAGGCTCGACAGCACGAGCGGCACGGCAGCAAGCACGCCCGACCAGGTCGGGCCCACCGTGGCGCTCAAGGTGGTGACGACGCCAGTCAGTGTGGCGACGGCAGCGGCACGCAGCGGCAGGACATACCAGACCCGGCCCGGAGGCTTGGCTGGGCGCGCTGCGAGATAGGGCCGAAAAATTCCATGGAGCACCGGGAAGACGACGATCGTCAGGGCGAGCATCGCCGGAAAGGGCAAGGCGAGCTCTCGCAGCACAACAATCGCCAAAACCCAGGTGACCACCCCGGCGCCGAGACTGACGACCGTGCCGAAACGCTGCGCCAACAGGACGTAGACCAGCGACAGACTGGCGTTGCCGAGATTGGAACTCATGCTGCCGAGCGCGCTAGCCGAGATGAAGGCCGCATCATGGTCGAGCGCGAGGAACGCCAGGACCGGCCCAGCCGAGATCGGCAGCGTCGCGATCATCGCCGCGAGCAGCGGCCCGGTCCGCTCGGCCAGCAATGAGCAGCTGACGACGATGGCGGCCGCAACCGCCATCTTGATGAGCAGCAGGCCAAGCCCGGGGTCGATCACGCCGGCTCGCCCCTGGCCCAGCCTTCCTTGGTTTCGGCGATGAAGTTTTCCAGGCGGCCGGCGGCGATGGCGGCGCGCAGGCCCGCCATCAGCTCCTGGTAATAGGCAAGGTTGACCCAGGTCAGCAGCATCTTGCCGAGCATCTCCTCGGCCTTGACCAGATGGTGCAGATAGGCCCGCGAATAGGTGTTCGCCGCCGGGCAGGAGGATTGCGGATCGACCGGCCTGATATCCTCGGCATGCTTGGCGTTCTTCAGGTTCATCCGGCCGAAGCGGGTGAAGATCTGGCCATGGCGGCCGGCTCTGGTCGGCATCACGCAATCGAACATGTCGACACCGCGCCTGACGGCCTCGACGATGTCGTCCGGTGTGCCGACCCCCATCAGATAGCGCGGCTTCTCCTGCGGTAGATGCGGCTCGACCGTCTCGATCATCGCCAGCATCACGTCCTGCGGCTCGCCGACCGCGAGCCCGCCGATGGCGTAGCCCTTCAAGTCCATGGCGGCGAGCTCGCGGACGCTCTCGACCCGCAGGGCGGGCACGGCTCCACCCTGCACGATGCCGAACAGCGCCCTGCCCGCCGGGTCGCCGAAGGCTGCCTTGCAGCGTTCAGCCCAGCGCAGCGAGAGCCGCATTGCCTTTTCGGCGACCTTGTCCTCGCAAGGCAGCGAGACGCATTCGTCGAGCTGCATGACGATGTCGGAACCGAGCAGGTTCTGGATCTCGACCGAGCGCTCGGGGGTGAGCACATGCTTCGAGCCGTCGATATGGGATTGGAAGGTGACGCCCTCCTCGGTCAGCTTGCGCAGATTGGCGAGCGACATCACCTGGAAGCCGCCGGAATCGGTCAGGATCGGGTGCGGCCAGTTCATGAACTTGTGCAGGCCGCCGAGCCTGGCGACGCGCTCGGCGCCGGGCCGCAGCATCAGGTGATAGGTGTTGCCGAGCACGACATCGGCGCCGAGCGCCTTGACCTGCTCGGGATACATGCCCTTGACCGTCGCGGCGGTGCCGACCGGCATGAAGGCTGGCGTGCGGATCACGCCGCGCGGCATGCGAACCTCGCCGGTGCGAGCAGCGCCGTCCCGGCCGAGGAGATGAAAGCTGAATTCCGTCGTCATGGCCGCCGGCCTAGCCCAGCGCTGCCTTGGACGGAAGAGCCTTGCGCGCCGTGCGGGCCTGTGCCGGCGGCTCAGCGCTTGGCGAAGGCCGCCTCGTAGACGTCCGGCTTGAAGGCGAGGATGCGGCGGTCGCCGAGATCGAGCACCGGGCGCTTGATCATGGTCGGCTGCGCCAGCATCAGCATGATCGCCTTCTTGGCATCGAGGCCCTGCCTGTCGGCCTCGGGCAGTTCGCGGAAGGTCGTGCTCGCCTTATTCAGGACCTTCTCCCAGCCGAGTTCGCGACACCAGCCCTCGAGCCGAGCCTTGTCGATGCCGGAGACGCGATAGTCGTGGAAGGCGTAGGCGATCTTGTGCGCGTCCAGCCAGCTCCAGGCCTTCTTCATCGTGTCGCAGTTCTTGATGCCGTAGAGCGTGACCATCGTCCCGACCGTCTCCGATTGCCGTCGGCGGCGGCGTGGCATGCGGCCGGCGCGAGATCAAGCAATCCCGTCGCCGGACATCGGCCCGGGGCGAAGAATGCTGAGTGTTTCGAGTGGGCGCTCGTTGCCATCGCCCATCAGAGTGCGGACAATCGAGCCTCTCTCGCGCTCTGTCATCCGGCCGGCAACGATGGCGCGTATCGGCGAGCAAGGAATCGGATGGGCGCGCCATGATCGAGCAATTGCAGCAGGCCGCTACGAGCGACGACAAGCTCGACATCCCCTTCCGCCCCTGGAAGGACCACACCGCGGCCGGCGTCGACTTTCCCGACCTCTCCATTACGACCAGCGAAGCGGCTTTGACCCGCCCCATCATCGATGCGCTCGCGTTGCGGATACCGGCCAATATCGAGGTGCTCGCCGGCATCGATATCGGCGGACTCGGCCTCGCCGGAGCGCTGGCCTATCGCAATGGCCTCGGCTTCATCGACGTCCGCAAGGTCGATTCGCTGCGGAACGGCGTGATGCGCAGCATCATGGCGAATTATGAGCTCGGCGAGGGTGTGGTGATCTCGAAGGGCTCCCGGCTGGCGGGGCGCCAAGTTGCGATCGTCGACGACTGCCTGATCTCGGGCGGCACGGCGATGGCAGCGGCGCGGCTGATCCGCCGGCTCGGCGGCCTTTGCGATACAGCGCTCTTCGTCTTCGGCATCGAAGGAATGGGCGGTCGGGAGCGCCTCGCTGGCGGTGGTATCACGGCAGCGGTGTTGCGCACCGTCCCACGAACGGCGCCGGAGACAGCGGAGGGCGGCTGAAGAGCGCCGGCGCGATCATTGGCGACCGAGCGGCCAACGGGCGAGATGATCGTGATGGCTTGTGCCATGGACGCTGCGGATGAGCACGAACTCCCGCACGGTGAAGCTTACCTGCGGTATCCCGATCTGCGGTGCTGGCCGCTTGTCATAGAGCAAGGTCATGTGGGGGTTCGAGGGTTCGTCGCAAGGCAGCTTAGCCAGCTGCATGGCACTATACAGATGTGCTTGAAGGTCGACCAAAGCGGGTGGCGTGTCACTGGAGGTGAGCACAAGCGACCGCTTTCCATAAGAGCCACCGAACGCAGCGGTCTGATCAAAAAATATATCGAAGACCGGCCCATGTATCGACGCGCCAATCTGCTTGAGGCGCTCGATAATTTCGAGAGGCGGCTCGCCAAATGCGCCGGTGCCACACAGGGTGATATGGTAGCGATCAGGCCCGATAAGCTTGCCGCGCAGTCCTATCGCGCGCCGAATCTGATGCCCGTGCGCGTGGACGGACTGAGCGACGGCGGGCGGTGGCAGTACGGCAAAGAAGCAGCTAGTCCAGGGCTGACCGCCGAACCGTTGCGAGTGGGCGACGGGCCCAGAACTACCTCCTCCACCGAAGAGGTCCAATTGGTCAGGAGATGATCTCCTCATCGCGCATTTTTAGAACAAAATAAGAACATGTGCAAGTGTGGAGTTTGGCGGGCACAACCTCCCTCACCCCGTCGCCCGGTACTCCGACGGCGACATCCCCGCTCGCGCGGCGAAAAAGCGGGAGAAATAGGCAGGATCCGAGAAGCCGAGCCGGAAGGCGATCTGCGAGATCGGCGAGCGGGTGTAGACGAGGTCGCGCCGCGCCTCGATCATCAATCGGCCCTGGATCACCCGCATCGCCGAATGGCCCAGTACCTCACGGCAAACCCTGGTGAGATGCGGGCCGGTGACGCCCAGGGCCAGCGCATAGACATCGAGCGGCTCATGCGTGTGGAAATGGCTCTCGACGCGCTCGATGAAGCGCCTGACCAGCACTGCGCGCCCATCGTTCGAGCCGCTGGTTGCCACCGCATGCGAGCGCGCGATGCGGGCGAACCAGATCGCGACCAGCCGGGCATGGGCGGCGAGCGCCAGTTCGCGGCTGCCGCGGTTCCGGCCGAACTCGGTGAGCGCCGCCTCCATCGTCAGGACAAGCTCAGCTATGCCGGCATCGTTCGGCCCTCGCCTGTCGACGAAGGCCTCGCTCAACACGGCGCCGAGGGCAGGCTCGGCCTCGATCAGCGGCGTCAGAGTCGAAGTCGCGACGCTGGCGACGAAGCCCTCGGTATCCGGATCGAACCGGAACTCGTGGATCGCCAACGGCGGCAGCAGAAGAACCGTGCCGGGGATGAGCCGATGCTCCACACCGTCGACGCGCACCAGCCCTCCACCCGAGGCGATCAGGAAGAACTGGGCCATGTCCTGATGGCGATGCGGCTCGATCCGCCAGTCGCGTGGAGCACTGCGGGCGCTGATGCGTTCGATATGCAGCGCATCGGGGAAACGCTGCTCGCGCGGCTCGTCATAGAGCCAGTAGGCCGGTACCGAAGCGAGCGACATGCGAGTAACCCGATGTTCGTTTTGTCCAAAAGGTTGGGTGAAAGCTCCATTCCGGTCAAGCAGATAGGATGGCAAATTCGCGTGAAAGTACCGGGCCCTGTGCCCGCATTGAATCATGGGAGGACGCCATGCGCACGCAGGTCGTGATCGTCGGCTCCGGGCCATCCGGCCTTTTGCTCGGCCAACGGCTCACTCGCCAGGGCATCGATAATGTCATCCTGGAGCGCAAGAGCGCCGACTATGTCCTCTCGCGCATCCGCGCCGGTGTGCTCGAACAGGGCACTGTCGAGCTGCTGCACGAAGCCGGCGTCGGGGCACGCCTTGCCGAAGAGGGCCTGCCGCATGACGGCTTCTCGCTTGCCTTCGAAGGGCGCCTGCAACGCGTCGACCTCAAGGGCCTGACCGGCAAGCAGGTGACGGTCTACGGCCAGACCGAGGTGACGCAGGATCTGATGGAGGCGCGGCAGGCGGGAGGCACGACGACCTTCTACGAGGCCGAGGACGTCCAGCTGCATGATTTCCACAGCGGCTCGCCGCGCGTCAGCTTCATTGTCGACGGCAAGCGGCGCGAGATCACCTGCGACTTCATCGCCGGCTGCGACGGCTTCCACGGCGTCTGCCGCGCCTCGGTGCCGGCTGGCGCGATCGAGACCTTCGAGCGCGTCTACCCCTTCGGCTGGCTCGGCCTGCTGACGGACCAGCCACCGGCGGCGCATGAGCTGGTCTATGCCAGTTCGCCCTTCGGCTTCGCGCTGTGCTCGATGCGCTCGCAGACACGCAGCCGCTACTATGTCCAGGTCGCGCTCGACGATAAGGTCGAGGCCTGGTCGGACGAGCGCTTCTTCGACGAGTTGCGCCGGCGTGTCCCCGAGGAGGTCGCGGCGGCGGTGACGCCGGGGCCGTCGCTGGAGAAGAGTATCGCGCCGCTGCGCAGCTTCGTCGCCGAGCCGCTGCGCTTCGGCCGGCTCTTCCTCGCGGGCGATGCCGGCCACATCGTGCCGCCGACCGGTGCCAAGGGGCTGAACCTCGCCGCCAGCGACGTGCATTACCTGTTCGAGGCGCTGCGCGAGCACTATGCCGAGCGCTCCGATGCCGGACTCGACGCCTATTCGGCGAAGGCGCTGGCACGGGTCTGGAAAGCGGTGCGCTTCTCCTGGTCGATGACCAACCTGCTCCACCTTTTTCCGGAGGCGAGCGCCTTCGACCAGCGCATCAGGCGCGCCGAGTTCGACTATCTGGCGCAATCCCAGGCCGCGCTCACCAGCGTGGCGGAGAACTATGTCGGCCTGCCCTATTGAGATTGGGCAGGCCCGGCCGGCTTCCAGTCACCGCGGCGGCAGCTTCTCGTGCTTCGGGATGTCCGAAGGCACATGGTCCCAGGGCTGGGCGACCGAATGCCAGAACACCATTTCCGGCTTGTAGCGGCCGGGCTCGTCGAGGCTGCCGGCGCGGACGATGAACAGGTCGGGAATATCCGGAAAGGTCAGATAGACGGGTGAGCCGCAGGTCGGGCAGAAGGCGCAGCGCTTGACCGTGCCGCCCTCGCCGACGACGTCCCAGGTGCTTGCCTGCCCGTCGACCGTGACCGGCGCGCTGACGAAACTCAGATAGGAACTGTGGCCGGTGCCGCTCTGCAGCTGGCACTGGCGGCATTGGCAGTCATTGCTCTCGACCGGCTCGGCCGCGATCTCGTAGCGGATCGCGCGACAGGCGCAGCCGCCCGTATAGGCATGGCTCATCGTCATTCTCCAGAAAGGATCGGACAGCGTCGGGACCGGTCCGATCAGTTCAGATCGCCAGCGACGTCGCCGAGGCGCGGCAGAATTGTCTTCCAGCCGCGGCCCATATTCGTGAACGCGGCCTCGTTGCGCGGCAGCTCGAAGCCGGAATGGACCAGGCGTACCCGTGTGCCGTTCGCCGCCTTGCTCAACGTCCAGGTGACGACGGTGTCGAGCCGGGAGCCATAGCCGGCATTACCGTCGTCGCCGCCCTTCCAAGAATAGGTCAGGCGCTCGTTCGGGATCACCTGCAGCACCTGGCAACGGATCGTGCCGTCCCAGGCTCCGGCCGGCGTCGTCTTGAAGGTGAAGCGTGTCCCTTCGATCGGGGCAAAGCCCGCGGGCTCCATGATCCAGCGTGCGATCAGCGCGCTCGAGGTCAGGGCCTTCCAGATCGCCTCCGGCGCATGTGGGAGAACTTCGTCGACGACGATATCCTGCGTCGCAGGCTGCAGGTCGATTGCAGTCATGGATCGATCTCCTTGAGAAGATTGCGAAGATTGGCGAAGCGCTCGCGCCAGAACACGCCGTAATGGCCGATCCAGTCGACCAGCGGCGCCAGGCCTTCCGGCTCGGCGCGATAGAAGACGTTGCGGCCCTCAGGCCGCTCGGCGACGAGGCCGGCCTGCTTCAGCGATTTGAGATGCTGGGAGATGGCGCCCTGCGTCACACCGCTGCCGTGGGTCAGCTCGGCGACGGTGATCTCATCGCAGGCTGATACCCGCTCGAACACAGCCCGCCGTGTCGGGTCGGCGAGCGCGCGCATGACGGTGGAGACGGAAGCGGCTTCGAGCATGCTAATCAATTAGCATTTGCTAATTGATTAGTCAACACTAATTTGTTGGCGTGACTCCCCTCTTCTCTGACAGGGGCCGGCTGCCACAGGTGCTCGGATCGGTGCGGTTGGTCGGTGCTCCAAGCGGCGACGCGGGCCGGCAGGCGACCCCGACCGTGATGGTCATTCTGAAGCCGAGGCGCACGCGTCGCGTGTATGGCTCTATACGCGTCCGGCCGTCGCTGACGGCCGGAATGCCCGGGAAACCGCGCGGATGCGCGCGGTCAAAAAGGCCGAGCGGGCCTTTCCGAGCTCACTCTTCCCTCAAGCTGGAGCGCATCGAATCGGTCAGCGGCTGCATCAGATAGGCGATAGCGGTCCGCTCGCCGGTCGGCACATAGACCTCGGCCGGCATGCCCGGCCTGAGCTTGGCCCTGACCTTCGGCGGGAAGCCCGAAGCCGACACACTGACGCGAAGCTCATAGACCGTTTGCTGCAAGACCTCGTCGCGCAGCGCATCGGCCGCAACGGATTTCACCTCGCCGATAGTGAAGGGCGTCGCCCGTCCTTTGAAGGATGGCAGGCGCACCTCCGCGGCCATGCCCGGATGCAGGTTGTTCACGTCCATCGGGGACACCTTGGCGGTAACGATGAGGTCGTCGTCCTGCGGCACGATCTCCATCAGGGTTTCACCCGGCTTCACCACCGCGCCCACTGTATGGACCTTCGAGGCCACGACCCGCCCGGCGCGCGGCGCACGGACCTCCGCGCGTGCCAGCACATCCTCGGCGATGCGCAGCTTCTCGCGGGCATCGGCGAGCTTGACCCGGCACTCGGCGAGCTTGGTCGAGGCCTCTTCGGAGGCTTTCAGGCCAATCTGGCTCATCTGGAGCCGGATCTCGTCATTGGCGACCGCGAGCCGCGCCAGATCGGCCTCCAGCGAGCCCATACGGCCCTGCAGCTCGGTCAATGAGCGCTTGAGCGGATTGATCCGCGTCGCGGCGACATAACCCTTGTCGGCAAGCGGCCGCAGATTAGTGAGCTCGTCGTTGATGCTGGCGGCCTGTCCGATGGCAGCCTCGCGCTGCGCCTCGTTCGACTGATACTGCTTCTCGGACTGCGTCAACCGCTCCTTGAGGATCGAGACTTCGAGCTTCTGCGTGGATTGCCGTTCCTTGAACAGGCGCTCCTGGTCGAGCATGATCCGGCGCGCTTCCTTGCTCTCTGCAGCCTCGAGCAGCTCGCTCGGGAAGGTGATGCGGTCGAGCCGGTCGATCTCGGCCGTGAAGCGCGCTTCCTCACCCAGGGCCTGCAACACGATCAGCCTCGCCACGCTGCGCTGCGCTGCCGCTTGCGTCGTATCGAGGCGCAGCAGGGTTTCGCCGGCCTTGACGTCGGCGCCGTCCCGCACCGCGATCGACTCGACGAGGCCACCCTCAAGATGCTGCACCGCCTTACGATCGCTCTCGACGACGATGCTGCCATGCGCCACCACGGCGCTGTCAAGGCGCGCGGTCACCGACCAGAGGCCGCCTGCGCCCAGTGCGAGGCCGACGATGACATAGCCCTTGCGCACCGGGGCGCGCCAATCGCCATCCCCTGCTGCGGGCAAGCTCGTGCGCTGGAGCCATTTCCTCACGACCGCGAGCAAGGGTTCGAGGCGCTGGCGCCAGGCCAGCCGGTTCAGGACGGATTTCATCGTGTTCGGGACGAGCTTCAGCTTGCTCAAGACGGAGTTCATCGACGTGCCCACCTTGCGGCCGAAAGCGGCTCGACCTGCCCTGTCTGGCCGCGCTGCGGCGGCTGAATGCGTGCGCCGCTGCCCGGCTGCAGCAGAACCGGCAGGATCTCGTCACGCCCGCCGACCCTGACCGCCTGGCCCTTCTGCATCAGGATGATCTTGTCGACCTGCGACAGCAGCTGCGGGCGATGGGTGATCACGACCACGATCGCACCGGTGTCGCGCAAGCCAGACAAGGCTCGCGCCAGCGCAGCATCGCCGTCCATGTCGAGATTGGCGTTCGGCTCGTCGAGCACGACCAGCGCCGGCTGGCCATAGAGCGCCCGCGCCAGCCCGATCCGCTGGCGCTGCCCGCCGGACAGGATCGCCCCGCCCTCGCCGATCTGCGTCGCATAGCCGTCCGGGAAGCTCTGGATCAGCTCATGTGCGGAAGCGGCCGTGGCGGCGGCGACGGCGGCCTCGTCCGTCGCGTCGGGATCAAAGCGGGTAACGTTGTCGCGCACGCTGCCGGCGAACAGCTCCACGTCCTGCGGCAGATAGCCGAGAATGCCGCCGCGCTGCTCGTCGGGAAAATGCCTGATGTCGTTACCGTCGAGGCGCACGACACCCTGAACCGGCTGCCAGACCCCGACCAAGGCGCGCGCGAGCGACGACTTGCCGGAACCGGTCAATCCGACGACAGCTGCGATCTCGCCAGGCTCCACCTCGAATGAGACATTGTGCAGCAGCAACGCATTCCCGTTGGGAGAACGCACGCTCAGCCCTTCGACGCGCAAGGAGCCCGCCGGGTGGGGCAAGGTCATCGGCCCGGCGTCACCTGACGGCGCCTTCAGGGCCGACCCGAGCCGCTGGAAGGCACTGCGGGCGGAGACGAAGCTCTTCCACTGGCCGACAGCGCCCTCGATCGGCGCGAGTGCCCGGCCCATGATCAGGGATGCGGCGAACATCGCGCCGGCGGCCATGCTCTGGTTGATCGCGAGATAGGCGCCAACGCCCAGGACAGCGCATTGCAATGCGAGCCGCAGCAGCTTCGTCACCGCCAGCAAGGTCCCGCCCCAATCGGCGGCGGCGGTGTGATGGATCAGCGCCTGCCCGCGCTGGCGTTGCCATTGCCCGCGGATCGGCTGGCCCATGCCGAGCGCCTTGATGACCTCGGCATTCCGCAGCGAGGCTGTGAGCCGCTCATTCGCGCCGTGGCCAAGTTCCGAAGCACGGATCAGCGATCCCTTGGTGATGCGCTCGTTCAGCAGGGCGACGCCCAGGATCGCGACAGCGCCGAGCGTGGCGACGGCGCCGATCGCCGGATGCAGCACGAAGCAGAGGCCAAGATAGATCGGGATCCAGGGCGCATCCATCAGCGACGGCACGAGGCTGCCAGAGAGCGTCGCCCGCAGGGTTTCGACATCGCGAATAGGCAAGGTCGGCGAGCCCTTCGCATCGAGCGCGCCATGGAAGGCGGCTTCGAAGGCCGGCTCGGACAGCGCCTTGTCGACGCACAGGCCGAGCTGGACGAGCGCCCGGCTGCGGAAGTGCTCGAGCGCGGCATAGGCAACGAACAGGGCGAGCACGATCAGCGACAGCATGACCAGCGTCGTACCGTTCCGGCTGGTCAGCACCCTGTCATAGATCTGCATCGTGTAGAGCGGGGAGACGAAGACGAACAGGTTCAGCACGAAGGAAAGCCCGAACAGCGATGCGAATGCGGGCGTCAGCTTGCGAACCGTTTGCGAGAGCATGTCCGTCGGTTTCCTTGGCGCGATTGCAGCCGTCGACGCCGGCGTATCCGGGCGGGCGGCAATCATTGGGGAGAGGAAGGCGAAGCCCCCGCGAGGCTAGCCGCGGAGAACGGCGACCCGGCCGCCATGGCCGGGTCGCCTCAAGGCAGCGGCTAGGCGCTACCAGTGCCAGTGCGAGAGCTGGCCGTGATGGTCGTTGTCGTTGTCGTCTTGGCGCGACTGGATGTCCTGCGACCAGTTGCGGCCGCCGCCGCGGTTGTCGTCGTCATCGTGGCGCCCCCGGTTGCTTCCGAACCAGTTGCGACCGCCGCCCTGATCGTCGCCGTCGTCACGCTGCGCCCAGGCTTCCTGGAACCAGCCGCGACCGCCGCCGAGACTGCCCCAGCCATGGTGACCGCCCCAGCCTGACCAGTGGCCCGGATTCGACGGGGTTTCCACATCCGTCCCGCCCGTACCGGTATCGACCTCCGGTATGGTGATCACGTCCGGGTTCTCGGACGGATTCGAGACCGGCGTTTCCGATTGCGGCGTTTCGGGCTGGGCGGTGACCGGCGGGGTCTCGTTGCCGGGCTCAGAGGTTCCGGGCGTCGTGCCCTCCCCGGTCGCAGGTGTCGTCGGCGTCTCCTCGCTCGGAGTCGTCGGCTCGGCGGTTACCGGAGGCGTCTCTGTGATCGGCTCGGAGGTCACTGGAGGCGTCTCTGTGACCGGCTCGGAAGTCGCCGGCGGCGTGCCGCTCCCGTTCCCGCTCGATGGCGTCTCGACTTCGGGCGAGGTCCCGGTCAGCGCCGAACCGACCGAGTCGAACGGCACCGACTCGATGCCATGCGCCTGCGCCGCCGACCCCGAGACGAAGCCATAATTGCCGTTCGCCGCGTCAACGAAGCCCGCCTGACTCGTCTCGGCACTGCCGGAATCGCCGCCCTGACGCTGGAAGCTCGCCAGTGAGACGTCGGCGATGGTCAGCTCGCGGCCATCCGGGTTGTAGTAGACATTGTCGTGGATCAGGCTCGGATCGGTCTGGTCGGTATCGATCGTGTTGCTGCCGTCCTCCGAGACCTCAATGAAGTTGTTATAGGTCTGGTTGCCCGAGATCGGGTTGTCATCGGCAACGATCGTCGAGACACCGTACTTGCCATTGTCGAGCAGCGTGTTGTCATGGATGTCGTTGTTCGACCCGCCATGGATGAGGATGCCGCTGAACGTCGTCCCCTGGACGAAATTACCGTAGATCTGGGCATTGCTCGCCATATTGTCGAGATAGATGCCGGAGCTCCAGTCTTCAGCGAAGCCGCCATCCTTCGTGTTCGTTCCACCGGTGTCGACAATGGTGTTGTAGCGGATGACGCTGCCGTCCGCGCCGGAATCGTCGGACGAGAACAGGTAGATGGCGCCGGTGTCCGGCGTCTGCTGGCCGGAATGGCGGACATCGTTGTATTCGATGGTGTTTCCGCCCGACGGATTGCTCGGATCGTAGTTGATCTCCGAGATGCCGAAGCGCGGCACGTTCGTGATCGTGTTGTGATCAATCTGGTTGCCGGCCGACTCCTGCATGTCGATGGAGCCGTACTGGACGAACACCTCGTTCGAATGGTCGACGGTATTGTTCGTGATGCGGTTGTCGCTCGTTCCCGCCGTCATGGCGATGGCGCTCGACCAGGTGTGCTCGAAGCTGTTGCCCGAGACGAGGTTGCCGCTGCTGTCGCCGTGCAGAGCGACGCCGACGCCGACATTGGTGAAGTGGTTGCCCTCGACGACCAGCCCGGTCGCATCATGCGCCTCGATCGCCGCGGTGGTCGGGTCGCCCGACTTCGAGGCGGTGTCGGTGAACGTCATGCCCTTAAAGGAGACGTTGTCAGCGCCGTCGACAACGAAGATGCTGTGATCCCCGGAGACGACTCCGCCCTGGCCGGCGAAGCCGTCCGGAGCCTTGTAGGAGATGGTCTGCGTCGCGGCGTCGTAGGACCACTCGCCGACATTGTCCGGCGTGTCCTGCGAAACAAAATAGCGGCTCGCGGCGCCAAGATCGTAATTGGCCTCCGTCGTGAAGGTCATCACATTGCCCTGGACCGAGGCAACGGTCAGCACCTCGCTGGAATAGCCGTTCTCCGTGAAGACCGTGACCGTGTCGCCGGCCTTCGGTTCCTGGCCGGCCGGGTAATCCGACGGGTTGTACGCCATCGACTTCTGGGCGTCGTATCCTGCCGGGAGATCCTGCCCCCAGAGCCAGCCGCCATGAATCGGATCGTTCGGATCGACGTCGGGGTAGCGGCTTTCGGTCTGCTTCTCGCCGTTGACGGTGAACTGCTGGACATCCTCAGCATCGACATGCGCCGTCCAGATGCCGTTTGCGCCCTGGGTCCAGCCGGTCACTTGCGTGCCGCCGCTGATCACGACGTTCTCTCCGGACATCGCCACGAAGGACGAACCGGAATCAGCCGAGGTCAGCTGGAGAGCGTCATCTACATAATAGGTACCACCAGCGAGGTAGACCGTGTCTGCCCCATTGCTCTGGTGCATGGCTTCGACAGCCCGCTCCAACGTTTTGAAAGATGACGATGCATCAAGTCCTGTATTGTTATCGTTTCCGGTCGCCGACACATAAATTGTGGCCATAAAGGGGCTCCTTTTTTGGCTGGAACACGTTAAGTGATCGCTGCCTAGATACCCTTGAGGCCTGATTCGGCGCTACCCGACCCGATGAATCCTTACTCCGAAGGATTAGTACAAACGGACTAATCGTCTTGTTTTGGCACAATATATCAATGGATTGTTTCTTGGCCGCGCTTCGCCCACCCTGTTGATGGATCGGCCTGATCGGCCCCGAAGCATCGATTTGCTCCGCTGATGGAGCCCTCAAATGGCCTTATTCTCGAAACCAGAAGGCGAAATCAGCGCCTAAGTCAACGCCGTCTGGTCCGGCTTGGTTCCAGCGTCCGCATGACAGACGGTCAGATGGTGGTCGCAGAACTGGGTGCTGGCAGCGAGGCGATCGACATAAGCCCGGAACGCGGCCAGGGTCGCGACCGGACGCTGGCAGCCGTCGCAGATGACCAGCGCCTCGGCCGACAGGTCGCTGGGCAAGTGCACGGCGGGTGATCCGCAGTGCTGGCAGCTGAACCCGCCTCCCCGCGACGGCGAAGCCGCCCGGAGATCCGGAGCCGCCAGCAGCGCGGCATAGCGATGCGAGCGCCTGCTCATGCCGAGGCCTGATAGAAGGATTTGTAGTTGCGATAGACCTGCCCGCGATCGGACACGTCGTAGCGGCCCTGCTCCTCGAGGTCGACGCCGTTGAGCACGACGCCCGCGACGTCCAGACCGAGCTTGCCGAGATGGTCGAGCGTCGCGGAGACGGTGCTCTTCAGCGTGTCGTTCCATTTGACGACGTGCAGCACGGTATCGGCGTGCTCTCGCAGCAAGGCGCTGTCGGCCGAGAGCAGAACGGGCGCGACCTCGAACAGGATGACATCGTAGCGCGCCCGCGCCTCCCGCAGCATCGCCTCGAAAGCCGGATTCGAATAGACGTTCTGGCTGTCGCGCAGGCCGGAGGCACGCCGAACCGTGGCGACCGGGCTCGCGCCCGGACCGCCTGCATCGCCGACCTGCGGCAGACACTGGTCGAGCAGCGCCTCGTGCGGGAAGTTCTGGCCGAGCAACAGGCGGCGGGGCGAGCCGTCCACCACCAGGACCCGCTGACCCATCATCGCGAGCACGCGCGCCATGGCAGAGGCGACGAAGGATTTGCCTTCGCCGGGCGCCGAAGAGGTGATCAACACGAATTTCGGCGGATTACTGGCGGGAAACAGCTCGGCCACCATCGACCGCACGGCCTCGGCGAAGACCAGGCTCTCCAGCCCACCCGGATAATGCTCGAGATTCGGGAGAAGGCCGACGCAGTTGGTTCGTGTCTCGGCTGCGAACTCATTCTCGCTGCGATAGCCGCGATCCCGCTTCTCCAGCAGGTAGGAGAGCCCGGCCCCAGCCGCCAGCCCGCCCATCATTGCGAGCCCGAGCACGAGCGACGGCTTGGCCGAACTCGGCAACGAGGGGACGTCGGCCGGCGCGACGATCTGAGCGATGATGGGCCGCAGCTCGCTCACGGCGCTGGCCTGCTGATGGGCATCGGACAATTGCTTCAGGCGGTCGCGCGCCGCCGTCGCTTCGGCCTGCAGGGTGCGCAGCTGGCCCTCCAGCCCCCTCGCCTCGATCGACTTGGTCTGCAATGCTGCGACGCGCTCGTGCAAAGCGGCCTCGGCAGCGCGGGCAGCCTGGACGTCGGTCTCGATATTGGCGACCGACTGCGTCAATTGCTTCTGCAGCCGCTCCTGCACGGCCGCCAGCGACAAGCGCAGCCGTTGAACGGCAGGGTGACGCTCACCAGACACCGCGACCATCTCGTCGAGAGCCCGGCGGGCCTTACCCTCCTCGTCCAGCAACTGCTGAACGACCGGCGAGCTGCCGAGATCGCTCGTCTGCGGGATGTTGCCGGCGGCGAGCGAGACCTGCGCACGCTGAAGCCGGGTCTCCTCTGCAAGCCGCGTCGCGGACGTCGTGTTGAGCTGGGTCAGCATGTCACGCAGCTGTTGCTGCTGGATGTCGGCGCCGTCCTGCCCGAGTTCGACGAAGCCGGTCCTGACACGGAAGGCCTCGATCTCCTTCTCGATCCTTCCGAGATTGGCACGCGCCTCCTGTGCCTGCGCGCCATACCATTGGCTCGAGCGCTGCGAGGCATTCGTGGTCGCTTCCATCTTGCGGCGCAGATACTCGTTGCCGAAGGCGTTCACGATCAGCGCCGCACGGTCGGGGTCGGTATCGCGATAGGTCAGCGTGACGAGATAGGCCTTGGTGTCGTTGCTCACGCCAAGCGATGCGAGCAGCCGTTGGGCAGCCATATCGCGCGGTGTCGGCTCGGACGCGTCACCAAAGCCCGTAAGGTCGCGCAACGTCCTGCGCACAGACGAGGGAAATATCAGTTCGGCCGCCCCCGCAAGCAGCCCGGTAGACTGCGTTCTCGTCTCTTTGTCGAGCCCAAGGCGCGAAGCGACGGCGCGTGCCGTGGCGAGCGAACGGATGATCCTCGCCTCGCTTTCGACGAGCGTGGAGGCGTCGAGCGCCACGCTGCTGGCCTTGCCGCCGCCGCCGCTGTCCTCCCGGGTGAAATCGAACTGCAGCACCAGATCGGCGGTATAGCGCTGGGGCGTCACCATCAGATACAGCGCCGCCGTCAGCATGACCCCACAGGTGACGGCGAGGATCAGCAGCC
Source organism: Allobosea sp. GW821-FHT10B12 (assembly GCF_059415545.1). Classification (NCBI taxonomy): domain Bacteria; kingdom Pseudomonadati; phylum Pseudomonadota; class Alphaproteobacteria; order Hyphomicrobiales; family Alloboseaceae; genus Allobosea; species Allobosea sp. GW821-FHT10B12. The sequence goes on from NZ_JBWKNL010000002.1 coordinate 775,005, forward strand.
GCCTCCTCCAGAACATGGTGAGGATATCGAAGGTCACCGCATCATAGTGCTTGGCGAGCGTGGCCGGGACGCGGGGGGCTCGCATGTCGTTGAAGAGATCCATCGTCCCGTGCCTCGTCTACTGATTGCCCCGAGATGCCGATCAAAGCTGGCGGCGTTCCGTGGAGAACTGGCTCCGGCGGAAGCCGTCTGCGCGCTATTTCGCCCCTCGCCCGCGGAGAACGGCCGGAAGGGTCTGCAGCAGCACGTAGAAGTCCAGCCAGAACGACCAGTTGTGGATGTAGAAGCTGTCCTGCCGCTTCTGGACGACGAGATCGCCCTCGCTCCGATCCGTGACCTGCCAGAGACCGGTCAATCCCGGCGGTACGCTGGTCCGCAGCGCCTGGAAGGCGGTGTCGAAGCATTGATTGTGATAGGCCGGGAACGGCCGCGGCCCGACGATGCTCATCTCGCCGCGCAGGACGTTCCAGAGCTGCGGCAACTCGTCGAGACTGGAGCGGCGAATGAACTGCCCGACCCTCGGCAGGATCCGCGGGTCGTTCGACAGCTTGAAGAAGCGCTCCCATTCCTGCCGCGCGGCGCTGTCGGCTTCGAGGTGCGCGGCGAGCCTCGCCTCGGCGTCGGCATACATGCTGCGAAGCTTGTAGACCTTGAAGACGTGGCCATTCCGGCCGATCCGTGGCTGGGAATAGAAGGCAGGCCCGTTGTCGACCGCCTTCACCGCAAGCGCGAGGACAGCGACCACCGGCAGGGCCAAGAGGCCGAGTGGAATCGCGACGACGAGATCGAGCGCCCGTTTCAGACGCAGGTTGCGCGGCATGTGGATGGCGCTGCGCAGCTCGAGCCCAAGCAGCCCGCCCATGGCCCGCAACTGCGGATTCAAGACCTGGAGCGTCGAGGCATCGTGGACGACGAAGATCTGGCGCAATGGCAGACGCGCCAGCCAGTCGGCCTTCTCGACGTGCAAGTCGCCCGATGCGCACAGGGCGACCTCGATCCCCGGCGAGATGATATTGGCCTGGCCGCGGGTGATCACCGGAAGATCCGCCGCCTCCGAAGCATCGGAGAACGCATCTCCCTCGTCGTCGGTGAGGATGGCGACCGGTTTCAGGCCGAGTTCCGGCCGCAGGGCCAGATCGCGCGCCAGGGCCATGCATGCCGCCATCGTGCCGTAGAGCACGGTCTGTGCAGTCCACAGGTCGCGCCGCAGCAGCGCGCCCCGGACAAGTGCCTCGACATAATAGCCGAGCAGGACCGTCAATCCCGCGCCGGCAATCACGAAGCCCCAGAGATGACTGGTCGGATCATCGACCGCCAGCCAGACGAGCACCACGCCAGCGGCGACGACGTTGCCGAGCGTGCGCCGGCGCAGGCGGTCGACCGGCTCGGCTCGATCCGATCCATACAGCCCGAAACCGCCCAGTGCGCCGCATAGCGCCAAGGCCCAGACCAGGACCAGGCTCGCCATGTTGGTGTCGGTATCCGACACTGCCATGGCAGCGCCGAGCTGGAGGAGGCCCGTCACAATCGTCAGCGTGACGAGGTCTCCGACCAACAGAGCGGCGGCGACCAGCCGCCGCCGCTGTGCCGGAGTGACATTGGTGCCGAGCTGCCGGCCCGGCTTTGCCATGCCGACCGAAGTGGACACGACAGTCGTGACTACATCCGGCATGGCAAGCTCCCGCGATCCCGCTCGGCTAGATGGAAGGTTGAGCGCGCTACTGCGCCGCGATCGTGGAGATGGTCTCGGTCATCGCCTCGCGATCGGCCCTGGCCTTCACTTCGCCCGAAATCCAGGCATAGGTCGGGGTCAGCCCCTGCCTGAGATGGATCGAGGGCTCCCAGCCGAGCACCTCGCGCAAACGATTGTTGTCGCTGTTGCGGCCGCGCACGCCCTGCGGACGGCTGGTGTCGTGGCGCTTGTGAATCGTCTTTCCGGAGATCTCGGCGATGATGTCGACCAGGCCGTTGACGTCCACGAGCTCGTCCGTGCCGAGATTGAGCGGCCCGGAATAATCCGAACGCATGATCCGGTAGATGCCCTCGACACAGTCGTCGATATACATGAAGGAGCGAGTCTGCTTGCCGTCGCCCCAGACCTCGATGGCATCGCCCGATTTAGCCAGGGCGACCTTGCGGCAGATGGCAGCCGGCGCCTTCTCCTTGCCGCCATCCCAGGTGCCGAGCGGCCCGTAGACATTATGGAAACGGACCAGCCTCGTCTGGAAACCGTAGTCTTCCGTGAAGTATTCGCACAGCTTCTCGGTGTAGAGCTTCTCCAGCCCGTAGCCCGGCTCGGGATCGGCAGGGAATGCATCGTCCTCCTTCAGCGGCACCACCGAGGGGACGTCCTGGAGATGCTGCGGATAGACACAAGCCGAGGAGGAGAACAGGAAACGCTGGACCTTCGCGTCGAACGCCGCCTTCAGCATCTGCGCGCTGATCATCGTATTGTTGAAGGTGATCGAGGCGTGCGCACCGGAGATGTAACCGATTCCGCCCATGTCGGCGGCGAGGTTGTAGACCTCGTCCATGCCGTGGACAGCCTCGCGGCAATCGTCCATCTCGCGCAGGTCCAGAAGGCGGAATTCATCCGCGGAGCTGGCTTGGTACTCCGGATCTTTGATATCGACCCCTCGGACCCAATAGCCTCGATCCTTGAGGTAATTGACAAGATGGAAGCCGATAAAGCCACCAGCGCCCGTAACCAGCACAGATTTCTTGGACATTACTTCACCCCACTGAGATTGGAATTCAGCGATAGCGTTTTTATCTTTTTAAATCAGGTGGTTAAACCGAACTATACCCCTTTTGAGACGACCTATCTCTTGGGACTAGCCGCAAGTGCGGCCTTCTGCCGGAGGAGCTGCAGGCTGGCACCAACCATGAACTGCGGCACGATCTTGCCGTAGCGGCGCCAGAGCCGCCGCGGCTCCGACAGCAACCTGAACAGCCATTCGAGCCCGCGCTTCTGCATCCAGGCCGGCGCCTGGCGCTTGGTGCCGGCGAGGAAATCGAAGGCGGCGCCGACGCCGATCATGACCGGCGCCTCGATCCGGCCGAGATGCCCGGCCATCCAGTATTCCTGCTTCGGTGTGCTGAGCCCGACCCAGACGATGTCCGGCCGGGCCGCATTGATCATGCGCACGACCTCCTCGTCCTCTTCGGCCGAGGCTGGCCGGAACGGTGGCGAGAAGGTGCCGGCCACGGCGAGATCCGGAAAGCGCTCCGTAAGACGCTCGCGCAGGCGCTCGGCGAGGCCGGGGGCACCACCGAAGTAGTATTGGCGATAGCCCTTTTCGGCCGACAGCGCCGTGAGGCGCTCCATCAGTTCCGGGCCATAGACGCGCTCGGTATGGCCATGTCCGAGCTTGCGGGCCATCCAGACCAGCGGCATGCCGTCAGGCGTCGCCATTCCGGCGCGCTCATGGATCGCCATGAGCCTGGGATCCGACTGGCTCTCGATCACGCCATGCACGCCGGTGATGCAGACGTAATTGTGCGCCTTCCGGTCGATCCAGCTCTCGACCGTGCGCAGGGCATCCGCCATGGTGATGGCGCTGACGTTCACGCCCATGATGCGGGCCCGGGGAAGCGGAGCTTCGGACGCCATCAGCCCGCCCTCGCGACCTCGACCCGCCGCACGGGGTCGTGCATCGCCGACAGCACGCCATCGAAATAGGCGATCGTCCGCTCGAGCCCTTCCTGCAGCGGCACCTTCGGCGCCCAGTGCAGCAGCTCCTGCGCCTTGCTGATGTCGGGGCAGCGCTGGCGCGGATCGTCCTGCGGCAGCGGCCGATAGACGATCTGCGAGCGCGAGCCGGTCAAGGTGACGATCAGCTCGGCGATCTCGGCCATTGAGGTCTCGACCGGATTGCCGAGATTGACTGCGCTGTCCAGCTTCTGGGTCACGTTCATCAGGCGCATCAGCCCCTCGACCAGGTCGTCGACGAAACAGAAGGCGCGGGTCTGACGGCCGTCGCCATAGAGCGTGATCGGCTCGTTGCGCAGCGCCTGGACGATGAAGTTGGAGACGACGCGGCCGTCCTCGAGATTCATCCGCGGCCCATAGGTGTTGAAGATGCGGGCGATGCGGATCTCGACGCCGTGGCGCCGCTTGTAGTCGTAGAAGAGCGTCTCGGCGCAGCGCTTGCCCTCATCATAGCAGGCGCGCGGCCCACTGATGCTGACGAGGCCGCGATAGTCCTCGACCTGCGGGTGGACGTCGGGATCGCCATAGATCTCGCTGGTCGAGGCCTGCAGGATCGGGATGCCGAGGCGCTTGGCCATGCCCAGCATGTTGATCGCGCCGAGCACGCTGGTCTTCGTCGTCTGCACGGGATCGCGCTGGTAGTGCACGGGCGAGGCTGGGCAGGCGAGATTGTAGATCTCGTCGACCTCGAGATAGAGCGGGAAGGTCACGTCGTGCCGCAGCGCTTCGAAATTGGGCAGGCCGAGCAGCGCGCTCAAATTCTCGCGGCGCCCCGTATAGTAGTTGTCGACCGCCAGGACCTGGTGCCCCTCGGCGACCAGGCGCTCACAGAGATGACAGCCGAGGAAGCCGGCGCCGCCTGTGACGAGAATACGCTTCTGCATGTCTGAGCTCCGCCGGATCGTGCACGGAAGGGAGCCGAAAGCTTTGTCGCAAGCGCCGCATTCGCAAAGGGCGCTTTGGGAGGTGAGCGCCCCCGCGGCATCAAGGAAGGGCTACTTCCCTCGCGACGCGAAATGGCGCCCCGACACGAGGACCGCAGCCACGTTCGACAATGGGATTAATCCGGTGGCGACGCCCCTTGGCCCGAATGCCAATGCGGAAAACCGGCCCGGTCCTGACATCCTGCCCGGCATTGCAGCGCCAAACTTCAGGCAGGACGGTCGGAGCTGGCCTTGGACGCGTCAAATCACCCTTCGAACTCTCGCCCCATCTCTGTAGCCCGGACGCTTGCCGTTCGGTCCGGACGCCTCCCGCTCTGGCCGCTTGCCCTGGCATTGATCGCCTCGGCCTTCCTTCTGATCTCGATGGCGTCGGCCGCGGAGCGCGATGCCGCCGACACGCTCTCGATCGGCGACAAGGTCACGATCTCGGTCTTCGGCCAGACGGATCTCTCAGGAGACTTCGTCCTGGACGGCTCGGGGGCGGTCAACATGCCTCTGGCCGGGCGGATCAGGATCGCCGGGCTCACGGCGCTGGAAGCGGAGGCGCGGATCCGCAGCGCGCTGATGGACGGTTATCTCCGCGACGCCGTGGTCAGCCTGCGGGTCGCCGAGCTCAAGCCGGTCTACATCATGGGCGAGGTGCGCTCGCCGGGAACCTATCCGTTCCGGCACGGTCTCAACGTCCTGGGAGCGGTGGCGCTAGCCGGCGGCTACCGCGTCGGCGATGAATCGCTTGCCGTCCTCAAATCCGAGCTCCTCCTCGCCGACGAGCGCGAAAATCTGCTCCACACCTCTCTCCAGACCCTGATGGCAAGGCGCATGCGGCTGGAAGCCGAGCGCGATGGCGTGAAGCAGCTCGTGCCCGATGCGCGAAGCGCCGGCAGCGTCCAGATCCTGGCCGGAGAGCAGGAGATCCTCGACTTCCAGCGCCGGGCACGCGAGGGCGAGCGCGACTTGCTGAGCCAGCAGGTCGCGCGTCTCCAATCCGAAAAGGCCGCTCTGACCGAGCAGGCCCGACTGGTCGAGCGGCAGGTCGAGCTGACGCGCGAGCAGTCGAGCGAATACAATAAGCTGGCGACGACCGGCCATGGCTTGCGTACCGTCCAGGTCGAGCGCGAGCGCGACTATGCCCGCACGCAAGGCGAAGCCGCGCGCCTGCGGGCGGAGCTGGCCAAGAGCGAAACGGCGCTCGGCGAGCTGACGCTGCGGCTACGCGAACTCGACACGACCTATATGCGCCGCGTCGTGCTCGAGCTGCAGGAAACCAGACAGAAGATCCTCGAAGTCGAGCGCAGCCTCCCGGTCGCGCGCGAGATCGCCGAAAGCCGGCGGCGCAGGCTGGTCGCGAGCCAGGGGTCGAGCGCGGCGGCAGATTGGGACATCCAGATCACGCGCCAGGCCGGCCTCACGCCGGTGACGATCCAGGCGAAGTTCGAAACCACTCTGCAGCCGGGCGACATTGTCCAGGTCGCCCCGAAGGCGCGCTCAATCGAGGGCGGCCTCCCCGGAGAAGCGGCAAAGACACCGATGCGCTCGCTGACGGGCCTTGCCAGCCAGCAATGATCGCCGCGCAGCTCCAGCGGAAAGGGTTCCCCCACATGCCTGCGAAGATACGTCCGATCATCATGTGCGGCGGCGCCGGGACGCGGCTGTGGCCGACCTCGCGCAACTCCCTTCCCAAGCAGTTCGCCATGCTGCTCGGCGAGCGCTCCACCTTCCAGGACACGGTCCTGCGCCTGCGCAACAAACTGTTCGACCCACCGCTCGTCCTGACCAACCACAGCCACCGCGTCCTGGCCGAAAAGCAGCTGGCGGAGATCAACGCCGAGGCCGAGATCGTGCTCGAGCCTGAGCGACGTGATTCCGGTCCCGCCATCCTCGCAGGCTGCCTGATCGCGGAAGGCCAGCAGGCGAACAGCGCCGTCCTCGTCGTCGCCTCCGACCATATCGTGACCAACCGCGCCGCCTTCCGCCACGCCGTCGCCAGCGGCCTGCCCGCCGCCCGCGCCGGGCGGCTCGTCACCTTTGGAATCCCGGCGCAACACGCATGCACGGATTATGGCTGGATCGAGCCAGGAATGATGCTCGAAGGAGAGGCGCGATGCGTCGATTGCTTCACCGAAAAACCTGACGGGGGTCGCGCCGCTGACTATCTGCGCCGAGGCTGGTTATGGAACTCCGGCAATTTCCTGTTCGGTGCGCGCAACCTGATCGAGGAGTACCGCGCCTTCGAGCCGGCGACGGTAAGCGCGGTCGAAGCAGCCGTCGCCGGTGGGAGCGACGAGGGCGGCGCCTTCGCGCTGGCGCTGGACGGCTTCGCCAGGGCGCAGAAGCGTTCGATCGACTTCGCCGTCATGGAACGCACTGACCGGGCGGCCGTGGTTGCGATGTCGTGTGGCTGGTCCGACATCGGGAGCTGGGATGCTCTTTGGGCCCTGAGCGATCATGACGGCAGCGGCAATGCTCGCCGCGGCAATGTCGAGCTGGTCGACGCGCATAACTGCCTGGTCTCGACCGATGGGCCGATGACCTCCGTCCTCGGTGTCGAGGATCTGATCGTGGTCGCGAACCGCGACGCGGTGCTGGTCGCCGATCGCAACCGCGCGGCCGAGGTCAAGCAGGTCGTCGAGCTCCTGCGCAGCAAGGGCTGCAGCCAGGCCGAGACGCATGCGAGCGTCCACTGCTCCTGGGGCTCCTATCAGATCGTCGATGCCGGCGATGGCTTCCAGGTGAAGCGCATGGTCGTCGCGCCGAAGGGGCTCCTGGTGCTGCAGAAGCATCGTTTCCGTTCGGAACATTGGGTCGTCGTGCGCGGCACCGCCACCGTGACGGTCGACGAGACCGTCGGTCGTTTCGGCAGGAACGAGCATATTTTCATCCCGCTCGGCGCTGCGCACCGGCTGGAGAACGGTGGCACCGAGCCGCTCGAGCTCATCGAAATCCAGAACGGCAGCTATTTCGGCGAGGACGATGCCATTCGCATCGACGAGGTTCGACAGCACATCTGAAGGCGATGCCGGGAACCGGGCGGAACGGGGAGCGAGGCGCTCCGCCGGCCAAGACGGAGGGGCCCTTGACGAGCTCGGAGAAACATACCCGAGACGATGGCAGCAGCGCACGCATCTCGCCCTCGCTCCCGGCGATCCGGCATTCTGCCTTCGCGAAGCATTGGCTCGCTGTCGACGAGGGAGGCGCGGAGCTGACCAAGGCAGTATTCGGTGCGCCCGCCCGGCGAGCGCTGCCGCGGCCTGCCCCGAACGAGACGCCAATGTCCCGGCCCTCGACGCCCTCTTCGGCCAGCGCGCCCGCCGCCCCGACCCGTTTGCGGGCGACGATGGCCCTCCTGCTGCTCGCCCTGGCCGTACTCTTCGCGCAACCCGCTGCGAGGCTGCTAGGGTTCGCAGCGCGGCCGGAAGCCTCTGGCACAGTCGAAACCTCGCGGCCCAGCAAGACCAGCCCGATCAAGCCAAACGCCCGCCCCCAGGCGAAACGCGCCGGCGAGGCCTGAGCGATGTCCATCATCGCCAGCCTGAAGCAGACTCTGCGCCTGACGGCCCGCCCGGCCTCGGCCAGCTGGCCGGGCGTCGTCGAGCTGCGCCAGAGACTTTACGAAGCCCGCTTTCGCGCCGGCAGATATCACTGCGGCTACAGCGGCAAGTACTCCGGCTTCGATGCTGCCGAGCGCGCGCTGCCGACCGGCCTTTCCGGCTTCGACCATGACGCGATGGCGGACATCGACCATTACACCACCATGGCCGGCGGCATCGAGCCGATGCCGGCGACCGAATATCCGGTCCTGTTCTGGCTGCGCGGCGCGCTCGACGAAGGCGCCCGGACGCTGCTCGATCTGGGCGGCTATGTCGGGCACGCGTTCCGCCAGTACGACCATTACCTCGCCTTTCCGGACGAGTTCCGCTGGACCGCCTTCGACCTTCCACACATCACCCGGGCCGGGCAGGCGCTCGCCGCGCAGCAGCCCACACCGCGCCTGTGCTTCACCAATACGGTCGACGACGGCTGCGGCATGGACATCCTGCTCGCGGCAGGCTCGCTGCAATACCTGCCCGAACACTACCTGCACGAACGGCTGAATGCCTGGCAGAAGCGCCCGCGGCACCTGATCGTCCAGCGCAGGCCGCTCCATGCACAGCACTCCTTCGCGACGATCCAGTCCGTGATCACCCGCACCGGACAGGTTTCGTTCTGCCCCTATAGCGTTCCGGCGCGCACCGGCTTCATCGACGGCCTGGTCGCGCTCGGCTACGAACTCGTGGATTCCTGGGAGAAGCCTCGCAGCCTTGACGTGCCCTTCCATCCGGAGTGCCATGTCGAGACCTATTCGGGGCTCTACTTCCGGCTGAGGCCCTGACGCCCGCGCACCGCGATTCACCAGCATCTCCAGCCCTTTCGGGCATGCCCCGCTCGGCTGGGCGCAGCGAGTGCCGGTCATCTGCGCGCGCTGCGCGGCAATTCTGGCGAGATGGCGTTACTCCACCTGCTCCAATTTTGTCGCGCGGTCTTGGCGCATAGCCTTTCCTGCATGACACAGACGATCGACAGGAAAACCGCCCGCCCGGCTTCGCGTCGTAGCCGGCCTCGGGCGTCCGCCGCTCCCGACTTCGCTGGAGCCGCCCGCTCGCAAATCCCCCGGCGAGAGATGCCACGAACCGCACCATCTGCGCCAACGACCCTGGTCGATCTCTTCGCCGCACAGGTCGCCACCCAGCCGCGCGCCGTCGCGCTCTCCCTGGGGCCCGCCCACCTCTCCTATGCCGAACTCGACGAACGCGCCGAGCGACTGGCGGAGCAGCTGACAGCGATGGGCGCTGGCCCGGGCGCGATCGTCGGGCTCTGCCTGCCGCGTTCGCTCGACCTGATCGTCGCACTGGTCGCGATCCTGAAGAGCGGCGCCGCCTATCTGCCGCTCGACCCGGCCTATCCGGGCGAGCGGCTCGCCTTCATGGTCGAAGATGCCGACGCCGCGATCATCATCACGTCCGGCCATGCCGACTGGCTGCCGCCCGGCCGGCAGCGGCTCCATCCACATCAGCCGTTCGAGGCGGATGCGCTCCACAACCCGCCGGCGCGACGCGCAGCGGCGGCCGGCGACCTCGCCTATGTGATCTACACCTCCGGCTCGACCGGCAAGCCGAAGGGCGTCGCCATCGAGCACGCCGCGGTCACACGCCTCTTCAGCGCTACACAGGGCTGGTTCGGCTTCCGGTCCAGCGACATCTGGACCTTGTTCCATTCCGTCTCGTTCGACTTCTCGGTCTGGGAGATCTGGGGGGCGCTGCTCCACGGCGGGCGTCTCGTGATCGTGCCGGAGAGCACGACACGGGACCCCGCCGCTTTTTTGCGGCTGCTCGCCGACGAAGGCGTCACGGTGCTCAACCAGACACCATCCGCCTTCGCCGCCCTCGACCGTGCCGATCACGACCGCGGCGGGCGCGATCGACTTTCGCTACGACTCGTCATCTTCGGCGGCGAGGCCCTGGACCCGCGCCGCCTCGCGGGCTGGTACCAGCGCCGCGGCGAGCACACGCATCTCGTCAACATGTACGGGATCACGGAAACGACGGTGCATGTCACCTATCGCCCCCTGTCCCCGGCCGAAACCGAGCAGAGATCGAGCCTGATCGGGCGACCGATCCCGGATCTCGAACTCCTGCTGCTCGACGCCGAGACCATGCATCCGGTACCGCGAGGCGAGATCGGGGAGATATTCGTCGCGGGAGCCGGGCTCGCCCGCGGCTACCTGAACCGGCCTGAGCTCAACGCCGCACGCTTCGTGCCGCATCCGGAAAGGCCCGGTGCCCGGCTCTATCGCTCAGGCGATCTCGCCCGCCAGGTCGACAGCGACGATTACGAATATCTCGGCCGGGCCGACCAGCAGGTAAAGATCCGCGGCTTCCGCGTCGAGCTCGGCGAGATCGAGACGGCGCTGATGTCACATCCCGGCATCAGGCAGGCCGCGGTGCTGCTCCGCTGCGATGACGGGCACGAACGGCTCGTCGGCTATCTCGTCGCGGGCGGCACCGAACGCCCCTCGCCTGCGGCGCTGAAGGCCCATCTCAGCGAGACCCTGCCGGAGCATATGGTGCCGGCAGCCTTCGTCTTCGTGCCCGATATCCCGCTGACCGTGAACGGCAAGCTCGACCGTGCTGCGCTGCCGGCGCCCGGCCGCGCGCGGCCGGAAACTGCCGCACCCTATGCTGCGCCCCACACCACGCAGGAGCGGCGGTTTGCGGACGCCGTCGCTGATGTCTTCCAGATCGATATCGTCGGCATCGACGACAATTTCTTCGATCTCGGCGGCAATTCCCTGCTCGTCGCCGAACTCCATAGACGCCTCGTCCGGGACCTGCCTTGGTTCGCCCTGGTCGACCTCTACCGCTACCCGAATGTGCGGGCGCTGGCCGGCCATCTGACGCCGCAAAAGCCCGGCGTGCTCGGCAGCCTCGCCGCGGCGCGCGAGCGCGGACTGCGCTCGCGCGGCCTGCCGGCATCCTTCCCCGACGGCGCGTCGATAGGCGGCTCGCATGACTGATCCCCTTCCCGAGCGCGCCATCGCGATCATTGGCATGGCCGGTCGCTTTCCCGGCGCGCCGAGCGTCGGCACGCTTTGGCAGAACCTGCTGAATGGCGTGGAATCCATCACCACCTTCGCTCCCGCCGAGCTCGAGGATGGCTTCGACGCGGCGACGCGCGCCTTCCCGAACTTTGTTCGAGCCAAGCCAGTGCTCGACGGCGTCGACCAATTCGATGCCCCCTTCTTCGGCATGCTGCCGCGCGAGGCCGCGCTCACCGATCCACAGCAGCGCGTACTGCTGGAATGCGCCTGGGAAGCACTCGAGGATGCCGGCTACGATCCGGCCGTGCCCGGCCAGTGCATCGGTGTCTTCGCCGGCGCCACCGCCAGCACCTATCTGCTGCAGAACCTGCTGCACGACCGCTCGGCGATAGCCGACTACACCTCGGGCTTCCAGGTCGGTAACCTGCCGCTGCTGGTCGGTTCGGCCGCTGATTTCACCGCGACGCGCATCGGCTACAAGCTCGGCCTGACCGGCCCTTGCGTCGCCGTCCAATCGGCCTGCTCGACCTCGCTGCTCGCAGTCGCCCAGGCGGTACAGAACCTGCTCTGCCATGGCTGCGACATGGCGCTGGCGGGTGGCGTCTCGATCACCTTCCCGCAGCGGCGCGGCTATCTCGCCCAGGAAGGCGGCATGGTCTCGACGGACGGCCATTGCCGCCCCTTCGACGCCGGCGCCAACGGCACGGTGTTCGGCAACGGCGCCGGGCTCGTCGTCCTGAAGCGGCTGGAGGATGCCGTTGCCGATCGCGACCAGATCTACGCCGTCATCCGCGGCGTCGGCGTCAACAATGACGGGGCCGGCAAGGTCGGCTTCACGGCGCCGAGCGTCGACGGCCAGGCCGCGGCAATCGCCATGGCTCACGCCGCCGCCGACGTCGATGCACGTTCGATCGGCTATGTCGAATGCCACGGCACTGGCACACCGATGGGCGACCCGATCGAGGTCGCAGGCCTGACCGCCGCCTTCCGCCTGACGACCGAGGATCGCGGCTTCTGCGCGCTCGGCTCGGTCAAATCCAACATCGGCCATCTCGACGCTGCGGCCGGCGTCACCGGGCTGATCAAGGCGTCGCTCGCAGTGAACAGCGGAGTGCTGCCGGCGAGCCTGCACGTGGCGCAGCCGAATCCGGCCCTCGAACTGCCCGACAGCCCGTTCTTCATCGCCGATCACAAGCAGGAATGGTCCGGACAGGACGCTCCACGCCGCGCCGGCGTCAGCGCCTTCGGGGTCGGCGGAACCAATGTCCATCTCGTGCTGGAACAGGCACCTGCGAGCAAAACCTCGGCACCGGCCCGCCGCAACCAGCTCCTGACGCTCTCGGCCCGCAGCACCAAGGCGCTTGGCGAAGCGCGGGACAGGCTCGCGGAGCATCTCGAAGCCCGGCCGGAGCAGAACCTAGCCGACATCGCCTTCACCTTGCAGGCGGGGCGACGGCCCTTCCCGCACCGTCTCGCCGTGGTCGCCAGCGATCATGCCGAAGCCGTTGCCGCTCTGCGCAAGCAGAACGCCGAGCGCGTCACCGCGGTGACGGCGGCTGGCGATCTCGTCTTCATGTTCCCCGGCCAGGGCTCGCAATACCCGCAGATGGCACGCGAGCTCTATGCAAGCGAGCCGGTCTTCCGCCGGACGGTCGATCTGTGCTGCGAGGTGCTGAAACCCGAGCTCGGGCTCGATCTGCGCAGCCTGCTCTATCCGAGCAATGGCGGCGATCCGCAGCGGCTGTCGGCGACGCTGCTCGCGCAACCGGCGATCTTCACGGTCGAATATGCGCTGGCCCAGCTTCTGATGAGCTGGGGTTTGCAGCCCTCCGCCATGATCGGCCACAGCGTCGGCGAGTTCGCCGCCGCCTGCATCGCCGGCGTCTTCTCGCTGGAGGACGCCCTCTCGCTCGTCGCCAGGCGCGGCCGCATGATGCAGGAGTTGCCCGGCGGCGCCATGCTGGCCGTGCGCCTGCCCGATGCCGAAGTCGCGGCGCTGGCACGAGGCGGCGTCAGCGTGGCAGCGATCAACGCGCCCGGCATGAGCGTGCTCGCCGGGCCATTCGAGGCGATCGAGGCGGTAGAAGCGGAGCTCGCGCAGCGCGGGGCGACGCATCGCCGCCTGCAGACCTCGCACGCCTTCCACTCCGGGATGATCGACCCGCTGATCGAGCCCTTCACCGAAGCGGTTGCGGCCATCCGTCTCAAGGCGCCGGAGCTGCCCTATATCTCCGGCGTGACCGGCGACTGGGTCAGCGCCGAACAGACCACCGACCCCGCCTATTGGGCGCGGCATGCGCGCGAGCCCGTGCGTTTTGCCGACGGCATCGCCACGCTGGCGCGCAGCCTTTCGCCCATCCTGCTCGAAGTGGGACCCGGCGCCGCACTGGCGAGTTTCGCGTTGCAAGGTGCTGGTGCGGGCCGGGCCGCCATCTCCTGCCTGCCCGATGCGCAGGGCGATGCCGAAGCTATGCTCGCCGCCGCAATCGGACGCCTCTGGAGCGCCGGCGTCACGCCGGACTGGTCGGCTTATCAGGCCGGCGGCAAGCCACGCCGCGTCGCGCTCCCGACCTACCCGTTCGAACGCAGCCGGCACTGGGTCGACGCACCAGTTGCCTCGGCCGCCACCTCTGTAGCCGCGCCTGCGGCCGCCCCCGTTCAACCTCTTCCCACTCAACCCGAGCAGGAACCGGCCATGGCTCCCCAAGCTGACACCGACATCCCCCTGGGCCGTTCGGAGCTCGGCAGCCGGGTCGCAGCGATCTTCGAGAACCTCTCGGGGCGCTCGTTCGGCGCCGACGAGACGGGCGCAAGCTTCCTCGAGCTCGGCTTCGACTCGCTCTTGCTGACGCAGGCCGCGCAAGGTCTGCAGACGGCCTTCGGCATCCAGATCCGCTTCCGCCAGTTGCTCGACGATCTGCCGAGCGTCGACGACGTCACCCGCCACATCGCCGAGCTTTGCCCGCAGGAAGTGGCGAAGCCGGCCGCGATCGTTCAGGCGGCACCGATCGCTCCTGCGCCCACCGCGCCAGCACCCGTCACGACCGTTCCCGCAGTCAGCATCGCCCAGCCGGTCGGCTCAGGCCTGGACGCGCTGATGCGCGAGCAGCTCGACGCGATGTCGCGCCTGATGGAGCGCCAGCTCCAGGCCATGAGCGGCCAGACTGCAGCGCCGGTCATCGCAACCGCAGCGCCGACCCTAAAGTCATCGCCTGCCCCGCAGCCGCAGCCCGTGCAGCCACAGCCTGCGCCAGCCCCCCAGGCCACGGCGAGCAACGCCACCACCGGTTCGACGGCACGCTTCAAGCCGCTGATCCGCACGGGCAACGAAAGCCTCACCGAGGCCCAGCGCGCCCACATCGCCCGGCTGACCAAGCTCTATGTCGGCAAGACCGCGACCTCGAAGCAGCTCGCCGACCAGCACCGCCCGGTCCTGGCCGACCCGCGCACCGTCTCCGGCTTCGCAGCCGACTGGAAGGAGATGGTCTATCCGATCGTCTCCGCCCGGGCGAAGGGCGCCCGGATCTGGGATGTCGACGGCAATGTCTATATCGACCTCGTCAACGGCTACGGGCAGACCGCCTTCGGCCATGCGCCCGATTTCGTCGTCGAGGCGGTCCAGGCCCAACTGACCGACGGCTTCGCCATCGGGCCGCAATCGCCACTCGCGCACGAGGCCTCGAAGCTGTTCTGCGAATTGACCGGCCATGCCCGCGTCGCCTTCTGCAACACCGGCTCCGAAGCGGTGATGGCGGCGATGCGCGTCGCCCGCACCGTCACCGGCCGCGACCGGATCGTAGCGTTCTCAGGCGCTTATCACGGCCAGTTCGACGAAGTTCTGGTCCGCGGCGTCGGCGAGCAGCACCGGTCCGTGCCCGCAGCTCCCGGCATTCCGGCGGAGGCCGTCGGGCGCATGACCGTGCTGGACTACGGTACCGATGAGAGCCTCGCCTGGCTCCGCGAGCATGCGCATGAGCTCGCCGCGGTCCTGGTCGAACCGGTCCAAAGCCGCCGGCCGGGGTATCTGCCCGTCGCCTTCCTCAAGGAACTGCGCGCCATTACGGAGAAGGCCGGCGCGGCGCTGGTCCTCGACGAGGTCGTCACCGGCTTCCGTGTCCATCCGGCCGGCGTGCAGGCGCTGCTCGGCATCAAGCCGGACCTCGCCACCTATGGCAAAGTCGTCGGCGGTGGCCTGCCGGTCGGCCTCTTGGCGGGCACGCCGCGCTTCATGGACGCGCTCGACGGCGGCGCCTGGCGCTTCGGCGACGACAGCGTGCCCGAGGTCGGCGTCACCTTCTTCGCCGGCACCTTCGTCCGACACCCGCTGGCGCTGGCGGCAACGGTCGCGGTGCTCCGGCACATCAAGGAGAAGGGGCCGGCGCTGACCGAAGCGCTGACGCAGCGCATGCAAGGTCTCGTCGAGGCGCTGCGGCGCGCCTTCGCGAGAGTCGGCTGGGACGTGCCTATCGAGAGCTATGGCAGCGTCGCCTATTTCGAACCCGGCCGCGACCACCGGCTCGGCAGCCTGCTACACTACCATCTGCGGGCCCGCGGCATCTTCATCCAGGAGCACTATCCCTGCTTCCTGACGACCCAGCATGGCGATGCCGAGATCGCGGCGATCATCGCCGCCTTCGAGGACAGCCTCGACGTGATGCGCCGGGACGGCATGCTGCCCGGAACGGCCGCCGAGAGCCTCCCGCCGGATACGCCCGCTGCGCCATCGGAGATCGAGCTTCCACTGACCGAGGCCCAGACCGAGATCTGGCTGTCGGATCAGACCGGCCCAGAAGCCAGCGCCGCCTTCAACGAATCCGTCAGCCTGACACTCGACGGCGACATCGATGCACTGCGCCTTGCCGAGACCGTCAGGCAGGTCGCGGCGAGGCACGCGATCCTTCATGCGCGGTTCTCCGCAGATGGCGAGACGATGCAGCTCCCGCCCTCGGGGATGTTCCCCGTCGCGATCAGCGACCTACGCAGCGAGCCCGACCCGCAGGCCGCTCTCCAGGCAAGGATCGAGGCCTATGCCAGCCGCCCCTATGACCTCGTGCAGGGACCGGTGGCCGAAGCCGAGATCATTCGGCTCGCCGAGCAGAAGCATGTGCTGATCCTGTCGGCGCATCACATCGTCTGCGATGGCTGGTCGACCAACATCCTGCTCGACGAGATCGCCACGGCTTATCGCTCCGGCGTCGACGGGCTGCCGGCAGCGTTGCCCTTCGCGGACTATGCCACGGCAACCCGTGAGGACCCGCGCACGGAAGAGGCCGCGGCCTACTGGGCCGGCATGTTCGCAGAGCTTCCCGCCCCGCTCGAACTGCCGACCGACCGGCCACGGCAGGCGCCGCGCAGCTTCAATGGCGGCACGCGCACGAGCTTCATCGAGGCTGAGCTCTACCGCAAGGTGAAGGCAGCGGGCGCGCAGCGCCGACGCACGCTCTTCGCCACGCTCTTTGCCGCCTTCCAGGTGCTGCTGCTGCGGCTATCGAGCCAGCGCGACCTCGTCATCGGCGTTCCCGCCGCCGGGCAGTCTTTGCTCGAAGGGCCCTCGCCCGTCGGCCATTGCGTCAATTTCCTGCCGATCCGCGGCGGGATCGATCCGGCCGAGCCGTTTTCGACCCATCTCGACAAAATTGGGCGTACCGTCCTCGACGCCTATGACCATCAGAGCTTCACGCTCGGTGCACTGCTGAAGCGGCTACGCGTCCCGCCGGTGTCCGGGCGGCTGCCGCTTGTCGAAGTGCAGTTCAATCTCGAACGGCTGGCCGGCAATCTCGACTTCGGCCCAGGAGTCAAAGCGAGTGCCGAGCCGAACCCGAAAGCCTTCTCGACCTTCGATCTCTACTTCAACATCGGCGAATCCGAGGATGGCTTGCGGATCGACTGCTGCTACGGCGCCGATATTTTCGACGCGGCGACGATCGATCGTTGGCTCGGCCACTATCGCACGCTGCTCGCCGCCTTCGTCGCCAATCCCGAGATGGTCATCGCGGCGATGCCGCTGATCGAGGGCGAGGAGCGCCAACGGCTCGTCTCCGAGATCAACGACACGCAGGTCGCGCTGCACAGCGAAGACGGTACGATCCAGGCTTTCGAACGCCAGGTCCAGCAGCAGCCTGAGGCGATCGCCGTCTCATGCGGCGACCAGCAGCTCTCCTATGCCGCGCTCAACGCCTGGGCCGACCGGATCGCGGCCGAGCTGACGGCGCGCGTCGACGCCCCCGAAAGCCGCGTCGGCCTGCTGATCGAACGCTCGCCGGCACTGGTCGCCGGCATGCTGGGCGCGCTCAAGGCCGGCTTCCCCTATGTGCCGCTCGATCCTGTGATGCCGAAGGCGCGCATCCAGCGGATCCTGCGCGATTCCGAAGCTGTCGCCCTGCTGACCGCGGGCCCGCTCGACCCGGCCATCGTCGAGCCGGATGAGAGTGTCATGCTGATCGATGTCGACCAGACCACGGCGAACCTCGCCGGGATCAGGACGGCGGCGATCACGCCTGACCAGCTCGCCTATGTGATCTACACCTCCGGCTCGACCGGCGCGCCAAAGGGCGTCGAGGTCACCGATGGCGGGCTGTCGAACCTTTTGTTCGCGATGGCGCGCGAGCCCGGCTTCTCCAGCTCCGACACGATGCTCGCCATCACGACGGTGACCTTCGACATCGCGGCGCTGGAATTGCTGCTGCCGCTGATCCAGGGCGGCCGCGTCGCGATCGCGACCGCGGACGAAGCAAGGGACGGCGCCGAGCTGCTGGCGCGGCTGCAGCAGAGCGAAGCGAGCGTGCTGCAGGCGACGCCGATGACCTGGCGCCTGCTGCTCGAAGCCGGCTTCCGGTCGCAGCCGGGCCTGCGCATGCTCTGCGGCGGCGAAGCCCTGCCGCTCGACCTCGCACGCAAGCTGCTCGAAGGCGGCGGCGAACTCTGGAACATGTACGGGCCGACCGAGACCACGATCTGGTCCTCCGTCGCCCGCATCCAGCCGGAGGACGAGGTCGTCACGATCGGCCTGCCGATCGCCAACACGCAGTTCTACGTCGTCGACGGCAACAACGAGCCTGTCGGCATCGGCATCCCCGGCGAACTCCTGATCGGCGGTGCCGGCCTGGCGCGAGGCTATGCCAATAATCCAAAGCTCACTGCGAAGAGCTTCATCGACAATCCGATCGACCCCGGCACGAGCGCGAAGGCCTACCGTACCGGCGACCGCGCCAAATATCTCCCCGACGGACGTATCGTGCATCTCGGGCGGCTCGACCATCAGGTGAAGCTACGTGGTTTCCGGATCGAGCCTGGCGAGATCGAGGCCGTTCTTGCCCGCAAGACCGGCATCGTCTCGGCCGTGATCCTGCGCGAGGACATGCCCGGCGAGCCGCGGCTGGTCTGCTACTATGTCACTGGAACGGAAAGCCCGCCGCCGAGCGAATTGCGGGCCGCGCTGGCGCAGGAGCTACCGGACTACATGGTTCCGACCGCCTGGGTCGGCCTGCCGGCCCTGCCGCTGAACCAGAGCGGCAAGCTCGACCGCGCCGCGCTGCCGGCGCCGGACGCCCAGAGCGCGGCGCCCAAGCCTGACAAGGCAGCCGACAAGGCCAAGCCGCGAACGCCCGTCGAAGAGACGCTGATCCGCATCTGGAGCGAGGTGCTGCGGCGCGAGGATATCGATGTCGACGACGACCTGTTCGATCTCGGCGCCGATTCCCTCAGCATCTTCCAGATCACCAGCCGTGCTCGCCGCGAAGGCCTCAAGGTCGCCGCCCGGGACTTTTTCCGGAATCGGACGATCGCGGCCGTCGCGGCAGCGCTTCCCGATGGGGCCGTCCCTGAAACGCCTGCCCCGGCCGCGACGTTCTGGAAGCGGCCCTGGCGACGCCAGCGCGATGGGGAACAACAGGGCGAGCCGAGTGCCATCTCGCAGCGCGAGAGAAGGTGAACGAGCCATGGCGAACCAGTTCACGCGCGAACCTGAACCGCAACTTCGCGAGCCGGACCTTATCGTGTTGACGGCAAGATGCTCATCGGCGCAGGAGCGCTATTGGGAGATCGACAGCAAGGATCCCGGCACGCCGGTGCTCAACATCGCCGTCAAATGGCGGATCCGGGGGCATCTGGATGCTTCGCTGGCGCAGGAGGCGTTCCAGGCGATCCTGAACCGTCATGAATCCTTGCGGACGGCGATCCGGCTGGAAGATGGCCGCCCCGTTCAGGCGATCGCCGAGCAGGTTCCGTTCAAGTTGCCGGAGATCGACCTGTCTGGCCTGCCCGAGGCGGACCGGACCAGGGAAGCCGATCGCATCGCGCAGAGCGAGGCGTGCACGCGCTTCGACCTCGCCGAAGCACCGCTGCTGCGGGCGACGCTGCTGCGCAAGAGCCGCGCGGAAGCTGTCATCCTGGTCGTCGCCCACCACATCGTGAGCGACGGCTGGTCGATGGGTATCATCGCCAAGGATTTTGTCGCGGCCTATCAGGCGCTCGGCCGCGGCCGCGAACCGGTTCTCTCCGCGCTTCCTCTCCAATATTCCGACTTCGCCGAGGGGAGCGATGACGGCATGGCCGGCGGCCCGCTCGCGCGGGAGGAAGCCTATTGGCAGCGCCAACTCGCCGATCTGCCCATCGTCGAAGTGCCGGCCGATCGCCAGCGCCCCGCGACACGGAGTACGAATGGAGCCTCGCTCTCGCGATTACTCCCCCGCGCCCTGACCACCGGGCTCGCCGATCTGGCGCGCAAGGAAGGTACGACCTTCTTTTCAGCTGCTTATGCCGTTCTCCTGACCTTGATCCGGCAACGCACCGGCGCCTCCGACCTCGTGCTCAGCACGCAGATGGCGAACCGGGACGATGTCGAGCTGGAGGCGATCGTCGGCCCCTTCGTCAACACGCTCGTACTGCGCACCAGGGTCTCCGAGGAGCAGAGTTTCCTCGATCTTTGCCAGGCTGCCCGCGACACGTTCGAGGAGGCCGTCGATCATCATCTATGGCCGTTCGGCCGGCTTGTGCCGCTCTTGCCGAGCGGTGGCGATGCCAGCCGCCCACCGATCTCGATCAACTTCATCGTCCAGCGCGCCTTCATCGGCGAACTCGCCAATGACAGCTTCCAACTCTCGGGAATTCCTTCGCCCCTGCCCGGCGCGCTCTACGATCTCAACTTCATCCTGGTCGAGCGGGAGGAGGGCTGGCGCCTGACCTGCGAATATCATCGCGACCTTTATGACGAGGCGACTGCGAGCGAGCTGGCGGCGCAGTTCGAAAGCCTGGCGGAAGCCCTCGTCGCCAACCCGGCTGCGCGCTTGCCCCGGCCGGCGCCCAGCTCGCTGCCGATCGCGTCCCCGCTCTGGCTGCCGGCCACTCCAGCTCTGCCGCCGGTGATCGACGCGACAGCGCTGCGCCGGACCTGGCTGCAGCAGACCGGCACGCAGCCGACCCTGTTCGCGCTGAACCACACCGCCCATAACCTGCGTCTCTATCGGCCATTGTCGCATGAACTCGGCCCTGACCAGCCTTTCGTGGCGCTGCAATTGCTCGACCCGCTGGTGAACGGAGCGGCACCCGCCTCGATCGAACAGCTGGCGGCGGCCTATTGCGAGGCGATCATCGCGACCAGGCCGGACAGCCGCTATCGGATCGCCGGTTTCTGCCGCTCCGGCGTGATCGCCGTGGAAGTCGCGAAGCAACTGGAAGCGAGCGGCAAGCAAGTCGATCTGGTGGCGCTGATCGATTGCTGGGCGCCCGGCTACTTCCTGCGGCAGCCCTATGGCGCACGCCTGTGGTTCAGGCTGAAACGCGCCGGCCGCTTCGCCCGACGCTTCTGGCAGGCCGGTCCACGCAGCTTCGTGACTCGCATGTCGTTCTGGCTGCAATCGACTGCCGCCATCCGGCAGGCAAAACGCCTGTTCTTCTGGCGCCCGGCCGAGGAAGCGGCCGACGAAGCCGATTTCTGGCGGACGACCGACGAACTCGAGGCCCTGGTTCAGCGCTATGCGCTGCCAACCTATGACGGGCGCGTCCTGATCTTCCGGAGCGGGGCGATCCCACCCGGCTGGCCGCCGGATGCCACCCTCGGCTGGGCGGGCCATCTTGCGCCGGATACGCCCTGCTTCGCCGTCGACGGCGAAGGTCATGAAGGCGCATTCTCCGAAGCCGGATCACGGACGATGGCCGAACGGATCGTCGAGGCCACAGGCCAGGCGCGGCATTGACCGACAGCTCTTGTCGCCGGCAAGAGCTATGGCCGCGCCATCCAGACGGCAGACCAGCCACGATGCCGTGCGGCCAGCGTGCCGCAATAGCCCGGCGCGGGCTCCAGATCGGCCAGCTGCCAGAGATCGGCCTCGGCCGGATCGGACTCGACGGCAAGAAGCCGCGCCTTGAGCGGATCTAGCGAGACTTCGAAGCTCGATGGCGAGCCATTGAGGCCGACGCCGATCGCCTTCAGGCAGGCTTCCTTGCGTGTCCAGCAGCGGATGAACGTTTCCTCGCGCAGCGCCGGCCTGAGGGCCGCGAGCATTGCGAACTCCCGCGGCGCGAGACACGCTGCCAAGAGATCGGCCGAAACCGGCCGGATGCGCTCGATATCGATGCCGACCTGCATGCCGTCCGCCACCGCGACGATCGCGAGGTCGCCGGAATGACTGAGATTGAAGGCGATGGGCCGCGCTTTGTACTCGTTGGCAAGAAACGGCTTGCCGAAAGCCGTCTCGCCAAAGCGAAGCTGCGGCGGCGGAATGGGGATGTAGAGGGCCAGGACGCGTCGCAGCCAATTCCGCGCCACGATGAATGAGGCTCGTGCCTTCCTGTCATGAAAGCGGTCGGCGCGGGCGCACTCCTCCTCGGACAGAATCCCGCGTCGGCCTGCCGCCTCTGCCGCGCGAAGATCGACGCGGCAGCACCAGAGATGCACCTGAGATGGCGGCAGCGGCATCATGGCGCCGGCGCCGTCATCATGCGGCCACTGGCCGGCGCGACGGGCGGGTTCGCCAGCAGACCCGGGATCCGAAGTGCAAGCAATACCAGGACGATGAGAGCGGCGAGCTCCGACAGAAGGGTCACCGCGATCAACCCAGCCACGCCGAAAGTGAGCGCAGCCGGATAAACCGCGAGCAAGCTGAAGGAGCCTCCGACGAGCGTCGCCAGGAAAACCGGCCGCGTGCGCTCTAGCGCCCGAAAGGAACAGCCGAGGACCAGGCTCAGCAGCGCCATCGGGAAGGCGAAGGAGTACCAGACGATGACCCAGTCGAACTCAAGGATCTCGCCGCCATAGAGCTGGTGCAGCAGCCAAGGGCCAAACAGGCCGAGGCCAAGAACCGCCATGGCGCCGATAGAGCCGGCGAACAGCATGGCGCGGGCAAGGGTCCGGTGGAGACCTTGCATGCCGCCCTCCGCCAACGCCTTCCCGGCCAAGGGCGGGACGATGTTCTCCAGCGCCTCGCGCACCACGTTGAGGACGGCGAGCAGGCTCTGCGCTGCCCTGAGGGCGCCAAGCACTTTCGGCCCGAAGAGACCAGCCGTCACCAGGAGCCCGCTATAACTGAGCACCCACTGCACCGACCCGGTCAGGACAAGCCATCGCGCCGACCGCCATTGCCGCATGGTGATGCTGGTCAGGACCTGCCGCCGCCACAGCAGAGGCCCCGACATGCGCAGACCGCAGGCCGTGGAAATCGCAGCCGCTCCGGCGACGGCCCATAGGGCATTCTCGACGCTCATCAATCCGACCTGCCAGAGCGTCGCGAGCGCTCCGAGCCTTAGAAGCTGGTTGATCACATCGATCAGCAGGATCCCGGCGGGCTGCCGGCGGGCAAACAGATACCGCCTCAGAAAGTCCTGCGTCAGATACGAGGCCGCAGCCATGGCGCCCGGGAGTGCGACTTCGGCAAGGGGCGACGGCGCGCCCGCAGCAAGCCTCAGCACGACGAAGACCCCGATGGTCGCGACGACGACGTAACCCGCCTGGTGGAGGAAGACGACGGTGTAATAGGCCTCGGCCTCGGCCCCCTGCTCCTTGGTACCGATGCTCATCATCGGACTGACGATCAGGCCGAGCTGCAGGCTCATTGCGAAATAGAGCGCGAGCCAGACCATCGTGTAGAGCCCGAAGGCTTCGAGGCCCAGCGCTCGCGCCAGCAGGATGGTCGTCAGGAAGTTGCAGGCGCTGGACAGCGCCTGATCGCCGAATGACAGCGCCGGACCGCGCATCGAGCGCAGACGCATTCCCATGCCTGCCCACGCCTTGCCGCCGGGTCCGTCCTGTCGCGGGAGGCCGAACACCCAGCCAACCTTGCCCGAGCGCCGCATGTCGTGGAGCCTCCACGGGCAATCGCCCAGCCACATCTTCACCGACCGAAGTCTAGCGTCGCCGTCCCGCCCACTACGCTGGGCATCGGGACTGCCCAGAAGGAGGTGGGCCGGCCGCCTCGCCGGCATGGCTACCTCGGATGCCCATCCTGTCTGGGCTTGGCCGAAGGCTAGTCTCCTCACGCGACGGCACGTGCAGCGCAGACCGAGGGTGGCGGTGAGAGGAATATCGGAAGCACCGACTGACGTTGCTGCCGACCGGCGGGCAACCGACCGCTATCTGCCGATCCTGGCGCTCGGCTTTGCCGGATATGTCGTCTTCGGCAAGAGCTTCGCCTATCTCGGCCTGCCACCGCTCTTCGTGGGCGAGATCCTGTTCGCACTCGGGCTGCTCGCCTTCTTCGCCTCGGGCTGCGCGACCGCGCTGCTCACCACCGTGCCGGCCATTATCGCAGCCCTGCTCATGGGCTGGGTTCTGCTACGGACGCTGCAGGGCGTCGGCGCTTATGGGGTCGACGCGCTGCGCGACGGCGCGGTCGCGCTCTATGCCGGCTTCGCCTTCATCGTTGCCGCATTGGTGATCGAGCGCCCGATCCGAATCGCCCAGATCGTCGGCTATTTCAGGGTGCATGCGCGCGTGCTCATCCCGATCGCGATCGTCCTCTATCTCATCGCGCGCTTCTTCGGCTCCTCAATCCCCAAGCTGCCCGGCCAGAATGTCGAGGTGATCTCGGTGCGCTCCGGAGAGCTCGCGGCACATCTCTGCGGCGCGCTCGTGCTCGTTCTGGTCGGCCTTTGCAAGGTCAGCCGGACCTGGCTCTTCGGTGCGCTCGGCGCGGCCCTGCTCATCGCCAGCCAGAGCCGCGGCGGCATGCTGGCCTTGCTGGTCCCATTGGTCCTGGCCATGGTTCTGACCGGACAGATCGGTCGCCTCGCCGCCATCAGCGGCGGCCTCGCGCTCGTGATGCTCCTGGCCTATTCGGTCGATTTCGAGATCGACCTGCCCCGAGGCGAGCGCCCCATCAGCGCGGTCGCCGTCGTCGAGAATCTCGCCAGCGTCGCCAAATCGAGCGACGCCAACAATCTCGACGGTACCAAGCTATGGCGGCTAAGCTGGTGGCAAGCCATTCGCGACTACACCGTTCACGGCCCTTATTTCTGGACCGGCAAGGGCTTCGGCATGAACCTGGCTGAGGCGGACGGGTTCGTCGTCGGTCTCGAACGCGGCGGGCCGACCGTACGCAGTCCGCATAGCGTGCACATGACCTATCTCGCCCGGGGAGGCGTGCCGGGGCTCGCCCTCTGGCTCCTGACCATCGGCAGCTGGAGCGTGGCGCTGCTGCGCGCCGCCCACCTCGCCTGGCGACGCGGCGACCTCGACTGGGGACGCTACTTCGTCTTCCTGGTCTGCTACCTCGCCTCGATCGTCATCGACGCATCCTTCGACGTCGCGCTCGAGGGGCCGATGCTGGGCATTCCCTTCTGGATCCTGTTCGGGATCGGGATTGGCTCGCTGATGGTCTACCGCGCCTGGCATCTCGTCGATGCACCCGCCCGCTTCGCGCGCATGGCGCGCAGCGGCGCGCGCATCGTCGGTGCGGCTCTCCTCGGGGTGATGGCGCTGCTGGACAGCCCTGCCTCCGAAGCCACCGAGAAGGCCCCCTGCCCGCCCGGCTCGATCCTCGTCCCGGTCGGCGCATCCATTCAGGTCCTCGTCGACAAGGCTCCCCCCGGAGCGACCTTCTGCATCGCGGCCGGTGTTCACCGAGCCCAGCAGATCGCGCCGAAGGACAGGCAATCCTTCGTCGGCCAGCCCGGCGCCATACTCAGCGGCGCCGAGCCGGTCACCGACCTTCGCAGGCAGGGAGCCTTCTGGGTGACCGCCACGCCGAAGCTTGCGGTCAGGCCGTTCGGCACCTGCCTGCCCCATCGCGCCCGCTGCAACGATCCGGTGCGCTTCTTTCTCGACGGCCAACCGCTGGAGCCGGTAGCTGATCGCGCCGATCTACTACCCGGAAATGTCTATTCCGACGCAGCAACCGGACTGAGCTATCTTGCGGACGATCCGCGCGGCCGTACCCTGGAAAGGATGCGGCAGCCCTATGCCTTCAACAACGCTGGCGCCCGTGGTGTCATCGTCAAAGGCCTGACCGTCGAGAAATATGCGACGCCGGCCCAGCAGGGCGCGATCTTCGGCGACGAGAACCTGCGCGCCACCGACTGGCTGATCGAAGACAACGAGGTTCGCTTCAACAGCGGATCGGGAATCGCGACCGGCGACAGGAGCATCGTCCGGCGCAACAAGGTTCATCACAACGGCCAGCTCGGGATCTCGCCCAACGGCAGCGATGTCCTGATCGAGGGGAACGAGATCTACGAGAACAACATCTACGGCTTCGATGCCGGGTGGGAAGCCGGCGGCGTCAAGGCGGGCAAGGTCGCGCGGCTGACGCTGCGCGGCAACCATGTCCACGACAATTACGGTTCGGGACTCTGGTGCGATGTCGACTGCCGCGACGTCCTGTTCGAGAACAATCTCGTCGAGCGCAATTCGGACGCCGGAATCTTCTACGAGATCAGCTTCGACGCCATCATCCGCAACAATACCGTTCGCCTGAACGGAACCGGGCGCGGCGGCCAGCAGGGCAGCTTCTGGGTCTGGGGCGCGGGCATCCAGATCGCCGCGTCGGAAGGCGTGCGCGTCTACGGCAACACGGTCACTGTGGCCAAGGGCAGCAGCGGGATCGTCATCGTCGATCAGGGCCGCGAGCGGGTCGATCAACCCAAGCTGGGAAGCTCGGGAAAGCTGCTCTACCGGACGGCCCGCAACACAGTCCATGACAACGAGGTCGTCTACGAGGGCGACACCGGCCTGTCCGGCGGGGCGAGCGATGTTCCGGCTGCAACCCCGAACTTTGGAATCATCGAAACGGGTAGCAACCAGTTCGATCGCAACACCTATGTGCTGCGCCGGCCAACCGACGCGCCCCTCTTCATATGGGGGCATGAGCCGATCTCCTACGAAAGGTTCCGCAGCCTCGGCCAGGAGGCCAACGGCCGGATCGTGCAGCCCGACTAGAGCATTTTTCGCCGCGCAAGGCGGCTTCACGTCACTCGCAACCCCGTCTCGGCCGGCCGCGTGCCCAGACGGCTTAGCCCGCAAGCCCTAGATGCTCAGTCCTCGGACCAATGCTCCGCCTGAGCGCTCATCGCTAGGATCGCGTCTCCAGAACCGCGTGGCGTCGCGAGGCCCGAAACGCATGAACATGATTCCGCGCTCGTTCCGCCGCTCCCAGTTCCGCGAGGAACGGTTCAAGACCTATGTCCGCCCGATCATCGATGCCGTGGTCAGCAAGCGGGGATCGTGCCGGATACTCGACCTGGGGGGAGACGCCGACTACTGGCAGTTCGACCTGCCGCCTTCGGGGGTGGAGATCTGGCTCCTGAACATCGAAGCCAAGCCCCCCTCGCCGGATCCGCGCTTTCATGTCGTCCAGGGCGATGCGCGCGACGTCAGTGCGTTCGGCGACGGGAGCTTCGACTTCGTCCACTCCAATTCGCTGATCGAACATGTCGGCCGCTGGGCCGATATGAAGCGCGTCGCAGCCGAGATCAGACGGCTTGCTCCGAGCTACTATGTGCAGACACCGAACTTCTGGTTTCCGCTCGATCCGCACAGCAATGCACCGATGATGCACTGGCTACCGCAGCCGCTGCAGCGGCGGATGGTATCGAGCAGGGCGCGCGGCTTCTATGCGAAGGCCGCCTCCCTCGACCAAGCCATGCAGATCGTGGAAGGCACCTCGATGCTCGACCGGGCTCAGTTCGCGGAGCTCTTTCCCGACGCGGAGATCTTGACCGAGAATGTCCTGTTCCTCCCCAAATCGCTGATCGCCATCAGGACCCAGGAGACGTGAAGCGGCAGGAAACCATGCAACGGGATTTCGCGTTCCTGGCTCTGGCCAAGGATTGCGCCCGTACCGTCCCGCGTTTTCTCGACTTCCTCGACAGGCTTCGGGACAACGGTATCAGCGTCTGCGCATTCGTCGGCGAGAACGGTTCGCGCGACGCAACGCGCGCGCTGCTTCGACAGGCGGCGGAACAGGGGAAGGTCATCTTGGTTCCAACCCCGTTCATGGCGGACGAGCCTGAACGATTGAGACGGATGGCGCTGGGCCGGGAACGGCTCAAAGCCGAACTCGAAGCATCGGTCATCGAACCCCGCTTCGTCTGCGTTCTCGATATCGACAACGTCCTCGCCACGCCACCATCGGTATCCGCCCTCCTCGCCGCCGCCTCGAAACTCGACCGGCCAGGCGTTGTCGGCGTGTCGGCCACGTCCCGCCCACACTACTACGACCTCCTGGCATTCGAGGACGAGCATCGATCATTCGAAACACTTCTCGATGACCTAGCGGAAAGCAGGACCGACATCTTCAAGTACTATCGCTTCTTCCGTTCCCGCATCTATCCGCACCAGCGCGCCCTGACGGAGGACCGGGAGATCGCGTGCGCCTCGAGCTTCAACGGCCTGTGTCTCTATCGCGCCGGCACCTATCGCCTCGGCAGCTATCTCCAGGAGGGTCCGAGCATCTGCGAGCACCTGGCCTTCAACCGCCACCTCGCCGCCCGGACCGGAGGGGCGATGCTGATCGACCCCGGTCTGGTGCTCAGCACACCTGCAGACCATGCCCAGCAGAGTTTCCTGCCATTTGCGTGGCGACGGCTTAAAAAGCTGGCCGATAAGCCGTTTCACCGCCGGGTTCGCCGATCTGATCCAATCGCTTCGTGATCGGTGGATGTGAACAGCCATTCACAAAAATGCGGAGGCATTGCACTAATTCGGCACTTCGACGCGCCCCAGCACCGAAACGGCCAACCTAGTCGAGCCGATCACCACTATCTTGGCGAGAATGCTGCCATCTCGAATACCAGCGCGATCACAAGTTCAAAATGGAACAATCCGCCTCGCCTGCCACGCGCTTTGGTGCAAGCGCTAGCATCACACGCATGCAATTGGTACTCTTGACATGGAAAATTGTAGAAATGAAGCTTCCGATATTTTTAAGCTGCATCGACTAAAATTCACTATACTACACGCTCATGCAATCTATTTGCCCTTTTGCGATCCCGATCTGGATTCATCGCGCCCTCGAATCGGCCGACCCGCGGCAGAAGATACAACCTATATTAGAATTGCCGTTGTAAAAAATCCAACCGATACAGGTCTACTCAGATTTTGGCAGACAGCCCTCCAACAAGCTGTTATTATCAATTTGAAGATACGCCTTCCGAGCCTTGGTATCGATTTAAATCTACCCCACCGGCTTCGCCTACGGCCAGCCTTGAATATCCTTTAACTTGCCCGCTTGAGGCAAGAGCCGTCGACAATCTCGCGGCACACCCAGTCTTCACTCAAATGTGATAACAAAAAACGTAAATTTAAATTTTTTATAATCGATTATTTTTTTTAATTATGGAATGCTGATGCAGCGTTAATGTTTCTACAACGGATATAGGCCTTCTGAATTTAAATATTATTCTCATCTTCAGATGAATTTAAATTTATAAAATCCAAAACCGACGACGAACCAAAGCACGAAGCCCGGAACTAATTGAATAGCACTCACGACGAAGGAGGCTGACTTTTCCTCAAGGTGAACCATCTCAACACACCCCACGGGCGCCTCTATTGGACGGCGCCCTGTTTAGGAGGGTCAGCCATCGTGACTCCGCCCGTCAATAACCCGACATTGCCGAGCATCGGCTCGCTCGACATCGATTTCGACCATCACGGTCTTTTCAGCACGTTACTCGCCGACATGGTCGATTTGCTGGAGACGATCGCGGGTGTTGAAGATGCGTGCGCCTATGTCAGCAGCATCGCCGCACGACTGGGCGCAGATATCGAGAAGCAGTACAAGACAGCTCTTGGTGTCCAGAATCTCAGCCGCAATCAGTTGATCGGCATTCTGCTCGACCTGAAGAACCGAGCCGGCGGAGCATTCTCCCTCATCGAGGAAGACGATGACCAGGTCGTGTTCGGCAATTGCGCGTGCCCTCTTGGAAACGCCGCTACGAATCATCCATCCCTTTGCATGCTGACCTCGAACATCTTCGGCCGGATGGCCGCCAACGCGGTTGGGTACGCTGCCGTCGATCTCGAGCAAACAATCGCCAGGGGCGATGGTGCGTGCCGCGTGGTTCTGCATCTGAAGCGAACCGAGCTGGGCCCGGATACGAGGGAATATTTCCGCGATGATGCATCTGCAGCTTCGGCATGAGCTAGACCTCGAAGCCTATGTTGAGCCGTCGATCATTGCCCTCAGCGACGGAAGCGTCCACGCGCGCAATCGTGCCGCGAGCCAGGTGCTCAATCCCGGGGATACGACCTCGTCTTTGATCGAGATGTGCGCGAGCCGAGGCGAGGCTTTGCGGACCTATCTTCTCGCCTGCTCGGGCTCGCGCCAGCCATTGATCGAAAGAGTCAGCTTTGACGGGCCTGATGGCGCCGTCGACTATCGCTGCTTCGGCAATGTCCTGGTCCCACGGCGCCGAAGCCGGCCGGCCACGCTCCTGCTGCGACTGTTTCCTCTCCTCGACGCGCGCTTCTCGGCAGCTGCGGAGCGGATGAGGCGCCTGACCGCCGAGCGGCAGCGCCGCCTTGCCATGCAGCAATACGACGAACTGCGCAGCGATCGCTTCAGGCTGGTCGAGCAATATTGCTTCGTCGCCGAAGCGCTGCGCGTCGTGGAGGCACGGACGCACGAGCTTCAGGACGAGCTCAGCCACATCCGAGCCGACGAGCGCGAGCGCATAGCACAAGATTTGCACGACCATGCCGGACAGGAGATGGTCCTGGTCCTCATGGAGCTGAGAAGGTTGCGAGAAGGCACGAAAGGGCTGGCGAGAAAGCGTCTCGACGAGATTGTCGAACATGTCGCCGACGTCGGGCGCAAGATCCACCATGCCGTTGTCGGCGGCCGGCCACGCCTCATCGAAGAACTCGGCTTCAGCCGCGCCATCGAGACCATGGCCGCCTCGTTCGCCGCGGATGGGAGACTTGACCTCTCGTTCAGAACGAAGGGAGCTGAACCCGCGCGGCTACCCATCGCCGTCGAGGGCGCGCTGTATCGGGTGGCGCGGGAAGCGCTGACGAACATTCTCAAACACGCACTCGGTGCACGGAAGCTCGATCTCACCCTGGAATTCGCGGGCGAGTCGATCGCGCTCACGATCGCCGATGACGGAGCCGGTATTCGGCCAGCGGCAACGCATCCGGGCAACAGCGACGGCCTCGGACTCCGCGGAATGCGCCAACGCATGGACGATATCGGCGGGACAATGGAGATCGGCCCGCGTGCCGGCAAGGGCACAGCGGTCACCGCTGTTGCTCCTCTGGCCTACGAGCCGCAGCGGAGCCCTGGTTGACGACGGCGCGCATCATACTGGTCGATGATCATCCCGTCGTGCTGGCGGGCTTGCAGGCACTCGTGCTCGGCTTGCCCGATCTGGAGTTGGTGGGGCAAGCGACCTGCGCGTCCGAGGCGCTGATCCTCATGCGCAGCCAGCGCCCCGACATTGCCGTCCTCGACATGGGTCTGCCCGGCATGAGCGGCATGGCACTGGCCGAACGCATCCTCGAGGAGAAGCCCGACACCCAGATCGTAATGCTCACCCATTACGAGGAGCCGAATTATGTCCAGAAGGCGCTGAGGATCGGTATTCGCGGCTATGTGCTCAAGGCTTCTGCGAGCGAGAAGGTGGCGCAGGCGATCAGGACGGTTCTGAGCGGCGGTGTCTACATCGACTCGGAGCTGGAAGATTTCCGTTCGGAATGGATCCGCAAGCTTTGCCCAAACCCTGGCTTGTCTCCTGCGGCGGCAAACGGAACGCTGACCTACCGCGAAATGCAGGTCCTGCGCCTGGCCGCTGTCGGCCACTCCAACAAGGAGATCGCGCGGCGCGTCGGCCTCGGCATCAAATCCGTCGAGACCTACCGCTACCGAGCCTGCAAGAAATTGATGCTGCACTCGCGTCTCGACATCATCAGGTACGGCGCCAGCCATGGCTGGATTCTCGACGTCTGAGAGACCTGACTAAGCCATCGGTGCTCTCAACTGTCGCAGCTGGCCCCTGTGCGGAGTACTCAACTTGGCTTGAGCGAAACAACAATGGCCACGCGCCAAGCAACCGCATCTCCCGAAGAGCGTCGCGACTTGGAAGACCGTTCCCGCTACGACAGATTCCGGGGATAGGAGCCTATATCCGGCACCGCCTGCGACCGGGCGACGTCTACCAATGCGGCTGCGTCTCCCAATTGCAAAGGCGACAGAGCGGCGGCGCGAACATGATCAGGATCCTCGTTGCCGACGAACATGCGCTCTACCGCACCGGTCTGCGCACCATTCTGCAGGCAGCACTGCCACAAGCCGAGATCCTCGAAGCTGCAGATTTCGACGGGCTGATGCGTAGCCTGATGGAAGACCAGCCAATTCATCTTGTACTGGTCAGCCTCGGCCTGACGGGGTCCTCTGATCCACAGATCATCTGGGACTTCAAGCGAGCCTCGACAACGACACGCTATGTCGTGATCTCGAGCAACGGCACCTTCGACCAGGTTCTCCACTACGTCGCCGAGGGATTCCACGGCTTCATTTCGAAACTGCAGCGTGACGACGAGATCGTCGAAGCGGTCAAGGAGACCCTCGCCGGGCGTCTTGCGATACCGCGCGGCCTCACTCCGTTCGGCTCCGCCACCGATGCTTATCGCTCTCGCGAAACGCCGCAGCGCCGTATCGGCTCGCAGCAGGACCCGTTCGGGCTGACGCGCCGGCAGAAGGACGTGCTGGCGCTGCTGGCAGATGGACTCTCGAACCGGGAAATCGCCCAAGCGCTTCATATCGCGGAACCGACGGCGAAGATCCATGTCTCCGCCCTGATGCGTACCCTCAATGTACGTAACCGGACCGAAGCGGCGGTGTTGGCGAAGGATCTCATTCGAATTCTTAAAGTCGATCCTACAACCTGAAGTATTATACCGAGGGCGATATCAAGCTTCCGGGGTCATCGCATGCTTTCGCGTGTAAGGTTTCCCCTGACAGGATCGTAATTTTCCTGACAAGACGAACACATCCGAATGAACTAATTATTAACCATCGAGCCGAGGGTGCGGCATCCCTCGTCGTCACGCGATGCCCACAAGTGATTAGTCTGCACGTATTTCGTCCAGGCTCTCACCAACCAACAAAAAATCACCGACAGCGAAAGCCTATGCCTCCTGTTGCATCCGCGACATCAGTCTTGTTTTGAGTAAAGGGGAGTAACAATGGCTGACATTATCGAGACCGCCGTGCTGAGCGACAACGCCCTGCTCCGCGAAGGTATCACCCAATTGCTGGATGGTGCGCGCTTCCGGGTTAGTCAGAGATCGACCAGCCTCGATTTCCAAGGCTGCGAAGACCAGAAGACACCTGACCTTTTCATCGTCGTGATCGACGACATGTCCTGCTCCATCGTCGGCGACATCCGGAGGCAGTTCAAGAGCGCCAAGATCGTCGCGCTCGCTCTCCGCGACAGCCGCGAACTGATGCGCCGCGCCATGCAGCTCGGAGCGGTCGGCTATCTCGTCGAGTCCGTATCCGCGCAAGATCTCATCACCTCGCTGGAAGTCGTCATCGCCAACGGCGCCGTGTTTCCTCCCGATCTGCTGTCGCAGCTCGCCGAAGTCGCGGTCGAACCGCAGCGCCTCCTTCAGGGCGTCCAGCGCAGGGCCGACGGCTCGCCGTTCCAGGGCCTTTCGGCCCGGGAGGTCAGCATACTCGAAGGGCTGATGCTGGGTGAATCCAACAAGGTGATCGCACGCAAGCTGGAGATCGCCGAGGCCACCGTGAAGGTCCATGTCAAGGCGATCCTGCGGAAGGTGCGGGTCAGGAACCGCACCCAGGCAGCCATGTGGGCCATGCAGAACTCCGTGACCCGGATTCCGGTGGTCGAGGACTCCGTCTCGGTTGAGGACGAGCCCTTGCCGATGATGGCAGCAAGGCCGGAAATCGCGAACTCACCCCGGCTTTCCTGAACCGATTGGCCTCAGCGGCGGAGCTGCTCCCATGATCGTGACCATCGTGACCCCGACGCTGAACGCCGTCGACTATCTGAAGGAATGCATCGAGTCCGCGCGCCGCAATGCGACGCGCGGCATCGAGATAGAGCACGTGATCGTCGACGGCGGCAGCAGCGATGGAACCGTCGAGCTCGCCCGGAGCTACGGGTTGCGCGTGATGCAGGGCAAGGACAGCGGCATCTTCGACGCCATCAACAAGGGCTCATTCAACTCCTCGGGTGAGTTGCTGGGCTTTCTCGGCGCCGACGATGTCATGCTCCCGGGTGCGGCCGCGGCTGTCGTCGACGCCTACCGCGCAAGCCGCCGGCGTTGGGTCGTCGGCGCCATCCGCTGGATCGACTCAGGCGGGCACAGCCTCGGCGGGCTTGCGGCCCCTCCGAACTGGATGACGCCCGCCATGCTAGTCTGCCTGGGCTGGAACCCGATCATGCACATGGCGACCTATTTCTCCCGGACCTTTTTCGAGGAGCTGGGCGGCTTCGATATCGCCTACAGGGACGCTGGCGATTACGACATGTTCTGCCGGGCCCTGACGCAGGAACCCTATGGCCGGATCGCGCGGCCGATCGCCTGCTTCCGGCGCACCGGCGTCAACAACAGCGCGATCCACGGCAGCCGCACCGCCGCCGAATGCGCCAGGATCTACGCACAGCATGGCCCCTCGTCGCAGACCGAGCGGCTGTTCTGGCGCCTTCTGCTGAAGACCTATTTCAATCTCGGCAATCCGGACTGGCTGCTGTCAAAGATGGCGGATTCGACGCGCACGACGCTGAAGCTCCAGCCGAAAGCGCATTTCTGATCGTTTCCCGACCGAGGCGCGAGCCCTGCCCGACAGCACAGCGCGACCGGCGAGAGGCGGGTCAGGCTGCCGGGCTGGTGCGCCTGAGCAATCGAGACGGGTCAACGCAGCGCGGGCAGGAAATCTCGCTTGCTGCGGAAAAGCCAACGGCATGCCTGTGCCGCCAGCAAGGCACTGGCGATGACTGGCCAGGCCGCGCTTACCAGCACAATCACGGCGATGTCCTTGGCGGTAAGAGCGGAGCGTTCGGCTTCGAGCGCCGAACTAAGAGCGATCAGACTTGCGACCACAAGATGGATCGCCATGACGATGACGAGCGCAATGGTCATCTGCAATCGCCCTCAGCGTATCGTCCGCTAGCCATTCATCGCCCCAGATTAGAACCGCGGCAACCTCGATCAATGACGAATGAAGATATTGCCGGGGCCATTTGGGTTAGTGCTCGGAGCGGCGAGAAAGCGCGGCACAAGAGCCCCGGAGTCGGGTGACTAGCCTGCGCTGCTTCTAGCGCAGGGGCCGCCTCTCGACGCTCGCAACCTAACTTCCACCCGCGCGTTTTCATGCCAGCAAGGAATCCTGGCATGAATTCACCCCAGCAACAGCAACTGCGGCTTTCCGGTGGAACCGACCTGTCCTTCATCACGGCAGGTGATGCGGCTGATCCTGCGCTGCTGCTCCTGCATGGCTTTCCGAGCTCGTCACGCACCTTCGCAGGCGTCATTCCGAGGTTGGCGCGCGCCAGTTACGTGATCGCGCCCGACTTGCCCGGTTACGGCCGATCGGCTCCCTTGCCTGTGCCAACTTTCGATGCGTTCGGCGCTGCGATCCAGGAGTTGCTGGACCATCTCGCGATCGGGCACCGCTTCATCTATCTGCATGACTGGGGAGCGCCCGTCGGCCTCGATATCGCCATGCGATCGCCCGAACAGGTCTCCGGCCTCATCATTCAGAATGCCAACGCCCATCGCACAGGCTTCGGGCCACTATGGGAAACGACGTTCGCGTTCTGGGCAAACCCCACCGCAGAGAGTGAAGCCAAGGCGACGTCGCACCTGACCTTCGAATTCACGCGCGAGCAATATGCCGGTGGACTACCGGAGGACGTCGCCGCCACGATCAAGGGCGAGCCCTGGATCGAGGACTGGCGCGTGATGAATTTGCCCGGCCGCATGGAAACGCAACGCGCGCTGATCGCCGACTACGCCAACGTCGTCGCCCGATTCGACGCCATCGCCGAATACCTCAAAGGATGGCAGCCACCTGCGCTGATGCTATGGGGGCGTCACGAGCCCTATTTCGAGCTCGCCGAGACGCTGTCGTGGATGGAGGATCTCCCGCGCATGGAGGCCCACATCTTGGACGGCAGCCATTTTCTGCTGGAAACGCATGCCGAGCCAGCACTCTACTTCATGCTGGACTTCCTGAAGCGAACGCAGAAGCGCGACGCGCGTCCCAAGGATGGCGACCTTGTCGCCGACCGTCCAAGCGGCATGTAGCCGTGCGGCGGGTTCGCTGAAGGCGCTACCTTCAGCCCGGCGTCGCTCGGAGCGCAAGCCCGAGAGCCTCCACAAGCCGGTCGGCATTGTCCCGGGAGAAGACCATGGGCGGCCGGATCTTGAGCAGATTGCGGCCGGCGCCGGTGATGCCGACGAGGACGCCCTGCTGCAGAAGCTCCTCGATGAGTGCCCGCGCGACATCAGGCGCCGGCGCCTGGCTCACGCGATCCCTGACGATCTCGACGCCGACGAACAGGCCGGTGCCCCGGACATCCCCGATGCGCTCGTCGGTTTCCATCAATCCTGCAAGCCGGCCGCGCAGATAGGCCCCGACCTGCAGCGCGTTCTCCTGCAGCCCCTCGTCGCGCAGCACGTCGAGCACGGCGATGCCCGCCGCGGCGACGACCTGATTGCCGCCGAAGGTATTGAAATAGCGCTCCGTCCTGAGGAAGCCCTCGACCAGCTCGTGACGGGTGATGACGACGGCAAGCGGCAGCCCGTTGCCCATAGGCTTGGCCATGGTGACGATATCCGGGGTGATCCCGGCATGCTGGAAGCCCCAGAAATGCGTGCCGGTGCGCCCGAGCGCCGACTGGACTTCGTCCGCGATGATCAGCGCGCCGGACTTGCGGACCTCGGTGATCGCCTCGTCGAGATAGCCGGCGGGCGGGCTGTAGAGGCCGTCGCTGGCGAAGA
This sequence comes from Allobosea sp. GW821-FHT10B12, assembly GCF_059415545.1. Classification (NCBI taxonomy): domain Bacteria; kingdom Pseudomonadati; phylum Pseudomonadota; class Alphaproteobacteria; order Hyphomicrobiales; family Alloboseaceae; genus Allobosea; species Allobosea sp. GW821-FHT10B12. Next base: position 811,637 of record NZ_JBWKNL010000002.1, read on the forward strand.
CCGGGCAGGCGAAAAGCGCGGCTGGCCGGTGCCCGCGCTCGACGAGGCCGGCAATCGCCCGGCGATACTGCTCGGCATACCGCGAAGCCGTCAGCTTCGGCGTTTGATCACCGATGCCGCGATGCTCGGGTGCGGGCACGGTCGCGACCCAGCCCTGCTGGCGCTCGGCAGGAATGGTCGAGGAATCGAGCGCGCCGATGATCGTCGAATTGCCGTGGAAGGCGGAGCGGGTGATCAGCGCGCCGCTACCGCCGGAATTGGCCATGGCAATCCGCCAGGCGAGCTCGTTCGCCTCGGTCCCCGAGCAGACGAACATGCAGACCTTGAGCGGGTCGGGCATGGTCTGCGCGAGGCGCTCGGCATAGTTGACGATCAGCTCGCTGGGATAGCGGGTGTTGGAGTTGAAGGTCGCGAGCTGGCGGCTCGCCGCCTCGACCACGCGCGGATGGCAATGGCCGACATGCGGGACGTTGTTGTAGGCGTCGAGATAGCGCTTGCCGCCCTGGTCGGTCACCCAGACGCCCTCGCCGCGTACCGGCACGAACGGGGCCTGGTAGAATTGCTTGTACATCGGCCCGAGCAGGCGGGCGCGGCGTTCCATCAGCGTGTCGTACATGGCGGGCTTCTTTCCGGGGAGACCTCAATGAGTGCCGAGGCCGGCGGCCTCGGCGAGGCGAGCGTGGAGTTCGGCCGGGGGCAGCGCATCGCAGCGGGCGAGCGCTTCCCAGCCGAAGCGGCTGACATCGTCGCGATAGGAGGTGGTCGCGGCGGGGTTGGCCTGGCGGCGCCAGGAGACGATGAGCTCGCGGGTCACGAGCCGCGCCTGAATCAGAACCGGCAGCACCGCGATCTCGTTCGCTTCGAGCGGCAAGACCCGGGCATAGCCCTTCACCACCTGTGCCATCGCGCCCAGCGGATCGGCCTCGCGGTAGAGCAGATGCGCGGCGGCGATCGCGACCTCGGCAACGCGGATCGTCCGGATCATGTCGCCGAAATCGATGATGCCGGAGACCGAACCACCCTGCGGCCGGAGCAGCAGGTTGTTCTGGTTGAGGTCGTTGTGGATGACCTGCCGGGGCAGCGCCGGCAGAAGCGGCGCGACGGTCGCAGCGAAGCGGTCGAGCACGCGCTCCGCCAGAGCCTTGCGCTGGTCGGTATCGAGGAAGGCGATCTTCTCGCGCAAGCTGGCGAAGTGGACGAGGTCCCAGATGAAGGCCCGGTTCGCTCCGGGATGTTCGAAATCGGCCAGCGCGCGATCGAGTCGCGCCGCCAGCATGCCGATCTCGACCCGCTGGGCTCGCGACAAGGTGCTGCCGAGCGCAGGTTCGCCCGGCAGATAGGTCAGGACGCGCAGCAGATAGCGCTGGCCACCACGCTCATGCGCCACGATCGTGCTGCCATCGCGTGCGGCGACGACGCGCGGCACCGGCAGGGCCGGATCGGTCCGCGCCAGATGGGTGAGCGCCGCGTTCTGGAAGGCGAGTTCCTCCGCACTGTCGGAGTCGCCGCAGATCTTGAAGACGACGTCGCGGCCATCCGCGCAGGCGACATGAAGGTTGAGGTCGCGCTCACCGCTGATCCGCGCGAACGAACCGCTGATCCCGAAATGCTCGCGCAGCATCCCGGCCAGTTCGTCGCCGGCGAACTGCGGCAGCGGCGCCATCAGCGCATCGTCCAGCGCAGGCATGGCAAGGCCGCTCACGCCATCGCCTCCTGGAAGCCGGTCAGGAACGCCGCGAGATTGTCGCCCAGCACCGGCGAGGGATAGCCGCCCTCCTGGATGATCACGGTCGGTCGCCGCAAGCTCGCCAGGCTCTCGCCCATGCGCCGGAAGCCTTCCGTCGTCACGGCGGTGCAGGCAAAGGGGTCGGCCACCGAGGGGTCGAGGCCGAGCGCGATTACCAGGACATCGGGAGAGAAGGCCTTCGCCTGTTCGACCGCTTGCCGGACGGCAGCGAGATAGACCTCGTCGTCGGCCCGCTCCGGCACCGGCAGGTTGAGGTTGAAGCCCTCCCCCTCTCCCGCACCGATCTCGTCGGCATAGCCGGCATAGAACGGATAGACCGTCGCCGGGTCGGCATGGACCGAGATGGTCTGGACATCGGCGCGATCATAGAACAGTTGCTGCGTACCGTTGCCATGATGAACGTCGACATCGAGGATGGTGACGCGCGAGGCGTGATCGCGCGCCAATGTCGCCGCCAGCGCCGTGTTGTTGAGGAAGCAGTAGCCGCAGGCCTGATCGCGATAGGCGTGGTGCCCCGGCGGCCGGCACAGCGCATAGGCCGCCCGCTCGCCGTTCAGCACCCGCGCCGTTGCATCGATCGCGGTCGCACCACTGGCGAGGATTGCCAACCAGCTGTCGGCGAGCAGCACGCTCGCCGCGTCGGCGATGTAGTAGCCGGCCCGCCCCAAAAGGTCCTGCGGCAGCCGGCGCATATAGGCGTTGGGATGCAGGCTCGGGCGCAGTTCCTCGCTCGCCGGGAAGCGCTGCTTCCATGCGGCGAAGCCGGTTTCGAGGAAGTCGAGATAGTCGGCGTCGTGAACGCGCCGGATCAGCGCTAGGTCCGCCGGTCCCGGCTCGACCACCGCCTCGGTGCAGCTCTCGGCGGCCGCGAGCAGGACACGCGCCCGATCCGGCACCTCCAGCGCCGAGGTGAGCGCGCCACCCGAAAGCCGGGTGCGCACATGATGACCGTACTGGTCGGGATGGAAGATCGTCTTCATCTCAGGCAGTCCTCAAGAGGCTCACTTCGCGATCAGCGCCTGGTAGCGCTCCTGCACGCGGGCGATGTTGTCGGCCCACCAGGCGGGCTGGAGCGGCGCCTGGCGATCCTTGTTCTGCGGCGAGGAATTGGCCTTCGCCAGCGCTTCGGCTGAGAACTGCTTCACCGCGAAGGCACGCTCGTTGATCGGCCCGTAATAGGGCAGCAGATCGGGGATGTTCGCCTGGATCTCGGGCGTGACCATCTGCGCGATCATGCGCTGGGCGGCGGCGGCATTGGCGGCCCCCTTGGGGATGCCGAAGCAGCCGAAGCCGAGCAGGGCCTGGTCATAGGTGAAGTCGACCGGTGCGCCGTCGGCGAGCACGCTGGCGACCCGGCTGCCCCAGATCACGATCATGTCGACCTCGCCATCCTTCAGGAGCTGCGCGGCCTGGGCGCCCGATTGCCAGAACACGTCGATCGAGGGCTTCAGCTTCGCCAGCGAGGCCAGGGCCCTGTCGGCATCGAGCGGATAGAGCTTGTCCTTGTCGACCCCGTCGGCGAGGAGGGCGACCTCCATGCTCTCCTGAGGATAGATGTGCATGGCCCGCCGGCCGGGGAACGCCTTCGGATCCCAGAAGTCCTTCCAGCTGCGCGGCGGCTTGTCCTTGTACTTGTCCTTCTGCCAGGCCAGCACGGTCGAGACATAGTTGCTGCCGATATAGGCTGTCCCCCGCGCCTGCGGTGCGATGCCGGTGATGTCGATCTTCGAATAGTCGAGCGGCTCGAACAGCCCTTCGCTTTGGCCTCGGGCGCAGTCGGCCTCGCCAAGCTGGACAATGTCCCAGCCGGGCTTGCCGGACTGGACCTGCACCCTGACGCTGGCGAGCCCGCTATGGCTCTCCTCGCGCACGCGCACACCGAGCGTCTTGCCGGCCGGATCGAACAGCGCCTTGCGGACGCTGCCCTGATATTGCCCGCCGAAGCCGGCGAAGGTGACCGAGTCCTGCGCCATGGCGATCTGTGCCGAGCCGACCAGCACCGCGGCGGCGAATGCGAAGCGCGACATCGTCATGCCCAATGAAAACTGCGTCATGTCTCTCCTCCCCACGTGAAAACGGCGCCGCGCACGCAGACTGGCTGTCCGCATGCCGGCGCCGGTTCATCCGCTTGTTCGTGTCCGTCCTTGCGGGAAGGACACCGCGAAATGCCTTGCGACGTCGATGAAAAAGGCGGGTTCGGCTAGGCGCCCTATGCAAGGGCGCTCGGCCGGCTAGCTGGTCTCACATGCGATCACCATGACCGGACAATTCAGGGCGCCGGAAAGCTTGCGCGTCGCAGCGGCAGGGCCCGACATCGCCAGGCGATCGAACGGCGCGGATAGTCCCGCTTCGATGTCGACCACGACCGCACCGGGCGAGAAACGCCGGATCGCCTCGCACGCTTCGGCCAGCGCAGCATCGGCTGCCTTCTCGTCAGCCTCGCTCCCAAGGACGAGGTTGAGATTGGCGCCAGCGGCGTCCTCGCCGCCGTGCTCGTCGGCATAGCCGGTGTAGAAGGGATAGCGCTGGGCCGGGTCGCCATGAACCGAGACGCAGAGCACGTCGGCGCGCGACAGGAAGATCGACTGGATGCCGTTGGCGTGATGCTCGCCGAGGCTGAGCACCGCGACGCGCGGCAGGCTCTCGCGCAGGAAGGAGGCCGCGATCGCCGCATGATTGAGGTGACAACCATGCGCCGCGCGCCCGGCATAGGCGTGGCGCCCGCTCCCGGCACAGCGGGTGACGACCTGCCGCTCGCCCGCTGCGATCCGCAAGGCGCCAGCCATGACGTCTCGTGCATCCATGAAGGCGTCCGGCCAAGTCGAGGGCGAAACCGCCGTCAGCGCATCCGCGAGATAGAATCCAGCGCGCGCCTCGATATGCGCGGGTAGGCGCATCCGGTCGCAACCGGGATGCAGCGTCGCCCTGATCTCGGCGTCCGGCTTCTCCAATGGCGCGAAGCGCAGGAATTCCAGATAAGAGGCTTCGTGCACGCCCTGGATCGCGTATTGGCAGAGTGAGTCCAGCTCAGCGGCGTCCCCGTCGTCGCGCTTCGAAACAGATCTGGCAGTCATCGCGCTGCTCCCTTCTCCGGCCGCTTCGCGATCTGGACGATGAGCAGGAGCACGATCGAGGCGACGACGAGCACCGAGGAGACCGCCGCGACCAGCGGGTCGACCTGATCGCGGATGTTGGCGAACATCCGGCGCGGCAGCGTCGAGTTTTCGCCGCTGGAGATGTAGAGCGCGATCACCACCTCGTCGAAGGCGGCGACGAAGGCGAACAGCGCCCCGGCCGCGATCGAGCTCTTGATCTGCGGCACGGTCACGGTGAGGAACGCCTTCAGCCGGGTCGCGCCGAGGCTGCGGGCCGCCCGCTCCAGATTGCCGTCGAAGGATTGCAGCCCGCTCGACACCGTCACCAGCACGAAGGGCAGCGCCAGCATGATGCCGACGAGCACGAGGCCGGTCACCGTGTTGTTGAGCCCGAGCTTGGCGAAGACGAAGAACACGCCGATCGCGACCAGGATGTTCGGCACGATCATCGGCAGCAGGAAGGACATGCGCAGCGGCTTGGTCAGCCGCTCCGGCATCTGCGAGAGCCCGTAAGCCGCCGCGGTGCCGATCGGCGTCGCGATCAGCGTCGTCAGCCCGGCGACCCGGAGCGAGAGCCAGAGCGCATCCATCCATTCGCTGGAGTCGAAGAACTCGCGATACCAGCGCAGGCTCCAGGCCCGCGGCGGGAACTCGAGATAGTTCGAGGCCGAGAACGACATCGGCACGATCAGCACGCAAGGCACGATCAGGAAGATGAAGATCAATGCGCAGAGGCCGTAGAGCCAGAGCCTCTGATAATGCCTGATCTGCGTGGCGCTGGCGGCGGCGGTCAGCATCAGCGGCCCCCATAGAGCTTGTCGACGCGGAACACCTTGTTCAGCGCGGCGAGGATAGCGATGGTCACGACGAGCAGCAGCACGCCGAGCGCGCTGGCCGCGCCCCAGTTGCTGTAGGTCGAGACATTGGTGGCGATCTGCATCGACCACATGCTGACCCGCCCGCCGCCGAGCAAGGCCGGGGTCAAATAGAAGCCGAGGCTCAGGATGAAGACGAGCACGGTGCCGGCGAAGAGGCCGGGGCGGCTGAGCGGGAAGAATACATCCCAGAACGCCTGCATCGGCGAGGCGCCGCAACTCGACGCCGCCTTGAGATAGTCGGTGTCGATGGTCTTCATGCTGGAATAGAGCGGCAGGATCATGAAAGGCAGCAGCACGTGCAGCATGCCGATCGTCGTGCCGATGAAGTTGTTCACCAGCGGGATCGGCTCGTTGATGATGCCGAGGCCGACGAGCCAGCTATTGATCAGCCCGCGTCGTTGCAGCAGCACGAGCCAGGCATAGGTGCGCACCAGCACCGAGGTCCAGAACGGCAGGATCACGAAGATCATGCAGATCGCCGCCGCCCGCGGGCTGAGCTGCGAGAGCAGATAGGCGACGGGATAGCCGAGCAGGATCGAGCCGAGCGTCACGATCCCGGCGATCTGGAAGGTCGTCACGAAGGTGATGACATAGACCGGCTGCGCCAGCCGGACATAGTTCTCCAGCGAGACGCCGCCATCCTTGCCGATGAAGGAGAGGATGAAGAGCCAGCCGACCGGGACGATCAGCAGGAGCCCGATGACGACGAGCCCGGGCACGGCAAGAAGCGCAAAGGACCAGGCCTCGCGCCGCTCGGCGCGGGCAAAATAGGACGCATCGGCAGCGCCTGGCCCAGCCGCCGCGATCAAACCGGTCATGGATCGCGCCTCAGACATCGCCGCTGACCAGGATGCTGTCATTGCGGTGGACGTTGATGTGGATCGGCTGGCCGGGGGTCGGCACGAGCCCGCGATTGGCCTCCTGCGGCACCAGCCGCACCGCGATGTTCTGGCCGTCCGGGAAGCCCGCGATCACCAGCAGGCTGTCGCCCTGGAAGATCGTCTCGCGCGCCACGGCGGAGAAGGAATTGACCTCGGCTCCCGGGGCGGCGACCGGGCCGATCGCCAGCTTTTCCGGCCGCAGCGCCAGCCAGCTCTCCCGAGAGTTGGCTGTCGATCCCGCCGCATGGTCGGGAAGGCGCAAGGGGGTGCCGAAGACGCTGGCGCCGCCGCCTGCCCTGAGCTCGACCGGCAGGAAGGTCGTTTCCCCTACGAAATCGGCGACGAAGCGCGTCCTTGGCCGGTCATAGATCGCGCGCGGCGTGTCGAACTGGATCAGCGCGCCGTTGTTGATCACGGCGATCCGGTCCGACATGGTCAGCGCCTCGCGCTGATCATGTGTCACGAACACCGTCGTCGTGTGCAGGCGCTCATGCAGATGGCGCAGCTCGATCTGCATCTGCTCGCGTAGTTTCTTGTCGAGCGCCGAAAGCGATTCGTCCATCAGCAAGATGCGCGGCTCGAAGACGATCGCACGCGCCAGGGCGACGCGCTGCTTCTGCCCACCCGAGAGCTTGTCGACGGGACGATCGATGAACTGGCTCAACCTGACCATGTCGAGCGCGCCGCGCACTTTGGTCTCGATCTCGCTTCGCGAGAGCCGCCGGAGCTTGAGCGGATAGGCGACGTTCTCGAACACGTTCATATGCGGGAACAGCGCGTAGTTCTGGAAGACGAGGCCGATCTCGCGCTGGTGCGGTGGCCTGGTCAGCAATTCCTCGCCCGCGACCAGGATGCTGCCGCTGGTCGGGGTGACGAAGCCGGCCAGCACCTGCAGCAGCGTCGTCTTGCCCGAGCCGGACGGGCCGAGCAGCGTGACGAATTCGCCGGGCGCGATATCGAGATTGATGTCCTTGAGAGCCTCGAACGAACCGAACTTCTTCGAGAGTCCCCGGATCGAAACCGGCACCTTCATTGCAGGATCGCCGATTTGAAGGCCTCTTCCGCCTTGTCGCCGTTCTTGGCCCACCAGGCGGCGTCGATCAGCGCCTGCTTGCCGGCGTTCTGTGGCGAGGAGTTGGTCTTGGCGAGCTGTTCCGGCGTGAACTTGCGGATCTCATAGGCCTTGGCGTTGACCGGGCCGTAATTGTCCATCTTCTCGATGATGTTGGCCTGGATCTCGGGCGAGACCATCGCCAATGCGAGCTCCTTCGCCTTGGCGGCGTTCTTCGCGCCCTTGGGGACGGCGATGCAGCCATAGCCGAGCAGGCCCTGGTCGTAGGTGAACTGGACGGCGCTGCCGTCCTCGATCACCGGCGAGACGCGGCTGCCATAGATCGCGATCAGGTCGACCTCGCCGTCCTTGATCAGCTGCGTCGACTGGGCGCCCGTGGTCCAGAACACGCCGATCTGCGGCTTGAGGCGCTTGATCGCAGCGAGCGCGCGCTCGACGTCGAGCGGGTAGAGCTTGTCCTTGGCGACGCCGTCGGCGAGCAGCGCGATCTCCAGCGTCTCCTGGGCGAGGCCGGAGACGGCGCGGCGCCCCGGGAACGCCTTTGCGTCCCAGAAATCGGCCCAGGACTTCGGCGGCTGCTTCACCTTGTCGGTGCGCCAGGCCAGGACCACGGAATAATAGTTGGTCGCGACCCAGCTCTTGCCGCGCGCCGTGGCCGGGACCGAGGCATCATCGAGCTTCGAGAGGTCGAGCAGCTCGAACAGCCCCTCGCTCTCGCCGCGGGCGCATTCATCACCGCCGAGATGGACGAGGTCCCAGGCCGGCGCGCCCGACTGGACCTGCACCCGGATCGAAGGCAGGTCGCCATGCGTCTCGCTGCGGATCTTGACGCCGAGTTTCTGCGCGGCGGGATTGACCAGCGCCGCGTCAAAGCCCTTGCGCATCGCGCCGCCATAGCCGGCGACCGTCACGGTCTCCTGCGCGGTTGCGGCAACGGGGAGCATCGCGGAAATCGCCGCGCCGACGATCGCGGCGATCTGCCCGCGCCTCGCGCTGTCATTCTTGTCGGTCATGGCCAACCCCTCGGATTTTGTTTTGCGCCGAGGTGACCGAAACAAAAAAACCGGCGCTTTCGCCCCAGCCCTTGCGGGCCCGGAGAAAAAGCGCCGGTTCGAATTGTTCCCCTGGAGGCCCGTCACAGGGAGGGCCGCCCAGCACAAATCACCTAGCCCATTTAGTACGCGCCGGATTTTCACCCCTGTCAACCGTCGTCCTGCACCTGTCTTTTCAGCCCTTGCCAGCAGGCAGGCGAGTGTGAGAGCCGTCTGGCCAAGCAAGCACGAAACAGGGGAACGTCATGTCGGATGTCAGGACAGTGCTGGTGAGCGGCTATTCCGCCGCTCCCAAGGGCACCAGCATGTTCGAGGAGTTCAAGCATGCCGGCGTCGTGCTCGAGATCGACCCGGCGACGAACGTCATCGTCGCGGTCGACGCCACCTTCGTGACGCAACTCGCCCGCTCGTTCTATTCGCGCCTGATCGTCGGCTACGACGTCAGCAACGGCATGGCGCCGCTGGAACGGCTGATCTCCACGGCCGTGCACACGCCGTCGCGCGAGGCGCTGATCGTCGCCACGCGCGCCGCCGTGCAGCGCTATTTCCAGATCCGCGACAATCGCGGGTAAAGGCGGGACCGGCCGCCCTCAGGCGGCCTTGTCCAGCGCAATGCCCTTCGTCGTCAGCAGATCGAGCCCGAGGTCGAGCGCTTTGGTGAAGCGGTCGACTGCGTCGTCTATGCCCTCAGGCGTGATGATCAGCGGCGGCGTTATGATCAGCGTGTCGCCGAGCGCCCGCACGATCAGGCCGTTCTCGAAGGCGAGACGCTGGATCTCCAGGCCGAATTTCAGCGAGGGCTCGAAGGCTTGCCGCGTCGCCTTGGAGCGAACGAGCTCGATCCCCCACATCAGGCCGACGCCGCGGACCTCGCCGACGAGCGGATGGTCGAGCAGGGCCTTGAGGCGCCCTTCCAGCTGAGCTCCCAGCACCTGGGCGCCGGTGATCAAGCCGCGCTCCTCGTAGAGCGTCAGCGCCTCCAGGCCGACGGCGCAGGCGATCGGATGGCCGCCATAGGTGTAGCCATGGCCGAACACGCCGATCTTGTCGCCCTGCTCCTTCATCGCCTGGTAGATCGGCTCCGACAGCAGCAGCGCCGAGAGCGGCTGATAGGCCGCGGTCAGCGCCTTGGCGCTGCTGATCATGTCGGGCTTGAGGTCGTATGTCTGCGTGCCCCACCAGTTACCGGTGCGCCCGAAGCCGGTGATGACCTCGTCGACGACGAAGAGGACCTCGTATTTCCTGAGGATCGCCTGGACCTTCTCGTAATAGCCCTTCGGCGGCACGACGCAGCCGCCCGTGCCCATCACCGGCTCGGCGAAGAAGGCCGCGACCGTCTCCGGCCCTTCCGCCAGGATCAGGTCCTCGATCTCCTTTGCCAAGCGCGTCGCGAAGGCTTCCTCGCTCTCGCCCGGCAAGCCTTCCCGGTAGAAATGCGGGCAGGTAACATGCAGGAAGCCGTCGAGCGGCAGGTTGAAGTCGCGATGGATATGCGGGAGGCCGGTCAGGCTGGCGCTGGCGATCGAGGTGCCGTGATAGGCACGCTTGCGGGCGATGATCTTGCGCTTCTGCGGCTTGCCGATCGCGTGGAAATAATACCAGGCCAGCTTCACCGCGGTATCGTTGGCTTCCGAACCCGAGCTCTGGAACAGCACCTTCGACATCGGCACCGGCGCGATCTCGATCAGGCGCTCGGAGAGTGCGATCGCCGGCTCCGAAGTCCGGTGCGCGAAGTTCTGGTAGTAGGGCAGTGCCGCGAACTGCTTCGCCGCCGCCTCGGCCAGCCGGTTCTCGCTGAAGCCGAGCGCCGCGCACCACAGGCCGGCCATGGCTTCGAGATAGCGGTTGCCGGCGTCGTCATAGACGTGGAAGCCCTCGCCGCGGGAGATGATCGTCGGGCCGATCTTCTCGTGCAGCGAGAAATTCGTCTGCGGGTGGAGCTGGTAGGCGATGTCTCTGGCGTGATTGGAATTGGCGGTCATGGCGCACCTCGCATGCCGGCTCAAGGCAGCCAAAAACCGCCTCGCGTCCGCGCAAAATTTTCGGGAAGAGCCGGTTCGATCGCTTGTCTGGACAGCCGCTGAAGCAGCCCATCGCCAATCGCCTGACAGCGCGAAAATGCCTGCGGGCACAGTGGTTGTCAAACGGGATGGCGCGCATCCGCCATGCCCTGGCGAGGGAGGAACAGGCCGCTCGTATGCCGGTGAACACCCCAAATTTCGCCACTTGACGGCGCGCCGGACACGGGCATAGACCTGAAAGCAGCTAGGAGATTTGTGCCCCGACGCCCTTCAAGGCAGCGGGACCACAGCAAATCGGACCGGCACACGCAGGAGCGGAAACCCCGCTCGTCCGTGTGCCGGTTTTTTTTTGGACTGACGCCATGACCGATGCGGTTGTCATCTGCGAATGCTTTGCCCGCGACGGGCTGCAGCATGAGCCTGTCTTCCTGCCGAGCGAGCAGAAGATCGCGCTGATCGACGCCTTCACCGCCGTCGGCTTCCAGCGGATCGAGGCGACCTCCTATTCCAATCCCAAGGTCGTGCCGGCCTTTGCCGACGCCAGCGACGTGCTCGCCGGCATCCGGCGCAAGGACGGGGTTTTCTACAAGGCGACCTGCCCCAATCCACGCGCCGTCGCCCGCGCCGCCGCCGATTCTGAATCCGGCTATGGACCGAACGAGATCAGTCTGCTGGTCTCGGCAACGGAGGCGCACAGCGAGCGCAACCTGAAGAGCTCGCGGGCCGAACAATGGGCCAATGTCGAGGCGATGGTCGCCGCCGCGCAGGGCCGTTTCCGCCTGATCGGCACGATCTCGGTCGCCTTCGGCTGCCCGTTCGAGGGACAGGTCGACGCCAGCACCATCATCGCCGACGCCAAGCGGTTCGCAGCCCTCGGCGTGCGCCATGTGACGCTCGGCGACACCACCGGCCTCGCCACGCCGCGCACCACCAAGGCGTTGTTCCAAGCAGTCGCGGCGGCGGTGCCCGAGCTGACGCTGATCGCGCATTTCCACAACACCCGCGGCACCGGCCTCGCCAATTGCGTCGCCGCCCATGAGGCCGGCATCCACAATTTCGACAGCGCCTTTGGCGGCATCGGCGGCCACCCGGCCCAACTCGTCTATGGCGGCGGCTTCACCGGCAATGTCGCGACCGAGGACCTCGTCAACATGTTCGAGGCGATGGGCGTGCCGACCGGCCTCGACCTCACCGCCCTGATCGAGACCGCGCATCGCTGCGAGGAAGTCCTCGGTCGCCAGCTCCATTCGATGGTCGCCCGCTCCGGGCTCGGCCTCGTCGCCTGATCCAAAGAGGAACCATGTCCCAGACCCCTGCCCCGCTGCTCGTCGAGACCCGTGGCGCCGTCCGCATCCTGACGATGAACCGGCCCGACAAGCTCAACGCCCTCGACACGGCGCTGACGCAGGCGCTGTTCGACGCGCTGCTCGCCGCTCAAGCGGACGAGGCGATTAGGGCCGTCGTCCTGGCCGGCGCCGGGCGCGGCTTCTGCGCCGGTGCCGACCTCAAGGAATTCGCAGACCTCACCCCGGCCAATCAGAAGGCGGTGATCGCCCGCGCCGACCTGACGACGCGGCTGCACATGCTGCTGCCGGGCCTGTCGAAGCCGATCGTCGCCGCCGTCCAGGGCGTCGCGGTCGGCGGCGGCGCCGGCACCGCGATCGGCTGCGACATGGTCGTCGCCGGCAGCGACCTGAAATTCGGCTACCCCGAGCTGCGCCACAGCATCGTTCCCGCCATCGTGATGACGAGCCTGCAGCGCGCTGTTGGCCGCAAGCTCGCCTTCGAACTGGTCAGCACCGGGCGAATGGTCGGCGCCGAGGAGGCGCTGCAGCTCGGCTTCGTCAACAAGGTCGTGGCGCCGGAGGATGTGCTGGCCGAGGCTATCGCCATCGCCGAAGGCTGGGCCAAGGTGAAGCCGGTCGCGATGGAGGCGACCAAGCGATTGTTCTACCGCGTCGCCGAATTGCCCTTCGAGGCGGCGATGGCGGCCGGGCGCGACATCAATGCGCTGATGCGCAGCTTCCGCGACGGGGACGGCGCATGAGACCGCTCGACGGCATCACCATCGTCGACTTCTCGCGCGTCCTCGCCGGGCCGATGGCGACGATGATCCTGGCCGAGATGGGCGCCAGGGTGATCAAGGTCGAGCGTCCCGGCACGGGCGATGAATCCCGGCAATGGGAGCCGCGTATCGGCGAGGAGAGCGCCTATTTCTTCGCCTTCAACCGCGGCAAGGAATCGATCGTCCTCGATCTGAAGACGCCGGCCGGCCGCGCCGCGGCAAGAACGCTCGCGCTCCAGGCCGATGTCGTCCTCGAGAACTTCCTGCCCGGCCAGATGGACAAGATGGGGCTGGGCTATGCCGAGCTCTCCCAAGAGAAGCCGAGGCTCGTCTACGTCTCCAATACCGGCTTCGGCCAGAACGGCCCCTATCGCGACCGCGTCGGCTACGACACCATCTTCCAGGCGCTGAGCGGCGTGATGGCGCTGACCGGCCACCCGGACGGCCCGCCCGCCAAGGTCGGCGTGCCGATGGCGGACCTGACCGCGGGGCTCTGGAACGCCGTCGCCATCCTGACCGGGCTGGTCGGCCGCGCCAGCAGCGGCAAGGGCTGCCATGTCGACCTCTCGATGCTGGATACCCAGATCAGCCTGCTGACCATCGCCGCGGCGCGCCTCTTTGCGCTGGGCGAGGATCCGCAGCGCACCGGCACCGAGCATCCCGGCCGCGTCCCCTCCGCCGCCTTCGCCTGCGCCGGCGACGAGTGGCTCCATATCAGCGGCAGCGACCAGCATTGGCAGGCGATCTGCTCGGTCCTGCGCCTCGACGAACTCGCTGCCGATGCAGCGCTCGCCCGCAATGCCGAGCGGGTGAGACAGCGCGAGCGGGTGATGGCGGCGATGCGCGAAGCCCTGGCCGGGCGCAAGCGCGCCGGTGTCGCCGAGGCCCTGCGCGCAGCCGGCGTCCCGGCCGGCGAGGTCAACACGGTCGCGCAGGCTCTGGCCGATCCACATGTCCAGGCGCGCGGCATGGTGGCGGAGTTCCGGCACCCGACGGCGGGCACCTTCCCGGCCCTGCGCAATCCGCTGCGCTTCACCGGCTATGACGCCCCGTCCCTCGGCACCCCGCCGCTCCACGGCGCCGACAGCGCCGCCCTCGCCGCCGAATTCGGCCTGAAGGAGATCGGCGCATGAGTGGGACTCTTCTATTCGGAATGACCTTCGAGCGCCTGGCGGTCGCCGCCGACGGCCCGATCCTGCGGGTGACGCTGAACCGCCCGGAAGCGCGCAATGCGCTCGACCTGACGATGTGCCGCGAATTGCGTGCCGTGTTCGAGGCGATCGAGGCCGATCCGGCGATCCGCATCGTCCGTGTCGATGGCGCCGGCCCGGTGTTCTGTGCCGGAGCCGACCTCAAGGAGCGCAAGGGCAAGGACGAGATCTGGGTTCGGCAGCGCCGGCTCGCCTCCTTCGCCGCCTATGACGCGATCGAGCGTTCGAGCAAGGCCGTGGTCTGCGTCGTCGACGGGCCGGTCGTCGGCTCCGGCGGCGAGATCGCCATGGCCTGCGATTTCATCATCGCGTCCGAGCGCACCAGCTTCACCTTCCCGGAAGCGCATTGGGGCACGGTCGGCGCGACGCAGCGCCTGCAACGCGTCGTCGGCAAAAGGCTGGCGAAGGAGCTGCTGTTCACGGCGCGGCGCTGGCCGGTCGAAGAGGCCCTGGCTGCGGGCCTCGTCAACCGCATCGTCGCGCCGGACGCGCTCGAAGCGACCGTCGCGGAACTGCTCGCTGAGATCGCCAAGGTGCCGGCGCTGGCACTGACCCTCGCCAAGCAATCGATCGAGCTCGGCGAGAAGACCGACCTCGCCACCGGCATCCGCATCGAGCTCGCCGCGATCGAGCGCGCGCTCGCCGATACCGAATGGCGCAAGGGCCTCGAAGCCTTCGCCGAACGCGACGCACAGGGAAAGAGCTCATGAGCGCCAGCGAGCTGCCATCCGATCTGTTCGGCTGCGCCGACACCTTGCCGGAGGCACTGGCGCGGGCCGTGCGCCTGGCCGGCCAGGAGGAGGCTGTCGTCTGCAATGGCGAGCGCATCAGCTATGCCGCCCTCGCCGCGCGGGTCGACGACGTTGCGACCGCGCTCGCCGCGCATGGCGTTCGCAAGGGCGATCATGTCGGCATCTGCCTCGGCAACAGCATCCCCTGGATCGTGCTGTTCCACGCCATCGCACGGCTCGGCGCCGTCACCGTGCCGGTCAACACCAGGCTGAAGGCGGAGGAGATCGCCTACACGCTGCGGCAGTCGGACGTCTCGCTGCTGTTCATGACCCACCGGCTGCTCAAGATCGATTTCGTCGAGATTCTCAGGCAGATCTGCCCGGCGGTCGATACGAAGTTGCCTGACCCGGCACTGCCGAAGCTGACCCGCGTCGTCATTCTCGGCGAGATCGTTCCGGCAGGCGCGACCAGCTTCACCGATTTCCTCAAAGCAGGCGCCGGCCAGCCCGTACCGCAGCCCGTACCGACAGCGGACGATCCGCTGCTGATCCAGTACACCTCCGGCACCACCTCCTTCCCGAAGGGGGCGGTGCTGACCCATCGCAACATGACCTGGGACGCCTATTCCGCCGGCCGCTTCTTCGGCCTGCGCTCGGGCGAGCGCTATTTCAGCCCGCGCCCCTTCTTCCATGTCGCCGGCAGCACGCTCGCGGTCATTGCTTCGCTCCAGCATCTCGCCTGCCTCGTCAGCTGCGAGCGCTACGAGCCGGGCGATGCCTTGCGCTTGATGGAGGAGGAGCGCTGCACGCTGATGTCGGGCAACGACACCATCTTCCTGATGCTGCTCGACCATCCCGACCTGCCCCAGCGCAAGCTCTCCTTGCGCGGCGGCTGGGCGGCGGCGACGCCCTCGGTGATGGAGCGCATCGCGCGCCAGCTCGGCGCGACCGAGATGGCGGTCTGCTACGGCCAGTCGGAAGCCTCCCCGAACATCTGCACCGCGGCCTGGTGGGACCCGCTCGCCGACCGGATCGCCGGCTGGATGCGCATCCATCCCGGCGTCGAGGTCGAGATCCGTGCGACCGAGGACGGCCCTGAGCCCGGCCCGGGAGAGGTCGGCGAGATCTATGCGCGCGGCTGGAACGTGATGCAGGGCTATTACGCCAAGCCCGAGGAAACCCGCGCCGTCCTCAGCGAAGACGGCTGGCTGCGCACCGGCGATCTCGGCCGCCTCTCGCCCGATGGCCGCCTCGCCTTCGTCGGCCGGGCCAAGGACATCATCCGGGTCGGCGGCGAGAACGTCGCCTCGGCCGATATCGAGAACGTGCTGCATCGCCATCCCGGCATCCAGCAGGCGCAGGTCGTCGGTGTGCCCGACAAGCGCCTGATCGAGGTTCCCGCCGCCTTCGTGATCCTCGCCAGCGGCACCTCGCTGGCGCCCGACGAGATCATCGCCTGGAGCAAGGAGCACCTCGCCGGCTTCAAGGTGCCGCGCTATGTCGAGATCGTCGAGAGCTTCGACCAGATCGGCATGACCGCGAGCTCCAAGGTCCAGAAGAACAAGCTCGCCGCCCATGCGCGCCAGCTCTTCGGCCTCGAGGCGGTGGCATGAACACGCGCATCGAGACACGCTTCACCCGGCTGGTCGGCATCGACCTGCCGATCGTGCAGGCCGGGATGAGCTGGGCCTCGTCCTGCGCTGCGCTGCCGGCGGCCGTGTCAGGCGCGGGCGGACTCGGCGTCATCGCCGCCGGGCCGATGCGGCGCGACGACCTCAAGGCTGCGATCGCCGGCGTGCGAGCCGAGACGGACCGGCCCTTCGCCGTCAACGTCCCGCTCTATCGCAAGGAGGTCGACGACATCCTTGCCTTGCTCGTCGACGAGCGCGTCCCGGTCATCATCGCCTCACAGGGCGGGCCGGACCGTTATCTCGACCGCTTCAAAGCGATCGGCACGCTCTGCCTGCATGTCGTCGCCTCAGACGTCCATGCCGCCAAGGCGGCGGCCAAGGGCGTCGACGGCCTCGTCGTGGTCGGCGGCGAGGCGGGCGGCCACCCGCCGCCGGAACTGGTCTCGACCTTGGTGATCGGCCGCGCCGTGGCGAAAACGGTGCCCGAGCTGCCGATCGTGCTGGGCGGCGGCATCGCCGACGGCCAGGGACTCGCAGCGGCACTGGCGCTTGGCGCCGATGCCGCGCAGCTCGGCACCCGCTTCATGGCGACGCCGGAGGCGCGCCTGCATGAGGATTACCGTAGCCGCGTCGTCGCGGCCTCGGTCTCCGACACCTTGGTGGTCGGCCGCGGCTTCGGCATGATCCGCGTGCTGCGCAACCGCTTCGCCGAGGCGATGGCGGTAGCCGAGCGCGCCGGGCGTCCCGACGAAGAGCGGCGCGAACTCTTCCAGCGCGCCTCGCTCAAGCTCGCCGCCTTCGACGGCGACATCGAGGGCGGCAAGGTCGAGGCCGGGCAGAGCGCCGGACTGATCGACGACATCATCCCGGCCGGCGAGCTCGTGGCGCGGATCGCCGGGGAATACCGGGCGACGCTCGCGCGGCTTCCTGCAGCCGAATCCCTACGCGAACCCGCCTTGCAGCCTTCGTGACCATCCGCGCCGCCAGAGCCGGAAAAACCATAAACGGGAGGAGGATCGACATGGACAGGCGTACATTCATGGCGACCGCCGGGGCAGCGATGCTGGTCCCGCGCGGAGCTGTTGCGCAGGGTTATCCCGTCAGGCCGATCCGCCTGATCGTGACCTTCGCGGCTGGTGGCCCGGCCGATCTCTTCGCCCGTGCCCTCGCCAGCGGGATGAGCGCCCGGCTCGGCCAGCAGGTCGTTATCGACAACCGCCCCGGCGGGGCGGCCGGGCTGCCGGCGATCGATGCGATCGCGAAGGCCGGGCCGGACGGTTATCAGATCGCTCTCGCCGGCGCGGCGGCGCTCTCGACCGTGCCGTTCATGATCCCGAAAATGCCGTTCGACTGGGAGACCAGCCTGACGCCGCTCACGCTGGTGTCGCGCGTTCCGGAGGTCATCACCACCAACGCCAAGCTCGGCCTCAAGAGCCTCGCCGACCTCGTCGCCTACGCGAAGAAGAACCCGGGCAAGGTCAATTTCGGCTCCGCCGGGCTCGGCAGCATCACCCATCTCGCCAGCGAGCTGTTCAAGGCGGAAGCGGCTGTCGACATCACCCATGTGCCCTATCGCGGCGCCGCCCCGGCAGTGAACGACCTGATCGCCGGCCATATCGACATGGTCACGGCCGATATCCCGGTGCTCTTGCCGCAGATCCAGGCTGGCAGCGTCAATGCCCTCGCGGTCACCACGGATAAGCGCATCAAGGCCCTGCCGGATGTACCGACCACCGCCGAGGCCGGCTTTCCCAGGGTCGTCTCCGACAATTGGTACGGGCTGGTCGGCCCGGCCGGAATGCCGGCGGAGGTGTCGAGCCGGATCCACGCCGCCGCCCTGGCGACGCTGCGCTCGGACGAGTTGCTCAGGCAGTTCGAGAGCCAGGAGGCGATCTCCTCGCCGACCTCGCCGGAGGAGTTCGTCGCCTTCATCAAGGCCGAGCGGGCGAAATGGGGCCCGCTGATCGCCTCGATCGGGGTCAAGCTCGAATAGCGCCCGCACCTCTCCCCGGCAAACGACCGGGCCGCACAGCTGCGGCCCCAAGCTTCCAACGCAGGACATCGATCATGCTCGACAAGCCCCTTCTCATCGCCGGCAGCTGGCGCGCGCCATCCGGCTCCCGCACCGGCAACGTCGTCGATCCCGCCACCGGCGCGGTCATCGGCAAGCTCGGCTTTGCCGAGGCGGCCGATGTCGATGCCGCCCTGGAGGCCGCGCGGAAGGGCTTCGCCACCTGGCGCGCCATGACCGCGCTCGAACGCTCACGCATCCTGCATCGCGCCGCAGCATTGGTCCGCGAGCGCGCCGAGGTGATGGCGCAGCATATGACCCGCGAGCAAGGCAAGCCGCTGGCCGAGGCGCGCGGCGAAGCCGGCACGGCGCCCGAGCATATCGAGTGGTATGCCGAGGAAGGCCGGCGCGCCTATGGCCGGGTGATCCCCTCGCGCATCCCCGGCGCACGCCAGATCGTGATCAAGGAGCCGGTCGGCCCGGTCGCGGCCTTCAGCCCCTGGAATTTCCCGCTCGCCCAGCTCGTCCGCAAGATCGCCGGAGCGCTGGCCGCCGGCTGCACGATCATCGCCAAGCCGCCGGAAGAGGCGCCCTCGGCCTGCATCGAGCTCGCGAAGTGCTTCCAGGAGGCTGGCCTGCCCGAAGGCGCTCTCAACATCCTGTTCGGCGTGCCCGCCGAAATCTCGGAACGGCTGATCGCCTCGCCGGTGATCCGCAAGGTCTCGTTCACCGGCTCGGTCCCGGTCGGCAAGCATCTCGGCGCGCTGGCGGGCGCGCAGGCAAAGCGCGCCACCATGGAGCTCGGCGGCCATGCCCCCTTCATCGTCTGCGACGATGTCGATCTCGACGCGGTGGTGAAGCTCGGCGTCGGCCTGAAATTCCGCAATGCCGGCCAGGTCTGCGCCTCGCCGACGCGCTTCTATGTGCAGGACGCCGTCTATGACGGTTTCCGCGCCGCCTTCACCGAAGCGGCGAAAGCAGTCAAGGTCGGCCCCGGCGCTGCGGATGGCACGCAGATGGGCCCGCTCGCCAATGCCCGAAGGCTCGATGCGCTGCAGGATTTCGTCGCCGACGCCGTCCAGCACGGTGCCAGGCTCGAAACCGGCGGCCGCCGCATCGGCAATGAGGGCTTCTTCTTCGAGCCGACCGTTCTCTCCGACGTGCCCGACGCCGCCCGCATCATGCGCGACGAGCCGTTCGGGCCGGTGGCGGCGCTGGTGCGGGTCGGCTCGGTCGAGGAGGCGATCGAGCGCTCGAACGCCCTGCCCTTTGGCCTCGCCGCCTTCGCCTTCACCCGCTCGACCAAGCGCGCCGCGCAATTCGCCGACGGGCTCGACAGCGGCATGGTCTCGATCAACCATTTCGGCCTCGCCGCGGCCGAGACCCCGTTCGGCGGCATCAAGGATTCCGGCTATGGCAGCGAAGGCGGCACGGAGGGGCTCGAAGCCTATCTCTCGACCAAGTTCGTCAGCCAGGTCGGCGCCTGAGCCCTTCCGCTTCCAACTGCACGAGACGACCATGACCACGCTTCAGCACAACCCGGCCTCGATCGCGCCGCCCGCCCGCAATCTCTATTCGCATGGGGTCGAGACCCGCGGTCCGGGCCGCCAGCTCTTCATCGCCGGACAGGTCGGCGTCCGGCCCGACGGCTCGATCCCCGAAGCGTTCGACGACCAGGTCCGGCAGATGATGGACAATATCGGCGCCGTCCTCGCCTCAGCCGGCATGGGCTTCGACGACATCGTCAAGATCACCGCCTATTGCCGCAGCGCCGAGGAGATCATCGGCTATGCCGGCATCCGCAACGGCTACTTCTCCGACAAGCCGCCAGCGACCACCGCCTTCGTGGTCGGCGGCCTCGCCAACCCCGCCTGGCTGATCGAGGCCGATGCGATCGCCTTCAAGGCGGACTGAATCGGTGAACGCCGCCCTTCCCTCAGGCCGCCCGCGGCAGGAAACCTTAGTCGATGTCGGCGACGGCGTCCGGCTATGGGTCTGGGATACGGGCGGCGATGGCCCCGCCATCATCCTGCTGCACGCCTCGGCCGGCAGCGGCGAGTGCTGGGACCAGCAATGGCCGGTCTTCGCGGAAGCCGGCTATCGCGTCATCGGCTATTCCCGGCGCGGGCATTTCGGCTCCGACGAGGGCCACGAGGCGGCGACGACGCCGGCCTCGACCGACTTGCTCCGGCTGGTCGATGGGCTCGGGCTCGACCGCTTCCACCTGATCGGCACTGCGGCCGGCGGCATGGTCGCGACCGATTTCGCGGTGTCGCATCCGCAGCGCCTGCTCAGCTTCGTCATCTCCAGCAGCATCGTCGGGCTGGTCGACGACGATTATCAGGCGATACTGCAGCGACTATTGCCGCCCGAGTTCGAGCAGCTCCCCCATGATTTCCGCGAGCTCGGCCCGTCCTACCGGGCGCAATGCCCGGAGGGTCTCGCGTGCTGGAACGCGATGCTGGCGCGCTCTGGCGTCGAGCGTGTGCCCTTGCGCTTCGCCAATCGCGTCCGCTGGGCCGACCTGCACCGGTTCGACTTTCCCACGCTCGTCCTGACCGGCGATGCCGATCTCTACGCGCCGCCGGCCAATGCGCGCCTGATCGCCAGCCGGATCCCCGGCGCGCGTCTGACCATCCTGCCCGATTCCGGCCATTCGCCCTGGTGGGAAGTGCCGGAGCTCTACAACCGCGAAATCATGAACTTTCTCGGCTCCGTGAGCCGCTAGGAGCACCTTGACCATGGCTATCCCTTCCACCGAGGTCGACCGGATCGTCGCCGTCGAGGTCAGGCGCTGCGTCCAGCCGCAGCAGGATCCGGCCTGGCGCTTCGCACTGGGCGGCATTCCGCGCCTCGACGGGCTGATCGTGAGCTTGCGCGCAGCGTCCGGCCTCGTTGGCGAAGGGCATGTCGAGGCGATGGCCTTCTATGCCGACGATCTCGCCGGCTCGGAGGCCGCGATCGAGGTGCTGTGCGCCACCCTGCTAGGTGCCGATCCCCTGCACTATGCTGAGACGCGGGATCGACTCGACAAAACCCTGTCCGGGCACGAGGCGGTCAAGGCGGGTATCGACAGCGCACTCCATGAGCTGGCGGCGCGGACCCTGCGCGTGCCGCTGCATGTGCTGTTCGGTGGAGCCCGGCGAAGCAGCGTCGAGCTCCAGCGCATCCTGCCGCTCAAGGATCCGCAGGGCATGGCCGCCGATGCCGCAAGGCTCGCGGGCTTGGGCTATCGCTGCCTGAAGGTGAAGGTCGATGGCGATGCCGACCTTGCCGAGGCGCGCGTGAAAGCCGTGCGCGAGAGCGTGGGTCCTGCCGTCAGGCTCTCCGCCGACGCCAACCAGAGCTATACGCCGAAGGCCGCGCTGCGCATGATCGAGCGCATCGCCCGCCATGGCGTCGATCTCGTCGAGCAGCCGGTCCCTGCCCCGGACCTTGCCGGACTGGCCTTCGTCTCGCAGCGCAGCCCGATCGCGGTCGAGGCCGATGAAGCCATCCGCTCGCTGCGCGACGTCGTCACGCTGATCGCGGACGGCGCCTGCGACAGCTTCAACCTGAAAAGCTCGGTGCTCGGCGGGCTCGGCAGGGTCTTCATCGCCGCGCAGATCTGCGAAGCGGCAGGGCGCGCCTACCGGGTCGGAACTGCCTACGGCCCCCGCCTCGTCGCGGCGCAATGCCTGCATCTGGCCGCAGCGCTGCCCTCCTTCCACTACCCCGTCGAATTCGCCGAGTTCGATCATCTGCTGGACGATCCCTTCAGCGGACTGGAAGCTGTGGAGGGCCGGCTCACTCTACCGCAAGGTGTCGGCTCCGGATTGTCGCAACTATCGGAGAATGCTTGACATTCCGGAGGCATGGCCTCAGGCTTCAAAGATTAGGCGGTTGGCGATAGCGAGGGTCTCAATCCTCGTTATATCGAGCCTTCCTCACCGACACAGGTCGATCAAACGCCGTAGAGCGCGCGACCCGTGATCTCGTTCAGGTGAGGAGCTCAGACAATGAACATCCGGACAAATTTTGCCCGTGCCGTGCGCGCCGCAGGCGTCGTGATCGCGGCCGGCGTGGCGACGACCGTCTTCGCGCAGGACAAGGACACATTTCGCTTCGCCGCGGCGACCGATATCCGTGTCATCGATCCGGTCTGGTCGCTGGAATACAACAGCCGCAACCACGGCTATCTCGTCTACGACACGCTGTTCGCCTTCGACTCGAAATTCCAGGTCAGGCCACAAATGGTTGATACCTGGACGGTTTCGGACGATAAGCTGCGCTATGCCTTCAAGCTGCGCCCGGGCCTGAGCTGGCATGACGGCACACCCGTCACCGCCGCCGACTGCGTCGCCTCGATCAAGCGCTGGGGCCAGCGCGACTCCATCGGCCAGGCGCTGATCGCCGCCGCCGGCGAGATCAAGGCGACCGGGACCGACAGCTTCGAGATCGTCCTGAAGGAGCCGTTCGGCCATGTGCTCTCGGCGCTGGCCAAGACCGGCTCGCCGGTGCCGTTCATGATGCCCGAGCGCATCGCCAGGACCAGCGGCTTCGAGCAGATCAAGGAGGTGATCGGCTCCGGCCCGTTCATGTTCGCGCGCGACGAATGGATGCCCGGCGACAAGGCGGTCTACAAGAAATTCAAGGGCTACAGGCCGCGCTCCGAGCCTGCGGACTTCATGTCCGGCGGCAAGATCGCCAAGGTTGAGCGCATGGAGTGGGTGTTCATTCCCAATGGCGCGACCGCTGCCGCAGCCCTGATGGCCGGCGAGGTCGACTGGCTCGAGCATCCGCCCTCCGACCTGCTGCCGACCCTGCAAAAGGAGAAGGACATAACCGTCCGCGCCGTCGATCCCTTCGGCATGCAGACGATGATCCGCTTCAACCATATCCATCCGCCCTTCGACAACGAGAAGGTCCGGCGCGCCGTGCTGCAGACGATCGAGCAGGGCGAATATCTGCGCGTCCTCAGCGACGACAAGCGCAGCTGGGAGCCCTGCCGCAGCTTCTATTTCTGCGGCACCCGCTTCGGCCAGGACCTCGCGCCCGAGCGGCTGCTGTTCAAGAAGAACCTCGACGAAGCGAAGAAGACGCTCGCCGCCTCCGGCTACAAGGGCGAAAAGGTCGTGCTGCTCGACGCCGTCGACGACACGATCCTGCATCCGATCACCGTCGTGCTCTTCGACAACCTCAAGGCGATCGGCATGAATGTCGAGCTCAGGGCGACGGATGGCGCCACCATCTTCGCCCTGATGCTGAAGCAGGAGCCAATCGCCCAGGGCGGCTGGAACATCGGTCCGCAATATGCCGACAGCACCAACTACTCGGTGCCCTTCCTCAACAACGCCCTGCGCGCCGGCGGTGTCGGCAAGGCCTCGATCGGCTGGCCGAAGAACGAGGCGATAGAGACGCTCCGGACAGCTTTCCTCAAGGCGCCGGAAGGTGAGCAAGGCGCAATCGCCGACAAGATCCAGCAGGAGGCTTACACCGCCTCGATCTACGGACTGACCGGCCAGTACAAGCAGCTCACCGCCTATCGCCGGAATGTCGAAGGCCTGATCGATTCACCGATCCCGCTGTTCTGGAACGTCAGCAAGAAGTGAGCGGTCGGCGGCGCGTGCCCTCGGCATGCGTCGCCTCCCATCTCCAGCGACCATATATCGCGCCGGCAGCCTGCAGGGTCGGCGGCGCGGGACATGACCCGCCCTGAGGAACGGAAAACACCGATGCTCGGCTACATCCTCAAGCGCCTGCTCGCGACCATCCCGGTGATGGCGACTGTCGCGGTCATCGTCTTCATGCTGCTGCATCTGACGCCGGGCGACCCGGCCGCGCTGATCGGCGGCGACCTCGCCACGCCCGAGGACCTGCGCCGCATCCGCGAGCAGCTCGGCCTGGAGCGCCCGATCGCCGAGCAGTTCCTCAGCTGGCTCTGGCAGGTCCTGCAGGGCGATCTCGGGACCTCGCTGTTCAACCAGATGCCGGTGTCGCAACTGATCGCGCAGCGGATCGAGCCGACCCTGATCATCGGCCTGACGATCATGACCTTCGCGGTGATCGTCGCGATCCCGCTCGGCGTGATCGCTGCCTGGAAGGCCGGCAGCTGGATCGACCAGCTGATCATGACGCTCGCGGTCATCGCCTTCTCGATGCCGATCTTCCTGATCGGCTACCTCCTGATCTTCAAGTTCTCGGTCGAGCTGAAATGGTTCCCGGTCCGTGGCTACCAGCCGATGTCGGCGGGACCGGCGAAGTTCTTCCCGCATATCGTGCTGCCGAGCCTGACCGTCAGTTTCATCTACATCGCCCTGCTGACGCGGATGACCCGCGCGACGGTCCTCGACGTGCTGAACCAGGACTATATGCGCACCGCCCGCGCCAAGGGCATGGCGACGCCCCGCATCCTCGCCGTACACGCGCTGAAGAACGCCGCCGTGCCGATCGTCACCATGGTCGGCATCGGGCTCTCCTCGCTGCTCGGCGGCATCGTCGTCACCGAGACCGTCTTCGCCATCCCCGGCATGGGGCGCCTGATGATCGACGCGATCATCAGGCGCGATTTCCCGATCCTGCAGGGGGTCATCCTCGTGCTCTCGGCGCTTTACGTGCTGATCAACCTCCTGATCGACCTGTCCTATTCGCTGTTCGATCCGCGCATCCGATATTGAGGACGAGCCCATGAGCATCGCCATAGAGGCCCCTCGCAAGAGCGCCCGCACCCGGACATTGACCTATTGGCTCCGGCGCTATCCACTCTTCCTCCTCGGCTGTACCGGGCTAGCGGCGATCATCCTGCTCGCTCTGTTCGCGCCGCTGATCGCAACGCATGATCCGGTCGCCATCAATCCGGGCGCCCGGTTGCGCCCGCCCAGCGATGCCTGGCTGTTCGGGTCCGATCCGTTCGGCCGCGACGTCTTCAGCCGTGTCATCTGGGGCGGGCGGGTCTCGCTCACGGTCGGCATCGGCGTCGCCGCCTTGTCGGTCTGCCTCGGTCTCGCCATCGGCATGGTCGCGGGCTTCAACCGGGTCGCGGATGCGGTCCTGATGCGGATCATGGACGGGATGATGGCGATCCCCGGCATCCTGCTCGCCGTCGCGCTCGTCGCCATCGTCAAGCCCAGCATCACCACGGTCGTGGTGGCGATCGCGATCCCCGAGGTTCCGCGCGTCGTGCGCCTCGTCCGTTCGGTCGTGCTGAGCATCCGAGAGCAGCCCTATATCGAGGCGGCGCGCCTCAGCGGCGTGCGCTTTCCCGGCCTGCTGATCAGGCACGTCCTGCCGAACACGATCGCCCCGCTGATCGTGCAGGCGAGCTTCGTCTGCGCCTCGGCGATCCTGTCGGAAGCCTATCTCAGCTTCCTCGGCCTCGGCATCCCGCCGACCACGCCGACCTGGGGCAGCGTGATCTCGGAGGGGCGCAATGTCGTGCAGCTCGCCTTCTGGGTCGTGCTCTATCCGAGCCTGTTCCTTGGAGCGACCGTGCTGTTCATCAACCTGATCGGCGACGGCCTGCGCGACATGCTCGACCCACGCCTGGCGCGAACATTGTGAGGGCGGCCGATAACGAGCTGGGACATGAGGCCTCTCAGGACATCGCAGCCTTCGCATCGAGGATGGTTGCTTCGGGCCACGCGCCACTCTCGCACAGCTCGCTCAACAGCCGACGCAGCTCGAGCGCGACATGGCGCTTCATCGGTTCGCTCAGCGCCGCCTTTGTCGCGACGAGCGACATCACCGCGAAGACGGGCGGGCTGTCGATCACGCGCCGGCTCAGCTCGCCGCGCCTGATCTCCTCCTCCACCGAGGCGTGCGAAAGGATGGTATAGCCCTGCCCGTCCCGGACCAGCGCCTTGGTCAGCGCGACGCTGTCGACCTCGGCCCTAATGACGAGCCTGACCTCGTGACGGGCCGCCATCTCTTCCAGCACCCGGCGGTTGTTGTGAGGCAGACTCGGCATGATCAGCGGCAGGCCGGCGATGTCGCGCAGCCGGATCGGCTCGTCGGCGCGATCGGCCGACGCGTCCGCCGGCGGGCCAACCAGCACCGCCCGTTCGCGCAGGAGAGGCACGATCTCCAGCCCGTCGACCGGCGTCGCATTGTAGGTGACGCCGAGATCGATGCGGCCGCCGATCAGCCATTCCTGGATGAGCGAGCTCACGCCGTCACGCAGACTGAGCACGACCTGCGGATAGGCCTGGCGGATGCGGGCTGCCAGCGGCGGCCCGATGCGCAGCGCCGCAGCCGGTGGCAGGCCCAGCGCGACCTTGCCCCGCAGCGGATAGTGCTGGCGGGCTTCGTGCCGGATCAGCCCGATCAGATGCTCGATTTCTTCAGCCTTCTGCAGGATTGAGGCGCCGAATGCGGTCAGGCGCACGCCGCGGCCATGGCGGCTGAACAAGGGCTGGCCGAGCTCGTCCTCGATCTCGCGGATGCGTCGGCTCAGTGCCGGCTGCGCCACGCGCAACTCCTCGGCGGCGCGGCTGAAGCTGCCGAGCCGAGCCGTGACCGCGAAGTATCTGAGCTTGCGCGAGTCCATCGCTTCTCCGAAAGCAGGCGCATCAAGCTATGCCATATCGGCATCGAAGCCTATCGCAAGACGATTTTTGTCATAGGAGGCTTGCCCAGCGATAGTGCGCGGAAGCGAGCAGCCAGACGCTCGCGCCTCAGGGAGATCCTCATGCGATTGCTGCTCACCGCGGCCCTGCTCGCCACATCGCTGCTTTTGCCCATGGCGGCTAATGCGCAGGATTTCCCGAGCAAGCCGATCCGGCTCGTCGTGCCGTTCGCGGCGGGCGGCCCCGCCGACACGATCGCACGCGCCGTCGCCGAGAAGATGCAGGGGATCGTCAAGCAGCCAGTGGTGATCGACAATCGGGCTGGGGCGGGCGGCGCCGTCGGGACCAAGGCGGTCGCGCAGGCCGAGCCGGATGGCTACACGATCGGCATCAGCACCGCAGGCGCGCTGGCGATCAGCGTCAGCATGCAGGAGGCGATCGGCTACGACCCTCGCAAGGATCTGCAGGCGCTGACGCTGGCGGCCAGCGTTCCCGAGCTTCTGGTCGTCGGCAAGAACGTTCCGGTGAAGACACTGCCGGAACTGCTTGCCCTGGCAAAAGCCAAGCCGAATTCCCTGAACTACGCATCGTCCGGCGCCGGCAGCATGCCGCATCTCGCCGGCGAACTGCTCAAGCAGTACGGCAAGGTCGAGATGGCGCATGTGCGCTATCGCGGCGCGGCGCCGGCCGTCACCGACCTGCTGGCGGGACAGGTCGACCTGATGTTCATGGATATCGCAGTGCTGCTGCCGCATGTCCAAGCCGGCACTATCAGGGCTGTTGCAATCGGCTCGGCCAGGCGCTCGGACAGCCTGCCGGACCTGCCGACCACCGCCGAGCTCGGCCTTCCCAAGGTCGTTGCGGATAATTGGTACGGCATCGTCGCTCCGCCCAGGACGCCTCAGCCGATCGTCCAGAAGCTGCATGCCGTACTCGTCGAAGCGCTGCGATCGCCCGAGGTGAAGGAGAAGCTCGCACTCCAGGGCGCTGTCGTCGTCGGCAACACGCCGGATGAGTTCACCGCCTATATCCGCAGCGAGATCGACAAATGGGCCGAGGTCGTGAAGGCCGCGGGCGTCAAGCCGAACTGAGACGATGATGCCGCTCGCCGCGAAGGCGCAGGCCGTGAACGCTCGTGTCGCGGGCGCTGGCACGCCGCTCGTCCTCATCCATGAGCTCGGCGGATCGCTCGACAGCTTCGAGTTGCTCATACCGCATCTGACGGGATCCTACCGGGTGCTGGCCTATGACCAGAGCGGCTGCGGCATGACCGCGCCGGCGCAGATGCCGGTCACGCTGGCAAACGGGGCCGACCTCGTGCTTGACCTGATCGCCGATACCTTCGGACGCGAGCCCTGTCGGCTCGTCGGCGTTGCGGCCGGGGCCGCCATCGCCGTCACCGCCGCTCTCCTGCGTCCCGAAGCAGTCGCTGCCCTCGCTCTTTGCGCCCCGGCACTGGCTGTTTCCGCCGAGCGCCGGGCCTATCTCGAGGAACGAGGCGCGCGGGCGCGTGCCGAGGGCATGGCTTCGATCGCGGAGGCGAGCCTGCAGCGCTCTTACCCGCCCGCCTTGCGCCAGGACGACGCGGCGTTCGCGCGTTATCGGAACCGCTTTCTCGCGACCAATCCCGCGAGCTATGCGGCGGCCAATCTCGCCCTCGCCGAGGGCGGTATCGTCGAGCGCCTCCCCGGGATTACGCGGCCCTGCCTCTTCCTGGCCGGCCGCCATGACGAGCTGCGGCCACCGGCGGAGGTTGAAAGGCTCTCACGCAGCATTGCCGGCTCCGAGTTCGCGGTGCTCGAGAGCGGGCACATCATGCCGATGCAGGCTCCAGCCGAAATGGCTGAGCGGCTTCTCGCCTTCTTCGGGAAGCTGCCGCGAGAGGAAAGGCACAGCCATGGCTAAGGGCCTGCTGCTCGTGATGATAGAGCCTCCGGCGACGCTGGAGGAGGAATTCCACGACTGGTACGACAGCGAGCATCTGCCGCAGCGGCTCGCCTTGCCGGGCTTCGAGTCCGGCTCGCGCTGGGTCTGCCTGTCCGGCTGGCCGCGTTGGCTGGCGATCTATGACCTGACCTCGACTGCTGCGCTCGATGGTGCAGCCTATGCCGCGGTGTCCGGTGCGAATTCGACGCCGTGGAGTCGGCGCATCCTGCCGCGAACGCTCGGGCGCCAACGCATCGTCGCCGAGCAGATCCATCCGGGCGAGGCACTCGCTCCCGCACCCGAGACGATCTGCCGTCTGGGCCTGGCACACTATGCGACGCGTTCAGGCGATGCATTGCCGAGACTGCGGGAGGCGGCCGGCCGGGCGGAAGGTCTGCGCCAGCTACGGCTCTTCGACGACGGAACGTCCACCTGGGTGCTGGCCGCCTTCGCGCGGCCAGTCGAGACGGCAGACCTCGCCTCGCTGTTCGCAACCGGTAGCGCTGCGCCGACCCTCGTCAATCTCTATGCGCCCTACCGGCGCGCCTGACCGATCGACAAGGAGACAACGCGCCCATGCGGATCAGCACCGTCGAACCCGAAACGATGACGCCGGAGCAGAAGCGCACTGCCGAGGAGGCTGCATCCGGCAAGCGCGGCCGCATGCCGGCACCGCTCAGGGCCTGGATCCACAGCCCCGAATTCGGCGCCCGTGCCCAGCGCCTCGGCGAGTTCCTGCGCTACGACACCAGCCTCGGCCCGGCATTGTCCGAACTCGCCATCCTGGTGACAGCGCGGCACTGGACCTCGCATTACGAATGGTTCGTGCACAAGCGCGAGGCGCTGAAGGCCGGACTCGACCCCGCCGTGATCGCGGCAATCGCTGAGCGCCGGGAGCCTGCTTTCGCCGACGGACGCGCCAGGGCTGTCTACGATTATGCAATGGCGCTGATTGAGACCCATGTCGTGCCCCTGCCGGTCCATGAGGCAGCGGTGGCCACGCTCGGCGAGGCCGGCACCGTCGAGCTCGTCGGCATGCTCGGCTATTACGCGCTCGTCTCGATGACCCTCAACGCCTTCGAGATCGGCCTGCCGGAAGGCGAAACTCCGGAGCTCGCACCATGACCACGCCGTCACGACAGGGCCGGCTCGCCGGCAAGGTCGCGTTCATCACCGGCGCCGGCTGCGTCGGGCCCGGCTGGGGCAATGGGCGTGCCGCCGCCGTGCTCTTCGCCCGCGAGGGCGCCAAGGTCTTCGCCGTCGACCTCAAGGCCGAGACGATGGCGGAGACGGTGGCACGCGTCGAAGAAGAAGGCGGCATGATCGCCACCCATCTCTGCGACGCGACCGACGGCGCGCAGGTCGAGGCAGCGGTCCGCGCCTGCGTCGCGCGCTTCGGCACGATCGACGTCCTCGTCAACAATGTCGGCGGTTCGGCAGCAGGCGGCGCGGTGGCGTTGAGCGAGGAGCGCTGGCGCGCCCAGCTCGATTTCAACCTGACCAGCGTCTTCCTGGCTTGCAAGCATGTCATCCCGGTGATGGAAGCCGTAGGCGGCGGGGTGATCGTCAACACGGCCTCGACCTCGGGCCTGCGCTGGACCGGCTCGGCCCAGGTCGCCTACGCCTCGGCCAAGGCGGCAATCATCCAGTTCTCGCGCGTCACGGCGGTCGAATATGCGCCCAAGCGCATCCGTGTGAACACCGTCGTCCCCGGTCAGATGCACACGCCGATGGTCGAGACCCGCCTCGCCGGCCAACGCACCGGCGGTGATATCGAGACTCTGCTGGCGGCGCGGCAGGCGCGCATCCCGCTCGGCTTCATGGGCGATGGCCGCGATACTGCTTACGCGGCCCTGTTCCTCGCCTCGGACGAGGCACGCTTCGTCACCGGCACCGAACTCGTCGTCGACGGCGGCATGACCGCGCGTTGCGACTGAAGAAGGCACGAACCATGTCCCTGCGACCTGACGGCCCGACGCCGAACCCCGATCCGCGCAAACCCGGCTTCGCCCTGCCGGCCGGCGCCTGCGACAGCCATTGCCATATCTTCGGTCCGTTCGCGCGCTTCCCGTTGCCCGATGGGCGCAGTTTCACGCCGAACGAAGCGCCCGAAGCGGCGCTGCGGTCGCTGCACGATCGTCTTGGGTTCGCACGCGCGGTGATCGTCCAGAGCCAGGGGCATGGCTTCGATCACGGGCCGGTTCTTGCCGCGCTGCGCGAGAATCCGAAGCGCTATCGCGGTGTGGCCCTGATCCGACCGACCGACACCGAGAAGATGATCGCGGAATTCGACGCGGCCGGCTTCTGTGGCGCGCGCTTCAGCTTTCTTGCCCATCTTGGCGGCGCCCCGGATCTCACGGCCGTGCAAGAGGTGATCGCCAAGGTGAAGCCGTTCGGCTGGCATATCGCCATCCACGTGACCGGGCATGACGTCACCCGCTATACGGACTTCATCCGCGCCATTGAGGCAACCGTGGTCATCGACCATATGGCCCGCCCGCCTGTAGCCGAAGGCGCCGATGGCCCGGCGATCACGGCGCTGCGCAGTCTGCTCGACAAAGGCAACATCTGGGTCAAGATCAGCGGCGCCGATCGCCTCTCGGCCGAAGGCCCACCCTATCGCGATGCGCTGGCGATCCCGGCGAGCCTCGTCCGCCATGCGCCGGAACGCGTCGTCTGGGGCAGCGACTGGCCGCATGTGAACCTGCACGGCCCGATGCCCGACGACGGCGAGCTTGTCGATCTGCTCGGCGAAATCGTTCCCGATGAGCGCGTGCGCAACCGCATCCTGGTGGATAACCCGGCCGAGCTGTTCGGCTTTCGGTAAGCCGCGGGTATTCAGCCTGTCGAACACGATGCCGATCGACAAGTGGCCCGAGAGAGCCACAAGCGCGTATGCTCCGGAGCTACACCCATTCAGGGAGGCGGCATGGCGAAGGACACCCCCGAGAACAAGCACTTGCCCCGGCCTCCACTGCGACCCGGCCTGGTCCTTCCGCCTTCCGCGGACAGGCGCCTTTCGGCATGAGCGGCTGATGGTGGAACGAAAATACGGTGAACCGGCACCGAAAACCGTCGAAACGATCGCGGGCGCGGACTGGTACGGCCAGGAAATCCAGCGGCAGCGCTATCAAAACACGCTGTTTGTCGATCTCGATCTGACGGAAGCGCGGAATATCGGCAGCGTTTTCGACGCCTGCACGTTTCGGCGCGCGCGCTTCAGCACCTCCACGCACCATGGCGGGGCCTTCGTGAACTGCACCTTCGTCTCGTGCAACTTCTTCGACAGCACATTCATCGAATGCAAGTTCATCGGAAGCCTGTTCGATGGCTGCCAGTTCGACAACATGCGGGTCACGGACGGAGACTGGTCTTTCGCTGGACTGCCTGGAGCCGATCTGCGCCGCGCCTCCTTCGACCGAACCCGGTTGCGGGAGGCGGACCTGACGGGAGCCCAATGCCAGGGCAGTTCGATACGAGATGTCGATTTGTCGGGCTCATGGCTCCATGGCGCAGATTTCTCACGCTGTGATCTGCGCGGAAGCGATCTGAGCGCGATCGAGCCGGAGCATGTCCGGCTGAAGGACGCGATCATCACGATCGACCAGACCATCATCATCGCCGAAGCACTCGGGCTCGATGTGCGCAGAAAATGATGGACGCGCAGCATGGCCTGCTGCACTGCCGCCTGCGAGAGCCTTGCGACGCTCGCCAGCCCGCCCAGGACGAGACCAGCGAATAGCCGGTTGAGGACGATCTCACTGTGCCGGCAGCCGCTGAGTGGCGAGGCGCTCAGCCGTCCTGCGCCTTGATCCCGGCGTCGCGGATCAACTTGCCCCAGCGGTCTGTTTCCTCGCGCATATAGCGGGCCAGCGCATCCGGCGTCGATGCGACGACACGGCCGCCGAGCTCTTCGATCCGGGTCTTCACCGTTTCGTGCCGCAGCGCGGCCTGCACGTCGGCCGAGACTTGTGCGACGATCTCGGGCGGCGTCTTGCCCGGCAGGAAGAGTGCGAACCAGGAACCGACATCGAAGCCCGGCAGGGTGTCGCCGATCGGCGGCACCTCTGGCAGCGTCGGGACACGTTCCTGCGTCGAGACGCCGATGGCGCGGATCGTGCCGCCGCGTATCTGGCTGATCGAGACGGTCACCGTGTCGAACATGACGTCGATGCGCCCACCCATCAGGTCCTGCATGGCGGGTGCCGCGCCGCGATAGGGGACGTGGGTCATCTCGATGCCGGCGGCGCGCTTGAACAGCTCGCCAATCAGATGCAGCGAGGAACCGACCCCCGCCGAGCCGAAATTCAGCGTGCCGGGCTTCGCCTTCGCCATGGCGATGAAGTCGCCGACCGTGCGCGCGCTGGAGCCCGGGGGCACCACCATCACATTGGGAATGACGGTCGCGAGCGACAGCGGAGCGAAGTCGGCGAGCGGGTCGAAGGGCAGCTTCCCGAAGAGAAAGCGGTTCACCGTGATCGCACTCGATGTGATCAGGAGATGGTGCCCGTCAGGCTCGGAGCGAGCCACGTCGGCCGAGCCGATGTTGGAACTCGCGCCCGGCTTGTTGTCGATATAGACCTGCTGCTGCCACATCGCGCTCAAGCGCTCGCCGAGCACGCGGGCGATGATGTCGTTGGCCCCGCCGGCGGCGAAGGGCACCACCAGCCGCACGCTCTTGCTCGGACGCCAGCTCGCGGCGCCGGCGGACGCCGGATGAAGCAGCGCCGCGCCGGTCAGCGCCAGCATCTGCCGACGGGTCGGGGGCGAGCCGCACGGCGTGGTCATCGAGCCTTGCCCAGACGTCATGACTTGTCCTCCCTCGGCTTGGATCGCGCTCTTCGGCGCGTCTAGAATGGGTAGTGGCGCGGCGCGGTCTGCAGCGTCAGCCAGCGCAGTTCGGTGAAGGCCTCGATGCCGGCGCGCCCGCCGAAACGGCCATAGCCGCTGTTCTTGACGCCGCCGAACGGCATCTGCGCCTCGTCATGCACGGTGGGGCCGTTGACATGGCAGATGCCGGATTCGATCCGGGCCGCGACGCGCCAGCCGCGCGCCGTATCGCCGGTGAAGACGGCGGCCGAGAGGCCATAGGGGTTGTCGTTGGCGCAGGCGATCGCGGCCTCCTCGCCGTCGACGCGCACGATCGCCTTGACCGGGCCGAAGCTCTCCTCGCCATAGATCCGCATCGCCGGGGTGACATGGTCGAGCAGCGTCGCCGGGAACAAAGTCGTCTCCGCCTTGCCGCCGCAGACGAGCGTCGCGCCCTTGGCGAGCGCGTCGTCGATCAGGGCGTTGCAGCGCTCGACCGCCTTCATGTCGACGACCGAGCCGAGCACCACCGGCCCCTTTCGGGGATCGCCGAGCGGCAGGCTCGTTGCCTTTGCGGCAAGCCGCCTGACGAAGTCGTCGGCGATCTTGCTATCGACCACGATACGTTCGGTCGACATGCAGATCTGGCCGGAATTGGCGAAGGCGCCAAAGGCGATGCCGGCGACAGCCGCGTCGAGATCGGCATCGTCGAGGACGAGTGCCGGCGCCTTGCCGCCGAGCTCGAGCACCACCGGCTTCAGATGCTCGGCGCAGAGCTTGGCGATGATCCGGCCGACATGGGTCGAGCCGGTGAAGTTGACCCGCCGCACCGCCGGGTGCGCCACCATTGCCGCGACGACCTCAGCGGCGTCCTCAGGTGCATTGGTGACGAAGTTGACGACGCCTTCCGGAAGGCCCGCCTCCTGCAGCGCCGCGATGATCAGCCCATGGGTGCGCGGGCAGAGCTCCGAGCCCTTCAGCACGACGGTGTTGCCGCAGGCGAGGGGCACCGCGACGGCGCGGGTGGCGAGGATGACCGGGGCGTTCCACGGCGCCATGCCGAGCACGACGCCGGCCGGCTGGCGCACCGCCAAGGCGAGGCTGCCCGGCACATTGGAGGGGATGACCTCGCCGCTGATCTGCGTCGTCAGCGCCGCGGCCTCGATCAGCATGTCGGCGGCGAGATGGACGTTGAAGCCGGCCCAGATGGCGGAGGCGCCGGTCTCGGCCGACATCGCCGCTGCAAAATCGGCGGCGCGGGCTTCGAGCGCATGCGCGCCCTTGACCAGCAATTCGCGACGCTTCGCGGGGGGCGTCTGCGACCAGGCCGGGAAGGCGCGGGCAGCGGCGTCCACTGCCAAGCGGGCATCGTCGGGCGTCGCCGCGGCGGCGCGGCTGGCGATGGAGCCGTCGAGCGGATTGCGGCGCTCGAAGACGCGCCCGCCTGTCGCGGCAACCGCCTTGCCGTTGATCAGAAGGTTGATGGTGTCGGTCATCTCTCGATCCTCGAAGCTCAGGCGATCACGATGTCGATCAGGTTCGGGCCGGGCGCGGCGAAGGCGGCGCGCAGGCGCGGGGCGAGATCCTCGGGACGCTCGACCCGCTCGCCCGGCACGCCCTGTCCACCAGCCAATTGCGTGAAATCGAGGCCCGGCAGTTCGGTCCCGGCCGGCTTGTCGTTCGGCGCGTAGCCGAAGACCGGTGCGAAATCCTGCAGCGCCGCATAGCGGCGATTGTTGACGATCAGGAAGGTGATCGGCAGGTCGAGCTGCGCGGCGCTGTAGAGCGCCTGGATCGAATAGAGGCTGGAGCCGTCGCCGATCAGCGCGATCACCCGTCCCGGCAGCTTCAGGCGCTGGCGGGCCAGTGCGATGCCGACCGCCGCCGGCATGCTGTGGCCGAGCCCGCCGCTCGCCATGGTGTAGAAGCTGTCGGCGCCATTCATCGGCAGATAGGTCTGGATGGTCGAGCGAGTGCTCGGCGCCTCCTCGACCACGACGTCGTCGGCATGACGTTCCCGGTCGATCACCGACAGCGCGTAGGCGGCCGACATCGGGACGCCGGGCGATGGGATCGGGGGCGCGGGGCGGGACAGCGCCGCCTCGCGCCCGGCGTGGGGAGCGCTCGCGGCGAGGAGCGCGCGCACTCCCAGGTCGGGGCTGGCGATGACGCTGTCGCCGACGGGCGCCCAGGCCGCCTGCTGCGGATCGTCGACGATCTGCGCGAGCCCAACTCCCGGCGGGACATGCGGCCCGTTGCCCTCGACATGATAGGTGAAGGCCGGCGCGCCCAGCACCAGGATGAAGTCGTGCGGCGCGAGGCGCTCGACGATCTTCTCGCGCATTGCCGGCAGGAAGCCGCAGAACTGAGGATGGCGCTCGGGGAAGCCGCAGCGCGCGCACATCGGTGGGACATAGACCGAGGCCTGATGGCGTTCGGCCAGTGCGACGACATCGTCAACAGCCTGATCACGGGCGACGCCCGCGCCGACGACGAAGGCCGGCCGCTTGCTGGCGTTGAGGCGCTCGGCGATCGCAGCGATTGCGTCCGGCGCCGGCGCCAGCGCCCGGCTGACCCGGCGCGGCAGGACGAACTCGCCCGGCTGGTCCCAGTCATCCGCCGGGATCGAGATGAAGACCGGGCCGCGCGGCGGCTGCATGGCGATGTGATAGGCCCGCGCCAGGGCAAGCGGCAGGTCGGCGCCGCGCGCCGGCTCGATCGCCCATTTGACGTAAGGCTTGGGCAATTCGGTCGCCTGCACCGAGGCGAGGAAAGGATCGAAGGGCAGGATCGAGCGGGCCTGCTGGCCGGCGGTGATCAGCAGCGGCGTCTGGTTCTTGAAGGCGGTGAAGATGTTGCCCATGGCGTGGCCGACACCGGCGGCCGAGTGCAGGTTGACCAGCGCCGCATTGCGCGTCGCCTGGGCATAGCCGTCGGCCATCCCGACCACGACCGCTTCCTGCAGGCCGAGCACATAGCGGAAGTCCTCGGGATACTCCCGGAACATCGGCAGTTCGGTCGAGCCGGGATTGCCGAAGACGGTGTCGATCCCAAGCTGGCGCAGCAGATCCAGCACGGCTTCACGGACGCTTGGGCGGGCTGAGGATGATGTGTTGTCGGCTCGCATGCGCGTCCCTCGGATCGGAGGGCACTGTGACGACGCACTGACCATTGCTCAATTAGATGAAGCAACTAAGTCTTATTCGTATGGCGAATATCGATTCCATCGACCTGAACCTGCTGAGGCTGTTCGACGCGGTCTACCGCACTCGCAATGTCAGCCGTGCGGCCGAGGAGCTCGGCCTCTCGCAACCTGCGACGAGCCAGGCCCTGACCCGCCTGCGTCTGCTGTTGCGCGACCCGCTGTTCGAGCGCGTCGCCGGCGGCGTCAGGCCGACGGCCCGCTCCGAGCGTCTGGCACATTCGGTCCAGGCTGGCCTCGCGCTGCTGGAAGCCGGCCTCAGCGAAGGCGAGAACTTCGAGCCCGCCACGACGGATGCCGAGCTGCGCCTGCATCTCAGCGATATCGGCGAAGGGCGCTTCCTGCCGCCGCTGATGACCACCTTCCGCGAGATCGCGCCGAACCTGCGCATTGTCGCGCGCGCCTGGCCACATGAGGCGATCTCGGAGGCGCTGGACAACGGCCAGCTGCATTTCGCGCTCGGCTTCCTGCCGACGGTCGGCGGCAGCGCCCATGCGGAGATGCTGAGCGACCGCTACCAGGTCTTCGTCCGCGCCGACCACCCGGTGACGCGCCAGGCTGTCGACGGCGCGCTCAGCGCGGAAGCCATCGCGAAGCTCGACTTCGTCGCCGTCAGATCGCACGCCCAGACGGAGCGGATGCTGGAGATGCTGCATCTCGATCCGCGCATCCGCCTGGTCGTCTCCAGCTTCATGGCACTGCCGCCGATCATCCGCGCCACCGATCTCGCCGTGCTGATGCCGCGCCAGATCGGCCTCGGCCTCGAGCCGATCGGCGCCTTTGCCTTGCTCGAGCCGGCCCTGCCGCAGCGCGATTTCAGCGTGGCGCTGCATTGGAGCCGGCGTCACGCCCAGAACGCCATGCTGCGCTGGGCCCGAGAGGTCATATTGGGTCTGTTTGCTCGCGCCGGCCGATCCAGCGCCGCCGAAAGGACGGACTGCTAGGCTCGCCATCTCGATCATGACATCGCCAGAGCGACACCGCCCCGCATGGCTTCCGATCAGAGGCGAACCCGCGCCGAAGATTGCTATCGCGAGGCCTCTTGCTCATACATCGCGATGGCATCGTCACGGCTCTCGCAGACCGTGAGGATCTGCAGGAAGCCGCTGATCGCGAAAACCTCCTTCACCGATGGAGTAAGGCCGGCGAGGACGACCCGGCCGCCGATCTCGCGCATGCGCTTGGCGACGACGAGGAAGACGCGCAGGCCGGCGCTGGAGACGTAAGTCAGCCCCGAGCAGTCGAGCACGAGGCGCGTGGCGCCGTCCCGGATCTCGGCCACGATCGCGGCTTCGGTCTCGGCTGCGTTGATGCTGTCGAGCCGGCCCGTGAGCGACAGGACGCGCATCTCGCCGATGGTCTGCGACTCCATCATGAGCCGTTGCTCTCCTGTGGCGGCGGGTCAGGCCGGAACTGTTCGGTCAAGAGTGGGCGCCGTTGGCCGTCACCGGCTCCGGCGGCAAGAGAAGCGTCAGCGTGATGACGTTGCGGTCGTCGTCGCGGCGATAGTCGACCTCGTCGATCAGCGTGCGGACGAAATGGATACCGAGGCCGCCGATCTTGCGGTCCTCCAGTGCGGCGGCCGTATCGGGCTCGGTCACCGAAAGCGGGTCGAAAGCGGCGGCGCTGTCGATCAGCTTGACCACGACGCGGTCGTCATGGCGGCGCATCTCGATGTCGATCACGCCATCCTTCTGCTCGGCATAGCCATAGGCGATGACGTTGGTGATCAGCTCGTCCAGCGCCAGGTTGAGCTTGAAGATCATCGGCTGCGGCAGCTGCAGCGAGTCGGCGAGATATTCGATCGCATCGGCGAGACGCCGAATTTCATGCGTGTCGCTGCGAAGGACGACATGGATACCGCGCGCCAGCATTCAACGCCCTTCGATCGGCGATTGTCATTCGCCTGTGACGCTAGGGCCCGATTGCGAAACTACGTTGACATTGCCGTAAGGCAACCGCGCCTTCCTCTTTCTGTCATCGATGCCGCTCTACTGTGCCTGCCATGGATGCCCACAGCCTCGCCTCCCCCGACCTCTTCGCCCGGCGCCTGCGCGATCTCTGCGGCGAGCTTGCGCGCGGCGACTACGACAATATCGACAGCCTGTTCGCCATGACGGCCGATGCCGAGGCGCCGGAGACGGTGCGCGAGCTCGCCGAAGCCTTCGGCAGCATGGCGGTTCAGATCGAAGCGCGCGAGTTCCGGCTCGGCGAGATGCTGGCGGAGCTCAAGGAGGCCAATCGCCGGCTCGAGGATGCCAACCGCAACATCGCCAGCGAGAACGCCGACCTCAAGACACAGGTGCAGCGCCTCGCCATCGAGATCGACCAGACGCGCAAGGAGCGCGAGGTCGCGGCCATCGTCGAGACCGACTACTTCAGGGAGCTGCAGGAGCGGGCCCAGGCGATGCGGCAGCGGCACGGGGCCGGTGGCCCGGACAAGGGCGAGCGGGCATGACCATCATCGTCTCGACCCATTCCTACCGGGGCGGCACCGGCAAATCCAACACCACGGCGAACATCGCCGCCCAGCTGGCGCTGCGCGGACGGCGTGTCGCCATCGTCGACACCGATATCCAGTCGCCGGGCATCCACGTCTTGTTCGGGCTGGAGCCCGATCGGCTGCGCTACACGCTCAACGATTATCTGTGGGGGCGCTGCCGCGTCGAGGAAGCCGCCCATGACGTGACCGACCGGATCGCCGAGACGACCGCCGGCGCCGCCGGCGGAGCCGTCATGCTGGTGCCGTCGAGCGTGCGGCCCGGCGAGATCGCGCGAGTCGTCAAGGAAGGCTACGACGTCAACCTGCTGAATGACGGCTTCCAGGATCTATCCCGCGCACTGGCGCTCGACTACCTGCTGATCGACACGCATCCCGGCGTCAACGAGGAGACGCTGCTCTCGATCGCGATCTCGGACACGCTGCTGCTCGTACTGCGGCCCGACCATCAGGATTATCAGGGCACCGCCGTGACGCTCGACCTCGCCCGGCGCCTCGGCGTGCCGCAGCTCCTGCTGATCGTCAACAAGGTGCTGCCCTCGCTCGATTTCCGCCAGCTCTCCGACCGGATCGCCAGCACCTATCGCGTGCCGGTCGCGGCGGTGCTGCCGCTCAGCGAGGACATGGTCAGGCTCGGCAGTGGCGGGCTGTTTTCGTTGCTCGCGCCGAGCTCGGCCTATGCCGACGGCATCGCCGCCATCACCGCCCTGGTCGACAGCGGCGAGCGCTAGAACTGCTCAGCCGAGCAGCGCCCTCGCGAAAGTCGCAGCGTCCGCCGGGCGCTGCTCGCGTTCGAAGGCGAGCGCTGTCGTCACGGCCAGCCAAACCTTGTCCTCGACATCGACGGGCCTCGTCGGCGAGAGACCCCGTTCCCGCGCTTCGATCGCCGCCTTGCCGTCGAAGGGGTGGCGGCCGGCAAGCAATTCGTAGGTGATGCAGCCGAGCGCATAGGCGTCGTCGTCGGTGCGGCGCTCGGCCGTCTCGATCATTTGCGGGCTGGCATAGGCCATGGTCAGCCCGCCGAGCGAGGTCGGATCGAAGCCGCCGTCGCGGGCGGCGCTGGCAATGCCGAAATCGAGCAGTTTCACGCCACCCGCCGTCAGGAACACGTTCGCCGGCTTGATGTCGGCATGGACCACGCCGCGGCCATGCGCATGGGCGAGGCCGGCGCAAAGGCCTTCCAGGATCTCCCTGCCCTCCTCCCAGCCGACAGCGGTCGCGCCGGCGCGGGCAATGCGCTGGTCGAGCGGCTCGCCCTCGAGCAATTCCATGACGATGAAGAGATGGCCGCCATCGCGCTCGAAATCATGGATCGTCACGATGTTCGGATGAGCCAACTCTTGGGCTCGGCGCGCCTCCGCCTCGATCGTGCGCAGCGCTTCCGGATGATGACGGAAATCGCCGCCGAGCAGTTTCAGCGCGACATAGGGCTGGTGGCGCATCGCCTCGAGCCGGCGTCGGTCGACGGCGCGATAGACCGTCCCCATCCCGCCCCGGCCGATCTCGGCATCGAGGATGAAGCGATCCTTCAGCATGGTGCCGATCCCGATCTGGCGCGTCTCGCGCCTTGGATCGAGATCGAAACGGCGGGCGCGACCGGCCTCGGCATTGCTGGCGTCGCGCCGGAAGCGCAGGCTCCGGAAATCGGCCAAGCTGGCATCGAGCCCCGCATCCGAACGGGTCTCTCCGCTACGGTTGCGGCCGCGCAGGCCGGCGAAATCGCCGATCAGCGCGTTGACCACGACCTCGTCGACCTTGTCGCGGATCGTGCCGACCGCCGGCAGGGCAACGGCCGGTTCAGGCGCGACCGGGCGCGGCGGCGCAAGCGGGACGGTCGGCGGATCGAGGCTGGCGTCTCCTGGCGCAGCGCCTTGCGAGTTGCCACCGAGCTCGCCGGCGAGGAGGGCCGCGAGATCGGCAGGCAGGCGCCCCTCATTCGCCCAGCTTTCCAGCCGCGCCAGCACCGGCAGCGCCGTGCCGTCGCCGAGGACGAGGCTCTTCAGCGCCGCGACGAGCCGCTCGAACGGCATCCTGCCCGAGACGAAGGCGGTAAGGGCGCGGTCGGCCTCATCCGCCTTATCCATCGCTACATCCTCTTGCCCCTGCCCTGCTCATGGCGTCCTGATGGCGTAGCGCTGCAGCTTCTCGACCAGGCTGCGGCGCGAGATCTGCAGCAGGCGCGCGGCCCGGCTCTGGTTCCAGCCGGCTTCGCGCAGGCGATTCTCGATGACAATCGCCTCGTATTGCCGCACGGCCGAGCGCAGGCTGGTGCCGCCCTCGGCCGCTGGCGTCTGCACGATGATATCGGGTGCGGCCTTGGCGAGATGGGCCGGGAGGTGCTTCAGGTCGATGCGCTCGTCGCCGTCGATCAGGAGTGCGGCGCGCTCGGCCATGTTCTTGAGCTCGCGGACATTGCCGGGATAGCGCCAGCGGCAGAGCGCATCGAGCGCGCGCGGCGTCAGCGAAAACCCCTCGCGGCCATGCACCTGCGCGATGCGCCTGAGGAAGAAATCGATCAGCAGCGGAATGTCGGAAGGCCGCTCGCGCAATGGCGGGA
Source organism: Allobosea sp. GW821-FHT10B12 (assembly GCF_059415545.1). Taxonomy (NCBI): domain Bacteria; kingdom Pseudomonadati; phylum Pseudomonadota; class Alphaproteobacteria; order Hyphomicrobiales; family Alloboseaceae; genus Allobosea; species Allobosea sp. GW821-FHT10B12. The sequence continues at coordinate 853,569 of NZ_JBWKNL010000002.1, forward strand.
TCGTCACCGGGAAGACGCTGAGCCGGTAATAGAGATCTTCGCGGAAGCTGCCCTGCGCGATCTTCTGCGGCAGATCGAGATTGGTCGCGGCAATGATGCGGACATCGACCTTTTCCAGACGGGTGTCGCCGAGGCGGCGCACCGAGCCCTCCTCGAGCAGGCGCAGGATCTTCGCCTGTAGCGGCAGCGGCATGTCGCCGATCTCGTCGAGGAAGAGCGTGCCGCCATTGGCCTCGTGCACCAGCCCCTTCTTGTCGGCGAGCGCGCCGGAGAAGGCACCCTTGCGGTGGCCGAAGAGCTCGCTCTCCAGCAGCGTCTCGGGCAAAGCCGCACAGTTCTGCGCGACGAAGGGCCGGTCCCGGCGCTTGCCGAGGCGATGGACCGCATTGGCGAAGACGTCCTTGCCCGTGCCGGTCTCGCCGAGCATCAGGACCGCCACCGACGAGGAGGCGGCGCGACGTGCCAGGTCGAGCGCCGCCTGGAAGGCCGGGCTCTCGCCGACGACCTGCTCCTCGCGCGGCGCGGTCATCACCTTGAGCCGCGAATTCTCGCGGGCGAGATCGGCGTTGCGCCGGTCGAGCTGGCGGATCAGCTCGCGATTCTCCTCGAACAATCGGGCATTGGCCATCGCGACCGCGGCATGGGCGGCGAAGGAACCGACGACGCGCTCGAAAGCCTTGGGCAACGCCCCGATTTCTCCACCGGGGGTCAATTGAACATTGATCAATTGGAGCACGCCGAGGGTCACGCCCTCGACGTTCCAGAGCGGCGCGACGACGAAAGAGCGGGTGCGATAGCCGGTGCGCTCGTCCTGCTCGCGCAGCCGCACGAAATCGAAGCCGCTATAGTCATAGACATCGGCGAGATTGACGATCTTGCCGGTGACCGCCGCGAAGACATTGGCGTCGCGCAGGTTGAATGCGTTCCCCTCGGCATAGACCGGGATCTCGCCGGAGAGCGCCGCAGCATCGGGCGCGACGTCGTTCTGGCCGACGAGGCCGTGCAGATGCCGGCCAGTCCGGTCGAGGACGAGCACGCGTCCGCCCTCGGCGCGCGTCAGGCGGCGCGCCGAGTTGACCACGGCCCCGAGCAGGGCCTCGAGGCGACGCTCGGTGGCGAGCGTCGTGGTCAGCTCGATCAGCTCCTCGGCGACCGAGAGGGGGTCGTGCATGGGGCGGGCTCGCGCAACACCGTCACTCGGCCGCCTGCGCCACCGGCTCTGACGAGCCCGGCACCGTGAAGCGGTAGGCGAAGTCACCCTCCGGCCCGATGTCGACCGAGAGGCTTTCGGGCGCATGCTCCTCGCCCATGCGGCCGATGATCTCGGTCGCGATCTCCGGCAGCAGCGTGCGGTTGACGATGTGGTCGATATTGCGCGCGCCGGTATCGACATCGGTGCAGCGGGCGGTGATCGCCTCGACGACGGCGTCCGAATAGTGGAACGCCATCTTCTGGCTCTCGCGCAAGCGCTTGCCAACCTTGTTGAGCTTCAGCCTGACGATCTCGCTCAGCACATCCGGCATCAGCGGATAGAACGGCACGATCTGCATGCGCGCCAGCAGCGCCGGCTTGAAGTGGCGCGACAGGCTCGGGCGGATCGCTTCGGTCAGCTCGGCGGTCGACGGCTTTTCCTCCTGCGTGCCCATCGCCGTGATGATGTCGGTGGCGAGGTTCGAGGTGAGGATGATCACCGTGTTCTTGAAGTCGATGATCCGGCCTTCGCCATCGGCGAGCGTGCCCTTGTCGAAGACCTGGTAGAACAGGTTCAGCACCTCCGGATCGGCCTTCTCACACTCGTCGAGCAACACGACCGAATAGGGGCGCTGGCGCACGGCCTCGGTGAGCAGCCCGCCCTCGCCATAGCCGACATAGCCGGCCGGGGCGCCGACGAGCTTGGAGACGGTGTGCTTCTCCTGAAACTCCGACATGTTGATGGTAACGAGGAAGCGCTCGCCGCCGAAGAGCAGATCGGCGAGCTGTGTCGCCAGCTCGGTCTTGCCGACGCCGGAGGTGCCGACGAAGAGGAAGACGCCCATGGGCTGGCCGGGATTGTTGACCCCGGCCTTGGCGGCGCGCATGCCCTCGTCCAGCGCCGCGACGGCGTGGTCCTGGCCCTTGATGCGCTGGCGGAGGTTCGCGGCCATGCCGAGGATGGCGGCGGCCTCGTCCTTGACCATGCTGCCGACCGGGATGCCGGTCCAGTCGGAGATCACCTGGCCGACGGCGTCGGCGGTGACCTCGTAATGGATCATCGCGGTCTTGCCGCGGGTCCTGTCCAGCTCGGCGACGGCCTGCTGCAGCTCCTGCTCGGCCGCCTGGCGCGACGTGCCGGCCTCATCGGCCTCGTCCTCGTCGCGGTCGTCATCATCATCGTCGTCGCCATCGTCATTGTCGGCGGCCTTGGCTTCGAGCGCCGCAATGCCGTCCGGTCCAAGTCCGAGCTCGCGGCGCAGCGCGACGATGCGGTCGACCAGCGCCTTCTCGCGCTCCCATTGCGCGATCGCCTCGATCTTTGCGGCCTCGATCCCGGCGATCTCCTCCTCGATCTCGGCGATGCGCGGATTGTCCTTGCCGAGGGTGGTCCGGTCGCGCTCCAGCGCGGCGAGTTCGCGGCGCAGCGTCGCGATGCGGCGCTCCTGGTCGTCGATGCCGGCCGGCTTGCTGGAGAGCGAGAGCTTCACCCGGGCGCAGGCGGTGTCGAGCACGTCGACCGCCTTGTCGGGCAGTTGCCGGCCGGAAATGTAGCGGGCCGAGAGATTGGCGGCGGCGGCAACGGCATCGTCGCGGACATAGACGCCGTGGCTTTTCTCGTAAGCCGCGCGCAGGCCGCGCACGATGGTGATCGCCTCCGACGGCGAGGGCTCGTCGAGCTTGACCAGCTGGAAGCGCCGCGCCAGCGCCGGATCCTTCTCGAAATACTTCTTGTACTCCGACCAGGTCGTGGCCGCGACAGTGCGCAGCTCGCCGCGGGCGAGCGCCGGCTTCAGCAGATTGGCGGCGTCGCCGCCGCCAGCCGAGGCGCCGGCGCCGACCAGCATATGCGCCTCGTCGATAAAGAGCACGATCGGCTTGGGCGAGGCCTTGACCTCGTCGATGATGCCCTTGAGCCGGTTCTCGAACTCGCCTTTGACGCCGGCGCCGGCCTGCAGCATGCCGAGGTCGAGGCTGAGCAATTCGACATTCTTGAGAAAGTCCGGGACATCACCCTCGGCCATCTTGAGCGCGAGGCCCTCGACCACCGCTGTCTTGCCGACGCCGGGATCACCGACGCAGATCGGGTTGTTCTTGCGGCGCCGGCCGAGGATGTCGATCATCTGCCGGATCTCGCGGTCGCGGCCGAAAACGGGATCGATCTTGCCCTTGCGGGCCTGCTCGGTGAAGTTGATGGTGAAGCGGGCGAGCGCGCCGTCGGGCGGCAGGGCGCCATTGCCGGCCTGGCCCGGGGCCGCACCCGGCGTCGCGGCGGGAACCGTCGGCTCCTCGGCCGAGGGCGCGACGATGTCGCGGAACTTCGCCTTGAGCTCGGCGAGCGGGATCGCCCGCACCGCCTCGAACCAGTCGGCCATCGCATAGCGACTGGGGTTGGCGAGGAGGGCCGCGACGATCGACCCGGAGCGGATCTGCTGCTGGCCGAGCTCGATCGAGCTGATCAGCCAGGCATCGGTCAGGAGTTCGATCAGCCCCGGCGAGAAGACGGGCCGGCCGGTATTGCCGGTCTTGAGGGTTTCGGTGGCGCGCTGCAGGCCGCGTTTCAGGCCGGAGGCGTCGAGCCCGAACTGCTTCAGGATGATGCCGAGGTCGCGCTGCTCGTCCTCCGACATCACCAGCAGCAGATGCTCGACCGCCACTTCATAGTGGCCGCGGCCGACGCTGTGGCCGGCGGCCGTCTCCAGCGCGCGCTTGACGTAAGGGTTCAGCCGCCCGAGCAGCTGCTTGAGATCGACCTGGACCATGGTGGAACGCCCCCTGCCTGGCGCCTGGCGCCGGATGTCGCGCCGGGCTTTGGGCCCGGTCTGCGCGATGGCGTAACTCAGCGCGTCGAGGTGACTGGCCGATGACATCTACGTCACCGTAGCGTTGCAAAAGCCGCCGCGCAGAGGCTGCGCGGCGGCCGAATTCGCCTGATCAGGCGGACTGCCAGGAATCCTCACCCTCGGTCGAGGCCTTGGTGTGCTTCCAGGTCACCTTCTCATAGGTGAAGGACCAGTCTTCCATCGGGCGCAGATGGTCGTTCGCCTGGGCGACAGTCAGCGGCAGATAGGACTTGCCTTCGCAAAGCTTGGCGTTTTCCCATTTGAACTCGAAGAACTCCTCGGGCTCGCCGAGGCCGGCGGTGTCCGGACGGTAGAACTTGCAGACGATCTCGGTCAGCGTCTCGCCCTTGGCCAGCGCCTGCCAGAGCAGCGGCGAGGAGCGGTCCATCAGCTTGGTGAAGGTGACCGGCTGGTGGACGCGGGCGCCGGAGGTGAAGCCCGACTTCGGATCGCGCGGGTTGATCACCCCGCTGGTGAAGGCGAGCACGGTGATCTCGTTGCCGTGCTTGTCGTATTTGGCGCCGGCGCCGGCGCTCTTGATGGTGCTGGCCTCGCTGGAGATGTCCCCCTGCTTCTGGCCCTTGATGGTCATGTAGGCGTCGAGTGCCATTGTTCTCTTCCCTGGAAATTCGTTGCTCCGGCTTGAGCCGGCGCCTCAGCTCGGCAAGGGCCGTACCAGGCGACAAAAATCGCCTATCCACTTGAGAAGATTTGTATAAACTCGTTTGCGTCACTGACGTGACTGCGCAGTTTCCTGCGCGCATTCGGCTAACTGCGCAGGTGCGCGCTCACCGCGATCGGCCCGCCACTGCCGATGGGAAGCCCGCGATGCTCGCCACAGCGCAGCAACGCGGCGCGATGCAGCGCTGTGGCGACCAGATTTGGACAAAAGGGTAGTGAATTCAGCCGGGCTGCGGCTCTAGGCGCTCGTGCGCCCCACGGCTTCCAGCCGGCTGTCGCAGGCGAGGACGGCGCGCGTCACCAGATCGACGACGAGATCGGCACTAACGCGATAGCCCATGTCGCCGGCGACAAGCTCGCCGCTGACATGGATGCCGGCGCAGGCGCGGCGCTCGCGCTCTGTTTGTGCAGCCGGGCTCGCCGACAGCCTGATCCGCACCGGCCGGCCATCCGGCAGCATAGCCTCGCGCCAGCTCTCGCCCGGCACGGTGACGAGATGGAAGCCGAACGCCTCGCCGGGGAAAACCTGGGTGCGCACCGCCTCGTGAACGAGCGCGGCGAGCGGATCGAGTTCGCGGGTCGGTGCTTGCCAGATCATCGCAGGAAACGGCCCGACGCTCAGCTCGCCGAGCCGTCGTTCATCTCGAACAGCGTGCCTGACGGCGAGCGGAAGCGGTTAAGCGTGCGATTGCGCTTGGAGACGACATTCGGGGTCAGCGGGTTCGGGACGGCGCCGACGATGATAGGCCGGTCGATGTCGCCGTTGACGCAGCTGAGGATGACCTCGGTGCCCTTCAGCAGCGGGAAATGCATGCCGGTGTCGGACGGGCCGGCATAGGGCTCGGCCTTGCGCAGGAACTCGCTCGCCTTGCCCTCGGCGCTGTCCCCTTCGTCATAGCGCAGGCGCACCTTGTAGCGCCCCTGGGTATCGACCTCGGCGCGCGTGCCGTCGGCCTCGCCGTCGACGAAGGCGTTGAACAGCCCGGCCGCCATTGGCCGCGGCGTGCGCCGCTCGGGCCGGAACGGCACGGAGAGCGGGATCGCCTCGAAGCGGTTGGCATAGGGCGCGCCGGCAACGGCTTCGCCGGTGCCATAGCCGACCGGAGCCGGCGTCGAGACCTCGTGCTCGACCGAGATGACGAGATAGCGGTCGTCGAGCGAAGGATGCCCGCTCAGGCTGAAGAACATGCCCGGCCGCAGCTGCGGCGCATTGCTGACGCCACGGAAGACCTTGGCCCGGCAGGCGATCTCCTCGGCCCGGACCTTGGCGAGCTGGTCGCCCTCGTCAGGTTCGAGGAAGTGCTGGCCGTATTCGATGATGGTGCCGGTCTTGCCGCCTTCGACCTCGGCGCGGGCGCGCAGCAGCAGTGCCGGCTTCTCCGGATTGTACTCGCGCAGCACCACCGATTTCGTCACCGGCCGGGCGACGAAGCCGAACGAGGTCACCGCCGCCTGGGAGGTGGTGATCGCGTCATGGCCATGGCGGTAAGGCAGCGATTTTGCCTCGATGAAGGCGACATTGCTGTCGCCGAACACCGCGGTCTCGCCATCATCGCCCTGCTTGAAGAAATAGAAGATGCCGTTGCCCTCGCACCAGCGCGACAGGAAGGAAAGATCGGTTTCGTTGTACTGCACGATGAACTCGCGCTCGCGGTAGCTCGCGGCGAGGTTGAGCTCGTGCTCGATGGTGATGTGGCCGTGATTGGCCGCCAGCGAGCCCTCGAGCTCCTTCTGGATGATGTCCTTGACCGAGACCTTGCTGGTCGAGCCATAGACCTGGTTCTGGCGGCTGAGCTCGAGCATCCTGAGGCGCGGCGCGATCACCAGGGCGTAGAGATGGCCCTGGTCGCCGAGCGGATCGTCGGCGGCGAACTCGACGACGACGCCGTGCACCGCGAGCTCGCCGGCTTCGGTGTTCAGCGTCAGCTTGGCCCGCTCGCCGACGACGTCCTCAGGACTGATCGCCTTGTCCGAGCGGAACGCCACCCGGTAGGCGTAAGGCTCCGAGATCGCCTCGCGGCCGGTGACCCGCTCGACATGCAGGCCGTCCTTGATGCCCCCGCTGGCGAGGCTGAGCGCGATCGTGGTGTCGTGACTGGCGGGTCGGTCGAGCATGGCACGTCGCGTCCGGTAAGGGGAACGAGGTGACGCTAGGGCGGGGCGTTGACAGGTTTACGACGGTTGAGGCGTTCGAGCAGGCTTTGAGCCTGACCGAGCAAGGCGCGGCGGTGGTCCGAAAGCCGCGGCCGCAGGATGCGCCCGGCGAAATCGATGGCGCTGCCCGGGCGCGTCCCTGCCTCCCAATCGAAGCCGCGCCGCAGCGCGACCCAGCGGCCGCCGCGAAAGCCGGGCGGCGAGGCCGGGATGAGCCCTTCCGCCATCGCCGCCGCGGCCGAACGACCGTCGAAAGGATGCTTTCCGGCGACCATCACATAGGTCAGCACGGCGAAGGAGAAGATGTCGTCGCGCGGGTCGGGCGCTTGCCCGGCGAGCGCTGCGGGCGAGGCATAGGCCGGCGTGACCGCACGCAGCCGCTTGAGGAAGAAGCCGGTCTCGTCTTCGGACGGGCGGTGATCGGGCGGCAGCAAGGGCTGCGCCGTGCCGAAATCGATCAGCTTCACATGGCCGTCCTGGGTGATGAAGACATTGCCCGGCTTCAAATCGCCATGGACCATGTCGGCGGCGTGCACGGCGGCGAGCCCGGCGCCGAGCTCGGTGACGATGCGCAGAGCCAGCCGGCGCTCGAGCGCCCTGCCCTCGCGCTCCTGCAGCACCTGCGCCAGCGTCTTGCCACGCAGCAATTCCATGACGAGGAAGTGCAGCGGCCCCTCGCGGTCAAAATCATGCACCTTGACGACATTGGGATGGCGCATCGCCAGCAGCCGCCGGCCCTCGCGATGCAGCAGGGTCGCGGCATCGTCATGATAGCCGTCGCCGATATCGGTGACCTTGAGCGCGACCTCGGGATCGAGCGCCCGCGCCCGCCGGCGGACATGGTCGACTGCCCGGTAGACGGTGCTCATGCCGCCGCGCCCGACCACCTCGATCAGCTCAAAGCGGCCGCGCAGCAGCGTGCCGAGCGGAGCCGGCAGCGCCCGTTCGGCTGATTGTGGCGGCGAGGCCGCAGGCAAGGTCGCGGCTTGCGCCTCGCGCGCTTCGGCCGCGCGCCGACGCCGTCTGCGCCGGACCTTCACAGCCGCCTCGCGATCACGGCGGTGATGTCGTCGCGGCCGCCATTGGCGACGGCACGGGCGACGAGCCGCTCGGCGAGGCCCGCCAGCGGCTGCGCCAGCAAGTCGCCGATCTCGGCATCGGCGAGCGCCTTGTTGAGGCCGTCGCTGCACAGGAGCAGCGTGTCGCCGGGCAGCGTCGGCGTCACGCAGCGCGCGATCGGCAGATAGGCGGCCGAGCCGACCGCTCGGGTCAGGACATGGCCAGCACCGGGCCCATGCCCGAGCACATGATCCTCGGTCAGCTGGGCGAGAGCGTCGTCGCGCCGGCGATAGACGCGGCTGTCGCCGGCCCAGAGGCAGACGAGCATGCCCTCGCCGACGAGCGCCACCACCACGGTCGAGCCGACGATGTCGCCCTCGGCCGAACGCGCCGCATGCTCGCGCAGCGCATCGTTGATCGCCGTTATCCCCTCCTCGGCCAGTGCGACGCGCATGGTCAGCGCCGCCTGCGGCTCCGAGACGGCAGCGAGCATCCGGGTGATCGATTGGCTGGCGAGCTCGCCATCGGCATGGCCGCCCATACCGTCGGCGACAGCGAACAGCCCCGCTTCCGGCAAGGCTGCATAGCTGTCCTGGTTGACGTCATGGCGCGGGCCCTGCCGCGTCGCGACCGAAACCTCCCAGACTTCTCCCACGAGGCTCATGCGCCTTGCCGCGTGCTCGCGGCGCGCCAGCCATGACGCGACCAGTCGCCGGAGAAGAAGCCGGCGCAGGCGGTGGGGTCAGGAAGCCCTTCGCAGCGCAGTGCCGTCGCCGGCCGTGCATTCCAGCGGCCGTGCCACCAATGGCTGGCCCCGTCCTGCGCCGGGCTGTCGGCGGCACCGAGCGACAGGCGCTCCGCTTCGCTGTCGACCACGAGCCGGCCGCTGCCCGGCCCGATCCAGAGGCTGGCCGCAGCGCGCTGGGTGTCGAGCCGGCGGCGCAGGTTGACGAGCGCGTCGGGCAGCGAACGCTCGGTCGCGATCAGGTCGAGCACCACGACCTCGAACAGATCGAGCAGGCCCTCGCTCGCAGCGAAACCGGCGCCATCTTCCACCGGAAGCTCGAGCGCCAGCGTCAGCGGGTAGTGGCGCCGGACGCGGTCGACCGAGCTGGCGAAAACGCCGATCCAGCCGCCGGCGCCGATCAGGCCAGGCGCGAGCCTAAAGCGCCAGGGCGGGCTGAGCAGATAGGCATCGTCCCAGCGCGCACTAAGCGCCTGGCGGCTTGCGGTCAGCATTGCCAGCAGCCAGGCTTCCCATGGCGAGACGAAGCGGCCGGGCAGCCCGTGCTGCACGAAATCGCCGGCCCAGGGCACCTTGCCGAACAGGCCGAAGGCCGGCGCTTCGCTCACAGCGAATCCGGGCAGCGGAAGGCGCGCAGGGCGCCGAGATTGAACGGGTTGTTCACGCTCGCCGCCCGCAGCTGGTAGACGACGCGGGCGTTCTCATCGCCGGTCACGGTGATGCTGAACTGGTCGGCCCCGCCGCGCGCTGCGAGCGAGGCGGCATCGACCATGCGCAGCAGCGCCCAGGCGCCGGTGCGCTCGACGCGGGTGTCCTTGCCGTTGAGGTCGGTCAGCGTGACCGCGACCGTGCTGGCATCGGTCTTGGTCGGCCATTCCAGATCGTAGGCGCGCTGCGCCTCATGGCGGTAGACGATGTCCTTGCCGTCGAGCGCCAGCGTCGCACGCAGCAGTTTTGGATCGAGGAAGCTCGGCCGCAGGCTGAACTTCAGCGAGGGCGCGGAGCCCGATCCGGCGAAGAAGGCGTTGCGGATCGCCCGCGCCCGGTAGAACTGCGCCAGCGCCTCGCGCTTCAGCGGCAGCGCCGCGCCGTCGACAGTGATCGGCGCGTAGCCGTTGCGCTGCTCCGTGACGAAGGGCGCGAGATGCTTCTGGAAGAACTCGTCGAGCAGGCCGCCGGGCCGGAACATGTCGCTGAAATCGCGCAGCGAGACCTCGTCTTTGGCGCTGGCGAAGAGCGGATAGCGCTGGTCGAGCGCCGCCTGGCATTGTGGCAGCACGTCCCGGCGCCAGGCCTGGTTGACGTAATCGAGGGAGTCGCCAACCACCGAGGAGGCGCTGAGGCTCGCCACCGCCCGCATGATGCCGCGCACCGGCTCCGGCCGCAGCGCCGAATCCGCCCGCAGCTGGCCGAGCGCGTCCGCGCCGGAATTGCCGCGCCGGGCGACAGCCTGATAGGCCGCCTGGCGCGGATCGGGCGCGTTCGAGACGTTGCTGAGCGCGCCATAGGCGCCGCTGAACAATTCGCGGATACGCCCCATCGGCGGCTGCGCGCCGCCCGGCGCTGCAACCAGCTCGACCAGCGGACGGAACGGCGCCGCGATCGTCGCGCCGGGCCAGGGCCCCTCCCCGAGCGCGGCGGTGGCGGCGGCGTTCGCCGCACTGCTCGCCGCCGCGGCGATGAGTCCACCGGCCGCCGTGCCGGCCGGTCCGGGCATAGCAGCGGTCGTCCCAGCCGGGGCTCCTGGCTGGGAATCGCCGGGCAAGGGCAATTCGGTGTTGGTGCGGACGATGCCGATCAACCGTTCGAGCGGCGAGTTGGCGGCGGCCAACGCCTGCACGGCCGAGAGCGCCTGCTGGGTTTCGGCGAAGGGCACGAGCCGTGCCGCCGTGATCGCGCCCTGCCAGGAACGGATGTAGTCCGCGACATAGCGGTCCATCACCTCGCGGGTGCCGGTCTGGACCACGCCCGAGCCGGCCGCTTCGCCGCCGGTGACCCAATCGATCCCGAGTTCCTCGCGGATCAGGATCGGCAATCGCGGCAGCACGAAATCGTAGAAGCCTTCGCGGGTAAAAGCGGCGGGGATGACCGAGACCGCGTTGTTGCCAGTGCGGCCGAGACCGAAATCGAGCACGCCGGCACCGATCGCAGTGGAGAGATCGATCGAGCGCAGGCGCGAGTTCTGCGAGGCCTCGCGCAGCAACCGGGCATAGACCTGCTCGCTGCGCGGCGTCCGCATCAGCCGCGCCCGGGTCGCGTCGATGATGCGCCGGTCGGTCGGCAGCGGCTGCGGCAGCAGGGCGACGAGTTCGTCAAAATGCCGTCCGAGCTCGGCCGCCCGGATCTGGTCGACCGGGAAGGCGAGCTGCGCCTCCTCACGTGCGGCGCGCTGGATGACGCTGCGGTCGAAACGCTCAGTGTCGCTCAGCATCAGATAGCTGCGCAACAGATTGCGCACAGCTTCATTCTCAGCGCCGATCTGCGAGAGGCCGGTCAGTCGCTCCGATAGCCGCGTCGCGAAGGCCGGGTAGAGCCGGCCGACGATGAGGCGCTCGCGCAGTTCCGCCGCCGCCGGCGCGAGCGAGGGCGTGGCACTCAACCCGAAACCGTCGAGCCAGCCGAAGATGCCGCCCTGCCCGCTCGCTTCGCGCACCTCGTCGGCCGCCTGCAGCACCGGCAGCAGCGTCGCCGGCGTTGCCCGCGCCGGCACGGCCGCCAGCCGCGTCTCGACTGGCACGAGCGCCTGGTTGGTGGCGGCTATCCTCGCCTGGCTGCGGCTCGCAGCGCCCCACCAGAGCACGCCGAGGCCGATCACCAGCGCCGCCGCCACGGCGTAGCCGATGTTCTGGGCCCGCACGAGGCTGCGCTCGAGCTTGCGGTCGACCCCGACCAGCCCCTGCTCCTCGAACACCACATCGGTCAGCAACCGGTTGACGAAGAAGGCCTTGCCCTGCCCCGAGAACGGCGCGCGCTGGGCGCTGGTCAGGCCGAAGCTGCGCCCGAACGCCGCGAGCACGCGGTCGATCGGCGTGCCTTCCTGCGTGCCGCTGGTGAAGTAGACGCCGCGCAAGCGCGACTGCGTCTCGAACTTGCTCTGCTTGAAGATCTCGTGGACGAAGCTCGCAAGGTCCTTCCGGAGCCCGGCGAACTCCTTCGGGAAGAGATAGATGCGCCCGCGCCGGTTGAGGCCGCGTTCGGCATGGGCGCGCTCGCGCATGACCTGGTCGAGCCGCTCGGCGAGCTCGCGCAGGTTCTGGTCGAGCAGCTCGGTCAGACGCGTCGCCAGATTGGCGTCGGGCGGAAAGGTCATGCCCCAGACCTGCGCGCGCCCGGTCTCGTTCAGCCCGTCGAAGAACTCGGAGAACCCCGGGATCAGGTCGCATTTGGTGATCAAGAGATAGGTCGGCAGCTCGACGCCGAAGGTCTTGGTCAGTTCCTGCAGGCGGGCGCGCAATGCCGCGACATGGCGCTTACGCTCGACCTCGTTCTGCAGGAGGATGTCGGACAGGCTGATCGCCAGGATGACGCCGTTGAGCGGCCGGCGTCCGCGATGGGTCTTGAGCAAATCGAGGAAGCCGCGCCAGGCCGCCCCGTCGACAGCGGCATTCGACTCATGGGTGGTGTAGCGGCCGGCGGTGTCGATCAGCACGCCTTGATCGGTGAACCACCAGTCGCAATGGCGGGTACCGCCCAGCCCGGCGACGGGATCGGCCCCGAGCGTGCGCGCCAGTGGGAAGTCGAGCCCGGAATTCTTCAGGATCGTCGTCTTGCCGGAGCCGGGCGGGCCGATGATGACGTACCAGGGCAGTTCAAACAGATAGGCATCGCCCTTGCGCCCGGCGAAGATCGTCTCCTTGAGGGTCGTCAGCGCCCCCTCGAAGCGCTCGCGGATGATCTCGATCTCGTCGGTCCCGCCGGAATCGGCCATGGCCGCGAGCCCGCCGGTGTCGAGCAGCGACTTGATCATCCGGGCGTTGGCGCGCCGCGCCAGATAGAGGCGCAGCAGCGAGACGCCGATCAGCCCGGCGAGCAACAGGATGATCGCGCTCGTGCGCGCCTCCACCGAGACCAGCGGCGCCCAGCCGAAGAGCGAGAGATAGGGTCCGCCGGCCCAGATCACCACACAGAGCGCGACCACGCCGAAGACGGTGACGAGCCCGCGCAACGACAGGAAGCCGAGCAGATAGGAGCGGATCATGGCCGCACCACCCCGGAGGCGATCGTGTTCTGGAGTGCCTGCATGCGCTCGACGACCGGCGCGACCTCGACCGCAAGGCGGTAGCGATGGAAGCTGTACATCGTCACCAGCAGGAAGCCGGCGGCAGCGAAGACGATCCAGAGCGGAAAGAAGCTCCGCAGCGCCTTCTCGGCGCCGACGCCCTGCCAGTGCGCGGAGAGTTCCGAGGGTGGTGGCGGCAGATTGCGACCGACGAGCTGGCCGACCTCGTCGCGCAGATCGGCGAGCCGCTCGCGGCCATTGTCGAGCACGCGATGCATGCCCTCGAAGCCGAGCAGCAGGACGAAATCGATCAGCTTGAGCAAGGCGATGTTCTTGCGCGGATCGGTCTTCACCCGGTCGAGGATGGCGAAGACCTTCTCGCCGCCCCAGGTCTCATTGTGGAAGCGGTTGAGCAGTGAGCTGGTGCTCCAGTCGCTGGCGGCGCCCCAGGGCGTCGTCATCACCGTCTCGTCGATCAGCGAGCACAGCACATAGCGCGCGGCCTGGACATCACCGGCGGCCGCGCCGTTCCTGACCGCCGCCTCCTCGAATTTGTGGATCTGCTCGATCACCTCGCTGCGCAATTGCGCGACATCGGCGAAGTCGACGGCGTCACGCAGTTGCGCCACCAGCGCCAGCAACGGGTTGGCGGCGGCGACCAGCGCATCGGAGCCGTCGGCGATGCCGGTACTGGCCTGCAATGCTGCTGGAGGAGCCTCGCGCGTCGCAGCTGATGCGCTGCGCCGTGCGTGTGGCTTTGGTGGTTCAGACCGCGGGATGAGCGACGGAGCGGGTGAGGATGATGTGAACCCGCTCGCTCGCGCTGCGGGTGGCGGAGCGAAGGTCGGGGGCGCAACAGGCTGCCGCGGCGGCGCGAACGGCGTCGTCGGCGGGTCGTGGAGCGCCGGTCCGGCCGGCCGCGGCTGCGCCAGGCCGACCGGCCTGTGCCCGACGACGGTCGGCGGATCGAAGCTGTGATCGCTGCTCACGCGCGCTTCCCGCGAATGGCCCAGAATTCGAGACGCAGATCGGGATGGTCGCCGCTGACATGCAGGGCGAAGGCGGCCGAGCGCGTCAGATTGCGCCAGAGCTCGACGCTCTGGTCGAGCTCGAAATAGACGCCGCCCTGCAGGAAGGGCAGTTCGCGCGGCGCCACCGGCAGCGCCGTCAGCGGGATGCCGGGCAGCTGCAGGTTGACGAGATCGCGGATCTGCTCGACCGAGCCGATCTTCATCGAGATCGGCAATTGGCTGCGCAGCGTCTCGGTCGGCACGCTCGCCAGCGCGATCAGGACGAAGCGGGCATCCTGGAACAGGGTGCGATCACTGATCGTCGAGAGGCGGATACCGTAGCCGCGATCCTGCAAGGGCAACGCGATCGCATTGCGTTCGATCACCACCGCCAGGAGCTGACGGAGCTGGTCGAGCACCAGCCCGAACGAGGCATCGAGATCGAGATGATCGTAGGCCGGGAAATCGGCGCTGCGCCGGCGCGAGACCGAGAAAGTCGAGAGCTGGCCGGCGAGCGCCAGAGCCGCGCGATAGACCTGCTCGGGATGCAAGCCGGGCGTCGCCGCGAAATGGTCGAAGACGGCCTCCTGGCCATTGACGATCGACAGCACAACGAGATCGACGAGCCCACCGCTCTCCGCCGCGGCCGGACCGGCGGCGGATTGCCCGGCGAGCGCCTCCGCCCGGCTGCGCAGCAGCGAGCGGATTTCGCTGACGATGCGGACGAGGCGCTGCGAGGCCTGGAAGTCGAGGCAGGGCGGAACGTAGTTCTCGTCGAGCAGCACGGCTCCGGTCGCATCGACCTCGCGGATCCGCGCGATCGGCAGTGTGACGAGATCGTCCTCGGCTTCCCCTTCAAGCAGAAGCCGCGCCGAGAGCCGCCCGACCCTGAGGCTGACCGAGGCGCGGTCCGGGGCGGTCACGTCGCGCACCGCCTGCTCGGCCGCCTCATAGCGCCGGCTTCGGCCGCCGTCGCCGATCTCGGCGCCGTCTAGCGGGCGTAGCGCCACGGCGAGCTTCACCAGCGCATTCTTGGTGTTGGGGGGAACCGCCCGTGCCTCGATCGCGATGCCGCCGGCCGTGTCGATCACTGTCCCGTCGGGCATCACGGCAGCGACGGACTGGACGACGATGCGGCCGAGCGGCAGCAATTCAGCCCCGAGCGTCAGCTTGCGCAGGCCCCATGCGAAGGCAGCGAGCGCAATGGCGCGCCCTTCGACCACGTGCTCGATCCAGCGATCATATTGCTGGAAGTGCTGCGGGCGGATCAGCATGCCCTCGGACCAGAGCGGTTTGCTCACCAGCGTCATCGAGGGCGGCTCCGGAAGAGTTCTGCGGACGGGGCGAAGGCCGGCATGGGCGACCTCAGATCAGGCCGAAATTGCGGGAGGCGCGCTGCAGCTCAATTCTCACGGCCAGGGCACGCACGGTGATCAGGAAGGCGTTGTCGCGGTCCGGCACGATGTCGACCAGCGAGCGCCATTGCGCGACCTCGATCTGGCGAAAGCCGGCGATCACGCCGATATGCTTGGCTTCGGCCGGCGACTCGCGCTTGAAGGAGCTCTTCTCTCCCGGCTTGACCTCGAGTTCGCGCTTGGAGACGAGATCGGCGCCCAGCTTGGCCGAGTCGCTGTCGAGCAGTTCGAAGAAGCTCGCCTGCTCGAAGGCGTTCTTGGTCTTGAGCTCATAGACGCGCAGCACGATCGGCGACGGATCGCCATTCGCGTTGACGTTGATCTCCTGATCGGCCTCGATCCCGAATTCGAGCGAGGTCGTCTTGGCTGCCGGCGGCCCGGAGGAACAAGCAGCGATGAGCGGCGCGCTGGCGCCGACCGCAAGGCCCGCAAGCAGCGACCGGCGGGTCGGCAGCAACAGCGATGGTGTGACCGGTCTCACGCCTTCGCCCCCGGCCTGCGGGCGGAAGCGCGCCCCAATTCGTCGGAGACGAGCGTGCGGATCGTGCGGTCGAGATCGCCGGCGAGTTCGCCATGCAATTCGGCATAGCGCTCCCAAAGGCGGCTCCGGTCCGGCTTGCGGCCGAGCAAACCGGGTTCGGCTTCGGATTCGAGCTTTGCCGGCGCCAACCGGTCGAGCAGCTCGCGGATGCTGGTCTGCATCGCCGAGGCGAGCGCGACCTCATGCGCATGCATGTCGGCGAAACACTGCTTCACCGCCATGTCGAGCGGCAGGAAGCCGGGCGCGCCTTCGACCACGACCCGGCGCAGCGCTTCGTCGCCATGGGAAAAGAACTTGAACGGATTGTTCTCCTGCGGCGCGAGCCGCGTTTGATCCAAGCGGAACTCGTCCTTCATCGACTTGCGGGCCGAGAGCATCGAGACGAGCCCGCCCGCCGCCTGGCGCAGCGCGCCGCCAAGCTCTTCCAGCAGACGCGCGCGCGCCTCCGGCGGGATGCGCGCCGGGTCGATCCCGATCCCGGACCAGAAGGCCGCGGCATCGCCGGAGTTCGAAGCCGCCGATGCTCCTGGCAGAGCGACATCGGCCATCGGTCGAGATGGGGCGGAGGGCCGTGTGCCCGGCTCCTGTGGCGTCAGATCGATCGAGGCGGCCCGCGCCATGGCGCGCTGGCGCAGCAAAGCGAGCGGATCGACCGCCGCGGCGGGCGCCGGCTGTGGTGCGACTGGCGCGACGGGAGGCATTGCCATGACTGGGGCTGACGACGGCACGGCTCGCGCGGGCATCGCGACGGGCGGCGTTGGCGCGCCCTGCGGCCTTGCCGGGGCAAGGTCGCTGAAGTCGAAATCGTCCGGAATCAGGCCCGGTAGTTGCGTTGGCTGGCGCTCAGCCGCCGCCGGTATCGAAGCGGGCCTGGCGGGCGCAGGCGCCGCCAGCTCCAGGCCCATCGGGATGGCTGGCGCCGCGACGGGAATAGGCTGCATTGGCAGCGGCGGAACAGGTGCGGAAGGCAGCGGAGCCACGGGCGCCGTTGATACTGCCGCGACCGGCATCGGTGCAGGTACCGGCTCCTCACGCAGGATCGCGACGGAGATGATGTAATCGGCGAGGTAGATCGTATCGCCATTGCTCAGAGGCGCGCTCTGCTCGCGCCCGAGCGGCGCATCGACCGCGTTGAGATACACGCCGTTCGTGCTGGTGTCGGTGATCAGGAAGCCGCGGCCGTTATGCGAGATGCGCGCATGCCGGGCCGAGAGCGTGTTGCGCTCGTCGGGCAGCATCCAGTCGCAGCTGGCGCTGCGCCCGAGCGTGCCGCCGGCTTCGCCGAAGATATGCGTAGACCGATCGCCGAGCGTGCTGCGTTGCAGCCCGAGCACGGTCAGCAGCAGTCTCATCTTACCCCCGGCCCCACATCAACGCATGCCCCGCCGACCGGTCGGGCCGGCTCTTGGCGCTGCTGGCGCAAGGTTGGGCGAGGCGAACAACAATCATGTGACGCAAGTGGATCTCAGATGACGAATTCGACTGGGGCGGCCGGATCGGCATCGAGCCAGCCCGACCAGCCGAGCCTCGACACGCCGAGCTGGAAGGGGCGCGCCTCGCCCGGCGCCAGCACGAAGGCAATGTCCCAGTCCAGCGGCTCGCGGATCGAGAGGCGGATCAATTCGGTCAGCGTGGCGTGATCCGGCCCGCCCGGCAGCAATCGGTCGCACTGCGCCGCGCTTAGTGGCCCGAGCCGCAGGCGGAACTTGCCCGTGACATCGCGCATGCTCTCGCCCGCGACCGTATCGATGCCGAATTCCAGTCCCGGAGCGCCGAGGCGCCATTGCGCCTCCTCCGGGATGCGGATCTCGCGCGGCACGAACTCCTCGATCGCGCAAGGCACGCCGAAATAATGGCTGACCACGCCAGCGACGACCGAGGCGGAGCGGCTGTGTAGCGCCAGCACGCCGGCATAGGGCAGGAGCAGCGTCCGCGCCGGCCGTTCGCCCTCCTGCGCGACGCCGAACATGCCGAAGAGCGCAGCAACCGCACCGGAGATCGGATCGGTCGCGCCCGGCTCATAGCGATGCTGGTGGCGGTAATGCTTCCAGATCCGGAAGAGCAGCCCGAGCAGGCGATGGTTGAAGAAGTCGGAGAAATCGCGCAGCGCCCCGCCATCCTCGGCGAAGACGATCCGCTCGGTGAAGGCCGGCGGCAGCGGCGAGGACGGACCGTGCAGACCGAAAAGATTGGCGGTGACGACGATGGGCTCGCCGACGCGCTCGGGCAATTCGATCGCCGCGACCTCCTCGGCCGGAAAGCCGAGCGTCGGATTGGCACGGAAGCGCACGGCTTCGCGTCGCGGCGAACCGGACGAACCGATGCCGCCCGGCTGCGGGAAAGCTTCTTCCAGCTGAAGGCAGAGGGCGTTGAACTGGACCGTCGCGGCGTCGAGCGCCGCGACGGCGCTCAGGTCGCGCTCGTCGTGCCGGCTCGCGGCGTCCATTTGTACTCCACCTTACTCTCAGCGCCCTGGATGGCGAAGCGGTGCAGGCTGTTGAGGCTGGCATAGACCGCGAAGAAGCGCTCCAGCACCGCCCCGAACAGATAGAGCTCGGCCTCGCCGCCGATCTTGCTCTCGGCCACAGCCAGCCTGATGCTGCGGATGCGGACAGGCTGTCCGCGCAGCACGCCGTCCTCGATGCCGCTCTCGAAGGTCTCCAGCCCTTCCAGCAGCAGTTCCAGTCGGCGACGCGCCTGCGCATCGTGCACGGCGCGGAAGTCGTAGCTCGCGATCAACGTCCGCAGCGCCCCGACATCGACGAGCGAGCCGTAATTGCGCGAGAGGTTCGAGATCAGCCGCCAGAGCAGGTTCTCGCCGATCGGCGGCGGCGTATGCGGCGTAACCCCCATCACATTGGCGAAGCTGACAGTCGCCGGCGTCTCCGAGGTCGGCTGGTCGATCGCGCCGACGGGGAGCCGCTCGGCCAGAGCGCCGTTCGAGCAGGTCAAGCCGATCGAAATCACCTCGGCCGGCGGGGCCGCGGCCCGCTCCAGCCGCGAGACGAAGGACAAGTAATGGTCGACGCCGCGGCCGACCACGGCCGGACGCAGGCGTTCGCGATAGAATAGCTTGCTCTCGGCCTCGCCGGGCAGATCGTGGCGGAAAGCTTCGAAGGGCTCGTAGACGATGCGCTCGGCCCGGCCCTGCAGATAGCCGGTGACCTTGTCGATCGCGTAGATCGCCGCCCCTGCCCGGCCGCCGGCGACGATGCGGTATTCGCTGCGCGAGCGGTCGATGCGCAGGGGATGCGCCTCGTGGGCGAAGAGATTGACCACCGGCGTGCAGTTCAGCCGGACATGGCCCTCCGCCACCCGGACCTGATCCGGAAAGGGCCGCGAGAACTCGAAGGCGAAGGTCGCGGCCTTGCCCGACAAGCCGGCCAGCGCTTCCAGCCCGGTGACGTCGACGAACAGGAACTTGGCCGGAAAGGCGAGATATTCCTGCAAATGCCGGAAGCCGATGAAGGCGTTCGAGGGATAGGGCAGCACGCCCTCCCCGTCCTCGAAGCCGACCGGCCGGATCGCGCTCGCGGGCAAGTTTACGCTCTCGCCGGCATCGCTGGTCACGGTGATCGAGCGGAGATGGCGCGACAGCCAGAGCAGGAGCGTGCGCCCGACCTGCGGCTCGCGCTCGGTGTTGAAGAACAGCCGCAGGCGCCCGCCTTGCAGGCCCTGCAGCGTGCCACGCCCGGCAGCTTGCAAGGTGAGTGCGAGGCGCGCCGTGGTCGGCCGGTTCTCGCTCTCGGTGCGCGTGATCGAGAACGGCAGCACCTCGACCGGATAGCAGGTGCGGAAGCGGCAGGAGACGCCGTCGACCGGACGCGAGGCCAGAGCGATACCCGCCGGAACACGCGTCACGCCGGGCCCGCCGCCGGCTGCCGCCTCGAAGGCGACGACGCTCATCGGCGGGATCGGGCGCAGATAATGCGGCCAGACCAGCCGGATCAGCCCGTCGACGAGCTCCGGCATCTCGTCTTCGAGCTTCTGGCGCAGGCGCGCGACGGTGAAGGCGAAGCCTTCCAGCAGCCGCTCGACATCCGGGTCGCTCGCCTCGCGCGACAGGAAGCCGGCGAGCTTGGGATTGGCCCGGGCGAACTCCTGGCCGAGCTCGCGCAGATAGGAGAGTTCGTCTTCGTAATGGGCGTTCAGCGACATCGTCAGCTCCGCAGCCGCATCTGGCGGTCGTTGCCGAGCACTGTGTCGAAGCGCATCGCCTCACCGTTCTCGCCATCGATCAGGACGGCGCTGACCGAGAAGGCGAACTCGCCTGGCGCCTCCGTCGGCATCGGCTTGACCAGCACCTCGCGCAGCCGCGGCTCGAAGGTTTCGAGCTGCGCCTTCACGGTCCGCGCGATCGCCGGAATGGTCTCGGACGCCTCGCGCGAGATGTCGTTGAGATCGGGCATGCCGAAATCCGGCCGAGTCTCGCAGCAGCCCTGGCGCGCGTTAAGAATGCGCCTGACATTAGCCAGCACGCTGTCGGACAGGCTCAGAGCCGGCGTTGCATCCGGCGAACCGGCGCCGGGGTCGCGCGCGGTTTCCAATCGTTCGAACAGGCTCGCCACGGGCGTCTCATGGATCGCAGCCGCCCCGTCTCCGATCGGAGGCGGGGCGGAGCAGGATGCGTCACTGCTTGTCGAGCTTGCCCTTCAGCGAGAGCGTGAAATCGGCGCCCATGTACTTGAAGTGCGGCACGACCGACATGGCGACGCGGTACCAGCCCGGCTCGCCCTCGACGTCCTCGACCCGGATCTCGGCCTTGCGCAGCGGCCGGCGCGCCCGGACCTCCGGCGAGGGATTGTCCTGGTCGGCGACATACTGGCTGATCCACTTGCCGAGCTCTTCCTGGAGCTCCTCGCGGCTCTTCCAGGAGCCGATGTTCTCGCGCTGCAGCACCTTGATGTAGTGCGCCAGGCGATTGATCATGAACATGTAGGGCAGTTGCGTGCCGAGCTTGTAGTTCAGCTCCGCCTGCTTGGCCTCCGGCGTGTTGCCGAAGAATTTCGGCTTCTGCACCGAGTTCGCCGAGAAGAAGGCGGCGTTGTCGCTGCCCTTGCGCATCGTCAGCGCGATGAAGCCCTGCTCGGCGAGCTCGTATTCGCGCCGGTCGGTGACCAGCACCTCGGTCGGGACCTTGGACTGGAGCTGGCCCATCGACTCGAAATTATGGACCGGCAGGTTCTCGACCGCGCCGCCCGATTGCGGACCGATGATGTTCGGGCACCAACGATACTGCGCGAAGGACTCGGTCAGGCGCGTCGCGAAGGTGTAGGCGGCATTGCCCCAGAGATAGTTGTCAGTCTCGCCAGCGCTCTTCTCCTCATAGTTGAAGGCCTTCACCGGGACCGTGTCCGAGCCGTAGGGGATGCGCAGCAGGAAGCGCGGCACCGTCAGGCCGAGATAGCGGGCGTCCTCGCTCTCGCGGAAGGCGTTCCACTTGGCATAGCGCGGCCCCTCGAAGATCGATTCCAGATCCTTGAGGTTGGCGATGTCCTCATACTTTTCGACGCCGAACATCTGCGGCCCGGCCGAGGCGATCATCGGCGCATGCGAGATGGCGCCGACGCTCGACATGAACTGCATCAGCTTGACGTCCTGCGGGCCGGCGGAGAACTCGTAATTGGAGATCACCGCACCATAGGGCTTGCCGCCGAACTGGCCGAACTCGGCCGAGTAGATGTGCTTGTAGAGGCCGGACTTCACGACTTCCGGGCTGTCCTCGAAATCGGCGAGGAGCTCGTCCTTCGAGCAGTTGAGCAGCTCGATGCGGATGTTCTGGCGGAAATCGGTGCGGTCGACGACGAATTTCAGCCCGCGCCAGGCCGATTCCAGCTTCTGGAACGACTCGTCGTGCAGGATCTCGTCGAGCTGGGCCGAGAGCTTGCCGTCGATCGCCGCGATCATCTGGTCGATGACGGCATTGTTGACCTTCTCGTCCTTGCGCGCCGGCAGCATCAGTTCAGAGATGAAGGCGGCGACGCCGCGGCGGGCGACGTCGTAGCCCTCGTCGTTCGGCTGGATCTTGGTCTCGCCGAGGATCTGGTCGAGCAGCGACAATTCGGTCGTGACGACCGAAGAATCCTGGGCGACCTCGAGTTGCTGATTGCTCATGGTTGCGGGTCCTGTCGTGCTGATTTGATCAGGGGGTCTTGCCGTCGACGGAGCCGGTCAGCTCGCGCAGCAGCTTCTCGCGGGCCGCATCGTCCTCGAGCACGCCCTGGATCGCCTTGCGGAAGGCCGGGACGTTGCCGAGCGGGCCCTTCATCGCGACCAGCGCCTCGCGCAGCTCCATCAGCTTGCGCAATTCCGGCACCTGGCGAGCCACCGCATCCGGCTCGAAATCCTTCAGCTTGTTGAAGGAGAGCGAGGCGCGGACATCAGGTGCATCGTCGGCTTCGTCGAGCTTGTT
This sequence comes from Allobosea sp. GW821-FHT10B12, assembly GCF_059415545.1. Taxonomy (NCBI): domain Bacteria; kingdom Pseudomonadati; phylum Pseudomonadota; class Alphaproteobacteria; order Hyphomicrobiales; family Alloboseaceae; genus Allobosea; species Allobosea sp. GW821-FHT10B12. The sequence continues at coordinate 875,839 of NZ_JBWKNL010000002.1, forward strand.
GGCGACGGCGACATCGAGCTTGAGCTCATGGCCCTTCAGCACGTCGTCGAAATTGTCCTTGTTGATGTCGGCCAGCCCACGCTCCTCGACCGGGCGGTCGTCGGCGCGGCCGGTGAAGTCGCCGACCATCAGCAGCTTCAGCGGCAGCTCGACCTCTTCCTTCACATTGCCGGTTGCGGGCTTGAACTTGATGTTGACGCGCTCCTTCGGAGCGACCGAGACTTCCTTCGACATGACGTGCTCCCCAGCGTGGTGAAACTTGGTCTTCAGATGGAGCCGGTCACCGGAACAGGCGCGCGGCGGTTGCAAGGTCGAGCCGGACGAGGCGCTGGCGCGTCTCGTCGAGGCCGATGCGGCGCCGGTCCTCGGCGACGAGGCGAGCGGCATCGGCGTGGGTCAGTGCCCGAAAGCGCAGCTCCGCCACCTGAGCGGCGAGCTGCGGCTCCCAGTTCTCGAGATCGTGCGTCTTGAGCAGGTTCTCGAGATGGTCGAGCAGCGGCAGCGCCGCTGCGATCAGGCCGACATCGAGGCAGAAACGCGCCTGGGCGATTTGGCGCAGGACGCGATTGCGCCCGCCGATCTCGCCGCGGGTCAGCGAAGCCAGGAGGTCGACCGCTTCCGGCGCCTTGCCGGCTGCGATCAGCATTCGCGCCTCGCCGAGCGCCCGGTCGAGCCCGTCGGCGTCGCCTGAAGCAGCGCCACCTCCGCCGCCATTCTCCTCGATCCAGCCGCGGGTCGCCGGGTCGACGAAGGGCTTGCCGTCGCCAAAGCTGAAATTCATCAGATCGGGGAAGCGGCGGAACAGCATGTTCATCGCCCCCCCGACCGCAGCGGCCGCGTCGGCGTGATCGGGGCCCATGCCCTTCAGGATTTCGGCGGTGAGGCGGTGCCCCTCGAACCAGAACGGGGCACTCCAGACCAGCTCGTTCAGCGCCTTCAGCGCCTCCTGGTTCTGGCCGGCCTGGCGCTGCGCCTGAACGGCAGCCGCCTCCTCCACCGGTGGCATGGCGCCGGTGCGGCCGCCCTCGTTCGGCGGCAATTGCCGGATCCGCCACCAGGAAGCGACGCGCGACAACAGGTAAGCGCGAGCATCGGCCGTGCTGCGGCCGATCAGGCCAGCGGAGAGGCTGCGCAGCGCCTCGGGCAGGGTATCGATCGTCGAGAGGTCGAGCGCTGCCGACACAGCCGGTGCCGGCGCTGCGGCCTGAGTCTGGGCGGGCGGTGCAGGCGTGGCGGCCGAAGCCGGCGCGGGCGCCTCGGCAGCGCGCGCGGTGGCCTGCGCCTCCTGCTCGGCCCGGGCAGCGGCTTCCGCCTCCGCTTGCTGTCGCTTCTGCTCCGCGTCCGCCAAAGCACGGCGCGCGGCGTCGCGATGCGGTCGCAGCGCACGCACGAGATCGCCGAGCGCGACCTGCTCCTTGCGCAATTTCTCGCCGGCGAGCGTATCGATCTCGGTCAGCGTGTCATAGGCGTAGAGCACCGCCGGCCAGTCACCCTCTCCGGCTTCGCCTTCGCAGAGCGGGGCGGTGCGGCCGACCAGCCATTCCAGCGCACCGACCCGAGCACGCTCGCGGGCGGCCGGCGGCTGCATGCCGTCCCAATGCTCGGCGATCATCCCGCGCAGGATGCCGAGCCCGACGGCGAGGCCGTGATAGCGCTCCTCGCGGCAGAGCGCATGCGCCAGCCAGGCGCCGACGAGGAGATCCTTGCCGCGCGTCTCCAGCACGGCGGTCGAGAGCCGCGCGACCTCGCGCCAGTTCACCGCGAGCGGGCCGTCGGTCTCGAGCTTGCGGACCTCGTTCTCCAGCTCCTCGAATTCGGACGAGCTGCGCGGCTCCGAGCCGGCAGGCGCCGCCTCGGACACGGGCGATGCGCCGCTCGCGATCCGCGGATCAAAAAATGTGGAACTGGACTCTGACATCGACGCTCGCAGCGGCGACCATTGTGTATCTGGCCCCGCTGACGTTGATGACGCCCGTTATTGAAGCTTCGATGACTTTGATATGACCGTGCGACTATGGCACCCGAAACCGATCAACAGGCTGCTATGACTTACTTAAACGCAGCGAAGACAAAGCCAGCTCAATATTAGACGGCTTTCATTGCCCATGCGGTGCCGGCATCTTCGACCCGCTTGATCGTTTCGAGCTCGACCGACTCGGGTGGGCCTTTGTAGCGGACGACCAGATAGGTGATGTCGTCATGCTGCGGGGCATCGCCGACGAAACGGCTGACGGCGTCGGTGACGTTGGAGACCACGATATCGAGCGAGTGGCGATGACTCTCGCTCAGCGAGGCGACCAGGCGGTCGACCGTGAACTCGCGGCCCTCGGTGTCCATCGCCTCGGAGATGCCGTCGGTATAGAGGAAGAGCGTGTCGCCCTTGTCCAGCCTGAGGCTGCCCTGCTCATAGGAGAAGCCGGGCATGATGCCCATGGCGATGCCGCCGGTGATCGGCAATTCGGCGACCTCACCGCTCTCGCGCACCACGATCGGCGGATTGTGTCCGCCATTGGCGTAGCTCAGCTCGCCGGTGCGCAGGTTGAGAATGCCGTAGAAGACAGTGACGAACATATCGAGCGGATTCTGCTCGCACAGAATCGAGTTGGTCTCGGCCAGGCAATCGCCGGCCGAGCGGCCCTCACGCGCGCTGGATTGGAGCACCGTGCGCGAGATCGCCATGAAGAAGGCGGCCGGGACGCCCTTGCCCGAGACATCGGCGATCACGAGGCCGATCTCGTCCTCGCCGATCACGAAGAAGTCGTAGAAGTCGCCGCCCAATTCGCGCGCCGGCCGCATGATCGCCCGGCCGGAATAGCTCGGATGCTTCGGCATGCGCTGCGGCAGCATCGCGCCCTGCAGCGAGCGGGCGATGTCGAGCTCGGTCTCCATCCGCTTGTGCTGCTTCTCGAGCAGTTCGTTCTTGGTTTCGAGGTCGCGCGTGCGCTCGTGGACGAGCCCTTCGAGCTCCTCCTCGCGCCGCTGCACGTCGACCGCCATCTTCTGGAAGACGCGCGCGAGCGAGCCGAGCTCGTTGCGCTGGCCAGCGACGGCCTCGATCGAGCGCGGCTCGAACTTGCGGCGCTCGACATCACGCGCCGCGAAGGTCAGCGCTGCGATCGGCGTCGCGATCTGGCGTGCGACCAGGAAGGCAATGACGATCAGGAACGGTACCGCCGCCGCCACCGCGATGGCGACGAGCGTGGTCGTGCGCTGCGTCTCTTCGAGGGCGTTCAGCTCCTGATCGGCGAGCCGGTCGAGAAAGGCGGTCAGCGTCGAGAGCGCGTCGCGCATCGCCGCTTCATTGCGGCCGTCCTCCTCGTAGAGCCGCGCCGCCTTCTCCGCGTCGCCGGCCTTCCAGGACTCGAAGATCTCGGTCGCGACCCGGCGCGACTGGTCGAGCGCGGCGATGAAGGAGGTGACCGCTTCGCGGACGCCCTCATTGGTGATCGACCGGAACACGTCGATGCTGGTGTCGGCGAGCTTCTGGTCGATGACGTTGAAGGCCGCATCGGCCCTGGAGACGTCGTCCTTGCTGGTGTTCGCGTTGATGCCGCGCACGAAGGTCCGGCTCTGCTCGAACAATACGACCAGGGTCGAGACGTTCTTGTTGACGAGCAGAGCGTTGTTGAAGATCGAATGGCTGGCGCTCGACATGGTCGCGACGCCATAGACCGCTGCGGCAGCGACGATCGCCGCGATCAGGATGCCGAGTGCGGCGAGCCCGTAAAGCTTGCGTTTGACGGTCATTTTCAACGCTCGGGCCTCGTGCCGCTCGCCGGGACGCAGCGAGACGGCATATCGGAGCATGGGCATGTGACAGTTGCGCGCCAGCCGCGGGCGGACGCGCCGGCGGCCTTCGTCACTCGACCTCGATCGTCATCCGCATCGCAGGATGGATGGCGCAGCGGACCTCGACCTTGCCGGCTTTCGGGAAGGCGACCCTGGTGCTCGCGCCCGGGCGCTGCGCCTTGAGATCGAAGCTGTTTGCCGGGCTCTCGGAGAAGACATTATGCGTGCCGGTGTCGTCGTTGACGAAGACGACCTCGTCGCCGGCCTTGATCGTCAGCGCGCGCGGATTGAACTGCTGACCCTTCTGGGTGACCCGCAGCTCGGCCGCCTGAACCGACGAAACCACAGCGCCGGCGCAAGCCAGCGCGGCAAGAACTATGAGGAAGCGCTTCATTGGATACTGGCCTCCGGATCGGCATTGGTCTGGGCGGATGTCGCGGAGCCCGAGAGCGAGCGCATGAAGGCGACGAGGTCGCTCTTCTCCTGCGCACTCAGCCCGAGCGGGAACATGTCGGGCGACAGGCTGGGCCGACGCACGCCGCCGCGATCGTAGTGCTCGATCACCGCTTCGAGGGTGCCGATCGAGCCGTCGTGCATATAGGGCGCGCGCTCGGCGACGCCACGCAGGGTCGGCGTCTTGAAGGCGAAGGCGAGGCTTTCGATCTGCGGCTTGATCCGGCCGCGGCCACGATCGCCGGTGTCCTTCAGGCCGATGTCGCGGAAGCCTTCGTCGGTGAAGCGCCAGCCGGAATGGCAGGCGACGCAATTGGCCTTGCCGTTGAAGAGCTTGAAGCCGCGCAATTCCGCCGGGGTCAGCGCCCGCTCGTCGCCTTTGACCCAGCGGTCGAAGCGGGTTGCCGGCGAGCGCAGGGTGTTCATATAGCCCGCCAGCGCATCAGAGACCGTCTCGGGTGTCGGGCCGACATCGGGATAGACGCGCTGGAAATCAGCCGAGAACTCCGGCGAGAAGGCGAGGCGCTGCACCATCGCATCGAGCGACAGGCCCATGATGTCGGGCGAGGCGATCGGCCCGCTGACCATGCCGGCGAGTGAATCCTGGCGGCCGTCCCAGAGGAAGGCACTGGCCCAGGCCATGTCGTAGAGCGTCTGCGAGCGCCGCGTCATCGGCCGGCCATTATCGGCGATCGGCTTCGCCTTGCGATCGGCCCAGGCGGCGTTCGGCAGATGGCAGCTGACGCAGGCGATGCGGCGATTGCCCGACAATTCGGTGCTGTTGAAGAGTTTTTGGCCGAGCGCGACCACCGGCGCCGAGGCGCGCGCGCCATCGGGCAATTCGGCCGGCCGGCGATACCTCGCGCGCAGGCCGGGATTGTCGAGCGGACGCGCGGCCGCCCTGGCCTTCTGCTCGGCCTGCTCCGCCGTAAGAGACGCGCTGTCGCCATCGAGGCTCGCCGGACTCTCGATCAGCGGCTCGATGGTCGAGCAGCCGGCGAGCAAGATCGTCGCGACACCGGCCAGCAGCCGCCAGCCGCGCAGGCCCGGAGACGCTCGCCCGATCGCGGCGGCCGGTCGCACCATCGATGTCTCGCTACGCCAGGCTGCCATAGGCCAGACCGTGTGCGCCGTAATACATCAGGAAGAAGAGCAGGAGGGCGCCGACATAGGTCGCGGCCTGCTCCAGCCCGCCGATCCGGTAGGAGCGGATGCCGCTCTGCACGGCGTGGTTGATCGTCGTGTTGCCCTCGATCACGGCGACGCCGAGCGCGGCGATGATCATCAGATGGCCGACCGCATCGACCTTGCCGAAGTCGATGATGGCGGCGAGGAAGATGCCGAGGAGCATTGCGGCGACCAGGCGCTGGCTGAGCATGCCGAACAGGAGCAGGAAGGCGGCGACGAACTCTACGAAACCCGCCAGCATGACATAGATGTGATGGTTGATGCCGAGCGTGATGCGCTCGTGCTGGGCGAGCAGCGGCAGCGTCCAGGACGCATAGGCCCATTTTTCCGCCGAGGCCCAGAGCAGCGTCTGCGCCATGGCGGCGTAGAGAATCGACAGGGCGTAGGGCTTGAGCCGCGCCAGCCGCAGCGAATGGATGATCAGATAGGCGGCGATGCCGAGAAAGAGCGGATAGTCCATCAGATGGAAGCCGCCATATTGCGCGACCGCAAGGCCATAGAGCACGACGATCCCGAAGCCGGCGATGAAGGTCGTGCGCCACCAGATCGTGCAGAGGGCCAGGAAGAGCTGGAACCAGGAGACGGCCTGGCTGTCGGTCTTCAGCTCGGGCGTGAGCAGGATGCCGCCGAGCAGCCAGAGACAGAGCAGGAAGGCACCGAGGCCGACGCGCATGATCCCAGGCGCGATCGCCTTGAGTGGCTCGAACAGGGCATCGACGGCATCTTCGACGCCGCCGGCGCTCATCGCGCGATCAGCGACGAAGACGGTCGCGATCAGGAGGATCGACAGCAAAAGGGCGATCACGAAAGGGATCGAGAACACCTCCCAGAGCGCGGCCGGCGGAACGGCGACATTGTATGGCGCGAACCATTTGACATGCGCCTGTGCGGTCCCCGCCGAGGCGCAGAGGGCCGCCAACACAAACAAAGCAGGCGCAGGCCGAACCGTTCGCCGCCGGAACCAGGCGCCTGCCGCTGGAGGAAAGGATCGCGTCAAAGCCCGGCCTTCGCGGAAACCTGGGTTTCAGCCGGCGTGCAGACGGCCTGGAAGGTCCAGTCGGCGCCGGCACGGCGCTTGAGTTCTTCGTCCGGCCACCAGGACATGACGTAAGCCAGCACCGAGACGATCTCCTGATCCGAAAGGATGCTGCGGAAGGCCGGCATGGCGATGCGGCCATCGGCCGTGCGCGCGCCGGCCGCGACGCGGAAGAACAGGTCCGCATCGCTGTGATTGGACGCATGGCCGCTCTCGTTCAGCGCCGGTGCCGATTGCGGATCGTTGCGCCATCCGGCCGCGCCTCCGAGAAAGGTGCCGTGACAGCTCGCGCAGTTGGCGCGGTAGAGTGCAAAGCCCGCCTCCCGCTCGGCATGGCTGGCGGGCTGGGCGATACGGAACTCGGCTGGACGCAGGCTCTGCCGCAGCAGGAGCGAGCCTGCGGCGAAGAGGAAGACGACGCCTGCGATTACGAAGACCGCAGGCAGCACCGACGAGAAGGCCATAGCACCCGCCGCAGACGGCTCGGCGATCGGAGACGCTTCAGCCTCTCCGTTCAAGCGCACAGGCGTCTCATCGCCCAGGACCTTCGTCACGGACGGTCTCTCGTCAGCGGCCGGGAAATCACTCCGGCACGTCTAGAGCGGAATTCTGACAGTATTGTTTCAATATGTCGGCTAATTACTTCGCTATACGTTTTTTCAAATATAGGCAGATTCAGTGCCGCTGCGTCCTCACAATAACCGGGCCGTCATCGTCCTGTCGTCACCGGCATCGTGTTCTGTCGCGTCGACATGAGGGGGAGCAATGGCGGCGAGCACGCAGGTCAGATCGAAATTCGTCCAGATCGGCCTCTACAGCGCCGCGATCATCGCGGGGCTGGCGGTGCTCGCCATGCTGTTGCCATGGCTGCTGCCGGCGCCAAAACCGACCCAGCCGGTCGTGGCGCAGCCCGCCCCGGCGCCCGCACCACGCCCCGGGCAGCTCGAACGGATCCGGGCCGCTTTGGCCGAGGAGATCAAGGCGGGCTCGATCACGGTCGACCCCTTCGGCGGCTGGGTCGCGATCCGGGTCGGCAATCTCATCACCTTCGCCTCGGGCCAGGCCACCGCCCTGCCCGGCTTCGTGCCGGTGGCGCGCCGCATCGCCGGCGTGATCGACGGCGAAAAGGGCTCAGTGCGCATCGTCGGCCATACCGACGACCAGGCGGTCACGGCCGGCGGCCCCTTCCGCGACAACCAGGCGCTCTCAGTCGCACGCGCCGAGGCCGTCGCAGCGCTGATCCGGCCGGCCTTGCGCGAAGGCGGGCGCCTTGCGGTCGACGGGCGCGGCTCGGCCGAGGCGATCGCCGACAATGCCAGCATCGAGGGGCGCGCCCGCAACCGGCGCGTCGAGATCCTGATCACCCGCGAACCCTGAGCAACGTCGTCAGCCTGTCGTCTACCCGCCCTAGCGTCACCTGCGAGCCACCAAGACAGCTTCATGCCGACGATCATCAAACCACGAAAGCTCGGCATCCTGACCAAGGTCGAGCGCCGCGGCAGCTCGGCGACGCTGGTCGTCTCGGCGCTGGGGCTGTTCTCTCTGCTCGAGCCCAGCGATTTCGAAACCGACACCGCGCTCTGGCCGATGGCGATGGAACAGATGCCGGCGGGCACGATCTTCGACGCGGCGATGCCCAAGCCCTGCGGCGAGGTCCTCGTCGCCGGCTTCGCCAGGGCGCCCGGCGGAGAACCGGTTCCAGCGCTTTCGCTCGACATTGCGCTCGGCGCGGTCCGCAAGCGCGTCGCCGTGTTCGGCGACCGGGTCTGGCGCCAGACCGCGGGCGGGCCCGTCTTCGAGCCGCCCAAGCCCTTTGCCGAGATGCCGCTCGTTCCCGAGCGCTGCTTCGGCGGCCCCAGCCACCCGGTCAACCCGCTCGGACGCGGAGCGGAGGCGGCCGGCCGCGTCGATGCAGGCGAGATCGTCCTGCTGCCGAACATCGAGCGGGCCGAGCGGCTGATCCGCACTGCCGAGGACGCCCCCGAGCCAATACGCCTCGGCCCGATCGATCCGGCGCATCCGTCCCGCCGAGCGCTGGCCGGCACCTATGACGATCACTGGCTGAAGCATGGTTTCCCGGGGCTCGCCGCGGATGCCGATCCGCGCCTGTTCTGCGTCGCGACGCCGGATCAGCGCGTCGAAGGCTATTTCTCCGGACAGGAGCCTTACCGGCTCGCAGGCTTCTCGGCAGAGCATCCGGTGATCGAGGGCGCTTTGCCGGGCATGCGCGTGCGCATCTTCATCGCGCGCAGCGACGGTCTCTTCGAGCTGCCGAACGTGCTCGATACCGCCTGGCTCTTCCCCAGCGCCCACAAGGGCGTGCTGATCTATCGCGGCGCCTGCCCCGTCGCCGACATCGACGGCGACGACGTGACCCATGTCATGCTCGCCTATGAGCGCCTCGCCGACGAACCGCGCTCCGTCGAGCATTACGTCGAAGCCTTCCGGCTGCGCAGCGATCCGGCCGAGAAGACCAAATATGTGCTCGCCGACGCGGCGCTCTCGCCCCTCCCCGACCCCGCCGCGCTGGAGCGACGCCGGCTTGCCCGCATGGCCCATCACGAGCGCCAGCGCGAGCGGACCGAGAAGGCGCAGCGGCTCGTGCTGCGCGACGCGCTCGACCGGGCCGGCCTGCCCGCCGCCTTCATGCCGAACCTGCCGCCGGCCGAACCGCCGCCGGCCTGGATGCCCTCGCCAGAGGAGATCGCCAGCGGCGAGATCGACTTTGCCGCCCTGTTCGAAGGCACGCAGCAGCTCCAGGCGCAGATGGACGAACGCGGTCGCGAGCTGGAAGCCCAGGCCCATGCCATGGCGAGCCGCGGCGAACGCTTCCGCCAGACCGGAGAGCTCGGCGAACTCGACGCCCTGCTCGCCGAACTCGACCTGCCTGAACAACCTAACCTCGCTGCGATCGCCCTGCCGCCGGACTTCAAGCTGCCGCCCAGCACGGTCGATCCGGAAGCGTCGCTGCGCGAGGCGCTACAGCGCTTCCACAGCGGGCTTGGCACAGCGCTTCTTGCCCCCGCGCGCGACGGCCTCGCCGGAGCGCAGGCGGCTCAGCGCGACGATCTCGACCCGGAGGCGATGGCTGCCGACAAGGGAGAGCGATCGGCGATCCAGTTGCCTGCCGAAACGGAAGCGGCGAGCGACAAGCTCAGACGCGCCTTCCCCGATCTGGCGCCGCCAGGACAATCGCTCGACGAGCTTCTCGGCACGCTGCTGGCGGGCGACATCTTGCCGGCCTCCACGGAATCCGCCGACCCGAAGGCGCAGCTCGCCCGGGCGAGCGCGCAGCTCGACCAGCTCGAGCCGCAACTCGGCGAAGCCATGGCGACGATGCGCCGCGTCGCCCCGCAGCCGATCCATCCGATCACACCGTTGCCGCCGGGCGCGGCACTGCGCTTCGGCCAGGCGATCGCAGCGGCGAAGGCGGAGGGCCTCGCCGGCCGCGACATGGCCGGCGCCGACCTTTCCGGCCAGGATTTCAGCGGCCTCGACCTGAGCGGCGCCTTCTTCGAGCAATGCGACCTGCGCGGCGCGCGCTTCCTCGGCGCCAACTGTATCGGCGCGGTCTTCGCCGGCGCCGACCTGCGCGAGGCCGATTTCTCGCAGGCCAATCTGCTGGAGGCCAATTTCGGCGCGGCCGACGCCCGCGGCGCCCGCTTTGCGGGAGCCGATCTGCGCCGGGCACAATGGCTGAAGAGCCAGGTCGCGCGATGTGACTTCGCCGGCGCGCAGCTGGAACAGGCCAACTTCATCGAGACCGATCTGGCGGACGTCTCCTTCGCCGGTGCCCGGCTCGACCGGGTCACGATCCTCCGCTCGGACATGGCACGGGTCATCCTGGCCGATGCGGTCATGGAAAGCTGTGCGCTGGTCGAGGTCAGGGCGGAGGGGCTCGACGCTCGCAGGCTCAAGGCCTTCAAGCTCTCGGCGGTGAAGCTGGAGGCGGCGGGCGCCGATTTCTCCGGGGCGCATCTGCAGCAAAGCGGCTTTCACGCGGGCTGCGATCTCACCGGTGCACGCTTCGACGGCGCCGTCGGCATGAACGGCTCCTTCCGGGGCGCCAGGCTGATCCGCGCCAGCTTCGCACGGGCGAGCTTCAACCGGGTCGATTTCGGCGAGGCCGATCTCAGCGAGGCCGATCTCGCCCTCGCCTCGCTCAAGCAGGCCTCGCTTGGCAAGGCGATCCTGCTGCGGGCGGACCTCTTCGGCGCCAACCTGTTCAACGCCCAGGCGCGCCGCGCCCATCTCGACGGCGCCCGGCTGCTACGGGCCAATCTCTATGGCTGCGATCTCTCGGACGCCTCGCTCGTCGGCGCCGACCTGACGCAGGCGCTGCTCGACAAGACCCTGTTCGGGACGCCCGCCGATGCGCCGTGAGGATTTGCTTGAGCGCGTCGAACTCGGCCTGCCGGTCGAAGGCGCCTCCTTCGCCGGAGCGGATTTCGGCGGCATAACGCTGGATGGCGCGATCCTGATCGGCTGCGACTTCTCCGGTGCCCGCTTTCGCGAGGCGCGGCTGAAGCGATGCCAGCTCGTCCAGTGCCGTTTCGAGCGGGCGGATTTCAGCGGCGCGGACTTCGACACGGTGCAATGGCCGCGCTCCGGCTTGACCGCCTCGTCCTTCGCCCGCGCGACGCTGCGCGATTGCCAGTTCGCCGAAGCCGACGCGACCGAGGCCGATGTCACTGGCGCGAAACTGGTCAGCACGAGCTTCGCCCGGGTCGATCTCTCCCGAGCCTGTTTCGCCGGGGCCGAGCTGACGACGGTCGCACTGATCGAATGCGCCCTCGCCGGCACCGACCTGTCGGATGCGACGATCCGCGGCCTGACGCTGGTCAAGGGCGATCTGCGAACCGCCATCCTCGATGGTACCGACATCGATACGATGTTCGCCATGGAGGCGGATCTGTCGGCTCGTGACCTGCGCAAGGTCCGGCTGTCGCGCATCAACCTGATGAAGGCGCGCCTCGCCGGCTGCAATCTTCAAGGCGTCGATCTCTCGCAGAGCCTGTTCCTCGAAGCCGATCTCTCGCACGCCGATCTGTCGGGAGCAAAGTTGCCGATGGCGCTGATGGTCGGCGCCGATCTCACCGCGGCGAAACTGGTTGGCGCCGATCTCACCAGCGCGAATTTCTGCGAGGCGAAGCTCGCCGGCGCCGACCTCTCCGACGCAAGGCTAAGCAACGCACTGTTCGAACGCGCCGACTGCGCCGCGGCTCGCTTCGAGCGCACTTTGCTCGACTATGCGCAATTCCCCTATGCCCGGCTCGACGGCGCCTCCTTCATCGCGGCGCGCTTCCATCGCACCAGCCTTCACGCCGTCTCGGCCGAAGGCACGCTGTTCCAGCATGCGACCGGTTCGACCCTTCCGACCGATCCACAGCGCGCCGCGGCCGATCTCTACGATCCGGCGCGCGTCGCGGCCCTGGCCTGAGGAGGCACGCGATGGTCTTCGTCAACTCCTCCGGACCGATCCCAGCCGTCGACTTCGCCTTTCCCGATGTCTGCCTGACGCCGGCGGTCGTGCCGATCCCGGTGCCCTATCCGAACCTCGCCCTCGCACCGACGGCGATCCCGACGCAGCTCACCACCTTCCTAACCTGCATGCCGGCGCATAACCTCCTGACCACCAAGCCGATGAGCCTCGGCGACCAGCCCGGCGTCCTGCTCGGCGTCGCCTCGGGCTTCGTCATGGGGCCGGTGAAGCACGCGATGGGCTCGGTCACGATGTTCCTCGGCGGCCCGCCGGCCACGAAGATGCTCAACCCGACCATGCAGAACGGCATGAGCCCGAACATCGTCGGCGTCACGCTCGCCCCCAGCCAGGTCACCACGATCTGCCTGTCCTGAGACAACGGCCGCATTTCTGATCGCACGGGAGAGCACCGATGATGCCCGCCGCAACCACCTCGACCCCGACCTCCGGCATCATGCCGGCGTTGCGCCCGGCGACGGTGGTCGCCCGCACCGGTGACCGGCTGCTTCTCCGGAGCGAGACTGGCGAGGTTCCGGCCTGCGTCGCCCTCTCCTGCCCGCTTGCGCCGAAGATCGGCGACGAGGTCCTGGCCTGGGCTTGCGGCGAACGCTGGCACATCCTCGCCGTGCTAGGCCGGAGCGCACAGCCGGAACGGCGTAGCCGTCCGCATGGCCTGGAAGGCACAATCGACGGCGAGGCGAAGCCGTTGCCGCCGGTGCCGTATTACGAGGACGCCTCGGTCACCGAAGGCGAGGCCGCGGCCGGCCGGCCCTATACCCGCATCGACGTGCCGCTGAAGCCCGACGAATTCGGCAGCGGCACCTATCTGCGCCTCGGCGCCTATGTCGAGGGCGAGGAGGGCTCGATGATGCCCGACCTCTCGCTGTCCAAGAGCACCGCCTCGAACACGACCAAGACCGAGCCGAGCCCGGACCTGTCGCTGACCGCGCTGCTCAGCGGCAAGAACCCCTATGTCACCGTGGCCGAGACGGCCAACGAGGCCAAGGCGAGCGACGCGACCAATGCCGATGGCAGCGTCAAGCAGGGCTATCTGAAGCGCGGCGACAAGTTCGTGAAGAACAAGGCCGGCCAGATGGAACTGATGACCATCTCGACCAAGGCGACGACGACCACCTCCTCCGGCGACGGCTTCCTCGGCAAGACCGATTCCGACGTCAACCTCTCCGTCGGCGGCGGCATGCTGGTCGACATCGTCAAGGGCCAGACCACCAACGTCTCGGACGGCGACATCAAGTTCACCGCGCCTGCCGGCGTCTTCGCCGTGAACGCGCTCTCCGGCGTCTCGATCACCGCCGGCACGCCCGACGCGCCGGCCAACATCTCCCTGCTCGCCTATGGCTATGTGAAGAACGAGGCCAAGGGGCCGCTCTCGGAATGGCTCTACTCCACCTCCGAGAAGAAGACCTATGGCACCGCCAAGGAGTGGTTCTACGGCGAGAAGTACACGGAATTCCACGGCTACGAGGAGAAGAAGTTCTTCGGCGTGTCGACCAGCTATTTCCTCGGCGACCAGATCTCGACCAACCTGGCCGCGCGCATCAACATGACGCTGGCGGCGACGCTGACGCTCGCGCTCGGTGTGGAGTTTCGCCTCAACGCTGCGATCGATCTCAAGATCAATCTCGCCATCGACATGAACATCATCATCGGCGTCGCCTTCAAGGGCGTCATCGGCTTCGACACGAAGGCGGTGCTCGGCTCGGACTTCAAATACGTCAACGGCCTGGACTTCAAATGGGTCGGCGTCGACGGCAAGAAATTCGGCCTGGAAGTGAAGAATGCCGACATGACCGCCTATCTCAAAGCGGTCTCGGTGGGGGCAAAGTCAGTTAACGTCAACAAAGTTGATACCAAAGTTGAAGTTGGTTTCCTTTTCAGATCATGAGTCAAACTTTGCACAGCCTCTTCACGACGGCCAAAGCGTCAGCAGGCGTGAGCTCCGCGCCTTTCCGCGAGGCGGGTCAACTGGATTCCGCGCGCGTGCTATCGATCGCCGGAGAACGCATTCTCATTCAAGGCGAGGCGGGCGCGCGCGAAGCCTTGCGCGCTTTCTCCTGCCTGATCCGGCCGCAAGCCGATGACGAGGTCTTGATCGTCGCGTCCGGCGAGCGCGTCTTCGTTCTCGCGGTTCTCACCCGCGCCGGACTCGGCGACGCAACGCTCGCCTTGCCGGACCCGGCCGCGAGCCTTGCCATCGCGGCGCCGAGCATCGCTCTCAATGCCTCGGTCCGGCTCGGGCTCGACGCGCCGGAAGTGACCGTGACCAGCCGGCGCTTCCATCTGGTCACCGACGTGCTGACGCAGATCTCGCGGCTGGCCTCCGTCGTCGGCGACGCCCTGACGACCGTGGTCGGGCGGCAGTCGACCGTGGCGCAGCGCATCGAGGTGACCTCGCAGGAGCGCAACACCGCGATCGCCGGCATCGACGCTGAGCGCATCGGCACGCATCTCTCGCAGACCGAGCTCACCACGGTCAGCGCCACCGTCGAGACGCACCTGGCGCGCGACGATATCCGCCTCGACGCCAAGCGCGTGACGATCGGATGAGCGTGCCGGCAGCCGCCATCAGCCATGCGAGCAGGGTGCGGGCCGGGCTGAAGCGCCTCTCGGAAGGCCGCGCCGACGAGGCCGAGGCGATCCTGCGCGAAGCGCTCGCGGCCCGGCCGGACGATCCCTGGGTGCTGAACGGGCTCGGCGGCGCCGCGCTGCTGCGGCGCGACACGGCGGCAGCGGAAAGGCTGATCGGTGCCGCCGCGAGATTATTGCCGGGCGAGCCCGAGATCCTCGCCAATCTCGCAGCCCTGCACACCGAATGCGATCGCCTCGACGACGCCGAAACCTGCCTCGACGAGGCGGTCCGTCTCGCCCCCCGCCATGCCGGCATCAGGGAGCGCCGGGCCGAGCTTCTCCTGGCGCAGCGGCACCCCTCGCAAGCAGCCGCCGAGGCCCAGCAGGCGCTGGAATGCGATCCCGAGCGGCCGCGCGCCTGGCTTCTGCGCGGGCTTTGCGCGCTCGCCGCCTCGGACCGGCCGCTCGCCATCGCCTGCTTTGACGAGGCCGTCGCCCTCGACGAGGCCTGCATCGAGGCCTGGCACAACCTCGCTGAGGCCCATGCCTCGCTCGGCAATGAGGCGGTCGCAATCGACAGCGCCGAGCGGGCCTATCTCCGCGCTCCATCGGATCCGGTGCATATCGTCACCCTGGCGCGGCTCCTTGCCGCGCGCGATCCCGGCCGTTCGGGCGACCTGATCCGGCGCGCGCTCGCCCTCGCACCGGGCTTCCTGCAGGCGCTGGAACTGCAGGCGCTGACCGCGACGGATGATGCGACGGTCCGGCAGGCCTTTGCCGCACTGGCCGCAGCGGCGCGCGAGAACGGAACACACAGCGGCCCCGCCTTGCTCGCTCTGGCGCGGGCGCTGGCCGGCGCAGGGCGTTTCCCGGAGGCGCTGCTGGCAAGCGAGCGGGTGGTGGCGATGCAGCTTCCCGAGGCCCGCCCGCTCCGACATGCCTGCCTGTTCGCGCTCGGACGTTTCGACGAAGCCTATGGCGACTTGCCGGAGCCTCGCCAGGGGATCGACGCGGTGATCATCCCGCCCGACATGCCGCTCGGCGAGGTCGTCTTCGCGCTGCGCCTGCTGCCGGCGCTGACAGCTCGAGCCGGCCGGGAACTGCCGCTGCTGGCGCCGGCCGCCCTGCATCCATTCCTGGCGCCGCTCGCGCCGGTCCCCCCGCATCAGGAAGGCACGGGCATCTCGCAGCCACTCGTTCTCGCCGAGGCGATGGCGCATCTGCGCGCCGATCCCGCCACGCTCGCCATGGCAGCGCCCTACATCGCAGTCGAGCCCGGCCGCGCCCAACTCTGGCGGGATGCGGTCGCCGCATTGCCCGGCCCGCGCATCGGCGTCGCCTGGTCGGCTCATCTCCCCGGAATGGGGCTGGAGGACCTCCTGGCCATTGCCAAGCCGTTCGGCACGGTGGTGAGCTTGGCGATGGGCGCAGCGCGGGACGAGCTCGCGCGTGCGCCCGATGTCATCGATGCCGGCCATCGGATCGCCGGGCCGGAAGACCTTGCCGCCGCCATCGCCGCACTCGACCTGGTGCTGGCGCCGGATTGCCTTGCCCTGCACCTCGCCGGCGCGCTCGGCCGGCCGGGTATCGCGCTGCTGCCGCGCGCGCCGCACTGGATCTGGCAGGAAGAGGCGAGACGGGCGAGATTCTATCCGTCGCTGACGCCCTACCAGGCCAATCCAATGTCGGATACGGCCGCCTCCCGCGCGGAACTCGAGCGGCTCCTGCGCATGCGTCTCGCCGCCGAAGCGGAAGCATGACGTCGGGAGCTCGCCCGCCAGCCGAGCAGGTGCAGCTGACACTCGATCTCGTCTACGCCTTCGATCGGCCGGCGCATCATCTCGATATCGAGCTTCGGGTGCGGCCCTTGCTCGCCGCCGGGGCCGATCTCCCGCCCATCCGTCTCGCCAGCGAGCCGGACGCTCGCTTCGAGCCGCCGGAAGTCGACAGAAACGGCGGCGTCGTCGACAGGCTGACGCTCGCCGGACCGGTCTCTCGCCTGCGCCTCAATGCCAGCTTCGATCGTCCCGTATATCCTGATACAGCCTTGCCTGCTCTTGCTCCGACTGCAGCGGATCTTGCGCTGGAAGGGCTGGTGGATGCGACTGGTTCCACGCTTTGGCCGCGGGTCCTCGCCCATTTCCGCGACAGCTGGCGCTACAGCGACGATCCGCGCGACCAGCCACAGACTCTGCAGGAAATCGCGCAGCGACGGACGGGCTCCTGCGAAGCGATCGCGCGTCTCGCCGTCGAGGTCATCCGGGCTCGGGGCATTCCGGCCCGCTTCGTTGGCGGCTACCGCCTCACCGGCTCGCATAGCGATGTGCGCCCGGTTCGCCGCCATGCCTGGATCGCGATCTGGGAGGGCGCGCGCTGGCGCATGCTTGACCCGCTCGCTCAATCTGGAACGGGAGATTGCCTGATACCGACGGCATTCGCCAGCCGGCTTCCGGAAATCGCGACGATTCAAGGCAGCTTCAAGGGCGCGGGAGCAGCCAGGCTGACTGTCTCAGCTCATGCCAAGCGACATATAACGACGATCGAAAACGGCCACTCACCGTGACTGTTATCGGCGCTCGGTTCGGAGCCGAACCTACGCTGATGCCACCGATTGCCTCCCTATTCCCACTCAATTGTTTAAAAACCATATAACTCATTGATGTTACTGACAAATATTTTCTGCCGTCGAGAAAATTCCGACACTGGGACCGTTAAAAAGTTACGGCTTTGATTTTAAAGAGAAAATCGTCAAAAAAATATTTTTGAGGCTTCGCCGACTATCGGGGCCAGCCCGTTGTTTTTTGATCGCACAGCGTTCAGCGATATGCCCGGCGGCGCCTCGGAAAGTACCGTCAGTAAGCCATATCACGCCTAGAAGACCGATGCCATCGGGTCTCTGCGCCGGCTGCATTGGGTAGTAGGCCCAGAGTTCTATGCGCAACCTTCAAATTAAAGGCGCCGCTTCAACCGTTGCGAACGTTGGCGGCAACGCCCGAAGCGCGGGAAGAAGCTGCCTATTTCTATCACATCATCAAGCGTAGCTTGAGCAGGTTGAGTTCTCGGGCGGCGGCGCTCTCGCCGCTGGTGTTCGCGACACGGCGTGCAGCCCAGTACGCGGACGTGAGCTTTCGCTCACACTCCGAGTGTCAGCGCAAATCGGCCGCCATGCGCGCCGCGCATCGTGTCACGGCTGCGATCCAGTCCCGCTGCTGATCGATCGGGCTCGTCAAAAGCGCGGAGATGGTCGAGATGCCGACGGAGGCGATCACCTCTTTGTTCTCGCTCAGGACCGGGGCCGCGATGCAAGCGAGGGGCGCCCGCCCCTCGGCTCGGTCGAAGGCCACGCCTGCGGCACGGATATCAATGCTTTCCGCCTCCAGGGCCTGCCGGTCGCCGAGCGTGGAGGGCGTATACCGAATATAGTCGATCTCCTCGCTCAGCTTCGCCCGCTCCGGCTCTGGGAGGAAAGCATAGATCGATTTGCCGATCGCCGAGCAGTAGAGGGCCTCAAGCTCGCCCGGTGACTGCTGTACCGCAATCGGCCCCGAAGCCATGTTGACCTTGACCAGAACGGCCTTGCCCTGGTCGAGGATTCCCAGATGGGAGGTCTGCCCCGTGGCATCCGTCAGCTCCTGAAGGAACGGCTTGGCCCGTTCCGTCAACTGTTCGGCCAGGGATGGGCGGCGAGCGAGCTTCTCAAGCGCATCTCCCAGGGAATAGGCTTTCAACGCCTCGTGCTTGCGCAGGAACCCCTCTGCCTCGAGACTTTGGAGTAGCCGCAGCGCCACGCTGCGCTCGAGCCCGAAAGCCTGGGCGACGTCGCGCAGCCTCACAAGGTCCGGCTGCTGCGCCACGAACTTCAGGATGCGCAAGCCTCGGGCAAGCGTCTGCAGCGGCGCGTCGCCGCGGTCTGCTCGCCAGGCGGCTTTCCCGCGAGGCTCATTCGGCGTGATGTCATCCAAATCCACGCTCCGTTGCTACACTATTCGCAACGAATTGTAAGCCTCACGCCGTCGCGAGCGGCGGGTTGAGGCCGCCCAGCATTTCGACGGTGACGAAAACGAGCTCGCTTTCGCCGGTGTTCTCGAGGTCGTGGAGCATCGACCCACCCAGTTCGAAGTGAAAATGCCTCGTATCGCCGGCGCGATAGTCCATCTCACGCACGGCACCGTCCTCAAAGCGCGATCGGCCCCGTCCGTCGGTCAGGACCGTCCAGAAGTAGTCATTGACATGGCGATGAAACGGCAGCCTTTCGCCCGGCTTTAGCGTCAGGTGCCAGACGCGCACCCTTTCGGTTTCGGAGACCAACACCGTTCCGACGCGGCCAGAGAGGCCGCGTTCGCGCAGTTCGTCGCGCAACTGGCGGGTCCAATACATGGTGTCGAAAGACCCAGCCGCATTGTCCATTGTCGTGCTCATTCCCCAATCTCCGCCCAAAGCACGACGAGCGATGCGCATCCGAGCGGCATCTGGGGATTGGTGTAGATCATGCGGGTGTGGCGCCCGCGCGCGCCGAAGATGTCATTGAGCAGATCCGAGGCGCCGTTCAACGCCTTCGGGTGGTCCTGGTAGCCCGCGCCGACGCCGAGCGTGCCTTCGAGCCGGACGATCTGCTTCACGCGGGACAATTCTCCCAGCGCGTCCTTCAATTGCGAGATCGCGTTCAGACAGGACAGTCGGCAGGCTTCGTAGCCCTGTTCCGAGGTCAGATCAGTGCCGATCTTGCCCTTGTAGAGCAGCTTCCCGTCGATCCAGGGCAACTGGCCCGACGTATAGACGATGCCGCCGCTGATCACCCACGGCGCGTAGTTCGCCACGGCGCTCGCCACCGGCGGCAGGGTCAAGCCGCTTTGCCTCAACCTTTGCTCGGGCGTTTCCACCCGCTCGATCCCCAACGCCATGACCCGCCTCCTCTGCGTCGCGTTTTCCATGTTGCAATGTTTGCAACGTTGTTATAATCGGTCAAGTTAACGGACGTTGCAATAATGTCAACAATCCTCGGGAGGGCAATTCATGACGCGCCGCAAATTCATTCAGGGCTCCGTTGTCGCCGCCACGGCCGCTACCATGATTGCCAAGCCCGCATTGGCGCAGTCCTCGCCGCAGATCAGTTGGCGCCTCGCCTCGAGCTTTCCGAAATCCCTCGACACGATCTATGGCGGCGTCGAGTTCATCTCGAAGTACGTCTCGGATCTGACGGACGGGAATTTCAAGATTCAGCCGTTTGCCGGCGGTGAAATCGTCCCTCCGATCCAGGCGATCGACGCGGCCGCTACCGGCACCATCGAGATGTGCCATTCGACCTCGTTCTATAATCTTGGAAAGGATCCGGCCTGGGCGATCGGGGCCGCCCTGCCCTTCGGGTTGAATGCGAGGCAGCAGAACGCCTGGATGTTGCATGGCGGCGGCAACGAGTTGCTCGATGCGTTCTATGGCAAAAACGGGCTGGTTGCCTTCCCGGCGGGCAATACCGGCGCCCAGATGGGCGGCTGGTTCCGCAAGGAGATCAAGACGCTCGCAGACATGAAGGGACTGAAGTTCCGCGTGACCGGCATCACCGGTCGCATTTTCGAGAGGATCGGCACCGTTGCCCAGGCCATCGCCGCGGCGGACACCTATCCCTCGCTTGAGCGCGGCACGATCGATGCCGCCGAGTGGATCGGCCCCTATGATGACGAGAAGCTCGGCTTCCTCAAGGTGGCGCCGTATTACTACTATCCGGGCTGGTGGGAAGGCGGCGTCGTCGTGCACGCCTTCATCAACCAGGCGAAATGGGCCGAGCTGCCGAAGCCTTACCAGGCCGCGGTTCGCGCCGCCTGCCTTGCGGCGAACACCGATATGCTGGCCAAGTACGACGCGCGCAATCCCGTCGCGCTCAAGCGCGTGGTCGCTGCCGGCGCGCAGCTGCGGCCGTTCCCGAAGGATATTCTCGACGCCTGCTACGCGGCTTCGAAAGAGGTCTATGCCGAGGCTTCCGCCAAGAGCCCCGACTTCAAGGCTCTATACGACAGCCTGCAGGCCTTCCGCGGGAACAGCTATCTCTGGTGGCAGATCGCGGAAAGCGGCTTCGATATCTACAATATCCAGAACCGCCTTCGCTGAAGGGCGCCACAATGTCCCGCATTCGTCTCGGGCATATTGCTCTCTCTTTCCATGAAGCCAGCGCGGCCGTCGTGCAAATCCTGCTGGAGCGCGCCGGGTATGAAGTCGAACTGTCAGCGGCACCACATGCGCAGATGTTCGAGCGCTTCGGCTCGGGCGAGGTCGACGGCGTCGTGTCGGCCTGGCTGCCAGCGAGTCACGGCCTCTATCTCGATCCGCTCGCCGACCGCGTGTCGAAGCTCGGGGTTCTGTACGAACCCTACTGCATCTGGGGCGTTCCGGACTATGTGCCCCAGGACACGGTGGCCTCCGTCGGGGATTTGCTGAAGCCGGAAGTGGCGCAGCGGATGACCAAGCTCATTCAAGGCATCGGTCCCGGCGCGGGTATCAGCCGCTTCTCCGCTGCCATGGTCGAGGAATACGGGCTCGGCTCGCTCGGCTATCGGTTCCAGCCGGGCAGCGAGGCCGATTGCTTCGGCCGCTTCCTCGAGGCGGTCGAGCGGGCGGAATGGATGGTCGTTCCGCTCTGGCATCCGCAATGGCTCCATCACAGGCACCGGATCCGTGCCTTGTCGGAGCCCAAAGGGCTCCTTGGCGGGGTGGATCAGGCGACGCTCGTGATGAGCCGGAAAGTGACCGAAACCATGGAGCCTGCCCTCGTCGAGGGGTTGCGGGATCTGCGGATCGGGAACGCGGCCGTCACCGCGCTCGACCATGCGATCTGCCGAGAAGGTCTGTCGCCTCGGGAGGCTGCCGAGCGCCTGCTTCGCACCGAAACCATCGCCGGCTGAGGTTCCGGAGCTCCCCTTGAGCCGCCGGGGCGGCGGCGACGAGCGGCAATAGTTCTCTGCCGCAAGAGGTATAGATGTTCAAGCTTTGGTTGGCGCTCGCCACGGTGGGCGGCATGGCTGCGATCGTCTGGCTGGCCTGGACCTTCTGCCGCCAGCTCATGCCGGTTGCCCGGGCGATTGACCGGCTCGGCGGCTTCCTCGGTGTCATCGCGAGCTGGCTCGTCCTGCTCGCCTGCCTGATCAGCGCCGGCAACGCCACGATCCGCTATCTCTTCTCCTCCAGCTCCAACGCCTGGCTGGAGCTGCAATGGTACATGTTCGCCGGCATGGTGCTGCTCGGCTCGGCCTACACGCTGCGGGTCAACGAGCATGTCCGTGTCGACCTGTTCTACGGCGCGGTTTCGGATCGGATGCGGCACTGGATCGACCTCGTTGGCGGGGCCGTGTTCCTGCTGCCGATGTGCCTGGTGATGATCTGGTTCACATGGCCCTGGTTCGTGCAGTCCTGGACGCTGAACGAGGCCTCCAACAATGCCGGCGGCCTGATCCGCTGGCCGGTCATCCTGCTCCTGCCGGTCGGATTCACCCTGATCCTGCTGCAGGGCCTCTCGGAGATGATCAAGCGCGCCGCAGCGCTGCGCGGCTTCCACCAGCACGAATACGCTTACGAGAAGCCGCTGCAATGATCGACGCCATCCGCGCCAATCTCGGCCCCATGATGTTCGGGGGGCTGATCGTCTTCCTGCTGATCGGCTATCCCGCTGCCTTCTCGCTGGCGGCGGTCGGGCTGTTCTTCGGCTTCATCGCGATCGAGATGGGGGTGATCGCGCCCCAGTACATGGGCAATCTCACCTTCCAGCTCTATTCGATCATCTCGAACGACCTGCTGCTCTCGATTCCGTTCTTCACTTTCATGGGCGCGGTGCTGGAGCGCTGCGGCCTGGCCGAGGACCTGCTCGATTCGATCGGCCAGCTCTTCGGCAGCGTCCGCGGCGGCCTGTCCTATGCCGTCATCTTCGTCGGCGCGATCCTCGGCGCCATCACCGGCACGGTCGCCGCCTCGGTGATCGCCATGGGCGTGATCTCGCTGCCGGTGATGATGCGCTACGGCTACAACATGCAGCATGCGACCGGCGTCATCGCAGCGTCCGGCACGATCACCCAGCTGATCCCGCCCTCGCTGGTGCTGGTCGTCCTCGCCGACGTGATGGGCAAGTCGGTCGGCGACATGTATGCCGGCGCGATCGGCCCCAGCATCGTCCAGGTCGTGCTGTTCTGCATCTGGGTCGCGATCCTCGGCATCCTCAAGCCGGCCCATATCCCGGCGCTGCCGCCGGAGGCGCGCACGCTCAAGGGTTGGGCGCTCGCCTTCAAATGCGTCCGCGGCATCGTCCCCTCGGCGGCGCTGATCTTCCTCGTGCTCGGCACGATCTTCATGGGTCTGGCCACGCCGACGGAAGCGGGCGCCATGGGCGCGGTCGGCGCACTCGCTCTGGCGGCGCTGTATCGCACGCTGACCTGGAAGCTGACCTATCAGGCGATGTCCTCGACCATGCGCATCACCGCGATGGTGACGATGATCCTGATCGGCGCGCGCGTCTTCAGCCTGGTCTTCCAGGGCGTCGGCGGGGGCTTGTGGATCGAGCACATGCTGACGGGGTTGCCCGGTGGTCAGGTCGGCTTCCTGGCCTTCACCATGGTGTTCGTCTTCTTCATCGCCTTCTTCCTCGATTTCTTCGAGATCGCCTTCATCATCATCCCGCTGCTGACGCCGGCGGCGGCGAAGCTCGACATCAACCTGATCTGGTTCGGCCTCCTGATCTGCGCCAACATCCAGACCTCGTTCATGCATCCGCCCTTCGGCTTCGCGCTGTTCTATCTGCGCGGCATCGCGCCGCCGACGGTGAAGAGCCGTGACATCTATTTGGGATCGATCCCCTGGATCGTGCTGCAGCTCATCCTGGTCGCGCTGATGATCGCCTTCCCGGAGATGGTGACCTACTGGCTGGAGCAGCCAGCAGCGCTCGACCCTGCGGCGGTCGAGCGCCAGCTCCAGAGCCTGCCCGGCCTCGACAATCTGCAAGTGCCAAGTCAGCATCCCTGACATCTGCGTCAGACTTCCCTGCGGCCGCTACCGGCGACCTTGTGATCATCTGGAGCGTCGCGCCCGCTCTGCACGTGCCACGCCGAACTGCTTGAGGTCGCGGGCACCATCCGGCATCGTGGGACAGCCCGCGATCAATGGAAGGCGAGCCCGTCGAGCTGATCAGGCCAAAGGAGCGAGAGATGGGCGCGGTGAATCTCGAAATCGACCTGTTGCGCTGCTTCGTTGCCGTAGCCGATACCGGCAGCTTCACATTGGCCGGCGACGTCGTGGGCCGCACGCAATCGGCGGTCAGCCAGAGAGTGAAGCGGCTTGAAGATCTGGTCCAGCGGCAGCTTTTCCTGCGCAACAGCAGGGAATTGTCGCTGACGCGCGATGGCGAGCTCCTTCTTGGCCATGCGCGGCAGATGCTGAGCTTCAACGACACGGCCGTGAGGACGCTCGCGCCCCGGCAAGTGCGGACGCGCCTTCGCCTCGGTATCGCCGAGGATTTCATCCCCCGCCAACTCGCCGGCCTGCTGGAAGACATCCGCCGTGGGCATCCGGGTCTCACCGTCGAGGTGCAGACCGGGATGAGTTGCGGCTTGACTCGCGCCTTCGACGCCGGCGAGGTCGATCTCGTCTTCGCGAAGAAGGATGGCGACGCACAGCGCGGCCGCGTGATCTGGCGCGAGCCATTGTGCTGGATCGCGGGAGAAGGCTTTCGATACGAGATGGACGAGCCTTTGCCGCTCGTTCTGCTGCCTCCGCCCTGCTCCTATCGCGCCGTTGCCATCGACACCCTCGACAAGAGCGGGCGCACCTTCCGCGTCGCCTGCACGGCCGAAAACATCCTGGGTGTCCAGGCTGCTG
The DNA here is from genome assembly GCF_059415545.1 of Allobosea sp. GW821-FHT10B12. Lineage (NCBI taxonomy): Bacteria > Pseudomonadati > Pseudomonadota > Alphaproteobacteria > Hyphomicrobiales > Alloboseaceae > Allobosea > Allobosea sp. GW821-FHT10B12. The sequence continues at coordinate 900,225 of NZ_JBWKNL010000002.1, forward strand.
TCGAATCCGGGATGGGGGTGACCGTCCTCGGGCGCTCCTTCGTTCGGGCCGGCCTGCTGCCGCTCTCCCATCGGGAGCCTCTGCCGGTGCTGCCTTACACCGAGATCACCCTGCTCGGCGAAGAACGGGTTTCCGCCGAGATGGTCCATACTCTGGTCGAGACTCTGCGCGAGTCATTGCGCCTGAATAGCGGCGCGGCGAGTTTGGCTGATGCCTGATCCTGATCTTAGTCGCCAAGTCATGGCGTCTTGCTCGATTTTGATGGCCCGCGCGCAACCTCGTCAGAAGTTACTGCTGCAATGCTGCTCGATCACGGAGCCGTCGAATGCCGGTCGGCGACCGACGCCACAGATAGGTGCACTGCCGCAGCCCTTCCCGACGAAAAAAAGCTGGCGGCAAACTCTTCGTTGAAAGGTCGGTAGAGGGACGGCGTGAGGCTCATGCACGCTCAGAAGAGCGGCGGTGAGTCATTTCTCGGATACGGTGATCGATCCGGAGGACGAATGTCGCCCTCCGGATCGATGCGTCAGCGGGAGATATAGCCCGGCGCCAGCGGCTTGAACCGGTAGATCAGGTAGGGCGTCTTGTTCTTGGCGACCCCGCCATTGAACATGGCGGCGGCCGAGATCTGCGAGGCCGACACATACATGTAGCCGTCCGGCGAGGCGGTGATGCCGTCGGGCCAGACCATATCGGGGTCGGTGGCGATGACATGATACTTCTTGTCGGTGGTGATGACGCCGACTTGCTTGGTCTCCACGGCCGTCAGGTAGAGATTGCCCTGATAGTCGATCGACAATCCGCCATTGTTGGGCTTGTCGGCGTAGCGCTCGACCTTCTTGCTCAGCTCGCCCGCGGAAATTGTCTCGTTCGCGAGATCGGCGGCCCTGATGCGATAGACGGAGCGCCCGTTCAGCGGAGCGTAATAGACCCACTCCGAATTGACATCCATTGTGATGCCGTCGCAGCCGACCTTGATGACGGCCGGTTTGCCGTCGCTGCCGGTCACCGTGAGGTCCTTGCCGTCGACGGTGATCGGAACATTTTCCGGAACCGTCGAAGCATCGCCTTCGAGGACGCGGCGCGCGAGGCCCGATTTCATGTCGATGACAATGATCGCTGCCTTGGAGCCGTTGCCGCCTGGGCCGATATCCTCGTCGGCGATGTAGAACTTGCCGCGCTTGCGGTCGATGACGATGTCCTGAGGCTGCGAACCGTCTCGGGTTGCTGGCTTCGGCATGTAGTAGATGCGCTCGAGGCTGTTCGTGCGCGTGTTCCATCCGACCAGCTTCGGGGTGATGCCGGTGCGGAACCCCATGTCGATGATCCAGACCACGCCATCCTCGTCCGAGCGCAGCCCGAGCACATTGTCCAGGAAGTGATCGGAGTCCTTGCGCGGCGTGTTCCAGTCGGCGTTCGGAAACGGCTCGAACGTCGTCGGCGAGGTCAGCTTTGCGACGCGGACATCCGGCGAAAAGAACGGATGATGGCTGAAGATGAGCTGATTATCCGGCGTGAAGGCGATGTTGCCGACCGACTGGGGCAGCCTGGCTACGATCTCCGGCTTCGACTGTGCGATCTCGGCCGCGGATGCAAGGTCGCAGAAAGCGAGGCTGGCAATCACGGATGCCAATTGTATCGATTTCATATCTTCCTCCTGAGCAGGAGGATTGTCAGTGAGATGACCTTCCGAGTGAAATTCAAACCGCTAATCGCAGCTAGTAGCGCACGACGTCAGCGGCAGCCGAGAAGGCTCTGTTCGCTATCGGCGCTTCTTGGCTCCACTTTGCTTTGCCAATTCGGCAAGTTTCGCAGCGATGCCATGAAGTATCCCCTGGAAGGTCTTGAGGTCGCTTTCGGGTAAGTGGCCGAAGAGCAACTGGGCGAACTCGGTCACCTCCGCTTGCAGCCTCGCAACGGCTGTCTGCCCTTGCGGCGTCAGGACGATCACGGTCGCGCGCCTGTCGGTCGGATGGGCCGTGCGACGGACGAAACCGGTCTGCTCGAGCGCATCGATCAGTGTGGTCACGTTGCGCGGCGTGACCCTCAGCTGCGCGGCCAGGTCTCGCTGAGTCATGCGCTCGGCTTCGCCCAGGAGCCAGAGCACCTGCGCCCTGGCCTGCGTCAGGCCGCGCTCGGCCAAGCCGCGCTGCATGTCCTCCGACATGAGCGTGGTGACGAGGAACAGCTGCAACAATGTGTCGCGGCTGCTTGATGTATCAAGATCATTGTGTATCATATTCACGATGTGGTTTTTACCGATTCAGCCACCGAAGCGGAGCCCTGTCGTGCCTGTCAACAATACCGCCGCCCAAGAGAATATCGAATTGATGCGCAATGCCTTCGCCGTTCTGAGCCGTCGGGACATCACCGCTGCAGCCGAGTTCCTGGCACCGGATTTCATCATCAACCTAGCTGGAGTGCCGCATCAGATGCGCGGCCGGGAGAAGTGGCGAAAGAACACAGGGATATTTCTTGACGCCTTCCCCGATTTCAAGCTCGAGGAGCAGGACATGTTCGCGGCCGGCGACAAGGTGGCGGTGCGTTTTCGCATTACCGGAACGCATAGCGGCGAATTCCTGGGACATCCGCCGACCGGAAAGCGGGTCGACTACCAGAGCTACGAACTCTATCGCATCGCCGACGGCAAGATCGCCGAAGAGTGGATCTGCTCCGACATGCTGACCCTGATGGCTCAGATCGGCGGTGGGGGCTATTCGATGGGCAAGCTCGGCTTGATGTGGCTTGCAGGTTATCGAGTGTGGTTCGCGCTTGGCCTGGGCGTCGCCGTTGGCGCCCTGACCATGGCGGTGCTGCCCTTCTGATCCGCTTTATCGTAGCTAGCTGGCCCGATCTCTCACCAGCGTCCAGATGAGATAGGGCGCGCCGATCAGCGAGGCGAACAGGCCGACGGGCATCTGGTAGGGGAAGAAGACCATCCTGGACAGCCAGTCGGCCAGCGCCAGCAGGAGCGCTCCGACGAGGGCGGCACCGGCCAGATGCGCACCTGCGCCGCGCAGGCCCAGCATCCGCGCCAGATGCGGCGCCATCAGGCCGACGAAGCTGATCGGTCCGACGATCAGCGTCGCCGCGCCCGTCAGCAGCGCGGCGCTGATGATCAGCCGCGTCTTCGCGGACAGGAGCGCAATGCCGAGACCGGCCGAGACCGCCTCGCCCAAAGGCAGGATCTGGAGCCAGCGGGCGAAAAGCGGCAGCGGCAGGAGCAGCATTGTCGCCGTCACCGCGGCGGCAATGGCGAGCTCGGGGGTCACCTGCTGGGTCGAGCCGGTGAGCCAGGCCAGGATGGCGAAGGATTCCAGGCCTCCGCGCGCCAGGATCACCGTCAGGATCGAGCCGGAGAACGACGCCAGCGCGATGCCGCCAAGCAGCATGCGGCCTGCAGTAAGCGCAAAATGCCGCGCGATCGTCAGCAGGACGAGCAGGCCGAGCCCCGCGCCGGCGGCACAGGCCACCCCCTGCTGCCACCAGCCGGCGCCCGGAACGAACATGATCGTCAGGGCAAGGGCCAGGCCGGCGGTGCTGCTGATGCCGAGCACTTCCGGACTCGCCAGCGGATTGCCGGTCAGGCGCTGGATCAGCGTGCCCGCCGCGGCCAGCATGGCGCCAGCCGCCATCGCTGCCACGAGGCGCGGCCAGCGCCAGGGCAACAATTCGCCGAAAGCCAGGCCGGTCGCGATCTCGAACCCGTCCGCGTCGCGCCCTATGACAAGGGCGAGGATCGTGACGACCGAGAGCGCCGCCGCGATCCCACCCACGAGCCGCCATGGCCTGCGCGCAACGGCGCCGATCATCGGCCCGCCATCGAGAGGCGGCATGGTGAACACCGGCAGCCGCGGCAGCAGCCAGAGCAGGAACGGCCCGCCCAGCAGGGCGGCGACAGCACCCGTCGGGGCGCCAAGACCGCTCGCGGCATTGGTTCCCTGGACCAGCCCGTCGGTGAGGCTGAGCAGAAGCGCCCCGACCAGCGCCGAGGCGAGCAGCAGAGAGCCCGGCCGGCGCGCGCCGAGCATGCGGGCGATATTGGGCGCCGCGAGCCCGACGAAGCCGATGATGCCGACCTGCGAAACGACCGAACCGGCGAGGGCGACAGCCACCAGCACGATGCCGAAGCGTGCGCCGCGAACCGAAAGACCGAGATTGCGGGCGCCGACATCGCCGAGCGCCAGCAGAGCGAGCGGCCTCTGCAGCAGGATAGCAAGGCCAGCGGCGAACGCCAGCCGCAGCGCCAGCGCCTTGGCCGGCTCCCAGCTCTGCTGGGCGAGCGAGCCGCCACCCCAGATGAACATCGAGGTCAGATACTGGCCCGAGAACAGGATGATCGCCGCGCCCGCCGAGGCGCAGACCAGCCCGATCAGCAAACCGGCGAGCGCCAGCGTCGTCGGCTCGAAACCGCGCCGCCAGCCGAGCGCAAGCACGATCGCGACCGCCGCGCCGCCGCCGACCAGCGCGACCGTCTCGCGGCCGAGGCCGCCAAGCTCTGGCAGGAAGGCTGTGGCGGCAACCAAAGCGAGCTGCGCACCCGCCGAGATGCCGAGTGTCGACGCATCGGCTATCGGATTGCGCAGGACCCGCTGAAGCAGAGCCCCCGCCAATCCGAGCGCGGCGCCGGCGATCAACGCGACCGCGATCCGCGGCAGCAGGGCATTGAGCACGATGATCCGCCTGAGCCCATCTGCCGGTAGCGGCTCCGTCAGGACCGACAAGCCGCGAGGCCCGAGACCAGCGAACAGCGCATGCAGGCTCAACGCCGCGCTCAGCGCGACCAGCGCGAGGCTGCCGGCTAGCAGCTTGTTGTGCCGTGCCGCGTCAACCAAGGCCGGGCGCTCCCTCTGACAGGGCCTTACCGAGCAGTCGCGCCAGCCGGCGCGCCGCCGGCAGGCCGCCGAAATGATTGACCGGATCGAGGACCATCACCCGGCCTGCGCGCACGGCGGGCAGGCTCTGCCAGATCGTACTCTCCGGCAGCACCCGTCGCGCGTCGTCCGGAACGGGGCCGAGGATCGCGATAGCCGCATTCGGATTGTCTGCCAGCGCCACGATGTCGACGGGCGCCTGCACGCTGTAGCTCGTCTGCCGCCCCCAGCCATTGGCCAACCCCAGCCGTTTGAGCACGGCCCCGACCATGCTATCGGCGCCGAAGACCCGGAAATGGCGGGGGTCACCGATGGTGATGACGAAGACGGGGGGCTGCCGCCTCGCGGCGAGGGCTTGTGCCACCGCCGCCAGCTCGCTCCGGGTCTCGGCAATCAGGGCCGCGGCGTCGGCTTCGCGGCCGAAACGGCGGCCGAGCTCGATCGCGACGGCTTCAGCCGCAGCGTACGGATCCTGCCCGCGCTCATGGATCCGCATCGAGAGCACCGGCGCGATCCGGCGCAGATTGGGCTCCATCCGCGTGTACCAAGGCGAGGTCAGAATGAGACCGGGCTGCGCCCGGCGCAGCACTTCGAAATTGATGCTGCCGCGCAGGCCGAGATCGGCGATGTCAGGCGGCAGCGCCGGTTCGATCACGAATTTGCGGTAGAGCATCAGCTCGGCGCCCGCAACGACGTCGACGCCCAGCGCCAGGGCCGTTTCCAGCATCGCCCAGTCGATCGCCGCGGCAGTGCCCTCGGAGGCCCGTGCGGGACAAGCGAGCAGCCCCGCCGCGCCGAGCGCGATCAGCCGGCGCCGGGAGAGCGAGGACGGCGTCACAGCACGTATCCGATCGGCCGGTCGCTGCCCGCCGGGACGGTCACGCCCATCCGCGTGCCATAGATCCGCCCGAGCACCTCGGGCGTCATCAGCTCCGCCGGCGTACCGCGCGCAACGACTGCGCCCTGGCCGAGTGCGATGATCTCGTCGCAATAGCGCGCGGCCATGTTGACATCGTGCAGCACGACGAGCGTGGTCAGGGCGCGGCTCTCGGTCATATCCCGGACGACGGAGAGCACCTCGATCTGATGTGCGACATCGAGTGCCGAGGTCGGCTCGTCCAGCAACATGCAGCCGGCATCCTGGGCCAGCAGCATGGCGAGCCAGACGCGCTGCCGCTCGCCGCCGGAGAGGCTGTCGACCGCTCGCCCGCGAAACATCTCGACCTGCGTCAACGCCATCGCCTCCGCCACCTTGGCCCGATCCTGAGGCCCGAAACGGCCGAGCGCGCCATGCCAGGGATAGCGGCCGAGGGCGACGAGTTCCTCGACCAGCATCCCGTCCGTGGGCGGTGTGAATTGCGGGAGATAGCCGAGCTCGCGGGCGAAGGCGCGCGCCTCCCATTGCGGCAGCGGCCGGCCACTGAAACGGATCTCGCCGGAAGACGGCGCGAGCTGGCGCGCCAGCAGCTTGACCAATGTGCTCTTGCCGGAGCCGTTCGGGCCGATCAGCCCGTAGCAGCGCCCCGGCGTAAGCGTGAGGTCGAGCGGCTTCAACAGCTTCCGGCTACCGAGGGCGAAGCTTGCGCCGGTCAGCACGAAGGCCCGCTCGGACGCATGGTTCGCGCTTCGATCCCAGCTCATGCCGCCCTCCCCGTCTGACTGCGCCAATAGGCGACGGAGCGGAACTGGGTCGAACGCAGTCCCAGATCCGCGCTGAACACAGCTTTCAGCCGCTGGGATGTCGCAAACTCGCAGCCGGCATAGGCGCAGAGGGCATCATCCCCCGCCCGCGCCCGCTCCTGCAGCGCCGCTACGAGGCCACCGCGAGGCAACCAATGCAGCCGGCACCCTTCCGGAAGCGAAAGCTCCTGCCGTTCCGCTTCGTCGGCGAGCTCGACATAGGCATCGATGCGTTCGCCGAGGCGCCGCTCCTCGATCTGCCTGAGAATGGTCGGCAAGGCCGTCTCGTCGCCGGCGAGGATGCGCAGCAGTGCATGAGTCACGGGCCGTCCGATCGGACCGAGCGCGCCGATCTCGTCGCCCGGCCGGCAAGCCCGGGCCCAGGCCGTGGCGGGCCCGGCCGGCTCGTGCAGGACGAAATCGACATCGACCTCGTCGCGCTCCGCCCTGACCGTGCGGATCGTGTAGTTGCGCAGCACCGGCATCAGCTCGCCCTCCGGCCAGACCGGAAGACCTGCAGGACAAGGTGTCGGAAAGGCAAAGACTCCGCCCGCGCGCTGCGGCAGGAGCAGGCGGACGTGGTGGAGATCGCTGGCATAGAAGGCCGCGTCCTCGACCCGGAACGTCACTCGCCGCAGATGGGGCGTCGCCCGTCGCGCAGCCTTGACCTGCCAGTGCTGGACATGGCCGAGACGCTCGGGATCGCCATCACCCTTCCAATTCAGGGCGACAGCCGCACATCCCGACATGCGGCGAATTTCCCCTGCGACGCGCGCCTTGGCCAGCGCCAGCCGCCGCCAATCCCCCGCTGAGAGGCTGAGGCAGAGCCCCTGCCGCGAACGTTCGCAGGAGACATGGAAGCTCTCCCCGGCAAAGAGGTGGCCGACGGCATCGAGCTGACCGGCCAGTAGGTCGGCGGCATCGCCCTTTAAACGGCAATATGCGGCGAGTTCGGTCACGGCGTCCGGATCACCAGCGGTAGTTGAGGCCGGCGGTGACGACCCGCCCCTGGCCATAGGAGCACAGCGTCGAGGTATAGCAGGCGCCGACATACTCCTTGTCGAACAGGTTCTTCACATTGAGCTGCAGCGCCATGCCCTTGAGCTGCGGCACGAGCTTGCCGAAGTCGTAGCGCAGGGCGGCGTCGACCAGTGCCACGCTCGGGACCTCGATCGTGTTGTTGGTGTTAAAGGTGCTGCCGACATAGCGCACGCCCGCGCCGATCGACAGGCCGGGGATGAGGTTCGCAGGCAGGTCGTAATAGAGCCAGAGCGAGGCCATGTGGCGGGGTACGCCGGTCGGCACCAGCCCCTGCAGGCCGCTATTGTCGCGGGTGTATTTGGTATCGAGATAGGTGTAGCTCGCCGCGACGTTCAGCCCGAAATCGAGGCTCGCCTTGGCTTCGAGCTCGACACCGCGCGAGCGCGCCTCGCCGACCTGCACCGAGAAGCCGGGATTGGCGAAGTCGCCGGTCAGCAGATGCTCGCGTATCAGGTCGAAGACGGCGGCGCTGAAGAGAGCATTGATCCCGATAGGCTGGTACTTGATACCTGCCTCGTACTGGACGCCGCGCTCTGGATCGAAGGCGCGGCCCGCGGCGTCCGTGCCGGCAAGCGGCGTGAAGGATTGCGCGAAGCTGACATAGGGCGCGATGCCGTTGTCGAAGCGATAGAGCAGCGCCGCCCGCCCCGTGAGAGCGTGGTCATCCGTCTTGCTGCGCACGCCTGCGACCGTGGTCCTGTTCTCTGCCCAGTCGGAACGCCCGGCGAAGGTCGCGACGAAATTGCCGAAGCGGATCTCGTCCTGGGCGTAGAGGCCGTACTGCCGGGTCGTCTGATCGGTCCGGCGTGTGGTGGGCAGCGTGATGGCCCGGCCATAGACCGGCGCAAACAGGTCGATCGCCGGGGCCGCGCCCGTGCCGTTGACGAAGTACCCGTCGGAATACTGCGCGTCGAAGCCGGTCAGCAGAGTGTGCGAGAGCGGACCGGTCCGGAACTTCCATTCGAGCTGGTTGTCGAAAGCGAGCGCATCCATCTCGTCATGGGAGAGCGAGACCGAACGCGACAAGGTCCGTCCGTTCGCCGCGAGCGAGGTGCCAAAGACGCTGAAATAGTCGATATCGCTGCGGAACCACTGGCCGTTCATCCGCAGCGTCACCGCGTCGTTGAAGCGGTGGCTGAACAGGTATCCGGCTGAGGCCTGCGTGCGATCAAAGGTCTCGAGGTTCGGCTCAGAAACATTGGTCCGGCGGCTCAGCCGGCCATTGGGATTGAAGACGACCGAGCCGACCGCGGGGACGCCGACATAGGCGTTGGCCTTGGGCTCGCGCTGATAGAGGCCGAGCAAGGTGAGGCTCGTATCTTCCGAGGGCCGATAAGTGAAGGCCGGAGCGATGGCGAAGCGCTCCGCTTTTGTGTCGGCGATCTGGCCGTTCTCCATTCGGCCGATGCCGGTGAGGCGATAGAGGAAGCGCCCCTCCGGATCGATCGGTCCGCCAATGTCGAAGCTGGCCTGGCGCTGCTGATTATTACCGAACTGGACGCCGACCTCGCCGAAGCGCGTCAGGGTCGGCAGCTTGCTGATCTGGTTGACCATGCCGCCGGTCGGCGCCTGGCCGTAGAGCACCGAGGAGGGGCCGCGCAGCACCTCGGCCCGCTCCAGCAGATAGGGATCGACCTGGGGTGAGACCCAGTTCATCTTCTGCATGCGCAAGCCGTTGAAATAGGTCACCGAGTCGAAGCCGCGGATCTTGAACTGGTCGAAACGGCTGGCGCCGGCGCCGCGGCTCTCAGTGGTGACGCCGGGCGAGTAGCGCAGCGCCTCGTTCAGGCTCTGGGCGTTCTGCTGGGTGAGCTGGTCGCGCGTGATCACCGAAACGCTCTGGGCGCTTTCGGCCAGCGGCGTACCCGTCTTGCTGCCGGTCGTGCTGCGCTGGGCAACATAGCCGCGCACCGGGCCGGTGGCGCCCTCCCCCTCGACCGTGATCGTATCGAGCGAGATCGCGCCTTGAGCCTCCTGCGCGAAGGCTGTGCCCGCAACCGGACCCACGGCAGCCAGAACCAGCGCCGTCAGCGACAGGGAAGCTCGAATGGTCATGCTCTCGCCTTCTCGCGCGTGCCAGCCTGCCGTTCGGGGTGATCGCGCCAAAGCGCCGATCGCATTCCGTCGCGGCAGGTCGAATGAAGAAGGCGTTAATGCAGGGGCAAGGCTTGCGTCCAATAAACGCGGCTTCGATTTTGATAAGTATATCCTATGAAATTGATTGATTATATCAATTCTAAATTATGAAACTCCGCCGGAAATCGACGCGCGAGCTGCGCGGCTGCGACAATGGGTGATGAAGGCCTGGACAGCCGAGGCGGACTCGTTTCGCCGAAATGCGACGGCGACATCGGACCGCACCTCGTTCCTCGTCAGGCTGCGGTAGACGACACCCGGCAGTTGCAGGCAGGTGGTCGACAGGGGCGCGAGCGCGACACCGAGGCCCACCGCGACCATGCTGGCGATCGTCGTGAAATCGCTGCCTACCGCCTCGCTCCTTGGCTCGAAGCCCGCCGCCTTGCAGGCCATGATGGTGAGGCGGTGGAAGCCGACATCCGCCGGCTGGTTGAGCATGATGAAGGCCTCGTTGACGAGACTCTCCAGCGCGATGCTCTCACTGCCCGCGAGCGGATGGCCGGCCGGCAGCACGGCGGCAAAGGATTCGCTCAGCACGCCCAGGGTCTGGAGATTGCGCGGGATCGGCGCAGGCGGGCGGATGAAAGCAAAATCGAGCGCGCCCTCGGCGACCCGGTCGAGCTGGCGGCGCATCTCCATCTCGATGATCCTGAGCTCGACATGGGGATAGGCGCTACGGAAGCTACCGATCAGCTCGGTCAGGATGCCGGCATAGGCGGCCGAGGCGACGTAGCCGATCGAGATGCGCCCGGTCTCGCCGCGCGTCGCCCGCTCCACCGCCGAGATGGCGGCATCCGCCTGGGCCAGCGTCTTGCGCGCCTCGGCCAGGAAGACCTGCCCGGGCACAGTCAACTGGAACAGCCGCCGGCTGCGGTCGAGCAGGCGCGTGCCGACCAGCGTCTCCAGGCTGGCGATCTGCTGGCTGAGACCAGGCTGGGCGATGCCGAGCCGTTCCGCGGCGCGTCCGAAATTGCGCTCCTCCGCCACGGCCACGAAATAGCGCAGATGGCGCAGCTCGAAGGAGGGGCCGTCCGAAGGCCTGCCGTTCACGGACGCACCCCCTTGGCGTGCAGCCCTGCAGTGTCGGGCAAAGCGTTCCATGCGGATAGTGAGGAGAACGACATCGCCGATCAGTAGCCGAACGCGCCGCCCTTGTCCCCCTGCCCTCCTCGGGACGTCAGGCGACCGCAGCGGCCTCCCGCGCCAGGCCAGGCACCGCTGCCAGCAGTTCGCGGGTATAGGCATCTTCTGGCGCCTCAAAGACCCGTCTGGCCGCACCGATCTCGACGATCCGCCCGCGCTTCATCACCGCGATCCGGTCGCAGATGTTGGAGGCCACGCGCAGATCGTGCGTGACGAAGATCATCGCGAAGCCGAGGCGCTTCTGGAGGTCCTCGAACAACTTGAGCACCTGGGCCTGCACGGAGACGTCGAGCGCCGAGACCGCCTCGTCCGCGACGATGACCGAGGGCTCCATCGCCAGCGCCCGGGCGATGCAGATGCGCTGGCGCTGGCCACCCGAAAACTCGTGCGGAAAGCGATCCAGTGCATCGCGACGCAAACCCACCAGCTCCATCAGATCCTCTGCGCGCTTCGTCGCGTCGCTGGCGGCGAGGCCGTGCTGGACCGGCCCTTCGATCAGCGACTGGCCGATCCGCCGGCGCGGGTTGAGCGACTTGTATGGGTCCTGGAAGACCATCTGGATATGACGGCGCATCTGGCGCAGCGCCGAGCCGGCGAGGCCGGTAATGTCCTGTCCGCGAAACAGGATGCGCCCCGAATCCGGCGTCTCGAAATGCAGCAGCGTCTTGGCGAGGCTGGTCTTGCCGGACCCCGATTCCCCGACGACGCCCAGCGTCTCGCCTGGCGCCAGGCTGAACGAGATGGCGTCGAGCGCGCGGGTCTCGCGCTTGGCGCCGAGAAAACTCGTGCTGCGGTATGTCAGCGAAAGCCCCTCGACGGCAAGGACGGGGGCCTCGCTTCGCTCGGGCTCGGGCCGGTAGCGGAAACGGGGAACGGCCTCGATTAGCGCGCGCGTATAGGGGTGTTCCGGCGCGTCGAGAACCTTGTCCGGCGCGCCGCGCTCGACGACTTCGCCTTGCCGCATCACCACGACATGGTCGGCGACGTCGGCGACGACGCCGAAATCATGGGTGATCATCAGCACGCCGCTGTCGTGCTTGGTCAGCAATTCGCGCAGCAGCCGCAGGATCTGGGCCTGGGTGGTAACGTCGAGCGCGGTCGTCGGCTCGTCGGCGATGATCAGCGCAGGCTCCAGAGCGAGCGCCATCGCGATCATCACGCGCTGGCGCTGGCCGCCGGAGAGCTGGTGCGGATAGCTCTTCGCCAGCCGTTCCGGTTCCGGCAGATGCACATCCGCCATCAGCTCGACGACCCTGGCTTCGACCTGCCCGGAAGCCATCTCACGCCGGTGAATGCGCAGCACCTCGGCAATCTGGTCGCCGACCCGCATCACCGGATTGAGCGCGGTCAGCGGCTCCTGGAAGATCATCGCCATGCGGTTGCCGCGCAGCTCGCATAGCCGCGCCGGCGGCGCGGCCGCAATGTCCTCGCCCTCCAGATGGATCGTGCCACCAGTGATGCGCAGCACCTTCTCCGGCAGCAGACGCATCACGGCCGCCGCCGTCACCGATTTCCCGGAACCGGATTCGCCGACGACGCAGACGATCTGCTTGCGATGGACCTCGAGCGAGATGTCGTGGACCGCGTGCTTGCGATCGAGTCCCTCGGGCAGCGCCACGCTGAGATTCTCGATGCGCAGGATCGGCTCGGACGCGCTCATGACGACACCTTCGCTGCGCGAGAGAGGCGCGGATCGAGCCGGTCGCGCAAGCCGTCGCCGAGCAGGTTCACGGCCATGACGGTGACGGCGAGGAAGAGGCCCGGCGCGATGATCGTCCAGGGGGCGCGCTGGAAGACGGCTCGGCCTTCCGCCAGCACATTGCCCCAGCTCGGGATGTCTGGCGGGAAGCCGACGCCGAGGAAGCCGAGCACCGCCTCGGACAGGATGGCGGCTGCGAACATATAGGTGGTCTGCACGATCAGTGGCGCGATGCAGCTCGGCAGGATATGGCGCAGCAGGACGAGGTGAGGCGGAATGCCCAGCCCCTCGGCGGCGCGGACATAGGATTCCTCGCGGACGCTGAGCACGACGGCGCGCACCAAGCGCGTGACGCGCGGGATCTCGGCGAAGGTGATCGCCGCGACGATCGTCACGAGGCTCGGGCCGACCAGCGAGACCAGCGCCACGGCGAAGAGGATGCCGGGGATCGCCATGATGCCGTCCATGATCCGCATCCCCACCGGATCGAGCCAGCGCAAATAACCGGTCAGCAGACCGATGACGGTGCCAACCGCAGCACCGGCCAGCGCCGCGAACAGGCCGACCAGCAGCGAAATCCGACCGCCATGCAGCACCAGTGCGAAGACGTCGCGGCCGAGTGCGTCGGTGCCGAACCAGAACTCGCCGCCTGGCGGGCGTAGCCGCAAGCGCGGGCGGATCAGGAAGGGATCGCCGCCGGTGATCAGCCCGGCGAAAACCGCCGACAGCGCGATGGCGAGGAGAAGGGCGCCGCTGAACAGGGCGACGCGATTGGAGAGCAGCGCGTCGATCAGGATGCTACGCCGCGCCAGGGAAGAGGCCTGTCCGGTTGCCGACATGGCGGGCCTCAATAGCGGATGCGCGGATCGACGATCACATAGGCGATGTCGATCAGGAGGTTCACGCCGACATAGATCAGCGCGAAGAACAGCATCAGGCCCTGTACGACGGGATAGTCGCGGGCGAGGATGGCGTCGATCGTCAGTCGCCCGACGCCGGGCAGGTTGAAGACGCTCTCGGTCACGACCACCCCGCTGATCAGCAAGGCGATGCCGAGCCCAATCACGGTGATGATCGGCACGGCGGCATTCGGCAGGGCATGGCGCCAGAGCACGCGGCGCTCGACATTGCCCTTGGCGCGAGCGGTGCGGACGAAATCCTCGCCGAGCACTTCGAGCAGGCTTGAGCGGGTGACGCGCGAGATCAGCGCCATGAAGACGAGCGCCAGCGTGATCGACGGCAGCGCGAGATGGCGCAGTGCGGCGAGCGGATCGACGAAGGGGCTGACATAGCCCTGCACCGGGAAGATGTCGGCCTTCACCGAGAGCAGCAGGATCAGGATGTAGCCGATCACGAAGGCCGGCACCGAGAAGCCGACCACCGAGAGCATCATCACCGCCCGGTCGATCCAGCTATTGTGCTTCCAGGCCGCGACGGCGCCGAGCGGCACGGCGATCACCACCGTGATCAGGATGGCGCTCAGCGCCAGCACCAGCGTCGGCTCGAGCCGGTCGAAGATCAGGCTGAGCACCGGGATCCTGGAGAGGATCGACATGCCGAGGTCGCCGCGCGCGATCTCGGCGAGCCAGGTCAGGTATTGCACCGGCAAGGGCCGGTCGAGACCCATTTCGGCACGGATGCGGGCGAGTGCCTCGGGGCCGGCGGTCTCGCCGGCGATGATGAGCGCCGGGTCGCCGGGGCTCAGGCGCAGCAGCAGGAAGACGATGGTGGCGACGACCAGCATGACCGGAACCGCCATCGCGATCCGCAGGGCGATGAGCCTGAGCATCAGGCCTTGTCCACGCCCCAGACGACCATGACCGGCGACGGCACATAGCCGGAGACGTTCGCACGGAAGGTCTCGTAGTCGAAATAGGTGCCGAGCGGGACGTAGAAGACGAGGTCATAGGCCCGCTGCTGCATCTCCTCGGCGATCGCCTTCTGCTTGGCCGGCTCCGTCTCGCGCTGGTAGCGGCCCTTCATCGCCTCGGTCTGCGGATCGTCGACGAAGCCGGTATAGGCGACCTTGCCGCGCGCATCGAAGTTGAGGTTGCCGAGCGGCGAGATCAGGTCGATCCGGTCGAAGACCGCATGCGCCAGGTTCCAGCCGCCCTCCGCGACCGGGTCGGGCTTGGCCCGCCTTGCCAGGAAGGCGCTCCATTCCATGGTCTGGATCTCGGAGGGAATGCCGATCTGGCGCAGGAGCTGCTGGGTCATCGGCGCCAGCGGCGCGAAGGAGGCAATATCGCCTGGTGTGATGATGACGATCTTATCGCCCTTGTAGCCGGCTTCCTGCAGCAGGGCCTTGGCCTTGGCGATGTTGGGCTTGCCGGTGTCGGGGAAGCCGACAGCCGTCTCCAGCGGCGTGCCGCAGCCGAAGAAGGCCGGGCATATCTGGTAGGATTCGGGGTCGCCGATCGAGGCGTCCATGTAGTCCTGCTGCGTCGCGACGGCCTGCACCGCCTGCCGGACCTTGACGTTGTCGAAGGGCGGCTGCGCCCAGTTGAAGCGGATCGTCGAAGCGTTCGGACCCGGCCGGCGCCGGATCACCACCTCCTTGTTGCCCTGGAGCAGCGAGCGCTGGTCGGCGTTCATGTTCTCGAGCAGGTCGATCTCGCCCTTGGCGAGCGCGTTGATCGCGGTCTGCTTGCTCGGAAACCAGACGACCTCGACCCGGTCGACCTTCACCGCCTTGCCGCCGGCGAGGCCGTCCGGCGGCTCGGCCCGCGGCACATATTTCTCGTTGCGCTCATAGGCCCAGCTCACGCCGGGGCGGAACTCCGACTGGATGAACCTGAACGGGCCGGAGCCGACGACCTCCTCCAGTACCTTGTCTGGCGCCAGCTCGGCGATGCGCCTGGGCATGATGAAGAGCGGGATCGAGCTCGGCCGGGCAAAGGCCTCCAGCATCGGCCCGAACGGCTCCTTCACGGTGATGCGGAAGGTCCTGGCGTCGATGGCCTCCATGCCAGCTGTGACCGCGGCGAGACGGATGCCGACCACGTCCTTCTTGGCCCAGCGCGCGATCGAGGCGATGCAGTCCTGCGCCGTGACCGGCTGCCCGTCATGGAAGGCGAGACCGTCGCGCAGCGTGAAGATCCAGCCGAGCTTGTCGGGGCTGACCGACCACTCCTTCACCATCTGTGGCTGCGGCCGGTACTGCGCATCGACCGAGAACAGCGTGTCGTAGACCATGTAGGCGTGGTTGCGGGTGATGTAGGCGTTGGTCACCACCGGATCGAGCACGCGCAGCGCCGCATGCGGCGCGACCCGCAGCGTCTTCTTCGCCTGCGCACGGGCCGGGTTCATGGTGGCGAACAGCGCACCGGCCGAGAGCGCCAGCGCATCGCGTCGATTGATCAGCATGTCCTGTTCCCCTCGTTGTCGGGCTTTTCCGCCCATTCGACTGCGTCTGCGTGTTCAGTAGCTCCGGCCCCGGCGCGGATCGGGCCAGAAGGAGGTGCCCGCGCGCGCAGCGCCGCCGCCCATGCCCATCGGCACGCCGTCCGCCCGCCAGCAGGCCGCGCCCGTCATCGTGCCGTCGGCCTCAAAGCCGATGATCCCCATGCCGCCGGCGACATGATCGACCGGCGCGACCCGATGACCGAGGCTGGCGAGCGCCTGGCGCACCGGCTCAGGTACGCCGCGTTCGATCTCCGCCTCCTGGCCCCAGGTGAAGACGCGCGGCGCTTCCGCCGCTTCCTGCGGACTCATGCCGTGGTCGACGAGGTTGAGAACGGCCTGCATCGCCGAGGCCGGGATGCGGTGGGCACCGGGCAGGCCGAGCGCGAAGATCGGACGCCCGTCGCGCTTGCCGATCAGCGCCGTAATGCCGCTGGTGATGCGCTTGCCGGGCTGAAGCGAGAGCGCCTTCCCCGGATGCGGATCGAACAGATACATGTAGTTGTTGGGGATGATCCCGGTGCCGGGGATCATGATCCGTGCGCCGAACAGGCTGTTGATCGTCTGCGTCGAGGTGACGATGTTGCCGTCACCATCGGCGATCGTGACATGGGTGGTGTTGGCCGACTCGTTGGAGAGGATGCGGGCCTCGAAGCTGCCGGCGCGGTCGCGCTCGATCTCGGGCCTGCGCAGCGCGGCGTAGTCCCTGGAGATCAGCCGGGCCGTCGGCACCTTGATGAAATCGGGATCGGCCGTGACCGCACGCCGGTCGGCGGCGGCAATCTTCAGCGCCTCGAGCACCAGATGCAGCGTCTCGGGCGTGCCGAAGCCGAGCTCTCCGATGTCCCAAGCCTCAAGCAGATTGAGAATCTGCAGGGTCTGGACGCCGCCGGAACAGGGCGGCGGTGGTCCGACGATCTCGACGCCGCGATAAGTCCCGCGCACGGGTTCGCGCTCGATGGTCTTGTAGGACTCAAGATCGCCAAAGCGCAGGAAGGATCCGACACTTTCCAGATGGCTCGCGATCCTCTTGCCGAGCTCGCCGCCGTAGACGGCCTTCGGCCCTTCAGCCGCGATCTGCCGCAGCGTCCCGGCATAGTCTCGCTGGACCAGCAGGTCGCCGGCGGCGAGCGGTTGTCCGCCAGGCAGGAAGACGGCGGCGATGGCTGGATCCAGCGCGAGGTCGGGCGCAATCTCCGCGATGCAGGTCGCGAGATAGGGCGAGAGCCGGAAGCCGCGCTCGGCATGGCGGATCGCCGGCTCGATCAGGTCGGCCAGCGGCAACCGGCCGAAGCGCTCGGCGGCCTCGCACCACGCCTTCAGCGTCCCCGGCACGGCGATCGCCTTGGGCCCGACGCGGTTGGCGCGGCCCTTGGCCTCCATATAGTCAGGCCATTCGTCGGAGAGCGGCTCGAAACTGTCGGGCCGCGCCGCAGCCGGCGCCGTCGACAGGCCGTCGAGCACGATCTCCCGGCCATCCGCGAGCCGGATCAGCGCCGCACCGCCACCGAGAATGCCGACCATCATCGGCTCGACGACAGTCAGCGTGAACAGCGCCGAGACTGCTGCATCGATCGCATTGCCGCCGGCCGCCAGCATCTCGACGGCCGCCGCCGAAGCGAGCGGATGATTGGTCACGGCCATGCCGCGATGCGCGGTGACCGCCGTCTTCTCGCAGATGAACGGGCTTCCCGCCCGGTCGCGCCAATCCATCGCCGTCAATCCGATCTCGATGATCAGCGATTATCGGCGCGGAAAATCAGATCAGTCCAATACGCGGTCGGTGCATTTTCGATAAGTTGGAATTATTGATCAGATTTCGCCGTAGCCTGGGCGCGCCGTGCATGAGCGGCGAAGGCGCGCGCCACCGGCGAGGGCTCGTTGCGGCGATAGGCGACGGCGAGCTCCGCCAGCACCGGTTCGCCCGCGATGGCCCGATAGCGCAGCCCGGGAACCTGGATGCTTCTGAGCGACTGCGGCACCAGTGCGACGCCGAGACCGACGGCGACCATGCTGGCGATGGTGACGAAGTCGCGCCCCTGCGGGCCAAGCCGCGGGAAGAAGCCGGCAGCGCGGCAGGCCGCCGTCGTGTGCTCGTGGAAGCTGACTCCGGCAGGGTGGCGCGGCATGATGAAGATGTCGCCGTTGAGCGCCGAGAGCGGCACGCGCTCCTGCCCAGCGAACGGATGGCTCTCCGGCAGGGCCAGCATGATCTCCTCGAACAGGATCGGCGTCGAGATGATGCCGAGTGGCAGCGGCACGGGCGGGCGGATGAAGCCGATATCGAGCTTGCCCTGATCGAGCTGGCCGAGCTGCTGCATCATCTCCATCTCGGAAATGTCGAGCTCAACCTCCGGATAGGCCTGGCGGAACTGCCCGACCATTGTCGTCAGCGCTCCGCTATAGGCGGCCGAGCTGACATAGCCGATGGCGATGCGCCCGACCTCGCCGCGCCCGGCGCGGCGGGCGACGAGCAGTGCGGTCTCGGTTTGCTGCAGGGCCTTGCGCGCCTCTTCGGCCAACAGCTCACCGGCGAGCGTCAGCTTCACCGCACGGCGCGTCCGGTCGAACAGCGGCGTGCCGACGATCTCCTCAAGGTTCTTGATCTGCTGGCTCAGGCCCGGCTGGGCGATATGCAGCTTCTCGGCGGCCCGGCCATAGTTCAGCTCCTCGGCGGTGGCCAGGAAATAGCGCAGATGGCGCAGTTCGAGCATCGCGCTGCTGGGACGGCGGCCGGGCGCCATGGCGATCTCCTGAGAAGTCGTAGTTCTTGAAATCCGTGAATGCGCATATTGGACTGATGTGATAGGCGCCAGCAATATCGCCGACACATGTCGACCGGTGTCCGCGAGGCGTCGGCCCTCTTCTTTGCGAGCTACGCATGGATGATCCGGTTGTGCCGTCGCGCGGCATCCCCCACGCAGCCCATTGGGGCAGCTTCTTCGCGGAGCGCGACGGCGACCGGCTCGTCGTCACGCCGCATCCGGACGATCCGGCGCCTTCGCCGATCCTTGGCAACTTCACCGACGTGCTGCGCCACAAGGCGCGAATCCGCCGGCCGATGGTCCGGCGCGGCTGGCTGGAGAACGGGCCTGGGCCGCGGCGGCGCGATTTCCGCGACGATCTCGTCGCGGTCGGCTGGGACGAGGTGCTCGACCGGCTCGCTGCTGAGATCCGCCGCGTCCGGCACGACCATGGTCCGCAAGCGATCTATGGCGGCTCCTATGGCTGGGCGAGCGCCGGGCGTTTCCACCATGCTCAGAGCCAGATCCACCGCTTCTTCAATGTCGCCTGCGGCGGCTATGTCCGCTCGGTCAACAGCTACAGCGCCGGCGCCTCCTCGGTGATACTGCCGCATGTGCTCGGACCGTTCGAGAACCTGTCACGGCGCAACGTCACCTGGGAGCAGATTACCGGGCACACCGACTTCGTGCTCGCCTTCGGCGGCATGCCGCTGAAGAACTCGATGATTGCCAGTGGCGGCATCACACGCCATGTCGAGCCCGACGCCATGGCCCGAGCCGCCGCCCGCGGCTGCGCCTTCTGGTCGGTCAGCCCCCTGCGCGACGACATGCCGGACGAAGCCCGGCCGCTCTGGCTACCGATCCGCCCCGGCACGGACGTGGCGCTGATGCTCGGCATCGCCCACACGCTCCTTGTCGAGAACCTGCACGACCGCGCCTTCCTCCATCGCTATTGCGTCGGCTTCGACCCCTTTGCGGAGTATCTGCTCGGCCGCTCCGACGGCATCGCGAAACATGCCGATTGGGCTGCTGCGATCAGCGGCATCGATGCGGCGGCGATCCACGAAATCGCCCACAGGCTCGTCGCCGGCCGCAGCCTGATCACGATCGCCCATGCGCTCCAGCGCGCCCAATATGGCGAGCAGCCTGTGTGGATGGCGGCGGTGCTGGCGGCGATGGTCGGCCAGATCGGCCTGCCCGGCGGCGGCTACAATTACGCGCTCGGCGCGATGGGCCATACCGGGAGGCGGGTGAACGCCGTGCCGATCCCGACCATGGCGCAAGGCACGAACGGCGTGAGCGATTTCATCCCGGTCGCCCGCATCGCCGACATGCTGCTCGGACCGGGCACGCCCTTCGAATACAATGGCCAGAGGCTGAGCTATCCCGATATCCGGCTGGTCTACTGGGCCGGCGGCAACCCGTTTCACCACCATCAGGACCTGAACCGGCTGCGGCAGGCCTTCTCGCAGGTCGACACCATCGTTTGCCATGAGAGCGCCTGGACGCCGATGGCGCGCTTCGCCGATATCGTGCTGCCGGCGACGATGTCGCTGGAGCGCGACGATATCGGTGCCGCCGCCACCGACCCGCGCCTGATCGCGATGAAGCGTGTGGCCGAACCCGTTGGCGAGGCCCGCGACGATTTCGAGATCTTCCGCGAACTCGCGGCCCGGCTGGGCTGCGAGACCGCCTTCACCGAGGAACGCTCCGCCCGCGATTGGTTGGAGCACCTCTACGAGCCCACCCGTCAGGCGTTGGCAGAAATGGGCTGGCCGGCGCCATCCTTCACCGAGTTCTGGGAACGCGGCGAGATCGCCCTCCCCTCCGCTCCGGACGATGGCGGCCTGCTGCGCGCCTTTCGCGACGACCCGGAACGCAACGCCCTACCGACACCGAGCGGGCGCATCGAGATCACCTCCGCGACCATCGCAGGCTTCGACTATGACGATTGCCCCGGACATCCGAGCTGGCTGCCGGCGACCGAACAGCCTGACGAGGCCGCACCGCTCACACTGATCGCCAACCAGCCGGCGACGCGATTGCACAGCCAGCTGGATTTCGGCGCCTACAGCCAGTCGGCCAAGCATCTCGGCCGCGAGGTCGTGCGCCTCAATCCGCTGGAAGCCGCCGCGCGCGGCATTGCCGACGGCGATCTGGTGCGCCTGTTCAATGCTCGCGGCGCCTGCCTCGCTGCGGCCCATCTTAGCGACGGTGTGATGCCCGGCGTGCTCAACCTCTCCACCGGCGCCTGGTATGATCCCTTAGAGGACGGTGCGGATCATCCGCTCTGCGTCCACGGCAATCCCAATGTCCTGACCCGCGACCTTGGCACCTCGCGTCTGGCGCAAGGCAGCTGCGGCCAAGTCACAACAGTGCAGTGCGAGCGTTTCGACAGACAGGCGCTGCCCGTGCGCGCCTACGAACCGCCTGATGATGCGGAGCTGCCGCGATGACGGGGCCGCTCGCCGGCGTCCGGGTCCTCGACATGACCTCCGTGCTCATGGGACCCTACGCCACCTCGATCATGGGCGACATGGGCGCCGATGTAATCAAGCTGGAGTCGCCGGAGGGCGATCTCATCCGGCAGGTCGGACCAAGCCGCAGCGGCGCTATGGGTGGCATGTTCATGCACGCCAACCGCTCCAAGCGCAGCATCGCCGTCGACCTGAAGAAGCCCGCCGGGCGGGATATCGCGCTCAAGCTCGCGCAGACCGCCGACGTGCTGGTCTACAATCTGCGGCCGCAGGCGATGGAGCGGCTCGGGCTCGGCTATGACGACGTGGCGAAGGCGCGGCCCGACATCATCTATGTCGGCACCTTCGGCTTCGGCCAGGACGGCCCCTATGCGGCAAGGCCCGCCTATGACGATCTCGTCCAGGGCCTTTGCGCCGTGCCGTCCCTCATCGCTGAGGCCGGCGACGGCACGCCGCGCTATGTGCCGATCAACATCGCCGACCGCGTGGTCGGGCTGCATGCGCTGACCGCGATCCTCGCGGCGCTGCGTCACCGCGACAGGACGGGCCAGGGCCAACGTGTCGACGTGCCGATGTTCGAAACGATGGCGAGCTTCGTGCTCGGCGACCATCTCGGCGGGCTGAGCTACGAGCCGCAACTGGACGAAGGCGGCTATTCCCGCCTGCTCGCCCCCGAGCGCCGCCCCTTCCGGACAGCGGACGGCTTCCTCTGCGTCGTCATCTACACCGATCGCCACTGGCAGCGCTTCATCGAGATCGCGGGGCGTGCGGGATGGCTCGCGGACGCCCGCTTCGCCAACCATGCCAGCCGCACACGACACGCAGCCGAGATCATGAAGAGCGTGGCGGAAGTCTTCGCCGGCCGGACGACGGCTGTCTGGGAAAAGGCCCTCGCCGCGGCGGATATTCCCCATGCCCGGATGCACACTCTCGCCACCTTGCTGGACGATCCGCATCTGTCCGAAGCCGGGTTCTTTCCGGTGTCGGAGCATCCGACTGAAGGGCCGGTCCGCACTATGCGCGTTCCCTCGCGCTGGAGCGTCAGCCAGCCGCGGCCGACACTGCCCGCGCCGAGCCTCGGAGAGCACAGCTGCGAAGTGCTACGGGAACTGCGCTTGGCCGAAGGGGAGATCGAGCGCTTGCTGTCGACGCGCTCCGTCATCTGCGGTGGCGACCGGCCCGACGCAGCATAAGCCGAGGTCGTCAGTTTCCCTCCATCATCCGACGCCAGCGGGGCGAGCCTGCACGTGCGCGAGACGCACTTGGTGCTTCTGTGAATCATGGTGCGGGCTGAGACGATCTCGGCCTGCCCTCTGGGGTCCCGGCGTCGACACCGACGATAACGCGATGATCGAAGTCGATCAGATTGAGGTCGCGTCGACCGACGCGAGCGGCTGATGCCGTTCGATGCAGCGACGGCTCACCATCCTCCGGTCGGCGAAAAGGCGCTTGACAATGAGCGACTAGACAGTCATTTAATAAGCAACATGAAAATGCGAACGCAAGCGAAACAGCATGGCTCGACCTCTTAGTGACGATCGCAGGCATACCATCATCATGGCGGCGACCGCGCTGATCGCAGAACGAGGTCTGGGCACATCCACCGCCGACATCGCGAAACAGGCAGGCATCTCGAACGGCTCTCTCTTCACCTATTTCGGGACGAAAACAGATCTGTTCAACGCCATCTATTCCGAATGGAAGGAGGACCTCATCGAAACCGTTTTGGCCGCTATCCCCGGCGACCAGGACGAGAAGTCGAAATTGAAGTGCTTCTGGCGGGCCCGTACGCGCTGGGGTGTCGCAAATCCCGGAAAACGTAAGGTCCTGGCGCAGCTGCATGTCTCCGATACGATTACCGATGCGAGCCGCCGGGCAGCCACGCTATCAGCCGGGCCGATACTCGACCTGATCGATCAGGTAGCTAAACGCGGAATATTGCGCGCCGCGCCGCGCGGCTATGTCGTCGAGCTGGTCGAAGGAATGGCCGGCACGACGATGGATTTCATGATCGCAAATCCTGCGATGGCGGACGAAGCCTCACAGGCTGGCTTCGATGCCTTGTGGAGAACGCTGGCCTGAAATTTGAATCTTAAATGACTGTCTAGTCAGTCATAGTCCAGAAGGAGAACGATATGTCTAAGGTATGGCTGATCACAGGCAGCGGCTCGGGCTTGGGACGGGCAATTGCAACCAAAGCGCTGGAAGCGGGCCATCATGTCGTCGCGACTGCGCGCGACGTGAGCCAGTTGGATGACCTGGTTGCTTCCTATGGTCCTCGCGTCAGGCCTTCCCGTCTCGATGTGACCGATGAGCGGGAGGCTGTCGCCGCCGTAGACGTTGCCATATCGGCTTTCGGACGCCTCGATGTGCTCGTCAACAATGCGGGGTTTGGTGAAACGCGGCCCTTCGAAGAGGTGTCATCGGGCGATTTTCGCCGGGTGGTGGAAACCAATTTCTTTGGCGTCGTGAACCTCACGCGCGCCGCCCTCCCCGGAATGCGCCAACGAAAGAGCGGTCACATCATCCAGATTTCATCCGTCGGCGGGCGCTCCGCCTTGGCGGGCAACGCGGCTTACGTCGCGTCCAAATGGGCGGTGGGTGGCTTTACCGAGACGGTCGCTCTCGAGGCCGCACCGTTCGGCGTCAAAGTGACCGCAATCGAACCGGGCGGCATGCGTACGAATTGGGGCAAGCGGGCGTTTGGAAACGTGCCGCCCATGTTGCCGGATTATGATGCCTCGATCGGGGAAACGGTTCGGCAACTTCAGGCCTATTGGGGCAATGAACCAAGTGATCCTGCAAAGATCGCGCAAGTCGTCATCGGCGTAGCCGAAGCCGGTCATCTGCCGCCCCACATCCTCCTCGGCTCGGACGCATTCCAGGTCGCACTTGGAGCCGACGCAGCGCGACATGCCGCCACCGAGCGGTGGCGGGCCGTAAGTACATGGACGGATTTTGCGGCCCAGGGACCACTACCCGATCTCCCGTCTGAATAGTCAATCAGCTCCGTCCGACTGACTTATCGCAAGTGGGGAACCGAGCGTCCGGCGATCGAAGCCGGGCGCATCCTTCCTGCGCCCTTCCTCGCCGAGTGAAATCGCCATGATCGCTGCCATTCTCGTTCCCCTCCTTGCTGCCCTCGGCGTGGCCGGGCTCGTCGCCTATGTCGGTACGAGACTCGGCTCGTTCTTTGGAATTCGGCGGCGCCACCTCTCCCTCCTCGCGGGCGCGATCATCCTTGCAGCATTGACGACCAGCCAGTTCACTGCGTCCCAGGATTCCGTGCTCCTCGACCGAGCCTATCTCGTCTCCGGCGTGCTGCTGGGTCTGCTCTTTTATGTCTTCATCTGGCTACTCGTGTTCGAGCTGCTCCGCCCGCTCCTTCGGATCCCAACGCGGGCGGCCGGCGTCGCGGTCCTGCTGCTGGCGGCATCGACCACCGGCTATGGCGTCTGGAACGCCTATCGGTTCGAGACGAGGATCATCGACGTCGCGGTGCCGAAGCTCGCCCGCCCGGTCGAAGTCGCCGTGCTGGCCGACGTCCATCTTGGCGGACATCGGGGCAAGACCTATCTTGAACGCGTCGTCGCGGCGACCAACGCCATCGCCCCTGATATCGTCGTGATGCCGGGCGACCTCGCCGACAGCAATGCGATCCTGAAGGACGAGAATTTCGCGCCACTCGCCCGGTTGAAGGCTCCCGTCTATTTCGCGACGGGCAACCACGACACCTACATTGACCAGAAGAGGCTGATCGCAATCGCCCAGAAGCAGGGCGTCCGAGTCCTTCGCAACGAGGTCGTGTCGGTGGACGGTCTGCAGATCGCAGGCCTCGACTACATGAACGCCGACGACAAGGCGTTCAACCTTCATCCCTCGCCGGGCAAGGCGACGATCGAGAGCACGTTGCCTAAGCTCGGCCTCGATCCGTCGCGCCCGTCGATCCTCATCCACCACAGTCCGGTCGGCACCCAATATGCCGATCAAGCCGGCGTCGACCTGTTCATCGCCGGCCATACGCATGGCGGCGGTCAGATTTTCCCGGCGACTCTGCTCGCGAACCGGCTGGTCTATCCTTATAGCAGCGGACTCTATCGCATCGGCGCAATGCAGCTTGTCGTCTCACCCGGCATCGGAACCTTCATGTCACCGCTGCGCGTCGGCACGCGGAACGAAATCACGCTGCTCCGCCTGCGGCCGGCGAACTGAGACGACGCAGTTTTGTCATCGGCATAAGCGGGACCACGGTCGAATCTGTGTTGCTGTGGCTCAACCCCGAGTGTCCGCAATTTGACCTGTTTGACCAGGAGCGCCGGACACTATCGCTTGTAACCGAGTGGTTAGAGCCTCCAGAGCCATGGTGCAAAAACTCGGGCGCTCGACTGACCAGAATCCAGCCTTGGCTATTCCCTACGCTGATGAATCACGTTTTCCTATCGCGGAAGCCCCGCGGTGAGAATGTCTCGGAACTGGCGAGCGATACGAGCCCAGCTGTCGCTCTAGTACCAGCCAAGCAAGAGAGAACATTCAAGCGACGGAATGGTCATCTACGAATGTCACGGAAACTCCGAAATGAACTTCATGAAGTGGTATCAGATCGAAGTCTTCCAGGCCGTCATGAAAACTGGCTCTATGACGGCAGCCGCGCGGCTACTCAACTTGTCTCAACCATCCGTCAGCAAGCATATCCAGGCGCTCGAAGCCACGATCGGCGCGAAGCTTTTTGCACGCGAGGGACGCGGCATCATTCCGACGCCCGCGGCTATTTCGGTGTTCGAAGAAGTGCATGTCCTCTTCGATCAAGCCAATAGCATCGACCGTCTGCTCGAGTCGTTCTCGAGAAACGCCAAAAGCCGCCTCAAAATCGGGCTCCCGCCCGTCCTGAATTCCCGCTTCGTCAGCGACGTCCTCGAACATATGAA
The DNA here is from genome assembly GCF_059415545.1 of Allobosea sp. GW821-FHT10B12. Classification (NCBI taxonomy): domain Bacteria; kingdom Pseudomonadati; phylum Pseudomonadota; class Alphaproteobacteria; order Hyphomicrobiales; family Alloboseaceae; genus Allobosea; species Allobosea sp. GW821-FHT10B12. Next base: position 926,346 of record NZ_JBWKNL010000002.1, read on the forward strand.
CGCGGACAAGACGGAGCTTGCCATCTATATCGCCGTAAAGGACTCGGCGATCCTGAAGAACTGGATCACGTCCGGGCGCCTCGACGTGGCGATCATCGGCGACCACATCTATGGCTCGGGGATCAATATCGCAAAAAGTCCGATGGTCTGCATCATGCCGGCCGGACATCCCTTGTCATCCAGAACACAGGTCGAGCCCCAGGACCTGGCGGAGCACGACTATGTTGCGTTTGAGAGCGACAGCCCATTGCAATCGGATATCGACGGGCTCCTTAGGGACAGCGGCATCAAACTCTACCCGAAGGCGATCGTCACGACGACGCCAACTCTGGTGGAACTCGTCGGGCGCGGCATGGGCATTTCCGTTGTCCATCCCTTCGCCCTGATCGGCGCGAGCACGAAGCTCGAAATCCGCCCCTTCAGCCCTCCAATATTTTGGGACTACAAGATCATCTTCAGCTCGACGATGAACAACGCCGCGCGTATCGCCGAGTTCGTCGATGCGGCCAAGGCGACAGCAGCCACCTACCTGCAATCCCTAGCGCTCAGCCACATCATGGAGGCGGATGGCTCGGCATAGCGAGCTGCCAGGGACAGCCAAACCGGCTTCGACCGGAAAGCGGTCCCTGACGGAGATGTCGTGGCGAAGCGCCAGTGCCGCCGCGCGCGCGATGGAATGCGTGGCTGGTTAAACGATCCCAGCGAGACTTTTCACCTCGCCCGCCGAACGATGCGGGAAAACGACACCCAGCTTCCAAGGGAACATCAGATGGATCCACTGGTGGAGCTTGATGATGTAAGTGTGCATCGAACCCGTGAGTTCTCGATACTCTTCCTTCGTCTCCACGAGGTCGAGCGCCTTGTTGTACTTCTCGCCGAGCTCGTGCATGCCCGTCAGGCCGAGGTCCTCCATGAACTCGAAGAGATGGAAGGTGCCGAACAGGAACTCGCGCGTGATGGTGACCATCTGCTCGAGCTGGATGTTCTCGTGAAGCGACGACTTCTGGAATCTGAAGATGATGTCCTGGCTGACGATCATCAGATAGGCCTCGAGGTGAACTAGTACGCTGAACACCTGCTTGCCCGACCCCGCCCCGCTGTCCATCACACCGGCTAGGACCTTTCGCAGTTCCGGGGGCTCCTCGAGCCAGATCCGGTCGATGTTATTCTCGATTTCGGCGACGACGTCGCGCCAGTCGGCTACCTGCACCTGTTTCATGCTCACCACTCCCGTATCTCAACTTCGACGTTGTGCCGCACCGGATTGGCCACAGTGTCGCCCCAGACCCGGCTGCCCAGGTCTCGTAAGATCTCCAGATCTTCCGGGACCACCTCGGCAAACTGATTGACCGTGGCGCTTTCGGTGATCTCGCCGTAGCAGAGGTTTATCTTCTGGCTCGGCTGGTAGAAGAACACCGAGCCGAACACGCGCGGAACCATGACGCCGGGGCCGTCATACCGAATGCGTGTCACCGCGCCGATGGTCTGCCCGGACACCACCACATGCGAGTAGAGACAGCGCGTGGGCAGCGCCGAGCGGATGGTCGCGACCAGGCGCGCATTCCGTTCGAGCCATCGGGCTTTGACAGAAAAATCATATCTAGGGACATGAAACATTATTCCATTACCAGATGGCATGGCTTCCTCCTTTTGGTGATGAAGAATTGGTGAAGTAAGCGGGCGCCTACATTGCTTTGAATTTCTGGACGCCCATGATGCGGTTCACGACGATGATGAAGGGAATGGCGATCAGAAGCATGAGTACGCCATAGGCCGCGGCGAGTGAGTCGTATTCATTGGCCATGTAGGCGAATAGCTTCATGGCGAAGGTCTGGTTGTTGACGCTGCCCAGGAAGGTTCCGATCACGGCGTCGTTGAAGACGGCAACGACCGACATCACCGCTGCGACGACCGCTCCTCGGCTGATCGCGCGCAAGGTGGTTGCCACAAACGCCCTGAAACGCGACATGCCGAAGACCCGCGCAGCATCCTCGACATCCGTGTTGACGTGCTGGAGCGCCCCGACCAGCGCGCGATACATCAGCGGGAACGCCACCACCAGATAGGCAATGAACAGGATGGTGACCGAGCCGATCAGCCCCATGGCGGACGCCATCACGAGCATGGCGAACGCGAGGACGCTGGTCGGAACGAAGATGGGCGAAATGGCGAGGAAATTCGTCGCCTTCAGCCAGCCTCCCCTACCCCTGATGACAGCGACCGCGAGCAGGATGGCCAGGATGCCGGCAATGAGCGTGACGGTCAGGCTGATCGACATCGAGCGCAACGCCGCTGTCAAATAGTCGGGTCGGGACAAAGCCTCATTGAACCAGCGCAGGCTGAGCCCCGTGACCGGATATGGAACGCTATTGTCGTTGACCGAGGCCAGAAGCAGCAGGACCAGCGGCAGGCAAATGAACACAAGGACAAGATAGGTGATGATCCGGCCGGCGATTTTCGTCATGGCAAGCCTCCTAGACGACCTGGCGCCGCGCCAACCAGGATTGGATGGCCAGGATGATGCTTCCGCTGATGAGAAGCAGCAGGATCGAGAGCGTCGCCGCCATCGGCCAGTCCGCGCCCGCCGTGCCGGACGAGGACTGATAGATCTGGGTCGAGATCATGTTGACCCGGCCGCGCCCCATCAGCATCGGCACTTCGAATGCAGCGATATTCGCTGGAAGGGAAAAGACGATGCAGGTCAAAATCCCGGGCATCGATAGCGGCAGATGGACATGCCAGAACCTCTGCCATCTGCTGGCACCGAAACATGCCGCCGCGTCGTCATAATGGTCCGGCATCTGCTCGAACTGCGCCAACAGGACCAGGATCGAGATCGGCAGGGACGCATAGACGAGGCCGATGAAGACGGCGAGTTCGGTGCCCATGAAGATGATCGGGCGGGCAATCAGGCCCATGGCGCCCAGCCCGCTGTTGACCGGCCCACCTGGTGCCAGAATGATCTGCAAGGCGTAGATCTTGATGACGAAGCTGACCATGTAGACAGCGAAGATCGTCGATACGATCAAGTCTTTGCGCTTCTCGTGGCGGGAGATGTGCCCGGCCACGATGTAGCCCATGGCCACCGCGACTGCAGTGGACGTGATCCCGAGATATATGCTGCGGACGATCGAGTTCGAGATGAAGGCCTTGCGGAACAGCGCCGAGACATTGTCGATCGTCAGAGGAAGCGAATAGAGCAAGCGTGGACTGCTCGAAGAGAAGCTGACGAAGGCCACCCAGGCGATGCTGACGCAGAATACTGCAATCAGCGGCAGGGTCGGCACGGCAAGAAGGTTTGCCCTGCTCCTCATGACTGCCGCGCCCCGGTTGAACCTGCGAGCACCATGCGGATCTTGCGACGATCGATCGCGAGCTCCGTCATGGCACCCACGACAGGCGCCACGTCGTCGACGATCCGTGCCGTGCACAGGGCTCGCTGACTAAGCCCGGGGATGGCCAGCAGGAGCCGGTAGTGATCGCCTCGATAGACGACGGATGTTATCTCGGCCTGCAGCCGGACGGCACCATCCGGCGCGGCGGAGCCTGCTCCGATCGAGATATCCTCGGGGCGGATCATGAGGCTGGTCTCCCGCTCCATGGGCAGGCCCGTCTGCTGCGCGCGAATTTCAGCGATGAGATTCTCGGGGAGCGCCGCCAGCTCCCAGATGTTGGCCTCTCCCAGCGTCTTCGCGGTGATGGCGTGCTCCGGAGCCCGATAGAGTTGCGCGGGGGAATCGATCTGGACGATGCGCCCGGCATCCATGACCGCGATGCGGTGCGACATTGACAGGGCCTCGGCGCGATCATGGGTCACGTACAGCACCGAAAGCGTTAGCCGACGCTGAAGGTTCATCAGCTCCACGCACATGCTCTCGCGCAGTTGCGCGTCGAGGTTCGAGAGCGGCTCGTCCAGCAACATGACGTCGGGTTCCGTCACGATCGCCCGCGCAAGACCGACTCGTTGCTGCTGACCCCCGCTCAATTGCTTGGGGTGCTTGTGCTTGAAGTCCTGGAGCCCGACGAGGTCGAGCGCCGCCTCGACTTTCGTCGCGCGTTCCGCTGGCGGCAGCTCCCGCTTCATCTTCAAACCGAAAGCGACGTTGTCGAAGACATTGAGATGGGGGAAGAGCGCGTAGTTCTGGAACACCATCGAGATATTCCGGCTCTCCGGCCCCAGCTTCGTCACGTTCTTTCCGCGGATCCGGACCTCGCCCCGGCTGGGGCCGAGGAGTCCGGCCACGATCTTCAGGGTCGTCGTCTTGCCGCAGCCGCTTCGGCCCAGCAGTGAGACAAATTCGCCCTTGGCAATTTGCAGGTCGAGGTTGTCGATACCGCCGCCAACAGACGCTTCGTATCTGAAAGTAATGCCTTTTACTTCGACTTGTGGCTCAAACATCTCACCCTCGCTGCCCGCCGATCTCGCACCAAGAGAGGCGCAGGACCGTTTCGCCTGTCGCTCAATTCTCGACAGCGCTGAGAAACGCCTGGCCGAGTTCCGACGCGATCGGGGTGATCTTCTCCCAAGGGATCTGCATGAGCTTTGCGACGTTGTCCTCGCCCTGGATGACCTTGCCGTCATAGTCCGGACCGAGCGCGGTCATGGCATTGGTGGGGCTGTAGTAGCCGCACTCCGCGAGCGCTTTCTGGACGTCGGAATCCAGCATGGTGTTGACGAGGACGTGCGACCAGTAATTGTTCCGCGTCTTCGTTATCGCTGCTTCCGTGGTGAGCAGATAAGCCCCCTCCTTCGGCGCCGACCACTTGATGTTCAGCCTGTATTTCTCGGCCATCGCGATGGACACGTTCAGCGGCCCCACGGTGACGGAACTCCTCGGATCGTCGACGAACGAGGATTGCATGGCTCCGGCCGTCGGCAGCACCGCGCCGAGCTTCGGCTTGAGATGCCTGCGCACGAGATTCAGCACCGCATCGTATTCGGACAGCTTCTCGGGCCACGCACCATTCAACGCCTTGGCCATGATGGCGAGCCAGGCAACCGTGTTCTGGCTGTCCGGCACGCGCACGTTGATGACGCCCGGCGCATCTGCAGACGCCAGGTCGAACCAAGACGCCGGTGGCTGCTTCCACTTCGCAGCGTCATAGATCAGACCGGTCGGATTGTAGGTGAAGACGACCGAATAGCGCTTACCCCCATCGGTGCCGATATCGGTCAGCGGCTTGTAGATATTCGGCAGGTTCGGAAGCTGCGACGCGTTGAGCTCGGCAAGGACGCCCAACTCATAGGCGGCACGCATATCCGATTGGCCGGCAACCAAAACGTCGATCTCGGGAGAACTGCCTTGCGCTTGGAGCTTGGCAACCGGGGGCTGTGTCGTGACGACATTCAGCCTGATCCCGGTTCCCTTTTCGAATGCGGGTACCGCTGATTTTTTGAAACAGGCTTCGAACACGCCCGAGAACATGTTGATGGTCAACGATGCCGGCTTTGCCGGCGTTTGCGAGAAGGCCGGACCGAGCAACGATGCGGTCGCCATCAAACTAGTGGCGAAGGCGGACACCGTTCGCGAGCGTTTCGAAATTGATCCGCTTGATGGGTTGCTCATGTCATTCCCCGTTTATTTTTTCATTCTGTGCCGAGGCTACCCAGCGATCTCGCCCATCGCCAATTCAGTTTTCTGGATGACATATTCCTGCTATGAATGCATAATGCCGAAATCAACTTGACTTTTTCATTAAACTATTGAAATTACTATGATATTTGTATTTCTTTTGAGAGAATAGATAAGCAAGAAGATGATGATCTGACGGTCCTGAAGTAGCTGAGAAATAAAACGCCCCAGCGGCGCCTCAAGCGGGGCTGCGCGATGCGCACTTTCGAGTGCGCCGCCTCTCTGGTAATGGCTGTGCTTGCGATTGGACGCATGGGCGACCCGACAGGTTTCCCGCACGATGTCAGCTATGCCGGATCGACAGAAAGCTTTGCGCGGACGACCGCCGAGCGACCAGGCCACTCTCCAGCGGGTCGAAGTCATGGGTGGCTTCGACTATCTCCTGGCGGCCTACAGGAAGCAGATCTTCCCGCGCCACGCCCATGATGAATACCTGATCGGCCTCATCCAGTCGGGCACGCACGATGTCTGGTGCAGAGGCGAGCTGTGGCATGCCGATGCCGGCGCCATCGCCACCTTCGCGCCTGGCGAGCCTCATTTCGGCGGCGCCGGCATCGACGACGGCTGGAGCCAGAGGATCGTCTACCTACCGGAGCAGCTCGTGCAGGAGGTGATGCGCGACGTCGCCGGGGTTCCGCGGGGAACGTTGAGCTTCCGCTTGCCCTTCCAGCATGATCCGCACGCAGAGCAAGGTTTGCGGCAGCTCTTCGAGCTGTTCGATGCCGATGCCTCCGCCTTGGAGATCGAGGAAGCGCTTCATGATGTCCTGCCGCGCCTGTTCATCGGCAGCGCGGGTGCGGATCGCGCGGTCAAGAGCGCACCGGCCGCGCTGGAACGAGTACGCGACTATCTCCATGCGCATGTCGAGCAGGCGATGCGGCTGTCCGACCTGGCCGCGATCGCGGGACTTCCCAAGGGAACCCTGATCGCGGGCTTCAAAGCCCATTTCGGCGTGCCACCGCAGCGTTACCTGATCCAGATACGCCTCGACGAGGCCCGCGCTTTGCTGCGTCAAGGGGTCGGAATCGCGGAAGCCGCCTACGCCGTCGGTTTCGCCGACCAGGCGCACCTGACGCGCCATTTTCGCTCCGTCCTCGGCGTGACGCCCGCGCGCTATCGGGTTCCGGCGTAAAAATCCCGTTCAATAATCCGGCCGCGGCCTGGCCCATGGTGATGACGACCCGTCATCCGCCATCGAGGCTGCACCATGAAGAACCAGCACAATCATTTTGACGTCCTCCCGAGAGGCTTCACGAGCGACAACATCGCCGGTGTCTCCCCCGAGATCATGGAAGCCCTCGCTGCCTGCAACGCAGGGCAGGCTGCGCCCTACGGAAACGACGCGCTGAGCCAGCAGCTCGAGCGACGCGTGTCAGAGATCTTCGAGCACGAAGCCAGCGTCTTCCTAGTTTCTACCGGCTCAGCCGCGAACGCTCTCAGCCTCGCGGCGATGACACCGCCCTGGGGAAGCGTGCTGAGCCATGCGGAGGCCCACATCAACCGCGATGAATGCGGCGCCCCGGAATTCTTCACCGACGGCGCCAAACTGGTGCAGATCGGCGGCGAGAGTGCCAAGCTCGACCTCGCCGCGCTCAAGACCCAATCGATCCGCATGATCGGAGATGTCCATTCCGTGCAGCCGTCCTGCGTCAGCATCAGCCAGGCGACGGAGGTGGGCAGCGTCTATTCGCTGGACGAGATCGAAGCAATCGGCACGATCTGCCGTGACAACGGGCTTGGCCTGCACATGGACGGCTCGCGCTTCGCGAACGCCCTCGTCACCCTCGGCTGCTCGCCGGCCGAGATGACATGGAAGCGCGGTGTGGACGCGCTGTCCCTGGGGGCGACCAAGAACGGCACCTTCGGCGTCGACGCGATCGTGCTGTTCTGCAAGGAGCTTGCTCCGGCGCTGGCTTTCCGGCGCAAGCGCGCCGGCCAGCTGAACTCGAAAATGCGGTTCTTCTCGGCCCAGATCGAGGCCTATCTCGCGGATGAACTCTGGCTGCGCAACGCGCGGCAGGCGAACGCAATGGCCAAGGCGTTGGCGGTCGGGCTCGCCTCGATCTCAGGAGTCGAGGTCCGGGGCGAGCCTGAGGCGAACATCCTGTTCTGCCGGATGTCGAGCTCCCTCGCAGAGGGGCTGCTGGCCGAAGGTTTCCAGTTCTATCACGACCGTTGGGAGCCCGGCATCGTTCGCTTCGTCACCTCCTTCGCCACGACACAGGAAGACGTGGACGATCTCCTCGCAGCGGCAAAATGGCTGGCGGGTCAATAGGAGCGTACATCTGGCTCGCAGATGGTGAAGTCGCCATGGCCGATCGTCGCCCTACCCGGCGCGATCGGCGGATTTAAGACGTCGATCGAGAGATGGACGGGCTCATCGTAGGGAATATGGCCGAGCGTTTAAAGCTTAGGATCGAGCGCATCTCGCAGCCCGTCGCCGATAAAATTGAAAGACGTAACGGCTAGGGTAATCGCCGCACCAGGGATGATCGCAAGCCAGGGCGCGCTAGTAAGATAGCTCTGGGCGCTCTCAAGCATATTGCCCCAGCTTGGTGTCGGTGGCTGGATCCCGAAGCCGAGGAAGGAGATGTAGCTCTCCGCGAGGATCGCATGGGCGACGTTGAGCGTCGCCGCGACGACGATCGGTGCGACGGCATTGGGCAGAAGTTCGCGGAACATGATGCGCCGGCTGCTGGAGCCGAAGGAGATGGCAGCTTGGGCGAATTCGCGTGTCTTGAGAGACCGGATCTGAGCCTCGACGACCCGCGCGACTTCCATCCAGGATGTCATGGCGATCAAGAGCACGATCGATGGCACCGAAGGCGAGACCAGCGCAGAGATCGCCAGCAGCAGGAAGATCGACGGAAAGCAGAGCATCGCATCGACGAAGCGCATCAGGACTGCACCGACAGCTCCCTCATAGAAGCCGGCGATCATGCCCACCACGATACCGATGCCCATCGCGATGAGCATGGCGCAGAATCCGACCGCGAGCGAGATGCGACCGGCCATCAGCAGGCGCGCGAGAATGTCGCGACCAAGCGGGTCGGTCCCCAGAATATGCGGGCCCGAGAAAGGAACCGCGAAGCGCGAACGAATGTCGATAAAGGTGTCCGTGTAAGGCAGCAGCATCGGCCCGAAGGCGCAGGCCAGCGTCAGCAGTATGATGGTGACGGTGCCGAAAACGGCGAGCCTGTGGCGGCGGAAACGGCGCGCACCCGGGCTGTTCCAGAAGCCTGGACCTGGTCCGAGCGAGACCTCGCTCACGAATGGCGCATCGCTCATCAGCGACTCCCAGAAATGCGCGGGTCGGCAACCCCGTAGAGCAGGTCGGCGATCAAGGATCCGAGCAGGACGAGGACAGCCGTGAACATCAGGATGCCCATCACGACGGGGTAGTCGCGATAGCCGATCGAATCGAGGAACAGGCGCCCCATGCCGGGCCAGGTGAAGACCGTCTCGGTAACCAGGGCACCCGACAGCAAGGTCGGCACATGCAGGCCGGTGACGGTGATCATCGGCAGCAGTGCATTGCGAAGCGCGTGACGGAGCAGAATCTGTCGCTCAGGCACGCCTTTGGCACGAGCCGTGCGGATGTAGTCCTGGTTGACGACGTCCAGCATGGAGGAGCGCATGTAACGGCTCCAGACAGCGGTCGAGACCAGGGCCAGCACGAGGCATGGTCCGATCAGGTGATGGATCTGGTTCAGAAGGGAGCCGTCTCCGACGGTATACCGGTTCCCTGACGGAAGCCAACCGAGCTCGACCGAGAAGACGTAGATGATGACGAGGCCGAACCAGAAGGTCGGGATCGAAAGCGCGACCATCGCACCAACTGTCGCGAGCGCGTCGAACAGGGAATAGCGCTTGATCGCTCCGAGAATGCCGACCCAAGCGCCAATCACCATGGCGAGCAGCGTCGAAGTCAGCATCAGTTCGAGCGTCGCTCCCAGATGGGAAGCGATGACGTGGAGGACGGGTTGCTGGTCGCGGTAGGAGCGCCCCCAGTCACCGCTCAACATGCGCCAGAGCCATTCGACATACTGCACCGGCAGCGGGCGGTTCAGGCCGAGCTGCTCGGCGATGCGGTCGAGGTCGGCCTGGACCATCTCGCCGCCGGCCGCGAATTGCGACAGCGGACCGCCTGGTGCCAGATGCAGGATCGCAAAGCCGATCATCGAGACGATGAGCAGCAGCAACAGCGATTGGCCCAAGCGGCGGATGAGAAAGCCGATCATGACACAACTCTCCCGGTCGTGGTCATGGGTTCACGCGGCCCGTTTCACTTGGCCCAGTACCAGCTGCCCATGTTCCAGGCGTTCTGGCGCTGGTTGATATTGGGGCGATAACCGACAAGCCCTTCCTTGACGCCTTCGATCGGCGCGTACTGGAAGATGGGGAGGATCGGGAGCTCCTCGCGGACGATCTCCTGCAGCTTGGAATAGATCGCCTTGCGCTTTTCCTGGTCGAAGGTTTCCTGGCCCTGTTTCATCAGGGCGTCGGCCTCCGCGTTCTCCCACTGCATGTAGTTGCCGCCGCTGCCACCCTTCACCGGAATGGCATCCGAGGCGAAGCGCGAGGCCGGATCGGGATCGACGCCCGTTCGGAAGGTGGTTCCAACCAGCAGGGACTCGAATTTGGAGCGCACATAGAACTCGCCCCAGATCACTGCGGCCGGCATGTTGTTGATCGTCATCTTGGCGCCGATCTGCTGCCAGTCCTGCTGCATCAGTTGCTGGCACTGCTCGCGCAGCTGGTTGCCCGTTGTCGTCGAGACGGCGAATTCGAGCGGTACCCCGTTTTTCGTGCGCGTACCGGATCCCGAGCGCTTCCAGCCGGCCTCGTCGAGGAGCTTGTTTGCTCTGTCGAGGTCTCGCTTCTGCGTGGGAAGGCTGGGATTGAAGGCCCATGATTCCCGCGGCGCAAACGACTCGGTCGGCTTCGGGACGCCATAGTAGATCGCGTCGATGATGGCCTGCTTGTCCATCGCCGCGTAGAGCGCATGCCGGACAGCCTTCTCGGCAAAAACCTTGTTGCCGAGGTTGGGCATGATGATCTCAAGATTACCGCTCGGAGCGACCGCGACCTTGCGCCCGGGAAGCTTGATGGCTTCCTGGTAGAAGTTGGCGGGGATGCCCGAGATGATCACGAGATCGACTTGCCCGGTCCGGAACTGAGCATAGAGCGCCGTCATATCGGGCACGTATTTCAGGACGGCCTTCTCAAGATAAGGCCCGTCGCCGTGGTAGCCCTCATTGGCGACGAGCGTGATGTTGTCGCCGGGCTGACGCGTGCCCCAGCGGAAGGGACCTGTTCCGACGGGTGCATTGTTGAACGGCGCCGTGTTCGGGTCCCCCGCCTTCCCCAGAATATGCTTCGGAACGATGTGGGTGTTGGCGAGCATCGCCAGATAGGGCGCGTAGGCCTTCTCCATCCGCCAGGTGATCTCGTGAGGGCCCTTGACCACGATATCCTTGACGAAGGCGTGGCCGACGCGCGTGCGCGCCTTGAAACCGGGCGTGTTGATCAACTCCAGGGAGTATTTGACGTCCTCGGCCGTAAACGGCGTGCCATCATGCCACTTTACGTCGTTGCGTAGCTTGACGGTCCAGGCGAGGCCGCCCTCGGCAATGCCGCCATTGGCCTCGCTTGGAACCTCGACCGCAAGGTCGGGCTTCAAGCTACCATCGGGCTCCGCGACCCAGAGCGAGTTGAAGACGCTGGTCCAGACGACCTCGTCGACCTCGACGCCGGGCATCAACGGATTGAACGCAACCGGCTCCTGGGAAAGGCCGACGACAACAACGCCTTTTGGCTTAGCCGGAGGAGGCGGATTTGGCTTGCCTGCGACTTGCGCCTGGGCGCCGAAGCCGCTGATGGTAGCCAGCGCTCCGGCCCCGAGCCCGAAGAGATCGCGGCGATCGAGTTCAAGCGGCCAGCCAGCGCGATTGATCGTCATGTTGGATCTCCCCTTGAGGCTCCCTGCAGCGTTCAAGGCTGAAAAGAGACATCAGAATATTGAATTACAAACCCAGCCGGGTCTCTCATTCAGCGTTATTTGGCAAAAAATTTTCATCATAATTGACACGCGTCAAGCGCAGAATCGGTACATTTATCGCCACCCGCAACAAAAAAATATGTAAGCTATTGAAATTTCAGAATATTCAATCTGAAGTTTGTTTTTTCAGTAAAATGGTTGCGCCCAGCGGATCGTCATCATATCGTCGGGCAATCCCAGTCAGCGACGAGATCCCATGTCGGACGCAGTTCAGATCCCTGAAGACCTCGAACCCGATACTGAAGAGCAGTTGGAGTCCCTGAGGATCGGACGTCGCCTTCGTGCGCTCCGCACCGAGCGTGGAATGACCATACTCGAGATGGCGGCGAAGGCCGGAGTGTCTGTCGGAAGCATCAGCCAGATCGAGCGCGGCGCCTCCAACCCTTCGATCAGTACCCTGCAGAAGCTACGCGCGGCGCTTGGTGTGACGCTGTGGTCGTTTCTGGAAACCGAGGCGGAAGCCCCTCGCGAGAACCGCTATGTCCGCCGGCCCGGCGAGCGTCCGAAGATCGTTGTCGGCGGCAGCCACTTTACGAAAGAGCTTCTTTCGCCGCGTGACAATAATCAGCTCCGCTTCATGATCCTCACGGTCCCGCCAGCGGCGCAAAGCACGGACGTTCTCACGGGCCCGGGCGACAAGGCCGGCTACGTGATGTCGGGAAGCGTGGAATTGACGGTGGGAGAAGAGGTCTTTCAACTCGTGGAAGGCGACAGCTTCCAGTTTCCGAGCACGATCCCGCACCACCTTACCAATCGCTCCGAGCGCGAGGCGAGGCTGATCTGGATCATCAACATCCGGGAATCGCACCTATAGGGCGATAGCGTCGGGCCGCGTGAGGCTGCCCATCCTTCCTAAACCGTCACGAGGGTTCATGATTACGCGTCACGAAGTCACCGGCCGCCTCAGCAAGGTGCTGGTCGCGAACGGGTTCGCTTTCCTTTCCGGCTTGACCGCCAAGGACCGCAGCGGCGGCGTCAAGGAGCAGACCGCGGACATCCTCGCCCAGATCGACAGCTACCTGGCTACGGCAGGGACCGACAAGACGCGCATCGTCGTCGGGAACATCTGGCTGAAGGATGTGAGTACCTTCAACGAAATGAACGAGGCTTGGGAAGCTTGGGTCGACCCCAGGCAGCCGCCGGCCCGGGCGACCGTCGAGTCGCGACTGGCCGCCGACGATATTCTCGTCGAGATCCAGGTTCAGGCCTTGGTCTGAGCGTTGCTGCCTCCGCTGCGGCTTACAGCGGAGGCAGCCAATTTCCGGCCCCAGATCGCCTGCCATTTTGGTGAATGCCCATGTCGCAGCCCTCCGCCCCCCTGTCGATCTTGCCCGGTGATCCTTCCTGGTGGTTCAGCGATGCGCTCCGCGCCGAGGGCGGCGAAATGCCTTCACCTTCGCTGTCAGGCCAGATCACGGTCGACGTGGCGATCGTCGGCGGCGGCTTCACGGGGCTTTGGACGGCACTGGCTCTGCGCGAGCGTGCGCCTCAGCTTTCGATTGCCCTGATTGAAGCGTCACTCTGTGGTTCCGGGGCCAGCGGCAAGAACGGCGGTAAGGTCCATGGATATTGGGCCTCCCTCGCCGGCATGGCCGCCAATATCGGCCCCGACGGCGCGCTCGCCGTGGCACGGGCGGGAACGCGGGCTCAGGATGCCATCCGGGCTTTTGCGAGGGCTCCCGGCCGCGATGTCTGGTGGCGCGAGTCCGGCAATGTCCGTGTTTCGGCGGCTCCAGCGCAGGATGCCAAGATCAAGCTCTATGTCGATGCAGCCAAGCGTCTCGGCGTGCCCGACAGCGCCCAGGCACTGACGCCAGAGCAAGTGGCTGATCATTGCCGTTCGCCGGTCTTTCGCGGCGGCCTCTATCTGCCCGAGGGCGCCAATGTTCATCCCGCCCGCCTGGCGCGAGCGCTGCGGAAGGCCGCCATCGAGGCGGGCGTCGCTCTTTACGAGAATACGCCGATGACCGGGCTTGCCACCGGCTCGCCCAACCGGATCTTGACGCCTGGCGGTGAGGTCATCGCCCGCGAGATCGTGCTTGCCACCAACATCGAACTGGCGAAACGCCCCGAAGTCAGCCCGCATGTCAGCGTGTTTTCGTCTTATGCGCTAATGACCGCGCCAGCCCCCGAGAAGCTGGCTGCGATGGGATGGAGCCGTGACGAGGGGCTCGCTGACCTGCGCATGTTCGTCCACTACTTCCGCAAGACAGTGGATGGCCGGGTCCTGATGGGATCCGGCTCAGGCCCAATCAGCTTCGCCGGCAATACGCGCGATCCCGGGCTGACCGCTGATCGTGCTTCGGCGGCTCGTGCCGAAAATGGGCTGCGCAGGCTTCTGCCTGCCTTCGCGGCTGTCGGCATCGAGAGAATCTGGGGCGGAGGCATCGATGTTTCGTCGGACCGGCTGCCATTCTTTCGGACCGTGCCCGGCACCCGCGTCCATTACGGTGCCGGTTACTCCGGCCACGGCGTCAATCCGACTTATATAGGTGGCCAGTGCCTTGCCTCGCTCGTTCTCGACGCGAAGGATGAATGGTCGACACTCCCCCTTTGCACGCGCGATGTGCCGAGATTACCGCCAGAGCCCTTCCGCGCTGTCGGCGGCAGGCTCGTGCGTTGGGGCATCATCGGATGCGAAGAGGCGGAAGAAAAAGGCGGACGCGCCGGTCCCCTCATGCGCGGTGCAGCTGCGATTCCAAGAATTTTTGGGCTAAAAATCGGCACCCGATAGCTGCAACGGAAATACCGTGGACGAGTGCCGTGCAATCGCTGAACAAGCATAATCCACGATCGCTGCGCCAAGCCGCCACCAGCGTTGATTTCCCGGCCATCGGGACAGCATTCTGCTTAATGCCGGACATCGCGATGGTAGCGAAGTGGACTTGGAATACTCAGGCCTCCTCAAGCTGAAGCCATTGCGGCGATGATGCTGCAAGCTCCACCCAGTCGAGCTCTTTCTCGATTGCGTGGAACACATCGTCCTCGACCTCGCCGGTGCCGCGCATCATCGCGAGCCGGGATCGCATGCCGGCCAGCGTCAGGCGCCGAAGATGACCCGCTTCGCCGACCGCGCGGGGATGATGGCCTTCTGCCGCCGTCGCCAGGCACCAAACGTGGCAACGAACTCGAACAGCCGCCCCCCGAGCGTGCCGGCAAAGCCGGGGGCGAGCTTGAGATAGCAAAAGCCCAGGGCCACGCCCCGTGCCGGACAATTGAATTCGAAGATGCGGTTCTTCTCGACCCAGATCGAGGCTTATCTCGCGGACGACCTCTGGCTGCGCAACGCGCGACAAGCGAACGCGATGGCCAAGGCACTGGCTGCCGGGCTCGGCTCGATCCCGGGAGCCGAGATCCAGGGCGAGCCCGAGGCAAACATCCTGTTCTGCCGGATGTAGCGTTCCCTCGTAGAAGGACTGCTGGCCGAAGGCTTCGGGTTCTATCACGACCGTTGGGAGCCCGGCATCGTCCGCTTCGTCACCTCCTTCGCCACGACCCCGGAAGATGTGAACGATCTCCTCGCGGCAGCGAAAAGACTTGCAGGACAGCGGTAGCACGCATCAGACTGAGAATTGCCTCTCGGCGGGCCGCTATGTGTCGGCCCGCCATGGGCTTGTTCCGGATGTTGCGCGCCTTCGAAGCCTCTCTGGTTCACCCGAGCTTGACGAGGTTCTGGTTTGGGAGCGGGCCTCCGGGAAACTGAGCGAGCTTCCCCCCGGCCGCGAGCGAACCGAGATCGATTCCGGCGAAGCCGAGCCGCTCGATCAGAGCGGCGACCTCCGCCTTCGCCGCAGCATCGTCGCCGGAATAGAACAGCACGCGCCGCCCGCCGTCGGAGCGAGGATCAGTGGCCAGCAGCTCCGCGCGGAGGTGATTGAAGGCCTTCACGACGCGGGCTTGCGGAACGAAATCGGCAATGACCTCGCTCGATGCCCGGCCACCGAGGTCCAGTGGCTGGAACAGCGGCGCTTCGATCGCGTTGTTGGCGTCGATGACGATGCGCCCGTTCCAGGCAGGAAGTCTCGCCAGCGCGGCCGGGAGCTTGGTCCAGTTGACGGCGACGAAGACGATGTCGGCGCGCGCCGCTTCCTCACGGCTGACCGCCGTGATGGATGGCCCGAGCTCGCGGACCAGGCCTTCGAGAGAATCCGGGCCGCGACTGTTCGAGATGCCGGCCGCCACTCCTGCGCGTGCCAATGTCCGGGCGAAGGCCGTGCCGATCGCGCCGGAGCCGATGATGCCAATGGTCATGTGATGTTCCTTCAGGGTCGGCGCCGGCAGCGGTAGACCGTGCCGGCGCACGTGATTTCACGGTTCGTGTCAGACGGCTGGCGCAGCGCCCAGTTGCTGCATCAGCGAGAAGAGGTTGGCGACGCCCCAGTGCTCGCTGATCTTCCCATCGCGGACGCGCATGACGTCGACGGTCTCGAACTGGATTGTCCGGCCCGTCGGCTTGATCCCGAAAAGCTCTCCCCGATGCGTGCCGTGATAGGTCTTGTAGGTCGTCACACGGTCGCCATCGGCGAGCTGCCAATGGATCTCGGCATGGAAATCGGGAAAGGCGGTACGAAGCACCTTGTACAATTCCCTCGCGCCAGCCTTGTCGGGGGTGCGACCCGGCTGCGGCGTGTGATCGAGGAAATCGTCGGCGAACAATTCCTCGAACACCGCGAAATTGCCTCCGCCCTGCACTTCTTCGGTATTGCGGCGAATGACCGCCTTGGCGGCTTCGCTTGCATTGCTGCTGGTCATGACATGCTCCGAGAGGTTGATAGGTCTGGGCTACGGTTGCTTGCGAAGGCGGCTCACGCCTTGCCGGCAGCCGCCTGGCCGAGCAGTTGCAGTTCCCAGGCGAGCGCGATGCCGGTGCCGCCGCCATGCTCGATGAAGATCTCGCCGCCCTTCGCGGCCGTCTCTTCGCGAGCCCAGTCGCGCTGCAGCTCGCCGGCCACCGCCATCCAGGTGATCGGAATGACGCCCGCCATCACCATGCGGCGCACTGCCATGTCGTGCGCTTCCGCGCTCACGCCGCCGGAGGCGTCGGTGACGGCATAGACCTCGTAGCCTTCGCCCGCGGCCTGGATGGCCGGCATGGCGAGGCAGATCTCCGACCAGAGCGCGGCGATGATGAGCTTCTTGCGGCCCGTCTTCTTCACGGCATCGACGACGCGCGCATCTTCCCAGGTGTTGATGAAGGTACGGTCGATCGGCTTCTGATCGGGGAAGACATCCTGCAGGCCCTTGATCAGCTTGCCGCCGCGGTCTTCCAGAACAGTGGTCAGGATCGTCGGCACGCCGAAGAGCTTTGCCGTCTTGGCCAGCGCGATGACGTTGTTCACGATCATCGTGGGCTCGTGGCTGTGCAGATTGGCGAACTGGAACGGCTGGTGGTCGATCAGCACCAGCACCGACTCTTCAGGGGTCAGCAGGGCCTTGAGACCGTTCTTCGGGGCGGTGGGCTGGGTGGGCATGGGCATTTCTCCGATTGGTTCTGCGTTGTCCGCCCCACAGAGATCGCCCGTTTATTCACCTATGATTAGTCGGCAATGATCGGTAAGTCTTACAAGCATCGCTTGAAGGAATGCGCTTGGAGACACTGGCCAACCTCGAATCCTTCGCCCGCAGCGCAGAAGCCAGCAGCTTCTCGGTCGCGGCGCGGCGGCTTTCCCTGACCCCGGCGGCGGTCAGCCGAAACGTCGCGACGCTCGAACGCAACCTCGGTGTCCGGCTGTTTCATCGCAGCACGCGCAAGCTGACGCTGACCGACGCCGGGGAGCGTTTCCTGCTGGAGATCCGGGACAATCTCGAAGGGCTTCAGCAGTCCATTTCGAGCGTGGCGACAAACGGCGGAGAGCCGGCCGGCGTACTCAAGGTCAGCATGGGCCTCAATTTCGGGGCCGACTACATTCTGCCGATGCTGCCGGCGTTCCTGGCCCGCTATCCCGGTATCCGGCCCGACTGGCAATTCACGACCCGGCAGACCGATCTGATCGCCGAGGGATTCGATGCCGCGATCGGCGGAGGCATCGAGCGGGGGCCCGGCATTATCTCGCGCACGCTCGCGCCGCTGCATCTGATCGCGGTCGCGTCGCCCGCATACATGAAGAAGCACCGACCGCCGACCGACCCCACGCAGCTTTCCGCATTCGATGGGATCGCGTGGCGCTCGTCACGGACGGGTCGCATCCGCGAACGCATCATGCGCGACGTCGAAGGCACCGCAATTCCAGTCAAGCTCAAGGAGACGATCGTCCTCGACGACCCCGAAGCGACCTGTCGCGCGGCGCTGCTCGGCCTCGGCGTGACCCTGAACGCCATGTGCCATGTGCTGCCGCATCTGGAGAGCGGCGCGCTCGTTCGCCTGCTGCCGCAATGGTATATCGACGAAGGGCCGATCTCGATCTACTACGCAAGCCGTACGCTGCTCCCGTCGAAGACCCGTGTCTTCGTCGATTTCGTCGCCGACGCGTTTCGACGCCAGCGGCTCGCCGAGAGATTTGCCGGCAGTCTTGGCTAGCCATACGTGCGGCACGCGCTTCTAGCAGCGCCGTCATAGGCCTCGGACCAATGCCGAGACCGTTGAGAACGCCGTCATCGCCCAGAATGGCGGACTTCCATCGCGGCCATTCCGACTTCACTCGGTAGCGTCGGGCTTTGTGGTTTCGTCCGGGCTCACGGCGTCACGCATGCCGTTCCTGAGGGCCTGAACGCATGTGTTGAGTTCGATCATCTGGGGAATCTCGAAGCCTGAATGGCGCAGGAGGGCATCGGTGAGGCAGCCGGTCTGAGGGTGGAGTTCCCTGCCCTTTGCGGTGAGATGAACCTCGACGAGGCGCTCGTCCGCGGTGCTGCGCCGCCGGCTGAGGAAGCCGGCCGCTTCCAGGCGCTTGACCGCCGGCGTGATCGTGCTCGGCTCCAGCGCCAGCCGCTCGGCGATGGCGCCGATCGTCAGCCCGTCGCGTTCCCACAGCGTGCTCAAGGCCAGATACTGCGTATAGGTCACCCCCATCGCATCGAGCATTGGCTTGTAGACGCGCTGGATCGCCAGCGACGCCGAATAGATCGAGAAGCACAGCTGCGCGTCGAGCGGCAGCGTCGGGGCGTCGGCATTGGGTTCATCGGTCATCAGGGATCTCCGGGATCGGCAGCAGGTCGCTCTATCGAAAAATGATATCGCGATAAAGAAATCGCTTTACAAGCCCTGAGGCACTCTGTATGAGAATGATTATTGCGATAATG
>NZ_JBWKNL010000003.1:0-136147 GCF_059415545.1 Allobosea sp. GW821-FHT10B12
TCCGCCAGCGAAATCACCCGCGACGACTTCGTCCCAGGCGCAGGCTCAAGCTCGTACAACGTGACCACCGGGCCGGGGCAGGCCTGAACCACCTCGCCACGAACGTTGAAGTCTTCGAGAATCCCTTCGAGCAGGCCGGAATTCTGCTGGATGATCTCGATCGGGATCGCGGTGGCGATCTGCGGCGGCTCGGCCAGGAACTCGATCGGCGGCAATTCGAAGCCCATCGACGCGATCGGCTTCGGCATTGGCATGGCCGCGCGCAGCTTCGGCGCCGCCGGCACGACCGAAACCTTCGGCGCTGCGGCCGCGGGCGCGACCTCCGCCTCGATGGCCTTCGGCACAGAAGCAGCGACCGGCGCGGCGGCGGGAGCGAGCTGGCCCATGATCCTGCGGCGTGGAGCCTGGGCCTTGGGCGCAGGCGCCGGGGCGACCGGCTCAGGAGCGGGCGCGACGACCTGCAGCGCAGGTGGCGTCAGGCTCAGCTCGAAACGATAGGGCTGGGTCCAGCCGAAGGTCATCGTCGCCGACGCAGGCGCGGGAATCGGAGCAGAAACCGGGCGCACCGGCTCAGCCACGACCATCGGCGCGATCGGTCGGGCCGCCTCCAGCGGCGCCCTCGCTGCGAGGACCGGCGGCGCGCTCTCGAACGCCGCCTCGTCCTCCTGCTCGGCGTCCGGGATGAACTCCCAGAAGGCCGCGTCGGAGAGGAAAGCGAATGGGGTCGAAACGGCCTCTGTCGAGCTCTCCTCCGGCAGAGGCGAATCAAGATCCGGCGCGATCAGCGCGTCTTCGCCCTCCCCCGCCATCTCAAGCTCGACCTCCGGCCCCAGCTCAGGCGCCGGCGCTTCGGGAGACCCACTACCCCAGACCTGCTGCAGCATGCGCTGGGGGGTGCGCCAATAGCGGACGCGGCCGGGATCGACAGGAGTTTCCGGCTCGGGCTCAGGCAGCGGAACAGCCACCTCGGCAGCGACGCGCTCGACCTCCTGCCGGCGGACCTTGTCAGGCGTGCGTCCGTAGCGGACGAGCCCTTGCGCGCTCTGTCCCGCGGAGGCGTGGAGATCAACCGGGGCAGGCACCGGAATATCAGCGAAATCAGAGAGTTGATCCGAGATCCGAGCCGTGGGAGAGGCGCTGTTCGTCTGGAGATTGCGATGGATTCGACGCATGATTTACGCAGGCCCGACACTCACTCGACTGGGCATCGAGAGGTACCGGCGCAGGGTTAACAGCCCCTGAATCCGCGCCGGAAATAGCTGTGGATCGTGGCCTGCGCCCTGCCCTCTCAATCGGCCTGGAAGGCGCCGATCATATAGCTCTCATTGCCGATTTCGGTGACGCGGCCCTTCACCTCGTAGCTCGCCAGATCGACGATCCAGACGACGCTGGAATTGGATTTGCCCTTCGGCGCCCCGGTGATCGCCGCATATTTCCCATCCGGCGTGATTGCGATGCCACGCGGTCGCGACGGCTCGCCACCCGGCGTCTTCAGCTCGACGCGCTTGATCGTCGCAGGCTGGCCGGCGAGCGCCTTGGCGACGTCGATGATGTCGATGTTGTTCGAGCGGAACTGCGTCGAGAGAATGCGCTTGCCGTCCGGCAGGAAGGCGGCGACGAAAGGCCGGGTCGGCGTCTTCCCGTCATCAGTACCGACAAGGACACGCGCCACCTCGGCCTTGCCGGGGTCGCTCAGCGCCTTCTCGACATCGACGATGCTGACGGTGTTGCCGGGCGTGTCGGTCTGGGCGTTCTCGCGCGAGGCATGGGCCACGAGCTTGCCATCCGGGCTGGTCGAGATGCCGAAGCCGCCAGCCTGGACCGGGATGCGCGCGACCTCCGCCCCGCTCTCGCCGGCGATCGCCTTAGATAGGCTCATCACCGTGATGTCGTCAGTGCCGCCATTGGCGCCGAAGATCGTGCCGCCGCCGAGCGGACTGATCGTAACGCCGTTGGTGTCGGGGAAGCAGCCGAATTTCGGATCGGGCGCGCGATGCGGCACCGGATTGGGCGGACAGGGGAAGCCCGGCTTGCCATAGGCCTGCTCGACCTTGCGGATGACCTTGTTGGTCGAGAGGTCGACGATGCTGAGATGGCGCCCGCCATCCTCGTCGCCCTCCTGCTCGGCATGGGCGAGGACCGCATGCTTGCCGTCTGCCGCGATGGCGAACCCGGTCGGGCCGAAACCGCCGGTCTCGATGTAGCCCTCGACCGCACCGAGCGTGCCGTTGCTGGCCGGATCGAGCGCCTTCTTGAGATCGATCACCGTCACCGTGCCGGCATGGCCGTGCTGGAAGGCGGCGGCTGCTTCCGGCGCGGTCCGGCCGGAATGATTGACGACATAGGCGCGGCGCTGATCCGGTGCGATCGCGATCGAGATCGGCTGGCCGCTCGACACCACGGTCTTGCCGTCCACCTGGATGTCCGGGGTGACGCGTAAGCGATTGACCACCGCCTTCGCCGTCCCGTCATTGGCCGGATCGATCGCCTTTTCGAGATCGATGACCAGGACGACATTGTCCCAGCGCCCGCTCGCGAGGAAATAGTCTTTCGCCATGGCCTGGTGTGCGCCTCCGATCGCGCAGAGCGCCAGCGTAGTCCCGAGAAGCCTCTTCGATAGCATGATCGTCCTCCCTCGGTGGTCCCGGTTCCGGGTTCGTCGTTCGCTATGTCGGCGTGCTTTGCTCCTTGAGGGCGGCATCCAGCACCCTGACGACATGCACGGCCTCGCGGCCGGCGCCGTCATGGATCTGGTGGCGGCAGCTGGTGCCGTCGGCGACGACGAGGTCGTCCGGCGCGGCCTTGCGCACTGCGGGCAGCAGCGAGAGCTCGCCCATCGCCAAGGAGACATCGATCGTCGCGGCGCCATAACCGAAGGCGCCGGACATGCCGCAGCAGCTCGATTCGATCGGCCTGACCTCGAGCCCCGGCACAGCGCGCAAAGTCTTCTCGACCGCACCCATCGCGTCGAAGGCCTTCTGGTGGCAATGCCCGTGCAGATGCGCGACGCGCCCGCTTTGGTCCTGCAGCGGCAGGCTGGTCCGGCCGGCAGCCATGTCGGCGGCCAGCAGCTCCTCGATCAGCAGCGCCGCCTTGGCCAGCGGCTCGACCTCCGCCTTCGGCAGCAACGCCCCGAACTCGTCGCGGAAGCTCATCAGGCAGGAGGGTTCGAGCCCGACGATCCGCGCGCCCTTGGCGACGAAGGGGGCGAGCGCATCGAGCGTGCGCCTCGCCTCGGCCCGGGCCTCGTCCACCAATCCAGCCGAGAGGAAAGTGCGCCCGCAGCAGAGCGGCCGCCCTCCCCCCGCAGCTTCGACGCGGTGCAGGCGATAGCCGCCGGCCTTGAGCACACGCTCGGCCGCCTCCAGGTTCTCACGCTCGAAATAGCGGTTGAAGGTGTCGCCGAAGAGGACGATGTCGCGGCCGTCGCCTTTAACGGCAGACAGGTTCGAGGGCGGAGCCGCCTCTCGCCAGGGCTTGCGCCAGACCGGCAGCGAGCGCCGTGCCGAGAAGCCGAGCCAGCGTTCGCTGAGCTTCGCCAGCAGCGGGATGCGGTCGCGCAGATTCATCAATGGCGCGAGCCTGGCGGCGAACGGCGCATAGCGCGGCAGATAGGCGATCAGCCGCTCCTTCAGCGGCAGGCCGTGCCTGGCATGGTAGTGATGCAGGAACTCGACCTTCATCCGGGCCATGTCGACGCCGGTCGGGCAGTCGCGCTTGCAGCCCTTGCAGGAGACGCAGAGATCGAGCGTCTCCTTCATCTCCGGCGAGGTGAAGGCGCCCTCCCCGAGTTGGCCGGAAATGGCGAGCCTGAGCGTATTGGCCCGGCCGCGGGTGAGATGCTGCTCCTCGCGCGTCGCCCGATAGGACGGGCACATCGTGCCACCCGCCATCTTCCGGCAGGTACCATTATTGTTGCACATCTCGACTGCGCCACCGAGGCCGCCCCAGTCGGACCAGTCGAGCGCGGTCTCAACCGGGACCGGCGTGGCGTAGCCCGGCGAAAAGCGCATCAGGCTGCGGTCGTCCATATGGTAGGGGCGGACGATCTTGCCGGGGTTGAGATGGTTGCCGGGATCGAAGCCGTCCTTGACCGCCTCGAAGGCGCGGGTCAGCGGCCCCCCGAACATCGGCTCGACGAAATCCGAGCGCGAGATGCCGTCGCCATGCTCGCCCGAGAACGAGCCCTTGAAGCGGCGCACCAGCTCGCAGGCCTCCTCGGCGATGCCGCGCATCGCCTTCACGCCGGCTTCCGTCTTCATGTTGAGGATCGGGCGGACATGCAGGCAGCCGACCGAGGCGTGCGCATACCAGGTGCCGCGCGTGCCATGCCGCTCGAACAGGGCGGTGACCGCGTCGGTATAGTCGGCGAGGTGCTCGAGCGGCACCGCGCAGTCCTCGATGAAGGAGACCGGCTTCCCGTCGCCCTTCATCGACATCATGATGTTGAGGCAGGCCTCGCGCACTTCCCAGACCGGCTTCTGTCTGCTGGGCTCGACGACCTCGACCACCGCATCGGGGAAGCCGTGATCGGCCATGCACTGGTCGAGCCGCTTCAGGTCCCGCTTCAGCTCGGCGAGATCGTCGCCGGCGAACTCGACCAGCAGCAGGCAGTTCGGCTTGCCCTTGGTGATGTCGGCGAGGGTGCGCACGAAGAGCGGGATGTCGGCGCCGAGCACCAGCACATTGTTGTCGACGAGCTCGACCGCGACCGGCCCGAGCGCGACGATGTGCTGCGTCGTCTCCATCGCGGCGCGGAAGTTCGGGAAATGGCAGACGCCCATGACGCGGTGCTGCGGCAGGGTCGAGAGTTTCAGCGTCGCCTGCGTCGTCAGCGCCAGCGTGCCTTCCGACCCGACCAGCAGATGCGACAGGTTCGGCCGCGGCACGATCAGCTCGTCGAGGTTATAGCCGCCGACGCGCCGCTGCACCTTCGGGAAGATCGCCTCGATCTCGTCGCGATGGCCATCAGCGAGCGCCAGCATCTGCTCCATCAGCGCTCGCGCCCGCGGCGAGGCATTGTCGCCGACCGGCCCCTCGCCGAGCGCGAAGGGCTCGCCGTCATGGAACATCGCCTTCAGCGCGATGACATTGTCGACGGTCTTGCCATAGCGCAGCGATCGCGCGCCCGACGAGTTGTTGCCGACCATGCCGCCGATGGTGCAGCGGCTCGCCGTCGAAGGCTCGACCGGGAAGAACAACCCGTCCTTCTTCACGTGGCCATTGAGCGCTTCCAGCACGATGCCGGGTGCGACCGAGACCGTGCGGGCGGCCGGATCGTAGTCACGGATCGCGTTGAAATGCCGGCTCATGTCGAGGATCAGCGCATCGCCGATCGGCTGGCCGTTCTGCGAGGTGCCGCCGCCGCGCGCGATCACCGGCACGCCATGCTCGGCGGCAATCGTCAGCGCCGCGGCGATGTCGGCTTCGCTCTTCGGGAAGGCGACGCCCTGCGGGACGATCTGGTAGATCGAGGCGTCGGTGGCGTAGCGCCCGCGGGTGAAGGCGTCGAAACGCACCTCCCCTTCCAGCGCCTGCGACAGCTTGCGTTCGAAGCCGAGATTGCGGCTGTGCGGGCGCGGCAGCGCGGCCTGCGTCATCGGGTGGCCTCGGCGGTCTCGGCGTTGGCACGGCCGCGGCCCCGCAGCGCGGCAATCGCATCACTGGCCGGCCCCCAGCAGAGCAGCAGCAGAGCGAGCACGACCAGCGTCGCGACCAGCCCGTTTGCCCAGAAGATGCCGAGCGAGCCGCCCGAGCCGAGCAGCGCCTGGCGGAAGGCATCCTCGGCCCTGTCGCCCAGCACCAGCGCCAGGATCATCGGGGCGAGCGGATAGTCGAGCTTCTTGAAGACATAGCCGACCACACCGAAGATCAGCATCAGCCAGATGTCGAAGATCGAGTTCGAGATCGTGTAGGCGCCGATCGCACAGACGATCAGAATCACCGGCGCGACGAAGGAGAACGGGATCCGCATGATCGCGGCAAAGAGCGGCACCGTCGCCAGCACGATGATCAGCCCGGCGAGATTGCCGAGATACATCGAGGCGATCAGGCCCCAGACGAAATCCTTCTGCTCGACGAAGAGCATCGGCCCGGGCTGCAGTCCCCAGACCAGCAGGCCGCCCAGCAGCACTGCCGCCGTCGCGGAGCCGGGAATGCCGAGCGCCAGCATCGGCAGCAGCGCGCTGGTGCCGGCAGCATGCGCCGCGGTCTCCGGCGCCAGCACGCCCTCGATCTCGCCCTTGCCGAAATTCTTGCCCTGCCGGGAGAAGCGCTTGGCGAGGCCATAGCCCATGAAGGAGGCGGCGATCGCGCCGCCCGGCGTCACGCCCATCCACATGCCGACGATCGCTGAGCGCAGCAGCGTCGCCCAATAGCGCGGCAGTCCGGCCCAGGTCCGCAGCACGACCATCAGGTCGATCTTGGCCTGCTTGCCCTTGAACACCAGCCCTTCCTCGACCGTCAGCAGGATCTCGCTGACGCCGAACAGGCCGATCACCACGATCAGGAAGTCGAAGCCGCGCATCAGCTCGGTCGAGCCGAAGGTCATGCGCAGATCGCCTGAGATCGAATCGAGGCCGACCGCCGCGAGCAGGAAGCCGATGCAGAGTGCGGCGATGATCTTGGCGCGGTTCTCCCGGCCCATGCCGATGAAGGAGCAGAAGGTCAGGAGAAAGACGGCGAAGAACTCGGCCGGGCCGAATTTGAGGGCGAACTGCGCGACCAGCGGCGCGACGAAGGTGATCAGCACCACGCCCGAGAGCGCGCCGATGAAGGAGGCGGTGAAGGCGGCCGTCAGCGCTTCCGCCGCCCTGCCCTGCACTGCCATCGGATAACCGTCGAAGGTGGTCGCGACCGACCAGGCCTCGCCCGGGATATTGAACAGGATCGAGGTGATGGCGCCGCCGAACAGCGCGCCCCAGTAGATCGACGACAGCAGGATGATCGCCGAGGTCGGGTCCATGCCGAAGGTCAGCGGCAGCAGGATCGCGACACCGTTCGGCCCGCCGAGGCCAGGCAGCACCCCGACGATGATGCCGAGGATGACGCCAACAGCCATGAAGCCGATATTGTGCCAGGAGAGCGCGACCTGGAAGCCGGCGATGAGGGAGGCAAGATCGTCCATTCGCTGACCCTCAATAGCCGAGCGCAGCTTCCAGCGGGCCCTTCGGCAGGGGCACGCGGAACTGCAATTCGAAGACCCAGAAGCAGATGACCGGCACGACCAGCGCCGTGATCAGGATCGACCACCAGCGCGAAGTGCCGACCACCGCCATGAAGGCGATGATGAAGATCGCCGAGGCGACATAGATCCCGAGCGGCTGGATCAACGCCACGAACAGAACGAGCGGCCCCAGCACTCTGACGACCTGGCGCAACTGCTCATAGGTGACGAAGATCCCGTCCGGCCGGCGGAAGGACTGCCAGAGGATGAAGAGCGAGGCGGCGAGGAAGATCCAGCCGACGCGGGCCGGGAAGAAGCCGTTCTGCGGGCCGCCATCCCAGCCGGCGCCGCGGCCATGCGAGTCGTAGAGCACGATGCCCGCGAGCCCGATCAGCAGCAAGGCGGTTGCGATCTCGACCGGGCGGCGCGAGATGCCGCGCTCCGGCGCTTCGGTTTCACTAGGGCTCGACATTATTCCGTCCCCTCCCATGTCATCCCGGACAAGCCGCATCAGCGGCGCCGATCCGGGATCCATGCCGGAACAGTTCAGGAATGGATCCCGGGTCTTCGCTTCGCTGCGCCCGGGATGACCCGGACTGGAGGCGGCAAAGGTTCACGTCGCGTCGAGTGGTCTCACTTCGCCATGAAGCCGGCCTCGGCCATCAGCTTCTCGTGCTTCTGCTCGTCCGCCTTGAGGAAGGAGACGAAGGCCTCGCCGTCGCGGTAATCCGCCGCCAGCGCATTGCGGGCGAGATAGTCCTTCCACTCCGGCGTCTCGGAGACCTTCTTGAACAGGTCGACATAGAAGGCCTGCTGCTCCTTGCTGACCTTGCCGGGCATGAACATGCCGCGCAGCATCTGGTAGCTGACATTCAGCCCCTGCGAGGCGCAGGTTGGGATGTCGGCCCAGGACTGCCCGTCCGCAACCTTCTCGCTATAGGCCATCTTCTGCTCGGAGAAGACACAGAGCGGACGCGTGGCACCACCGCGCCAGTTGGCGAGATCCTCGGCCGGGTTGTTGGTGGTGGCCTCGACATGCCCGCCTGACAATTGCGTCGAGGCCTGGCCGCCGGAGGTGTAGGGGATGTAGGCGAACTTGGTGCCGCCCTGCTTCTCCATGGCGAAGACGATCAGGTTGTCCTCGCGCTTGGACGAGGTGCCGCCGATCTTCAGCGCCGGGCTCGCGGCTTTCGCCGCCGTCATGAAGTCGCCGGCGCTCTTGTAGGGCGATTTGGCGTTCACCCAGAGCAGGAAGGAATCCTGTGCCAGCATCGCGACCGGGGTGTAGTCGGTCCAGTTCAGCGCCAGCTTGGTCGCCATCGGCGTCATGAAGATGCCGCTCGAGGTGGTGATCAGCTTGTGCGCATCGCCGACCGATTTCTGGATGTCGAGCATGCCCTCGGCGCCGCCGGCCGCCGGCTTGTTGACGACGATAATCGGCTGCTTGGTGAATTGCTGCTTCTGGATGATGCCCTGGATCGTCCGCGCCATCTGGTCGGACGCCCCGCCCGCCGAGAACGGCACCACGATCTCGATCGGCTTGTTCGGCTCCCAGGCGGCTGCGGGCCCGATGCCGACGGTCAGAATTGCGGTCGCGGCCAACCAGTGCTGCTTCATGATCGCTCCCTCCAATGATTGCGCTCTAACGGCGCGATGCAGGGACCTTAGACCAAAAATTTTTGCATTCAATCCAAAATTTCAGAAATAAAAAAATGAGCACGATCTTTGCTGCGTGCGCCTCACGGCGAGTGCAGCGAACCAATCCAGAGGCGCAAACTCCGCCACCCCTGGATCGCTTCGTCGCCCAGGCTCCTCGCAATGACGGTCAGGCCGAAGCCTGCGCCGCCTTCTGCTTGTTGCGCAGATGCAGGAACAGGATGTCGGAGAGTTCCGAGCCGGCGCGCCGGCGCAGCGCATCGAGGATCGCCTCGTGCTCGCGCATCGCCTCGCCCCAGCGGTCGCGGTCCTTGGCGAGATTGGCCGAATAACGCACCCGCCGGATCCGCCCGGCGAGACCCGCATAGGTCGCGGACAGCGTCGCATTGCCGGCCGCTGCGACGATCAGCTGATGGATCAACTGATTGCAGTGGAAATAGCCATGCATGTCGCGGCGCAGGTAAAACCGGTACATTTCGTGATGAACCCGCTCGATTTCGGCGAACTCCGCCTCCGAAATCCGCTCGCAGGCCAATCGCCCGGCCAGCGCCTCGAGCCCACCCATCACGTCGAAGAGCTCGCGAATATCCTCGGGGCTGAGCTGGCGCACCCGGGCGCCACGATTGGGCAGGAGCTCGATCAGCCCCTCCGCCGCCAGCACCTTGAGCGCCTCGCGCAATGGCGTGCGCGAGATGTTGAAGCGCTCGCACAGCGCCCGCTCCGGGACGCGCGCGCCATCGGCGAGATTGCCCTCGACGATGAAGTCGCGCAGCGCGACCAGCAGCCCCTCATGCAGCGAGGCGACCGGCCTCGCAGCCTCGGCCAGCGCCGGCCCCTGCTCGTCGAGGGTATCGAGAAATGGCTCGCTCATGCATCATCGCTAAGTCGGCTCGCGCCCATTGTCGAGCCCGATCACGCATTATTAGCATACAACAAGGCGATTGATCTTTCAAAAAATGAATGCAAAATATCAACCAGCGGCGCAACAGCGCCCGGCCCCCTGGGAGGAATAGAACATCATGCAAGGGCGTCACTTCCTGCACATTCCCGGCCCGAGCCCGATTCCGGACCGGATCCTGCGCGCCATCGCCATGCCGATCATTGACCATCGCAGCGCCGAATTCGCTGCGCTCGGCAAAACGGTGCTGGAGGGCAGCAAGGCCGTCTTCAAGACGAAGCAGCCGGTGGTGATTTACCCCTCCTCCGGCACCGGCGCCTGGGAAGCCGCGATCGTCAACACGCTTTCGCCCGGCGACACCGTGCTGATGGCCGAGACCGGCCATTTCGCGACATTGTGGAAGAATATCGCCACACGCTTCGGCATCGAAGTCGAGTTCATCCCGGGCGACTGGCGCCGCGGCGCCGATCCGGCCGCGATCGAGGCACGCCTCGCCGAAGACAAGGCCCGCAAGATCAAGGCGGTGATGGTCGTCCACAACGAGACCTCGACTGGCGCGACCAGCCGTGTCGCCGAGATCCGCAAGGCGATCGACGCCGCCGGCCATCCGGCTTTGTTCATGGTCGACACCATCTCCTCGCTCGCCTCGGTCGATTACCGCCACGACGAATGGCAGGTCGACGTCACTGTCTCGGGCTCGCAGAAGGGACTGATGCTGCCGCCCGGCCTCGGCTTCAACGCCGTCTCGGAGAAGGCGCTCGCGGCTTCGAAGACCAATACGCTGCCGCGCTCCTTCTGGGACTGGGAGGATATGATCAAGATCAACGCTGGCGGCTTCTTCCCCTACACGCCGGCGACCAACCTCCTCTACGGGCTGAAGGAGGCGCTCGCCATGCTGCAGGAGGAAGGGCTCGATCAGGTCTTCGCCCGCCATCAGCGCCTCGGGAGCGCCTGCCGCGCCGCGGTCAAGGCCTGGGGGCTGGAGGTGCTCTGCGAGAACCCGGCCGAGCAGTCGCCGGTCCTGACCGGCGTGCTGATGCCGCCGAGCCATGACGCCGATCGCTTCCGCAAGATCGCACTGGAGAAGTTCAACATCTCGCTCGGCTCCGGCCTCGGCAAGGTCGCCGGCAAGGTCTTCCGCATCGGCCATCTCGGCGAGTGCAACGAGCTCGCTCTGCTCGGCGCGCTTTCCGGCGTCGAGATGGGCCTGGCGGCTGCAGGCGTGCCCCATCGCAGCGGCGGCGTTTCGGCGGCGATGGCCGATCTCGAAGGCGCTGAAGCTGGCAACCAGGCCAAGGCCGTAGCCTGAGCTTCACAGAGAGCAGCCTAACACGCCCCGTCATGCTCGGCCTTGTGCCGAGCATCCACGTCTTGAACACCGCGCTCGATCGAGGAAGCTAAGGCGTGGATGGTCGGGACAAGCCCGACCATGACGGCCGTATAGGACCAAGAGCTAGTCGACCTCGGCCACTTCAGCCACCTTCGCCCCCTGCCCCCGCGCTGCCTTCAGCAGGTTGCTGCGCAGCCTGACCACGGCCTTCTGCACCACCGGAAAATCCTCGCCGAGTCCGGCCGCCGCCACCAGGTTCATCGGCAGCGCCTTCTCGCGCAGCTTCCGCCCCTCCGGCGTCAGGCTGACGCGCACCTGTCGCTCGTCGGCCGGATCGCGCTGGCGGCGGATATAGCCGAGCGCTTCGAGTTTCTTCAGAATCGGGGTCAGCGTGTTCGACTCCAGGAACAGCTTCTCGCCGAGGCTGCCGACGCTCTGGTTGTCCTCCTCCCAGAGCGCGATGATCGCGATGTACTGGGTGTAGGTCAGCCCGAGCTCATCGAGGATCGGCTTGTAGGCGCGGCCATAGGCCAGATTGGCCGAATAGATCGCAAAGCAGAGGAAATCCGCGAGTCTGGGCACCTTCGGATCGTTCGGGGTCGGAGCGGACATGGCCGGGCCTCGTCGTGAGCGCGTCATCGTCACCCCAATATATATCGCATCCGATTAAATCGGAAGGCTTGACATCGAGTGAGCCGCTTACATATAAAATCGCATCCGATTAGATCGAACACGATCTAAAAGCACAAGGAAGCTCGACATGTCCCAGACCGACAAGGTTCTCTATACCGGCCGCACTCACACCACCGGTGGTCGCGACGGCGCCGCCCGCAGCTCGGACGGCCGCCTCGAGGTCAATCTGACCTCGCCCGGCGCGCCCGGCGCCGGCACCAATCCCGAGCAGCTCTTCGCCGCCGGCTGGTCGGCCTGCTTCATCGGCGCGATCGGTTTGGCAGCGCGCGAGCGCAAGGTCGCGGTTCCCGCCGAGACCGCGGTCGATGCCGAGGTCGACCTGCGCCATGGCGAGCGCGGCTATTTCCTGCAGGCCCGCCTGAACGTCGCCCTGCCGGGGCTGGATAGCGACACGGCTCGCGCCCTGGTCGATGCCGCCCACCAGACCTGCCCCTATTCCAAGGCCACCCGCGGCAACATCGACGTCGAGATCAACCTCGTCTGACCCTACCGGAAGGCGCCGGCGGAGATCTCCGCCGGCGCCTTCCGTCCCCAGTTACGTTTCCCGCGCAGAAGGCACCCCACCATGGACAAGACCTCCGAAACCATCGATCCCAGCCGCCGCCTCTTCGTCGGAGCGATGGCGACAGCGCTCGCCGCAGCCGGGCTCGGCCCCGGCCAGCCGGCGTTGGCGGCGTCGCCCGCCCTGTCTTCCTTCGGTGCACTCAAGCAGATCGACGCTGGCGTGCTCCGCGTCTCCTACGCCGAACAAGGCCCGGCCGATGGTCCGGTCGTCATCCTGCTGCATGGCTGGCCCTATGACATCCACACCTATGTCGATGTCGCCCCGCTCCTGGCGGCCAAGGGCTATCGGGTCATCGTGCCCTCTCTGCGCGGCTATGGCGAAACCCGCTTCCTCTCGCAGCAGACGCCGCGCAACGGCCAGCAGGGCGCGCTCGCCG
Source organism: Allobosea sp. GW821-FHT10B12 (assembly GCF_059415545.1). Taxonomy (NCBI): domain Bacteria; kingdom Pseudomonadati; phylum Pseudomonadota; class Alphaproteobacteria; order Hyphomicrobiales; family Alloboseaceae; genus Allobosea; species Allobosea sp. GW821-FHT10B12. The sequence continues at coordinate 12,684 of NZ_JBWKNL010000003.1, forward strand.
TCGACGTGATCGCGCTGATGGATGCGCTCAAGCTCGACAAGGTGCTGCTCGGCGGCTGCGACTGGGGCGCGCGCACCGCCTGTATCGTCGCGGCGCTCTGGCCCGAGCGCGTCAAGGGCCTGGTCTCGGTCAGCGGCTACCTGATCGGCAGCCAGAAGCTGAACGAGGCCCCGCTGCCGCCGAAGGCCGAACAGCAATGGTGGTACCAGTTCTATTTCGCCACCGAACGGGGCGCGGCCGGCTACGCGAAGAACACCCGGGATTTCGCCCGCCTGATCTGGGAGACCGCCTCTCCCAAGTGGAAATTCGACGACGCGGTCTTCGCGCGCTCGGCAACAGCCTTCGACAATCCCGACCATGTCGCGATCTCGATCCACAATTATCGCTGGCGCCTCAGCCTGGCGCAGGGCGAGGCGCAGTTCGATGCGCTGGAGGGCAAGCTCGCCGCCTTCCCGGTCATCACCGTGCCGACCTTCACCCTGGAAGGCGACGCCAACGGCGCGCCGCACCCCGACCCGGCCATCTATGCGAAGAAGTTCTCCGGCTGGTACCGGCACCGGACGCTCGATGGCGGCATCGGCCACAACCTGCCGCAGGAAGCTCCGGCCGCCTTTGCCGATGCCATCAACGCGGTCGATCGCACCTGAAGCGGCTTTGCCGACAGCGGCTCGGGAGGGTTACCCGAGCCGTTACCGGATGCCTACAAATGTGAGGAATTCCCGAGGGCCGCCTTTACCCCTCTTCCCTATGATCCCAAGCGATTTTAGGGAGGAATTGATGGCCTTGAAAATGATGCTCGCCGGAGCCGCCGCGATGATGCTGCGGCAGATTCCGTTGGCCGCCCCGGTCGAGCAAGCGCCGCTGGTGGCTCGCGGCATGGACGATCTGCCTTTGGAGCCCTCCCCGATCGAGCCCTCCTGGATCATCTCGGGCGAACCGTTCGCGCGTGTCGGCCTGCATTCGCGCGCCGGCGACGATGCCGCCTCGACCGCCATGTGGGACTGCACCGCCGGCGAGTTCCGCTGGTTCTTCGACTGGGACGAGACGGTCGTGATCCTCGAAGGCGAGGTCCACGTCACCGCGCAGGACGGCTCGCAGCGTACGCTGCGCCAGGGCGACATCGCCTACTTCGCCGGCAAGACCTGGGCGACCTGGCGGATCGACAAGTACGTCCGCAAGATCGCCTTCTGCCGCAAGCGCTTCCCCGCTCCGGTGGCGCTCGCCTATCAGCTGCGCAACATGCTGCGCGGCGACAAGGGATCGCAAGGCGGCCTCGCCGCCTGACGCATCGAGACACAGGGCAGCTTCCCCGCAAAATCGCCCCACCGAGCCGGCGCCCAGCGCCGGCTCGCGCGTGTTCGCATCAGGCAAAACATTACCTAACGTTATGAAGGCAAAATTTATTCAGAGCCAAGCAGTATAAGAGGTTCACCTAACGCGAAAACAAAAGCATGAATTGCATGCGTAGGTGATCATGAAACGAATTGCCTCCCGATAAGATTTCATTAACCACGCACGTCCATTCTCCAACCTCAGGCACACGCCTTGAGGGAAGTGGTTACGACACACCGCCACGGGTAGAAAAAGGGGGGGAGCATGCGCTCGATATGGATCGCACCGCTGATCGGCATGCTGGCGAGCGGCGCGAATGCCGCGACTGCGACGAGCACCTTCCAGGTCCAGATCAACATCCAGGCAGCCTGCACGATCGCCAGCGCCACCAACATGGATTTCGGAAACGTCGGCGTCCTCGCCAGCAGCGTCGATTCCACCAGCACGATCACCGTCCAGTGCACCGCGACGACGCCCTACACCATCAGCCTCAATGCCGGCCTCCACGGCGGCAGCGTGACGACGCGGCAGATGAACGGCGCCGGTGGCGCGGTGAACTACTCCCTGTCGCGTGACCCGGCCCGGACACTGAACTGGGGCGAGACGATCGGGACCGATACCATAGCCGGAACCGGGGCCGGCACTGCCCAGGCCTTTACCGTCTACGGCCGGGTGCCAGCACAAGCGACGCCGAGCCCGGCCCTCTACACCGACACCATCACCGTAACCGTCACCTACTGATCACTGCCGGCATCGCCGGCGCCACCGAGCTCTTCACCGATCCAGTCCAGGGCGGGCCACGCAGCCGTGGCCAATGGCGAACTGCGCCCATCGCCGGAGGAGGATGCGATGAGATATGGCTTCGCCTCGGCCATCGCCTGCGGTCTGGCCACGACAATGGCGTCGGCCGCCTCGCTGCAGGTTGCTCCTGTCCTGCTGGACGTGCCCGCTCCGGGCGCCGCCACGACGATCACGCTCCGCAACACGGATACGCAACCCATCGCCGCGCAGATCCGGGTGTATCGCTGGGTCCAGGCCGGCGGCGAGGAGCGGCTCGAACCGACCAGCGACGTCGTCGCCAGCCCACCGCTCGTCGAATTGCGCGCGCGTCAGGACTATACGGTGCGCGTGGTCCGGACCGTCAGGCGTGCCGTGGCCGGGGAAGAGGCCTATCGCCTCGTCATCGACGAATTGCCCAAGCCGCAGCAGCGCACGGGCACGATCTCGCTCGTGCTGCGCCACGTCGTCCCGGTCTTCTTTGCCAGCCAGGGCACCTCACGCTCGGATGTGACATGGGGTATCAGCAGGCACGGCCAGCACCTCGTCCTCAACGCCAGGAACCGTGGCGACACCCATCTGCGGCTGTCGGCGGTCAGCATCCGCGATGCATCCGGCAAACTCATCGGCGCCAACAAGGGGCTGGTCGGCTACGCGCTCGGACAAGGCACGATGAGCTGGCCACTTCCGACGACGGGGCCCTTGCCGCGCGCGGGCAGCAAGGTCTCGATCAACGGCTCCGGCGAAACCGGTCCCTTCAATGCGACCGCGCTCGTTCAAACGGCCCCTTAGCCGTTGGCTGGTGGTTTTGCTGGTCAACGCCAATCTCCTCCTGGCGCCTCGCAGCGATGCGGCTGCCGAGACGCGCGCGCGGGACCTCCAGCTCGACGTCTCCCTCGGTGGCTATTCCGTCGGCCTCATCGGCGCGTTCCACCAAAGTGAAACGGGCGCCCTGTCGGCACGCCGCAAGGAACTGGAGGAGCTCGGGATCAGGGTCCCGCAGCAGTTTCGACCCGACGATGACGTGCCGCTCTCCGCCATTCCCGGCCTTACCCATCGCTACGACGAAACTGCGCAGCGGATCGATCTCGCGGTGCCCGACGCCTATCGGAAGCCCAAGACCTATGACGCGATGCCGCAGCCGGATGCGCCGGCCAAGGCGGGGCAGGCAACGACCGGCGCCGTCCTCAACTATACGCTTTTCGGCAGCTCGAGCGGCGCCCAGCTCTATGATTTCTGGCGCTACCCCAGCCTGTCCGCCAGCCTGGATGGACGCCTCTTCAGCCCCCTCGGCGTGCTGTCGCAGACCGGGATCGTCGCCAACCGTTCGCTCACCACGGACAAGGCCGACATCCTGCGGCTCGACACGAGCTGGAGCTATTCCGATCCGGCCACGCTTCTGACCTATCGGGCCGGCGACACCATCTCCGGCGGCCTCGCCTGGACTCGCCCGGTCCGGCTCGGAGGCCTGCAGATTCAGCGCAATTTTGGGCTGCGGCCGGACCTTGTCACCTTGCCCCTGCCGAGCATAGACGGCAGCGCCGCCGTGCCCTCCACGGTCGACGTCTTCGTCAACGGCATCCGTACCATCTCGCAAGATGTCGATTCAGGGCCGTTCCGCATCAACAACGTGCCGATCCTCTCCGGCAACGGCAACGCCAACGTCGTCGTGCGGGACGCATCCGGCCAGCAGACCGAGACGACCCTGCCCTTCGCGGTATCGGGCAAGCTGCTGCGGCCGGGGCTGAGCGATTTTTCCGCCGAGATCGGCATGCCGCGCCTGCAATACGGGCTGCGCTCCAGCCTCTACGCCCAGGACCCAGCCGGCTCGGGCAGCGCGCGCTACGGGCTGAGCGATCGCGTCACTCTGATGGCGCATGGGGAAGGGTCCCGCAACTTCGGCAATGCCGGGTTGGGCGCCGTGGTCGGGCTCGGGCCGGTCGGGCTCGTCAGCGCCGCGGGCGCCGGGAGCTGGCGGAACGGAGCGACGGGCGGTCTCGCTTACCTCGCCTTCGAGACCCGCCTCGGCGGCTTCTCCTTCTTTGCCTCGAGCCAGCGCAGTTTCGGCGACTATCATGACCTCGCCTCCGCCACGGCTTCGCCATCGGCACTCGGTACGCTCGCATTCAACACGTCGAGCAACACCGCTGCCTCCTCCACCGATCCGCGCGGCTGGTCCTGGCTTCAGCTGCCGCCGCGTGCGGTCGATCGCATCTCTATCGGCTTGCCCGCACCTTTCATTGGCGGCGGGCTCAATCTCGGCTTCGCCCAGCTCAAGGAGGTCGGCGGGCGCACAAGCCGCATCGTCAACGCGAGCTATTCGCGCGCCCTGCCCCGGGGCGGATCGTTCTACACCACGGTGTACACGGACCTGGCGACGCGCGGCACGGCCGGCATCTTCGCCGGCTTGTCCTTCCCATTCGGCAGCAACATCACATCCTCGGCCGGCTTCACCCGGTCCGGCGGCTCCTGGGCGCTCGCAGCCGACCTGAGCCAGCCGATCCAGCAGGAGCCGGGCAGCATCGGCTGGCGCCTGCGTGACGTCGAAGGCGCCGGCAGCCAGCGCTACCGCTCGGCATCCGTCGCTTATCGTGGCAATTACGGCCAGGTCGAAGGCGGCATCTCGCAGAGCGCCGGGCGTATCGCAGGAACGGCGCAGCTCGACGGCGCGCTGGTCGCGGCCGGCAGCAGCCTCTTCCTCGCCAACCGCATCGACGACGCTTTCGCCATCGCCAGGGTCGGCGCTGCCGATGTCGATGTTCTCCACGAGAACCGCGTCGTGGCGCGCACCGGCACGAACGGAACGGCGCTGATCCCCAATCTGCGCTCCTATCAGTCCAATCGGATCTCGATCGACCCGCGCGGGCTGCCGGTCACCTCCCTGGCCGAAACGACGCAGGAGGTCGCAGCGCCGCCGGACAGGGCCGGCGTCGTGGTCGATTTCGCGGTTCGCTCGGCCGTAAACGCCGCGGTCGTCATTCTCCATGGGCGCGACGGCAGGCCCCTGCCGGCCGGCACGCGCGGCGCCCTTCAGCCGGGCCTGCGCGGCGTTGCCAGCCCGGCGCCGGATTTCATCGTGGGATATGACGGGCGCGCCTTTGTCGAGCATCTCGGCACCGACAACGAGATCCGCATCCGCCTCGCTGACGGCGAATGCAGCGCACGCTTCCCATTCGCCTCCCAGGAGGGCGTACAGGTCACGATCGGGCCCGTCCCATGCCGATGAGCTTGCCGCTCCATCGCGCCATGGCTTGCCTTGCGCTCATCCTGATCGGCATGCTCGCCGCGACAGGGCATGTCGCAGCCCAGTCCTGCTCTCTGAGCATCACGCCGATGGTCTTCAGCCCGATCGACGTGACGGCCAATGCCCAGGTCGATGCGACGGCAACCGCGACCGTCACCTGCACCGGCCTGCCACTGCAGCTCGTCGGGATCTGCATCGATCTTGGTCCGGGCACTGGCGGTGCCACCGATGCGACGAACCGTTTCATGGTCAATGGCGCACAGCAGCTACGCTATGGGCTCTACAGCACCGGCATGACGCCCTGGGGTTCGAGCAGCTGGGCCGGCGGCTCGGCCAATCCGGTGGGCTTCAATATCGTGCTCTCGGCCGGCGGCACCGGCAACCGTGTCGAAACCATCACCGGCCGCGTCCATAGCGGCCAGCCCACCGCGGCTCCCTTGAGCTATCTCAGCACCTTCACCGGCCTGGACGCCCGTATCCGCTACGGACTTCTGTCGTTCCTGCTCGGTTGTAATCTCCTGACCAACTCTCAAACCACGACGTTCAACATCACTGCCAACGTCCCGCCGACCTGCCGGGTGACGACGAACCTGCTCGACTTCGGCAATGCCGGCGTCCTCGGCAGTGCTCGGGATGCCGCAACCAGCCTGACGCCGACCTGTACCAACGGGACGGCCTATCAGGTCGGGCTCGACGGCGGCCTCGCCAGTGCCACCAATCCGACGCAGCGGCGCATGTCGAAAGGGGCGGAGTTCGTCACCTACGGGCTCTATCGCGATGGCGCCCGGACGCTGCCCTTCGGCAACACAATGGGGGTCGATACGCTGGTCGGGACCGGCTCGGGCCTGGCCCAGACCGTCACCATCCACGGTCGCGTCCCGTCGCAGGCGACGCCGTCTCCCGGCCTCTACGCGGATACCATCGTCGCAACGGTCGTGTACTAGGCATCGGCACGCCGCGCCCCGCAGCGAGCGAGGAACCGGGCGGTTTGCCTCCACTGTCGCAAATCACGGCGAAGCGCAGGTGGCGACGCGCAAAGCCATCCCGTTAGCGACAGAGCGCCCGGATACTGCTTCTCGTCGATGTCAGGAAGATTTCGTGGTGGGTGATGTAGGGCTCGAACCTACGACCCGCTGATTAAGAGTCAGCTGCTCTACCAACTGAGCTAATCACCCATACGCCACGAAGACGTTGTCGGCGAGGCGTGGACCGCGTCCCGACGGCCGGCGATGTAGCAAACACCCCCGGCCCTGTCCACCCGTTTGCGACAGAAATATGCAAACTCGTTTGGGATAATGTCGGCGCACCTCGCGACGAGGCAGTGAAAGACCTGCCGTGCGGGGGCACGGCAGGCTGCTTTCCAAGGATTTCAGGCCGCGCTGCGGCGGTTGAGCAGATGGTAGAGCGCGATCGCGGCGAAGGTCGCCGTGCCGATGCCCCCGAGCTCATAGCCGAAGATCGGCAGCTTGAGGTCGCCGGCGCCGAGAATCAGCGCAGTCGCCACCGTCAGCAGGTTCTTCGGCTCGGAGAAGTCGACCTTGTTCTCGACCCAGATCCGGCCGGCGGTCGCGGCGATCAGGCCGAAGACGACGACGGCAAGACCACCCAGCACCGCCACGGGAATCGTGCCGATCACCGCGCCGAACTTGGGCGAGAAGCCGAGCAGGATGGCGATCACGCCGGCGGCGACGAAGACCAGCGTCGAATAGACCCGCGTCACCGCCATCACGCCCATGTTCTCGGCATAGGTGGTGACGCCGGTGCCGCCGCCGGAGCCCGCGATCATCGTGCCGATGCCGTCGGCGAAAAAGCCCCGCCCGATCAGCCCGTCGAGATTGCGCCCGGTCATCACCGAGATGCCCTTGATGTGCCCGAGATTCTCCGCGACCAGGATGATCGCGACCGGCACGATCAGCGCGATCGCCTTCGGATCGAATACCGGCGAAACGAAGTTCGGCAGGCCGAACCAGGCAGCCGCGGCGACCTTGCCGAAATCGACAGGCGGCGCGCCGAAACTCGTCGCCGTCGCGGCATAGAGGATATAGGCCGCGAGCCCGCCGATCAGCACCGGCAGGCGCTGCACCAGGCCATGGCCGTAGACCGCGATCAGCGCCACCGCGACCACCGTGAACAGCGCGATCCATTTGGTGTAGGCGCTGGCCGAGATCATGTTCATCGCGACCGCGGTCAGGTTGAGGCCGATCGCGGCGACGACCGCGCCGGTCACCACCGGCGGCAACAGGGTCTCGATCCAGCGCGTGCCGACACCCTGCACGATCAGCCCGATCAGCGCATAGACCGCGCCGCAGGCGATGATGCCGCCGAGCGCGACCGGCAGGTTGGCATTGGGGCCGGTGCCGGCATAGCCGGTCGCGGCGATGACGACGCCGATGAAGGCGAAGGAGGAACCGAGATAGCTCGGCAGCCGCCCGCCGGTGATGACGAAGAACAGCAGCGTCGCGATCCCGGAGAAGAAGATCGCGACGTTCGGGTCGAAGCCCATCAGGATCGGCGCCAGCACGGTCGCGCCGAACATGGCGACGACATGCTGGAGGCCGGCGATGATCGTCTGCCCGGTCGGCAGGCGCTCGTCCGGCATGACATCGCCGGAGGTCTTCAGCGTCCAGTTCGGAAAATAGCCAGCCATCGTCCCGCTCCCAGCCATCGCGCCTGCGCGCACCGGAAGCGAATAGTGGCAAGAATCGGGCCTGCGCCAAGCGAGCCGCGCACGCCGTCCACCGCAAAACCGCGATTCAGGCGGTGAGTCGCTCGGAAACCGACCTGACGAAGCGGTTGAGGTTCTCGGCGAGGCCGGCGGCGACGGTGCCGACCGCGGCCGAGCGCGTGTTCATCTCGTCGACCGAAGCGCCGACGCGCTCCATGGCTTGCAGGGCCTCCGCTGCGAGCTTCAGCGCCGCTTCGATCTCGTCCGTGGTCGCCTGGGCGTCCTGGGCGATCCCCTCGCTGACGGCGAATTGCTGCGTGACGGCGCCGGCGACCGCGGCTGTGTTCCCGGCCATGCCGGAGACCGATTGATCGATCCGCGCCATCGCATCGACGCAGCGCGAGGTCGCCTGCCGGATTGCCTCGATCCGGCTGCCGATCGCCTCCGTCGCCCCGCTGGTCTGGGCGGACAGCGACTTCACCTCGCTCGCCACGACGGCAAAGCCGCGGCCGGCCTCGCCGGCACGCGCCGCCTCGATGGTCGCGTTGAGCGCAAGCAGATTGGTCTGCGCCGCGATCTCCGAGATCAGGCCGACGACGGAGCCGACTTCCGACACGAGAGCGGCGAGGCCTTCGATGGTCCGTCGCGCCTCTCCCGCCGCTGCGACCGTGTCGGCTGCGATGTCGGCGCTCTCCCGGGTTCGCCGGTCGATCTCGCCGATCGACTGGCGCAATTGCCCGATCGAAGCGACCGTCTGCGTCGCGCGCTCGCGTACTTCGGTCCAGCTCTGCCGACTGGCCTCGGTAGTCTCGCCCGCACGGTGCGAGGCTGCCGCCGAACTGGCTGCGACCCGGCTCAGCGTCGCCGCGGCCTCCTCCGTCTCGCTCGAGACCTGCTCGACCTGCTGGCGGAAATCATCGGCGAGCGCAGCGATATCCGTCACATAGCGCGTCGTCCGCTCGGCCCTCATCGCATGGATGTCACCGAGCGCATTGACCAGGTCGACGATCAGGAACTCCGCGAGCTTGACGCAATCGCGCGCTGTCCGCCGCGACGAGAAACGGTGCCGCCGCGCGATCTCCGGAAAGACCGAGCGGATCGCCGTCATCGCCAGGACCGCATGCGTGCGCGGGCCGAAGGGCGAGGCCGTCTCGCACAGCACGGCCCGCCGCAGCGATGCCGCATACGCCTCGTCGAATTGTCCCTCGAACAGCGTGCGGGCGTGCTGCGCCATCTCGGTGCGCAAGTCCGCTCCGTGCGCGCGTGAGGCGGCTCCCATGGTCGGGTGCGCATCGAGTCGCTCGAAATGCAGCGCCATTGCGGCGTCGATCGCCGCATCCAGCGTCGAGGCGAGTTCCCTGGCGAGCCTCAGCGTCGCATCGTCGACGCCGAAGATGGCCAGGCGCGAATTGGGCGCCGCGGGCGCGAACAGGGAATCTCTTTGCGTCTCGTCGGCCATCGCGCAGGCTCGTGTCTGACGCCAACGCTGCCTGCGAATGGTTAAGGAAGGGCCTAGAGATCCAACCGGGCCGCTGCGCTCGGCCGATGCGAGGTTTGCGATCAGGGAGCGGTCACGCCGAAGGCGCGGTAGCGTTCCTCGGCCTTCGCATCGAGCGCCTGCGCCTTGGCGAAGTCGGCCGCCGCTTCGGCCGCATCGCCACGGCGCTGATGCGCGAGGGCGCGGCCATACCAGGCCTGGCCGAGGCGGGCGTCGAGCGACAGCGCCCGGTCGAAATCGGCGATCGCCGCATCGGTCTGGCCGAGCGCCGTCCGCAGGGCGGCACGCGCTACCCAGCCATCCGGATCGGCTCGGTTGGCCGCGACCGCGGCGTCCAGATCGGCCAGCGCCCGCTCGTATTCGCGGGCATGCTGCAGCAGCAGCGCTCGGTTGAGCAGGGCCGCGGCGTTGGCGGGCGCGACCGCCACGACATCGTCATAGGCCTTCAGTGCGGCGCTGAGCTGGCCGCGCGCCGTCAGCGCCCGCGCCCGCTGGAACAAGGCCTCGATCGAGCGCGGCTCGCTGCGCAGCGCCGCTTCCGCATCGGCTTGGGCCGCCGCGAAGGCACCATTGCGGAAGCTCAGCCGGGCACGCTGCACCAGCGCCGCCGGGTTCTGCGGTTCGAGCAGCAAGGCCGTGGCAAGATCGGTCCGCGCCTGCACCTCGCGCTGCGGCTGGCCGATGCTGAACTGGGCTCGGCGGATCAAGCGCGGCACATCGAAGGCGTCGAGCGCGAGCGCCGCATCGAGCGCCACGAGCGGGTTCGCCGGTACCGGCAGGGCCGGAGCCGGCTGCACCTGAGGCCGCAGCGCGCGATAGACGCCGCGCAGTGCCGCACGTTCCTGCTCATAGGTATCACCTGCGCTCCGCAGCAAGCCTGCGAGGCGCGCCGGCCAGACCTCGATCGAGCGGCCGAGCGCCGGCAGCAGCTCTTCGCGGCGCTCGAGCGCTCCTTCATGCTCCGGATCGACCATGAGCAGCGCGCCATAGGCGGCGGTAGCGGCGCTGCGATCGCCGCGAATCTCCTGCGCCAGGCCGAGGCCGAACAGCGTGGCGCGGTCCTGCGGCTTCAGCGCCAGCGCGGCGCGATAGGCTTCCAGTGCCGGCGCAGGCCGGCCGAGCGCCAGCAGCGCATCGCCGCGCATGCCGTGCCAGGCTCCGGCGTCATGGCCGGGTCCAGCCCGGTCGAGATCGCGCAGGGCCTTGTCGTTGCGCCCGAGCTGCAGCAGCAGCTGGGCGCGATTGCGCAGCGCATTGCCGTCCCCCGGCACGAGCGCAATGGCCCGGTCGAGATCGCGCAGCGCCTCCTCGCGCCGGCCGAGCCCGGCGAGCAGGCCGGCACGATTGTTGAGGCCGAAGGCGGCCTGCGGTTGGACCGTGAGCAGCCGATCATAGGCCGCGACCGCCTCTTCGGTGCGGCCGGTCCGCTGCAACAGGAAGGCACGACGGGACAGCGACGCCTCGTGCCGTGCATCGAGCCGCAGCGCGCGCTCGTAGCTGGCGAGCGCCGGGCCGTCATGGCCGAGCGCCTCGAAAGCCCGCCCGCGCTCCAGCCAGACCTGCACGACCGTCGGCTCCAGCCGCAAGGCGCTGTCGAAGGCAGCGATTGCCTCGCGCGGCCGTGTCAGCGCCATGAGCGAGAGGCCGCGGCGGTAGTGATAGGAGGTAACCTCCGGTTCGAGCGCGAGCGCAGCATCGAAATCGACCACCGCCGCTTCGTGCTCGCCCTCGTCCTGCAGGAACCGCCCCCGTGCCCCTCGCGCCCAGCTATTGGAAGGGTCGAGCGCGATGGCCCCGTCGAGATCGGCGCGGGCCCCGGCGATGTTGCCGGCGCGCTCGCGCAGCAGGGCCCGATCGGCCAGAAGGGTCGCGCGCCCGCCGATGACCATCGCCCGCTCGATCAACGCCGCGGCTTCGACATGCCGGCCGAGTTCGGACAGCGTATGCGCCCGGCCACGCAGGGCCGCCAGGTGATTCGGCACGGCCTTGAGCGCGGCGTCGAAATCGCGCAGCGCCTCGGTGAGAGCATTCTCGGCCTCGGACAGCCAGCCGCGGCTGGCGAGCAGATCGGCCCGAATCGCGCGGTTGAGCTCGCCGGTCAGGCTCTCGTCGCAGGCTGCCCGCCGTTCGGCGCCGCCGGCCTCGATCGCGCCCATGCACAAGCGGACGCGTTCCTGCGCGCGCTCTGCCTGTCCCGGCGTGGAGGCGGGCCCATAGGCTGCGACGGGCTGCGCGCTCAGCACGGCCAAGACGCCCATCGGCAGCAGGCGCAGCAACTTCATCGACAACATCTCGCGGTGGCTCCCCCAGCCGAGATGATGAGATCGGCAAAGGGCCTGGAAGGTCCAGTGGTCGCTGTGCCGGCCAAGCAAAAATTGAGCCGGTGTGCCGCGGTCACAACACCAGGCCAAGGTGATGCCTTCCGGCTCGGCGGTTCGTCGCCCCTCGCGTCAGAACTCCAGGCCCAGCTCGCGATAGCGCTCGTCGATCTCCTGATCGAGCGCACGCGCTCTTGCGAGCGCTTCCTCTGCGAGCCCTGCCTCACCCTTGCGCAAAAGAGCGAGCGCGCGGCCGAAATGAGCGAATGCGCTTTTTGGATCGCCTGCGATGGAGCGATCGAAGAAGGCGAGCGCTCCATCGACATCGCCCTCGTGCATTTTCATCGCGCCCAGGCTGTGAAAGGTGGTCGCTCTCTGTGGGTCGAGTTTGAGCGCTTCGGCACAATCGGCGCGAGCCAGGTCGAACTCACGGCGCAGCACATGGAAGTAGCAGCGGTCGTTCCAGATCCCCACGCTGGTGACCCCGCGTTCGATCGCGGCGGTCAGGTGCGCGATGGCCGCCTGATGATTGCCTCTCCGGTAGAGCGCGATGCCGAGGTCGAGCGTGGTCCCGACATGGTCGGGCGCCAGCCGGAAAGCCTGCTCCAGATCGGCCTGCGCTTCGGCAAAGCGCTTCTGCTTGAGGTGAACGAGCCCGCGGTAGCGCCAGGAATCGTAGTCGTCAGGCTGCAACTCGATCGCCCTGCTGAAATCCGCCTCGGCTTCCGCGAACCGGCTGGCCCGCCGGTGCAGCAGCCCACGGTTGAAAATGGCTCCCAACGATTTGGGAGAAAGGGCGACCACCGTCGTATAGTCGGCCACCGCCTCCTCGTCCTGCGACAGGGCCGCCCGCGCTCGCGCCCGCCAGAAGAAGGCGTCGGACTCCTTGTGGGCTTTTGCCAGGACACGCTCCGCATCGGCTATGGTCTGCGGATAGCGCTTCTCGTCATAATGGATGCGGGCCCGCACGAGCAGCGTAGCGGCATTCTGCGGATCGCTCCGCAACAGCTGCTCGACATCGTCGAGCGCCCGCGCCCTACTTGCAGCGACTGCGGCCAGGAGGCGGGCCCGCGCCAGCCGGGCCGCATCGTCATAAGGATCGAGCTCCAGCTGCTCGTCGAGCTTGCCGAGGCGCTCCGCGGCCGACTGACCGGTCTTCGTCGCAGCCTGGTTCTGGGCGGACAGCGCCGCCCGCTTGATGGCCGCGGCCGTCTCGACGAGCCGGAGGCGCCAGATCTCGCGCTCACGCCCGAGCTTGACCAGCATTTCGTTCCGCTGGCGCACGGCGTCCTCGTCGCCCGGCTCGACCTCGAGCGCCTTGCTGTAATGGCCGAGCGCCTTGGCCCAGCGCCCGCGGAGCCTTTCGGTCAGGCCGCGATTGTAGTGACCGTACATCGCGGTCGGGGCCTGCCTGATCACCTCGTCGAAATCCGCCGCCGCATCGTCATAGCGCTTCAAGCCGAGCGCGGTTCGTCCGCGCATATTGATCAGCTCGGTCGTCTTGTGGCCAAGCGCCGCGGCGCGCTCGAACGCGACTCGAGCCTTACGGTAGTCCTCCTTCTCGAAATAGATCAGCCCTCTGACATGGTGAGGCTGCCCGTTCTTCGGATCGAGCGAGATCGCCCGATTGGCATCACGCATCGCGGCCGCATACTCACCTTTTTGCGAGAGATGCCAGGCGCGGTTGCCATAGCCAGCTGCGGCCTCAGGATGGGCCGCTATCAGCGTATCGTAAGCCTTGATCGCAGCATCGTCCCGGTGAAGCATGGAGAGCACGAGGGCCCTGCGAAACAGCAGGCTCCGGTGCCCCGGCGTTTGCTTGAGGCCCAGATCATAGGAGCGCAGGGCTCCAGCATAGTCGCTTCGGCCTTCCTGCACCGAGCCTCGCTGCACCCAATTGATCGCATCCTCCGGCTCGATCGCGACGAGGCGATTGAACGCCAACAGGGCGGAGCGCTGCTCGCCTTTTTCGCTTAGAGCCCGCGCATACCAGTACAACGCCGATGGATCCTTCGGAGCGATCTTCGTCGCTGCGTCGAGATCGACGAGTGCCGCCGCGTGGTCCTGTCTGTCGAAGGCCAGCCGGCCGCGCTGAACCAGCGCATCGACATAGTCCGGCGCGAGTTGAAGTGCCGCATTGAAATCGGCGAGAGCCTGCTCGCGCCGGCCGTCGCGGCGACGAACGAGACCACGATCGAGATAGATGAGCGGGCGCGTCTCGTTTTCGACGAGCATCGCCGTGAACGCCTGCTCGGCCTCGTCATAGCGCCCCAGATCCGAGAGCATCACGCCCCGCCCGCGCAGCGCCGCATCGTTGACCGGCACGATCTTCAGGGCTGCCTCGAAGTCGCGCAGGCTGCCATTCCGGTCTCCGGCACGGCGCTTCTGCCAGCCACGCGCGGTGAGCAGCGACGCCCGATATGCGGGGCGCACTTCCAGACCGAGGGCCTTGTTGCAGGCGTCGATGCGGTTGCCGATAGCCCCGGTTTCGGAGCGACATTCGCCCCAGAACTCCGTTGAGCCGTCAGGTGATTGCCGGAAATCGGCGAAGGCTGATGCCAACAGGCCCTGCGCGCAAACGACCACGACCGACGACCAAAGCAGCCGACGCCTCATCCAGCCCCCCAAAGCCTGCATCGCGCAAAGCTATCATCGTTTCGCGAGCACGGAACATGATTCTCGCGAAATACGATTACCGAGATGCTGTCAGGGCTGGCTGCAGCTGGACCCATGTCTCGACCGCCACCTCGAGCCGAGGCGGCGGTCGATCATGTCCTGCCCAGAAGCTTACTCCGCCGCTTGCGCGTGCACGCGGCTGCCGCGGGCGACCAGCTTGTTGAGCGCCGCCAGATAGGCCTTGCACGACGAGACCAGCGTGTCGGGATCGGCGCCGCGCCCGGTCACGGCCGCGCCGTTCTGGCCGAGCCGCACGGTCACTTCCGCCTGCGCGTCTGTGCCTTCGGTGACGGCATGAACATCGTAGAGCTCCAGCACCGCCTCGTGCGGGACCAGCGCCTTGACCGCGTTGAACACCGCGTCGATCGGGCCGTTGCCCTCGGCCTCCTCGGCGACGACCCGGCCATCGATGTCGAGCTTCAGCATGGCGCGCTGCGGGCCGCGCGTGCCGGCGATCACCGTCAGCGAAACCAGCTTCACCCGGTCATGGGCGGTGGCGAGGTTGTCGTCGACCAGCGCCTCGATATCCTCGTCATAGACATGCTTCTTGCGGTCGGCGAGCGCCTTGAAGCGGGTGAAGGCATCCTCCAGCTGGTTGTCGCCCAGCTCGTAGCCCATCTCCTTCAGCTTCGAGCGGAAGGCGGCGCGGCCGGAATGCTTGCCCATCACCAGCGAGGTCTTGGTCACGCCGACCGAGGCCGGGGTCATGATCTCGTAGGTCTGCTGGTGCTTGAGCATGCCGTCCTGATGGATGCCGCTCTCGTGGGCGAAGGCGTTCCGGCCGACGATCGCCTTGTTGTACTGCACCGGGAAGGAGCAGGCGCTCGAGACCGCCTTCGAGGCGCGCATCAGATAGGTCGCGTCGATGCCGGTGTCGTAGGGCATGACGTCACCGCGCACCCGCAGCGCCATCACGATCTCCTCCAGCGCCGCATTGCCGGCGCGCTCGCCGATGCCGTTGATGGTGCACTCGACCTGGCGCGCCCCACCCTCGATCGCCGCCAGCGAATTGGCGACGGCGAGGCCGAGATCATTGTGGCAATGCGCCGAGAAGATCGCCCTATCGGCATTGGGCACGCGCTCGCGTACCGCCCTGAACATGGCACGGTACTCGTCCGGCGTGGCGTAGCCGACCGTGTCGGGCAGGTTGATCGTGGTAGCCCCTGCCTTGATCGCGGTCTCGACCGCCCGGCAGAGATAGTCGATCGGCGTGCGGGTCGCGTCCATGCCCGACCATTCGACGTCCTCGACCAGATTGCGGGCCTGCGTCACCGTCCGGGTGATGATCTCCAGCACCTCCTCCTCGCTCTTGCGCATCTGGTGCTGCAGATGGATCGGCGAGGTCGAGACGAAGGTGTGGATGCGCGGCCTGGCGGCATGGCGCACCGCCTCGCCGGCGCGGGCGATGTCGGCGGGGATGGCGCGCGCCAGGCCCGCGACGGTCGCGCGCTTGATCTGGCCCGCGATGGCGGAGACCGCTTCGAAATCACCATCCGAGGCGATCGGAAAGCCGGCCTCGATGATGTCGACGCCCATCGCGTCCAGCATGTCGGCGACCTCGAGCTTCTCCTCGAAGGTCATGGTCGCGCCGGGGCATTGCTCGCCATCGCGCAAGGTGGTGTCGAAGATCAGGACGCGGTCCTTGGCGGACACGGTATTGCTGGGATTGCTCATGGTCTTGTCCCTGGTCAGGGCGCGCCACGTCTCGGTTTCGGGCTGGCGCGCGAGGTCTAGAAGCCTGTTCTCGTCATCCCCTGAGCGCCCAGGCACACGTGCCCGGCCGGCCCTCAGGGGCTGGTAAGAAGAAGCAGCTGACCAAGGAGCGAGGGAGCGCACATGCCGGCCATCCGCGCAGTGGCGCGGTTCTGGCTCTCGGCATGGGTGGCGAATGCGGCCACGAACGATCCTCTCGTCGACGGAAGCTGTCTACCGGATCGCAGCCTAGGAAGGCAAGCCTCGGAGGTCTTGAACGTTCGTGCAGGATGATGCCCAGAGAGGGCGGATCACCCCGCGGCGCCGGCCCGCTCCTTCAGCGTCCTGGTCTTGCCGAATGGCGCCGGCCAGACCTGCAGCCGGTAGAAATCGTCGCCCTCCAGCCCGTCATCGCTCAACGTCTCGAGCCCGACATAGGAGACCCGCAACCGATAGCCCCCGGGCGCGAGCGAAAAGCGCGCCCGCTCCTGCGGGGAGCCTTCGGTACAGCCGATCACCATCATCTGGCCGGAGCGCACGCGGAACGAACACTCATTGACCAGCTCCCATTCGCTGAAATCGGCCTCCGGGGCCGCATCATGGACCGAGAGCACGACCGGTACGTTCATGTTCCTGGCGGTGGCGATACCGACCGAGCATTCACCGACGGCGAGCATTCGCTCCACCGTCTCATCGGTCCAGAACGTCCCCCAATCCTCGTCGACCGCCTCGTCCTGGAGATAGAACTGGAAGTAGTCGGCGAAGATTTCGAGCTCGGTGGTGTGCAGCACGGTCATGGCGGCCAGCGTTCCGTCGAATTGTGACGGGAGTAAGTGCGGAGCCTCTTGCGGCCCTGGCATGACGGCAGCGCGCATGGCTTAACCTGACCCGGCGCGATTCGGCCGGCTGTCGCGCACCTCGGAGACCGGCCCACCGGAGTGCCGCGACGATGCAGCACTATGATCGTCCCGCCATCGGGCTCGCCATCGGCCTCTCCGGGTTGGCCGGCTTCGTCGATGCGCTCGGTTTCCTCAGCCTCGGCGGCTTCTTCGTCTCGTTCATGACCGGCAACACCACGCGCCTCGGCATCGAGCTGGCGGAGGGCCGCATCGACGGCATCCTGGTCGCCGGCATGATCATCGTCCTCTTCGTGGTCGGCGTGATCTGCGGCTCGCTCGCCGGCCATCTCGGCGGACGCCGGCGCCAGGCCGCGGTGCTCGCCTTCGTGACCCTGGCGCTGGGCCTGTCGGCCGGGCTCGACACAATCGGTCTCGGCATTGCCGCCGCCGGTGTCCTCGCTCTGGCGATGGGCGCCGAGAACGCCGTCTTCCAGCGCGATGGCGAGGTCACGATCGGCCTGACCTATATGACCGGCACGCTGGTCAAGATGGGGCAGCGCCTCGCCGGCGCCCTGCTCGGCGGGCCGAAGCTCGCCTTCCTGCGCCATCTCACGCTGTGGCTCAGCCTGCTCGTCGGCGCGATCCTCGGCGCCATCGCATATGGCCAGATCGGCTTGAACGCGATCTGGCTGGCGGTCGCGGCGGCAGGCTGCTTCACCGTCGTCGCCCTCTTCATGTCCATTGAGGACTGAGCGACCCTTCTGTCTCAGCGGAGACCTTTGCCTTGCAGATGGAATCACCCATGGTTCGGTTTCGACCAGCCGGAGCCCCGTCCATGCGCGCCGCCCTCCTCGCCGCCGCCCTTGGCCTTTCCCTCGCCGCCTGCCAGACGGCGGCCCCGCCGCGGGCGCCCTCGCCCGAGCAGGCGCCGACCGGAGTCACGCCGAACACCTTCCGCATGCCGACCGGCTCGGGCTGCGCCGGCGAGGTCGACCGCTTTCAGGCGGTGATGGACAACGACCTCTCGACTGGCCACACCACCAAGGGCGTCCACACCCGCGTCAGCGCCGAGATCGACACGGCTCGCAAGAGCTGCGCCGCCGGCAATGATGGCGGAGCCATCTCCCAGATCCGCGCGACACGGACCAAGTTCGGCTATCCGTGAGCCCGGCCTCTCTTTGGTCACGGGGCCGGTGCATCTGATTGCGGCGCTCCCTCGGCACTGACAGGCTTCGCGGGGCGAATGCCGACAGGAACCGAGGGAAGGCCTGACTATGATCACCCGTCGCATCTTCGCTGCAGCGCCCCTTGCTCTGGCTGCGCTGCCGCTGCCCGCGCTCGCCGCGCCGCGTACCCTTTCGGGCACGGTCACCTATCGTGAGCGGATCGCGCTGCCGCCGGGCGCCGTGGTGGAGGTCAGCCTGCTCGACGTCTCGCTCGCCGACGCCCCGTCCCGCACCATCGCCCGCGCGCGCATCGCCGCGCGCCGACAGGTGCCGATCCCCTACCGCCTGCGCTTCAACGACGCGGTGATCCGGCCCGGTCACCGCTATGCGCTGCGTGCCGAGATCAGGGTCCGCGGCCAGCTCTGGTTCACCACGACAGAACATCACGCTGCGCTGGTTCCGGGCGCGAGCGGCGAGATCGTCGTCCAGCGCATCGCACCGCCGGCCGAGGTCGGCGGTCCCACCGGCTCCTGGCTGGTCCAGAACCTGCGCGGCCGGCCGCTGCCGGCGGGCGTCCGCGCCACGCTCAAGATTGAGCCGGACGGGCGCGTCTCCGCCCATAGCGGCTGCAACGGCATGGGCGGACAGGCGACGATCCGAGACCGCACGATCCGCTTCGGACCGCTGGTCGGCACGCTGATGGCCTGCCCCGAGCCGCGCATGCAGGTCGAGCGGCAGTTCCGCGAGGCGTTGGAAGCGACGCGGAGCTGGCGGATGGAGCGCGGCGCGCTCACTTTGCTGAGCGGACGCGGCGCGCGTATGGTCGTGCTGGCGCGGGAGTGAAGGCGGCGACTTAAGCCGCCAGCCCCCGCTTCTCCAACAGCGCATCCGGCGTCGGCAGGCGGCCGCGGAACAGCGTATAGGCCTCGGCCGGATCGCGCGTGTCGCCGGCCGAATAGATGTAGCGCTTGAGCTTGCCGGCGACCTCCGGAGCGAAGACATCACCCGCCTCGATGAAGGCGTTGAAGGCGTCGGCGTCCATCACCTCCGACCAGAGATAGCTGTAATAGCCGGCCGAATAGCCATCGCCCGAGAACACATGCGAAAAATGCGGCGTGCGGTGGCGCATGGTGATCTCGCTGGGCATGCCGATCCGCGCCAGCTCCTTCGCCTCGAAGGCCAGCGGATCGACCTGCGCCGGTGCCTCCAGCGAATGGAAGGCGAGATCGACCAGCGCCGAGGAGGTGTATTCCACCGTAGCAAAACCCTGGTTGAAGGTCTGCGCCCGCTTGATCTTCTCGATCAGCGCATCCGGGATCGGCTCGCCCGTCTCGGCATGCAGGCAGAAGCGCTGCATCACCTCCCTGGTCAGGAACCAGTGCTCGTAGAGCTGCGAGGGCAGTTCGACGAAATCGCGCGAGACCGAGGTGCCGGCGAGCGAGCCGTAATGCACGTCCGAGAGCAGGCCGTGCAGGGCATGGCCGAACTCGTGGAACAGCGTGCGGGCATCGTCGATCGAGAGCAGCGCCGGCTTGCCCTCGGCGGGCTTGGCGAAGTTGCAGACGTTGACGATGATCGGCCGGACCTCGCCGTCGAAATTGCGCTGGCCGCGATAGGCGCTCATCCAGGCGCCCGAGCGCTTCGAGGCACGGGCGAAATAATCGCCGAGAAAGAGGCCGATATGCCGGCCGCTCGCGGTCTCGGTCACCTCGAAGACGCGCACATCGGGATGATAGCCCTTGAGCTCCCGCCGCTCGGCGAAGGATAGCCCGAACAGCTTGTCGGCCGTGTCGAAGGCGGCGGCGATGATCCTGTCGAGCTGGAGATAGGGCTTCAGCACGGCCTCATCGAGCGCATAGGTCTTCTGCCGGACCTTCTCGGCATAGAAGCGCCAGTCGGACGGGCGGATCGGGCCGTTCTCGCCCTCGCTCTGGGCGAGCGCGGCAAGGTCGGCCGCCTCCTGCCCGGCGCGGGCGCGAGCCGGTTTCCAGACCAGTTCGAGCAGGTTGCGCACGTTCTCCGGCGTCTTCGCCATGGAATCGTCGAGCTTGAAATGGGCGAAGGTGGCAAAGCCCAGGAGCTTGGCCTTCTCGGCCCGCAGGCTGACCATCTCGGCGACGATGGCGCGGTTGTCGGTCTCGCCGCCGTTCTCGCCACGCTTGCTCCAGGCGGTGAAGGCCTGCTCGCGCAGCTCACGCTTTGTCGAGAAGGTCAGGAAGGGCTCGATGATCGAGCGCGCCAGCGTCACCGCATGCTTGCCCTCCTGGCCACGATCGGCGGCGGCACGCGCCATCGCCGCAACGACGAAGGGCGGCAAACCGTCGAGATCGCCCTCGTCCTCGATGATCAGCGCATAGCTCGCCTCATCCTTGAGCAGGTTCTGGCCGAAGCTGGTACCGAGGCCCGCCAGCCGCTCGTTGATCGCGGCGAGCCTCGCCTTGGCCTCGCCTTCGAGCCTGGCACCCGAGCGGATGAAGCCGCGATGCGTCCGCTCCAGCAGGCGGAGCTGCTTTTCGCTCAGTCCCAGGCTCTCGCGCTGAGCGAACACGGCATCGACGCGGGCGAAGAGGTCGTGATCCATCATGATCGCCGACCAGTGCCGCGACATCACCGGCGACATCTCGCGCTCGATCGCCTGCAGCGCCTCGTTGGTGTCGGCCCCGGCGAGATTGTAGAAGACGCCGCCGAGCCGGCTCATGCCGCGGGCCGAGCGCTCCAGCGCCTCGATCGTGTTGGCGAAGCTTGGGGCCGCAGCCTCGGCCTTGATCGCCTCGACCTCGGCCCGGTGCTGCTCCAGCGCTGCCGGATAGGCCGCCTTGATGTGCTCGGGCGTGATCTCGGCAAAGGGCGGCAGGCCGAACGGCGTCTCCCAGGCGCGCCCGAACGGGTTGCCTTCAGGCAGGGCAAGGACTTCGGTTGCGGTCATGGGCTGGCCTTTCAGCACTGCGACATCGATCAAAACGGAGTGGTCGTCCCGGGCGGAGCGAAGCGAAGACCCGGGACCCATGCCTGAACCTCTCTCGGAAAGGCTCAGGCATGGATCCCGGATCGGCGCGGCTTCGCCGCTTGTCCGGGACAACCGCGATCCAGGAGAAGGATCACTCGCCCCTGAACATATGTGCGAGATAGGACGTCATGAAGGGCGGCATGTCGTAGGCCGCACAATCGGCGAGATTGCGGACGATCACGATGTCGGACAGTTCCGGTTCGTCCTGCCGCGCGATCCGCTCCAGCATCAATTCGCGTGCCGCCTCAGCGGCCAGGTCGATCCCGACCGGCCGCATGAAGGCGACCCGTCCCGGCACGATCACCGCCGTCCAGCGTTCCTCGACGGCAATCTCGTCGAGTGTCAGCCCGGTCTCCTCGCAGAGCTCGCGGGTGACGCTGCCGGCGAGATCGAGCGTGCCGTCGGGGCGCACATCCTCCTCGTCCGGGGTGCCGGCGGCGAAGTAGACCTTGCCGGGATTGGCGGTGTGATCGCCCATCCGGCCGAGCAGGAAAGCGCCGTCGGCTGAACGCAGCGCCGCCATGGCGAAGCCGTTGCGGATCGCAGGCTTCGGCAGGCCGAAATCGCGCCAGGCCAGAAAGGCGGCGTAGTCGGCACCGAAATAGCCGGCCCGGAACACCCCGCCTTCGATTCCGGCGCGATGTTGCAGCATGATCCGGCCGTTGAACATCGACGGCTTGCCGATGGTGAGCTTGGCCCAATGCGCCGTGATCTCGTCGGCGCGCTCGCGGGCAAAGGCCCAGTCGAAGGCCTCGACCCGCGCCTCGACGCGATCGAGCGCGACGATCTCGCCATCGACGACACCATTCACAGCAGAACGCCCTCGCTCATCACCACCGCAGCGCCGCCGATGGTCGCCGAGGCCAGCGCGCCACCCGTGACGGTCAGTGTCAGTTCGATCTGCGAGGGCCGGCCCATCTCATAACCCTGCTCGATGACGAGGCGGTGCGCGCCATCGCCCGGCCGGTCGAACGCCATGATCGCGCCGGCGAAGGCGGCGACGGCCGAGCCGGTCGCGGGGTCTTCAGTGATGCCGGCTTCGGGCCAGAACAACCGAGCGTGGTAGTGATGCCCTGCTTCTTCCGTCTCGCGACAATAGATGAAAGCATTGCCGTTCTGGGCTGCCGCCATGGCCTGAGCGAAGGTCCCGCCGACTTTGGCCCGTGCGATCGCCTTGCGGCCGGTAACCGGCACCATCGTATAGGCGACACCGGCCGAGAAGGCGCTCGGCCGATGTCCCTCGAAACCGAGATCGGCCATGTCCAGCCCCAGCGCTTCCGCCAGCGCCGCCTCGGCGATCGGCTGCGCGATCTGCTCCGGCAGTTTCGGCAAGGTGAAGGTGGCGCGGGCGCTGCGCGCATTGCCGAGCGCGATCACGCAGGGCACCAGCCCGACCTTCTCCTCCAGCACGAGCCGGTCCGCCGCCCGCCCCTCGGCCGCATCGCGCAGCGCCAGCAGTGCGGCGGTGCCGACCGTCGGGTGGCCGGCGAAGGGCAGTTCCTGGCCCGGCGTGAAGATGCGGACCGCGGCGCGATGGGCCGGGTTGGCTGGCGGCGCGACGAAGACCGTCTCCGACAGGTTGAACTCGCGGGCGATCGTCTGCATCGCCGCGGCGTCGAGCCCTTCGCTGTCGAGCACCACCGCGAGCGGGTTGCCGGCATGCGGGCGCGTGGTGAACACGTCGAGCGTGACGAAACGGCGGCTCATGCGGTCTCCTTCGGAATAGTCAGCTCGATCGTCAGCGGGCAATGGTCGGAGGCCTTGGGCCGGTCCCAGCCGACGCGCGGATAGCGGTCATGCGTCAAGGCGAGCTTGGCCATGGAGCGGTCGGCCTCGCGCGGGTCGAGCGGGACGCGATAGGGGAGACCGCGCCGGATCATCTGCATCGCCGGGTTCGGATTGGCGGCAGCGAGCGCCGGCGAGAGCAGGATATGGTCGAGCGGCATATGGCTGTCGATCAGGCTCTGGCGCTCCTCCGACCAATAGCGCCGGAAATGCGTCCAGCGCTCATGCGGCGGCAACGCCTCCATCGGGTCGACGGCGAAATCCTCCAGCAGCGGCTCAATGCCGCTATCGCCCTCGTCGACCGGCGCCGCCAGCGGCCCAAGCCCAATGCGGTAACCGTTGAGATCGCCGAGGATCGCCCAGTTCGCCTCGCGCCAGCCAGGACCGAACCAGTCCTTGATGATCTTCTTCACCGCCAGCGCCTCGGCCCGGCGGATCGGCAAGGTCGCCTGCCGGCCATCGTCGCGGCCATTATTCATCGACTTGAGATGGCAACCGAACAGGGTGAGCCGCCGGTCGCCGAGATCGAGTTCGACCGCGAGGCAATCGCGGGCGAAGACCTTGTCGCGCGGCTCGATGCCGAAGGCGGCGACCTCGGGTGAGAACGCCTCGGCATCGGCGAAGCTCATGCCCTTGTAGGAGCGCACCGTGACCTGCGGCGGCTTCACCAGATCGCGCCGCGCGGCGAAACCGATATCGATATTGCGCCGGTCATTGCCGTCGAGCAGCGTGAAATGGCCGTAGCGATGGTCGGCGATGCGGTGGACGTAATTGGCGAAGAAGGCCTGCAGGCTGGCAAGCGAGTCGACCTCCTGCAGCATCCAGAGATCGGCATTGGCCTCGGCGATGGCGAGCGCCGTCATCTGGCGCTTGTCGTCCTCGAGCGCGACGGCGAGCGAGCGCTCGACCGCGTCGCGCTCATCGGCGCGCGGGAAATGGAACAGCGACATCGCCGCCGCCGTCTCGGTCCGCCCACCGGGCTCGAAACGATGGCGTGTCAGCAGATTCTCGACGTTGAAAGTGCCGAGGCGAAGCTTCATGCGCGTCAGACCGCTTCCGGCGCGAAGAGCTGCGAGGGCGTCACGAACTCGTCCTGCGCCGCCACGGTCAGGATCTCGCGCGAGCCGGCTTCCTTGGTCCGCTTCAGCAATCCGTAGATCGAGGAGGCCGCCTTGCCGAGCGCGCTCGCAGCCGAGCCGTCGCGCAGATAGTGCACGAAGAACAGCGCCGCGATCGCATCGCCGGCGCCGTTGATGTCGATGTCGATCTTCGGCGTGCGCACGCGGTAAGTGCCCTGCCCGTCCGCCGCCATCAGGTCGATCGAATCGTCGGGCGTCTCGTTGGTGATCAGCGATGTCACGAGCACGACCTTCGGCCCGGCATCGCGCAGCGCCTCGACGGCGCGGTGCGCATCGGCCAGCGTCCTGACCTCGACATCGGTGAGCAATTCGAGCTCGAACTGGTTCGGCGTGACGATGTCGGCGGCCGGCACCGCCTGCTCGCGCATGAATTCCGGGATGCCCGGCCGCACGAAGACGCCCCGGCCGACATCGCCGATCACCGGATCGCAGCAATACATCGCCTTGGGATTGGCCTCGCGCATCCTGGCGACAGCCGAGAGGATGGCGTGGCCGATATCGGCCGAGCCCATATAACCCGAGAGCACGCCGTCGCATTTGGGAAGCACGCCGCGCTCGCCGATGCCCGCCATCAACTCATCGATCGTGGCGCCGTCGAAGACCTGCCCCTTCCAGGCGCCGTAGCCGGTATGGTTCGAGAACTGCACGGTATGGATCGGCCAGACCTCGACGCCGAGGCGCTGCATCGGGAACACGGCCGAAGCATTGCCGACATGGCCATAGGCGACATGGGACTGGATCGAGAGGATGTTCATGGAGGTTAGGCCAGCCTTCGACGACACGACGCGGCGAACCTAGCGGCTACGGCGTCGCAGGCAAATCGAAAGCGGTGATGGTCCCGATCAGCGTGGATGCTAGGGACTTGAAAGCCGCGCCACGCCGGCGGTGTCAGTGAACTGCGTCACGCTCTTCAGCTTGCCATCGGCGATGGTGAACACGTCCATGATCTCGAAGGAGCCGGTACGGCCGGTCGGCTTGCATTCGACGTCGGCACGCCAGTGCAAGGTGGCCGTCTCACCATCGACCGTCATCGCCAGCTCTTCGATGTTGCTGAAGACATAAGTCGCGATCAGTCCGGCCATCTGCTCGCGGACAGCTTCGACACCGTCTGGTTGCACGAAGATTTCGGCAGCCTGCGGCCCGCCGGCCAGCCGATAGCTGCAATCGGAGTGCATGTATCCCATCAGGGCATCGAGATCGCCGCGATGGCGCGCGGCATAGGCATCTCGGATCAGGGCTTCGACGGCAGCGCGATCGGTCATGGCGCCTCTCCTTGCGTCAACCGCCACTCTCGCGCCGCGGCGAGTGCAAGTCCAGCGTGCCGTCAGGCGAACCTGATCAGACCGGCGTGCCCATGATGTAGGGAATGCAGCCGATGACGACGGCGAGCTGAACCGCATTGCATGCCATGCCGCTATAGTGCAGCCGGCGCAGCCGGCGACCGACATCGCTGGGCCAGCTATCGATCTGGGTGTCCAGCCGCGCCAGAAGCCAGCGGCGCACCATCAGCGTGGAAGCCAGGACGCCGACGCCGATGACGAAAGCCCAGCGCTCGGTCAGCGCGAAAACGATCGTTCCTACGACCGCAGCCACGACCAGCACCTGGAAATAGGCGCTGAACATCATGCGCATGAGCCGGGCGACCGGCAGGACGTCGAGCTTCACGAACAGGAAGCCGGGCGCCGCCAGCAGCAGATAGCCCATCGGGAGGATCATGATGACGAAGGCGAACAGGGCAGCGGCATTCGGCGACATGCAGGCACCTTCCAGCCTTCTCCGCCAGAAGGGACCTCCAGCAGACGCGCCGAAATATTCACCCGCCTACAACTGCAAACAATTGAACTTTAGGCGGAGTGAACTCAGCCGACTACCGGTCGAATACGTGAAGACGACGCCCGAAAGCGAGCCATCTCGCTCACTTCACCGGCATGCACCAGAATCCAGGCCACCAACCTGAGCAAACGATGAGCCTAAGGTCTAGCTGTAGAAGGTTGAATTCTTCATCCAAACTGAAAAAACGAGGCATTTCCTCGCTGAAGCAGAGCGATGCTCGGCACGACAGCGAAAAAGACAAATATCGGAACAGGGAGGGGGAGACGATGAGCAGGTTCTCTTGGTTCTTGCGACTGCGGAACAAGACCAAATCCTTGGTCGATACGAAGCCCTCTGCCCGGCAGCCTGAGCATAGCGATCGGCGCCAACTGCTCCAGGCGCTCTCCGCTCTGGCCGGCGGCGGCGCCCTGGCCGCGGTCTCTCAACCGGCCGAAGCGAAGGATTCCAGCGAGCTGCCGCCACCAAAGCGGGCACTCACCGGCCGTGACGCAGCCGGCAAGTCGGTGTTCAAGTCGTTCGACGTCACGTCCAAGGTGGTGGAGATCGACTCCAATCCGGGGCTGACCTTCTACGAACTCTACATGACCGAGGGCGTGCCGCAGCTGACTGGCCTGGAACCCGATCCGATGCTGAAAGGCACGGTCGCCTTCCCAGGGCCCGGCGGCACGATGTTCCGCCTGATCTCCTATCCGCCGCGGCGGCCCGAGGGCTGGAAGCCGCCAGCCGGCGTGACCTTCAAGAGCGCGCTGCAGGAAATGTCGGAGAAGGTCCCGCGCATGGGCGACCACTTCGATCTCAGCGCCCCGGGCATGCACACCTCCGACACCATCGACTACGGCGTCGTGGTTCGCGGCGAGATGACGCTTGAGCTGGACGACGGACAAATCGTCCATCTGCGCCAGGGCGACTGCATCGTGCAGAACGGCACCCGGCACCGCTGGCGCAACCCGCTGCCTGAACCCTGCCTGATGGCCTTCATCTCGGTCGGCGGGAAGCGGGGCTGAGATCCTTCCCTTCTCCCCTCGGGGGAGAAGGTGTCTGCGAAGCAGACGGATGAGGGCAGTGCGACCGGGTGAGACGAGAAAGGGCCGCTCGCGCGGCCCTTCCCTCATCCGTCAGCGCTTCGCGCTGCCACCTTCTCCCCCAAGGGGGGCTCCCTCGCGATTACGACCCCGCAGCCGCCTTCTTGGCGAAACTGTCGATGAAGGTCTTGGTCAGGTCGACATTCGAGTTTGTCAGCTCCGGGTCGAGCAGCTTGAGCGAGTCGTACATGCTCTTCATCGCGTCGGCGGTCGGGATGCCGGTGCGCGAATAGCTCTCCTGCGAGTTCTTCACGGCGGTCAGGTAGAGCGGCTTGTCGCCGAGATGGTATTCGGCCGGCACGAGATCGGCGACATCCTCGGGCTTGGCCGTCTCCAGCCATTTCAGCGACTTCATCAGCGCGTTGACGAGCTTCTGCGTCGTCACCGGGTTCTTCTCGGCGAAATCGTTCTTGAGATAGAGCACCGCCGCCGGGTTCGAGCCACCGAACAGCGCCTTGGTGCCGGCTTCGGTCCGGGTGTCGATCAGCGAAACGACATCGCCGTCCGATTCCAGCTTCGAGGTGACGGGATCGAGATGCGAGATCACGTCGACCTGCTTCTGCTTGATCGCGGCGACCGCGCTGGCGCCGGCGCCGACGCCGATGATCGGAGCATCCGTCGCCTTGAGACCGGCCTTGACCATGGCGTATTGCGCGGTCAGCGCAGTCGAGGAACCGGGCGCGGTGACGCCGATCTTCAGGCCCTTGAAGTCGGCGGCGGACTTCACCTTGTCGGCGAGGTCCTTGCGCACGGCGATGGTGATCGCCGGGAAGCGCCCGAGCTCGATCACGGCGCGGATGTCCTGGCCCTTGGCCTGCATGCGGATGGTGTGCTCATAGGCACCCGTGACGACATCGACCGAGCCGCCGACGAGCGCCTGCAGCGACTTGGCGCCGCCGCCGAAATCGTTGATCTCAACGTCGAGCCCCTGATCCTTGAAGAAGCCCTTCTTCTCCGCGACGGTCAGCGGAAGATAGTACAGCAGCTGCTTGCCGCCGACGCCGAGCGTCAGCTTGGGCTTCTCGGCATTCTGGGCGAAGGCCGCCGAAGCGCCGAGCGCGGTGGTGAGGGCGAGCGCAGCGAGCGCCGCGCGGCGAGTGAAAATCATGGAATTTCCTCCGGTTGAGCGATGACGCGCTTCGAAAAAGGCGCGATTTCGCGACGAAGATAGGCGCATTGCGGCGAACGGGGCAAGCGTGGGCATGTCGCGGCGCAGACCATCAAGCCGACGCCGATCGCCGCGGAAGCGACGGGAAAGATTCAAGGCTTGTTAAGGCCCAGCTTTCACATTGGCCGGATGCGGTGACGCCCGACGACGCATCGACGACGGCTTTCGACCAGAACGGACGAAACAGGAGACGGTCATGGTGGACGCAGTAGCGGCCCGGACTGCGCCTTCCCCTTATGAACTCCCGCAGAGCGCGCCATCAGCAGGCGTGCCTGCTCCGGATAGGGCGAACTCTTCGCCTGTCGCCATCCCGTCGGCAACGCCTGATCAAGACGAAGCCGTCATCCTCGACCTGTCGGACCAGGCTCGCACCGCCATGGCTCAGGGCAGCGCCACAGCGCAGACACCAGGAGCCCGTGTCGACGACCCCGCCGAGCCGAGCTGGGTCGAAAAGCGCTTCAAGCTGATGACCGAGTACACGGCGCTGCAGCAGGAACTCGTCTGGCTCAGCGACCGCACAACGGCCCATGCGCTCGACGAGATGTTCCAAGGCAGCGCCGCACCGCAGGACGAGAGCAGCGTGGCGGACAAACAGGCGCAGTTCGACCGCGACATGCAGCGGCGCGAGGAGCTGATGCCGCGCTATGCCGAGCTGATACGGATGCTCGGAGCCTCGCCGGGCCAAAAGAGTGCAGACGAATCGAGCTAGCGGAAGACGCGGCTCGCATAGAGCGCGATGGCGAAGCAGGCGAGCGCGACGCCGAGCAGGATCCAGTTCGTTTCCGTCGGGTTTTCAAGTGCCGCGTTCGACGGGTCCTGCGGGTCGTAATGCACCTCGACCGGCGTGCCGGCCGGATAGCGATCGACGATCCCTTGCGCGAGGCTCTCCGAGCCCGAGACCTCCAGGCCGAGCTTCACCTGCCGGCTGTGCAGGCGATTGCCACCGACCGAATAGGCGAACTCGACGACGGGAAGATAGGCCCTGCGCGTCTTGCCGTTCTCTGTCGAGCTGCGCTGCTCGACCACGCTGGAGACGATCTCGCCCTGCGTGACCGGCCAGGCGTTGGCGCGCGCCAGATAGCGCCGGTGCCCGACGAAGAACAGCAGTGCCATCAGGCCGAACAGCGCGGCGAACAGCATCACCGGGACATCCGCATCCGGCATCCGCGCCTTGAGAGTCTCGGCGCCCTGCGTCAGCGCCCAGTAGAACCCGCCGCCGAGCAAAGCCAGGACGAGCAGCAGGAAGCCGCAACCCTTGACCGCTCCCTTCGGCGCCTCGCGCTCCAGCACACACTCGCCGGGATCGGCCGGATCGTAGAAGACGGTCACCATCTTGCCGACCGGATAGCGTGCCAGCGCTTCCTGCGCATATTTACCGCTGATGTCGCCGAGACTGACGCGCGTGCCGCGATAATCTTGCCCGCCGACCCTGAAGCTGTAGGCGACGTCCGGGACGTTCACGACCGTGCCGATCTCGTTGCCTGCGGGTGGACGCCGCACCGCCATCCGCGACAGGGTGATGCGCCCCTGCGCCTGCGCCCAGCCCTTGGCCCGCCGCACCTTCAACATCGCGTTGATGATCATCGCGGCGACCATCACCACCATCGGCAGCGCGATCAGCGCGATGTTGCCCATGGTCGTTCCGGCGAAAGGCAGGCGCTCGCCCCAGCTCTCCGGCAGCACCTCCGCGATCACGAAGATCAGCGCCAGCGAGGCGACCACCGCCACCACCGCCCAGACCGGCGGCTCGCCTCTGGCCTCAGCCGCCTTGGCGGGCGAGGCCTTGCGCTGCCAGCCCAGCTTGCCGCGCCAGCTTAGATCGCCGCCGAGATAGGCGAGGAGAATCCGCTTCAGCGTCGCCGCATCGACCGTCTCGGCGGCGTCGAACCGCGCCTTGCCGGAATGGTAGGCCAGCCGGAACCGGCCCTTCCCTTCCAGCTCCGCTTCGACATAACCGTCATCGTCGGAGAGGTTGATGAACCAGTCTGGGTCGTCGCCGCGCTGGTCGATGGCATGGACGATGTCCTCCCGCGTCGGATCAGCCGTGATGCGATCGCAGACATCGAGCTCCATGACCGCCCCCCGACGATGGAAAGGCGAGGATGGCGCTCGTTCGTGCCCGGAATCAAGTGACGCCTATTTCATCTCCAGGAGGGTCCCTTCCCGCCTTTCCTGCAGCGTTCCGCCTCCTCAAGACAGATCATGTCGCCATTGACGGTAGCCCACGAAAACGAGGGACAAGGAACCGGCGAGAAGCGATGCGAAGCGCCACCACTCCGGCAGATCCGACCCGTAAGACCAATAACCGACGCCGATCGAAAGTGCGCCGCCCGCGATCACTCCGGCCGCAATGGCCGGGACAGGCAGGAGAGCGCCAGCCAGAATAGCAAGGGCGCCGAGAACGGTTGTCACCAGCACACGGACCTTGGAAAATTCGCGCATCGCAGCTCCAAACAGCTGCTGTTTGCGCTGCTGGTCTTCCGCCTGCGCCTTGCGTTCCTCCTGTGTGGCATTCTGCGGAATCAAGATTTGTGGCGTCGGTCCGAAAAATGCCTCGCGCTTTGGCTGAGGATAGATCGACGTGATGCCGTGATAGATCAATCCCGGGAGCATGACGGCAAGGCCAATTCCGATGACGATTGCGCGCGCCAGCATGGATACCCCTTTTCGTCGCATCATCCGCGGTCAAAAACTATCGCGCCAAATCTGCACGTCTAGAATCTGGCAGCAGATGCTCAGCTTGTCGTCGTACTGCTCTGCCCCGGCCGCCAGACCAGCAGCCGGTTCTCGACCAGCGTCACGATCGAATCGATCAGGATCACGAAGATCGCCAGGATCAGCATGCCCGAGAACACGCCGGTGACGTCGAAGACGCTCTCGGCCTCGTGGATCTTGTAGCCCAGGCCCGCAGACGAGCCGAGATATTCGCCGACCACCGCGCCGACCAGCGCAAAGCCGACCGAGGTGTGCAGCGACGAGAACATCCAGGTCAGCGCCGACGGCCAATAGACATGGCGGAAGAGCTGGCGCTCGTTCATGCCGAGCATGCGGGCATTGGCCAGCACCGTCGGCGAGACCTCGCGCACGCCCTGGTAGACGTTGAAGAAGACGATGAAGAACACCAGCGTGAAGCCGAGCGCCACCTTCGACCAGATGCCGAGGCCGAACCAGAGCGCGAAGATCGGCGCCAGCACGACGCGCGGCAGGGCGTTCGCCGCCTTGATGTAGGGGTCGAACACCGCCGCCAGCAGCGCGTTCCGGGCGAAGGCGAAGCCGAAGAAGATGCCCGCCGCCGAGCCGATCACGAAGGCGAGCACCGTCTCGGTCAGGGTGATGCCGAGATGGTAGTAGATGTCGGCGCCGGTGAGCTGCTTCCAGGTCCGCGCCAGCACGTCGGCCGGCGTCGAGAAGAAGAACTGCGTCGTCTTGATGTCGCCGAACAGGCTGGTGGTGGTGACGACATGCCAGATCGCCAGGAAGACGATCATCACCAGGATCTGGAGGGCCAAGAGCTTAACGCGGCTCATGACGCGGCTCCTTCGACCAATTCCCTGCCCTCGCCCATGGCGTAGGCCTTCTGCACCTCGACCCGAAGCGAGGCCCAGATGTCGCGATGGATTTCGTGGAAGGCTTTTTCCAGCCTGATCTCGGCGATGTCGCGCGGCCGGGCCAGCGGCACATGATAGTCGGCGACGATGCCGGCAGCAGGGCCCGCCGTCATCACCACCACCCGGTCGGACAGCGCGATCGCTTCTTCGAGATCGTGGGTCACGAAGATCAGCGCCTTGCGGTCGCGGCTCCAAAGATCGAGCAGGAGATTGCCCATGATCTGGCGGGTCTGCGCGTCGAGCGGCCCGAAGGGCTCGTCCATCAGCAGGATCTCGGGATCGCGAATCAGCATCTGCGCGAGGGCCACGCGCTTGCGCTGGCCGCCGGAGAGCATGTGCGGATAGCGCTCGACGAAGGCGCGCAGGCCGACGCGCCCAAGCCAGTCGCGCGCCCGCTTGTCAGCCTCGGCATCGGAGACGCCCATCGGCTCCAGCGCAACCTTGACGTTGTCGAGCGCCGTCTTCCACGGCATCAGCGCGTCCTGCTGGAAGAGATAGCCGGCGCGGCGGTTGAGGCCGGACAGCGGCTGGCCGAAGATCGAAACCTTGCCGGCCGACGGCGTCAGCAGCCCGGCGGCGGCGTTGAGCAAAGTCGACTTGCCGCAGCCGGTCGGCCCGACCACCGAGACGAATTCTCCGGGCGCGACGGATAGGTCGATGCCCTTCACCGCCTGGTAGCGGCTGCCGCCCTTGAGATGGAAGGTGATGTCGATGCCGGCGAGCCTGACCGCCGGCTGCTCTCCTGCCGCGCCCCTGTCGCCGGGCGGGCTGACCTTGGACTCCATGGATTATCCCGTCCCCTGCCGTCGCTAGCCTTCCGGCGCGCGCCGCTTATTTCCGTTCGTCGCGAACACTAGGCAATCAATCCGCGAAGGCAACCCGCCCGCGGCATCCCGTCCCGGCAGCCTGCTGGCTGGTAGCGAAAAGTCGACGCTTCTGCTCTATCGCTGGCCTGATCGCAGGAGGAATCACCGGCCCATGCCCCCGCTTGAGCAATGGATGCACGAGCTTGTCGCGTTCATGCGCGTCAACCAGTATTGGGCCGCGCCGATCGTCTTCCTCATCGCCTTTGCCGAATGCGTCGCGATCCTGTCCTGGCTGGTGCCCGCCACGGTATTCTTCACCGCCTTCGGCGCGATCGCCGGCGCTTCCGGCCTCAACCTCGTGCCGCTCTCGCTCGCGGCTGCACTCGGCGCGGCCTCCGGCTTCTGGATTTCCTATTGGGTCGGCTTGGTGCTGGGCCCGCGTGTCGGAGACCATTGGCCGATACGCAACAACCCGGCGCTGCTCCAGCGCGGCCATGACTTCTTCGAGAAATGGGGCGTGCTCGGCGTCGCCATCGGCCATTTCTTCGGACCGATCCGGGCGGTGATCGCGCTCGTCGCCGGCATCGTGAAGATGCCGTTCTGGCCGTTCCAGCTGGCGAACTTCGCCGCCTCCTTCGCCTGGGGCTTCGGCCTGATCTACGGCGCCGGGCGCTTCTCCGAATACGTTATCCAGTTCACCGGCAAATAGCGCTGGCCAATCGCGGCGAAAACCCGGCGAAGAGCACAACGGCAGCTGAACACTCGCCTCAGATCGCGTTCAGCCGCGCCAGCCGAAAGTCCAGCCATCGCGTCTGGACCGGATCCTCGGTTCGCAACGGCGCGGCGGCGCGGACGGCCCGGCATCCGTGCAGCTCAGCTCCCCCCGGGCAGGACTTAAACAGGAGTCCACGCCATGACGATGTCTCGTTTCGCTATCGGCCTCGCCGCGCTCGCTCTCGCTGCCGGCCCGGCCCTCGCACAGACGGCGACCCAGCCCACGACCCCGGCCAAGCCGACCGCGCCCGTGACGACGCCCGCCGCCCCGGCCGCGAAGCCGGCCGCGCCGACCACCCAGGCCCAGACCAAGAAGATCAACATCAACACCGCCAGCGCCAGCGAGCTCGAGCAGCTCAAGGGCATCGGCGAGGCCCGCTCCAAGAAGATCGTCGAGGAGCGCGCCAAGGCGAAGTTCAAGAACTTCGACGATCTGGTGAAGCGCAGCGTGCTGCCCTCCAACGTCGAGGCCGAGATCAAGGACCAGGTCACCTTCTGACCCCATCTGGAATCGACGAGCCGGCCGCTTCCGCGGCCGGCTCTTTCGTTTGCAGCAGTCTAGTGGCCGCTCGCCTGCGCCTGCGAGGCATCAGCCTCCCGCAGCGCCTGGGCGCAATCGTCGCAGCAGACCTCGACCGTATTGCCGCCGATCGTGACCTTGATCGGGGTCTCGTCGAGCTCGCAATCGCAGGCTGCGCAGGTTCCACTCATGGCCTTCCTCCTTGTCGGGGGCCGCTCATTCGGCCGCCCTGAGAAAGACCACCCGGCCACCTCCGGCGCTGTCGGATTCTTTAGCGATCCGCTCTGGCTGAGCCCGCGCTCCGGCGCTTAAGCCGCGCAGGACCTCGTCGACGCTTTCCCCTCCCGCCAAGCCGCGCCGCTCGTCCACGCGAATGGCGATGATCCCGGTCGGGTCGCCAAAAAAGGGCGCCGCCGTGGCATCGCGCAGATCGCTGTCCCGCAGCCCGAGATCGCGCAGGTCGCGCTCGGTCATGTCGCAGAGGGTGCGATAGTCGCGGCGCGACTGCAGCCAGTGGCCGATCGCCCCGAAAACCCGGCCAAGTGCGTCGACCACCGCGAGCACAGGCTTGGCCGATCCAATGATGAAACTGATCATGACCTGTCTCCGTCGTTGTGAGACGGAAGTGGACACCTTCAGGCTGACAGCTGCTGTCAGAATCTTTCGCGTTCAGTGACAGCTTCTGTCAGCGGAGTTTGAGCGAGCGCTGGAACTCCGCCGGCGTGCGGCCATAGGCCTGCTTGAAGGCAGCACTGAAGTGGCTGTGGCTGGAGAAGCCGAGCTCGAGCCCGAGCTGGGTCAGGTCGTCATAATCGCCGAGCAGGTCGAGCGCCCGCGCCAGCCGCAGTCGCAATTGGTAGCGATAAAGTGGAACAGCCTCGACCTGTGCGAAGACCTGGGTGAGATAGACCGGCGAGACGCCGACTTCGCTTGCGATCTCGGCCAGCGTCCAGCGCCTGGCGAGATCGGATGCCATCACGAGCTTGGCCCGGTCGACCAGCTTGCGCCGGCCGGGCGAGGCGCCGGCGGCATGCGAGGTTCGTTCGCCCAACGCCCGCCGCACCAGGGTCAGCGCGAGCGTCTCCGCCTCCAGCGGCTCGGCGACGCCGCGCTGCAGGCTGTGCCGCAGCAGGGCGACGAGCGCCTGCGCGCGCGGATCGATCCGGCGGCGCTGCATCAGGAAGGCGCTCGTGCCGCTGCGCAGCAACTCGGCCGGCGCGAGTTCGTGCAGGACGCCTTCGCCCAGGCGCAGGTCAAGACAGGCATCGCCGCCCGCAACGGGGTGGCTCACCTGGTAGCCCTCATGCGGGTTGAAGAACAAGACCTGGTTGCTCTCGGCCACCGCATCGTCGCGCCCGACATGGCGTACGAAGATGCCGCGATAGGGGAAGACGAGATGGGTCGCGTGCGCGCATTCCTCGTCGCTGCGATGCCGGCACTCGCCGGAGCAGACGACATCGCGCACCAGCACGATCTCGCTGTCGAGCAGCTTGCTTACCGAGAATTGCGACATGCCTGCCTTTCGCGGCGCTCAAAGAGAGAGCCGGCACAAAGATCAGGCTACTTTGGCCTGAGCCGGCCGGCTCTTGCGCCATGGCGAACTACAGCACGCCAAAGACGATCAACGTCAGCAGGGCGAACGAGGCGCCCAGCGCCAGATGAGCGACCTTGAACTGAACCCCCTGGGACGCAGGCATCGATCGGATCGGTGTCATCATCGCCTCCATCTGTTCAGCTTGAATCTGCTTCGTCGGGAAATGTCTTCCGTCTCGGAAATGTCAGGTCGCGGTCGGCTCAATAGGCCCACATCTCGGCGACGCCCCAACCGAGGATCGCGAGCGCCAGCCCGGCGACCAGGACCACCAGCACGGGCCGGTCGAGGAAGCCTTGCCGCGCCTCCACCGGCGTCTCGACCGCCGGATCGGCGTCGGAGTGGACATCCGCCCGCATCGGCGGGATCGGCTCGCCGCCCTTTTCCGGAATGCGCGCCTCGCGCACCTTGACGTCGTCTTGCATGGCGGCCTCCGTCTGGCTCTGGGCCGTCAGCCGCCGACAGCGCGCATCAGCACGCTCGCCAGCAGCGTGACGGCGAGAAATCCACCCAGCAGCAGGACGGGGAGCTGATCGTCCCAGGACGCAGGCTTGGCGACGTCGGCCAACCCGTGACGGGCCTGGCGCTGATGCAGCCGCTCGATCGCCCTGTGTTCCAGTTCGTCCTGGCCGGTCATCGCACGCTCCTGCTTCCATCGACTGGAGCATCAACGCCTACCGCGGGAAGCGGTTCCCCAGACGGGTCCCTTCAACGCGAAACGGGCGCCCTTGCGAGCGCCCGTTCCCTTGATTCTCAACCTCTTATCGTCATTCCGGCCGCAGCGGACCAGAGTGCCGGAATCCATCGTAGGGAACTGTACTCTACGATGAATTCCGGAGCTGCGCGGCTAAAGCCGCTTGTCCGGAATGACGGAGCGGAGTCCGCTCAGTTCTTGGTCTTGTCGACCAGGGCCTTCGCCTTGATCCACGGCATCATGTCGCGCAGCTTGGCGCCGACTTCCTCGATCGGGTGAGCGGCATAGCGGGCGCGGGTCGCCTTGAACGAGGTCTGGTTGACCTTGTTCTCCAGCATCCAGTCCCGGGTGAACTTGCCCGACTGGATGTCGGTCAGCACGCGCTTCATCTCGGCCTTGGTCTCGGCCGTGATGATCCGCGGGCCGGTGACGTACTCGCCATATTCGGCCGTGTTCGAGATCGAGTAGTTCATGTTGGCGATGCCGCCCTCGTAGATGAGGTCGACGATCAGCTTCACCTCGTGCAGGCACTCGAAATAGGCCATCTCGGGGGCGTAGCCGGCCTCGGTCAGCGTCTCGTAGCCGGCCTTGATCAGCTCGACCAGGCCGCCGCAGAGCACGACCTGCTCGCCGAACAGATCGGTCTCGCACTCTTCCTTGAAGGTGGTCTCGATGATGCCGGCGCGGCCGCCGCCATTGGCCGACGCATAGGAAAGGCCGAGGTCATGGGCATTGCCGGTCGCGTCCTGATGGATCGCGATCAGGGTCGGCACGCCGCCGCCGCGCTGGTACTCGGAGCGGACGGTGTGGCCCGGGCCCTTCGGCGCGACCATCAGCACGTCGAGGTCCTTGCGCGGCTCGATCAGGTTGAAATGGACGTTGAGGCCGTGCGCGAACAGAAGGGCAGCGCCTTCCTTCATGTTGGCGTGCAGCTCGTCGCGGTAGATGTCGCCCTGCAGCTCGTCGGGGGTCAGCATCATCATGATGTCGGAGACCTTGGCGGCCTCGGACGGGGTCATCACCTTGAAGCCGGCCTCTTCGGCCTTCTTGCGGGTGGCCGAGCCGGCCTTCAAGGCGATGATGATTTCCTTGACGCCGGAGTCGCGCAGGTTGAGCGCGTGCGCATGGCCCTGCGAGCCGTAGCCGACGATGCAGACCTTCTTGCCCTTGATCAGATTGATGTCGGCGTCGCGATCGTAATAAACGCGCATTGGATGCGTCCTTCCTTGGGTTGATCTCTTGGCTTCAGGCTTTCGGTACGGCACCCTGCCGTCCGTGAAGGGCGAGGAACTGGTCGGTAGCTCGGGCCGCGTCGCGCTGGATCTCGACCTTGCCGGCGGCGAGCGCATCGCCCAGCAGCAGCCTGATCTGAACATCGCGGCCGACCAGGCCGAAAAAGGTACGGAACGCCGTCTCGGCGTCGTCGAAATCGAGCAGCCCGGCTGCGCGCCCGGCTTCGAGCAGCGGGGTCAATCGTGCTCCGATGGCGAAGCGGCCATTGGCCAGGACGATGCCGCCGAGATTGCTCTTGCCCGAGGCGGCATGGCCGATGGCGGCGCGATTGAGCGCGATCGAGGTCTGGCTCGTGATCACGCTCAGCCAGTTCTCGGCGAAATCCCGCAGGCTTTTGCGCAATGTCGCCGCATCGAGTGCCTGGCGGTCGTAGTTGTCGGCGCGGACCTTCGAGGCCTGCCACTGAACCGTCGCGGTCAGCAGACCATCCCGGTCGCCGAACCATTTGTATAGCGTCTCCTTCGAGCAGCTGGCGCGCCGCGCCACCGCCGTCATGGTAAGCTGGTCGCCCTGCTCCACCATCAGCGCCAGCACGGCGTCGAGCACGGCCTGCTGCCGCTCGCTCAGCGCCTCGCCTTGGCTATGGGTCGCGATCTCGCTCATCGATCCGGAGAGTACCGTACGTTACGGTTCTGGCATCTACCGTAGGTCTTGCCGGGGCGCAAGGGCGCGCTGGAGAAATTTCATCGTCCAGGCGCCGCAGAGGCAACTATATCTCTCTCCAACGAGAATGCCTGATCCGGAGCGACAAATGACCCAGCCGACCCCGCCCGCAGCCGCCGAGGTCCTCGCCTTCTGGCGACAGGCCGGCCCGGACAAATGGTTCGCCAAGGACGACGCCTTCGACGCTGAGATCGCCAGGCGCTTCCGGCCATTGGTCGATGCCGCCGCGCGTGGCGAGCTTTCGGAGTGGGAAGAAACTCCGGAGGGCGTCTACGCGCTGCTGATCCTGCTCGACCAATTCCCGCGCAATCTGCATCGCGGTTCAGCCCATGCCTTTGCGGCCGATCCGCTGGCACGCGAGGTCGCCGGCCGCGCGATCGCGCGCGGCTTCGATGAGGCCTTCGACAATCCCGAGCGGCGCTTCCTGTACCTGCCGTTCATGCACTCCGAGGATCTCGCCGACCAGGAGCGCTGCGTCGCCTTGAGCGAGGCTTCTGGCGATGACGACTCGGTCAAATACGCCATCATCCACCGCGACATCATCCGCGATTTCGGCCGCTTTCCGCACCGCAACGCCGTCCTCGGCCGAGAAAGCTCGGCCGAAGAGAAGCGTTTCCTCGACGATGGCGGCTTCAACGGCTGATCAGCCGCCGATGGCTTTCCGATGAGCCTCGGCCAGTTCGGCCATGCTCTTGAAATGAAAGTCGACCTTCGGCTGGTTCGCGGGGATTTGCGTCGCACCGCTGCCGGCCATGCCGAAGCGCCGGTCGATCCAGGCGCGCGCCAGCCCGGCCCGCTCCGCCGGGACATGGTCGTGGAACAGGCTCTGCGCGGTGTGCAGCACGTCGCCCGCTTTCAGGCCGAGATCGGCCCCCAGATGCGCCAGCAGATAATCGAAGTTGCGCGGATCAGGCTTGTAGGAGCCGATGTCCTCGGCGGTGTAGATCGCGTCGAAGGTGACGCCGAGCTTGCGGTTGCTCGCCGCGAAACTCGTGCGATCGACATTGGAGAGGATGACGAGCTTGTAGTGCCGCTTGAGATAGGCCAGCGCCTCGGCCGAGTCCGGAAAGGCCGGCCAGTCCGGCACCGAGCCGCCGAAACGCTCGTTCAGATCGGCATGGATGTCGACGCCCAGATCCTTGGCGAGGCGGGCATGGACGGCGGCGAGCAATGTCGAATAGCGCAGCGACGGCCCCGCCTCTTCAACTTCGCTCTCGATACGGCCGAAACGCGCCAGCGCTTCCTCACGGCCAAGGTCGAGCCGGCCGGCGCTGATCAGTGGCTGCAGCGCGTTCCAAATCCCGGTCTCCCAGTCGATCAGCGTGCCGTAGCAGTCGAAGGTCAGAACCTTGAAATCGGTGAGTTTCATAGCCGGCGGTCCTCGTGGGGTGCGGAGTCGCGTGGACCATAGCGAGCACCCGTACCGCCGTGATGAGGCGAAGCTCCGAACGGCTTGACCGAAGCTGCGCTTATCGGCTCCGGCTCGCGGCGCGGAACTCGGACGGCGTCAGGCCGAAGCGCCGCCTGAACTGCCGGTTGAAGGACGAGGCGTTCTGGTAGCCCAGCCCATAGGCGATCTCCGAGATCGGCAGCGCCGTCACGACCAGTTGCTCGGCGGCCTCGTCGAACAGCCGGGTCAATTGCGATTGCTTCGGCGACCGCCCGGTTGTCGCGCGGAACAAGGCATGGAACCGGCTCTGGCCGAGGCCGGCGGTCCGCGCCATCTGCGCGACGCTCCCAGCCCCGCCCGAGCGGGCGACATCGATGACCCGTCCTTCCGCCCGCGACAGCGGCCGGGGCATGGTATTCGGCGCGACCAATTGCAGCCCCGCCATGGCCATCCGCGCGGCATCGCTCGGCCGGCAGGCGCCAGCTTCGACCTCGGCGCCGAGTTGGCGGAACATCCGCCACAGCCAGGGCTCGACCCGCGTCAGCGATGGGACGGGATCGCGCAGCAGCGCCGGCTCGGCTTCGCTGGCGAAAGCTCCCGCCTCGACATCGAGGATCAGCATGCTGCAATCGGCCGTCGGCTCGAAATCATGCTCATGCTCGCGCGGGATGATGGCGACGCAATTGCTCGACACGACGCTGCGATGCCCCTCGACGTCGAGCCGCATCGCGCCCTGCATCGGCAGCAGGATCTGGCTGTAGTCGTGGCGGTGGCGGTCGCCGCCGCGATAGCTGCGGAGTTCGAGATGGATCGACATCATCCACTCATGCGCAAGAGGTTATGCAGCCCATTTGCCGCCGATCGGCGCAGGCGATCAAGAGGCCTCAGCCGCCGGCCGCCTGCTGCGCCACGATCCGCTGCAGGAAGATCGCCGCCACCGTCAGCACGAAGCCGGCCCACCACAGCGGCGAGCGCAGGCTCTTGCCCGAGCCGAGCGGCTCGGCTTCGGCCTTGCCGGTCAGGCGCTGATAGATCGGCCAGGCGAAGCAGGCGAAGCCGATCGCGCCGAGGCCGAGCGAGATTTCATTCAGTCCGATCGTCACCGCTCCGCCCCCTCTCCGGCGAGCGCCGGTCGATCGCTTTCAGCAGCAATCGCGGGCTCCTTCAAGCCCAGCCGCCGCAAGGGATCGCCGATCAGCCCCGAGACCAGCAATGCCAGCATCCGGTCGATGCCCGGCAGCCGCGCTAATGGCGGCACCACCCGGTCGCGGATCAATGGCAGCACGGCGCTGTCCGACTGGTAGAACGGCGTGAACATCCGGCTCGCCGCCTGGTAGAGCCGGACATGCCAGCGACGAAGCTGGGCATAGCGGCGCAACGCGGCATCAAGATCACCGGCCTGATCGAGTGCCACCGCCAGGGCATAGGCATCGAGCAGGGCCATGTTCGCCCCCTGCCCCAATTGCGGGCTGGTCGAATGGGCGGCGTCGCCGATGAAGGCGATCCGCTTGCCGTAAGGCTGCGGCAGTGTCTGGTGGCGATAGCTCGCAAAGGTCAGTTGCTCGGGGGCGGTGATATGCGCGAGCAATGGCGCGGTCGCTGGCCAAACCCGCTCGACCTCGGCCTTCCATGCTGCGAGTCCAGCGCTGCGCCAGGCATCGAGCGCATCCGCTTTCAGACTCCAGAACAGCGCTGCCTGCGGCTCCGGCTCCTCGCCTTGACGCCCGATCGGCAGCACTCCGACCATCACGCTGGCGCGACGATAGCGCTGTTCGAGCGCATGGCGGTCGAAGCCGGTGCCGGCGAGCGGGACATTGGCCCAGAGCGCACCATAGCTGAGCGGCACCCGTACTGTTGGCCCGGCGGCATGACTGAGCAGGGCTGAGCGCGTGCCGGACGCATCGACGACGAGATCGAACGGACCGATGCGGCGGCCGCCCGCGGCAAGCAGCGAGACCTTGCCGTCCTCTGTGGTATCGATGTCGCCGACCTCGATACCGGTCTCGATCGTGACCGCCTGCTGCTGCACGGCAACGAACAGCGTCTCGAACAGCGCCGCGCGGTGGATGCCGACACCGAAGCGCTCGCGCTTCAGCGCGGCGTAGCGCACATCGAGCACGACCGAGCCCGTATCGGCGTTCAGCCCGAACAGCCGGTCGATCCGGCTGCCGGCGGCGATCAGCGGCGCCGCGAGCCCGAGTTCGTCGAGGACGGCGAGTCCGCTCGGCTGCAGGATCAGGCCAGAGCCCAATGGCTGCGGCTCGCTGAAGCGCTCGACCAGCGTGACCTTGTGGCCGGCCCGTTCGAGCAGGAGTGCGGCAGCCAGCCCGGCGGTGCCGCACCCGATGATCGCGATCGTGAGGCTGCGACTCATGCCGCAGTCAGCTTATCGGCTCACATCGCCTCTGCGCCACGGCTCATCGCCGCGATGCCGGTACGCGAGACCTCGGTGAGGCCGACCACGGTCATCAGCTTGATGAAACGCTCAATCTCCTCGGTCGCGCCAGTGAGCTCGAAGACGAAGGAGGTCAGCGTCGCATCGAGCGTGCGCGCGCCGAAGGAGGCGGCGAGTCGCATCGCCTCGACGCGGTAGTCGCCCTTGCCGACGACCTTGACCAGGCAGAGCTCGCGCTCGATCGCCTCGCCCTGCAAGGTCAGGTCGACGACGCGATGCACCGGCACCAGCCGGTCGAGATGCGCCTTGATCTGGTCGATCACATTCGCCGTGCCGGAGGTGACGACGGTAATGCGCGAGAGGTGCTTCTCGTGCTCGGTCTCCGAGACGGTGAGGCTCTCGATGTTGTAGCCGCGGCCGGAGAACAGGCCGGCGATGCGGGCGAGAACGCCCGGCTCGTTGTCGACGATCACCGCCAGCGTATGGCGGGCGATCGGCTGGGCAGTCGGGGCGCTTGGGTAATGCGTCGTGTTCATGTCTGGGCTCGGCTTCGGCTGAGATTCGGGCGGAAATCGGTCTGGATCGGCTCGTCGACTTCGTCTTCGGATACGATCCAGGGCTCGGCCAGCGCGGCGTCGCGCCAGGCCTGGAAGCCAGCAGTGCCCTGTACGGCCGCGACATAGGCAGCGCTGACGGGGTCGAGTGCGATCGAATAGGTGGTGAAGCGGGTGGTGACAGGCGCGAACATTGCGTCGGCCGCGCTGAACTCGCCGAACAGGAACGGACCGTTCGCCCCGAAGCGCTGACGGGCATCGCGCCAGATCTCGGTGATGCGCGCGACATCGGCCGCGACCGCCTCGCCGCGGTCGCGCGCCGGGTGGACCCAGGCGAGATTCATCGGGCAGGCGCCGCGTAGCGCAGTGAAACTGGAGTGCATCTCCGCCGAGATCGAGCGAGCCAGCGCCCGTGCCGCCTTGTCGCGCGGCCAGATCGGCAGCTCCGGATGGGTCTCGGCGATGTATTCGATGATGGCGAGCGAATCCCAGACCGCGATCGCGCCGTCGACCAGCGAAGGAACCTTGCGGGCAGGCGTGTATTCTGCGACGGCGCGCTTCCAGCCGGGATCGTCCATGGTCGGCCCGAACGGGATCAGGATCTCCTCGAAGGGGATGCCGAACTGCTTGAGCACGAGCCAAGGCCGCAGCGACCAGGAAGAATGGGTCTTGTTGGCGATGATCAGCTTCATGGCGCGCTCCGTCCGTCGAAGGGAGCACGGACGCTAGCGGCGCACGTGACGACGATCCCGCGCCTTTTCGTGATCTCACTCATGATGAGCAGCGATCGCCTGGTCACGCCGCCTGCTCCATCGCCAGCGTGAAATCGAGCGCCGCCTCGACATGCAGCGCCGTGGTGTCGAAGGCCGGGATGTCGAAATCGGCCTGCGAGACCAAAAGGCCGATCTCGGTGCAGCCGAGGATGACGCCATCGGCGCCCTGCTCCTTCACCGCCTTGGCGACGATCTCGCGATAGCGCGCCTTCGACGCCGGCGAAACCTGCCCGCGGCAGAGCTCCTCATAGATGATGCGGTGAACGTCGGTCCGCTCCGCCTCGTCCGGCACCAGCGCCTCGACGCCGAAGGCACCGAGCCGGTCGCGATAGAAGCGCTGCTCCATGGTGAAGCGCGTCGCCAGCAGCAGCGGCCGGCGCGCCGCGGTCTTGCGGATCGCCTTGGCTGTGACGTCGGCGAGATGCAGGAAGGGCAGGTTCGTCGCCTGGGTGATATGGTCGGCGAGCTTGTGCATGGTATTGGTGGCGAGGACGATGCAGACCGCGCCGCCCTGCTCGAGCCGGCGCGCGCTCGACGCCATCGCCGCTCCGGCGCGGTCCCAGTCGCCCTTCGCCTGCATTTCGGCGATCGGCGAGAAGTCGACGGAATGCAGCAGGACGTCGGCCGAGTGCAACCCGCCCTGGCGCGCCCGCACGCCCTCGTTCAGCAGCCGGTAATAGACCGCCGTCGATTCCCAGCTCATTCCGCCAATCAGGCCGATGGTCGCCATGTGGTCCCCCTGAAGCCGATGCCGTCATTCTCGGGCGAAGCG
Source organism: Allobosea sp. GW821-FHT10B12 (assembly GCF_059415545.1). Taxonomy (NCBI): domain Bacteria; kingdom Pseudomonadati; phylum Pseudomonadota; class Alphaproteobacteria; order Hyphomicrobiales; family Alloboseaceae; genus Allobosea; species Allobosea sp. GW821-FHT10B12. The sequence continues at coordinate 56,738 of NZ_JBWKNL010000003.1, forward strand.
AAGTGCAGACCCGAGAATCTCCCGACGAGAAGGCGCCGGCCGGCGCCTCCCACTGTTCGAGATGCTCGGGTCAAGCCCGAGCATGACGATGCCCTATCAAACCAGCTGCTTGCCCTTGGCGTCGATGATCTCGCCGGTGTCGCCCTCGAAATCGGGCAGGATCATCTCGTTATGCGCCTTGCCCGATGGGATCATCGGGAAGCAGTTCTCTTCCTTCGCCACCAGGCAGTCGAAGATCACCGGGCCGGGCGTCTCGATCATCTCCATGATGGCGCGGTCGAGATCGGCCGGGTCGGAGCAGCGGATGCCGTGCCCGCCATAGGCCTCCGCCAGCTTGACGAAGTCCGGCAGCGAGGCCGAGTAGCTCTCCGAATAGCGCCCGCCATGCAGCAGTTCCTGCCACTGGCGCACCATGCCCATGTACTCGTTGTTGAGGATGAAGATCTTGACCGGCAGCCGGTACTGCACCGCCGTCGACATCTCCTGCATGTTCATCAGGATCGAGGCCTCGCCGGCAACGTCGATGACCAGAGCCTTGGGATGCTTCATCTGCACGCCGATCGCCGCCGGCAGGCCGTAGCCCATCGTGCCGAGGCCGCCCGAGGTCATCCAGCGGTTCGGCTCCTGGAAATGCAGATACTGCGCCGCCCACATCTGGTGCTGGCCGACCTCGGTCGTGATGTAGGTGTCGCGATCCTTGGTCAGCGCATAGAGGCGCTCCAGCGCATATTGCGGCTTGATGATCGTGTCCGAGCGCTTGTAGCCGAGGCTGTTGCGCGCCCGCCAGGCGTCGATTTGCGTCCACCAGGCGGTGAGCGCGGTCTTGTCGATCTGCGGCGAGGTCTCGCGCCAGATCCGGACCATGTCCTCGAGCACATGGGCGCAATCGCCCACGATGCCGATATCGACCTTGACGTTCTTGTTGATCGAGGACGGGTCGATGTCGATGTGGATCTTCTTCGAGCGCGGCGAGAAGGCGTCGAGCCGCCCCGTGATGCGGTCGTCGAAGCGCGCGCCGATGTTGATCATGACGTCGCAGTCATGCATGGCGAGGTTCGCCTCGTAGGTGCCGTGCATGCCGAGCATGCCGAGCCACTGCCGGTCCGCGGCCGGGAAGGCGCCCAGCCCCATCAGCGTCGAGGTCACCGGGTAACCGGTCAGACGCGCCAGCTCGCGCAGCAGCGCCGAGGCGTGCGGGCCGGCGTTGATGACGCCGCCGCCGGTGTAGAACACCGGCTTCTTCGCCTTGGCGATCAGCTCGACGGCTGCCTTGATCTTGTTCAGGTCACCCTTGACCGTCGGACGATAGGTCTTGTGCTGGTTGTCGCGCGGGCGGCTATAGGCGCCGGTCGCGAACTGGATATCCTTGGGGATGTCGACCACGACCGGGCCCGGCCGGCCATTGGCGGCGACATAGAAGGCCTCGTGCAGAACGCGCGGCAGGTCGGCGATGCTCTTCACCAGATAGTTGTGCTTGGTGCAGGAGCGGGTGATGCCGACCGTATCGCATTCCTGGAAGGCGTCCGAGCCGATCAGATGCGTCGGGACCTGGCCGGTGATGACGACGAGCGGGATCGAATCCAGCAGCGCGTCGGTCAGGCCGGTGACCGCGTTGGTCGCGCCGGGGCCGGAGGTGACGAGCACGCAACCGACCTTGCCCGGTGCCGAGCGGGCATAGCCCTCGGCGGCATGGACAGCGCCCTGCTCGTGGCGGACGAGCACGTGCTTGACCTTATCCTGCTGGAAGATCGCATCGTAGATCGGCAGCACGGCGCCGCCGGGATAGCCGAAGAGATGCTCCACGCCCTGGTCCTGGAGGGCGCGAACGACCATCTCGGCGCCGGTCATCATCTCGCTCATAACGGTCTCCTGCGGAGGTCTGTCTGTCAGTGTCGGTCGGAAAAAGGCAATAAAAAAGGCCCTCGGAGGGGCCTGGGCGTGCGCTGGCGTCGGGGACGCCCGGTTGTTAAACCGGCCCCTACCAGCGCACCTGTACGATAATAAGCTTGCGCATGTCGCAGCCCTGTCGAAACGAAAGTTGCCGGACGCTAGACGAGCAGCGCCGCATGGTCAAGCGGGATTAGAGCCGGCAAGCGAGGGCCTGTCGGCGCAAGCGGCCAGTGCGACATCCAGCGCCGCTTCCGGTGCAGCCGCTGTCCAGCCCTCCATCTGGTGGCGGAACCAGGTCATCTGCCGCTTGGCATACGCGCGGGTGTCAGCTTTGCCGCGTGCCACCGCTTCCTCCAGCGAAAGCCGGCCATCGAGATAGGCGATCAGCCCCGGCACGCCATGGGCGCGCATCACCGGCAGCAGAGGATCGAGCCGACGCTCGCGCAGGGCCGCGACCTCGTCGAGCGCGCCTTGGCCCATCATCACGTCGAAGCGCTGATCGATCCGGGCGCGCACCAGCTCCCGCTCCGGCGCGAGGAAGAGCTTGAGCAACTCCTGCCCAGCCAGCGGCCCCGGTCGCCTCGAACCCTGGAAGCTCGCCAGCGAGCGTCCGGTTGCCTCGAACACCTCCAGCGCCCGCATCACCCGCAAGCGATCGCTCGGCCGCAGGCGCGCTGCCATCTCCGGGTCCTTGCCGGAGAGCTCGGCATGTAACTCATTCGTCTCGCGCTGCTCTGCCCGGGCCCGGAAGGCGATGCGAACCTCCTCGGGCACCGGTGGGATGTCCGAAAGCCCCTCGGTCAACGCCTTGAAATAGAGTCCGGTGCCGCCGACCAGCACCGGCAGGGCGCCCTGCCCCGCCAGCTCCTGCAATAGCGCTGTGACCTCGGCCGCATAGGCCGCGGCGGAATGGTTCACCGCGCCGTCGATATGGCCGTAGAGACGATGCGGCACTTCGCCCATCTCCTCCGGCGTCGGCCGGGCGGTGATGACCTGGAGGTCGCGATAGACCTGCATCGAGTCGGCATTGACCACGACGCCGCCGAAACGGCGGGCGAGTTCGACCGCCAGCGCCGACTTGCCGCTCGCGGTCGGACCTGCGATGAGCACCGCGCTGTATCTCACTTCGCTTCCGGCTCCTTCATGACGCTCGTCGCCACCTTCGTCTCCGCCCATGGTCAGGCCCTGCTCGACGATGGCCTGCTCGCCCGCTTGCGCGCCGCCGCGCCCGCTCCGGCGACAGTCGAGCGCGTGGACGGAGAGATCGCGGCCGACCTCTTCGCGGAAGCGGACGATGCGCGCAAGCTAGAAGCGGTTCTGCGCGAGGCACTGGGCGGCGCTCCCGTCGACATCATCGTCCAGCCTGCCGCCACCCGCCGCAAGCGCCTGTTCCTCGCCGACATGGATTCGACCATGATCGGGCAGGAGTGCATCGACGAACTCGCCGCCTATGTCGGCCTGAAGGAGAAGGTCTCCGACATCACCGAGCGCGCCATGCGTGGCGAGCTCGAATTCGAGCCGGCGCTGCGCGAGCGCGTCGGCCTATTGAAAGGCATCGCACTCGGCGTCGTCGACGAGATCATCGCCAGCAACATCACGCTGACGCCGGGTGGCAGCGCGCTGGTGCGCACCATGCGTGCCCATGGCGGCTACACCGCGCTGGTCTCGGGAGGCTTCACCGTCTTCACCGGTCCGATCAGCCGCACCATCGGCTTCGACGAGCACCGCTCCAACACCCTGCTGAGCGAAGGCACCCTGCTCTCGGGGCTAGTCGCCGAGCCGATCCTCGGCAAGCAGGCCAAGCTCGATGCGCTGATCGAATTGCGCGCCCGCTTCAACCTGCCGAACGAGGTGACACTCGCCGTCGGCGACGGCGCCAACGATCTCGCCATGCTTGATGAGGCCGGGCTCGGCGTCGCCTATCGCGCCAAGCCGGCGGTCGCGGCTGCCGCCGATGCCCGCCTGGATCATGCCGACCTCACCGCTTTGCTCTACGCCCAGGGCTATCGCGGCGACGAGATCGTCAGAGACTGAAGTTCAGTCAACGATGAACAGCCGCGCGCCCTGCGGTGCGCGCGAGCGATGTGGCTCGGCATTGTCGGCAACCTGATAGCTCATCCCGGCCCGCAACAGCATGACCCGGCCATCGGCCAGCGTCGTCTCGAGCTCGCCATCGAGGCAGAGCAGGATGTGCCCCTTCTCGCACCAATGGTCCGAGACATAGCCCGGCGAATATTCGACCATCCTGACGCGGATCGGATTGTCCGCTGGCCCGAAGCGCCTCGTGCGCCAAGTCGCCCGGCCCTCTTCACCGGGAAAATGCTCCGGTTCGACCGAAGACCAGTCGGTCGTGCCGAAGGGAATCTCGCTCATGCGCATGGAAAGCAGCTCCGCCGGTCGTCAGGACCTGCGCGAGATGCTGCCACGGCTGCCGTTCGCGAACCAACGCGCGGAACTGATCGCACTCATTCGGCGCCCTGATGCACGGTGCCGAAACAGTTGCCGCTAAGTGGTCCAGCCTGGATCTCGCGGGAGCTTGAACGAGCGGGGATCCACTGGACCGGGCCCAGCCCATTCCTGGATCTTCGGATCGCCGGGTTTCTGGCCATAGGCCTTGAGCCCCCCACCGGGCGCAGCCGGTGGAAACGGCAGGAAGAATATGCGGCAGGTGGGTTGTGGCACGCATTGATCCGCTCCGCTTTGCGGTTTCGCAGCATCTGCCTCTGGGGGCAGCACCAGGCGGGGCGGCGGGGCTGGCAGCTTGGCCTCACCCTCCTGAGCCCGCCCGGCTGAAACCGGCAGGACGCTCAGCAGAACGATCAGGATGGCAGGTCTCACGGAGTGCCCTCCTCTCTCGGCTGCGATGCCGGGATCGCGATCGAGATTGCGCGGAAGCCGAATACGACCGGCCGACTGAAGACCTGGTCGAGCTGAGCGCTGTCGCTGCTGGTGCGACCATACGCGACGGATGGTGCAGTGGTCTCTCCGGCGGGCCGCTCGGCCGCCTGGCCGAGTGCCACGGCCTGCGCTACGTCGCGCCCGCGCTTCTGCTTGATCTCGCGTGTCATGAACACCTGGTTGATCAGGCGCAGCTGCAGCTTCACCTGATAGGCGCCTTCTCGCGTGGCGAGCACGATGTCGCCGACGGAGTATGCCATCACGCGTCGGATGAATTCGTCGCGGCAATAGAGCCTGGTCGCTTCGGCGCCGCACCACTCGCTTAGCCTGCCGCCGGCGACGGGTGCCGAAACGCCGTAGGTTTCGGCCACGGGAATCCGCAACTCCTCGATATCGGACTGGCTCTCGCCGAAACCCAGCGCCGTCCAGAAGGCAGCAGCCTGACCGCCTCCCCTCAGGCTGCGTGTGATGGTGACTCCGGGAAAGGCCGCAAGCGAAAGCCGGAGCCGGCCATCGCCATTTCCTGCATCCTCGAGCTCCGACTGCCCCCTGGCCGGCTGTCCGGGTTTGGCCTCGGCCGTGGCGGCGAACACAGGCCGCCCCGCCGCTTCCCGGGCGATATCTGTGCGCAGGTCGATATGACCGATGCGAACGCCCCGCCCGAGTAGCGGCCTGTCTTCCGCTCCGGCCACGACAGCCCAGACGTCGCCGACGCGGATGTCCTCGGCCGGCGGGAAAACCGGCGAGATACCGAGTCTCGCGATGCTGGCGTTCCAGACTTCGGCGAGCTCGGTCTCGTCGAGGTCGAGGCTGCGCTGGCTCAGGACCCGGAAGGCTACGACGAGCAGGAACGCCAGGGCGAGGACCAGAAAAGCCTGGCGATAGCGACTGACGGCGCCGCCTCGCAGCCAGGAAAACAGGCTTGCGAGCGCAGCCTTCAGCCGGTCAAGCCATCCCCGCCAATCGATCCCGAGCGGCATTGAGCGCAATCCCGTACGGCGGGATGACCCAAGACAAGGCACCGGCAGGGCCCACCTGACCTACCGTCAGCGCCGTCGACTGAACCACCAAGCAGCGGTGATTGCAACTGCGCCGTGCAAGCAAAAAAGGCGCTCCTCGCGGAGCGCCTTTCGAGACGGGCAGCAAAAAAGTGGGGCGTCAGCTCATCGTCACCGCGACGAAGCGGACCTCGCCCTGGCCGTTCGAGACCAGCAGCAGGGCCGACTTCTTGCCCTCCTTCTTCAAGGCGTCGAGCCGCTTGGTGACGTCCTCCGGCGAGTTCACCGGCTCCTGGCCGACCTCGACCACCAGCTCGCCGACCAGGATGCGCTTGTCGGCGGCGTTGGAGTTGGCGTCGACCTTGGTGATCACGACACCCTTGAGCCCGTCCTTGATCGAGTAGCGCTTGCGCAGCTCCTCGTTCTGGGCCGAGAACTCGAGGCCGAGCGCAGAGGCGGTCACCGGCTTGGCAGTCTCGCCCGAAGGCTTGTTCGCCGAGGCCTGCTGGACCTTCTCGCCATCCTCGAGCCGGGCGAGCTTGACCGTTTTGGCGAGCTCCTTGCCCTTGCGCATCACCTGGACCGGCACGTCCTTGCCGACCGGGGTGGCGGCGACGATACGCGGCAGCTCGCGCGAATCCTTCACGTCCTTGCCGTCGAACTTGACGATCACGTCGCCGATCTCGAGGCCGGCCGGCTTGGCCGGGCCCTTCTCGTCGATGCCGGCGATCAGAGCGCCGCGGGCCGTGCCGAGGCCGAGCGCCTCTGCGGCAGCGTCATCGACGTTCTGGATGCGCACGCCGAGCCAGCCGCGACGGGTCTCGCCGAACTCGCGCAACTGGTCGACGATGTTGGTCGCGAGCGACGACGGCACGGCGAAGCCGATACCGACCGAGCCGCCGGTCGGCGACAGGATCGCGGTGTTGATGCCGATCACCTCACCGGCCATGTTGAACAGCGGGCCGCCGGAATTGCCCTTGTTGATGGCCGCGTCGGTCTGGATGTAGGTGTCGTAGGGACCCTGGTTGATGTCGCGGTTCCGGGCCGAGACGATGCCCGACGAGACCGAACCGCCGAGGCCGAACGGATTGCCGATCGCCATCACCGGATCGCCGATGCGGGCCTTGTCCGAGTCGCCGAACTTGACGAAGGGCAGCGGCTTGTCGTGCTTCACACGAAGCAGAGCGAGGTCGACCTTGGTGTCCTTGCCGACGACCTCGGCCTTGAGGCGCAAGCCGTCGCTGAACACGACGGTGATCTCGTTGGCGTCGCCGATGACGTGGTTGTTGGTCACGACCAGACCTGACGGGTCGACCACGAAGCCCGAGCCTGCCGATTGCGAGCGGCGCTGCTGCGGCGCCTGACGCTCGCCTTGCTGCCCCTGCTCGCCACCACGGCCGCGGCGGTTGAAGAATTCCTCGAACAGATCACCGAACGGGGTGTCGGGACCGAGCTGCGGCAGCTGCGGCAGGTTGCGGCCGCGGGTGTCGCTGGTCGTCACCGCCGCAATGTTCACCACCGCCGGCATCACGCGCTCGGCGAGGTCCGCCAGCGAGATCGTGGCGCCATGGGCCTGCGGCGCGGCCTGGACGTTGCCGGGCGCCGGCGTCGCCTGGCCGAAGGCAGGCACCGTCGCGAGCGCCATGCCGGCGACAGTCGCGATCCGCGCCAGACGGTAGGCGTGGGAATGTGTGAGTGCCATCGATGTCCTCATGATCATGATGATGTCGCCAAGAGATCGACATTGACGAGATTGGCCTTGGCGGCATTGCAGCGCAGCCGGATTCCGAACGCAACTTAAGAACCGAAAAATGCGGCGGAAGGGCGACACAAGATTGCGTCATAACGCCGTGATCGCCCGAACAGGGCTGATCAGCTCCGAACCAGCCAGACCAGGCCGACGCCGACGATCGCCGAGACGATGCCGATCAGGCGCATCCGCTCGACCGGCGTCTCGGAGGCGCTGCGCAGCGCCTCCTTGGCGATCTCTGGAATAGAGGCGAAGAGCAGTCCCTCGATGGCGAAGACCAGGCCGAGCGCCGCGAGGAAATCTGTCATGCGCAGCGCTCGGTCATTGGCATCAGGGCTTCGGCGCAGCCGGCGTCGCCGGAGCGGCGTCGGTGCCGGCGCCCGAGCGGCGGCCGGCGGGGTCGTTGAAGAAGCGGAAGAACGGCGAGTCCGGGGAGAGCAGCATCCGCGTGTCGCCAGCCTTCAGGCTCGCCTCATAGGCTTGCATCGACCGGTAGAAGGCGAAGAACTCCGGATCCTTGCCGAAGCCCTCGGCGAAGATGCGGTTGCGCTCGCCTTCGCCCTGACCGCGGACCTCGTCCGATTTCCGCTGCGCCTCGGCGACGATGATCGTCGCCTCGCGCTCGGCCTTGGCCCGAATCTCCTGCGACTGCTGGCCGCCGAGCGCGCGCGCTTCCGCCGCCTCGCGCTGACGTTCGGTCTGCATACGCTGGAACACCGCCTGCGAGTTGGCCGCCGGCAGGTCGACCCGGCGCAAGCGGACGTCGACCACGGTCATGCCGAAGCGGCCAGCCTCGCGGTTCACGTCGTCGCGGATGCGGTTCATCAGCCGCGAGCGATCGGTCCGGACCATCGCGGTGAAGGTCGCCTCGGCGAGAACCGAGCGGACATTACCGTTGACGATCGAAGCGAGCTGCGAATTGGCGCGCGGGATGTTGTTGACCGCCTGGAAGAAGCGCAGCGGATCGGAAATCCGGTAGCGCGTGAAGGCGTCGACCACGAGCCGCTTCTGGTCCGAGGCGATGATTTCCTGCGCCGGCAGGTCGAGGTCGAGAATGCGGTTGTCGAGATAGGTGACCTGCTCGAACGGCGCCGGCAGCTTGAGATAGAGCCCGGGCTCGGTGACCACGCTGCGCACCGCGCCGAAGCGCAGCACGATCGCGGACTGGGTCTGCTGGACCACGAAGGTCGCGGCGTAGAAGACGATCGCGACGATGGCGACGACAGCCAGCACGCCGATGCGAATGAAACCGCTCATCGCGTCGCTCCCTGCTGGGCCTGGCCCTGGTTCTGGCTCTGGCCGGCCGGCCGACGCTGCTGCTGCTGGTGCTGGCCGAGCTCGCCGAGTGGCAGATAGGGCACGACGCCGTTGCCGGAGCCGCTCTGGTCGAGGATCACCTTGTCCATGCCGCCGAGGACACGCTCCATGGTTTCGAGGAACAGGCGCTCGCGGGTGACGCCGGGCGCGTTCTTGTATTGCTCATAGACCGAGTTGAAGCGGCTGATCTGGCCGCGCGCCTCGGCGACGGTCTGATCCTTGAACGCCTCAGCCGACTGGACGAGCTGCGCCGCCCGGCCGCGCGCCTCGGGCACGACCTGGTTGGCATAGGTCTCGGCCTGGTTGCGCAGGCGCTCCTGGTCGGCGCGTGCCGCCTGGACGTCGCGGAAGGCGTCGATGACCTGCTGCGGCGGGTCGACCTTCTGCAGCTGCACCAGCCTGATCTGCACGCCGGCGCGATAGGTGTTCAGCGTATCCTGCATCAGCTGGCGGACTTCGGTCTCAATCTGGCCACGATCGGTGGTCAGCACCGGCTGGATGTTGCGCCGGCCGATGATCTCGCGCACCGCGCTTTCGGCCACCGCCTTCACGGTGCCGGGCGGATCCTGGATGTTGAAGACATAGTTCTCGGGCGCGCCCGGATCGATCTGCCACTGCACGATCACGTCGATGTCGACGATGTTCTCGTCGCCGGTCAGCATCAGGCTCTCTTCACCGACATCGGTCTGGCGCGAGGTGCGTGCCGATTCGATCGTACGGAAGCCGACCTCGGTGGTGATGACGTTGGTGACCTGCGGCTTGACCACACTGCCGATCGGATAAGGCAGGTTGTAGTTCAGGCCCTGCCCGGTCTTGCCGACATATTTGCCGAAGATCAGGTTGAGGCCGACCTCGTTGGGCCGCACCGTGTAGAAGCCGGTGGCGAGCCAGAGCAGCACCAAGCCGAGCCCGACGAGCAGAAGCCCGCGCCCGCCGAGATTGCCGCCCGGCATGAAGTCCTTCAGGCGGTCCTGGCCGCGCCGGATGATCTCCTCGAGATCGGGCGGCGTATTGCCGCCAGATGGGCCACCGCCCCACGGGCCGCCGCCATTGCCGCCGCCGCCGCGCTGCCCCCAGGGGCCACCGCCACCGCCGCTGCCGCCACTCCCGCCGCTCTGGTTACTCCAAGGCATGCCTCAGCCGTTCCTCACTCTTTGCTTCGACCGTGCATAGCTGAACGGTTGAACGCTGTCAGCGCCATCAGGCGCAATGCGCGTTGAATTGGGCATCGGCCACGGATTCGTCAACGATGCAAGCTTCTTTGGTCGTAGACCGTTCGTCGCAGTTCTCGGTTGCCGGTTCAGGAGACCCGCTCGAAGGTCGCGAAAGCGAATGAAAATTCGTCCTCGGGGCCCGCTGGATGCTCGCTGCGCGCGCTCTCGCGGAAGGCCGCGCGGTCGAATGCCGGAAAGACCGCATCGCCCTCGGGCCGGGCCTGGACGAAGGTCAGTTCCAGCCGGTCGGCGACCGGCAGTGCCTGGGCATAGATCTCGCCGCCACCTGCAACGATGACGGCGCGCGCGCCCATCGCTTGGCCGAGCCGCTGGGCCGTATCGAGCGCCTGATCGAGCGTGGGCACGACATGGACGCCTTCGGGCTGGAAGGTCGCATCGCGTGACAGCACAACGGTCTGACGGCCGGGCAATGGCTTGCCGATCGACAGGAAGGTCTTGCGGCCCATGATGATCGGGCAGCCCATGGTCAGCTCGCGAAAACGGCGCATGTCGGTCCGCAGCCGCCAGATCAGCTGGTTGTCGCGGCCAATCACGCCATTCTCGGCAATCGCCGCGATCAGGACGACGGGAAGCTTCGCCATCGGCTCAGCCTCCGCCGGCGAGCTTGCGCAGCGCGTCACCGTCGAGCCGCTTCACCGTCCACTCGTCCTGCGCCACCGCGCCGATCGAGCGGTAGAACACCCGCGACGGCTCGTTCCAGTTCAGCACCCACCAGGCGAAGCGCGACAGACCCTCGTCGACGCAGCGCTTGGCGAGGCGCACCATCAGCGCCTTGCCGATGCCGCGGCCGCGCTGGTCCGGGCGGACGTAAAGGTCCTCGAGCCAGATGCCGTGACGGCCGGTGAAGGTCGAATAGGTGTAGAACCAGATCGCGAAGCCGGCCGGCTGCCCGTCCCATTCCGCGATGTCGCAGAACACCTTCGGTTCCGGCCCGAACAGGGCCGCCGCCATGTCGGCCTCGCTGGCCTCGACCTCGTGTAGCAGCTTCTCGTATTCGGCGAGCTCGCGCACGAAGCTGAGCACCAGCCCGGCCTCATCGGACCGGGCGGGACGGATTGAAAGGCTCATAGAACAGTCCCCGCGACGACAATCGCCAAGTTCATGCAGGCATGCAGCAGAATCGGCAGACCGATTCCACCCGAAACTTCGCGTGCATAGCCCAGAAACACGCCCGCCGGCAGAACCGAGACGACGTGCAGCAAACCGTTCTCGGCATGCAGCAGCCCGAAGGCCAGCGTCACCATCGCCAGAACCGGCCATGCGGAGAAACGCTGGCGCAAACGCGTGAACAGCAGGCCGCGGAACAAGGCCTCCTCGACGATCGGCGCCAGAACCACCGCGTTCAGAAAGCCGAGCCAACTGCGCTCCGAACTGGACATTGCCTTGAGGTCTTCGATCGACCCCAGAAGCCCTGATGCGGCCGCGATCGCCTCGACGGCCAGCACGAGCAGCAGCACCGCCACGAACCGGATGACGATGCGCCGATCCGCTGGCCATGACAGGGCCAAAGCCCGGCCCAGCGCCCGGTCGCCCAAGCCCCGTGCTGCCAACACCGTGCCGAGCCCGACACTCAGGAAGAAGGCGGTTTCACGCGCATCGAAGCCGACAGGGGCACCAAGGAGCAGGTTGGCCAGGATCGAGGCAGCGGCCACGCCCGCATAGCCGAGCCCGACCGCGAACAGGACCTGCCCGAAAGCCTGGAGGACGACGCGGTCCATCAACCCACGATCGGCGCCTTGATCGCCGGATGGGAACGACAGTTTGCGCTCACAATGCCTCCAGATCGGTCGGCCGAGCGCGAATCTCGTAGCGCCAGCGAAAGATGCTTACACCACGGACCGGAGCTTGCGCACAGGCGTCGCCGGCGCGTCGTCGCAAAGCCGATGCGCGCTACCTCTCAGCCACCGGGCGTCGTCGCCCGCCAGATCGGATCCGGCTCGATCACGATGCCCTGCTGGGCGTTGCGGCCGGCAATGCGGTCGAGCAGCATCCGCATCGCCATCTCGCCGAGATCCTGCTTGGCGATCCTGAGCGTCGTCAGCGCCGGAGAGACCAGCGACGCGGCGGGGATGTCGTCGCAACCGACGATGGCGATGTCGTCCGGTACCCTGATCCCGGCCTGCGCCAGCGGCTGCATCAATCCGAGCGCGATCAGGTCGTTGTAGCAGATCATCGCATCGACTCGCGCCGCCTCGGGCAGGAAGCGACCGGCGATCTCGGCGCCGCCCTGGAGGTCAGGGGTGCAGGGCAGATCGAAGACCAGCGACAGCCCGTGGCGCGCCAGGCCCGCCTCGATCCCCTCGCGCCGCTTGCGTCCGCCATGCGAGGCGGCCGGCCCGGCAGCGAAGCCGAAGCGCCGTCGGCCCTGAGCGACGAGCTGCGTGACCACGGCCTCGACGCCGGCGCGATAATCGACCTCGATCGTGCCGGCATGGCGCTTGGCGGCGGCGCGGTTGATCAGCACCACGGCCCGGTGCGGCGCGATCGCGCGCAGGAGGCGCTCCTCGTCGAGGCGGGCGCTGCAGATGATCAGGCCGTCGACGCGCTTGTCGAGCAGCATGCCAAGCACCTCCTCCTCGCGCTCGGGATCCTCGACGACATTGCAGGAGAGCAGCGTGTAGCCCGCCGGCCGCGCCGCGAGCTCGGCGCCGCGGATGATCTCGGGGAAGAACGGATTGACGATGTCAGGCACCACGATGCCGACCGTGTTCGAGCGGTCGTTCTTCAGGCTCTTGGCGAAGGCGTTGGGGCGATAGTTCAGCGCCCGGGCCGCCTCCAGCACGCGCCGGCGCGTCTCCTCGCCGGCGCCGCCGCGGCCGTTCAGCACGCGCGAGACGGTCATCGGCGAGACCCCGGCCGCTTCGGCGACATCGGTGATGGTGGAGGGCCGCAAGACCGGATTCATATCCATATCACCTTATCTCACGATAACGATATCTTTTGCCAGCGCTTCTTTCGTCACCGATTTCCGTCAGTTCTGGCACTTAATCTCTCAATTTTCTAGCTGCACGGCTGCTTGAGCAATGGCAGGCAGCGAGGCTTGACGTCTCAATTGAGATAACGATAACGTAGCCTCCATAGCGCCCGCCATGAGCAGAAGGCGCAGCGGAGGAAACGATGGCAGCTTTCCCTGGGCGCGCCCTGCGTGGCGCTGCACTGTCCCTGCTTCTTGCCCTCTCCGGCGCGGCTCATGCCGCCGAGTACAAGGAAGCGCCGGGGCTCTCCGAACTGGTCAAGGGCGGCAAGCTGCCGCCGGTGGCGCAACGCCTGCCGGAGGCGCCGCTGGTGCTCGCCCCAGTCGAGAAGGCCGGCAAATATGGCGGCACCTGGCGCCAGGCCCTGATGGGCGGCAGCGACTCGCTGATCGAGCGCTCGGTCGGCTACACCCGCCTCGTCCGCTGGAACCGGGCCTGGACCGCAGTCGAGCCCGATGTCGCGCAGAAGGTCGACGTCAAGCCTGACGGCACCGAGTACGTCTTCCACCTGCGCAAGGGCACGCGTTGGTCCGACGGCGCACCGTTCACCGCCGACGACCTGGTGTTCTGGTACCAGGACGTGCTGATGAACAAGGAGCTCACGCCGTCGGTGCCGCGCTGGCTGCGCAGCGGCAACGATCCGGTCATCGTCGAGAAGATCGACGACGTCACCGTGAAGTTCCGCTTCACCGGGCCGAACGGCATGTTGCTGGAGAACATGGCGACGACCTTCGGCTCGGACATCCTGGCCGCAGCGCCGGCGCATTACCTCAAGCAGTTCCACAAGAAGTACAATCCTGATGGCATCGATAAGCTGGTCACTGACGCCAAGGCGGCGAACTGGTCCGCCCTCTTCCTCAACAAGATCAGCTTCCCCGGCCGTTGGCGCGCCACCGGCCGGCCGGTGCTCGACCCCTGGCAATTGACCGTGCCCTATGGCGGCACGACGCAGGTCGTGCTCGAGCGCAATCCCTATTACTTCAAGGTCGATCCCGAGGGACGCCAGCTCCCCTATATCGACCGCGTCACCTTCGACATCATGGGCGACCAGCAGGCGATCGTGCTCAAGGCGATCAATGGCGAGCTCGACATGCAGAACCAGCGCCTCAACGGGCTGGAGACGCGGATCGTGCTGGCGCAGAACCGCGAGCGCAGCGGCTATCGCCTGTTCAAGGCTCAGCCCGCCTGGTCGAACGCGATGTGCATCTCGCTCAACCAGACCAGCAAGAACCCGGCGCTGCGCGAGGTCTTCCGTAATCGCGATTTTCGCGTCGCGCTCTCGCTCGCCATCAATCGCGACGAGCTGAACGAGCTGATCTATGCCGGCCAGTCGCAGCCCTATCAGGCCGCGCCGCGCCCAGGCACCGCCCTCTACGATGCTGAGATGGCGACGCAGTACACCAAGTTCGACCCGAAGGGCGCCAACGAGCTGCTCGACAAGGCCGGCTTTGCCAAGCGCGACGGGCAGAGGTTCCGGCTCGGCCCGGACGGCAAGCGCATCTCCTTCGCCGTCGATGCCGCGACCTCGCGCCGCTACCAGATCGACGCGCTCGAGCTGATCAAGAAGTACTGGGCCGCGGTCGGCATCGAGATGCAGGTCAAGACGATCGAGGAATCCTTCGCTTTCGCCCGCATGCTCGCCAATGAGCACGACGCCATGGTCTGGATCGGCGGCGGTGGCTACGACTTCCTCGGCGTCCTCGATCCGAAATGGTACTTCCCCTACGAGAACCAGGCGGCCTTCGCCTCGGCCTGGGGCATCTATTTCCAGAACCCGAATGATCCCAATGCCGAGGAGCCGCCGGAGCCGGCCAAGCGCCAGCAGGCGCTCTATGTCGAGATGCAGAAGACGCCCGGCACCGCTGGCCAGTTCGAGGTGATGAAGAAGATCCTCGCGATCACCCGCGAGCAGTTCTACGTGATCGGCACCAATATGGACGCCGACAATTACGGCGTCGTGAAGAACAACATGCGCAATGTGCCCGAATTGATGCCGGACACCTTCTTCTACATGACGCCGGGCCCGACCAATCCGGAGCAGTATTTCTACGAATAGCTTCGGCCATCGAAACCGGAGCCCGCGGCCGCCGGCTCCGGGCTCCCCGCCCCGCCCGACGCATCGGAGGCCTGTGATGCTCCGCTACATGCTGAGACGGCTCGTCTATACGCTGGGAACGCTGGCGGCGGTCTCGGTCGTCGCCTTCCTGGTGATCCAGCTGCCGCCGGGCGACTTCCTGACCTCGTTCAGCGCCAAGTTCGCCGAGCAGGGCGGCTCGCTCGACAATGACTCGCTGACTGCGCTGAAGCTGCGCTACGGGCTCGATCAGCCCTGGTATGTGCAATACTGGCTCTGGATCTCCGGCATCCTCTTTCGCGGCGATTTCGGCGAATCCTTCGAGTGGAACAAGCCGGTCTCCGAATTGATGTGGGACCGCTTCGGCCTCACCGTCCTGCTCTCCGGCATCACCCTCGTCGTCACCTGGCTCGTCGCCCTGCCGATCGGCATCTACAGCGCGGTCCGGCGCTATTCCTGGCTCGACTATGTCGTGACCTTCCTCGGCTTCCTTGGCCTGGCCATACCAAGCTTCCTGCTGGCCTTGGCGCTGATGTACGTCTTCTCGCGCTATTTCGGCATGAACGTCAGCGGCCTGTTCTCGCCTGAATACGTCAACGCGCCCTGGAGCCTCGCCAAAGTCGGCGATCTCGTCATGCATCTCTGGCTGCCGGTCTTCGTGCTGGCGACGCATGGGACGGCGGCGCTGGTCCGCGTCATGCGCGCCAACCTGATCGACGAGCTCTACAAGCCCTATGTCCAGACCGCCCGCGCCAACGGGCTGGGCGAGGCGGAGCTGCTGTTCAAGTACCCGGTCCGGGTCGCGCTCAACCCCTTCGTCTCGACCATCGGCTGGGTGCTGCCGAACCTCGTCTCCGGCGCGATCGTCACCTCGGTGGTGATGAGCCTGCCGACCGCCGGGCCGCTGCTGCTCTCGGCCCTGCTGGCGCAGGACATGTACCTCGCCGGCAGCTTCATCCTGATGCTGAGCGTGCTCACCGTGATCGGCACGCTGATCTCCGACCTCCTGCTCGCGTGGCTCGATCCGCGCGTGCGCTACGCCTGAGGCCGCGATGAGCGACGTCGCCGCCCCCACAGCTCCCGAGACCGTCGCCCCGGCGGCGCGCCGCTTCGCCGAGGCCGGCCAGTGGACGCTGATCTTCCGCCGCTTCCGCCGGCACAGACTGGCGTATGCCAGCCTCTTCGTCGTGCTCGGCATCTATCTCGTCGCGCTGCTGGCCGAGTTCGTCGCGCCCTTCTCGCCCGACAGCTACAATGCCCGCTTCACCTACGGCCCGCCGCAGACGCTGAGGTTCTTCGGCTCGGACGCCGCTGGCGAAACTCACTTCATGTACGTCAACGGCTACCGGATGAGCTTCGATCCGGTGGCGCTGAAGCGGACCTTCGTCGTCGACGAGAAATCGGTCCACCCCGTCGTCTTCTTCGCCAAGGGCGAGCCTTACAGGCTGCTCGGCCTGATCCCCTGGGACCGGCACCTGATCGGGCCGGCCGATCCCGCCCAGCCGATGTATCTCTGGGGCGCCGACCGGCTCGGCCGAGACGTGCTCTCGCGCACCATCCATGGCGCCCGCATCTCGATGTCGATCGGCCTGGTCGGCGTCGCCGTCAGCCTGTTCCTCGGCCTGCTGCTCGGCGGCATCTCCGGCTATTACGGCGGCTGGATCGACGAGGTCGTGCAGCGCTGCATCGACTTCCTGAAGTCGATCCCGACCATTCCGCTCTGGATGGGGCTCGCCGCCGCGGTGCCGGCCAATCTCGATCCGCTGCTGGTCTATCTCTGGATCACCATCATCCTCTCGCTGATTGGCTGGACCGATCTCGCGCGCGTCGTGCGCGGCCGCTTCCTCTCGCTGCGGACCGAGGATTTCGTGCTGGCGGCGCGGCTCGACGGCTGCTCGCGCCAGCGCGTGATCTGGCGGCACATGGTGCCCTCCTTCACCAGCCACATCGTCGCCTCGGTGACCCTTGCGATCCCGAGCATGATCCTGGCCGAGACCGCCCTCTCCTTCCTCGGCATCGGCCTGAAGGAGCCGGTGGTGAGCTGGGGCGTGCTGCTCAAGGACGCCCAGAGCATCCTGGCGCTGACCACCGCGCCCTGGCTGCTCGCGCCCGGCGTGGCGGTCGTCGTCGCCGTGCTCGCCCTCAACTTCCTCGGCGACGGAATTCGCGATGCGGCCGATCCCTATGCCTGAGCCCATGCCCGAGCGCGGGACGGCAGCGCTGGCAGCACCCTCGCCGCTCGTCGCCGTCGCCGACCTCAAGGTCCAGATCGGCACCGATGACGGGCTGGTGCGCGCGGTCGACGGCGTCACCTTCGACGTGCCGCGCGGGCGCACGCTCTGCATCGTCGGCGAATCCGGCTCGGGCAAGAGCGTCACCGGCCGGGCCCTGATGAACCTGTTGCCGCCGAGCGGGCGCATCGCCGCCGGCAGCATCACCTATTCCAGCCGCGACGGGCAGGCGGTCGACGTCACCAGGCTCGATCCGCGCGGCCGCCAGATCCGAGCCCTGCGTGGCAAGGAGATCTCGCTGATCTCGCAGGAGCCGATGGCGGCGCTCTCGCCGGTGCACACCATCGGCCAGCAGCTCGTCCCGGTGATCCGCCGGCATCTCGGCCTGTCGAAGAAGGCGGCGCAGGCTCGCGCCATCGAGATGCTCGGCCGCGTCGGCATCCCCCGGCCGGCCGAGCGATTGAACAACTACCCGTTCGAATTCTCCGGCGGCATGCGCCAGCGCGTCTGCATCGCGCTCGCCTTGTCGTGCCGGCCGCGCCTGCTGATCGCCGACGAGCCGACCACGGCGCTCGACGTCACCACCCAGGCCAACATCATCGACCTCCTGCAGGAATTGCAGCGCGAGGACGGCCTCTCCATCCTGTTCATCACCCACGACCTCGGCGTCGTCGCCGAGATCGCCGACGACGTCGCGGTGATGTATCTCGGCAAGATCGTCGAGCGCGGCACGGTCGACGAAATCTTCGCCGATCCGCGCCATCCCTACACAAAGGCGCTGCTGAAATCCGTGCCGCGGCTGGGCGCCGGGCGTGGCTCCAGGCTCGCCGCCATCCGCGGCATGGTGCCCTCACCCTTCGAGCGGCCGCGGGGCTGCGATTTCCACCCGCGCTGTGATTCCGCCCGCGAGGGCGTCTGCGATGTCGCCGATCCCGGCACGATCACGATCGGCCCGCGTCGCGACGTCCGCTGCGTTCTCGCGCGCGAAGCGACCGCCATCGGAGGTGTCGCCCATGGCTGAGACCCCGGCGCTGCCCCCCGAAATCCTGCTCGACGTACGCGGACTGACCAAGCTCTTCCCGCCGCGGCGCAGCCTGTTCCAGCGCAAGGCCTCAAATCCGGTGCGCGCGGTCGAGGACGTCTCCTTCGAGATCCGGCAGGGCGAGACGCTCGGGCTGGTCGGTGAATCCGGCTGCGGCAAGTCGACGGTGACGCGCCTCTTGCTCGGCATCCACCAGCCGACCGCCGGCACCATGCGCTATCGCCGCAAGGATGGCGGCAGCGTCGATCTCGACACGCTCTCGGAGGATGAGCGGCTCGCCTACTGCACCGATCTGCGCATCGTCTTCCAGGACCCGCAATCCTCGCTCAATCCGCGCCTGCAGGTCCGCGACATCGTCGGCGAGGTTCTGAAGGTCAACAGACTGGTGCCGTCCGGCGAGATCGACGCCAAGGTCCGCGAGCTCCTCGCCAAGGTCGGCCTGAGGCCCGAATATGCCCGGCGCTATCCGCATGCCTTCTCCGGCGGCGAGCGCCAGCGCGTCGGCATCGCGCGGGCGCTCGCAACCCATCCGCGCCTCGTCGTGCTCGACGAGGCCGTCTCGGCGCTCGATGTTAGCGTTCGGGCGCAGACGCTCAATTTGCTGCGCGACCTGCAGGAGGAGTTCGGGCTGACCTATCTCTTCGTCAGCCATGATCTCAGCGTGATCGAGTACATCTGCGACCGCGTCGTCGTGATGTATGTCGGCCAGGTCGTCGAGATCGCGACCTCCGAGGCGCTCTTCGCCCGGCCGTTGCACCCCTACACCGAGGCGCTGCTTTCGGCCCTGCCGATCCCCGACCCCGCCCAGCGCCGGCAGAACCGCCGCATCCGCCTGCCGGGCGAGGTCGCCGATCCCGCCAACCGCCCTTCCGGCTGCGCCTTCCATCCGCGCTGCCGCTTCGCCAGCGAGGCCTGCCGCAGCACGCCGCCACCCTTGCGCGATCTCGGCGGCCGCAGCGTCGCCTGCCACCACGCCGAGGCGCTCGAGCTCAAGGGCGTCGAGACCATCCAGACCGGACATCCCGCCAATGCCTAAGCACATCCGCGCCCGCAACAACGCCAACCGCGCCATCGTCCATGACGACCCCGGCCTGCCGCATGTCCATTTCAACCTGCTGCGCCTGCAGCCCGGCGAGAGCCTGGAACAGGCCTTGCCGGGGCATGAGAGCGTGCTCGTCGTGCTCTCCGGCACGGTCGACATCTCCGCCGACGGCGAGCGCTTCGCCGCGGTCGGCAAGCGGGCCGACATCTGGTCGGGCGAGGCGGATTCGGTCTATGCCCCGCCGGGCGCGACCGTCCGGCTCGATAATGCGACCGGTCCCACCGAGGTCGCCGTCGCCGGCGGGCTCTGCGAGGAGACAGGGCTGAAGCCCTTCCGGATCGCGCCGGAGGAGGTCGCGATGGTCGATGTCGGCTCGCCGGACAGCCATAGCCGCCGCCGCATCTTCCATATCCTCGGCCAGAACGGGCAAGGGCGCGCCGGTAATCTCCTGGTCAGCGAGCTCTATGCCGATCCTGGCTGCTGGTCCGGCTATCCCCCGCACAAGCACGATACCGACCGCGCCGGCGAGACCGCCCATGACGAGCTCTACCATTACCGCTACCAGCCCGGCAGCGGCTTCGGCGCCCAGATCGTCTATGCCGACGGCAAGTCCGACTGCTTCATGGTCGAGAACGGCGATACCGTGCTGGTCGATCGCGGCTACCACCCGACTGTCACCTCGCCCGGCCATCGCGCTTACATCTTCACGATCCTGGTCGGGAAGACGCAGCGCGGGCTGGTCCAGCATTTCGACGAGCGCCACGCCCATCTGATGGCGGCGATCCCCGGCATCCAGTCGATGCGCGACAAGTTCAAATAGCCCCCAATTCCTCCGGCATTTTTCCCGCCTTGAGCGAAGGACCAGCCATGTCCGACACGACCCGCATCCGGATCGATCTCTCCGCACCGACCACGCCCTTCCGGCGCTTCTGGCGCAGCACCGGCTTCTCGCCGGCCGAACTCTTGCTGGAGCCGGAGATGCGGCAGACGCTCGCTTTTGTCGGCGGCGTGCCCAATCGCGGCATCGAATACATGCGCGTGCACTACATGCTCGACCTCGTCACCGCCTCCAGCTTCGGCACATACGACTGGTCGCGGCTCGATGCGGCGATCGACGTGATGCTGGAGCACCGCATCCGGCCCTTCTTCGAGCTGATGGGCAATCCCTCCTACATCTACAGCGATTTCAACGACGTCGCGCAGGCGCATCACTGGCGCGACTTCATGAGCGAGATGGCGCAGCGCTACCAGGCCCGCTACGGCGCCGAGGAGCTTCGCGCCTGGTATTTCGAGACCTGGAACGAGCCGGACATCTGGTGGAAGCTCGGCGGCGAGACCGGCTTCAACAACTATTACGACGCCTGCTCGGAAGCGCTGAAGGCGGTCGATCCCCAGCTCAAGCTCGGCGGCCCCGGCGTCGCCCGGCGCATCCCGCCGATCTTCAAGAGCTTCCTCGCCCATTGCGACACCGGCACCAACCTGTTCACCGGAGAGACCGGCGTGCGGCTCGATTTCATCTCGGTGCACGAGAAGGGCGCCAAGAAGCATGCCGAGGACCTGACGCCGAACAGCCTGTCGATCATCCGGCACGAGATGATGGCGGTCGACTATATCCGCGAGCACCATCCACGCTTCGCCGGCCTGCCCTTCGTCAATGACGAATGCGACCCGCAGATCGGCTGGCATCTCTACCATACCTGGCACGGCACGCCCTATTTCGCCGGGCTCGCGGCCAAGATCGTCGACCAGCACCAGCGCCTGATGATCGACGGCGAGGGCGTCGACTACGAGGTCCTCAGCAACGACAACGGCTTCGTCGGCCATTGGGGCCACCGCACCCACCTGACCTATTTCGGCAAGCGCCCGGTGCGCGCCGCCCAGGCCGAGCACAAGACCGACATTGCCGCGCTCGAAGCCCGCCGGGCCGAGCCCGAGCCGTTCGACCTGGTCAAGAAACCGGCGCTCAGCGTCATGGAGCTGCTCGGCCTGCTGAGCGAGCACCGCTTCGACCTGGGCGGCCAGGGCCTCGATCCCGACCGCAGCGGCCTCGGCGCGATCGCGACCGCGCTCGGAGGCGCCGCGGAACCTTCGGGCGCCAGTGTCCTGCTCTACAACAGCGTCGATCGCATCTGGCAGTCGGGCGAGAGCACGGTCGCGCTCGGCTTCTCCGGGTTGCAGCCCGGCGCCTATGCACTCGCCACCTTCCGCATCGCCCATGGCAAGGGCGATCCCTTCACGGTCTGGGAAGATCTCGGCGCGCCCGATCTGCCGAATGCGGCCGAGCTCGCAGCGATGCGCCTGGCGCAGGAACCGGCCCTGAGCGTCGAGCATCTCCAGATCGGTGGCGCGAAGGCGCAGTACGAACTCAAGCTCGACATGCCGCTTCCCTCCGTGGCGCTGGTTGCGCTGGTCCGGCGTGGCGATGATGCCCCCGCCGCTCCTTCCGCCCCCAGGATCAGCCATTTCGGCGGGCTCAACGGTACTAACCGCATCCTGTTCTGGGAGCCGACGCCCTATGACGGCGTCCAGCTCTTCGACGTGCTCTGGAGCGCCGGGGAGAGCGGTCCGTGGCAGGTGATCAACCCGGTCGGCCTGCTCTCCAGCGTCTATCTCGATACGAACGCCAAAGCCGGCTTCTATCGCGTCCGCGCGCGCGATCTGTTCGGCCGCGCCAGTGAAGAAAGCGACATGATATCAATATCCTGACAGGCAAACGCATGTCTGCCGGCATCAGCCCCGGTCGCGGGCAGCGAACAGTCACCGCTTCCATCGACATTCAGATGAGAACCGGAGCAATCCGCTTTCCCGAGCTTGGGTGAGCTGCTAGCCTCGCCTGAATCGGCTTTTGGGACACGGCAAGGCAGTGACAGAAAAAGCCCATGGCGGTTCTGTCGCCGCGCTCGGTGCCATCGTTGCGGGTGCCTTGATCCTGCAGGTTGCCGGCACGATCGTGAACACGGTCGTACCGCTGCAGATGGCGATCGCGAACCAGCCGCCGCTGCTGATCGGTCTCGTCGCCTCGGCCTATTCGCTCGGCTTCCTGATCGGCTGCTTCGTCAATCCTTCGCTCGTCCGCCGGGTCGGGCATATCCGGGGCTTTGCGGTGTTCGCCGCGCTCCAGGCCGTCTCGACGCTGAGCTTTCCGTTGCTGCCGGAAGCCTGGTGGGGGGTCTCGCGACTAGTCATGGGCCTGGCGGCGGCCGGCCACGGCATCTGCATCGAGAGCTGGATCAGCGGGCAGGCCAACCGGGCCCAGCGCGGCCGCATCTTCGGCATCTACCAGATCCTCAACCGCGTCGCGCTGATCGGCTCGCAGATCGGCGTCGGCTATGTCGCGATCCAGTCTCAGGACGTCTTCCTCTTCGCCAGCATGGCCTTCTCGATCGCGCTGGTCCCGGTCGCGCTCACGCGTGCCCGCGGCCCTGAATCGAGCGAGATCGTCTCGGTCGGGCTGCGGACGCTGTGGCAGCAGGCGCCGGCCGCCGTCGTCGGCTGCCTCTATGTCGGCATGGTGGGCGGCCCGCTGACGAGCGTGACCCCGGCCTATGGCATTCTGTCCGGCCTCGATCAGCGCACCACCATCCTGCTCACGGCCGGCATCCAGATCGGCGCCCTCCTGCTGCAATGGCCGATGAGCCTGCTCGCGGACCGCGTCGCCAGCCGCCTGATCATGCTGATCGCCACCAGCATCGTCGCGATCACGGCGGCCGGACTCTCGACTCTCCTGCAGGTCGACCCGGCCCATGGTCGCCTCTGGCTCTTCGGCCTGTTCGCCCTGATCGGCGGCTGCAGCATCCCGCTCTATACGGTCGCGGTGACGCACGCCTATTTCCGCATGGGGCGCGACCACGCCGTCGGCCTTTCGGCGCAGTTGCTCTTCCTCTGGGGGACGGGCTCGGCGATCGGACCGCTGGCCGCGACCTTGCTGATGCAGCTCGCGGGCCCGCAGGGCATGCTGGTCTATCTGCTCGGGCTGTCGGTCGCCGTCGCCATCTACATCGCGCTGCGGATTTCGCGGAACCCGTCTCCGCCACTCGTCGAGGGCGGTGCCACTGCCCCGACGATCCCCGACATCGAGATGGCCAAACGCTAGGAGGCAGGGCGGCGCTTCGATGCTGCCGCCATGCCGCAACTTGTCCGACCTAGCGAATATCCGTCGAGGTCAGGCGTGGCCAACTGCCGTCGGCACGGGCGATGTATGTCTTCGGCTTGCCGAGCCAGGTCTTGCGGACGCCGAGATCGTAGTTGAGGTAGAGCCGGCCATCGACGATCGACCAGGCCTCCGGTTCGATCTTGACGAGATAGCCGCGCGAGGTGCCGTAGGCGCAGAAGCCGCCATAGGCCGGCAGATAGCGCCCAGGATCAGCCTCGAACGCCGCCTTGTTCTCGGCGCTGGCGAAGCGCCAGCTGGCGCCGCCATGGTTGACCGAAAACTCGGCCTTGCCGAGCCGCGGTCCGCCCTCGCGGAAATAGGCGACGGGATCGTAGCCGCGAATGGCGATACCGTCGGGCGAGCCGAGCGTGTTGACCGGGCGGAGGGTGTCGGCCTGGGCAAGCGGTGCCCAGATCGCGGCCGTGAAGGTCCCGGCAGCGATGCGGATGAAGCTGCGCCTGTCGAACATGGCGGTTCTCCTTGCTTACAGCGGCGATCAGCGCGAGCGCGCTTCGAGCGCCTCGAAGACATGGGCTGCGAGGTAGCCATAGATGGCGTGCCCGATCAGGCTCATCAGCGAGAGCCGCGGCACGTCGCTCAGCAGGAAATGCTGGCCGGCGAGCGGGGCGAAGAAGCCGAGCGCGATGAGGTAGGTGATCACGCCCCAGATCCAGCCATCGACCGGCATGCCGAAGCTCTTCACCCAGCGGGTCAGGATCCAGTAGCCGAGCGGATAGAACAGGAAGCCGGTGAGGAAGTGGAGCAGCTTGGCCACCGGCGTCGACAGCGTCAGCCCGAACTGGTGCGCGAACAGCGATTTCACCAGCTCCGGCGGCTCCAGCGGGAACTCGGCGAACCAGGCGGTCGGGACGGCGGCGAACAGCTCCCAGAAGCCGAGCCCGGCGAAGCCGCCGAGCATGAGATGGCCCAGCGTCCGGCTCGACGGCAGGGCGAAGCTGCGGGGCATGGCTGCTGTCGTGGTCATGATGTCGTTCCTTCCTTGTGGGATCAGTGGGCGATGGCGAGGGGGGTGGCAGCAATGGCGAGGGCCGCGATGCGGCCTGCCGGCCGGCGCTCGAGCAGAGCGAGACGGCAAGCGGCGAACAGGTTGTTGCCGCCGCGGCGGGCCAGCCGCTCCGTCAGGATCAGGCCTGCTCGCTCATGGTTGCCGGAGCGGATCAGGCTCTCGACATAGGCCTGCTCGAACAGGTCACGCTGGGCATGGCTGCCGCCGATGGCGAGCAGCCTGCCGCGGGCGGCGCCGAGGAGGCGTGCGGCCTCGGCGTAGTCCGCTTCCTTGAAGGCGATCAGCCCGAAGGCCGCGAGCACGCCGCCCTGGGCGGCCTCGATGCGCTCGCCGCTCGGATGAGAGCAGGCGTCGAGGACGAGGCTGCGCGCGATCGCCTCGGCGTCATGCGGGCGGCCGGCGCCGAGCAGCGAGAGCACGTAATGCAGATCGGCGAAGACGAGGCGGCCGTCGCCGACACGGCTTTCCGCCTTGGCGGCGAGCTCCTCCCAGCGCATCCCGACATCGACGCCGGCATAGTCGAGCCGGGCCAGGAGCGAGGCGCCATTGGCGATGTCGCGATAGTCGTCGGTCTGCTCGGCCCGGATCTCCTCATCATAGAGCCGCAGAACCTCGGCGATCTCGCCGCGCTCGAGATGAAACAGTGCGAGATGCCAGAAGATGTGGAAACGCAGGTTGTTGGCATGGGCGAAGCTGCGCCCGTCGCCGAGCCAGGCAACCCCTTCATCGGCGCGGCCGGTCATTTCCAGCACATGGGCGACAGCATGGCGGCCCCAGGCGTCGCGTGGGCTCAAGGACACGGCACGGCGACCGACGCGCTCGGCCTCGGCGTAGAGGCCGCGCTCCTCCAGGGCGAAGGCGTAGCAACCATGGACATAGCCGGCGAGCGGGTGGTGCTCGCCGAAACCGGGCGCGGTGCGGTGCAAGGTCGCCAGCATGTCCCGCTGGTCGCCGAGCATGAAGCGGATGGCGTGCGAGAGCTTCAGCGCCAGCACGTCGCGCGGATGGTCCTCCAGGACAGCTTCCAGCCGCTGCGCCGCCCGCCGCGGCGCCTCGTCGAGCCAGAGCGCCAGCGCCTCGGTGACCATGCGCTCGCGCCGGGTAACGGGGCGCCGTGCGGCCGCTGCATAGGCCTGATCGAGACAATCGCGTGCCGGGCCGAGCAATTCGGCGCGGGCGAGCGACATCAGCATCAGCCCCTTGGCGGCATGCGCCAGCGCGAAATCGGGATCGGCGGCAAGCGCGCGGGCGAGATGCTCCGGCGCCGCCACGGCATGCGCCAGTACCGCTTCGAGCGTGTCGTTCCATGCGAGCCTTGCGGCATCGTTCGCGACGGTGACGCGGTCGCCGGAGAGATCGTGGTGCATCGGTAGGCTCCTTTGCAGCGCTCGCGACGAGCGCTCATCGGGGAGTTCGCAGGCGGGCGATCAAACGGCGATCAACTCGCTTCACGGACGCGTGTCGGCAGTGGCAGGCCGGCCATGGCCGAGTCGGGCGGCTCGGCTGCAGGCTTTGGCGTCGCTCCCGCCCAGGGTGCGCGCTTGAACCAGCCGACGAGCACCGCCGCGGCGAGGATCAGCGCGAAGCCGGAGAGGTTGAGCGCCGCGACGACCAGCTCGCTGTGCCCGGCCAGCTCGGCGATGCTGCCGGCGAGCCGGGCGAGGACGACGCTGGCGAGGAAGGCGGCGAGCGATTGCCGGCCGATCAGGACGAGGAGGTGGCCCGCCCCCTTGTCGAGCCGATCGCGCACCGGCTCGATCAGGCTGAGGACCAGATAGGCCAGAGCGAGGAAGTGCAGCGGGCGCAGGAGATGGAGATTGCTCTTCTCGCTGGCGGGCAGGACGAGATCGCGCAGCGCCTGCGCCGCTGGCCAGTGTTCGAGGACACCCCAGAAGGAGAGCGGCACGGAGAGCAGCAGGATCGCGGCGCAGGCCCCCATCAGCCGCCGCTCGCGCAGGCGCGGCGCCGGCAGCCAGCCCATCCCGAGGAAGAAGCCGATGAAGAAGATCAGTTGCCAGGCGAAGGGGTTGAGGAACCAGCCGGCGCCGTTCCAGGGATTGCCGGTGAGGTTGAGACCGCTGGTCCAGACCAGCGCATAGAGCAGTCCGGAAAGTGCGAAGGGCAGCGCCGGATGCAGCAAGCGCGCCGCCATCATCACCGGCACCAGCGCCAGGATGACGAGATACATCGGCAGGATATCGAGATAGTCCGGCTGCCAGGTCAGGGTGACGAGGCCGAGGATCGCGCCTGCGGGGTCGCTGAGGAGCGGCCCGAACTGCTCGGCGAGCTCGGCCATGCCGAAGCTGCGATCGATCAGCGCGGCAAGCGCGATCGCGGCCAGGACGAGCCCGAGCTGGGCCCAATAGACCTGCCAGATCCGATAGGCGATGCGCGCCGTCCCGAGCAGGAGGCCGCGCCGGGCGAAGACGCTGCCGAAGGCGAGCGCGCTGGCGAAGCCTGAGATGAAGACGAAGAGTTCGGCCCCGGAGGAGAAGCCGAAGCGGGCGGGGATGAAGGCGTTCCAGCTGTTCTGCGGCAGATGCGCCACGAAGATGATCAGCATGGTCAACCCGCGAAAGACATCGAGCCGCGCGTCGCGCGGCCGCTTCTCCAGCTTCTGCTGGGCCTGGCTCATCAGAATGCCCCCTCGTAATCGGCGGCGTCGATGCGGCAGGCCAGCACGGTGAAGCCCTCGCGGCCGAAAGCAGCGGCCGCCTCGCGCCGCAAACCGGCGCGATCGGTGACCGTGGCGCCATGGCCGCCGATCGCCCGCGCGATCGCGGCGAAATCGGTCGCGCCGAAATCGACTCCTGTTCGCTTCAATCCGAGCTGGCGCTGCTTCAGCGCGATCAGGCCGAGGCTCGCATCGACCAGGACGACGATCACCACCGGCAGCTTCAGGTCGCGCAGCGTGGCGAGCTCGCCGAGCACCATCTCCAGCCCGGCATCGCCGACGAAGCAGAGCACCGGCCTGCCCGAACCAAGCGCAGCCCCGGTGGCGAGGGGCAGCGCACAGCCCATGGTGCAGAGCCCCGTCGATTGCAGCAGCCGGCGCGGCCCGTCGCAGCGCCACATCTGGCTGAGCAGGATACGATGCGCGCCGGAATCGGCGGTCGCGACCGTTCCGGCCGGCGCGACCTCGCGCAGCGTCTCGAACACGGCATGCGGCCCCCAGGCGGCAGGCGCCGCAAAAGCAGCGTGGAAGCGCGAGCGGGTTTCACCCGGTTCGCCCCCCGGCCACGGCGCCTTGGTCTGCTGGCCGTCCGTCAGTGCATCCAAGGTCGCGCCGAGATCGCCCTCAAACAGCAGCGTCGCCGCGTGCATGCCGTGCTGCAGCGGTTCGGCGACGATATCGATGACGCATTTGCCGGCGGGCCAGGGATTGCGCCAGCCCTGGCGCATCTCGATCGGGTCGTAGCCGGCGAGCACGATCAGATCGGCCGCATCGATCAGCGGCTGAACGATCGCGTCGGCCTTCGGCGAGAGCCCGACGCCGCCGATGACGCGCGCATCGTCCTCCGGCAGAAGTCCCTTGGCCTTGTAGGTCGTGAGCAGGGGCGCTCCGGTCCGGTCGAGGAACCGGTCGAGCGCGGTCGCGCCGCCCTGATTGACGAGATCGAGCCCGGCGATGACGAGCGGCCGGCGCGCCTGTGCGAGCAGACCGCGGGCGAAGCCGAGATCGGCCGGGATGACCGGCTGCACCAGGGGCGTCACCGGTGGGTCCCGCCAGGGAGTGCGCGCCTCGGCAACGGAGATCGGCAGGTCGATATGGACTGGGCCCGGACGGCCGCGCCGGGCGAGCGCCACGGCTTTCTCGACGACCAGATCCTCGGTGCCTGGCCCGGCACGAAAGCTCGCTTTGACCAGCGGGCGGAGCACGGCCTGATGGTCGAAGACCTGATGGGTGTAGCTCTCGGCCAGGGCCTGATCGACACAGCCGGTGACGAAGACCAGCGGCACGCGGTCCTGCTGCGCATTGGCGACGACGTTGACCGCATTGGCGACGCCCGGCCCCAGCGTCGCGATCAGGACTGGCAGTGCGCCGGTCGCGTGCCAGAGCCCCTCGGCCATGAAGCCGGCGGCGTTCTCGTGCCTGGCCAGCAGGAAGCGGATACCGGCGCGCTCCAGCGCATCGACCAGAGCCAGCACCTCGCCGCCGGGGATGCCGAAGGCATGCGTCGCACCGGCCGCCCGGAGCCGCGCAGCCAACAGATCGGCACCGGTCACCAACGCTGGAGGATACGCGCTGCCGCTCGTCTCATGCGATCCGAATTCCTGGCGCATATGCCCTCTCCCGCCTGCCGCCACAGCGGCTTGCAGGGGAGATCGCAGCGGAACGGGGATTGGTTACAGGCTCACGCCGATGTGAGGTTCGGGCTGACGCCGGGGCGGCGCCGGCTTGTGGGCAGGCCCACGCCGTGTCACGGAGTGGCAAAGCTCGCGCCACTGCGGAAAAGTGCTGAAGCCTTGTCGCTCGACGAACTCGAAACCGAGCTCCGGCCTGTCTTTCTCGCCGCTCTCGCCGGCGATGGCGCCGCGTACAAGGTCTTCCTCGATGCGATCAGCGCGCGTCTGCGCGGTTATCTGCGCCGGATGCTGGCGCGCAGCGGGCGCAGCGAGCCGAGCGAGGCCGAGGACGTCCTGCAGGAGACGCTGCTGGCGCTGCACCTCTCCCGCCATACCTACGAGCCGTCGAGCCCGGTGACGGCCTGGGCCCACGCGATCGCGCGTTACAAGCTCGTCGACCATCTGCGCCGGACTGGCCGGCACGCCGGGCACCTGCCGCTCGACGACGAAGCCGAGCGAATCTCCGCGCCCGAAAGCTCCGCCGCAGACGCCCGGCTCGATCTCGAACGCGCCATGCAGGCCCTGCCGGAGCGGACGCGGAAGCTGGTCGAACAGGTCAAGCTTCAGGGCTCCAGCGTCGCCGAAGCGGCGAATGCGGCGGGAATGACGGAAAATGCGGCCAAGGTCGCGATCCATCGCGGGCTGCAGGCAATGGCTCGGCTGCTGTCCAAGACGGGTCGGCCACCCTGAAGCCGCCGCCCCCATCATCCGTGTAACCTTTCGCCGGCTTGCGGCGAATTCCCCTTCAGCCACTCCCCGGCGAACCCGAGCATGAAGACCGACGAGCTGATCTCCCTCATGGCCGCGAGCCACCAGCCGGTGGACACCGGCCGGCTGCGCCGCGCGACCTGGCTCGCGGCAGCGGCGGCAGTCGCCGCGACGATGGTACTGCTCGTCGTCACGCTCGGCGCGCGTCCCGATTTCGCCCAGGCGCTGACGACCACGCCGGTCATCGCCAAGCTGGTTTTCGGGGCCGGCGTGGCCGGGATCGCGCTCGCCCTGTTCCAGCAGAGCCTGCGGCCGGGGCTGCAACCAAGACGGTTCCTGCCGCTTGCTGCGATTCCGGTGGCGCTGATCCTCGCCTGGGCGCTGATCACGCTGGCGCAGGCTCCGGCCGGGCAGTGGAACGCACTGGTCTTCGGCCGCTACTGGCGCAGCTGCCTCGTCAATGTGCCGCTCTATGCGCTGCTGCCGCTGCTGGTCATGCTGCTGCTGGCCCGCCAGGGCGCGCCGGTCGAGGGCCGCCTGACCGGAGCATTGGCCGGCCTCGCATCAGGAGGCCTCGCCGCGATCGCCTACGCCCTGCACTGCCCCGACGATACGATTCCGTTCCTGGCGACCTGGTACACGATCGCGATCGCGCTGGTCACCGGCCTTGGCGCGCTCATCCTTCCGCGCTTCCTGCGCTGGTAGCAGCCACGAGCATCGCCCTCGAGCCCAGCCGGCGAAACCAGCGATAGCCCGGGTTCAAACGCCGCCCCTGGCGCAGCGCCTTTCGGGGGCCGCTCAAATGCCCAGATAGGCCTCGCGGATGCGCGGATCGGCGATCAGCTCGTTGGCCGTGCCGCTGATGATGATGCGGCCGGTCTCCATGACGTAGCCGCGATCGGCGATCTGCAGGGCGGCATAGGCGTTCTGCTCGACCAGCAGCACGGTGACGCCGAGCGACTTCAGGTTCTTCACCACGTCGAGGATCTGCGCCACGAGGATCGGCGCCAGCCCCATGCTCGGCTCGTCGAGCAGCAGGCAGGCGGGCCGGGCCATCAGGGCGCGCCCGATCGCCAGCATCTGCTGCTGGCCGCCCGAGAGCCCGCCGGCCGGCAGGTTGCGCTTCTCCTTCAGGATCGGGAACATCGCGAAGGCGTCGGCCATGTCGCGCTCGACCCGCTCATCGGCGAAGAGATAGGCGCCGAGCCGCAGGTTCTCCTCGACGGTCAGGTTGGTGAAGATCAGCCGCCCTTCCGGCGATTGCGACAGGCCTAAGGCCACGCGGCGATGGGCCGGGATCGCCTTCAGCGCCTCGCCGCGGAAGATGATCGCGCCGCCGCTCGCCGGCTGCACGCCGGAGATGCAGCGCAGAAGCGTCGTCTTGCCGGCGCCGTTGGCACCGACGACGGTGACGATCTCGCCCGAGCCGACTTCGAGGTCGACGCCGTGCAGGACCTCGATGCGGCCATAGCGCGAGCGCAGGCCCTCAACCGACAGCATCGCCTGCCTCCGTCGCCTGCGTGCCGAGATAGGCCTCGATCACCCTGGGATCGTGCGAGACGGCGGCCGGCGCTCCCTCGGCGATCTTCTCGCCGCGATCGAGCACGACGATGTGCCTGGAGATGCGCATCACCATCTTCATGTCGTGCTCGACCAGCAGGATGGCGACGCCGGACTTGGCGACCTCGGCGATGAGATGGTCGATCTCCTCGGTCTCGACCGCATTGCAGCCGGCGGCCGGCTCGTCGAGCAGGAGGATGCGCGGCTCCAGCGCCAGCGCCCGGGCGATCTCGAGCCGCTTGAGTGCGCCATAGGAGAGCGAGGAGGCCTCGCGCTCGGCGGCGCGCGCCAGGCCGACCCGCTCCAGCAGCTCGCTCGCGCGGGCCCTGGCCGCGGCGCTGCGGCGGCGCGAGGACGGCAGGCTGAGGAGGTCGCCGAGGATCGGCCCGCGCTCCCGGAGGTGGCAGCCGGTCATGGCGTTCTCCAGCACGCTCATGCGCTGGAAGATCTGCAGGTTCTGGAAGGTGCGCGACAGCCCGCGCTCGGCCAGCCGGTTCGGCGCCATGCCCGTGACGTCGTTGCCATCGAGCGCGATCTTGCCGCGCTGGGGCTGGTAGACGCCCGAGATCATGTTGAACAGCGTGGTCTTGCCGGCCCCATTGGGGCCGATCACCGAGACGATCTCGCCCGGCGAGACCGAGAAGCCGACATCGTTGACGGCCCGCAGGCCGCCGAAATCGATGCCGAGGCCTTCGACGGAGAGAAGCGTCATCACCCCCTCCCCTTCAGGCGGCGCATGATCGAGGGCAGCAGCCCCTCGCGCATGAAGATCATCACCAGCATCATGATCAGGCCGAGGATGAGGTTCTCGTATTGCTGCAGCACGGTCAGCGCCTGCGGCAGCAGGGTCAGCGTCGCGGCGCCGAGGATGGCGCCCGGCACCGAGCCGACGCCGCCGAAGACGGTCATCGTCACCAGCTCGACCGAATGCAGGAAGCCGGCGACATCCGGCGTGATGAAGCGGTTCATCAGCGCCAGCAGCGAGCCGGAGAGCGAGGCATAGACCGCCGAGATCACGAAGGCCGAGAGCTTCAGCCGGGCAACGTCGACGCCGACGGTGCGGGCCGCAACCTCGGAATCGTGCAAGGCGCGTAGCGCCCGGCCCGACGGGCTGTCATGCAGGTTGAGCGCGATCCAGGCGCCGGCGAGCATGGAAAGGCCGGTGGCCGCGTACCAGAACTGGGCATTGCTCAGGCCGATGCCGATCGAGGCGAGCGCGCTGCGCAGGCCGAGTTCCGCGACCTCGCGCCCGTCCGGCCCGCCGGTGATCTTCGCCTCATTGGCGAGCACCATCGAGACGAGGATGCCGAAGCCGAGGGTGGCGACGGCGAGGTAATAGCCCTTGAGGCGCAGGATCGGCCGGCCGATCAGCCAGGCGACGCCGCCGGAGAGCACGGCGCCGAGCAGCATGGCGAGCCCGGGATGCAGGCCGAGATAGCCCGGCGCCAACGCGCAGGCATAGGCGCCTATCCCGGCAAAGCCGGCATGGCCGAGGCTGATCTGGCCGGCGAAGCCGATCAGGACGACGAGGCCGGTGACAGCGAGCCCGTTGACGAAGATCAGTGCGCCGATGCGGTAATAGAAGTTCGACGGGAAGAGCGCAGGCGCCAGCGCGATCAGCACGGCCAGCACGATCAGGGTGAGATGCTTGCTCGACAGGCGCATCGTCACACCCGGTCCATGGCCTTGCGGCCGAACAGGCCCTGCGGCCGCACGAACAGGATCACCAGGATCAGCACGAACGCGACGGCGTCCTTGTAGACCGAGCTGACATAACCGGCCGTGAGCGCCTCGATCAGCCCGAGCAGCAGGCCGCCGACCAGCGCTCCGGCCGGAACGCCCATGCCGCCGAGCATGGCGGCGGCGAAGCCCTTCAGCGCCATCGCAACGCCAAGATCGTAGCTGGTCAGGGTGATCGGCGTGACCAGCACGCCGGCGAGCGCTCCGATCGCGGCCGAGACGGCGAAGCTCAGGGTCATCATGTGATTGGGGTTGATGCCGACCAGGCTCGCCGCGATGCGGTTGTTGGCGCTGGCGAGCACGGCCTTGCCGGTCAGCGTGCGGGCGAAGAACAGCCAAAGAGCGAGGAAGATCGCGACCGCCCCGGCAATGACCCAGAGGCCCTGCGGTAGGATCGTCGCGCCGAAGAGCCTGAGCGGATCGTCGCCGGAGAAGCTCGGGAAGCGGTGAAGCTGTTTGTCGAAGACGAGCTGGGCGCTGCCGCGCAGGAAGATCGAGGCGCCGATGGTGATGATGATCAGGCTGGCGACCGGAGCGCCACGGGCCGGCTCGATCGCCAGCTTGTTGAGGAGGACGCCGATCGTCGCCGCCGCGAGGATGGCGAGCAGCGCCGCCAGTGGCAGCGGAATGCCGGCCTGCCAGGCGAAGAAGGTGATCATCCCGCCGAGCATGACGAACTCGCCCTGGGCGAAGTTCACCACGTCGGAGGCGTTGTAGATCAGGGTGAAGCCGAGCGCGACCAGCGCATAGACCGCCCCGACCGTCACGCCCGACAACAGATATTGCAGAAGTTCGGGCACTCTATGCTCCCCGTGGCCAGATCAGGTGCTGAAGGCCAGTCCAGTCGTCTTGCTCGCCCTTGTGGCGAGCATCCACGTCTTGAAGCCGCCTTGCCCGAAGGTAGACGTGGATGGTCGGGACAAGCCCGACCATGACGGGAAGGGCTGCGCTCAACGGCCTCGGGTCGCGTCCAGATTTACTGCACCAGCGCCCAGTTGCCGCCCTTGATCTCGAGCATGCGGAAGGCGGAGAGGTCGAGGCCGAGATGGTCTGATGCCGCCATGTTGAAGGTGCCGGTCACGCCGACGAAGCCTTTGGTGCCCTCGAGCGCATCGCGGATCGCCTTCGGCTCGGCCTTGCCGGCGCGCTTGATCGCATCGACCAGCAACCGCAGACCGTCATGCGCATAGCCACCGAAGGTCGAGGCAGGCTGGTTGAACTTCGCCTGGTAGGCGCTCGTATAGGCAGAGACGACCGCCTTCTGCGGGTCGTTCGCCGGCAGGAGATTGGCGACGAGGACGGCGGTGCCGGGCAGGCGCACGCCTTCCGAGGCCGGGCCCGCGAGATCGATGAAACTCTTCGAGGCGACGCCGTGCGACTGGTAGAGCGGCGTCTTGATGCCGAGCTGGCCGTAATTGCGAGTCACGATCGCCGGGCCCTGGCCGAAGCCGGGATTGAGGATCGCCTGCACATCGGCCTTGGAGCGGATATTGGTCAGCTGCGGGGTCATGTCGGCGTCGTTCGGGCCGTAGGTTTCTTCGGCCAGCACGGTGATGCCGAACTCGCCGATGACCTGCAGGCACTGCTTGCGCATCGAGGCGCCGAAGCCATCCGAGCCGGAGATCAGGGCGATCTTGCTGAAGCCCTTGGCCTTCATGTCCTCGAAGATCTTGCGGCAGGCCATCCGGTCGGTATGCGGCGTCTTGAAGACGAAGGGCTTGACCGGGTCGATGATCTCGATCGCGCCCGCCAGCGAGATGAACGGGATCTTGGCGTTCTCGACGACCGAGATGATCGACATGGTGGTGCCGGTGGTCGAGCCGCCGACGATGGCGACGACTTCGTCGTCCTCGACCAGGCGGGTGGCGAAGGTGCGCGCCTTGTTCGGGTCGCCGCCGTCGTCATAGAGAAAGAGCTTGATCTTCTGGCCGAGCACGCCGCCGGCGGCATTGATCTCGTCGACCAGCAGCTTGAGCGTCTTGGCCTCGGGATCGCCGAGCGAGGAAGCCGGGCCGGTCTCGGAGACCGAAGCGCCGATCTTGATGTCGGCGAAGGCCGGGCCAGCGAGGCCGAGCGTCAGCGCGAGCGCGCTGCCGAAGACTTTGAACTTCATCATTTCCTCCCGGTACCACGTATTTTTATGTCGTTCGTCGTCGCGCGGCTGAACGCTCAGAGCGCGGTCGTCGTCGTTCCCGCATGGCGCTTGGTCGAGTCTCGGGGCAGGTTTGCAACCTTCACCTGAGACCCATTCGCGCCTTCGTTGGATTAATAATTGACCGACCGTTCGGACTATGCAAGGGATTTTTTGAAGCGACGGCTCAAGGCCGCGATTGCATGGGAGGAAAGCGGATGTCCGATACGGTCAAGGTGGTGCTCGCCGACGGCCTGCTCAGGCTGACGCTCAATCGCCCGGACAAGCTGAATTCCTTCAACGAAGAAATGCATCTGGCCTTGCGCGCCGGCTTCCAGCGCGCGCATGACGAGAGCGAGATCCGCGCGGTCCTGCTGACGGGCGCCGGTCGCGGCTTCTGCGCCGGCCAGGACCTGGGTGATCGCGACCCGCGCAAGGAGACGGCGCCGGATCTCGGCCGCACGATCGAGACCTTCTACAACCCGCTGATCCGCCAGATCCGCAGCCTCGACAAGCCGATCGTCTGCGCGGTCAATGGCGTCGCCGCCGGCGCCGGCGCCAATATCGCGATCGCCTGCGATATCGTTCTGGCGGCCCGCTCGGCGAAATTCATCCAGGCCTTCTCCAAGATCGGCCTCGTCCCCGATTCCGGCGGCACCTGGAGCCTTGCGCAGCTGCTCGGCGAAGCCCGTGCCAAGGCGCTCGCCCTGACGGCGGAACCGCTGACGGCCGAGACCGCCGCCAACTGGGGCCTGATCTGGCGCGCCGTCGACGACGCCGAATTGATGAACGAGGCCGAGGCGCTCGGCAGGAAACTCGCCGCCGGCCCGACCTTCGGCCTCGGCCTGATCAAGCAGGCGATCCAGGCCTCGGCCGGCAACACGCTCGACCAGCAGCTCGATCTCGAGCGCGACCTGCAGCGCCAAGCCGGCCGCAGCGCCGATTATGCCGAGGGCGTCCTCGCCTTCCTCGACAAGCGCCAGCCGAAGTTCACCGGACGATGAGCCTCGACTTCTCCGATCCCATCGCCGTCGCCCGCGCTTCGGCCGCCGCGATGTGGGAGAAGGACCTTGCCTCCCGCAGCCTCGGCATGAGCCTCGATGCCGTCGGTCCGGGCGAGGCGCGGCTGTCGATGACCGTCACGGCGGCGATGACCAATGGCCACAAGACCTGCCATGGCGGCTACATCTTCACTCTGGCGGATTCGGCCTTCGCCTTCGCCTGCAACAGCTACAACCAGAACACCGTCGCGCAGCACTGCTCGGTGACGTTCCTGCGCCCAGCCTTCGAGGGCGACCGGCTGACCGCCAGCGCCGGCGAAGTCTCGCGCATCGGCCGCGGCGGCATCTACGACATCAAGGTGACGAATCAGAACGGCGAGCACGTCGCGGAATTCCGCGGCCACTCCCGCACCGTCAAGGGCACGCCGATCCCCGAGCCGGGCTGAACGTTCCGGCCGAAACAAGACAAGAGCGGAGGAAACCCATGGAAGACCTTTCGCCCCGTCCGGGCGATCTCGATCCCATCGAAACGGCCTCTCGCGACGAAATCTCGGCGCTCCAGCTCAAGCGCCTGAAGACGACGCTCGACCACGCCTATCGCAATTCGCCGCATTACCGGGCGCAGTTCGACAAGGCCGGCGTCCATCCTGATGATCTAAGGACGCTGTCAGATCTCGCGAAATTCCCGTTCACCGTGAAGAAGGACCTGCGCGACACCTATCCGTTCGGGATGTTCGCGGTGCCGCGGGAAAAAATCGCCCGCATCCACGCCTCCTCCGGCACCACCGGCAAGCCGACCGTCGTCGGCTACACCCAGAACGACATCGAGATGTGGGCGACCTGCGTCGCCCGCTCGATCCGGGCGGCCGGCGGCCGGGCCGGCGACATCTGCCATGTCGCCTATGGTTACGGCCTGTTCACCGGCGGGCTCGGTGCCCACTACGGCGCCGAGAAGCTCGGCTGCACGGTGATCCCGATCTCGGGCGGCATGACCGAGCGCCAGGTCTGCCTGATCCAGGACTTCAAGCCGCGCATCATCATGGTGACGCCGTCCTACATGCTGTCGATCCTCGACGAGTTCCGGCGCCAGGGCATCGACCCACGAAGCTCCTCGCTGGCAGTCGGCATCTTCGGTGCCGAGCCCTGGACCAATGCGATGCGCGAGGAGATCCAGCAGGATTTCGACATGCACGCCGTCGACATCTACGGCCTGTCGGAGGTGATCGGCCCGGGCGTCGCCAGCGAATGCGTCGAGACCAAGGACGGGCTGCATGTCTGGGAGGATCATTTCTATCCGGAGATCATCGATCCGGAGACCGGCGCTGTCCTGCCCGACGGCGAGCTCGGCGAACTCGTCTTCACCTCGCTGACCAAGGAGGCGCTGCCGATCATCCGCTATCGCACCCGCGACCTGACGCGGCTCCTGCCGGGCACGGCGCGGGCGATGCGCCGGATCGAGAAGATCACCGGCCGCTCAGACGACATGATGATCTTGCGCGGCGTCAACATCTTCCCGACGCAGATCGAGGAGCAGCTCCTGAAATGCGGCGGCCTCGCCCCGCATTTCCAGATCGAGCTCGTGCGCGCCGGTCGCATGGACGACATGGTCGTGCATGTCGAGGCGATGCCGCACGCAGCCGATGCCGCCGCGCGCGCCTCGTCAGCCAAGGAACTTGCGCACCACATCAAAAGCGTGGTGGGGGTGAGCACCAAGATACAGGTCGGCGACCCCGATTCGGTCGAGCGTTCGGCCGGCAAGGCCAGGCGCGTCGTCGACAACCGGCCGAAAGGATAACAGGCGATGGCCCGCACCAGGGCTGCGGATTTCGATGAGAAGCGGCGCAGCATCCTCGACAGCGCCGCGGCCGTCTTCGCCAAGCTCGGCATGGAGCGCGCCTCGATGGCGCAGATCGCCCAGGAGAACAACGTCTCCAAGGCGCTGCTCTACCATTACTATCCGAGCAAGGACCTGCTGATCTTCGATATCGGCCGCACCCATCTCGTCGAGCTGGAGGCAGCGATCATCGAGGCCGACCGGCCCGACCTCGAACCGCGGGCGCGTTTGCGCCATCTGATCGGCGGCGTGCTGGAGAACTACCGCACAGCGTCGAACTTCCACCAGGTCCTGCTCAACGGCACCGGCTCGCTCACCGAAGCCCAGCGTCTGGAGCTGCGGGAGATGGAGCGCCGCATCGTCAAGGCGTTCTCGGACGTGCTGGTCGACATCAACCCGGCGCTGGCGGACAACCGCGCCGGGGTGACGCCGGTCACCATGTCGCTCTTCGGCATCCTGAACTGGGTCTACACCTGGTTCCGGCCCAGCGGCGCGCTGAGCCGCGAGGGCTATGCCGACATGGTCACCGCACTGTTCCTCGACGGTGCCGCGGCGCTGAAATAGCAGCCCGAACCGATTTCAAAAGCACCGATCAGGCCGCCTGCTTCGCAGCAGGCTCCGACGCGTCCTTCCTCAGCCGGGCCACGGTCGCCTTGACCTCTGCGACCGCCGCCTCCTTCACCGGGCCGTAGCCGCGGATGTCCATCGGCGCCCTGGCGAGCGCCAGCAGTGAATCGGGCGCCCGCGCAGGCAATTGCGCCAGCATCTCGTCGATCAGCCCTTCGTACCAACCGATCAGCGCGCGCTCCATCTTGCGCTCCGCCGTGTAGCCGAAGGGATCGAAGGCCGTGCCGCGCAAGCCCTTGAGCCGCGCCAGCAGGCGCAGCGGCGTCTGGACCCACTGGCCGAAGCTACGCTTCAACGGCCGCCCGCGCGCATCCTTGTCCCCGCCGAGGAAAGGCGGAGCAAAATGGTAGTTCACCTTGAAGTCGCCATCGAAGCTGCGCTTCAGCTCGTCAAGGAAGCCGGTGCCCATATGCAGCCGCGCCACTTCGTACTCGTCCTTGTAGGACATCAGCTTGAACAGCGAGCGGGCAACTGCGTCGGTGAGGGCTTCGCTGCCAAACGGCCGCTCAGCCGCACGAACCTTGTCGACGCCCGCCCGGTACCGCCGCGCCCAGGCCTCGTCCTGATAGTCGACGAGGAAGCGCTGGCGGCGAGCGATCACCTCGTCCAGGGTTTCCGGCGTGGCGGTGGTCGGGGCCGACGCAAAGGCTGTGGGATCGGCAGCCGCGAGCCGCCCGGCGGCAAAGGCCTGCCGGTTGCGCTCGACCGCGACGCCGTTGAGCTCGATGGCGCGATGCAGGGCGTCGAGCCCGACGGGAACCAGCCCCTGCTGCCAGGCATGGCCGAGCATGATGATGTTGGCGAACACCGCATCGCCGAAGAGCTCTTCCGCCAACCCATTGGCATCGAGCGCGCGAACGTTCTCGGGCCCAGCCACCTGCTCGATCTCCTTCAACCGGCGGCGCGTCGCGAGGTCGGCGTCGCGACGGCGCACGATGTCGCCGGTCGGCATCTCGGCCGTGTTGACGAGCGCCCGCATGCCGGAGCGGTAGGTGGCGGAGGCCTTGGGCGAGGACGATACGACGATGTCGCAGCCGATCAGCGCATCGCTCGAGCCATTGTCGATGCGGACCTGATTGACCGCCTCGGGCGTTTCCGCAAGCCGCAGGAAGGACAGCACCGGCCCGAACTTCTGGGCGAAGCCGGTGAAGTCGAGGACCGAGCTGCCCTTGCCCTCGAGATGGGCCGCCATCGCGATCAGCGCGCCGACCGTGATGACGCCGGTGCCGCCGACGCCGGTGACGAGCAGATCATAGGGCCGGTCGAGCGTCGGCAAGGTCGGTCTCGGCAGCAACGCCGCCCGCCCGACGAAGTCGCTTCCGCTCGCCTGGCGCTTGCGGCGGGTGGCGCCTTCCACCGTCACGAAACTCGGGCAGAAGCCATCGAGGCAGGAGAAGTCCTTGTTGCAGTTGGAGAGGTTGATCTGCCGCTTGCGGCCGAACGGCGTCTCCTTCGGCTCGACGCTCAGGCAGTTCGACGCCACCGAACAATCGCCGCAGCCCTCGCAGACGAGGTCGTTGATGGTGGCAAAGCGCTGCGGGTCGGCCATCGTGCCGCGCTTGCGCCGGCGTCGCTTCTCGGTGGCGCAGGCCTGCTCATAGATCAGCACCGAGACGCCCTTGATCCCGCGCAGTTCGCGCTGAACCGCATCGAGCTCGCGGCGGTGGTGGATCGTGATGCCGTGCGGCAGGCCGGCAGGCGTGAACTTTTCCGGCTGGTCCGAGACCAGCGCGATGCGTTCGACGCCCTCGGCGCGGACTTCCTGCGCGATCGCGTGGACGCTGATCGGCCCGTCGACCGGCTGGCCGCCGGTCATGGCGACAGCGTCGTTGTACAGGATTTTGTAGGTGATGTTGGCCTTGGCGGCGATCGCCTGGCGGATCGCCATCGAGCCGGAGTGGTAATAGGTGCCCTCCCCCAGGTTCTGGAAGATGTGGCCCCTGCCGGTGAACAGGGAGGATGCTGCCCAGTTCACGCCCTCGCCGCCCATCTGGATCAGCGAGGTGGTCTCGCGATCCATCCAGCTCGCCATGAAGTGGCAGCCGATGCCGGCCAATGCCTTCGAGCCTTCCGGCACCTTGGTCGAGCTGTTGTGCGGGCAGCCGGAGCAGAAATAGGGCGTCCGGGTTGCGCCCGGCACCTGGATGATGCGCGAGGCCTCAGGCACGAGAGCCGCAGCGCGCTCGGTCAGGCACAGGTCCGGGAACAGCGCGTCCAGCCGCTTCGCCACGATCGGCGCGAGCAGGCGCGGCGAGAGTTCGCCAATCCATGAGATCAGGCGGTTGCCGTCCTCGTCGCGCTTGCCGACCATGGAATGCGGCTTATGGCCTGGATAGTCGTAGAAGTACTCCTTGAGCTGGCTCTCGATGATGCCGCGCTTTTCCTCGACGACGAGAATCTCGTGCTTGCCGCGCACGAATTCCAGCGCGGAGCGGCGGGCCAGCGGCCAGACCATCCCGACCTTGTAGATGTCGATGCCGTGGCTGCGGCAGGCTGCTTCGTCGAGGCCGAGCAGGCGCAGCGCCTCCATCAGGTCGAGATGCGCCTTGCCGGTGGTGACGATGCCGAAGGAGGCATCGGGAATGTCGTAGATGCGCCGGTCGATCGGGTTCGCCTCGGCGAAGGCGAAGACGGCCATCTTCTTGGCCTCCATGCGCTCCTCGATCTGCGGTCCCGGCAGGTCCGGCCAGCGATAGTGCAGCCCGCTGGCGGGCGGCGTGTAGTCGGGCTGGTTGAACTGGCGCGGCGCCGGCAACTCGACCGACTGGCCGCTCTCGACCGTTTCCGAGATCGCCTTGAAGCCGACCCACATGCCGGAATAGCGCGACAGCGCATAGCCGTATTCGCCGAAGGCGAGGTATTCGCCGATCGAGGCGGGGTTCAGCGTCGGCATGAACCAGGCCATGAAGGCGACGTCGGACTGGTGCGGCATCGATGACGAGACGCAGCCATGATCGTCCCCGGCGACCACCAGCACGCCGCCATGCGGCGAGGAGCCGTAGGCGTTGCCGTGCTTCAGCGCGTCGCCGGCGCGGTCGACGCCGGGGCCCTTGCCGTACCAGAGGCCGAAAACGCCCTGCACCGTCCGGTCCGGATTGGTCTCGACCTGCTGCGAGCCGAGCACGGCGGTCGCGGCGAGGTCCTCGTTGACGGCAGGCAGGAACTCGATGCCGTGCTGCCCCACCAGCTCCTTGGCGCGCCAGAGTTCGAGATCGACGCCGCCAAGCGGCGAGCCGCGATAGCCGGAGATGAAACCGGCCGTGTCGAGGCCTGCAGCGCGGTCGCGGCGAGCCTGGTCGAGCGCGATCCGCACCAGCGCCTGGGTGCCGGTCAGGAACACGCGTCCGGTGGTTCTGGTGTAGCGGTCGCCGAGCGCATAGTCGGCGGGCGAGCTGGTCGATGAGGTGCCGGCCATGGCGTGGCCTCCCGAAAGATTTATTCGGGAGATTCTAAACTCGGGCGCCTGGAAAAACTTGCCTGGTTTGCCGATTCGGATTGCCGATTCGATAAAATTGACCGACAATGCCCTATATTGAGGATAATCCTTTCAGGACACAGCGATGGAGCTCACCGAGCAGGACCGCAAGCTGATCACGCTGCTGCAGGCGGATGCCCGCATCTCCAATCAGGAGCTGGCGGAGGGCGTCGGCATGTCGGCCTCGGCCTGCTGGCGCCGGGTGCGGGCGCTCGAGGAAGCCGGTGTGATTTCGAGTTATCGCGCGATCGTCGATCCCGCCAAGGCCGGGCTCGCCTTCAGCGCGGTGGTGCACGTCGCGCTGGTGCGCCACGAGGCGGACCATGTGAAGACGTTCATCTCGCGCGTGACCGGGCGGCCCGAAGTGCTGGAATGCTTCGCGACCACCGGCGAGGCCGACTACCACCTGCATGTCGTCTGCCGCGACAAGGACGCCTATAACGACTTCCTCGAGCACTTCCTGTTCAGGCTGCCGGGCATCGCCAATGTCCGCACCAACCTCGTGCTGCGGGAGATCAAGGTTCACGGACCGGTGCCGGTGTGACCGGCACCGTTATCCTCAGCGTCGAGACTATTGCGGCCAGTTCTTCGCTACCATCGTCAGCACGTCGTACTGCGCGACGAGCTGGGCCTCCTGGTTGCTGACCGCGCAGTCCCAGCGCACCTCGCCGTACTCTTCGGTCTCGCGCGGATTGATCTGCTTGCAGGTCAGCGTCACCTGCAAAGCATCGCCCGGATTGACCGGCGTCAGGAAGCGCAGCGCGTCGACACCGTAATTGGCGAGCACCGGGCCCGGCGCCGGATCGACGAACAGCCCGGCGGCGAACGAGACGATCAGATAGCCATGGGCGACGCGCCCGTCGAAGAACGGGTTCGCCTTGGCGGCCTCCTCGTCCATATGGGCGTAGAAGGTGTCGCCGGTGAAATGAGCGAAGTGCTCGATGTCCTCCAGCGTCACGGTGCGCGAGGCGGTGACGAGCTGGTCGCCGATCTCCAGCTCGGCGAGCGACTTGCGGAAGGGATGGACGCCGTCGCGCCGCGCCTTCGCGCCCTGCATCCAGCGGCCAGTGACCTCCGACAGCAGCCAGGGCGCGCCCTGGATGGCAGTGCGTTGCATGTAATGCTTGACGGCGCGCATGCCACCAAGCTCCTCGCCGCCGCCGGCCCGGCCCGGCCCGCCATGGACCAAGACCGGCAGCGGCGAGCCGTGGCCGGTCGAGGACTTCGCGCTGACGCGATTGCCGAGCATGACTCGGCCATGCCAGGGCCCGAGCGCCTGCACGGCCTCACGCGCGAAGGCGGCGTCGTTGGTGAAGACCGAGGCGACGAGGCTGCCCTTGCCGCGCCGCGCGAGCTCTGCGGCCTCCTCGGCAGTCTCATAGGG
Organism: Allobosea sp. GW821-FHT10B12; assembly: GCF_059415545.1. Lineage (NCBI taxonomy): Bacteria > Pseudomonadati > Pseudomonadota > Alphaproteobacteria > Hyphomicrobiales > Alloboseaceae > Allobosea > Allobosea sp. GW821-FHT10B12. Next base: position 100,177 of record NZ_JBWKNL010000003.1, read on the forward strand.
GATGATCGTGCTGACCGGGCCGAAAGCCTCGACATCGTGCACCGCCCGGGCCGAACCAGGCTTGTCGCAATAGAGCAGCACGGGGCTCAGGAAGGCGCCGGCCTGCGCATCGCCCGACGTCAGATTGGCTCGGGTTGGATCGCCAGCGACGATCTCGGCATCCCCTTGCAGTTCCGCGATGCGGGCCCGCACCTCGTCGCGCTGGGCGAGACTGGCGAGCGGGCCCATCCGCGTCGCCTCCTCGCCGGGATTGCCGAGCGCCGTCTTGGCGAGCCGCTCGCCGAGCGCCTTGATCAGCGGCTCGACCGTGGCCCGCGGTGCGATCACGCGGCGGATCGCCGTGCATTTCTGCCCGGCCTTCACCGTCATCTCGCGGGCGACCTCCTTGACGAAGAGGTCGAACTCCTCGGTGCCGGCGACCGCATCGGGGCCGAGGATCGCGGCGTTGAGCGAATCCGCCTCCATGGTGAAGCGCACGGAATTCTCGACGATCGCCTTGTGCGCCTTGAGCTTGCGGCCGGTGGCGGCCGAGCCGGTGAAGGTCACGACATCCTGGCAGTCGACATGGTCGAGCAGGTCGCCAACCGAGCCGCTGATCAATTGCAGCGCGCCCTTGGGCAGGATGCCTGTCGCGATGATCCTGCGCACCATCAACTCGGTCAGATAGGCGGTCTGGCTCGCCGGCTTGACGATCGCGGGCATGCCGGCGAGCAGCGTCGGCGCCAGCTTCTCCAGCATGCCCCAGCACGGGAAATTGAAGGCGTTGATGTGGATCGCGACGCCTTCCAGAGGCGTCAGGATGTGCTGGCCGGAAAACGTGTTGTCGCGCGACAGGAGCTCGACATCGCCGTCGACGAGAGTGCGCGTGTTCGGCAGCTCGCGCCGGCCCTTCGAGGCGAAGGACAGCAAGGTGCCGATACCGCCCTCGATGTCGATCCAGCTATCGGTGCGCGTCGCGCCGGTCGCGGTGGAGAGGGCGTAGAACTCCTCCTTCGCCTCCATCAGCGCCTGGCCGAGCGCCTTCAGCATCAAGGCGCGCTCATGGAAGCTGAGCTTGCGTAGCGCCGACCCGCCGACCTCGCGGCCATGAGCCAGCGCACGCTTCATGTCGAGGCCGCTCGCATCGATCAGCGCGACCTCCGCGCCGGTCGCCGCATCGAGCAGCGGCACGGCCTTGCCGGCGCCGCGGACCCAGTCTCCGACGATGAAGGATTCGAGCTGGCGGACGGTCTTCACTGGCGCGTTCATCCCTTGAGATCCCTTGTCGATCGCGGTGTGCGGCTTGGCGCCGTCGTGGGTCGTATGTGCTGGTTAGGCCATCCCGATGGCGCGCAGCAGCTCGTCCACCTGCCGCTCCCAGGCGGCGGCGAGTTCGGCATTGCCGGTGTGGCGCAGGCCGAACTTCTTCTGCGTCTCGAAATGCGCCGAGCTGCCGCGGCCGAAGCTGACGGCGACGCGCGGGCGCCAATAGGCGAGCGCAGCGGCGACCTGCGGGCGGTTGCCTGCATCCTCCAGCAGCTTCCGCAAGCCCTCTTCGCCGAGCTCCTTATGCCGGCGCTCGCGCGGCAGGATGGCGCGGAAGATCTCGCCGAGCGGCTGGTAGGAGAGCCCGGCGAATTCCTCGATCTGGATCACCACCGCCTGGCCCATCAGCACGTTCATCACGACCGCATCGAGCCAGCCCTGCAGCGGATAGTGCAGCACGGCGAGCCGCATGTCGGCGCCGTGGCGGGCAGCGCCGAGATCGCTGTCGCGCGCCACGCGCTCGGCCCAGGGATGGTGATTGGCGTAGCGCGAGATGTCCGCGCCGAACTCGCCCATCACCGCAAGCACGCGCTCGGCATGGTCGAGCTTCTCCAGCACGATGCGGGAGGCGGCGATGCGCTCCTTGATGCCCGGCCCCTGGTTGATGATATCCGCGAAACCGGCAGCGCCGGCGAGCTCGCTGTCGACGAAGGTCGCCATCAGCCTCAGCAATTCGCCGCGATAGCGCGGCGGCGCGTTCTCCGGCGTGGTCAGCTTGCCGCCCTGCGCCAGATAGGCCTCGAGCGGCATGGTGTCGGCGTCACTGGTCATAGGTCACCACCACCCGGTCGGAGAGCGGATAGCACTGGCAGCTCAGCACATAGCCCTGGCGGACCTCGTAGTCCTCGAGGGCATGGTTGGTCGCCATCTCGACCTCGCCCTCGACGACCATGGCGCGGCAGGTCGAGCAGACGCCCGCCTTGCAGGCATAGGGCGCATCGAGACTGGCGCCGAGCGCCGCCTCCAGGATGGTCTGCCCGGTCTTGGCCATCTCGATCACCCGCGTCGTGCCGTCGAGGGTGATCGTCGCGGTGCAGGTCGCGGCCTTGCCGTTGTCGGCGGCGGTCCTGACGACATGCTTGCCGCGGCGCGGTGCCGAGGCGAAGAGTTCGAACTTGATCTGGTCGTCGCGCAGGCCGTGCTCGCGCAGCGCCGCCGCGATCGCCAGCATCATCGGCTCGGGCCCGCAGATGAAGGCCATGTCGATGGCGGCGATGTTGATCCAGCCCTTGAACAGCCGCGCGCATTTCTCGGCGTCGATGCGGCCGGAGAACAGCTCGACCTCCTGTGCCTCGCTCTCCAGCACATGCACGACGTTGAAGCGACCGAGATGGGTGTTCTTGATGTCCTCAAGCTCCTCGCGGAACATGATCGAACTGACCGAGCGGTTGCCGTAGACCAGCGTGAAGCGCGATCCCGGCTCGCGCGCCAATGTCGTCTTGATCAGCGAGAGCACCGGGGTGATGCCGCTGCCGCCGGCGAAGCCGAGATAATGCCGCTTCTCCTCCGGCTTCAGCGGCACGTGGAAGGCGCCCATCGGCGGCATCGCCTCGACCACGTCGCCGGGCTTCAGCTCCTCGTTGGCCCAGGTCGAGAAGGCGCCGCCGTCGACGCGCTTGATGCCGACCTTGAGGACGCCCTCGTCCTTGCCGGCGCAGATCGAATAGGAGCGGCGCAGCTCCTCGCCCTCGAAGTCGCGGCGGAAGGTCAGGTACTGGCCTTGGGTGAAGTCGAAGGCGGCGCGATCCTCGGAGCGCGGCGCGAGGGTGACGACGACCGCATCGCGCGTCTCGCGGCGGATATCGGCGACCTCCAGCGGAAAGAAGCGTGCCATCAGATGCTCTTGAAGTAGTCGAACGGTTCCAGGCAGTCGGTGCAGCGGAAATGCGCCTTGCACGGCGTCGAGCCGAACTGGCTGATGCGCTCGGTCCGCGCCGAGCCACAGCGCGGACAGGAGACCTCGAGCGGCACAAGCGCTCCGGCGCAGGCGGCCGTGCCCTCGACCGGCGGCGCGATGCCGTATTCGCGCAGCTTGGCGCGGCCCTCGGCGCTGATCCAGGCGGTGGTCCAGGCCGGCGACAATTGCCGCTTCAGGACGAGCTTCTCGATGCCGTGCTCGCGCAGGCCGCGCTCGATCTCGAAATTGATGACGCCGGTCGCCGGGCAGCCGGAATAGGTCGGCGTCACCGTCACTTCCAGCATGTCATCGGCCCAGGCAACGTCGCGGATGATGCCGAGATCGACCAGCGAGATCACCGGGATCTCGGGATCCGGAATCTCGCCGAGCCAGGACCAGATCTCGGCGACGGCCGGGCGGGAGATGGTGGCGGCGTCCATCAGCGCCTCCTCACCAGCTTGCGCCGGGATAGGCGCGCTGCAGGAACTGCATCTCCGCCAGGATGTAGCCGAGATGCTCGGAATGGACGCCGCGCCGGCCGCCTTTCTGGGCGAAGCTCTTCTCCGGTGCTTTCAGCGTCGCGTCGGCGAAGGAGCGGGTGACATGCTCCTGCCAAGCCGCTTTGAGCGAGCCCGGCTCCGGAGCGAGGCCTGACACCGCCAGCTCCTCGTCGAGCGCATCGGCGATGAACATCTCCCCCGTATAGGGCCAGAGGAAGTCCACGGCCGCCTGCATGCGGGCATGGCTCTCCGCGGTGCCGTCGCCGAGGCGGACGACCAGATCGGCGCTGCGCTCGAGATGATAGGCGACCTCCTTGGAGGCTTTCTCGGCGATCTCGGCGATGCGCTTGTCGGCCGAGCCCATCAGCACCTTCAGCAGCGGCAGATGCCAGGCGTCGAACAGGTATTGCCGCATCAGCGTGCGGCCGAAATCGCCATTGGGCTGCTCGACCAGCAGGAGATTGCGATAACCGGAGACGTCGCGCAGGAAGGCGATCTCATCGGGCGTGCGACCCCTGCCCTCGGCCTCGCAGGCGAGCCCGAGCCAGAGCTGGGTCTGGCCGATCAGGTCGAGCGCGGTGTTGGCGAGCGCGATGTCCTCTTCCAGCGCCGGGGAATGGCCGCACCATTCCGAATTGCGATGGCCGAGGATCAGGCAGTTGTCGCCCATGCGCAGCGCGAACTCGGCGACCGCCGAAGAAACCGCAGAGGAAGAGGCCGGGGCGCTCATCACATGTGCCCCACTTCATCCGGCACGTCGAAGAAGGTCGGGTGCCGGTAGACCTTGGCGTTGGCGGGATCGAACAGCGGCCCCTTGTCGGAGGGCGCGCTGGCGACGATGTCGGCCGAGCGCACCACCCAGATGCTCACGCCCTCATTGCGGCGCGTATAGACGTCGCGCGCGTTCAGGATCGCCATCTCGGCGTCGGGCGCATGCAGGCTGCCGACATGCCGGTGGTTGAGGCCGTGCTGGCCGCGGATGAAGACCTCCCAGAGGGGCCATTCGCTCGACATCGCTTCGTTTCCTTCCGCTGGCGGAGCGCTATTCCGCGGCGATCCTGGCGGCCTGGCGCCGCGCCGCCTGCTTCTCCGCATGGGCGGTGAGCCCGTCGCGGAACCAGGCGCCGTCGTTCCAGGCCTTGCGGCGCGCCTCCAGCCGCTCGCGATTGCAAGGGCCCTCGCCGGCGATCACCGCGAAGAACTCGGTCCAGTCCGGCTCGCCGAAATCATGGCCGCCCTTCGCCTCGTTCCATTTGAGCGCGGGATCCGGGACGGTGAGGCCGAGATACTTGGCCTGCGGCACGGTCTGGTCGACGAATTTCTGGCGCAGCTCGTCATTGGAATCCTGCTTGATGTTCCAGGCCATCGACTGCGCCGAATGCACCGAGGCGTCGTCCGAGGGGCCGAACATCATCAGCGACGGCCACCACCAGCGGTCGAGCGCATCCTGCGCCATCGCCTTCTGCTCCGGCGTGCCCTTGGCGAGCACGGTCATGATGTCGAAGCCCTGGCGCTGGTGGAAGCTCTCCTCCTTGCAGATGCGCACCATCGCCCGGGCATAGGGCCCGTAGGAGCAGCGCTGCAGCGGCACCTGGTTCATGATCGCGGCACCGTCGACCAGCCAGCCGATCGCGCCGATATCGGCCCAGCTCAGCGTCGGATAGTTGAAGATCGAGGAGTACTTCGCCTTGCCGGAATGGAGCTGCTCGTACATCTGGTCGCGGCTGATGCCGAGCGTCTCCGCCGCGCAGTAGAGATAGAGGCCGTGGCCGGCCTCGTCCTGCACCTTGGCGAGCAGGATCGCCTTGCGCTCCAACGTCGGCGCACGCGTGATCCAGTTGCCTTCCGGCAATTGGCCGACGATCTCGGAATGGGCGTGCTGGCTGATCTGCCGGATCAGCGTCTTGCGGTAATCCTCCGGCATCCACTCCTTCGGCTCGATCTTCTGGCCGGCGTCGATGCGCTCCTGGAAGGCGCGCTCCTGCGGCTCCATCTCGTCGAGGCTGCGGACCCGCTTTGCCTCGGTCTTGACCATCTGGGCATACATCGGCCTGCCTCCTGTTCCGCCTCGCGCGTCAGACGCGCTCGAGGATCACTGCAATTCCCTGCCCCACCCCGACGCACATCGTGCACAAGGCGTAACGCCCGCCGCTGCGCTGGAGTTGCCACGTCGCCGTCGTCGCCAGCCGGGCGCCGCTCGCGCCCAGCGGATGGCCGAGCGCGATCGCGCCGCCATTCGGGTTCACCTGCGGGGCATCGTCCGGCAGGCCGAGCTCGCGCAACACAGCAAGACCCTGCGCCGCAAACGCCTCGTTCAGTTCGATCACGTCCATCTGTCCGAGCTCCAGCCCGGCGCGCTGCAGCACCTTGCGCACCGCTGGTACCGGGCCAATGCCCATGATCCGCGGCGCGACGCCGGCCGCGGCCATGGCGACGACGCGGGCACGTGGCGTCAGCCCGTTCGCCTTCACGGCCTTCTCGCTCGCCACGATCAGCGCCGCCGAGCCGTCATTGACGCCCGAGGCATTGCCCGCGGTCACGCTGAGATCAGGGCCGTTGACGCCTTTCAGCTTGGCCAGCTGATCGAGTGTCACGTCCGGGCGCGGATGCTCGTCGCGATCGACGACCAGGGGATCGCCCTTCTTCTGCGGCACGGAGACCGGCACCATCTCATCGGCGAAGCGGCCGGCGGCCTGGGCGGCGGCCCAGCGCTGCTGGCTGCGCAGCGCGAACGCGTCCTGGTCGGCGCGCGAGACACCGAAATCCGCTGCCACATTGTCGGCCGTCTCGGGCATGGAATCGATGCCGTAGGCCTTCTTCAGCTTCGGGTTGACGAAGCGCCAGCCGATCGTGGTGTCGTAGACCGCATTGGCGCGCGAGAAGGCTGTATCCGCCTTCGGCATCACGAACGGTGCGCGCGACATGCTCTCGACGCCACCGGCGAGCATCAGCTCGCAATCGCCGGCGCGGATCGAGCGCGCGGCGAGGCCGAGCGCATCGAGACCCGAGCCACAGAGCCGATTGACCGTGGTGCCGGGCACCTCGACCGGCAGTCCGGACAACAGCACGGCCATGCGCGCGACATTGCGATTGTCTTCGCCGGCCTGGTTGGCGCAGCCGAAAATGACATCGTCGACCCCGGCCCAATCGACGGAAGGATTGCGCTGCATCAGAGCGGTGAGCGGGATCGCCGCCAGGTCATCGGCACGGACGCTTGAAAGCGTCCCGCCATAACGGCCGACCGGCGTGCGAACCGCATCGCAAATGAAAGCGTCCGCCACGATCTCTCTCCCCGAAATCCGTCGTTTCGTTTTTATCAACCGACCGGTCGGTCATTTAATTGCACGAATTCGAGCGGAGATCAACAGGGCCCAACGTGCTGTTACGGCCGGCGACGTTGAAAGCCTGTCCTCAGGCCGGTTCCCGCGTCGACGCCCGCATGATGAGTTCGGCCGGCACCAGCGTCACCGACGCTTCGGCGTTCGGATCGGCGAGGCGCTCCAGCAGCCGCTGCGCCGCCGCCTGCCCCATTTGCGCATGGGCGATCCGTACCGTGGTCAGCGGCGGATCGACCATGTCGACCAGCGGCATATCGTTGTGTCCGACGATCGAGATGTCGCGCGGGCAGGACAGCCCTCGCCGCTTCAGCTCCTGATAGGCGCCGAGCGCAAGCAGGTCGTTGCTGGCGGCGATCGCGGTCAGGCCGGGCGTTGCATCGAGCAGCGCGGCGCTCGCCGCCTGCCCCTCCGTCCGGCTATAGGCCCCGGCAACGGCAATGGCGGACGGATCGAGCCCGGCCGCGCGCATCGCCTGCTCGAAGCCCTGGCGGCGCAGGATGCCGGTCGAGAGCCCCTCGGGGCCAGCCAGATGCCCGATCCGGCGATGGCCGAGGCCGGCGAGATGCTCGACCGCGAGCCGCATGCCGCAGATGTCGTCGGAGACGACGCTCGAGGCTCGCGGCTGATCCTCGGCGCGGTTGACCAGCACCGTCGGCACGCCCGCATCGAGGCAGACGCTGAGCACCGGATCGCTCCGCCGCGCGGTGGCAAGCACCAGCCCGTCGACGCGGCGGGCGATCAGCTCCTCGACGATCGCGGTCTGGCGCGCAGCGTCGGCGCCGCCATCGGCGACCAGCATCGAATAGCCCGCCTCGGCCAGCGTCGTGCCGACACCATCGAGAATGGGCGCGAAGACCGGATTGGCCAGATCGGGCAGCACGACGCCGACCAGACGCGAGCGCCCGGTCCGCAGGGAGGCCGCGATTGCGTCGCGCCGATAGCCCTGCCGCAGCGCCTCCGCCCGCACTTTCTCGACGACCTCGGGCGAGATCCGATGCGCCTGCGCCGGATCGAGCGCGCGCGCCGCCGTCGAGCGATGCACGCCCGCCGCCTCGGCGATCGACTGCAGGGTCGCGCTGCGCAAGGCAGCTGATGCTGCTGATTTCATTGAGATTCGAAGATCCAGATCAGGGCCGCAACAGATCATGATTTGGTCGGCTTGACAATATGCGATCGATTGCACGATTATCAATGCAATCGATCGCACAGAGCACGCACGGTGCGCATCCGCAGCGACGGAGGAAACGACCATGACAGCGAAGGCCGCCGCCGTGGGAGCGGAGCCGGGACTCCGCTCCCACATCATCGAGACCGAGGCGGCGGTGACGCCGGTGGTGCTCGACGCGATGTCGCGGGCGCCGGATGCCCGCCTCCGGGAGGTGATGGCCTCCTTCGTCCGGCACATGCACGCCTTCGCCCGCGAGGTCCGGCTCACCGAGGACGAGTTCGAGCTCGGCCTCGATGCCCTCAACCGCATCGGCCAGGCGACCAATGACAGCCACAACGAGGCCGTGCTCTTCTCCGACGTGATCGGCTTCTCGACGCTGGTCTGCCTGCTCAACAACGGCCAGAACGGCGCCACCGAGACGGCCGCAGCCCTGCTCGGCCCGTTCTGGCGGATGCATTCGCCGGCCACCGCCAATGGCGGCTCGATCATCCGCTCGCAGACACCAGGCCCCGCCCTCTTCGCCAATTGCCGGATCACCGATCCGCAGGGGCGCCCACTCGCCGGCGTCGAGGTCGACGTCTGGCAGGCCTCGCCCGTCGGGCTCTACGAGAACCAGGATCCGGACCAGGCCGAGATGAACCTGCGCGGCAAGTTCACGACCAGCGCAGAGGGCTGCATTTCGTTCCGTTCGGTCAAGCCGGCCGGCTACCCCGTGCCGACCGATGGCCCGGCCGGCGAGCTGCTGCGCGCGCAGCAGCGCCACCCCTACCGGCCCGCCCATCTGCACTTCCTCGCCTACAAACCGGGCTACAAGACCCTGATCACCCAGGTCTTCGTCGATGACGACCAGCATCTGGAAAGCGACGTCGTTTTCGGCGTGACCCGACATCTCATCGGCGACTTCCGGCTGGGCACCGGTCCCGCGCCGGAAACCGATGTCGAGGGTCCCTGGTATCTGTTCGACTACGCCTTCGTGATGGAGCCCGGCGAAGCCAAGCTGCCGGCGCCGCCGATCCGCTGACCCCTCTCGATCCGCCCATTTCGCCCCTTTCAAAGACAGGGAACGCCATGTCGCATCTCACCCAACCGGACACAGCCGTCACCGCCACGCCACGGCCCCGCTATCCGCGCTCCCTGCAAGGCAAGGTCGCGCTCGTCGTCGGCGGTGCCGGCGCGATCGGCGCTGCCACCAGCCGCATGCTCGCCGCCGCCGGCGCGACCATCGCCGTCACCCATCTTGACACGGAGCGCGACACGCAAGGAGCCAAGGCCCTGCTCGCCGAGCTCGGCAACGGTCACAGCACCCATGTCGCGGATGTCGCCGACACCGCCTCGCTGATCGCCTTGCGCGATCAGCTGCAGGCCCGCTACGGCCGGCTCGACATCCTGATCAACGCCGCCGGCTACACGAAGCCGGTGCCGCATGCCGATCTCGACGCGCTCACCGACGAGCTGATCGACCGGATGCTGCAGGTCAACTGGCGCGGCCAGTTCGCCACCATTCGCACCTTCGCGCCGATGCTGAAGGCGTCGGGCGACGGGCTGGTCGTCTCAATCTCGTCGATCGCCGCCTTCACCGCGATCGGCTCCTCGATCGCCTATTGTGCCGCCAAGGCCGGCATCGACGTGATGACCAAGGCGCTGGCGCGGGTGCTGGCGCCGGAGGTCCGCGTCCTCGCGGTCTCGCCGGGCGTGGTCGACACCGAATTCGTTCCCGGCCGCGGCGCCGATTTCAACGACAAGGTCAGTGCCTCCACGCCGCTGAAGCGCATCGGCGCGGCCGACGACATCGCCGCCGCGATCACGGCCTGCGCCACCATGCTCGGCTACTCGACCGGACATATCGTCCAGGTCGATGGCGGCCGCGCGCTCTGACGAAAGACGCCATCATGCGCGCACCGCTGCCCAAGGTCTTCATCACCTGTGCGATCACCGGCAACCTGACCCGGCCGGAGCAGAGCCCGCATCTGCCGATCACGCCTGAGCAGATCGCCAGTTCCGCGCTCGAAGCGGCGGAAGTCGGCGCCGCGATTGCCCATATCCATGTCCGCGATCCCGCAACCGGCCGCCCCTCCATGGAGCTTCCGCTCTATCGCGAGGTGGTCGAGCGCATTCGCGCCGGCAATCCCGACCTCATCATCAACCTGACCACGGGTCCGGGCGGGCGCTTCGTCCCCTCCGAGCAGGATCCGAAGCTCGCCGGCCCCGGCACGACGCTGATGGTGCCGGAAGAGCGCGTCGCCCATGTCGCGGCGCTCAGGCCCGACATCTGCACGCTCGACCTCAACACCATGAATTCCGGCGGCGAGGTCGTGATCAACACGCCCGGCAATGTCCGCCGCATGGCGAAGGTGATCGCGGAAGCCGGCGTGCGCCCCGAGATCGAATTGTTCGATTCCGGCGACATCGCCCTGCTGAACGACCTGATCAAGGACGGCACGCTGCAGCCCAGGCCCCTCACCTCCTTCGTGATGGGCGTGCGCTACGGCTTTCAGCCTTCGCCGGAGACGGTGCTCTATGCCCGTGGCCTCCTGCCGGAGGGCGCGCTGTTCACCACGATCGGCATCGGCCGCTCGGCCTTTCAGAGCGTGGCGCTGTCCTATCTCGCCGGCGGCCATGTCCGCGTCGGGCTGGAGGACGGCGTCTATATCGACCACGGCGTCCTCGCCCCCTCGAACGCCGCGCTGGTCGAAAAGGCCCGCCACATCGTCGAGGACCTCGGCGGCCAGATCGCCAGCCCGCAGGAAGCCCGCGCCCTCATCGGCCTGCCTGCCCGCGCCGACGCCAGGCACGTCGCGTGACCCTCAATCAGGATCGAACCGCTATGTCCCTCGCCCCCGACACCATCGCCGGGAAAGCCGACACCCACGGCACCCCGCTCGCCAATCCACCGACCGTGCGCAGCCTGCGGCTCCACGCCAAGGCCGCGAGCTATGAAGAGATCGCGCTGCCGATTGAGGAACGGCCTTTACGCCCCCTCGCCGCCCATGAAGTGCTGGTCGAGATCCGGGCCGCAGCGGTCAACCCGTCCGACGCCAAGGCCGCGACCGGGCTGATGCCTTATGCCGTGTTCCCCCGCACCCCCGGCCGCGACTTCGCCGGCACGGTGGTGGCCGGGCCCGACGCCTTGATCGGCAAGCAGGTCTTCGGCTCCTCCGGCGATCTCGGCATCCGCCAGGACGGCGCCCAGGCGAGCCATCTGATCGTCGAGGCCGAGGCGGTCGTCGAGATCCCCGCAGGGGTCAGCCTCGAGGAGGCGGCCGGGATCGGCGTGCCCTTCGTCACCGGCTGGGAAGGCCTGCGTCGCGCCGGCCTGCCGCTGGCGGGCGAGACCGTGCTGATCCTCGGCCTCAACGGCAAGGTCGGCCAGGCGGCGGCTCAGATCGCGAGTTGGCGCGGCGCCAGGGTGATCGGCGTCGTGCGTCGTGACGAGCCCTATGCCGGCCATGCCAGTGCGCCGGTCGAGGTGGTCTCCGCCGCCGGTACCGATGTCCCGGCAAGGGTGCGCGAGCTCACCGGCGGCAAGGGCGCCGACATCGTCTTCAACACGGTCGGCGACCCCTTCTACGAGATCGGCCAGAAATCCATGGCTGTCGGCGGCCGGGCGATCTTCATCGCGGTGATCGACCGCTTCGTCACCTTCGACATCCTCGCCTTCTACAAGAGCCGCCACACCTATGTCGGCATCGATACGATCGCGCTGAGCTCGATCGAGACAGGAGCGATCCTGCGCGATCTCGCCCCGGGCTTCGCCGGTGGTTTCCTCAAGCCCTTCCCGATCAAGCCGGACGCGATCTATCCGCTCGCCGACGCCCATGCCGCCTATCAGGCCGTGATGGGCTCTTCGCGCGATCGCGTCATCCTCGTACCGGGAGCCTGACGCCATGCACATCGTCCGCTTCGACGAGGCCCCGGCCTATGACGCCCCCGGCCACGCGCTGATGCAGATGGTCAGGCTGCAGGGCCGCGAGGCCGGCCCGTCCGACACGGTCTGGCTCGGCGTCTCGACCATCGCGCCCGGCGGCGGCACCACCCTCGACGCCTCCGGCGTCGAGAAGCTCTACGTCGTCCTCGACGGCACGGTCACCGTGTCCAATGGGCAGGACAAGGTCAGTCTGGGTCGCTGGGACTCCTGCCGGATCGCTCCCGGCGAGGGGCGCCAGCTCAGCAACGTCACCGACCGGGAGGCTTCGATCCTGCTCGTCATGCCGCTCCAACCGGCATCAGCCTGATCCCTCATAAACACCTAGGGAGGCATCTATGAACCGTCGTCGATTTCTGACTGCTGCTCTTTTTGCCACGACTACGGTGGTCGCACCGATCTCTGCCCTCGCGCAGTCGCCCGACCCTGCATCGTCCTATCCGAACCAGCTGGTTCGCATCGTGGTGCCGTTCTCCGCCGGCAGCATGACCGACATCCTGGCGCGCGCCATCGCCGAGAAGCTCTCGGCGAAATGGAAGCAGCAGGTGATCGTCGAGAACAGGTCCGGCATTGCGGGAACCGCAAACGTCGCAAAGGGGCCGGCCGACGGCCACACGATCATGCTGACGTCGAACGGGCACGCCGTCATCAGCGCCATGAACCGGAACCTGAACTTCGATCCGCTGAACGATTTCGTCGGCGTGACGCAGGTCGCGACGATGCCGTCGATCCTGGTCGTCCCGCCCGACACGCCGACAAGGACGCTGAAGGATCTGATCGAGGCGGCGAAAGCGAAGCCCGGCGCGCTCAACTACAGCTCCGCCGGCCTCGGCAGCGCGACCAACATCGCAGCCGAACTCCTGCAACAGACGGCGCGCCTCAAGATCGTGCATGTACCCTATAAGGGCATGCCCGACGCCCAGACCGCCGTACTCCGAGGCGATGCGGCGATGGGCTTCACCTTCTTCAATGTCGGCGGCGATCTGATTCAGGCCGGCCAGATGCGCGCCGTGGCGGTCACCGGCACCAAGCGCATGGCGCAGCTTCCCGACGTTCCGACATTCGCTGAAGCCGGCCTGCCGGACTTCGTCTACGACGCATGGTTCGGTATCCTGACGCCGGCGGCGACACCGAAGGCGATCGTCGCAAAGATCGCGCAGGATGTCGCCGAGGCCGTGCAGGCGCCCCGCATGAAGGAGCGCTTCGGATCTCAGGGCGTCGAACTTGCGTCCTCGTCGCCGGCGACCTTCGACAGCGTCGTCCGCAGCGATGCCGAGCGCTACGCCAAATTGTACCCGAAGACCCAGGGCAACTGAGCGAGCAGGTTGGCCCGCTGAGAGGGCGAGATCGACTAGGCCAAGCTCGACGTTGCCCGTCGGACGCGGCGCTCGCCGACATGGCCCATGCCCATCCGACACCGTCGACGCAGCGCGAGACACCCGGTATTGATGCCGGGGTCGACAGGGCGCTGAGCAGGGCCGGCTGATGACCGACGCCCCTCGCGGGCACGCATGATGGACGACCCTGCCTCGGGCAGGGCAAGAGATGAGGGAGCGATGACGCGCAAGATTTACGACGGCCCCGAGGCCGCCCTGGACGGGCTGCTGTTCGACGGAATGACGATCATGTCGGGCGGCTTCGGCCTGTCGGGCAACCCCGAGAGCCTGATCCCGGAAGTTCGCCGGTCCGGCGTGAAGAACCTGACGGTGATTTCCAACAACGCCGGCGCCGACGGCTTCGGCCTGTGGATGCTGCTGGAGACGCGGCAGATCAGGAAGATGATCGCGTCCTATGTCGGCGAGAACAAGCTGTTCGAGCAGCAATACCTCTCCGGCGAGCTCGAGCTCGAGCTCAACCCGCAGGGCACCCTCGCCGAGCGCATCCGCGCCGGCGGCGCCGGCATCCCGGCCTTCTACACCAAGACCGGCGTCGGCACCGTCGTCGCCGAAGGCAAGCCGGTCGAGGAGTTCGAGGGGCAGCTTTATGTCCGCGAGACCTGGCTCAGGGCGGATCTTGCCATCGTCAAGGCCTGGAAGGCCGATACCGCCGGCAACCTTGTCTACCGGCGCACGGCGCGCAACTTCAACCCGAACATGGCGACTGCCGGCAAGGTGACGGTGGCCGAGGTCGAGGAGATCGTGCCGGTCGGCTCACTCGATCCGGAGGCGATCCACACCCCCGGCATCTATGTCGACCGCATCATCAAGAGCACGATCAACGAGAAGAAGATCGAGAAGCTCACCGAGCGCAAGAGGGAGGCAGCCTGATGGCCTGGACCCGCGAAGAGGTGGCCGCCCGCGCCGCCAAGGAGCTGCAGGACGGTTTCTACGTCAATCTCGGCATCGGCATCCCGACGCTGGTGGCGAATTACATCCCCGATGGTGTCGACGTCACCCTGCAGTCCGAGAACGGCCTGCTCGGCATCGGCCCCTTCCCCTATGAGGGCGAGGCCGATCCGGACCTGATCAATGCCGGCAAGCAGACGATCACATCGCTGCCGAGCTCGAGCTTCTTCTCCTCGGCCGACAGTTTCGCGATGATCCGCGGCGGCCATATCGACCTGACCATTCTCGGCGCCATGGAAGTGGCTGAGAATGGCGACATCGCCAACTGGACCATTCCCGGCAAGATGGTGAAGGGCATGGGCGGCGCGATGGACCTCGTCGCCGGCGTCAAGAAGGTCATCGTGGTGATGGATCACGCCAACAAGGCGGGCGAATCCAAGGTGCTGGAGCGCTGCTCGCTGCCGCTGACCGGCGCCGGCGTCGTCGATCTCATCATCACCGACCTCTGCGTCATGAGCTGCGACAAGGAAAAGGGCGGCGGGCTCACGCTGATCGAGCTTGCTCCCGGCGTCAGCCTCGACGAGGTCAAGGCCAAGACCGCCGCGTCCTTCGCTGTCGCGCCGACCCTGGCAAAAGCGGCTTGAACAGCAACTGCCTCGACCGGCTCGAGATCATCGATCACGAGCCGGTACCCCCCTCGTCGCGCGCCGACGATGCAACGTCTCGCGAAGAGATGCATGTCGTGAAGAGATGCCTGGGATCGGCATCCAACGCGCCGGATCCCCGGCGCTCGCTGGTTTCAGGGATGAAATGCCCAGTGCCGTGAGATGATTGCTCAATTGCCCCGCGGGCGGCAGCGCCCTGGCCGGCAGACAACAGCGAAATCCAAGTATTATAGAGCCGGGACTGGAGCGGGCGAGGGGAATCGAACCCCTCTAGCTAGCTTGGAAGGCTAGTGCATTACCACTATGCTACGCCCGCGAACCCTGAGACCTTCAGTGTCTTGGTCTACTCTTTATTGCCTCGCCGTCAAGCGAAAGCGGCTTACTCCGTAGTCGAGCCTATCGCTGCCGCCGCCGCAGAGGCCGCCAAATTCCTTATCCAGCCGGCGAGTGTCAACCCACCCGCACGGAATATGAACTCGCCTTGCCGGGCGTTGCGATCTCGCAGCGGCGATCTTAGCCATCGCTCAGGGCGTGCTTGCCGAGCCAGATTGCGGCGCCCGTGAACACTCCGAGGGCGGCTCCGCCGGCCAATGTCCCGAATGCGAGAGCGCCGGCGGCGGCAACGGCGAGACTGAAAAACGCGATCCCCATCATCCCTCTCTCCGACGGCGAGCCTAGCGAGGCCAGGGCGGCCGTCCGCCCTCATTTGGGGGTGAAAGGGCGATATTCGAGTCCCCGGCGCCAGAATCCCCCCAAATGGGGGGCGAACAGCTCCGCCTATGCCGCTAGGGCATGGTCGGGGGAACGACATGTCAGTGCTCGACGATCTCTATTGCCCGTTCAGAGCCGAGGCGATCGCTGCCGTTCCGATGCAGCTCATGGCGCTGCTTCACGCGACCGGCCTGCTCGCGCTGCTTTTGCTCCAGCCCTGACCCCCTCGCCTTTTGGCGGCCGGACGGCGCGCTTTCGGCACGGCCGCAAGGCCTCTGTCGCATCCGAGGTTTCCGGCCTAGCCTTCGCCGCATGAAAGGCGAGGATGCCATGCCGAGCTATGTGGCCTTGCTGCGAGCGGTGAATGTCGGCGGAACCGGCAAGCTCGCCATGTCGGACCTGAAGGCGATGTGCGTGGCCGCGGGCTTCGCGAAGGTCACGACCTACATTGCCAGCGGTAATGTCGTGTTCTTTGCCGAGGGCAGCGAGGCAGAGGTCAAGGCGGCGCTGGAGCAGCGGCTTCGGGATCAGGCCGGCAAGCCGGTCGGCGTGATCGTGCGGACCGACGCCGAGATGGCCGAGGTGCTACGGGCCAACCCCTTCCCGGATCACCCGCCGAACCGGGCCGTCGCCATCTTCCTCGACGAGGCGCCGCTCGCCGACTCGCTCGACGATGTCCGCGGCCGCGCCGATGAGGAACTGCGGCTCGGCCGACGGGAAATCTACGTCGCCTACGGCGCAGGAATGCGCGACTCGAAGCTCAAGATCCCGGCTGCGGCCCATGGCACAGCCCGTAACCTCAACACGATCGCGAAGCTCTCGGCGATGGCGGCGGCAATCTGATCCCGTGCTGCCGCGCCTGCGTCATTTGCCATGGCGGCGGCACGGTCCTGAACCTCTGTGCTCACCAGGTGAATAACCGTGTCGAGCAACGAGGGCTTGATCACGATCGCTTTTGCGGCTGTCCTACCGAGAAATCCCGTCGTTCCTTTTACGGCCAGACGGCGCCCGCGCGTCCCTGGCAGCCCTGGACTGCAGTACGGCGCCCAATTGCCGGCATTCTGCGACACGCATCGGCACCGATGACTTGCCAAGGAGGGAAGATGACAGAGAAACGCACGCAGCTTCCAAGCCGGAAGCGCATCCCGATCGGTGGCCTCGCCTGCGGCCTGTTGCTGCCGCTTCTCCTGGCCGGCTGCGGCGGCGGTGAGGGTCCGTCATCATCGGGTGGCAGTGTCGCCGCGAGCGCCCCGGCTCCGTCCGGGATCACCCGCGACGCGCTGGTCGGGCGCTGGGGCATCGCCTCCTACCACACCGACAAGGATCGCAAGCGCACCGAGGCGGAAGCGCGCGGGCAGTGCAAGCAGCCCTATGTGATCAGCAACGGGCCGCATGACGGGGTGATGATGCATGTCGCCGACGACCCCAAGCCCTATGAGCTCAGGCTGAAGGCAGGGGCTGGCGGCAAGGCCTATCTCGGTTTCGAGGCACCGGCCGGCGATCCGCAGGATCGCGAGATCCTCTCGCACAGCAAGTCGATGCTGGTGATGCGCTTCGTCGATGCCGACGCGCAGCGGCGCTACGGCACCTTCATCTATTCCCGTTGCGGCTGAGGGGGCCACGAGCCATGAGCACAACCCGTATCGCCCTGCACGGCCTCCTGGCCCTGGGATTGGCAGCACCGCTCTTTGCCCTGGCTGGCATCGCCACGGCGCAGCCGCGCCCGCCTGCAGTGCTGCAGGAGACGATGGACATCGGCGACGAGCCGGGCCGCGTCTCGACCGAGGAGGTCAGCATCAGCGAGGGGCCTTATGCCCGCCAGATGGTGCTGTTCCGCTCGAACGAAGCGCCGGGCACAGTCGTGATCCATTCGGCGGAACGCTTCCTCTATATCGTCCAGGGCAATGGCCGGGCGCTGCGCTACGGCATCGGCGTCGGGCGCGAGGGCTTCACCTGGTCCGGCCAGGTCCAGGTCAGCCGCAAGGCCGAATGGCCGGACTGGCGCCCGCCGCCGGAGATGCTGCAGCGCCAACCCTATCTGCCGCGTTTCATGGCCGGCGGCCCCGGCAATCCGATGGGCGCGCGCGCCCTCTATCTCGGCTCGACCGTCTTCCGCGTCCACGGCACCAACCAGCCGGAGACGATCGGCCAGGCGATCTCATCGGGCTGCTTCCGTCTCGCCAATGGCGACATCGTCGATCTCTATGACCGCGTCCCGGTCGGGACCAAGGTCATCATCCGCCACAAGGCCACGCTGTGACCGGCTCTGCCGCGTCCGCCGACATCCGGGAGGAGAGGAGCGCCATGTTCAAGGCCTCGCAGATTCGTTCGTGCAATCTCGGTCTCGCCGCCCTCGGGGCGCTGGCGAGCCTGTCCATGGCTCCCGCCGTCGCCGGGACGCTCGATACGGTCAAGCAACGCGGCACGCTGCAATGCGGCGTCAGCGAAGGCGTTGCGGGTTTCTCCGACAAGGACGCCCAGGGCAATTGGCAAGGCTTCGATGTCGACTTCTGCCGCGCGGTCGCGGCCGTCGTGCTCGGCGACAAGGGTAAGGTCACCTTCACGCCGCTCTCGGCCAGCGAGCGTTTCGATGCGCTGAAAGGCAATAAGGTCGATCTGCTGGCGCGCAACTCGACCTGGACGCTCGGACGCGAGGCGCAGCTCGGCCTCGCCTTCGCCGGCATCACCTATCACGACGGCCAGGGCTTCCTGGCCAAGCGCGCGCTCAACGTCGACAGCGCGCTGTCGCTCGACAAGGCGAAGATCTGCGTCGAGGCCGGCACCACCACCCAGCTCAATCTCGGCGACTTCTTCCGCGCCAATTCGATGACCTACGAGGAAAAGGCCTTCCCGGGCGCGGCCGAGGCCCTGTCCGCCTTCCAGTCCGGGCAATGCGATGTCCTCACCCGCGACCAGTCGGCGCTGCATGGCGAGCGCCTCAAGCTGGCCAGACCGGCGGATGCGTTGGTGTTGCCCGACGTGATCTCGAAGGAGCCGCTCGGCCCGGTCGTGCGCAGCGACGACTTCGCTTGGTTCAACGTGGTGAAATGGACGAATTTCGCGCTGGTCAACGCCGAAGAGCTCGGCATCTCGACTGCCAATGTCGAGGAGGCGCTGAAATCGCAGAAGCCGGATGTGCGTCGCTTCACTGGCGCCGAAGGCGAGTTCGGCAAGGCCCTCGGCCTCGAGGCCGACTGGGCGATCCGCGCGGTCAAGGCGAGCGGCAATTATGCCGAGGTCTATGAACGCAATCTCGGCACCGGCTCGAAGCTCGCCATCCCGCGCGGCCTCAACCAGCTCTGGAACATGGGCGGCGTCCTCTACGCCCCGCCGCTGCGATAGCGTGCCGGGCACTTGGTCCCGCACCTGATTGCCGGGTGCGGGCGTGGCGCCGAAAAGCTGAAAGAATACAGCGCCAAAAAAGCAAGGTGGTGGGGGAAGCAGGACTCGAACCTGCGAAGGCATAGCCAGCGGATTTACAGTCCGCCCCCTTTGCCGCTCGGGACATTCCCCCGCCTTGCCGCAGGCCACCCCGAGGGGCTGGCCGCAACCGCCTGTTTCACTTTTGTGAAGGGCGGCAGGCGCGGGCGGACTTATGAGGAGAGGGCCGCCGCCTGTCAACGCCTAAAAGCCATCTAACGACAAGCAATCGTCCCGACATGGCGTTCAGCCCTGCGGCCAGTTGGCGCGATGGCGCCGGCGCCAGGCCTGCGCGGCAGGGACGAAGGCCTGGAACGGCGTCTCCTGCGGCCGCTCGATCGCATCGGCGAGATCCGGCGGCGGGTGAATCAGGCTGCGCACGCCATGGCGATGCACCCAGACAGGCAGCTCGCCCTGGCGGACGAACATGGCGACGACCTGCCTGACAAGGTTGCTGCGCAGCGCCCGCGCGCTGCCGACGGGCCGCGCCACCACGCAGAAGCGCGCGAACGGATTCGGATGGCTCTCCTCGCCCTCCAGGCAGAAGATCACGCCACAACGGTCGGGACGTGCTTCGTCCGGCATGGCGTCGATCCTCCGCCACAGGCAGAACCAGCGCCGGCAGATCTCAGGCCGCGTCGCATGGATGCCGCAGCCGCGACCGGTGTTGTGACGGCACATGATACCGGCCGGCTTGCCGACCTCAGGATCGACGATGCGCAACACCTCGCAGCAGGCGACGCAATCGCCGCAATCGCGCCCGGGCACCAGATGGTTCAGCGTCCGGCCCGAGCGCATCGTGCCGGCCTCGGGGCTCTCCGCCATGGCGCGCCTCCCGGGCTGCGGCGAATACCTGAGCCTAGCGCGGATCCTTACCCATCGGAAGCGAGGCCGCGCACACGGTCCAGCACGAAGGCGATGCGCTTCTCGACATCGGCGCGCGGCAGCTCGATCAGCTCATAGCCATGCTCGCGATAGGCCGCTGTGACCGCCTCATAGGTGCGCTCGGCCTCGGCGAAATCCTGCTTGCGCTCGGCATCCTGCGCGTAGATCTCGCGCCAGGGCGGCGCCGCGAACACGATGCGGGCATAGCGGAAGGCACGGGCCGCCCTGTCGAAATGCTCCGGCACCGGCAGCCCGCACAGCCGCAGATAGCCGATGCTGTCGGGAATACCGCGATCGAACAGGACCGGAGATGCGCCCGCCTGCGCCTCGCCATGGGAGCGCAGGTCGAAGTTCAGCATCAGCTCCGCGAACAGAGCGCGGTCGCGCCAGGGCAAGGCTGGCCCATCGATAGCGAGCTGATCCCGGATGATCGCCCGCCCCGCTTCGGGCGCGATGGCATGGCCCGCCGCTGCCAATGCAGCCAGCAGCGTCGTCTTGCCGGCGCCGGGTCCGCCGGTCAGCACGAACAACCGCTCATCAGTCCTCGTCATCTGCAGTGTCTCCTTGCGATATGCGATGAAAATCCCGCTTGCCGGCCTTCGGGCTGGCCAAGCCGGCCGCGCCGTGGCAGGGCATGGCGTCATCTTTCCGGAGCCATGATGTCCGCCCCGTCCCGTCCCCGCCCCCAGAGCCGCCATGGTCGCCCGCATCGGGATGGCCCGCCGCCGCACCGGCCCGGCGAGATCGACGAGGCGATCCTCTATGGCGCCCATCCGGTGATCGAGGCGCTGCGCAATCCGCGCCGGCGCTTCCGCAAGCTGCTCGCCACCGAGAACGCACTGAAGCGCCTGGCCGAGGAGGTCGGCGAGCTGCCGCTCGTGCCGGAAATGGTGCGCCCCTCCCAGATCGACCGGCTGCTGACGCCGGACGCGGTGCATCAGGGGCTCTATCTCGTCTGCGATCCCCTGCCCTCGCCCGATCTCGACAGCCTGCCGGACGATGCGATCGTGCTGGCGCTCGATCAGATCACCGATCCGCACAATGTCGGGGCGATCCTGCGCTCGGCCGCCGCCTTCGCGGTCGCCGCCGTGATCGTCACCATCCGCCATTCGCCTGCGGCGACCGGCGTGCTGGCGAAATCGGCCTCGGGCGCGCTCGAGCACGTGCCGCTGGTCGCGGTGAAGAATCTGGGGGATGCGCTCGACAAGCTCGGAGCGCGCGGCTTCCTGCGGCTCGGCTTCGATTCGGAAGGGGACGTCTCGCTTGACGAGGTCCCGCTGCGCCGCCCGCTCGTACTGGTGATGGGGGCCGAGGGCAAGGGCCTGCGCCAGCGCTCGCGCGAACTCTGCGACCATCTCGCCCGGCTCGACATGCCCGGCGCGATCAAGAGCCTCAACGTCTCGAACGCGACCGCGATCGCGCTCTACGCTGCGACCCGGCGCGGCTAGGACGAGGTTTCAGCGCCGCGCCACCCGGCCGTCGCTGCTGAAGCGCATGACCCGCACCACCGGGCGGCCATTGCGCGTTTCGATCCGATACAGCACCGGATCGGCCTCTGGCGGCCGCCGAATGCCGATCGCGACGGGCACGGAGGCTTCCCTCGCCTGCGGCGGCTCACTCGCCTCCGGCTGCACGATGATGACCCGCTGCTCGCCAAGCCAGCCAAAATTGCCGGGATAACCGCCGCCGTAGAAGCCGGAGCGGCCAGGATGGACGTGGCCGGGCCGAGCCGCCGGCCGCATTGGAGCGAGCCGTGGAGCGGGAGCGGATACTCCGCCGCCAGGCGCCGACACGAAACCCGGCGCCGCCTCGGCGGGAGAACTCACCGCGCACAGTCCGGCGAATGTTGCGAGCAAAGGAAACCGCGCACCGAGCTTCATGGCCAACTCCTCGCGCCCCTCAGCAGCCGGGCGGGTGCCCGGCCGATATGGTTAGCGAAAGGTTAGCGGTTCGACCGCTGCAAGGCGAGTCGCACAGTCGGATCGGCCCGCCGCAGGCTCAATACTTCGTCTTACGCCTTTCTGTGCAAGACCAAGTGCTCGGTTGAAGATTGCCGGGGCCAGTCGCATTCGTACCCCATCAAACTTGGCTTTTCAAAGGCCTTTGCCCTGAGTCGGTGTTTCGCCGGCTCCAAGCGAAGAACCGCCGAAAAGGCGGCGTGAGGGTGCAGCGGATGGTCCGTCGCATCCGGGGGAACGATTAAGACGGGAGCGCTTCATGAGCATGGCACAAGCATCCGGGGCGGCCCAGCCGCGCCCGATGACCAGGGAGGAAAGGAAGGTCATCCTGGCCTCCTCCCTGGGCACGGTCTTCGAATGGTACGATTTCTACCTCTACGGCTCGCTCGCCACGATGATCGGCGCGCACTTCTTCTCGGCCTTCGATCCGAATACGCGCGCCATCTTCGCCCTGCTCGCCTTCGCCGCGGGCTTCCTGGTGCGTCCGTTCGGCGCGCTGTTCTTCGGTCGCCTCGGTGACCTGATCGGCCGCAAATACACCTTCCTCGTCACCATCGTGATCATGGGCGCCTCGACCTTCCTGGTCGGCCTGCTGCCCAGCTACGCCACGATCGGCTGGATCGCGCCCGTCGTCCTGATCGCGCTGCGCATGCTGCAGGGCCTGGCGCTCGGCGGCGAATATGGCGGTGCCGCAGTCTATGTCGCCGAGCACGCCCCTGTCGGACGCCGCGGCTTCTACACCTCCTGGATCCAGACCACGGCGACGCTCGGCCTGCTGCTGTCGCTGATCGTCATTCTCGGCATCCGCACCACCATGGGCGAGGCCGACTTCGCCGCCTGGGGCTGGCGCATTCCCTTCCTCGCCTCGATCTTCCTGCTCGCGATCTCGGTCTGGATTCGCCTCCAGATGCAGGAATCGCCTGCCTTCCAGAAGATGAAGGCGGAAGGCACCGGCTCGAAGGCGCCGCTGTCTGAAGCGTTCGGTCAGTGGAAGAACGCCAAGATCGCGCTGCTCGCGCTATTCGGCCTCACCGCCGGCCAGGCCGTCGTCTGGTACACCGGCCAGTTCTACGCTCTGTTCTTCATCCAGAGCATCCTCAAGGTCGACCTCTACTCGGCGAACGTGCTGATCGCCTGGTCGCTCATCCTCGGCACCGGCGGCTTCATCGTCTTCGGCGCGCTCTCCGACAAGATCGGCCGCAAGCCGATCATCCTGGCCGGCTGCCTGATCGCGGCGCTGACCTATTTCCCGCTGTTCGGCGCGCTCACCAAGGCGGCCAACCCGGGCCTCGCCGCAGCGCATCAGAACGTCAAGGTCCAGGTCGTCGCCGATCCCGCCACCTGCGGCTCGGTCTTCGATCCGGTCGGCGTGCGCACCTTCACCCAGCCTTGCGACGTCGCTCGTCGCACCTTGGCCACCCAGGCCATCGTCTACACCCAGGCCCCGGCTCCGGCCGGCACGGCGGCCAAGGTCACCGTCAACGGCAAGGACGTCGCGATCGACGGCACCTTCGCCGCGAACATCGCCAAGGAAGCGGTCGCGGCCGGTTACCCGGCGGCGGGCGATGCCCGCATCGTCAAGACCGGCTTCGTCGGCGCGCTGTTCAACGCGCAGTCGCTGACGATCATCGCGATCCTGACCGTGCTCGTCATCTATGTGACGATGGTCTACGGCCCGATCGCGGCGGCGCTGGTCGAGCTCTTCCCGACCCGTATCCGCTACACCGGCATGTCGCTGCCCTACCATATCGGCAACGGCTGGTTCGGCGGCCTGCTGCCGGCGACCTCGTTCGCCATGGTGGCCGGCACCGGCGACATCTACTACGGCCTCTGGTACCCGATCGTGATCGCGATGATGACCTTCGTCATCGGCATGCTCTTCGTGCCCGAGACCAAGGATCGCGACATCCTGACCCACGACAACCCCTGATCACTCAGGCCTGATCGGCTTGGCCGGTCCCGCGAGCCCCGCCCGAAAGGGCGGGGCTTTTCGTTGTCCTGTCCAGTGGCGCAACGCATCCACACAAGCTCGCATTAACCCGATTGCGGCAACCATGCTGACATGTCGGACGAGCTGGGAGGCTTGATCATGCCGGACGCCAGACGCAGGCATCGCTGACGACGTCGCGATGGATCTTGCAACCCTCTGGTATCTGACGCTCGGAACGCTGGTCGTGGCGACGGCGATGACCCTCTGGGAGCGCCACGCGCACGCCCAGCGGTCGCGCGAGCTCGGCCTTTGGGCAGCGGCCTGCGGCGTGTTCGCCCTCGGCTGCATCCTCGCCATGAACCGCAGCCTGCTCCCCGGAGTCGCCGGCCCCGCCCTCACCAATGTCGTCATGGTGCTCGGCTATGCGATGGTCTTGCAGGGCGTCCTCGCCCTCGACGGCAGGGCGCTGCGCCCGGGGCTCGTCGCAGCCCTTCTCGCAATCCTCGGAACGGCCTGGTTCATCGGCGGCGCCGAGATGGGCAGCATCTTCTGGAACCATATCGCCGCACTGCCGATCGCGGTCACCTGCGCCCTGACCGCCCTCGCCCTTTATCGCAGCCGCACCGCCAGGGGCCTGCGCTCCCGCCCGGTCGCGATCGTCGTCTTTGCCTGCCACAGCCTCACCTACGCCATCCGCGCCTTCGTCGTGCCGGTGGTGGTTGCAGTCTATGGCGAGGGCACGTTGGCCATCGTCGCCAAGGTGACGATGTACGAGGCCGTGCTGTTCACGGTCGCCATGCCGATGTCGCTGATCGCCCTGGTACGCGAAGAGGATCAGGCGCAGCTCCAGGCGCGCACGCGAACCGACTTCCTGACCGGCATTCTCAATCGCCAGGGCTTCTTCGAGCTCGGTTCCAAATGCCTGCGCGAGCGGGAGGATGGCGTTTCGCATTCGCTGCTCGCCTTCGACCTCGATCACTTCAAGGCCATCAACGACACGCATGGACACGAAGCCGGGGATCGCGTGCTGAAACTCTTCGCCGGCGTCGCCAGCGAGGCCGCGGGGCCTGGTGCCGTCACGGCCCGTCTCGGGGGCGAGGAGTTTGCGATCCTGCTGCCGGAGACCGGCGCGGGCGACGCGCGCGAGATCGGCCTGACCATAGCCCGACGGTTTGCCGAAGCGGCAGCGCGACGTGACGGGCTGGCGATCGCGGCGACCGTCAGCATCGGCCTGGCGGAAGCGAAAGCCGGCAAGGCCGGCTTGACCGAACTCCTGGCCGGGGCGGACCGCGCCCTCTACAGGGCCAAGATGCTGGGCCGCAATCGCCTCGAGAGCGCGATCGCCGAGGCGGCCTGAGCGCCCCTGCTCATGGTCGTGACGTTCCGCCCGCTCGCGCGACGATCAGGATCAGCAAAAGATGGTTCCGCAGCCTGCCACGACGCGGCCAGAAGCATAACGCGGCATTATAGCTGGTCGCAAACAAAGCATATGAAGCTTGAGGAGGGACGATCTAAGGCTCTGGCACGACCCGGCACTCCAGCGGGTCGGCCTTGGCGAAAGCCACGCTCGAAGACGGTGTCGGTCGCCCGCAGGCCGGCATGCGCCCGGGCAGGGGCCCCTCAACCTTGCACAGACCAGGACTGCTCGTGCCACGTATCGTCACTGTCGCTGCCGCCCAGTTGGGCCCGATCCAACGGGCTGATAGCCGCAAGCAGGTCGTCGACCGCATGATCGCGCTGATGGAGACGGCCAAGGCGCAGGGCGCGACCTTCATCGTCTATCCGGAGCTGGCGCTGACGACCTTCTTCCCGCGCTGGTATTGCGCGGATCGCGCCGAGGCCGACCCTTGGTTCGAGCCAGCCATGCCCGGCCCGGAAACCCAGCCGCTCTTCGACAAGGCGCGGGAGCTCGGCCTCGGCATGAGCTTCGGTTATGCCGAGCTCACGCCTGAGGGGCGTCATTTCAACACCTCGATCCTCGTCGATCGCGCTGGCCGCATCATCGGCAAATACCGAAAGATCCACTTGCCTGGCCACGTCGAGTTCGACCCCGAGCGGACTCACCAGCATCTTGAGAAGCGCTATTTCGAGCCGGGCGATCTCGGCTTCCCGGTCTGGGATTTCGAAGGCGGCCTGTTCGGAATGGCGATCTGCAACGACAGGCGCTGGCCCGAGACCTATCGCGTCATGGGGCTCCAGGGCGTGGAGATGGTCGCGCTCGGCTACAACACTCCGTCCGCAAACTCGCAATCCGCGAACGAGACGGCTGCGGACCGCCTGTTCCACCATCGCCTGTCGGTGCAGGCCGGCGCCTATCAGAATTCGACCTGGGTCGTGGCCGTCGCCAAGGCCGGCTGCGAGGATGGGCATCACCTGATCGGCGGCACGTTGATCGCGGCGCCGGACGGCAAGATCGTCGGCGAGTTGGACCACGAGGAAGACGGCGTGCTCGTCCATCCCTGCGACCTCGACGAGACCCGCTTCGGCAAGGCGACGATCTTCGATTTCGCCCGCCATCGCCGCATCGAGCACTACGGCCTGCTCACCGAGCGCACGGGTGTCGGCGTGCCGCTCGGAAAGGCGGACGGCGCCTGAGCGCCTTCCTCACTGGAACGGATCGAACGGCGTTGGGAAGCGCCCCGTCGGCGCGATCTCGGCATAGGGGCCGCGCGCCAGTAACTGCCCCTCCCCCGGTTGCGCCAGCACGCGCTCGCCGTCGAAGATCAGGCGGCCGCGCTGATAGGTGGCGACTGGATAGCCCTGCACCGTCATGCCCTCATAGGGCGTGTAATCGCTGCCATGGTGCTGCAGGGCGTTGGTCAGGGTCACCTGCCGCGTCGGGTCGAACAGCACGATATCGGCATCCGCCCCGACGGCGATGGCACCCTTGCGCGGCGCCAGCCCGAATCGCCGGGCCGGATTGGTTGCGACGAGATCGACGAAGCGGCGCAGGTCGATGCACCCTTTCGCGACGCCTTCCGAGTAGAGGATCGGCAGCCGCGCCGCGAGGCCGGGCACGCCGTTCGGGATCTTGTTGAACGGCGCGGTCTCGCCATGCTGCTTCTTGCCGCGCGGATCGTCATAGCGCAGCGGCGAATGGTCGGACGAGACGATGTCGATGACGCCGTCCCGCAGGAACTGCCAGAGCGCTTCGCGATCGGCGGCAGAGCGCAGCGCCGGCGAGATCATGAACTTGGCGCCCTCGAAGCCCGGCCTGTCCATATCGGCCGCGTCGAGCACGAGATATTGCGTGCAGGTCTCGGCCCAGGCCTTCTGGCCGCGTGCCTGCGCACGCGCCACCTCCTCGCCCGACTGTGCGCCCGAGACGTGGAAGACCTGGATCGGCGTATCCAGCGCCTCGGCCAGCGCCAGGATGCGGTGCGTCGCCTCGCGCTCGACCACCATCGGCTTGGCCCAGGCGAGATGGCGCGGCGCCGTCAGCCCGGCGCCCAGCAACGCCTGCGTCAGCCAGCCGATCAGTTCGTGATGCTCGGCATGGACGCAGACCAGCGCGCCGGCGCGGCGTGCCGCGGCGAGCGTCTGCAGGATCTGCGGGTCGCCCAGGCGGTTGCTGTCATAGGTCATGAAGATCTTGACCGAGCGATGTCCGGCCTCGACCAGCGCCGGCAGCTCGCGTTCGAGCACCTCCGGCGTCGGGTCGTTGACCAAGAGGTGAAAGGCGTGATCGA
Source organism: Allobosea sp. GW821-FHT10B12 (assembly GCF_059415545.1). NCBI lineage: Bacteria > Pseudomonadati > Pseudomonadota > Alphaproteobacteria > Hyphomicrobiales > Alloboseaceae > Allobosea > Allobosea sp. GW821-FHT10B12. The sequence goes on from NZ_JBWKNL010000003.1 coordinate 127,850, forward strand.
TCCGTGCCAGCTTGGCCTTTTCGGCATAGGCGGCGACCGCGCCGGCCAGCGAGCCGCCCCGGACCTGCGGCGCATGGCAGACGACCGTGGTCGTCCCGCCCGCAGCGGCCGAGGCCGTGCCGCTGGCGAAGCCGTCGGCGATCTCCGCGCCCGAGGAAAACGGCTGGTCGAGATGGACATGGCTGTCGACGCCGCCGGGCAGGACGAGAAGGCCCTGCGCGCCCACCTCCTGCCGGCCGCGCGGCAGACCCACGCCGATCGCGGCGATCACACCATCGGTGACGCCGATGTCGAAGGCTCCGATATCGCTGGCGGTCACGGCCGTTCCGCCGCGGATGACGAGATCGAAATCGCTCATGGTCTTTCTCCCGCGGCGGTCGCGGCGCCGGATGGTTCTAGGCTGCCGACATCGCGGTGCGGTTCTGCAGCCGCGAGACCAGCCGCACGAACGGCCAGAACATCAGGAAATAGACGATCGCCACCGCAACGAGTGGCGTCGGGTTGTAGAGCAGGCCCTGAGCGAGCTGAGCCGAGCGCAGCAGTTCCTGCAGGGCGACGGCCGAGGCGATCGAGGTCTGCTTCACCAGCTCGACCGTGTTGCTGATCAGGTCCGGCAGCACGTTGCGCGTGCCCTGCGGCACCACGACGTAGGCCATGCTCTGGAACCAGCTCAGGCCGGTCGAGCGGGCAGCCTCGCGCTGGCCCTTGGCCACGGATTCGATGCCGGCGCGGAAGATCTCGGCGAAATAGCTCGAGCCGTTCAGCGTCAGCGCCAGCACCGCCGCGGTGAACTCGTTGAGCTTCAGGCCCAGGAAGGGCAGGCCGAAGAAGATGAAGATCAGCAGTACCAGCGGCGGGATCGCGCGCATTACGTCGACATAGGCGATGAGCAGGAAGCGCAGCAGCCGGCTCGGCACATCCTGCGCCATGGCGATGGCGATGCCGGCGAGCACAGAGAGCGGCACCGCGACAGCGGCCAGCGCCAGCGTCATCCAGAAGCCCTGCAGCAGCAGCGGCCAGACCTGCCTGAGCACGTCGAGGTTGAAGAAGGTCGTGACGAGCTCGTCCATCAAGACCTCGGATGGGCATAGGCATGTTCCAGCCAGCGCGTGAAGCGCACGAAGGGCAGGAACAGCAGGAGGAACAGCAGCGCGCCGACGGTCAGCGCCGTCGGATTGGCGACGTTGGACTGGATGCTCGAGGTCACGTTGAGCAGTTCGGGCACGGCCACGACCGAGCCCAGCGTGGTGCCCTTGCTGATGCCGATGGCGCGGTTGGTCAGCGGCGGGATCGAGATGCGCACCACCTGCGGCAGGATGATGTAGGCCAGCGTCTGGGTGAAGCTCAGGCCGGTCGAGCGCCCGGCCTCCCATTGCCCCTTCGACACGGCGTTGATGCCGGCCCAGAAGATCTCCTCGGCGAAGGCCGAGAGCACGATCGCCAGCGCCAGCACCGTCGCGGTGAAGGGCTCCAGCACCAGCCCGAAATAGGGCAGCGCGAAATAGGCCAGCACGATCAGCACGAGCTGCGGGATCGAGCGGAAGAAGTCGATGTAGAAGATGATCAGCCAGTTCAGCGGCCGGATGCCGTAGAGCCGCAGGATCGCCAGCCCGAGGCCGAGCGGGATACCGATCACCACCGTCAGGATCGACATCTGAACGGTGATCAGGAAGCCGCGCAGGATGTCGGGCCAATAGGCCGACATCAGCTGGAAGTCGAAGAAATAGCGGGCGATCTGGTCCATTGGCGCCCGTCAGCCGTGCGAGCGCATCACGAAATCGCGGATGCGCTGGTGCTGCGGGTTGACCAGGATCTCCTGCGGCGTGCCCTCGGCCAGGATCGCACCATGGTCCATGAAGACGACGCGGTCGGCGACGTCGCGCGCGAACTTCATCTCATGAGTCACTACGATCATGGTCATGCCCATCTCCTTGGTGCGGACCATGACGTTGAGCACTTCGCCGACGAGCTCGGGATCGAGCGCCGAGGTCGGCTCGTCGAAGAGCATGACCTGCGGCTCCAGCGCCATCGCCCGGGCGATGCCGACGCGCTGCTGCTGGCCGCCGGAGAGCTGGGCCGGATAGGCATCGGCCTTGTGCGCCAGGCCGACCACCTCGAGATGATGCCGGGCCTTGCGCTCCGCCTCCTCCTTGCCGAGGCCGACGACCTTGCGCAGCGCCAGTGTGACGTTCCCCAGCGCCGTCTTGTGCGGATAGAGGTGGATGCCCTGGAAGACCATGCCGATCCGGCGGCGCAGTAGGTTGAGATCGACCTTGGGACCGGTGACCTCCTGCCCGCCGACGCGGATCGTGCCTGCCGTCGGCTCCTCGAGCCGGTTGATGCAGCGCAGGCAGGTGCTCTTGCCCGAGCCGGAGGAGCCGACGATCACGACGGCCTCGCCCTTGCCGACCGCGAGATCGACCCCGCGCAGCACCTCGACCTCGCCGAAGCTCTTGCGCAGCCCGTCGATCGACACGATCGTCTCGGCAGGCGCGGCCGGCATCGCGGGCTGCGCGCTCACTTGCATTCCGTCTTGCGCGGCGCCGCGTCGTAGCCTTCGAAATCGGGCGCGCCGGTGCCCGGATAGATCTTCGCCGTCGACGAAGCGGCGTCCGGCTTCACGCCGAACCATTTCTCATGGATCTTCGCGAGCGTGCCGTCGGTCTTGATGCACTCCAGCGCCGCCTCGACCTGCGACCGGAAGGCGGCGTCCTCCTTGCGGAAGGCGATGCCGAAATTGCGGCCGCTATCGAGCACGAAGGCGACCTCCGCGGTCGGCGTCTGGGTGGAGACGTAACGCGAGACCGGCGCGTCGGCGACATTGGCGAAGGCGCGGCCGATCATGACCGCCTGCACCGCGTCCGCGTTCTTGTTGTAGCGCTGGATGGTGAAGCCGTATTTGGCCTCGTTGTCGGTCAGCCACTTGTCCGAGATCGAGCCGTTGTTGACGGTCAGCGCCTTGCCCTTCAGCTCTTCGAGGCTGGCGATCTTGCCGCCCTTCTTGACCAGGAAGCCGAGGCCGGTCGGCATATAGGGCTCGGAGAACAGCATCTGCGCCGCGCGCTCCGGCGTGATGTTGGTCGGCGCCGGGATCATCTCGTAGCGCTTGGAGAACAGGCCGGCGAAGATCGCCGAGAAGTTCGAATCCGTCACCTCGACGCCGGGGCGGCCGAGTTTCTGGGCAAGCGCAGCGGACATGTCGTAGGTGAAGCCGGTCGTCTCACCGGCAGGGGTCTTGAAGCAGAACGGCGCGAAGCCGAGATCGCAGGCCACCTTGAGCTTTTCGTTCTGCGGATGGTCCGCATCCTGGGCCATGGCCGGCATCGCGATCAGTGCGGCCAATGCCACGCCCCTGATGGCGGCGCGCACCATCCCCGTCGAATTCAGTGTCATGCTTCCCGCTCCCGTTATGCGACGGCCTCGCCGCGATTGTCGCGCCCCTGTTTTCGCGACGATCCGGCCACGTCTGGAGCGAAGCCTAACAGGGCAAAATCATGCCCTGCCAATCATTTGTTGTCGGGCTCCCATAACCTGGTGTTAAGCGCTTTCCGGCGCCTCGGCCTCCTTGCTCGTCGGCATGGGCGGCACCAATCCACGCAGAATGTCGACGAAGGCGTTCGCCGTCCGCGAGAGCGGCTCGAAGCGCGGCGTCAGCAGATGGGCGCGCACCCGTGTCTTGGGCGCGAGCGGACGCGACACCAGCTCCGGCCAGGTCCGCCCGCGCAGGACGAACTCGTCGACGACGGCGATGCCGGCACCCGCCCGCACCATGGCGCAGGCGACAGGCGTGAAGCGGACGACGGTGCTGATCCGCAGCGGGGCGGACTTCAGGGTGAGCGCCCGTCCGACGACATCGCCATAAGGCGTCTGCGGTCCGAAGCCGATCAGCGGATAGGGCACGAGATCGGCCGGACGGATCACCCGCAGCCGCGCCAGCGCGTGATCGCGCGGCATGATCACCATGAGGCGCCCTTCGGTCAGCACCTCCATGTCGAGCGTCGGCTCGTCGATCGGCAGGATCGAGACGCCGAGATCGGCCCGCCCGCTGACGATCTTGGCGATGATCTCGAGGAGCGTCAGCACCTCGAACTCGACGCGCAGGTCGGGGAAGCGCTCGCGCAGCCGGGCGATCGCATCGGGCACGAGCGCCTGGCCGACGCTCGGGCTCGCGACGATCCGCACGGAGCCGGTGCCGCGCTCGCGCAATTCGTCGGCGAGCTCGTTGACCCGGACCACGCCCTGATGGACCTGATCGACCTCCTGGAAGAGCCGGCGCGCCTCCGGCGTCGGCTGCACGCGGCCACGCACGCGCTCGAACAGGCGCAGCGCCAGCCTGTCCTCGGTATAGGCCAGCAGGCGGCTGATCGCCGGCTGCGAAACGGCGAGCAACCGGGCCGCGCCGCTGATCGAGCCGGTGATCATGATCGCCCGGAAGACTTCGATCTGGCGGAGATTGAGGCGCATGGCAATAACATCCGATTATGGGCGGACGCATAATAAGCATGATTCATTTGGCGGATAGCATTCTAAGCTCGCCCTTGCGTCGGCCATGACCGGCGCCGCGACCACGGGACGAGGCCGGCCGATGAGACGCTTTCTGACGATGAGGGATGTCGAGGCAGCGGTGGCCGGCGGTTCGGTCTTCGCCGCAGGCGGCGGCGGCTGGGCCGACCATGGCCGCATGCTCGGCACTGCCGCCGTCAACACCGGCAGGCCCGAGCTCGTCAGCATGGACGAGATTCCCGACGACGCCATCATCGCCACCGCCGCCGCCATCGGCGCGCCCGCTGGCACGACCGAATGGGAGATGTGGGGCATCGACTACGTCAAGGCCGTGCAATTGCTGCAGGAGGCGCTCGGCAAGCCGGTCTATGGGCTGATCATCGGCCAGAACGGCATGTCGAGCACGCTGAACGCCTGGCTGCCCAGCGCCATCCTCGGCGTCAAGGTCGTCGATGCGGTCGGCGACATCCGCGCCCATCCCACCGGAGACATGGGCTCGATCGGCCTCGCCAACAGCCCGGAGGCGACGATCCAGGTCGCGGTCGGCGGCAACCGCGCCAGGAACCAGTATATCGAGCTGGTGACACGCGGCGCCACCGCCAGGATCTCGCCGATCCTGCGCACGGCCTCGGACATGTCGGGCGGCTTCATCGCCTCCTGCCGCAACCCGGTCCCGGCCGCCTATGTCCGCAAGAACGCCGCGCTCGGCGGCATCTCGATGGCGCTGGCCCTGGGCGAGCGCATCCTCGCGGCCAAGCCCAAGGGCGGCGCGGCTGTGATCGATGCGATCTGCGACCAGACCGGCGGCACGATCATCGCGCGCGGACGGGTGGCCAGGAAGGATGTCCGCTACACCAGCGAAGCCTTCGACATCGGCACGATCGAAGTCGGAACCGGCGCCGCGGCCCGCATCATCCATGTGATGAACGAGTATATGGCGGTCACCGATCGCGACGGCGCGCGCCATGCCTGCTTCCCGGACGTCATCACGACGCTCGACGGCGACGGCCAGCCGGTCAGCGCCGGCCATGTCCGCGAGGGCATGGAGCTCTCGGTGCTGCGCGTGCCCAAGGACAAGATCCCGCTGAGCTCGAGCGTGACCGATCCCAGCGTCTATCCGATCGTCGAAAAGGCGCTGGGCATGAACTTCACCGACTACGCGCTCGGCCGCGAAGGCTGAGCAGTGCAGACGCTTTCCGCCCTCCCGCAGGATCAACCGGATACCCTGACCATGAGCGATTTCGATCTCGTCCTCCGCGGCAACATCGTATTGTCCGACCGGATCATCGAGGATGGCTATGTCGCCGTCGCCGGCGGCAAGATCGGCAAGGTCGGCCCCGGCACGCCGCCTTCGGCCCGCGAGACGCAGGATTTCCGCGGCCAGTGGATCATCCCGGGCGTCATCGATGGCCAGGTCCATTCCGGCAGCCAGGCCAACCACGAGGGCATCGGCATGTGCTCGCGCGCCGCGGCAGCGGGCGGCGTCACCGTCATGGTCGACATGCCCTATGACGAGCCGGAGCCCGTCACCAGCGCCAAGCTCTTCAACGAGAAGGTCGCAGTGGTCGAGCGGGACGCCCATGTCGACGTCGCGCTCTACGCCACCATCACCATCGAGAACGGGCTCCATGCCATTCCTGGGCTGGTCGAGGCCGGCGCCTGCGCCTTCAAGTTCTCGACCTTCGAGGCCAATCCGACGCGCTTTCCCCGCATCGGCGACGACACGCTCTACGAAGCCTTCAAGCTGATCGAGCCGACCGGGCTGCTCTGCGGTGTCCACAACCAGGACCAGGAGATGACCCGGCGCAACATCGCCCGGCTGATCGAGGCCGGCGATACCGGCCCGGACGCCTTCCTGCGCGCCCACACGCCGCTGATCGAGAACCTTGCCACCGCCCGCATCTACGAGATCGGTGCCGAGACAGGCGCGCGGGCGCATGCCGTCCACGTCTCGACCTCGCGCGGCTTCGAGATCTGCAACATGTACAAGCGCGCCGGCTACAAGGCGACGGTCGAGAGCTGCGTGCAGTACTTCATGCTCAACGCCGAGGAGCACGTGCCGCGCTTCGGCGCCAAGGTGAAGCACTACCCGCCGATCCGGCCGAAGGCCGAGAGCGACCTGCTCTGGAGCCACCTCGCCGCCGGCCATTGCGACTTCATCTCCTCCGACCACGTCTCCTGGGGGCTGGAGAAGAAGGGCGATCCGATGGTTTTCAAGAACACCTCGGGCGGGCCGGGCATCGAGACGCTGCTGCCGGCGCTCTGGACCGGCTGCGAGGAGCACGGCCTGTCCCCGACGATCGTGGTGAAGCAGCTTTGCGAAGGGCCGGCCAAGGCCTTCCTGCTCGCCGACAAGGGCCGGCTCGACGCCGGCGCCGATGCCGACATCACCGTGCTGGAGCCTGGCCGCTTCATCCATGACCCGAGCAAGAGCCTGGCGGCGGTGAAGTGGAGCTCGATGGAGGGCCGCGAGTTCCGCGTCCGCGTCGCCGCGACCTATGTCCGCGGCAAGCTCGCCTGGGATGGTGAGCAGATCCGCAACCAGGCCGGTGACGGCCGCTTCCTGCGCCCGGCGGCCTGAGGCGCGATGTCGATCGATCAGGACCGGCTCTGGCGGCGCATCGAGGCGCTCTCGCGGATCACCGATCCCGAGCGCCCGTGGACGCGCCGCTCGTTCACGCCGCGTTTCCTCGAAGGCCGTGCCTGGCTTGAAGCGGAATTCCGCGCCGCCGGGCTGGAGACGGAGCTCGACGCAGCCGGCAACCTGATCGGCCGGCTCGCCGGTGCTGATCCCAAGCTGAAGCCGATCCTGATCGGCTCGCACTCCGACACCGTCCCTTCCGGCGGCCGCTATGACGGCATTTTGGGCGTGCTTGCCGCGCTGGAGGTGGCGCAGAGCTTCAGCGAGCGCGGCGATCGTTTGCGCCACACGCTGGAGGTCGTCGATTTCCTGGCCGAGGAGCCGAGCGAGTTCGGCCTCTCCTGCATCGGCAGCCGGGCGCTGGCCGGCGCGCTGACCGAGCAGCATCTCGCCCTAACCCGCCCGGACGGCATGACCTTGCGCGACGGCATCGCCTTCGTCGGCGGCGAGCCGGAGGAATTGGCCTCGGTCAGGCGCGAGCCCGGCAGCATCGCTGCCTATGTCGAGGTCCATATCGAGCAGGGCCGCGTGCTGGAGAACGAACGCATCCCGATCGGCATCGTCACCGATATCGTCGGCATCCGGCGCGAGCGCATCGTGGTGACCGGCCGTGCCGACCATGCCGGCGCGACGCCGATGCCGCTGCGGGCCGATGCGCTGGTGGGGGCCTCGAAACTGATCGAGGCCGCCTACAAGCGCGCACTGGCCACCGCGCGCGACAACCAGCCGCTGGTCGCCACCTTCGGGCGCATCGAGGTCAGCCCCAACGCCGCCAACGCCGTGCCGGGCGAAGCGGTGCTGACGCTCGAGGTCCGCTCCGGCAACGAGGCGGCGGTCAAGGCCTTCGGCGAGGCGCTGGTGCGCGACCTGCGTCCTGCGCTGGAAGAGCTGCGCCTCGCCATCACGGCCGAACCGATCAGCCATGTCGCGCCGACGGCCTGCGCGCCAGAGGTGCGTGCGGCCATCGCCAATGCCGCTGCCTCGTTCGGCCTCGCCACGCGCGACCTGCCGAGCGGCGCCGGCCATGATGGCGTCTTCGTCGCGCAGACCGGTCCAATCGGCATGATCTTCGTGCCCTGCCGCGACGGGCGCAGCCATGCGCCGGAGGAATCGATCGAGCCGGAGCAGGCAGGTGACGGCGCCCGCGTCCTGGC